>CAJYGB010000018.1 GCA_913774355.1 uncultured Chryseobacterium sp. | reverse complement strand
ATCTCTACTATCTGCGCTTATTGTTTTTACCCGGAAAAACCTGCGGTAAATTTCCCAAACTGGATAAATGCACAAACAAGCAAAATAAAGGCATGTTAATCAGCTATTTATAGTCGAATTCACGTTAATATTAAATACCATTGGCAGTTATGCCGACCAAAAAGAACTTCCGGCATCCAGCTTCCTTATTCCAGCGTTTTTATACCTTCGATAAATTTTCAATTGCTTTTTCCAGGGTTTCCTGTTTTTTAGCAAAGCACAGTCGGATCACTTTATCATCGCGCTTGTTCTGGTAAAATGATGAAAACGGTACGCTTGCCACTTTATGCGTAACAGTAAGTTCAGAGGCGAAATCAAAATCATTCTTGTCAGAGATCTTATCATATTGCAGGGCCTGGAAATAGGTTCCTTCGCAATCCAGCAGCGTAAAAGGAGTAGTAGCAAGCCCCTGCCTTAAAAAGTCTCTTTTTTCCTGAAAGAACTGGTTGAGATACAGGTAATGCTCCGGGTTTTTCATATATTCTGCCAGAGCGAGCTGCATCGGGGTATTAACTGAAAATACATTAAACTGATGGACCTTACGGAATTCATCCATCAGGTATTTCGGAGCTGCACAATATCCGGTTTTCCATCCGGTGACATGAAAAAGTTTTCCGAAAGAAGCCACCAGAAGGCTCCGGTTTTTAAGCTCAGGATACCGACAAATACTCAGATGCTGTTTCCCATCAAAAACAATATTTTCATACACTTCATCACTCAGGATCAGGATGGACGTATTTTCCACAATTTTGATCAGTTCCTGAATATCATTTTCCCGGAGAATCTTTCCTGCGGGATTGTTCGGGTTGTTGATGATCATCATCTTTGTTTTTTCGGAAACTAGATTTTTCACGGTAGTCCAGTCGATTTCATAATAAGGAGCTTTCATTTCAAACCGCTTGATGATTCCGCCGAAAAGTTCTATCGTAGGTTCATAGCAGTCATAAGCCGGCTCGAAGATAATCACTTCATCATCTTTTTTTACAAAAGCGGCAATGGCTGTAAAAATAGTCTGGGTTCCGCCGGCAGTCACCGTAACTTCAGCATCGGGATGATAAATAGCAGTGTGGCTGTTTTCGATCTTTTTTGCAATTTCTTCCTTTAAAACCATCATTCCGCCCATCGGTGCATACTGGTTGAAACCTTGCTTAATAAAGCTGCTTACATAATCCAGCAATTCAGTATCCGCCGTAAAGTCCGGGAAACCCTGCGACAGATTGATGGCCTCATGTTCAGTGGCGAGTTGGGTCATCGTACTGAAAATGGTAGTTCCTACATTGGAAAGCTTCGATAAAGGAAGTTGTATCATGAAAGGTGATTTTTTATCTCCGAATGTAAGGAAAAATCGGGTACCGGCGATAATTTATATGGGAAAATATCGATAAGATGGAGATTCTTCAATTGTTCAGATTTGCCGGCGGACTCAGTATTGGTCAACGGGCTTAATGACGAATGATTATTAAATGTGAACGGATGATCAAAAATGCAGGCCGGATGTTTTAAAATTCCGGTTTATACTAAATTCAATCAGGAATAAAAAAAGCCGTCTGAAATCAGACCGCTTTTCATAACATTTAACAGAAAATATTATTTTGAAATCAGAAGTTTCCGGGAAGAAATGTTGCCGTCCGACTGTATTTCCACCACGTATACGCCGGGCAGCAGCTGTTCCGTATTCATCCGTATGGTTTGTCGTCCTGGGCTCAGCCTTTCGGAGTTCTCTGCGCCTACTTTCCCTGAAGGACTGATGATGCGTACTCTTACAAAGTCCTGTTTGGCAGGGTTTACAGAAATGTCTACATAATCTTTTGCCGGGTTAGGGTGGAGCTGAGGCATTTTACTGTCTTTACTATTGGTGGTAAGGAGATCGTTGGCATTTTTACTTACAACTGCCGAACTGATGTCGAATCCCCCATCTATAACGGTAACCAGGGTAAGCTTTTCATCGTCCTGCAGTTCTGCATTTACGGGAGCTACGATGGAGAAATCATTTATCGTTACGCCGTATTCCTGGTTCGCATTGAATTCTTTAATATTTCCGGATGCCAGTCCCTGAGAGAAAACCCCTCCATGGGTGATTCCGTCTTTTGAAATGTTCAGTTCAGCGGTATATAAGACATCCGGGTAAGTACCGTTCTGCACCTGTTCTTCATGTTGCAGGGCTTCATCATCGGAAATATTCTGATTTTCTTTGATGACAACGATTTTGATGTTGGAAAAATAATCTGCTCCGGCTGTAATACCCAGCCTTCCGTTCATTTTGTTGATGACCAACTGGTTGTTGTCATTGATGTCCACATCGCCTCTGATTTCTCCGGCCGATTTGTCATTATCAGCCAGTTGATCAAAAAGATAAGGATGTAAGAGGGAATTCCCGGTATGGCCTGCACCGCCTCTTCCGTAAGCGTAGTAATTCAGATTGATGCCTCCCACAAGATGTTGGGCCTGCGCATAGGAATTGTAATACTGAGGATTGCTGAACAGAAGATAACAGCCGCTGTAGATCCTGTCATATACGGTTCCGCTTTTGCTGCAGGTTGCCGTTTGGGGACGAGAGCATCCTTTGCTTTCGTTGTTGCAGGTTAAGGACCAGCTCCCGATATTTGCAGTTCCCACATATTGGCCGATGCAGTTGTATCCCGTCTGGTATCTGGTATAGCTTAATACGGAAGTCTGTGCAGATGCAACAAATTTCCTGTGGAAAAAGCCGCCGCACCACTTCCTGGTGATGGTGGACGCATGAGCGGAAACTTCTGTGTGAGCCAGCAATCCAATAATGAAGACCAAGACAAATTTCTGAGCCGTTACCAATTTAGATGCTTTCTGAAGTACTATCATTAACTGACGACGGCCTCTGGGATGTAAAAGATTTTTCATAGTTAAAATTTTAATTTAGTTAATATAAAAAATACTGTAATTTTTATAATGTTTCGGTTATTGCCTTTATAAAGATCCACAAAGCACAGGAAGCTGTCACAAAAGAATAAGCGTTATGTTTTTGTGGCTACAGGTGATATAAGCAACCAGTCTTTCACTGTCAACTAAAAGCCATCCGCAGGAATTTTTTGACTGGTATGCTTTCATTCAGATCAGTCCTGGATAATCATTTTCCTGGTATCCGCATTCTTACCATCCACTGAAAGGGTATACACATACGATCCGCCGCGGATTCCGTTCAAAGTAATGCTTCCGTTGCCCTTATCCTTAAGCGGAATATTCTTAATCAGCTGTCCCGAAACATTATAGATCCCAATGGATGCATTATTTGTCTCTTTTGGAAGATAATATTTAATTATGGTTTCGCCTTTTCCCGGATTCGGCGCATTCTGGTATAATTTCGGCTCATTGGAGGCTTCGCCCATATCAACGCTTATTCTGCTTTGTTTGAGCAGTTCTTTTAACTCCTGAACTTCTTTTCTAAGATCATCGATCTGGGTCTGGAATTCTGCCGTCTGATCCCCGGCAGACCTGTACAGATAACTGTTGGCCACCATCACATTTCCATCGGGATCTACAACCAGTGCTCTTCCGTTTCCGTCCGGCAGGTTTTCCATTCTTACCTTTCCGTTTGTATGAAGAAGAGCAGTAGGAGATGTGGTTCCGATACCCACAAGCTGATCCTGGATCAGCATGGTTGGCGTGGAAGAAACCCCGAACATCAGCGAAGAAGGAATTGTATTGGTGAGTTTAGATCCGCCCCCGGTTCCGGATCCGAACACGAAGGACCGGTTTCCTGTGGCGACTAGGTCTACCCCAAAACCACCCGAATATTCAGATGACAGATCAACGCCTACCCCGATGGCAAACTGGTTGGATGCTGTAATCCTGTTCACCCATCCTAGGGCTACGGACTTACTGGCTTGTTTAAATACGCGGTTTCCCTGTCCTGCTACAATATTGGCACCTCCGGCATCGGAAAGGTCGTTCTGCCACCCGCTGACCATGCAACTGTTGGCATTGTTTCCAAGAACATTACTTGAACCGGCAACGATGCTTCCTTTTGTTTTTGCCGTATTGGAGTTGTTTACACTTTCTACCAGAAATGATCCTGTTTCGTTCAGAATTGCCTGGCCGGGATTGCTTGTCGATCCGTTTGTTCTCAGGTAAAATGGTACTGGATTCACAGTTCCTGCATAATTTGAAGAGGAAATACCGCTGTTTCCCAAAGTCTGCCATGCCTGCGCATTCGTTTGGGCAGTGGAAAAAATTGTAGCGGCTGCGATAAGAACCTTCAAAGATAATACGTGTGCTTTCATAATAATACGTTTTTTTGTTTGTTTCTCAAAACTATCAAAGCATTCAATATCAGCCTATAGGGAGTGATTAGGTGGTGGCGAAAAATGAGTAAATGTAAATGTTTGTCTAATAAGCGTGAATTATTAAAAAATTTTATGCAGAAATTCGTTTTTACGACGTATGGAAACATCCAGTACGGAATTATCGGTCATCACGACCTGTCCGCCTTTTCCTTTTATGTATTCTTTTAAATGTTCCAGGTTGATCAGGTGCTTATGGTGGATCCTGAAAAAATTATAGCCGGAAAGGTTTTTTTCAAAATCATGAAGTGTCTTGGAAACCATGACTTTGGTTTTGTCCAGCAGATAAATGGAAGTGTAGTTGGAGTCCGCTTCACACCGGATGATCTCATCAATATTTACTCTTTTAAAGCCTTGCAGGGTCGGAAGGTTGATCTTGCTCCGGGATTTCGGAAACGGAAAGGTTCTGTTCTTTTTAAAATTTTCCATCGCCTTATTGACGGTAAGTACAAAATTGAGGTTAGTAACAGGTTTTAAAAGGCAGTTTGTAATCCCTTTTTTGATGGCGGATATGGCTGTGTTTTCGGAATCGGTGATAAAAATAAGGGGTGAAGAAGATGTACGTAATTTCGATAAGGTTTCCAAAGCTTGCTCATTGTTGAGCTGAATATCTACAAACAGCAGATCGGGTGAATTTCTGCTCAGATAATCGGAAGCAAAATCAACGTTTTTCGTGTGAAGGTCGATTTCGAATTCCGGAAATTCTTTTTTCAGGAGGAAAGAAATGGATTCGCCATCATCCTTATCATCTATGATGCAGGCATGCAGTGTACTTTTCATGGTTTAGCGTGGTTTTTTAGGTTAGTTTTCAATTCTATCAGATTATATTCATACTGTTTATTTTAATTGCTAAATGTGATAATTCATAATAATCATATCATTTTGTTTAAATAATCTTAAAGATAAACAAAATTTGTTTTTCACTTCGTATTGAATAATGTAAATATAAAATTTTGCCTTCAATAATTCAACGATTTCGGATAAATATTCGTAAAAAATGAGTCTAAATATTCGGATAATTTTTTGCAAATTCGTACTTTTGTATGTTTGCTGAAATTATATATGTCACAAGAAATAAATCCAATCTACTCCGAAGATAATATTAGGACCCTCGATTGGCAGGAGCATATCCGTTTGCGTCCCGGAATGTATATCGGGAAGTTGGGAGACGGTTCCTCTGCCGACGACGGTATCTATATTTTACTGAAAGAAATTCTGGACAACTCGATCGATGAGTTCAGAATGAAATCCGGTAAAAGAATCGAAATAAAATTAGACGATGGCAAAGTTACAATTCGTGATTTTGGCCGTGGAATTCCGCTTGGGAAAGTAGTGGATGCCGTTTCCAAGATGAATACCGGAGGGAAGTACGACAGTAAGGCCTTTAAAAAATCCGTGGGGCTGAATGGGGTCGGTACCAAAGCGGTAAATGCGCTTTCCGATTATTTCCGTGTACGTTCTTTCCGCGACGGGAGAATGAAAGTAGCTGAGTTTTCAAGAGGCTTAATTAAAGAGAATTTTGACGAGAAGGATACTTCAGACCGGAACGGGACTGAAATTTCCTTTATTCCGGATGCTGATATTTTCCTTAATTTCAAATTCAGGAAAGAGTATATCGAAAGAATGCTCCGCAATTATGCTTACCTGAACCCGGGATTGAAGATTTTCTTTAACGGGGAAACATTTTATTCTGAAAATGGTCTTAAGGATCTGTTGGATGAAGAGCTGGAAAATGAAACGCTGTATCCGATCATCCATCTTAGAGATAATGATATTGAGGTAGCGATTACCCATACCGACAAATCGCAGACAGAAACATATTTTTCATTTGTCAACGGGCAGAATACCACGCAGGGGGGAACCCACCTTAATGCATTCCGTGAAGCATATGTAAAAACCATCCGTGAGTTTTTCAATAAAAATTTCGACGCATCGGATGTAAGGAAATCAATCGTTGCTGCCGTTTCGATCAATGTGGAAGAGCCCGTATTCGAATCCCAGACCAAGACGAAGCTGGGGTCCAACGACATCGGCCCGAACGGCCCGACGGTACGTACCTTCATCATCGACTTCCTGAAAAGTAAACTGGACAATTTCCTGCACAGAAATCCTGAATTAGCTGAAGCGATTCAGCGTAAAATATTAATTTCAGAACGAGAAAGAAAAGAACTTTCCGGAATCCAGAAACTGGCCAGGGAAAGAGCGAAGAAAGTATCGCTGCATAATAAGAAACTCCGCGATTGCCGGCAGCACTATAACGATCAGAAAAACGAAAGGAAAGGAGAAACCCAGATTTTCATTACCGAGGGAGATTCTGCATCGGGATCGATCACAAAATCCCGTGACGTTGAAACCCAGGCGGTATTTTCCCTGAAAGGAAAACCTTTGAACTGCTATGGTCTTACGAAGAAAGTAGTCTACGAAAATGAAGAGTTCAATCTCCTTCAGGCGGCCCTGAATATCGAGGAAAGCCTTGAAGATCTTCGGTACAACCAGGTGATTATAGCTACTGATGCCGATGTCGACGGGATGCATATCCGGCTTCTGATGATTACATTTTTTCTGCAGTTCTTTCCTGATCTGATAAAAAATGGGCACCTTTACATCCTTCAGACTCCTTTGTTCAGAGTAAGGAATAAAAAGGAAACGAGGTACTGCTATTCCGAGCAGGAGCGTATTAAAGCACTGAACGAACTGGGCAAAAATCCTGAGATCACCCGATTCAAAGGATTAGGGGAGATTTCTCCGGATGAATTCAAGCATTTCATCGGAAAAGATATTCGCCTGGAGCCCGTTGTCGCAGGAAAGGATCAGACCATCAATCAGCTTCTCGAATTTTACATGGGTAAAAATACCCCGGACCGTCAGACTTTTATCCTGGAAAACCTTGTTGTAGAGGATCCTGATATCGATAAAAAAGAAATCCTGGCCGAAGCCGTTGATGAAAATTAGTATT
Organism: uncultured Chryseobacterium sp.; assembly: GCA_913774355.1. Classification (GTDB taxonomy): domain Bacteria; phylum Bacteroidota; class Bacteroidia; order Flavobacteriales; family Weeksellaceae; genus Chryseobacterium. The sequence goes on along the minus strand of CAJYGB010000018.1, from coordinate 574,724 downwards.
TTAAAAGCCACAAACCACAAAGCATATCAATAATGAGACTGAGTAACCGTAACAAAACTTCGGTGTACAGCTTCATCAACAGCCTTCTGATTATGTTGTTACTTGGAGGCATTGGAGCTTATTTTTTAGAAGAATATAAATTCAATATTTTGGGATGGGAAAGTCTTTTACTGATCATCATGCCACTGTTTATTATCCTGCTGTTTTATATCAGCGGAAGGCAGATCTTTGAATACGACAGTGATGGAGAAGCCCTTCATTTCAGGAACAGGAATATCATCCCTTTTCTGCAGAGACCGTTAAGTGATGAGTTTCCGAAATACAAGCTGCTGAAATTTGAGGTCATTGATCTTTTGATTATCAAGAGGCTATACATTACAATTTCCAGCAAAAACAGCGGTTCTACCATCCTGAAATATGAAATTTCATATCTCACGAAGAAAGAGGTGAACGATTTAAAATTCTCCCTGCATAAAGTGGTGAAAACCAATAATGAGAAAAAGAGTTAATACATTTAAACGATGACAGAAGAACATTCGCATGATGGCGAAAGCTTAAAAAAAGTTTCCGGTCTTTACAGAGACTGGTTTCTGGATTATGCTTCCTACGTAATTTTAGACAGGGCCATTCCGTCCGTGTATGACGGATTCAAGCCTGTTCAGCGGAGAATCATGCATTCCATGCGGGAGCTGGAAGACGGACGTTACAATAAAGTAGCCAATATCGTTGGGAATACCATGAAGTATCACCCTCATGGTGACGCTTCCATTACCGATGCAATGGTAGGAATCGGGCAGAAAGAATTGTTGATCGACACGCAGGGAAACTGGGGGAATATTTACACCGGAGACTCTGCTGCTGCGGCCAGGTATATCGAAGCCCGGCTGACACCGTTTGCCCTGGAAGTGGTCTTTAATCCAAAAACAACGGAATGGGCCAAATCCTACGACGGCAGAAACAACGAACCGATTGACCTTCCCGTAAAATTCCCGCTGCTTTTGGCACAGGGCGTTGAAGGAATCGGGGTCGGACTTTCCACAAAAATTCTTCCGCATAATTTCAATGAACTGATCAGTGCTTCCGTAGCTTACCTCAAAGGTAAAAAATTTGAGATATTCCCGGACTTTTTAACGGCAGGCTATCTTGATGTTTCCGAATATAACGACGGGCACAGGGGCGGAAAAGTAAGGGCAAGAGCAAAAATATCTCCGCTGGATAAACATACGCTGATCATTACCGAGCTTCCTTACTCCAAAACCACCAGTGACCTGATCGATTCGATTTTAAAGGCCAATGAAAAAGGCAAGATCAAGATCAAGAAAATTGAAGACAATACCTCCGATAAAGTAGAGATCCTGATCCATCTTCACAACGATGTGTCACCGGATAAGACGATTGATGCTCTTTATGCCTTTACCGACTGCCAGGTGACGATTTCTCCGAATGCCTGTGTGATTGTAGGTGATAAGCCGATGTTCATGAACGTTTCCGAAATTCTGAAAATGAATACGGACCATACGGTTTCCCTTCTTAAAAAAGAGCTGGAGATCGAGCTTCACGAACTTCAGGAAAACTGGCACTTTTCTTCTTTGGAAAGGATTTTTATCGAAAACAGGATCTATCACGATATTGAAGAGGTTAAAACCTGGGAAGAGGTTCTTAAAACCATAGACAAAGGTCTGAAACCGCATACCGGACATCTTTTAAGAGCCGTAACGGAAGAAGATATCTTAAGGCTTACGGAAATCAGGATCAAAAGGATTTCAAGATTCGACCTTAATAAATTTAAAGAAAATATTGCGGCGCTTGAAGGAAAGATCGAGCAGGTGAAACACCATCTGGCCAACCTCATTCAGTATGCGATCGATTATTATTTAAACATCCAGAAGAAATACGGCAAAGACAGGCAGCGTAAGACCGAGCTCAGGATATTCGATACCATTGATGCTACGAAAGTAGCCGTAGCCAACGAAAAATTCTATGTCAATTTCGAGGAAGGCTTTATCGGAACTTCCCTGAAAAAAGACCAGTATCTCTTTGACTGTTCGGATATCGACGATATCATTACATTCCGCAAAGACGGACGGATGAAGGTGGTTAAAGTGGAAGCCAAAACCTTTATCGGAAAAGATATTGTACATGTCGCTATCTGGAAAAAGAACGATAAACGTACGGTTTACAATATGATTTACCGGGAAGGAAGGGAAGGACCTTATTACATGAAGCGTTTTTCCGTAACAGGCGTAACCCGGAATACGGATTATCCCCTGGCTTCCGATAAACGAGGTTCGGAAATGCTTTATTTTTCGGCAAATCCGAATGGGGAAGCGGAAACCGTTACCGTTTTATTAAAACCCAATCCAAGAATCAGAAAGAATAAAATGGATCTGGATTTCTCCGAACTTGCGATCAAAGGACGTGATTCCAAAGGAAACCTGGTGACCAAATATTCGGTAAAGAAGGTTGATCTTAAAGAAGAAGGCGTATCAACGCTGGCACCGCGGAAGATATGGTTCGACGATACCGTACGCAGGCTGAATGCGGACGGAAGAGGAACCCTGTTGGGAAATTTTAAAGGAGATAATAAAATACTGACGATCAATACCAATGGTGAGGCAAAATTGGTTTCATTCGATCTGGGCAACCGTTTTGACGACCAGTACCTGGTGCTTGAAAAATGGCGGCCGAATCAGCCGGTGACCTGCATTTATTACGATGGCGAAAAGGATATCTATTTTATCAAAAGGTTCCTCTTCGAAAATACACCGAATGTGCAGACCTTCATGCCGTCGGAACACCCTAAATCCTTTATTGAAAACATCATTGTAGCAAATGGTGCCACGGCTGAAATTGTTTTTGCCAAAGATAAAGGGAAAGAGCGTGAGCCTGAAACGGTGGCTATCGACGAGTTTATAGCTGTTAAAGGAATTAAGGCGATCGGTAATCAGTTTACCAAATTCAAAGTAAAATCCATTAATATTACCATTCCGGAACCGTCAGAAGAAGAGCCTGAAACTTATGAGGAGCCGGAACCTGCGGGCGGATCCGATGAGGATGGAACCATTGGCGACCTGTTCCAGGGTGAAGATCGGCCATAAGTAATTTCCGCCAATATACATCATCTGTTTTTAAACAGCTATAAAGTTAATTGATAAAAGAAAGACCGGTTTGAGCAATCGGTCTTTCTTTCTATTTATTTGAATGCATGCCGGATTTAAAGATTTTGGCACTTAGGACATATTCCACTGATCACAAGGTTGTAGCTGCTGACCGTGAAATCTTCAGGAAGACTGATTGCCGGTGCAATATTTTCGATGCATATCATGGTTTTGCATTTTTCGCAGTTAAAATGGATATGGTCATGGGTATGATGGTCTGTTTGACATATGTGGTCGCACTTGGCAAAATTTACAACCCCGTCCACATTCGTTATCTTATGAATATTTCCTTCTTTTTCAAGGCGTTCAAGAACCCTGTAAATGGTGACACGATTACACATATCCCCAATCTTTTTCTGAATGTCTGCGTGCGATAAAGCAACCTCTGAATTGTTAATAATATTCAGTATTTCAGTTTTTGCATGGGTATTTCTGATCTGTTTCATAGGTAACTGCAGGATTGATTAGCGTTATACTGATACAAATTTACGTATAATTTAATGTTTTTACATAGATGAACATCTTTTGATGAACTGCAGTATTCCGTTGCAAAAGTCATTTGGAAACAAGTTTAAAATATAAGGTCAATCGAATAATAGAACCGAATATTAAATTTTTAGCCTTTTAACGAAACTTTGTTGCATTAATAATTATTTTAGTTAGATTTGTAGCCTTAAAATTTTTTATATGAAATCAGCTTTAGTTCCATGTATTTTACTGGCATCTTTTTTTAATGCCCAATCCACACAAAGCCCCTGTACTTCAAATTTAGGCGGTGACGTAGATCCTACCTTTATTGAAATAAGGATTAATTCTACCCCTTTCAATCATCAGACCTTTTCGTCACAAAATGTTTTTTACCATGAATATCCTGCTTCCGGAAATACAACCGCGACACTGGCAGCAGGGCAAACCTACCAGATATATACTTCCACATCATCTGAAGCCGTAATCGGTATGTGGCTCGATATCAATCAAAATAATGTCTTCGAACCACAGGAATACAAACAGCTTGTAAATTCAATGAGCACTCAGAACACAACCTCTTTTACCGTACCGGCTTCTGCTGCCACCGGAAATACGAGGATGAGAATACGTTCCAGGGCTTACGGAAGCACGATCGGGTCCGGGAATGCATGTACATCATTCGGATCCGGGGAAACAAGGGATTACATTGTCAACGTTACCGGTACTCAGCTCGGGACAAAGGAGATCAATCCGGTCAGCAACCTAGCTGTTTATCCTAATCCGACAGCAGACTTTTTGCATATTCATGGCAAAGAGCTTATATTATCTCTGGGAGTTTATAACGCGGAAGGCAGAAAAATTAAGAGCCAGGTCATTAATAATTCCAGAGCAGTTATTGATCTTTCCGATTATGCGCCGGGAGAATACCTGGTGAAGGTTTTAACCCGTACAGATAACAGGATATTTAAAGTTCTTAAAAAATAGGAATCTGCCCGCTTTTAACGTCCGAAATTTTGTATTTTTAACCTTTTTTAAAAAAGCCGGAAGATTAGCGCAGCAAAGGTTTTAAAAATTAGCATAAAACTTGCGTAGGAAATACAGAAATTAAATGTTGAAAAAATGAATATCCTTATTTTAATTATCTCCATTACAGCCATTATCAGTTTTGTTGCACCAAACGGCAGCAGCAATTTTGAAAAATACAAATTCAGCGTGGGTGCCATTCTGAACCGGAAAGAATATGTGAGATTGATTTCTTCGGGCTTCCTTCATGCCGATATTATGCATCTTGTTTTCAATATGCTTACCTTATATTTCTTTGGGCCTGTTGTGATTCAGGGATTTGGCAATTTAGGATTTCTTATTATTTACTTCGGTTCTATTCTCTTGGGAAATATGTTTTCGCTTTTTGTTTATCAAAGAGAACCGTGGTATTCGGCAATAGGGGCAAGCGGTGGTGTGTCGGGGATTTTATTTGCATCAATTGCTTTGATCCCTCATCTTGAAATCTATATGTTCTTTATTCCGATAGGGATCCCGGGATATATTTTCGGCCTCGTTTATTTCAGTTATTCTGTTTACATGATGCTGAATCCTAATCAGCATGATAACATCGGGCATGCTGCCCATTTGGGAGGTGCCTTTTTTGGATTGCTGTATGCGGTTGCCAATCAGCCGCAATCAGCGATGTCCAATGCTCTGTATATTGGAATAATGGCATTACCGCTGATTTATTTGGCCTATGAAATTTTTGTTAGGAAAAGAATAGGATAAATGAAAATGAATCAGTCTCACAACTCAATGATGTGGGTTGAGAATTGAATGTACAAAAATCATTCTCAGATAGGAAGTCGAGAAAAATCATAAAAAGAGTCCGTTTTCACTAGTTGTGAGACGGACTCTTTTTTATAGAGATTCTATTACAATCTGGTTAGCTAAATATATTGGAAGTTTTTATTGACTTTATTAATTTAGTATTGTTGAGTCTCTTTTCCATTGGTTACTTGTGATTCTCCTAATTTTCTTACTTTCTCCCAAAAACAAACCGGTCATTCTCCGAAAGATCTTTAATCAGTTCGGCCTCGGAAAAATGCGGGAGGTAAAGTTCCAGCGTTTCGGGACCGAGTTTCTGATTGATTTCCAGAAACAACAATCCGTTGTCCTGCAGATATTTTTTAGCATCTTCTGCAATCTTCCGGTAAAAAATCAGGGCATCGGAAGTAGGAGAGAAGAGGGCCATCATCGGTTCAAATCCTTTTATTGAATTTTCGATTTCATGCTCTTCATCAATGCCGATATAAGGCGGATTGGAAATGATGACGTCAAATACTTCCTCCGGTTGGAAATTCAGGTAATCTGCGTGGATGAAATTGACATCCAGCCGATGGAATTCAGCATTCCTTTTTGCGGTTTCCAGTGCTTTCTCAGAAAAATCGATGGACGATACACGTGCCTGCGGAAAATGCTTTTTCAGTACCAATGGGATAATCCCACTGCCGGTCCCGATATCGAGGATTTTTAAATCTTCCCTGCCGTACAGTTCATAATGCCGGATTTTTTTTATGGCAAATTCCAGCAGCTCCTCCGTTTCCGGACGTGGAATCAGTACATGCTCGTTAACGAAAAACGTCATTCCGTAAAATTCGGTTTCGCCTAGGATTTGTTGGTAGGGCCGTCCGGTTTTTAAGGCGGAAACAGCGGCTACAAGCTTCTGCTCATCATCCAGCAGCAATTCCTGTCCGGAAAACCTGCGCTGATAAAAAGGATTCAACCCAACGATTTTCTCCACAAAAATACTGCTTAAAAAACCGTTTTCAGAATCGGTATACAGTAGGGAAAGCTCTTTTTTGAAATGGGTTTTAAATTCTGAAATCGTCATTTATCTTGTAAAAACCAGTTTTGTATCTGTTGACTTCGCTTCATCGATCAGGTAGCCTTCGTAATTGAATGCCTTTACATCATCCAATGTCTGCGCATTCGTCCGTGCACAGAACCTTGCGACCAGTCCTCTTGCATGTTTTGTATATACCACGATGGTTTTCAGCTTGCCGTCCTTTAATTCATAAAAATCAAAATCAATTACCGGATGATCAAGCTTTTTACGGTCAACCGCTTTGAAATACTCGTTGCTGGCGAGGTTCAGCAGGATTTCATTCTTTTTCATCTCGGAATTCAGCTGAGCAGTGATTTTATCTCTCCAGAATTCATACAGGTTTTTGTATTCGTCAAATTCGAATGGCCTGCCCATTTCCAGACGGTACAGCATCACTTTATCCGAAGGTTTCAGAAGCCCGTACAGCCCGGAAAGGATCCTCTGGTTTTTCTGCAGGTAATCTACCGCATCTTTGTCCAGCGTTTTGGCATCCAGCCCGCGGTACACTTCACCGGTAAAGGCAAAAAGGGCGGAAGCAGATTGTTTTGCGCTTGGTTTTGATTTCCACTTTTGGTTCCTTTCCCAGTTTTCATCTGCCAGTTTAGCCGAAATTTCCATCAGCTCGGAAAGGTATTTGGGCGATTTTGTTTTTAAAAAAGAATGGATAAATGCAGCCTGTTCGATGAACCTGGGTGTAGTGGCTTTCAACAGGTCGGTCGAATTTTCCACGTTCATGAGCTTGGCAGGAGAAGTAACTATTTTCATAAGGTTAAAATACAGATAAATGTTTGAGATCCAAAATATTTATCATCATCAGCGATACGAAATCATACATGAAATGACAGAGAATCAGGATCTTAATGTTGGAATAAATTTTATAGAATAGGGCAAAAACAATTCCTATAAAGCAGGGTATAACTACCTGGCCAATGGTTCCGTACGCACTGTGGAGAATACCGAATAGTACCGCAGAAACAACGATACCGGCATATCGATTTTTATATATTTTTTCCACTCTCGGTTGGATATATCCCCGCATCAGAAGCTCTTCCACAACACCGGCCGTGAGACAGGTAAAAATAATCAGGCCGTAATTGTTTTTAAAAATTTCCGAAAGCTGAACAAGCCTGCTGCTCATGCTTTCATGGATGAAAAACCTGATCAGAAAATTTAAAAAAGCTCCACCCACTGCACAGATCAGATAAAGGCTGAAGACCTTTTTCAGATAAAAGAAAAAAGAATATGCTATATCCTGCCATAACAGGAACGGCTGTTTTTCAATCAGGAAACTATAGAGAATAACACTAAGCAGAACAATCCACAGGATGATTCTTGAATATACAAACGTTGCAGTTGGAGTGGCTGTCCCTTCCGAAATAAAATGGATTGCCGGAAAAACATACAGCATCACAATACCCAGCAATATAAATGTCAGGAGAATACCCAACGCATATCTTCCGTTCAGACTCATCAGACTTTTTTAAATTTCCCCTTTTCCCTGACGGATAATCTCAGGCTCACCGGAAGTAAGGTCTACAATGGTGGAAGCGACATTGTCACCGTAACCGGAGTCGATAACGAGATCTACCAGATGGTCATATTTTTCTGCAATCAGTTCCGGATCGGTGGAATATTCTATGATTTCGTCATCATCCTTGATGGAAGTGGAGGCAATCGGGTGACCCAGTTTTTCCACGATCAGCTGCGGAATCGGGTGGTCCGGAACACGGATACCAATGGTTTTGTGGTTTTTATAAGCAAGAGGAAGGCTTTTGTTGGCATCAAGGATGAAAGTAAACGGTCCCGGCAAATGGCTTTTCAGAAACCGGAACGTTGACGTATCGATCGGCCGCGTAAAATCCGATAGGTGGCTTAAATCGTTACAGATAATGGAAAACTGTGCCTTTTCCAGCTTTATTTTTTTGATCTGGGCGAGCTTTTCCATCGCTTTAATGTCGAAAATATTACAGCCCAGCGCATAAACGGTATCTGACGGATAGATAATAAGCCCACCATTATTCAATGTTTTAATTACTTCATTGATAAGGTTTTCCTGAGGGTTGTTCGGGTAAATTTTCACTATTTTTGCCATGCTTCAAAGATACGAATATTAAAATAATTTTCATAAATAGCCTTTATTTACAGGAAAAATTAGGAGTTTTGAAAAATTGTCGTATATTTGCAGTCCAATATCGCGGGGTGGAGCAGTAGGTAGCTCGTCGGGCTCATAACCCGAAGGTCGCACGTTCGAGTCGTGTCCCCGCTACTAAGTAAATAAACGTTATCGGTAACGTTTTAAAAAATATACCGCGGGATGGAGCAGTAGGTAGCTCGTCGGGCTCATAACCCGAAGGTCATCGGTTCGAGTCCGGTTCCCGCTACTAGAAAGAGTATCGCATTTTCGTGATGCTCTTTTTTATTTCTGGTACCTCATCAGTTCCGGATGGCTCAATTTATGCAATTCAAATAGGAACACCATTAAATCTAAAAAATATGTATAAGAAAATTATCGCAGGTTTAGGCGGCGCACTTGCCCTCAGCCTTCTGCACGAAACCATCCGTAAAAATTTTGATAATGTCCCGGAAATCAACAAAGTGGGTGAAGAGGCCTTGAATAAAGTACTGGACAAAGCGGATATGAAGATCACCAGTCATGATCAGTTGTATGCCGCAACGCTGGCAGGTGATGTTATCGGGAACGGAATGTATTACGCTACAACTGCTACCAGCGGCTTTAATATTGCATCAGGACTGGCTATGGGACTGGGTGCCCTCGCACTTCCTGGAAAAGTAGGGCTTGATGAAAACCCTGTTGCTGAAACCACCCAGAAAAAAGTAATGACGGTTGCCTATTACCTGTTTGGAGCCATTGTTACAAAATTTATTTATGACAAAATAAAATAAGAAAACTCTTAGCAAAAGTTTGATTAAAAGAAAACTGCCACATCAATCTGTGGCAATTTTTTTACATTTTTTTCAGTGCTGAACCTTTATGGACGGCCGATTTTCCTGTCTTTTCACTCATGACCTCGTACTGAGGTTCGTCTTCCGAAGCGCGTCGCTGCTTTTCCATAAACATAAAGTCTTTGGTGTGTACTTTGGTGATTTTGCCGTGGGTCTCTCCGTTGCTGGAATCCCATCTTACCATGTCTCCTTTTTTCAATGTGCTCATTTTTGCTGATTTTGGTTGGAGTGGTAAAATCATTTATTGTGCCATATCCGCGACGCAAATCTGACGGGTTTCAAAAACCCGTCAGGCTCATTTTTCGCTGAGACGTTTTAAGCTGAAATGATTCTGTGAATTGTGGCTGACTCTCGCAGATTTTGCTGATGATACAGATTTTTTATTTTGAATTTAAAATGATTTGGTGCAAACAAAAAATCCCGCTCAAAGAAGCAGGATTCATATCATTTAATTAAAAAAAGACCTTACTGTGCAGCGAGCTGGTTGAAAGGCGTCAGCGCGTTGTCATCTTTCATGGTCTGACCGATGAATTCTTTCTTCTGCATTCCTTTCATCCTGTTTGCCGCATCGTTCCCGTTAAAGAAAGACTCGCTTAGCTTTGTGGTAATTTCAGCAGGGTTGAAGTTTAATTTTGTATCACCGTCTACGCCCAGATATCCGTTCTTTCTGGTAAGATTGGTGATGTAGTTATTATAATTGGTTAAAGTACCTCTGAACATATTGTTATGGTATTCCATGCATTTTTTTGCTTTTTTGGAAGAATTGTTCAGGATACAGTTGTTCATATTGCCTCTGTAAAGCCTCCATTCCAGTTCTACTTTTCCGTATTCTTTGGCCAGCGCAGCAGTACCGTTAGAAAGAATATTGGGATCATTTTCTTTTTCACTGACTTCTTTCAGATGTTTGATCACCAGTGGAACTGTACTTTCGATTTTAGATTTAGCTTCACCTACCGCGCTGAAATCTGCTGCCGGAGAACCTTTTTTCTGGGCGTTAGTCAGGTTGAAAATAAGTAATAACAGTACAATTAATAAATTATATCTTTTCATGAGAAATTTTTAAAGCACTAAAATAAATATAATTTCCCGGTTTAAACAAATAGATTTTAATTTTATTTAATAAATTTTAACAAGTTTTAAGAATTTGTGTTGGAAAGTCTTTAATTTATATTGAATATTCACTCGATAAATTATACTCGTTAAAAATTTAACAAATTTTAATAAAATTTATTTATTTGATTATCAATATGTTATTGAATGTGGATTTTTATCACTAAAAAAATAGTTGTTTGGATTAATTTTATTTCTACATTTGTATAACTAATTTCTTAGTGATATAGAAAATGGGAAACTTATATCACCCTTAATGATAAATGACAGGATATGAAAAATCAGATGTTAACAAAAGCAGAAGAGCAGGTAATGCAATATTTATGGAGACTGGAAAAAGGATTTCTGAAGGATATTCTCGATCTTTTTCCGGAACCGAAACCGCATACCAATACCGTTTCTACCATCCTGAAAGTACTGAAAGAAAAAGAATTTGTCGATTACAGCGTGTACGGAAGGCAGCATGAGTATTTTCCGCTGGTTTCCAAGGAACAGTATTCCGGCAAAACCATGAAAAGCCTGGTGAAAAATTATTTTAAGGGTTCTTATAAAAGTGCCGTTTCCTTTCTGGTAGAGAAAAATGAAATGACGGTGGAAGACCTTGAAATGCTTTTAAACGAACTTAAAAAGAAAGACTGACGCTTATGGAAACTGTACTTCTCTATTTCGGCAAAGTTATTTTATGTTCCGGTGTAACGTTTTTGTATTATCAGTTGTCTTTAAAAGACAGGACGTTTCATCATTACAACAGATTTTATCTTTTGTCTGCAATGCTCCTCTCCGTGCTGCTCCCTATGATAAAGGTGGAAGACTTTACCATTGAAGTAAGCAGTGATGTATATAAGTTGATAGATCAGGTACAGTTCAACACGATTAAAAACTCAAACTATGACGACCTTTATTTTAGAATTATTTTTTCAGCTCTGGGACTGGTTTCTCTCTGTTTTTTAGGGAGATTCACCTACGGGGTCTTCAGGATCCGCCAGCTGAAAAGCAACTTTCCGAAAGAAACTTTCGACGGGATCAATTTTTACCGGACCAATCTTTCGGAGGCACCGTTCTCCTACTTTAAGAATCTTTTCTGGAAGAATTCCATCATGCTGAATTCCGACGTCGGAAAGCAGATTCTGAAGCACGAAATGGTACATATTGAACAGAAGCATTCTTTTGATAAAATCTTTATGGAGATCATTACTTCTGTATTCTGGTTCAATCCGTTCTTCCACATTGTTAAAAAAGAAATCAGTTTAATCCACGAATATCTGGCCGATAAAAAGGCCGTGAAACAATCGGACACCCAAGCATTTGCGCAGATGCTTTTGGCAAGCCACTTTTCCGGAAACCCGTTGCCTGCCACCAGTCCGTTTCTCAGTTCAAATCTAAAAAAACGACTAAAAATGTTACAGAAACCCAAAACCAAATTCGGATATGCGCGTAGAATTCTAGCATTGCCGGTAGTATTTACAGTAGCGTTTGCCTATCTGGTGAATGCCAAAAACCAAGAGATCAAAGCCACCAATATCGAAATTAAAAAAGCGGTTGCCCGGATCGGAAATACAGATCAGATCACTATTCAAAAAGTTCCGGTCGTTATTAAAAATGATACGATTGTTCCGGATCCGAAGAGAAGTATGGCTACTCCGAAAATTTACAGAAAAGCCGACGATGATAAAAAGATTGCCGATCTAAGTCAGAAAATTCAGCAGAAAACAGAAATTCTGCAGAAACTTGAACCCAAAAGCGACGAATACTACAAAAATCTTGAAGAAATTGGAAAACTTTCCGGTGAGATCGGGAAAATAGCAAGTACGAAAGATTATCTCAATTCTGCAATAGTTATTAAAATGAATGGAAAAGATATTAATATCAATGATTATTTCAAATCAAAAGAATGGAAAGATGAAGTGAAAAATCTTAAAGATCTCAATATTGAAATGCCGGAGATGCCGGAAATAAACTTTGATTATACTGAATCTCCACAGCCGCCTAATGCGCCTGAAGTGCCCAAAGTAAAATTCTACTCATTTAGAGATACAAAAGACCTGAAATGGTCACCGGGTACCGAAAACGAGATTAGAATATCGGCATCCGGAAGAAAAGAATCTGCGTCTACCGCCAGAAAAAGAGCCAAGCTAGAAAAAGAAAGGGCCCGGCTGGACGAAAAAAGAGCCAAGCTAGAAGGGGAGAGGGCAAAACTGGAAGCGGAAAGGAGAGCACTTAACGGTGAGAGGGTGTATGTGTTTAGCAATGTTTCCAAAAAATTGCCGATTGACAGGAATTTTAGAGTGAATGCTGATAACATAAGAATTAATCTGAAAGATCAGTCTCTTGTAGGTTCTGGCATCAAAAATCTGAGCGGAAATACGGAAAATACCAAAATCTACATTAACGGAAAAGAGTCTACCAATGCCCAGATGCAGGCTTTAGATCCAAAAAATATCAGGTCGGTCAACATCAATAAAACTTCCACCGACGGATCGAAAACCACCACCGGCGAGATCAGGATTGAAACAAAATAATAAACAAAATGCCGTGTAAGATTGAAAACCAGGCATGGCTTTTTTGTTACATTTCAGAAGTGTATGAGTGATTCGTTTAACAACATTCTTACGCAGAAAAATGGAAAATTATAACTAATTAAATTAATCATGAAGAAATTTATAGCTTTCGGATGTCTTGTCTTAGGCATTCTTACCCAGGCACAGATCAACCGTTTTTTCTACGAATACAAATTCATTCCGGATTCCAACAACCGGGAAGATGTGAAAAGCGAAATGATGTACCTGGACATTGATAAAAACGGATCCAGCTATTACAGCCGCGATAAATTCGTGTCGGATTCTACTTCCAAGGCGGAAATTGAGAAGCAGGTAAAATCTTTTTCCGGGAACATCAGCGTCAACCGCAAAGAAAAGCCCGGCCAGGTTTCTTTTAAGGTTACCAAAAGTTATCCTGATTTTACCACTTATCTTTTCAGAAATATCGCTTCGGACCGATATAAGATCAAAGAAGAGCAGAAACCCGAATGGAAAATCCTTCCCGATAAGCAAAAAATTGGAGAATACAATGCTCAGAAAGCCACCACCAACTTTGGCGGAAGAGAATGGATCGCCTGGTTTTCCACAGATCTCCCTTTTCAGGACGGACCTTATAAATTCTACGGACTGCCGGGCCTTATCGTAAAAATCGAAGATACGACAGGATCACATATCATGACCCTGGCCGGCAATAAAAAAATCGCAGAAGCACCTGCTTCCGAAAAAGAACCGGAGCTGCCGCAGAATATAAGGATTGTCGGAATGGGAGGTAAAGAGATCGAAGCATCGAAAGACCAGTTCAGGAAAGCATGGAAAGCTTACGTAAACGATCCTACAAAAAATATGAGGGAAATGGTGATGCAGAACAATGAAAATTCCAAAGTGATGTTCAAAGTAAAAACGTCAGACGGAAAAGAAATCTCAGACCCAAATCAGGTATTCAGGGAAATGGAGAAAAGAACCAAAGAATCACTGGCAAAAAATAACAATCCTATCGAACCGGATCTGGTAAAGTAATAACGTAATATTCATATTCAACGGGGTGAAAATCATTTTTCATCCTGTTTTGTTTTTATTATCTTTAGGTGGTAAACCAACCATCACCAATCAACAGAATATGACAGAAAAAGAAAAATGCGCACAGGGGCTTTTATATAATGCCAATTATGACCAGGAACTGATTAAGGAAAGGGTTGCCGCCAAAGACCTCTGCCAGCAATACAACAATCTCAAAAATTCGGATTCTGAGGGCAGGATTTCCTTATTGAAAAAGATCTTAGGGAAAATACAGGAAAATATCTGCATCGAACCATCCTTCTGGTGCGATTACGGGTATAATATTGAAGTTGGTGAAAACTTTTACGCCAACCATAACCTGGTGATTTTAGACTGTGCGAAAGTGGTTTTCGGTGACAATGTATTCATCGGTCCGAACTGTAGCTTTTATACGGCCAATCACCCGATCGATGTGAAGCAGCGAAACGAAGGGCTTGAATCTGCACATCCCATCAAAGTCGGGAATAATGTTTGGTTCGGGGGAAATGTGGTGGTTCTTCCGGGAATTACCATCGGGAACAATTCCGTGATCGGGGCAGGAAGCGTCGTAACGAGAAGCATTCAGGATAATGTCATTGCTGTCGGGAATCCTTGCCGGGTTATTAAGACGATTACGGAAAACGACCCATAATAAAAAAGCGCGGAAATAAAGTTTCCGCGCTTTTTGTTGTTTTATCTGATCATCAGCAGTTATGCTAATTTCTGAGAATCTGCAATAAACTGAGCCAGTCCGTTATCTGTCAAAGGATGTTTCAATAAGCTCAAGATCGGAGGCAGCGGAGAAGTGATCACGTCAGCCCCGATTTTCGCACAGTCGATGATGTGCATTGCGTGGCGGATGGAAGCTGCTAAAATTTCAGTTTCGTACATATAATTGTCGAAAATCAGCCTGATTTCCTGGATTAAGTTAAGTCCGTCCGTTGAAATATCATCCAGCCTTCCTAAGAAAGGAGAAACGTAAGTCGCTCCTGCTTTAGCAGCCAGAAGTGCCTGTCCCGGAGAGAAAATTAGCGTACAGTTGGTTTTGATGCCTTTATCTGAAAAATATTTTAACGCTTTGATACCGTCTTTGATCATCGGGATCTTTACCACGATGTTCGGGTGGATCGCAGCCAGTTCGTCACCTTCTTTGATCATTTCCTCGTATGTTGTGGAAAGTACTTCTGCAGAAATATCCCCGTCTACGATCTCACAGATGGTTTTATAGTGATTTTTAATCGCTTCCGTTCCCTGGATTCCCTCTTTCGCCATCAGCGACGGATTCGTCGTTACCCCATCAAGGATTCCCAGATCTTTTGCTTCTCTGATCTGCTCTAAATTAGCCGTGTCAATAAAAAATTTCATTTGTTTTGAGATTTATTTATACAAAGATAGTCATTCCGTTTTTGAGGGAGAAATTAATTTTGCTTCGCAAGTGAATGGTCAATGGTCAATCCGCTTCGCTTATCAATTTTAAATTCACCATTCACTTGCAAAGCAAAAATTGACTATTGACATAAGTGAATAGCAAATCTCCCTACTTTATCAACAAAAAAGACCCGAAAAAATCGGATCTTTCAACATTATGAATTTAAAGTCTGGCTTAATTTCAGAGCTTCCTGGTTGCTCGGGTCATACTGCAATGATTTGGCAATATGCTCCTTTGCTTTATCCCGATTGCTCTGCTGTTCGGAGAACGCTACGTAGAAATAGGCGTAGGCCAGGTTCTTTTTATTCTGTTCCACCTCTTCAGGCTTTACGGTAGCAATATATTTCTCGTAAGCTAATTTAGCGTTGGCATCATCCTTTGCCGATTGATAAGCGTAGGCCTGGCTGTAATACGATGGAGCCCAGTCCGGCAGCAATGCCGATATTTTTTTCCAGGTAGCTATCGCATTTGTCCAGTCGGAAGCATCCTGATAGGCACCGGCTAATTTGGCCAGCGATTCCGTATCTTGGGGATTTGCGGCTATTTTCTTTTTAAGAGCATCAATTGTTGGATTTCCCGTTGCCTGAACGGTCGTTGTCGTTGCTGCGGTTGCCGCAGTGCTGTCGGTTTGCGTCGTCTGCGCATTGGCAAAACTTACGGCTCCTGTCAATACCAAACCTAATAAAAGGTTTCTGCTGTTCATTTTTGTCATTTTCATAATTCCTACATTTTAAACGTGTTATAAAGGTAGTCAATTGCTACTTTATGAAAAAATTAAATTCAGAAGCTTTAAGGTTTTTTAGAAAACATTAACGGGATGCACTATTTTTTTACCATAATTTTAGATTCGCAACAGTTTGGATTATCTTTGTAAGAGACAACAAAGTTTAAATTTATGAACATTATACTCGCATCTACTTCTACGCTCTTCGGCGGACAATATCTGGAATATTTAAAAGCGGAAATCATTAAATTATATGAAGGAATTGATGAAATTGTCTTCATTCCTTTTGCAAGACCGGGCGGAATTTCCCACGAAGAATATACTGCAAAAGCAAAGTCTTTCTTTGAGACCCTGAACATCCAAGTGAAAGGACTTCATGAATTTGAAGATAAAATAGGGGCTGTTAATGATGCAAAAGGTTTTTTTACAGGCGGCGGAAATACGTTTCTGTTGGTTAAAACGTTACATGAAGAAGGGCTGATGAATGTGCTGAAGCAAAATGTAGAAAGCGGGAAACCGTATCTGGGTTGCAGTGCCGGAAGCAATATCGGCGGACAGAATATGAAAACCACGAACGATATGCCGATCGTTTATCCTCTGAGCTTTGATTGCATGGGGCTGGTTCCCTTTAACATCAACCCGCATTACCTTGATCCTAATCCTGATCTGAAGCATAATGGCGAAACTAGGGAAACCCGGATTAAAGAATTTTTAACACAGAATGATGTTAAAGTCGTAGGACTTCGCGAAGGAAACTGGATCCGCAGAACCGGCGACCGGATCACCGTAGAAGGAAGCGAGCTGACCAGGGTTTTCGAGAAAAATAAAGAGCCTTACGAAATCGAAGCGGGTTCGGTGCTGTAATTTTAAATTATATTTGAATAAAAACAATCCTTCATGAAAAACGTTTTTCCTATATTTCTCATTTCAACCCAAATGGTTCTGGCACAGAACATTGCCCAGAAACTGGATGCTGCAACCAAAAACCTGATGGAATCTTCCGGTGCGGTTTCCTCCAATTTATCTTTTTATGTTTCGGATGAAAGCGGGAATCAGGTTTATGATTATCAGGGAAATAAAGGACTTTCCACCGCTTCGACGCAGAAGATCTTTACGGCAGCGGCGGCTTTGGAAATATTGGGTAAAAATTATACCTATAAAACAGCGTCAGCCTATTCCGGAACCATTTCCAACGGGAATCTGAACGGGAATCTGTTCATCAGTTCAAACGGCGATCCTACACTGGGAAGCTGGAGATATGAAGGATACAAACCGGAAAATTTCAGGCAGAAATTAATGGAGTCTATTAAAAAATCGGGCATCAAAAAAATATCAGGAGACCTGATTGTCGATGATTCTTATTTCGACCACCAGACCGTTCCCGGAGGCTGGCCGTGGGACGACTTGGGAAACTATTACGGAGCCGGCGTCTGGGGAATCAACTGGCGCGAAAACCAGTTCGATATCAACATGAGCGGAACCGAGTTCAAAAGCTTTTCCTATCCGCTGGAAGGAGTAAAATGGCTGAATGACCTTAAAGCAGGCGGAAACTCGGACCAGAGCCTGATTTTCACCGCACCGCATTCGGATGTTGCGTTGATTAACGGAACTTTACCTTCAAAATTGGTTACGGTTTCCGGAGCTACTCCCAATCCGCCGTTGCAGTTGGGAATGGAAGTGAAACAATGGCTGAAGGAATCCGGGATCGATTTTTCAGGGAAAGTCGTTACAAATGCCCAACTTGAAATCGAGGGAAAAAAATCCTTGGAATTTCCTAAACAGAACCTCATTCTTACCTATGAATCGCCGACTTTAGATAAAATTGTCTATTGGTTTCTGCGGAAAAGCATCAATATGTACGGCGAAACACTGGTTAAAACGTTAGGAAAAGAAAAGAAAGGAAATTCAAGCTTCAAAACAGGGGTTGCCTTTCTGAAAGAATTTTGGAAAGGTAAAGGAATCAATCCGGCGATGATCAATTTTGCAGACGGAAGCGGGCTTTCCCCACAGAATTACGTTTCGGCAAAAGCAGAAGTACAGGCTTTATTATATGCTAAAAAACAGCCTTGGTTTGAAGTTTATTATGACGGTTTTCCTACCCAGGACAACGGTCTCAAAATGAAAAGCGGAACGATGCGGGATACCAAATCCTATGCCGGTTACCACACCTCAAAAGAGGGAAAGAAATACGTATTTTCAATCATCATCAATAACTATCAGGGCAGTGGCGGCGCAGAACTGCAGAAGATCCTGAACGTTTTAAAATAAACTATTGCTTTGAGGAAATCATTATTTGCTAGACTGAATAACTGGATAATTTTTACTCTGATGACAATTGTCGTCCTGACAACTGTTGTCGCTTCAACGATCCTGATCAATTTCCTTCGCCGTGAAGAGGTGAGGAGGGTTGATATTCTGGTCAGTGCCTTAAAATTCCAGCAGGAAGTAGAAAATCCCAATCTGGAAATCCAGGCGCTGCTTTTGCAGATTTACAGTTCCAATACCACTATTCCGCTCATTATTTTGGATAAAAACGGGCAGATTATAGAACATAAAAATATTCCGCAGGATATAGAAAACGATTCGGAAAAAATAATAGCGCTGGCAAAAAAAATGGCCAAAAGCTATCCTCCCATTGAAATCAATCTTGTAAAAGGAAACCGGCAATTTGTTTATTATGATAACTCCCGCCTTTTGAATAACCTTCAGTATTCCCCGTATATTCTGGGGATGTTCATCCTTTCATATTTTGGTTTTTCCTTCTGGTTTTTCAGGACGATCAAAAAAACGGACGAAGGTTATCTCTGGGCCGGGCTTGCCAAAGAAACGGCACACCAGATCGGAACGCCTCTGTCTTCCATGATCGGCTGGATGGAAATTATGAAGCTCGACACTCCCGATTCTGAAGGGGTGCATGAAATTGAAAAAGACATCGAACGGTTAAGAACCATCTCGGAAAGATTCTCGAAAATAGGTTCTATCCCTGAACTGAATGACCGCGATTTTAATGCGACTATTCAGGAGAATTATGATTATTTGAAAACCAGGATTTCCAGGAAAATCAATTTTGGATTGCATCTTCCAAATTATACGGTTTCCGTACCTCACAACAAAATTTTGATCAGCTGGGTGATTGAAAACCTCGTGAAGAATGCCGTGGACGCAATGAAGGGTGAGGGTTCGATCGCCATGTCCGTTACAGAACGGAACAAAAATATTGTCATAGAAGTGCAGGATACCGGAAGCGGAATGACCAAACAACAGGCGGCAAACGCTTTTAAGCCGGGATATTCTACCAAAAAGCGCGGTTGGGGATTGGGGTTATCTCTTGCCAAAAGAGTTATTCAGGAATATCATAACGGAGATATTAAAATTTCACAGACGGAAATCGGAAAAGGAACTACATTCAGGATTACCATCCGAAAAGCATAATTTTGTATGTTTTAACCCGCAGATTTCAAGAATTCCACAGCTAATTTTACTTATCTGCTTTGATGTTTGATTTTTACAAAACGGCAGACAGATCAGATACGTGTTAAAAACTCCTGCCTTAAACGCTCTGTAAAATAAAAAAGCGGAAAAAATTTCCCCGCTTTGTATAATCCGTTTTTATTTAAAACTATTTTTTTCCGGTCAGCCACTGATCCTGCAGTTTTTGCTCGGCCGGTGTCGGATTCGGTTTAAACTGAAGAGTTTCCACTGTCATCTTATCAAGAATTGCCTTTCCCTTAAGATCGATCTTATCGGTTTTATCGCCGTTCTTTCTTAAAACCGTAACGGTAACATTCTGTCCTTCTTTAATGGTTTTGGCATATTCAATAAACGACTGGATATTCTGGATATTGATGGTTTTGCCGTCCAGTGCTACGATCTTATCCGTAATTTTCATGCCGATGCTTTTTGCGAAAGGGGACTGTGCCGAACTTTCATCAAATACAAAAGCATTATCCTTCTCGTCATAACCCGTCTGTTGCGGATCTTTAACGAACCAGAAAATCGGTGGGGTTTCCTGTTTTTTCGTTTCTACACCCACCATATTCAGGTATTGGGCGTAAGGAGTCGGCTGGTCTCCGGCGATATACTTATTGTAAAAATCCTTTACCTGAGGATATCCGGTAACCGCTACCAGCTCATCAATTAATTTATCATCTTTAAACGGCTTGTTTTCCCCGAACCGCTGCGACAGTTTACGGATCATATCACGGTAGCCCATCTCACCGTTGGATAACTTTCTCAGCTCGATGTCCAGGCACATGGCCAGAAGCGTACCTTTTTCGTAGACGTTTCTGTACTGGTCCTTATATTCATCTTTAAGAACATTCTTACTCATTACCGTGAAAGGCATCGTATCGTTGTAGTTCTTGGAATTGGCGATTTTTTCGCTCATTCTTTGAAGAAATTCGTCTTTGGTGATAAGCCCTTCCTGGATCTGGAATAAATTAGCGAAATATTCCGTTCCTCCTTCATACATCCAGAGATGCTGCGACATTTTAGGATCGGCGTAGTCGAAATAGTGGATTTCCTCAGAATGCGTTTTCAGCGGATTTACCGTGTGGAAAAACTCGTGGGAAACTACATCTGTAATGGTTTTGTCGATGGCTTCTTTGGGCATCATTTCCGGCAGGACCACACTTGTGGACTCATGGTGTTCCAATGCTCCGAAACCTTTGATATGCGGTTCGCCGTTTCCTGCAAGGTACAGCATGATCGCATATTTTTTATTGGTGTTCATATCACCCAGGAATTTTTTCTGGGCAATCACCGTTTTCTCCAGATTTTCTTTGAAATCTGACGCCTTATATTTTCCGGTGGGCGAATACACACCCAGGACAAGATCCATTCCGCCTGCATTGAAAGTGATATAATCCGGTTTGGTGTACATCAGCGGAGAATCCGTTACTTTCGCATAATTGGCAAGCGTAAACGTATCGGTGGAATCAGAGCTGTCCTGATCTACCAATGCCGTTGTCCCGTAAAAACCATTTGGCTTCTTAACGACCAGCTGGTAAGGTACATCCTGCATATTGTCGATGTAGCCGATAAATCCGTGGGTATTGATAAGATAAACTTTTCCTGACTCGATATCGGTTCCGGATGGGGAGAATACCGCTTTATGCTTCGATTCATCCATTTCGTCATCAAAGCTGTCATTTACCAGATAGGTAACTTTACTTAAATTCTGCGCATTTTTCAGGGCATAGGTATTGTCATTGACTTTAGTAAAAGGAATTTCTTTTCCTTTGTTGTCCATAAATTTCACGCCTTCCACAAATCTTCCGTAATCATCCACAGAATAGGTACCCGGAACTGTTTTTGGAAAATGGAATTTTACATCACCGGATTTCATTTTGGGAAATTCCATCGTTACCGGCACCTTATCGTCTTTTACATTTACGAGGTCGATGGTCGTTTTTATGGATTGGGCATTCACCATAAAAGCGGCTACAATACCCAAGCTTAAAGCTGTTTTTTTCATTGAGTTCAATTTATAGTTAAATAGTTGCTGTTCGGCTGATTTTGTTACGGAAACCTGCATTAAACTTTGTTAAATGAAACTTTTTTTGATTAAATGTCTAATTAACAGTATTTTGTATTTTAAATTTATTTGGTTTTATTCTTAGTTAAATTCAAAAGAAATCTAAAAAAGCAAAACCGCATGCCGCGATTTTGCCTGTATCATTTACTGAACCTTTTTATAGTTGATGTAATAATTTTTGTTGAATTCCACCGGGCTTCCTTTCTTTAATTTTACGGTCTGCCACTGCTCAGAAGGATTAATGGTTGTGCCTTCGACAATAATCGGCAGTTTGAAATTTTTAATCGTATTGGTATACCGGAAAGTAAGTTCTTCTCCCTTCTGCGAGTATTCCAGGACCGGTACTTTAACCGTTCTTAAGTATTGATTGAATACACCGGAAAAATCGATTCCCGATTTTTTTGAAATATAATTTTCAACCTGTGCCGTGGTTACTGTCTGATGATAAAAATCTTTGTTCAGGCCTCTCAGGATCTGCCTGAATTTTTCATCATCGTTGATGACCTGCCGGATTGTATGAATCATGCTGGCTCCTTTCGGGTACATGTCGCCGCTGCCTTCGTTCCTTACCCCATATTTTCCGATAATCGGAGTGTCATTCTGAATAAGATGCTGTATTCCCTGGGCATATACATCGGCTGATTTTTTATCCATGTATTTTTCCGTAAACAACACTTCGGAATAATTGGTGAAACTTTCATGAATCCACATATCCGCCTGGTCTTTGGCGGTAATATTATTGGCAAACCATTCATGGCCGCTCTCATGAATAATGATAAAATCCCAGTTCAGACCGACACCGGTTCCTGAAAGGTCCCTCCCCAGATAGCCATTCTGATAGCCGTTTCCATAGGCTACACTGCTCTGGTGTTCCATTCCCAGATACGGCGATTCTACAAGCTTGTAGGAATCTTCATAAAAAGGGTATGGCCCGAACCAGTATTCAAAGGCTGAAAGCATAGGCTTCACCTGCCGGAACTGCTTTTTGGCTTTGTCGATGTTATAATCCATCACCCAGTAATCCAGGTCAAGGTTTCCTTTTTCCCCTTTAAAATCATCTTTAAAGTTTACATATTTCCCGATATTCGGAATGATGGAATAGGCATTGATGGGGTTTTTCACTTCCCAGGTGTAAGCCATTTTATCGCCTTCCGTTTTTTTGCTGACTAGCCTTCCGTTTCCAACTCCTACAAGATCCTTCGGAGTTATGATTTTCATTACGATGCCATTGTCCGGCTCATCACTCCAGATGTCTTTCGTAGGAAGCCAGACGGATGCACCGATACCTTCATCTGCAACGCTCATCCAAGGATTTCCGTTTTTATCTTTGGTAAATACCCAGCCTCCGTCCCAAGGCGCATTTCTGGCAATGGTGGGATTTCCGGAATACGTAATGTTAATGGTATATTTTTCGCCCTTTTTAAAGTTCTTATTGGCTTTGATCCAGATGAAATCACCGTCCTGTTTATAATTGTCCACCGGAAAACCCGCTTCCACTTTATCG
This sequence comes from uncultured Chryseobacterium sp., assembly GCA_913774355.1. GTDB lineage: Bacteria > Bacteroidota > Bacteroidia > Flavobacteriales > Weeksellaceae > Chryseobacterium. The sequence continues at coordinate 551,387 of CAJYGB010000018.1, read as the reverse complement.
GCTTTCATCGGTTGCTGCAGGTCGATCTGGAAAGTCGGGTTTGCAATATCTTTTGTGATTTCGAAGCTGATGATGTTATTTCCTTTAATGCTTTTCATCGCAAAATCCGGCTCTACGGAAAGATCGTATTTTTTTACGTCCCAAAAATTCCGGAACTGGGTATCGGATCCTTTTAAAGTATCCTGTTTGGTAAATACTTTATCCTTTTCAAACAACTGCCCGAAAACCAATCCTGAAGCAAATAAAAGCGTATATGAAAGTTTTTTCATCTGATATAAAATTAATGGACTAAAATAAAGAATTAATCGATGCTGAACTAAATTTGAAATATAAAATCTCTCTGATAAGACGGGAAATCTGGAGTTTTGTTACATCCTTAAAAGTGAATGGTAAATGGTCAATCCGCTTCGCTTGTCATTTCTGTGAGGATTTGATTGATGTATACGTATTAAGTTTATTAATTTCTTTTCATCAACACATACAGCTTCATCAAAAAACAGCAAAGAATATTCTTAACTTTAATTCCCCTCCAAAAGTTGAAGGAGTGGCGAAAATTCAAAGAATTTTTGACCGGGTGGTCTGTTAAAGGTGAATTTTGCTTTGCAGGTAAAGGATCAATCTTTATAGTACATTTGTTGTTGGAAAACGCGAGGGCTTAAAAGATTCTTAAAATGAGTTATATGGAAAAGTCGATTGGATTTTATCTTTGCTAAAATTGCAGACCGCTTATTTTCAGAGCATAAAATTTTAGAGGTTAGTATTAGCAATATACAAATTTGACAGCGTCAAATTCCTTGCATCTTTAAAGCAGTATTATTTAACCAGTCTCTTAGCCCCTTATCTTATTTCAATAAAGCAAAAGGCCACACTCAAATAAACTTAACCAATAAACCTCACAGATTTCTGAAACTGTGAGGTTTTGCAAAACGTTAAAGCAGATCAAGAATCCCCATAAAAAAATCCCGCAGAAACAATCGGCGGGACTATATTTATTGTTTTTATGTACTTATTTCTGGACGGCCGGTAAATTGGCTGCTGCTTTCTGTACTTTTTTGTAAGTATACGAACACATAATGATACTGAATTCATACAATAGAAGCAACGGGAAGGCTGCCATCATCATACTGAGAACATCCGCCGGTGTAATAATCGCTGCCACTACCATAATCAGAACAATAGCGTGGCGACGGTAAGTCTTCATAAACATTGGGGTTAAAATTCCGATAGTGGTTAGGAAATAGATGAGTACCGGAAAAAGGAATATGACTCCCATCCCCAGTACAACCTGTAAAAACAGCGTTGTATAGTCGCTGAGGTCATACAAGGGAATGATAATATTGGATATTTTAAAAATCACCCCGAAATTAACCGCAAACGGAAGGATCAGGTAATAGCCACATAAAACGCCGGTCATAAACAGGATCCACACCGAGTTAATGATAAACAGGGAGTTTTTTCTTTCATTACGATGCAGGGCAGGACTGATGAAACGCCATAATTCCCACACGATATACGGAAAGGCAAGCACAATTCCCCCGAAAATGGAAACCGCCATCATCACATTGAACTGCTGGTAAAGCTTACTGGCACGAACCGGAAAATCTTTCGGAAGATGGATACTGTCTTCACCCAGGATCATTTTGGAAAAATGGTTGACGATTTCAAACGTAGCAAAGTCATTCCGGGTCGGACCGAAGAAAACATGATCCATAATCCAGTTGATATTGAAACCGATAACGATCGCAGCAACTACTATGGCGAGAATCGAACGGATGAGGTGGCCTCTCAGTTCGCCAATATGTCCCCAGAAGGACATGTCTTTAGCATCACTCACAGAATAATATTTTTTAAGATTTCAAATTTAGGAAAAAAGTTTTACTAAATTGGGATGTATTGAGAAGGAAGATGGAAGTTTATTATAGAAAATCAGAAAAATGTAAATAATAGGACAGGATAATTCGATACTTAAAGATTGGTGGCAATACCAGTGACATGAGAAATTTCCCACCTCCAGCAATACTATTCCGGCCTTTTTAACCTGTTTTCTGATTCGGATTAATTAATGCCTTCATCCAATAGTTTATGCAGGTCGATAATCCCGAGATACTTCCCGTTTTCCGTTACCACGAGTTGCCCGATATTGTTATCCTTTAAAATCTGCATTGCTTCTTTTGCCAAAGCTGTTTTTTCAACGGTTTTCGGGTTGGCGGACATAATATCTTTGGCCAGGACTTGTGAAATATCGTCGCCTTTCAACAACATCCTTCTCAGGTCGCCGTCGGTAATAACCCCGATGATTTCATCCTGATCGGTAACTACGGTAATCCCATGTCTGGAACTGCTGATGGAGATAATGACGTCTTTTACAGTAGCATTTTCCGTAACCTGAGGCTTTTGCGAGGAAAGAAAGTCATCCACTTTGGAGATTAGATTTTTCCCGAGACTGCCTCCCGGATGGAATTTGGCAAAATCGTTGGCTTTAAAATCATTCATTTCCATTAAGGCAATAGCCAGGGCATCGCCCAGGGCCATCTGAAGTGTTGTCGAACTGGTAGGGGCGAGTTTGTTGGGGCAGGCTTCCATATCAACATGCGTATCCAGGATGATGTCCGAAAATTCGGCAAGCCTGCTGGATCTGTTTCCTGTCATGCCGATCAGAGCCGAAGAATAATCTTTCAGGTACGGAACAAGGTTTACAATCTCAGGCGAATTCCCGGAATTGGAAATGCAGAGCACCACATCCTGCTTCTGGATTACCCCCAGATCTCCGTGGATGGCTTCTGAAGCATGTAAAAACTGAGAAGGTGTTCCGGTGGAATTTAGGGTAGCAACAATTTTATTTCCTACGTGCGCAGATTTTCCGATACCTACTACGATCAGTTTTCCGTTTGCCGAGTGAATCGCTTTAACGGCTTTTACAAAATCATCATCAAGTCGGGCGGCTAGTTTTTCAAGTTCGGCAATTTCTATTTCCAGGGTAGTTTTTGCTATTGAAATAATATCGGCTTTTTCCATTATACTCTTATCGGATATACATAAACACTCTTAAAAAACTTTATATTTTTAAAAGGATATTTAATATAAATTTTAATTTTTATAAATTCGTTCGCTTTTATTTTAAGCGAAAAATTCATAACTTTGGATTAGATGCAAATTTAGCAATAGAAAATTAGATGAGCGCAAAAAAAGCCAATTTATCAGGCGAACTGAAAAAATATTTCGGGTTTTCCACTTTCAAGGGCCAGCAGGAGCAGATTATAGAAAACCTTATGAATGGAAAGGACATATTTGTTCTCATGCCAACCGGTGGTGGCAAGTCCTTATGTTACCAGCTTCCGGCACTTATTTCGGAAGGTACGGCCATTGTGGTATCGCCCCTTATCGCATTGATGAAGAACCAGGTAGATGCGGTGAATGGTCTTTCATCTGATGACGGGGTTGCCCATGTTTTAAATTCATCACTAAACAAAACCCAGACCAAACAGGTTTTCGACGACATAAAAAAAGGCAAGACCAAACTGCTGTATGTGGCTCCGGAATCGCTGATCAAGGAAGAATACCTTGATTTTCTGAAAGATGTGAAAATATCGTTTGTTGCCATCGATGAGGCACACTGTATTTCAGAATGGGGACACGATTTCAGACCGGAATACAGGAATCTGAAATCCATTATCGATAAAATTGCCGATGTTCCCGTGATTGCATTAACGGCTACCGCGACGCCTAAGGTACAGGATGACATCCAGAAAACACTGGGAATGACAAACGCTCTTGTCTTTAAGGAAAGCTTTAACAGGCCGAATCTCTATTATGAAGTACAGCCTAAAGTTAATGTAGATAGGGAAATCGTAAAATTTATCAGTCAGAATAAAGGAAAGTCGGGGATTGTATATTGCCTGAGCCGCCGGAAAGTAGAAGAATTTGCGCAGCTCCTGCAGGTTAACGGCATTAATGCACTGCCTTATCACGCCGGTCTCGACCAGAAAATCAGAGTGGCGAACCAGGATAAATTTTTGATGGAAGACGTGGACGTTATTGTTGCCACCATCGCTTTCGGGATGGGAATCGATAAGCCGGACGTGCGTTTCGTCATCCATTACGACTTCCCAAAATCGCTGGAAAGCTATTATCAGGAAACCGGACGTGCAGGACGTGACGGCGGAGAAGGCCATTGCATAGCCTATTACGATCCGAAAGACATTGAAAAACTGGAGAAATTCCTTGCCCAGAAGCCTGTTTCCGAACGTGAAATCGGACTGCAGTTATTAAATGAAGTAGTGGGTTATGCCGAAACTTCCATGAGCCGAAGACAGTATATCCTTTATTATTTCGGGGAAAATTTCGATCCGGTAAATGGCGACGGCGCCAAAATGTGCGACAATTCCTCTAATCCACCGAAGCTGAAAGAGGCGACGGATGATCTTAAGAAAGTCCTTGAACTCATCAGGGACACCGGCGAAAAATTCAAGTCGAAGGATCTGATTACCGTGATTGCCGGAAAAGAAACGGCTGTTACAAAATCATATAAGCTGGATCAGAGTCTATACTTCGGATTTGGGAAAGAAGAAAAAGACAACCACTGGAAAACGGTGTTGCGGCAGGCAACGGTTCAGAATTTTTTACTGAAAGACATAGAAACCTACGGTGTTTTAAAGATTTCGGAAAAAGGAAGACTGGTACTGGACGGCAAGCTGGAACATTCCTTCCTGATCGCGGAAGACCGGGAATTCGACTTAACGCAGACGAAAGCGGAAAGTGATCAGGTGCAGATGCAGTCCGGCGGCGGGCTCGACCAGAATCTTTTCAGTCAGCTGAAAGAATTACGGAAAAAAGTAGCCAAGAAGCATGGCATTCCGCCTTACACCGTATTCATGGATCCGAGTCTCGAAGACATGACGGTCCAGTATCCGGTGAAAGTGGAAGAGATTGCCAAAATCTATGGCGTAGGTGAAGGCAAGGCTAAAAAATACGGGAAAGAATTCGCCGATTTTATCAGCAAATATGTTGAAGAAAACAACATCGAACGTACCCAGGATATGGTGCTGAAGCAGGTAGCCAACAAATCCAGCCACAAGGTGTTTATTATCCAGAGTACCGATAAAAAGATTGACCTGGAAGATATTGCAAGAGCCAAAAACCTCTCGATGGATGAGCTGCTGAAAGAAATGGAACGTATCGTTTACCAGGGAACCAAGCTAAATATCGACTATTACATCGAGGATAATTTTGACGAAGATATAGTAGACGGTTTTATGGAATTTATGAACGAATCCGAAAGCGACAGCATGAAGGTTCTTCTGGACGAATTCGGGGATGAACTTTCCGATGAAGAGGTAAGGATGCTGAGGATAAAATTCATCAGTGATGTTGCTAACTAAAATGATACTCGACACTAACGAAATAATTAAAAAAGAAATTCTTCCCCGGAAGAGTTTCTTTTTTAATACAACGGAGAAGCTCAGAATTGTCTTTTCCCTTTTTTATCTGGCAGTTTCTTTTTTCCTTTTATTGAATAGCAAAAAACTGGATTTTTTTATGTTTCAGATTATAACGATCATCATGTTCTGCTCAGCTTTATACATTAGTTTTTTTAGATGGATCTTTAAATACTTTAAAGTAATGAATAATTGTTACCTGATTACAAACCAAAGAATTATTATTGCTAATAAGACAAAAGATAAGATTATTAAATATAAGAAACTGAATGAAATAGATGAAATCAACGCAGAAATGAGCGGCCGTTTTTTCGGCAATATCATATTTGGGGAACCTGAGGGTGTTTTCGGTAGAAGTGATGAGCCGTTCTCCCTTTTTAACCGATCAGGAATGAGTTTTAAAGAAGACGAGTATGCTTTCCTGAGTGTGGAAAATATTAATGAAATTATTCCGGTTTTTGAGGAACTCGGTTTGAAGGTTACCAAAACTTTTTACTAATTTTACAGGGATGAAAAAGATCTCTGTCATATTTATCCTGCCGGATCTGGAGACCGGCGGCGCGGAAAGGATTATCACTACGATTGCAAACCACCTTTCACGGGACCGGTTTGAGCCTAAGATTTTGCTTTTGCGCAAACAGGGCGGTTATCTGAATTTCCTGAAAGAAGATGTAGAGATTATTGATGTCAATACCGAAAGGATCAGGCACTCCCTGAAGCCCATCCTGGCAGAAATTTACCGGAGGAAACCGGATATCGTATTCTCTGGGTTCGGTGAAGTCAACGCCTATTTATCTTTATTTATCAGGCTTTTCCCGAAGACAAAATTCATTGCCCGGGAAACCAATGTAGTCACGCAGCACGTGACGCGGAAGGAGATAAAATTTTTCTATAATTTTTATAATAATTACCACAGGATCATTGCCCAGAGTGATGATATGCTGAATGATCTTACCAAAAATTTCAGGATTAAACGGAAGAAAGTCATCAAGATCAACAATCCGGTTGACTTTGATTTCATCGGAGAAAGGCTTAAACATTCCCAAAAGCCGGAAAGCTTTAAATACAATTACAAAAATATTGTAGCAATTGGCAATTTATCTTCACGCAAAGGCTTTGATAACCTGCTTAAAGTATTTTCAAGGCTTAAAAACGAAAATGTACTGCTGCATATTCTGGGTGACGGGCAGGATAAAGATCTTCTGCATCAGATGAAAGATTTTTTAGGATTGGAAAATGTCATCTTTCATGGGCGTCAGGAAAACCCGTATCAGTTTTTAAAACATGCGGATCTGTTTATTCTTTCGTCCCGGTACGAAGGTTTTCCCAATGTGCTGCTGGAAGCGGGAGCCTGCGGAACCTATTCCCTGGCCAACAACTGTCCCGGCGGGATCAATGAAATCATTCAGGAAGATATCAACGGGGAAATTTCCGATATTGAAAATCATGAGGATTTTGCCCAAAAGATCATGAGTATTTTACACGAAACCCATGATCCGGAAGCTATTGAAAGTTCGGTTAAATCCAGGTTTTCAAAAAATATTATTCTGGATCAGTATGAGAAAATTCTGCTGGACCTTGTCAAATAAGATAACGGTTGTTTGCCGGATGGAAGTCTAAATCCTTATTTTTGGCCGTTCAATTTATTTAAATTTAATTTTCATTCATGATTAAAATGCAGAAATTGGGATGTGCCTGTGAAAAGCCAACCGGATCCTATACTGAATTCAGAACTTCAGCATTGGGCATTGACGAAACCCACGGAAAGAATGCGGAAGTAAGCATTCAGCAATGCAAGCTTTGCCAAAGGATATGGATACGCTATGCTTTTAATACAGACGTTACTCCAGAATCCGGTAAATGGTACAAAGGAATGGTTTCCAAGAAAGACCGACCGCAGATTACCCCCGAAAATACATTGGAATATCTTGAAAGCCTTGAATGGTATGTGTACGGTGGCGAATTTTTTGGAAATACGACAGCATTTGGCGTTGGGGAAATTGATTTGGATTGATTTATTGGAGTATGCTGGATGCCGGAAGTTTTGTAGCAGCATTATTCGTTAAGAGTTTTACATATGAGGTAATATTGGATTCACCCCTTTATGATATGAAATGCAATGAATAAATTTGACGAATTGAAACGTAACCGGTTTATAAAGAAATTAAGGTCAAATGCTATTGCTATTGTTACAGGTCAGATCGAAATACATTCAGCATACTTTAAAATGAATTATCTTCTGGGCAGAATCAACGAAATTAAAGTATTTGAAGAGATTGATTTAAGTATTTTTGAAACCTGCTACAACGAGATCCAGTCTCATCCGATCGGGGATGAAAGAAAACTCTGCAATAAATAGTTTTTGGATAAACTTGATTCAAAGTTGAAGCGCATTGATGAAAAATATTTAAATATCCTTACTGAATAATGCAGCGAGATCATTGAGACTTTTAAAGATATCAAATATTTTTGTTGATTTTTTATAGAGGCGCCCCCGTTTTTAAAACTTGATAAAACTCACTTGGGGGTATGGCAATTAATCGTTAAATTTGTAAGAACTAAAGAGATAATAAATAAACAAATTCATAAATAACATGAGTCAATTCGATGTTACCGTAATCGGTTCCGGTCCTGGTGGTTATGTTGCTGCAATCCGTGCCGCGCAATTAGGTTTCACAACAGCAATTATTGAAAAATACCCGACTTTGGGAGGAACATGTCTTAACGTGGGATGTATTCCGTCGAAAGCGCTTTTGGACAGCTCCGAGCATTTTGAAAATGCCAAGCACAATTTCGCGGGTCACGGAATCATCATCAACGAGCCTCAGGCCGACATTGCCAGAATGATCGAGCGTAAAAACGAGGTAATCAAACAGAATACGGATGGGATCAGCTACCTGATGAACAAAAACAAAATTACTGTTTTTGAAGGCGTGGGAAGCTTCGAATCTGCTAACCAGATCAAAGTAACGAAAAACGACGGTTCTACGGAAACGATCGAATCCAAATATACCATCATTGCTACCGGCTCCAAGCCGTCGTCTTTGCCTTTCATCTCAATCGATAAGGAAAGGGTGATTACTTCTACGGAAGCTTTAAACCTGAAGGAAATTCCTAAACACCTGGTCGTGATCGGTGGAGGCGTAATCGGTCTTGAGTTAGGTTCCGTTTACTTAAGATTAGGTGCTCAGGTAACCGTAGTGGAGTTTATGGATAAAATTATTCCTGGAATGGATGGTGCTTTGAGCAAAGAACTAACGAAAGTTCTTAAGAAACAAGGTATGAAGTTCATGCTTTCTACAGCAGTTTCTGCGGTAGAGAGAAACGGGGATACCGTAAAAATTACAGCCAAAGATAAAAAAGGAGAAGAAGTAGTAGTAGAAGGCGACTATTGTCTTGTTTCCGTGGGTAGAAGACCCTTCACAGACGGACTTGCCCTTGAAAAAGCAGGGGTGGAACTTGATGAAAGAGGAAGAGTAAAGGTAAACGACCATCTTCAGACCAATGTGGCTAATATTTACGCCATCGGAGACGTAATCAAAGGGGCAATGCTGGCTCACAAAGCGGAAGAAGAAGGGGTATTCGTTGCTGAAACTCTGGCCGGACAGAAACCTCACATCAATTATAACCTGATTCCTGGAGTAGTGTATACATGGCCGGAAGTTGCGGGAGTAGGTAAAACCGAAGAGCAGCTCAAGGAAGAAGGCGTTGCTTACAAAGTAGGTTCTTTCCCGATGAGAGCTTTGGGAAGAAGCCGTGCAAGTGGTGATGTAGACGGATTGGTGAAAATCATCGCTGATGAAAAAACCGATGAGGTTTTAGGAATGCACATTGTAGGGGCAAGAGCGGCCGACCTTATCGCAGAAGGGGTAATCGCTATGGAATTCCGGGCAAGTGCGGAAGACATCGCCAGAAGCTCACACGCACATCCGACGTATGCGGAAGCCATTAAGGAAGCAGCGTTGGATGCTACGGCAAAAAGACCGATTCATATGTAATATCTGGTCTACAGGTAATCATTTAAAAATATTGTAAATTAGGAGAGGCTTTGGCCTCTCTTTTTCATAAAGGAGAATTGATAAAGCAAAACAGAATATGAAAAATATTATCATCGGAATCATTCTTCTGGCGGGATTCTATGTATCGGCACAGGAAGCAGGAAAAGCAGGAGAACTTTTGAAAAATGAAGCATCTGTTTCTGAACTGGGATCCTCAGATTCAAAAGCCAGGCTTCAGAACAATAACAATGATAAAAACAGGGGCAATAACAATAACACAGGGCTCAGAAACCAGAATACCGACGGTTTAAGAATTAAGAACCCAAACTACCAGTGGAATCCCGATTACGGATATTCTGAGGTTTTTCTCAGAATTCCGGAACAGGGATTTTTCAGCGTAGAGGTAGGTGACCAATATATGTCTAACAATTCCGGGAAGTACCGGTTTTTTGATCTACCGGCAGGAAGCATTCCGGTTTCCATTTACGAGAGCGGCTATCTCGTCTACAGAACCATTTTGAATGTACAGAACAACAGCAGGCTGGTCCTGGATTTCTTCACTTCAGAAGGTTTGTATCTGCTCGATAATTATCCTGTACCAAACCAGTCGTACGGTTTCAACAGCTGGAATGACGTCTGGAATAATCACTACGGAAGTCAGGGCGATGTGGACACCGCTGCGAATTACCCGAATGTCATGGACAATCAGGATTTTCAACGGTTTTTTTCAACCATGAAAGAAGAAGCTTGGTTTGATGATAAAAAGATAGCCTTTATAAAAGCGCAGGGCCGCCACGCTATGTTTACCTCAAAACAAATCAGCATATTTGTAAAAGATTTAAGTTTTGACAAAAATAAAATTGCATTGGCCAAATTGCTTTTTCCGAAGTGCGTAGATAAGCATCGATATTTTATAGTAGGCGATGCCCTGGATTTTGAAAGCAGCAGGAAGGAACTGATGGATTATATCTCTCACCTGTAATTCTTTTTCATCTCAAACTTAAAAAGATGCGGAATTTATTTTTCTTTCTATCGGTTTTTATTTTCGGCTTGGCTTATGGCCAGGATGTTACAGCCATCCGGAAAACCGTGGAACAGATCAACAGAACCGGAAATTATACGGTAAAAACAGTTCCCAATGAATATTTTGTTGAGAAAGGCCAGATCACGGACAATGGCAGCGAACTTAAAGGGTTTTATCATAACGGAGAACTTAAAAAATTGGAATATTCGGTAAGTGTATCAGCCTGGAAATATCTGACGGAATATTTTTTCGACCGCGGCCAGCCGGTCTTTGTCCATTTTAAAAAATATAGAATTTCAGGTGAGCAGGGATTTCTCAAGCAACCGGTGCTGATGTCGGAAGAAAGGTACTATTACCTGAGCGGAAAGCTTGTTAAAGCTACCGGTGTATCAGAAAAAGAGAAAGAAAAAAAGAATCATCTGAAAGAGGCTGCTGCGCTGAAAAAAGATTTGGAAGATTATCAATAGGTGGAAATCGGCAATTTCCGTACCTTTGTCGACTAATTTTATCATCCATGCAAATCGGAAAAACCCAGACTTTAAAAATTTCAGATAAAAACAACTCAGGATGGATCCTTACGGACGAATCCGGTGAAAAAGCTTTCCTTCCCAAAATTTTCATTCAGGATGAAAAAGAAGAAGGAGATGACATGGAAGTTTTCGTATATCAGGACGATGGAAAATTAAAGGCGACAACCGAAATTCCGCTGGCTGAAATGGATGAGTTTGCGGTAATGAGCTGTGTTCAGAGCCTGCCGAGCGGTGCCTTTATGGATTGGGGGATTATCAAAGACCTTTTTATTCCGTATAAGCAGCAGAAAACAAAAATCATTGAAGGCAAAAGGTATCTGGTGCATATCTATATTGATGAAGATCTTGAACTGATTACCGGAACCACCAAGTTTAAAAGAAATCCGCAATACCAGGATCTGCCGTTTCAGAAAGGCGATAAAGTAGAGCTGATCATGATGAATGAAAGCGAACTGGGCTGGAATGTGGTGATCAATAAAAAATACATCGGGTTGATCTATGCTTCCGATGTTTTCAAAAAATTGTATCCTCTATCAGAAGAAATCGGCTACATCAAAACCATCCGGGAAGACGGTAAAATCGATGTATCCCTGCAGCCGGAAGGATTTGAAAACATCGATGAATTCAAAAAGAAAATCTTAGACAGGCTGGAAGAAAATTACGGATTGCTTCATTTATCCGATAAATCTTCACCGGAAGAGATTAAGGATGAGGTACAGATGAGCAAAAAGAATTTCAAGAAAGCCATCGGAGGACTTTATAAAGATAAGATCATCGATATCCTTGACGATAAAATTCGTTTACTCTAAATAAAAAACGAGCGGAAACTTCCGCTCGTTTTTCTTTTGTATTATTCTCTGTTCTTAATCAGCAGCCAGCCGGTGTATATTCTGCCATCCGATACTTTTATCGTATACCAGTAATTTCCTGTCGGGACCTGGCTTCCATTCAGTTTACCGTCCCATGCCAATGGTTTTTTGGAAATGGTTTCTTTGAAAACCGGAAGTCCTCGACGGTCATAAACATTGACTTCGGTCCCCTGATAATTTTCCAGTCCGGCAATTTTCCACTGATCATTGAAGCCGTCTCCGTTCGGAGTAAACGTATTCGGGATATTGAAAATGGAAAACGGTTTCTGGCCGATGATACAGCCGCCTTTTGTTCTTACATAAACCATATATTCACCGATTTTTAAATTCGTGAAAATATTCGAATCCTGCCAACTGAAATTATCCAGGGAATATTCAAAATTTCCTGTTGCGGAAAGAATTACCGTTGCGGAATTGTTGCTTACGTTCACCGATACGATTTCCGGCAAAACGGTGTAACTTACCTGAATGTTATCCGTATTCTGGCAGCCGAAACTGTTTGTTACCGTTACGGAATAATTTCCGGGTGTGGAAACAGCAATCGTCTGTGTCGTTGCCCCGTTGCTCCATATATAAGATGTAAAACCGGTTCCGGCGTCAAGCGTTACGGTTTTTCCTTTACAGAAATCGATCTTTTCAGGAAGGTCAAATTCCTGTTTCGGGTTCAAAGCTAAGTTTAACCTCACGATTTTAAAACATCCGTCAGGTGTGGAAACTTTTACGTGGATGACCGTAGATCCTACATTCAGCAGATAGTTCGCCGGATTGTTAATCGGGTTCCCCAAATTATCCGTATACGTGAAGATATAACTTCCCGGGTTAACGATAATACTGGACTGATAAGAGGTTAAATTAATGCTCATTGAATTTCCTGTGGTGCTGTTACACAAAGTAACGGAATAGTCATTGGCCGGGACATTATTTGTGGAAAGGGTTGCCATAACGGCCAGTTTTTCGGATTCGCAGCTGTTCAGGGTCTGGGTTACAAAATAAGTTGTTCCGTCAACAAGCGGAGTCGTTAACGGCAAAAGGTTTCCGGCTGCATCGTAAAACTTCAGGGAAGTTCCTGTAACCACAAGGCTCGATAAAGTCGGAGCGGCAGAAATACAGAAATCCTGAATTGAATTTCCTGTCGGTTTCGGCGTATTATTTACGGTTACCTGAATTGCAATTTTATTGCTCTCGCAGCCGTTGATGGTTTGGGAAGCAAAGTAAGTCTGTCCGTTAACCAAAGGTGTAGTTCCGGCTAAAAGAATTCCCGCTGCATCATACCATTTGATGCCCTGTCCGGTAATCTGGATATCGGAAAGGATAGGATGAAGGCTTGCACAGAAGGTTTGCTGGGTATTGGCTGTAGCAGGAAGCGCAGGTGCCGTCACGGTTACACTCTGGTTCTGCGCCGAAATATTACCGTTTCCGTCATTGTATGTCCAATGGATTACGTAGGTTCCCGGCAAAGAATAGGAGAGCGGATCCGTTGTAGTCGCCGTTATCGTTCCGGCACAGTTATCCGTTGCTGTCGGAATATTTGAAACTACGGTGTGGCAGTCTCCGGTGATGTTGGGAAGGATGGCTAAAGTTGGAACAGGTGCTACAGTATCACCTACCGTTACATTTACCGTAAAACTTCCGTCACAGTTTCCGGTTCCCGATACCTGGCAGGTATAAATTCCGGAATTGACGGCCGTTGCATTAGGGATTACAGGATTTTGAAGAGTGGAAGTAAATCCGTTGGGTCCGGTCCAGTTGTACACTGCACCACCTGAAGCATTCAGTTGCAAAGTAGAATTAATGCAGACCGGGGAGTTAGAGGATACCATTGCCGAAGAGGTACAATCTCTAAATTTAGCAATAAACGCATCATGATTTCCGGCTCCGCCGCCCTGTTGCTGGAATGTTCCCGGAGTTGCAATACCGCTCGTATTCAAACCGGAAAATCCTGTCAGATAAATACCGCCTTCATAATCTGTTGTCGCTTCCCCTTGTTGTGTTGCGCCATTCCCGGTATAATAGGTACCCCATTCCTTAACATCATTTTGATTATATTTAATTAAAAAAGTAGAAGTATACATCGGAGGTATTCCCATATAGGCTCCCGGTGTAGAAATGTCCGGTTGCCCGTTGGAGTGCAGCCCTGTAAAAAATACATTTCCGGAACCATCGGGATATGCCAGTAACTGAGGTTCTCCGTTAAAATTGAAATAATTTTTTGTCATGACATGGGTGGATAAATTTACCCTCCAGATTCCGGGCTGGCCTGTCGGAAAAGCTATGGTTGAATATCTTCCCGGAAGGATAAGCGTATTATTTACAATTCTGCCCTTAAGGACGAATTCATGTCCTGAATTTCCGAAGTAGCTGGATTTCAGGATCGTATTTCCGGATTTCGATAATCTTATGTAAATTCCGTCGGAACCGCCTCCTTTTATTGGCTGAAAAGCATTAACCATTGGAATGTTTTCCGATTGTGTTGCTCCGATAATTTCCAGGTGATCGGAAGAAGACATGATCTGAAAGACGGAAGTAGAGCCATCACTTCGCCCAAAATAGGTGGCCCAGTTTACATTACCTGTGAGGGCATTGAGCGACGCAAGAATACCGTCGGTATATCCCATAGGGGTACTTTTCAAAGGCTGCATTGCATTTACAGTGGGGAAATCCGAACTAAAGGCATCTCCTCCCATAAATACCTCATTTTGGTTGTAGGAAATTGTATAAAGTTTATCGTTTCTGCTGGAAACAAATTCCTTCTCAAACATCAGGGCTCCACTACTGTTAAATTTTACAACCATTATATCCGTATTGTTAAATCCTCTTTCAACAGTTCCTCCTGCATAAATGTTAAAATTTTCATCAAAATCAATATCATTAAACATATCCGTCATATTGGAGCCGTAGTAAGAACCCCATATTTTCTGACCGTTTTTCGTTATTTTCATCAGATAAGCATCAAGCCCGCCAGCTACATTTTGCTGGTAGGTTCCGGAAGTTGCAAAATTGGTGGAGCTGCTGGTACATCCGAAGATATATAAAGTGTTTTGCAAATCTGCTTTTGCTCTTCCGTAATCATCTCCGTACCCTGCGATATAACTGCCCCAAACCCGTGTCGGCACAGGATCAATAACTATTTTTCGGTTGGAAGTTTCAACAGGAGCATTAAATCCGAAAACCTGATCTCCCAGATCTTTAAATAAAACCTCAATGTATTCTTTTCTGTTTCCTTCCATCCAGCTGTTCGGGATATTTTCATATAAATCTCCGAAACGCACTTTCATAAGCAGCCTTTTATCCTTTACCGAGGTTTTCGCACCAGTGAACTTCATTTTTATATCAGAAATTTTTCCTCCGGGATTGATAATGAAATTATATTCAATAGGTTTAAGCGTATCTTTTGGTTTAAAAAATACGAGGTCAATATTAGGATAAATATTTTTGTAAGTAATTTTCTGGTATCGATGAACGGATGTTACACCTTTCGGTTTATTAGGAATGTTGTAATAGTTGCTGTAATCCTGAGATTTACCTTCAGAGACGATGGAAGCATTTTTATTTGAATTCAACAACTCAATATCGATCCTGTGAAAGTGATTTTCGTATAAAAATTCATCCTCCGAAAACATCCGTTTGTCAATAAACCGGTCTTTTTTTAAGCTTTGCGAATTCGGATTCGGTGTTTTTTTTGTTTCGTAAATATCATAAGAAAATCCCGAATTCCGGAGTTGAACATTAAGGCCGGCTGAGTGAAAAAGATATTTTACATCCGGATTTGGTTTTCCCTCCTGATCAACTATCTGACCTTTATTCTCATAAAAGAAATAATCATTGCTTCCGGGATATTTTTTCTGTGAAAAAATAGAAATATAGAAGAAAATTGTCAATAGAAATAAAAGTTTTCGCATCGGTTACTAAATTTCCGGCAAAGATATAAAAATGCATTATACCTAAAGAATTAACAAATCTTAATCTGTACCGTATCTTAAAAATATGATGCATATCATAATAAATCTATTAATAATTTTGTTTAACAATTTTGTCAAAAATAAAATTTGATTTAGTTTTGCCTCACAAATTTGTTTAACAATAATGTCAAATCAAGCAAAAAAAGACCAAACACAGGAATTAATCAAAGACACCGCAAAGAATTTATTCTTTGTGAAGGGTAAATTTGATGCCACAACACAGGAAATTGCCGATGAAGCTGGAGTTAACAGAACACTGATCAATTACTATTTCCGTTCCCGGGATAACCTGATTCAGATCATTTTCAATGAAGCACAGAAAGTAGAACATGAAAAATCAGAGATCATCATGAATTCAGATTTGCCCTTCAAGGAAAAGATTGCTCAGTTCATTGAAGGCAGTTTGTCGACAAGCCTGCAGTATCCGTACTTGGAAACCTATATTGTTTCGCAGATTAACAAAGGGAACTGTCAGAAAAAAGATATTGAGGAAGAGGAGCTGAGGAAACTGTATAAAGATATCGAAGCGGAAATGGAACTGGGAAATATCGAGAAGATGAAACCCATCCAGTTTCTCCTGAACATGATCTCATTATTGGTTTTCCCAAGTGCGGTAAGGCCGTTGCTGATGGAGAATCTGATGATTGATGAAGTGGAATTCGATAAAATCATTTCCGAAAGAAAAGAAATTATCCTGAATATGCTTTTTAAAAATTAATAAAAAAGTTAAAGTATTTTAACACATGATTCGTCCTTTAGAAATAAAATCACTGAAAAGAACAACATATTAAAATAATAAACGAAGTATAATATTATGAAAAGTAAACGTATAACTGCAAACAAGCTGAAAGTAGGAATAGCGGCTGCATTTATGATGTTCGGTTTTTCATTGGCGTCTGCCCAGCAGCAGGTTTCCCTTCAGGAAGCCATTAAGCAGGCACTCCAGAATAAAGCGGAAGCCAAAAAAGCCGCTTTACAGATCACAAAAGCCGAATATAAAATTGATGAAGCCAGAGCGGGCGCGTTGCCGCAGATCCATGCTACAGCCGGGCTTACCTACAATCCCGTGATTCAGGAATCGCTTCTTGAATTTGGTGGGCAGAGAATCCGGGCCCAGCTGGGACAGCCCTGGAGTTCCACCGCTTCCGTACAGCTTCAGCAGGCCATCTTTGATCAAAGGGTGTTTACCGGGCTTAAGGCAGCGAAATCCACCCGAGAATTCTATGTTCTGAATGCCCAGCTTACCAATGAGCAGATCATCGAAAATGTAGCAACGGCCTACTACCAGGTATTTGTTCAGGAAGAAAACCTGAAAACCGTCGAAGCCAGCTACGAAAATACCGAAAGGGTAAGAAATGTCATCAAAAGCCTTGTGGATAATGGCTTGGCTAAATCCATCGATCTGGACCGAACCAACGTTCAGCTGACGAATATCGGATCGAACAGGCAAACGCTGAGGAATTCGGTTGAACTGTCTAAGAATGCCCTGAAATTCTACATGGGTGTTCCTATCAGTACCGATATCGAACTGGAAGAAAAGACCATCGAGCCAAGACCGGAGCTTATTGCCAGTAATGTAAACCTGGACGATCGTACCGAAGTAAAAGTGCTGAACAAAAACAGAGAACTTCTGGTATACAATAAAAAGGCAACCGAAGCTTATAAATATCCAACGGTAAACCTCGTGGCCAATTACGGCTGGGGAGCAACGGGGTCGAAATTCCCTTTGACCAATGGTATTAACAACGGCGTACTGTGGAGTGATTTCTCTGCCATCGGATTAAATATTAACATTCCGATCTTTACGGGAGGAGCAACCAAAGCAAAAATCAATCAGGCTGAAATCGACATTCAGGATCTGGACCAGGATATTCAGAATACCCAGTTAAGTTTAAGCCTGGATTACAGAAATGCCATTACGAACATGGAAAATGCCCTGATTAACATCGAAAGTACCAAAGACAACGTGGGATTGGCGGAAAGGGTTCAGAAAAATACACAATCCAACTACCAGTACGGTCTGGCAACTTTAACCGAAGTATTGGATGCTGAGAATGCCCTTACCCAGGCCAAGCAGAATTATGCGAATGCTCTGTTGGATTACAAGCAGGCGGAAATCAAATTAATTAAGGCAAAAGGAGAGTTGAATACATTACAAAACCCATAATAAACTATGAAAAAAACTTTAATATATATCATCGTGGCAGCGGTACTGGTAGGTTTAGCAGCCTATAAGATCGCTAGCAATAAAGAAAAGCAGACGCAGGAGGTAAAAGAAGTAGCCAAGCAGGTAGATAAGATCAATGTAAATGTGGTATCAGTTTCCAGAGAAAACATCGATACCGATTATTCGGCCAACGGAACCTTTATCCCGAAACAACAGTCCAACCAATCTTCTGAAATTTCCGGAAGGATAGTAAACGTTTTGGTAAAGGAAGGATCGAGAGTAGGGGCAGGACAGGTTTTAGCGACCATTAAAAAAGATGCCATCGAAGTAGATGTTACCCAGGCGCAGAACAATTTGCAGAATGCCATTATCGATAACCAGCGTTATGAAAACGCCTTCAAAACAGGAGGAGTAACGAAGCAGCAGCTGGATAACTCAAGACTTCAGCTGAAAAATGCGCAGGCGGCTGTCCGTGCACAGGGAGTAAGGGTAAATGATACCAGCGTGCGTGCCGGAATTAGCGGGACCATCAACAAGAAAATGGTGGAACCGGGAATGGTTGTGGCTCCGGGAACAGCTTTATTTGAAATCGTAAATATCAATTCTCTGAAGCTTTCTGTTCTGGTGGATGAAAGCCAGATCGGTAAGATACAGCTTGGCCAGGAAGTCCCGATTAAAGTCAATGTATTGCCGGACGAATCTTTCGTCGGAAGAATTACCTTCATTGCACCAAAAAGTGATGCATCTTTAAATTTCCCGGTGGAGATCGAAGTGCAGAACAGAGGAAACCTGAAAGCAGGGATGTATGCTACCGCTACTTTCAAAACCAACAATGGTGCGGAAACCCAGAATATGCTGACAGTACCTGCGGAAGCCTTCGTGAACGGGGTAAGCTCAGGACAGCTGTTTGTGGTTCAGAACGGTGTCGCCAGACTGATCAAAGTAACCGTAGGAAAAGTATACGGCGACAAAGTTCAGGTACTGAGCGGACTGAACGGAGGCGAGCAGGTAGTAACCAGCGGACAGATCAACTTAGACAACGGATCTAAAGTGAATATCATAAAGTAGGAATAAGCGATGAAGTTAGCAGAAATATCCATTAAAAGACCATCCCTCGTGATCGTACTCTTTACGATCCTTACGCTGGGAGGGATCTTAAGTTACTCCATGATGGGGTATGAATTGATTCCGAAGTTTGAAACCAATATGGTAACCATTTCCACAGTGTATCCGGGAGCTTCGCCCGCTGAGGTGGAAACATCCGTCACCCGTAAGATTGAGGATGCCGTAGGATCTTTGGAAAACGTAAAGAAAGTAGAATCTTCTTCTTATGAAAGTTTATCCGTTATCATGGTGCAGCTGAACGACGGAGCCGATGTAGATTATGCATTGAATGACGCCCAGCGAAAGGTGAACGCCATTCTGGCAGACCTTCCGGATGATGTAGACGCACCGTCCCTGAATAAATTCTCCCTGGATGATTTACCGATCATCACCATGAGTATTTCTTCGGATAAATTGAACAATAAAGACCTGTATGACCTTTTAGATAAAAAGATTGAGCCGATCTTCTCCCGTGTGAACGGTGTTGCAAAGGTGGATCTTGTGGGCGGGCAGGAAAGAGAGATCCAGGTGAATCTGGACGATAAAAAGCTGCAGGGATACGGCCTTTCAATTGCCGATGTACAGAATGCCATTCTTTCTTCAAACCTTGATTTCCCAACAGGAAGCATTAAGACAAGAACATCCAAATCGACCATCCGTTTATCCGGAAAATACAGATCGATCGATGAAATGAACAACCTGGTGGTTTCCAACAAAAACAGTGCACAGGTACGTTTGTCGGATATCGCAACCGTATTCGATTCTCAGAAAGATGTGGAGAAAGTAGCGCGGTTCAACCAGTTTCCGACGATCCTGATGCAGGTAAAGAAACAATCCGATGCCAATGCGGTAGCGGTTTCCGAAAGTGTTCAGAAAACCATTAAAACCGTAGAAGAAGCTTATAAAGTTCAGGGCGTGAAAGTGAAAGTCGTTAACGATACCACCGATTTTACCCTAGAATCTGCCAACCACGTAATCTTTGATTTATTCTTAGCGATTATCCTGGTGGCGATTGTCATGCTATTGTTCCTTCACAGCATCAGAAACGCATTCATCGTAATGATTTCCATTCCGGCTTCATTGGTGGCTACCTTTATCGGGATGAACCTGATGGGGTATACCTTAAACCTGATGAGCTTACTGGGGCTGTCGCTTGTGGTGGGGATCCTGGTGGATGACGCAATCGTTGTGCTGGAAAATATTTACCGTCACATGGAAATGGGGAAAAGCAAGATCCGGGCGGCTTACGACGGAGCTTCGGAGATCGGGTTTACCGTAGCAGCGATTACCTTGGTAATTGTAGTGGTATTCCTTCCGATTGCAATGAGTTCAGGTCTTGTGGCGAATATCCTGGCGCAGTTCTGTGTCACGGTAGTTATCGCAACGATGTTGTCCTTATTGGCTTCATTTACCATTATCCCATGGCTATCTTCGAGATTTGGGAAGCTGGAACATTTAACAGGTAAAAACTGGTTCCAGAAATTCATCCTGTGGTTTGAAAGCATGATCGATAAATTCACACACTGGATTACCGGAATTCTGGAATGGTGTTTAAAAACAACTTTGAGAAGGGTAATGACGGTGGTAATTACATTCATTGTGCTTATCGCTTCCTTTATGCTGGTGGCCTTCGGATTTATCGGAGGGGAGTTCTTCCCTAAAACTGACCGTGGTCAGTTCCTCGTACAGATGGAATTATCGAAAGATGCAACGATTGAGAAAACCAACCAGCTGACCCTGGATGTAGAGAAATATTTAAGAAACGACAAAGATGTAGTGGATCTGATCACCACGGTAGGGCAGCAGTCTACCGGTTTCGGTGGGGCACAGGCTACCACGTACCAGTCGGAAGTTCAGGTAAATTTAACGGATAAATCCGAACGTTCGGAAAGTACCGACATCAAAGCGGCGAAAGTAAAAAGAGCTTTGGAAGAGAAATTTACCGGAGTGGAATTCAAAACAGCACCGATCGGGATTATGGGAGCGGAAAATGCGCCGATAGAATTGGTGGTAACCGCACCGGATAACGCAACGGCCGTAAAAGAAGCTACCCGTATTTTGGAATTGCTTAAAAAAGTTCCGGGAGCCGTAGATGCGGAACTCTCCACGGATACCGGAAATCCTGAAGTCCAGGTGAATATCGACCGTGATAAAATGGCTTCTTTAGGTTTAAACCTTTCGAGTGTAGGACAGACGATGCAGACTGCATTCAACGGGAATACCGACGGGAAGTTCAGAGCCGGAGAATATGAATACGACATCAACATCCGTTTCGGAGATGCGAACAGACAGTCGATCGATGATGTGAAGAACCTGATGTTCACCAATCCTCAGGGACAGCAGATCAGATTAAGTCAGTTTGCCGATGTAAAAATGGGTTCAGGACCGAGTTTGCTGGAACGTAGGGATAAATCGCCTTCCGTAAAAGTAAGAGCGAAAGCCGTAGGAAGACCTGTGGGTGACGTAGCCAACGAATGGGCCGCGCAGTTTATGGATAAACCTACAAAACCTGTGGGTGTGGATTACATCTGGAGCGGAGATATGGAAAACCAGCAGGAAGGTTTCGGTACGTTGGGAATTGCCTTACTGGCAGCAATCGTACTTGTATACTTGGTAATGGTTTCCCTCTATGACAGTTTCGTGTATCCGTTCGTGGTATTGTTCTCCATTCCGCTGGCGATGATCGGGGTAATGCTGATCCTGGCCCTAACCGGAAATTCCCTGAACATCTTTACTATGCTCGGGATGATCATGCTGATCGGTCTCGTAGCGAAGAACGCGATCCTGATCGTCGATTTTACTAATGCGAGAAAAGCGGCAGGTTCCAATACCCACGACGCATTGATTCAGGCCAACCATGCCCGTCTGCGTCCGATCCTGATGACCACTATCGCAATGATCTTCGGGATGCTTCCGATCGCATTGGCTACAGGAGCCGGGGCCGAAATGAACAAAGGTCTCGCATGGGTAGTTATCGGAGGTCTTACCTCATCGCTATTCCTTACGCTGATCATCGTGCCGGTGGTGTACTCTTTATTCGACTCTATTTTGAGAAGAATGGGCAAGCATGAAAAAGTAGACTACGAAGCCGAAATGAAAGCCGACTACGAGCACAGAGAGCTGAGCGATGACGGATTTACCCCGAAACATTTGGACTAATCATCAATCAATATAACATTAACCTAAAGCGTGTCAGCAATGATGCGCTTTTTTATTTTATTACATTGATGAAATGTAAGGCCAGGAAGTCTTTTTTAACCGAACCAGTACCATCCTTGAAAATCCGGATATTCTGTGGGAGATTTGTAACGGGAAAAATTGACATATTATACCTATTGATTTCTTTGGCAACTGTCGAACAAAATCCGTGTTATTTGTAGTTATCAACGCCGATTTCCTGAATCAATCCAATAAAAAAGACTTCCAGAAAAATCTGAAAGCCTGCATTTAAATATCTTTAGAAAATTAATCGGCCATTACTTCACCGGCTTTGCGGTAAACAAAACTTCCGTAAATATGTCTTCTTGCAAAACGGCTCGGTGAATCGGCATTCACCATTTTGATGTAGGTATTTCTCGGAACACTCAGGTATTCATAAATATTTCCGTTCAGATGCTGAATGGTAAGGATAGATTTTTCAAGATAAAAATCCTGAATATTGGATGTGGTAATCGTTTCCGTATATTCTTCCTTGTATTTTTCCTGCGTTTCCGGATTGATGCTTACCAGGAAATGATAGGCTTCAATTACCGATTTGCTTTTTTCTTCCGCTTCCTGCTTACCTGCTTCATCATTGATAAATTTATCAGGATGCGTATCTTTCATCGTATTCCTGTAAATGGTTTTCAGTTCCTTTAACGTTACGTTTTTATCTACTTCCAGAAGCTTTCTGTATTCGCCTAATTTTTTCATATGGTTGGATCCCTTTTTCGGAGTGCAAAATTAAGGTTTTAAATTTTAAAAATCATAACGTATTCATTATTAATTTATTTCTATTTGAAAATTTAAGAGAAAATTAATAGAAGTTCAATGCAGGGAACCTAGGCCGCTGTTTTTACGTCCTGATTTCCGCTAATTACATTATTTAAATTTAGAAAACTTTGAGTGCAGATTTAAAAACTCAGGCTTTTATAACATTCTACAGATCTATTGCCTTCTTCCTGCTTTTCATAATCAGAAAGTTTAAAAACAACTTTCTCGTTTTCTTTATCTAAAAAGCAATTTATTCTGCCATCAGAAGAGAGGTTATGTTCCATAGTTGCCGTACTGACGATCAGTTTGTTTTTAAGATTAAACAAGATCACATTGTGTGTTTCATCACCTGTAACCACAATAATGGTGTTCCTGATGGGAGAGAGGCCCCAGGCAATAACATTGTCGATACTTTTGTTCAGGGTTTTGTTGAGGAAAAATTTTTCCTTGGTTTCAAAATTTTCGCAAATCAGATCCTTACCCGTAGCTGCATAAAATATTCCGTCAAAAGAATCAAAATGACCTGCATAGTGATAACGGGCTTCTTTAGTCAGGACTTTCTCTATGCCGGTTGCCAGATCTATTTCAACAACTACCTCATTATTTGGATCTAAGGAGTACCATTTTACCAAAATGAGCTTATGGCATTTTGCCGAAATAATATTTTTATTAAATATTTCGCCGCCATAAGTTCGGCCGCTCCATATTTTATTACCGTTTCTTAAAACTTCAACGAAATAGTAGGGTGGTCCCATTCTTATTTCACCTTCATAGCTGCATTGAATACCGTATTCTTTATCGGAAATTTCACCGCTGTCGATGATGAAAGGATATTTTTCTATAACGGAATTTGCATATTTCGGATCTTCTATTGGGATGATGGTCATGTTCTGCTAAGTATTTGAATTAAAGTAGAAAGAATAAAAGCCTCCTATTATTTATTTTCATGAAAATATTCATGCGCTAATCGTTCCAGACCTTCAGCGGTCATTTAATTGTACTTTAATGTAAAGTTAAATAAAAACAGAAGTCCCGAAAGACTCCTGAAATAAATATCAATAATTAAAGCATTTATAACGCAAACACTTCACTCATTTCTTTTGACGCAGCAACCATTGCGATGAGGGCCTTTTCGGTTTCTTCCCAGTGGCGGGTTTTCAAACCGCAGTCGGGATTTACCCACAGCTGTTCCGCCGGAATTACGGCCTGTGCTTTTTTCAGCAGCTCCACCATTTCTTCTTTTGACGGGACTCTGGGTGAGTGGATGTCGTACACCCCCGGACCAATCTCATTCGGATATTTGAAATCGGCGAAAGCATTCAGGAGCTCCATCTGGCTGCGGGAGCATTCGATCGTAATCACATCCGCATCCATGTCGGCAATGTTCTGGATTATGTCGTTAAACTCAGAATAGCACATATGCGTATGGATCTGCGTGGCATCCTCCACGCCGCTTGCGGAGATACGGAAAGCTTCTACGGCCCATCTAAGGTAATTTTGCCATTCAGCAGCTCTTAATGGCAGCCCTTCACGGATCGCCGGTTCATCGATCTGGATAATCCTGATACCTGCTCTTTCCAGGTCGGTCACTTCATCGCGGATCGCCAGGGCGATCTGTTTACAGGTCAAAGAACGAGGCTGGTCATCACGGACAAAAGACCATTGAAGGATCGTCACCGGCCCGGTAAGCATTCCTTTTACCCATTTTTTTGTCAGGGACTGGGCATATTCCGACCAATAAACGGTCATCGGAGCCGGGCGGTGAACATCTCCGTAAATTACGGGCGGTTTTACACAGCGGCTTCCGTAGCTCTGTACCCATCCGTTTTGGGTAAAGGCAAATCCGGCCAGCTGTTCCCCAAAATATTCCACCATATCGTTTCTTTCAAATTCACCGTGAACCAGGACATCAATTCCGATTTCTTCCTGCCAGCGGATGGTCCTTTCTGTCTCCTGCTTCAGTAACGCATCATATTGTTCAGCATTGAGCTCGCCTTTTTTGAATTTTGCCCTCCAGTTCCTTACTTCCTTTGTCTGTGGAAACGAGCCGATCGTAGTCGTAGGAAACAATGGAAGCTGAAGGATATCCTGCTGGGATTTTTTTCTCGCTTTAAATGGAGAAGATCTTTTGGCATCTTCATCCGTGGTTACATCAACACGGTCTTTTACATCCTGATTATGAATTAAGGTTGATATCCTGCGGTTCTCAAGGGCTTTTTTATTTTCAGCGAATTGCTGCAAAGTATTATAATCCGGATTTTCTGAAGCTAATTTCTTTAAGATTACAATTTCATGAACTTTCTGCTTCGCAAAAGCCATCCACTGCTTTATTTCAGCGGAAAGGATATCTTCGTTTTTTTCCAGATCAAGATCGGAAGGAGCGTGGAGCAGCGAACATGATGGTGCTATGAATACCCGTTCAGAACCTATTTTCCGTACCGCTTTTTCAATAAAAGATAAAGATTTCTCAAAATCATTTTTCCAGATATTCCTACCGTCAACAATTCCAAGTGAAAGGCTGAGGGTTTCGGGAATCGTATTTAAAGCTTCGTCCAGCTGTTCCGGGCATCTTACGAGATCGATGTGCAGCATGTTTACGGGAAGTGCGGCTGCCAGGGAAAGATTGTCTTTCAATCCTTCAAAATAAGTAGCAACGATGAATTTGAGATTTGGAAATTGTTTCCTGATTTCAGCATAGACAAATCCGTAAGCTTCTTTTGCTTTTCCACTTAAATCCAGTGCCAGAAACGGCTCATCAAACTGAATGTATTCCGCGCCATGGTTTTCCAGTTCCTTTAAAATCTGAAGATAAACAGGAAGAAGGTTCCGGATTAAATCCAGTTTATCAAAACCTCCTTCTTTTTCTTTTCCCAGCAAAAGATAGGTTACCGGACCGATTATTACCGGTTTTGCACGAATTCCCGTTTCTTTTGCGTTGATGAATTCCTGGATGATTTTGTCTGAAAACAGACTGAATTCCTGGTCTTTCTGAAATTCAGGAACGATGTAATGATAATTGGTATCAAACCATTTCGTCATTTCCATTGCGGTAATATCCAGGCCTTCCTGCTGGAATCCTCTGGCCATGGCAAAATAAAGATCGGTCTCCTGCTTTTGGACGGCCAGTTGCCTGTACCGCTCCGGAATCGCGCCCACGGTAAGGGTCATGTCCAGTACCTGGTCGTAATACGAAAAGTCATTGCAGGGGATAAGGTCGATGCCTGCCTCCTGCTGAAGTTTCCAATGATTGTTTTTGATGATTTTTCCGGTCTCCAAAAGATGGTTAAGATCGGTTTTGCCTGTCCAATACTGCTCGCAGGCTTTTTTGAGTTCTCTGTTGCTACCAATACGCGGATAGCCAAGAATGTGCGTTTGCATGTTCTTAAAAACTTTTAAATGAAACAATAATTTTAAAAGCTCTCCAGATGCTTCGCAATGCTTTCGGAAAGGAGTGGTTAGAAATGCAATAAGATACCGTAAAGACGTAATTTTTCCATTAAAAAAGGAAGTTGATTTAAATTTTACTATTACTGATACGTTTCATTGAAACCTCCAAATAAAAATCGGTGACTTTTGGAAACATATTTAAAAGTATGACTTTCAAAGGCTGTCTGACCGTTTTCACGTATATATAAAGAGATTAATGTAAACGCCAATAGGATTTTAACTCCATACGTTCAACAGTATCATCTGTATGACTAAAAAACTCCGGACCGCGAGAGCATTGTCAATTCGGAACAGGCAGGTCTCCTGACTTGTAACAGTTTCTGTCATCCTTCCCGTTTGCACAGTGGATATACTCGGACAAAAACCTTTGGGGTATTACTTACAGTTGCGCGACAGCTCGTGATTCTCACACGATTCCCTATTAATCTACTTTACGTAAAACCTTTTCCGTTTGATGAAGGATGTTAAAGAACTATTTTCGGAACAAATGTAGGAATTATTTTTTAACCTCTGTCAATGCTTTAGTACTAATAGATAGCGTTAACAGGGATAATGCCAATCCCAGCGACTCCGCGATATGCCATTCCAGCATTTCGCTGTTTTCCAGCGGATAATAAAATTCTTTGGGATTGACAAATACATTGTTGTATTTCGTGCGTTCGCTGGCACCATCGACATCGATCGGTAAAAGTCCGGGTTTCTTTTTCCGTTGTACGGTAACCAGTCCTTTAGAGGTAACTTTGGACTCCACACAGCCCACCAGCGCACCTCTACCCAATAGATCAAAACAGATCACGGTATAAATTCCGTTCGGAACCAACTGGCCGGGCGGGAGAATGCAGGCATAGAGAACATGGGGTAAATTGGTAATACCACGTGAAATTTCTGCTGATAATGCCATGCCTTTAAATTTTTCGTACTTGTTTTCAAGAATTTCTTTCAGTCCGTTCAACGCCTCCCTGATGGTCATTATGCCGGGATCGTTGGTACGCAGCGGCTGGCCTTTTAAAACAGGATGAGCCTGCCGGAATTCGCAGATGGTGTTGAAATAATCGGAAATCGTAGAATTTTTCATTAAAATGAAAATGCAGTTTACTCTGTCCGCTGAAAAATATGCGTCAGCTTCGCATTTCTTATAAAGTCTTCTGTAGAAGTGCTTTTATCTGCCTTTTTATCGGTCAGTTCAAAATAATAGATCATCAGGTTCGGAAACTTCGGATCCTTACAGACTACCTTGAATCTGCGTATGGTCGGGTCATTGCTTAAAAAAGCAAGCTCCGTTCCGCCGCTGAGCCTGATGTTATTCACCTCAAAAGCGTCTTTCCAGTTTTTCTGAAGCTTTGCGAATCGTTTTTGGGTTCTGTCGCTGTCTTCATTTTCAAATTTATCAACCTGATATTCGGTAAGTGTCTGAGGATAAACCAGTCCTTCTTTTAAAAGAAGAGTTGTAATTTTATCGGAAGGATCATAGAAAACAATCTTATTGTCGAACAAGATCTGCTTATCGTTCAGCGTTATTTTTCCGTCGAATTTCCTGTAATTCTTCTTTTTGTAACCGTTTTTAAAATGTTCAATGACGGCTTTGTCTTTCGGACCCGGCTTATCGGTTTTCTGTGCGTAAACAGGGGCTGATAGCAGTAAACATAAACCTGCGGTATATAGTAGTTTCATCTTTTTACTTTTAATTTTTTATAAAATCGATTTTATTCTGATATGCTGCAACAGCATTATTGTTTTGGCATCTTTGATCTCCCCTGAATCAATCATTTCGAGGACTCTTTCAAAATCAAGTTCCAGAACTTCAATATTTTCCCCTTCATCATCCAGGCCGCCGCCTTCACCGGTCTTCATCTCTGTGGTATATTCTGCGATGAAGAAATGAAGTATTTCCGTAACGGAACCCGGAGACATATAGGCTTCAAAAATCTTTTCAATATGGGAGATTTTATATCCGGTTTCCTCTTCGGTTTCCCTTCTGATGCACTCTTCAGGATTGTCGTTATCCAGAAGTCCGGCACAGGCTTCGATCATCATGCCTGATTCATTTCCATTGATAAACGTAGGAAGCCGGAACTGTCGCGTCAAAATCACCGTCTGGGAATCTTTGTTGTACAATAGGATAACGGCACCATTGCCCCGATCGTATGCTTCACGGCTTTGTTGTTCAAAAGTTCCGTCTTTTTTTTGAATATTGAACGTTACCTTGTTCAAAGTGTACCAGTTATCAGAGAGGATCTCTGTTTTTTCAATACTTACTTTTGTATCCTGCATAAAGTGTTAGATCTTCGTTATTTAATTTTTCAATAAATCTTTTAAAGCTTCTTTAAGATCGGGAAATCTGAATCGGAATCCTGCCTTTTCTATTTTCTCTGCCGATGCTCTTGAACCTTCCAGCACCGCCACCGACAGTTCTCCAAAGATCAGTTTCAGGACAAATCCCGGGACATTCGGCATAAATAAAGGCTTTTTTAATACTTGTGCCGTCATTTCAGTCAGGTCTTTATTGGTGGCATATTGCGGAGCAACTGCATTAAAAGCACCGTCCAGTTCAGGATTTTTTAAGGAAAATTCATACATCGAGCAGATGTCTGCAATATGAATCCACGGCATGTATTGTTTTCCGGATCCAAGGGGAGAGCCGATGCCTGCTTTTATGGGGAGAAGCATCTTTTTTAAGGCACCTTCTTTCTCTGAAAGGACGACGCCGGTCCTCAGTTTTACGACCCGTTCCGCAACCTGTTTGTTTTTAAATTCATCGGCAGCTTGCTCCCAGACAGTAGTTACTTTACTCAGAAAGTCATTTCCCGGCCCGTTCTTTTCCGTAAATATCTTTTCCGTGGTTTCGGTTCCGTAGTAGTTGATTCCTGAAGCGGAAACGAACGATTTAAGCTTTTGATTTTTCTTTTGTAAAGCTTTTAAAAGAAGACCGGCGGAACCTACCCGGCTTGATATAATTTCTTTTTTTCTTTCTTCTGTCCATCTTTTTTCAGCAACACCTGCTCCTGCCAGGTGAATGATGTGCGAAACATTTTCGAGGGCATTTTCATCGATTGTACCGGCGTTGGTATTCCATTCGAATTCATTTTCATGTTGCTTTTTCCGGGTTAAAAACCTTACGGTATATTCCTTTTCAAGTCTTTTTGATAATTCTCTGGCAATTAAACCGTTGGCTCCGGTAATCAGGACAACTTCTTTCATGTGGGGGTGTTGGGGTTTTATGATTTATTTTTTACGATCAGCATAAAGTCATCATCCAGCAGTTTATAGCCGTAATCGTAGATGAATTTATATTCCGAGCCATTTTTATAGACTCTCAGATTCGTGAAAAATTCAAAATCAAAACCCAAGCCAACAAGCTTCGCCCGGGCTACTTTTGTCTTACCCTCGATATTTACTTCCGTCAGAATCCTGTAATTTTTACGCAGTTTGTTGTTGATATTCCGCATAAGATTGTTGGAATCCTTATTCTGTTTGTTGTTATAGGCGTTACGGCAGGCATCATTGCAGAATTTTTTGTCTGACCTTCCGATGATTTTTTCGCCGCATTCGAGACATTCCATAATTTTTATTTTTTCATTGTATTTTGGTGATGGTGTTTTTTTCTGAGTAGTTTTTTAAACCTGCTGTGGGCAGGATAGCTGCGGTTAGAAGTAATATTGTTAAAAAAAAGTGCTGTAAGCAATAAAATAAGACATCCGGAGAGAACAGGAGATAGCACATACCAGAATCCCAATTCGGGAATCTTTCCCGTGGAGCTTACGGCGATCAGTGCGGTAGCACCGCCGGGCGGGTGTAAGGTTTTGGTATACTGCATCAGCACGATAGAGAAAGCTACTGCCAGGGGTGCGGAAAGCCAGATGATATCGGGAACAAGCTTATAAACCGTTACGCCTACCAAAGCTGAAATGACGTGGCCTCCGATTAGATTACGCGGCTGCGCCAAAGGGCTCTGGATGGCACCGTAAATTAAGACACTTGATGCTCCGAAAGAACCGATCAGGAAAATATTTTCCGTTGCTGCCAGACTTTGCGACTGGATAAAAGCAATGATCCCGATTCCGAAAAATGCTCCCAGAAACGACCAGAAATGTTCTTTATAATCTACCAGTGTTTCCTTATAGATTACATATTTTGATACCCGGAATGTTCTTTTTATCGTCTTCTTCATAATATTTCAAAGATACGGAATTTATCCGTTTACAAACGACTACAAATGAATTTAAATAATTTTTTACCGATTCGGGTTATGGAAACCGGCAATCTTTGCAACAGAGATTTGAGAAAACAGTGAACGTCTCTGATCTGAATATTAACTTTTAAAATTACACATTATGTCACTAAGAAACAAAATTACATTGATCGGTCACACAGGAAAAGAAGTAGAAGTGATGAACTTTGAAAACGGAACCTTAAAAGCCAGCGTATCGCTTGCCACCAGCGATTATTACACCAATGCAAAAGGAGAAAAAGTAGAAGAAACCCAATGGCACAATCTGGTTGCTTACGGGAAAACGGCAGAAATTCTTCAGAAGTATGCTCCGAAGGGTAAAGAGCTTGCCGTGGAAGGAAAGCTAACGTATCGGTCTTATGATGATAAAGACGGCGTAAAAAGATTTATTACCGAAATCAGGATAGACGAAATCCTCTTATTGGGAGGCAAATAATATTGAAATACACTGCCATGAAAGTAAAAGTTTTTAAAATAAGAATAAGCGAAGAATACCTTCATAAAGATCAGAGAATGCTGGATGCCTTTCTCGAATCACATGAAATCATTAAAGTGGAAACCGCTTTTGTGAATGATGAAAATTATTGGTCGGTAGTCATGTATTTTGACGAAATCAAAATGGCGAAAGATTCCGTCAAAGAACCGAAGCAGGTAAAGTATTCTGCCGAAGACGATGTCCTGAGTTCTGATGAAGCAGCGATCCTGGAAGCCCTGAAATACTGGCGGTCCGAAAAAGCCAAAGAGCAGAATCTGCCGTCTTATTTTATTGCTACCAACAAAGAGCTTTTGTCGGTTGCTAAATACAAGCCGGCAAAGAAAGAAGAACTTTTGGACATCAAAGGTTTCGGAAAACATAAAATCGAAAATTATGGCGAAGAGATTCTGGAACTTTTGGAAAGCATATAATTTCACGGAGAAACACAAGTGATGGAGTATTATTTTTACCCGGAGCCGGAGATTATTGTTCTCCGGCTTTTGTGTTTGCCTTAAAAGTCCGTTCAATTCCTTATTTTTGCTGCTTATATATTAATCATCATTTACCTATTATAAAATGAAACCAGGCTTAGCAAAAGGAACGAGAGATTTTACCGCATTGGAAGTTTCCCGAAGAAGATACATCATCAATACATTACAGAAGAACTTTGAATTGTTCGGATTCCAGCCGCTGGAAACACCAAGCTTTGAAAATCTTTCCACTTTAACGGGAAAATACGGAGAAGAAGGAGACCGACTGATTTTTAAGATCTTAAATTCGAGTATTAATGAAGCAAAAGAAGACAAAAAACTTATTATGCTTTCTGACTTCCAAAAGGCATTAGATAAACCTTTTAATTCAGAAAACCTTACGGACAGAGCCCTCCGTTACGATCTTACCGTACCTTTTGCAAGATTCGTGGCGATGAATCATAATCAGCTTACTTTTCCCTTTAAACGTTACCAGATCCAGCCGGTGTGGAGGGCCGACCGTCCGCAGAAAGGGAGATTCAGAGAGTTTTACCAGTGCGATGCCGATGTTGTAGGAAGCGAAAGTCTTTTACAGGAGGTAGATTTGGTTCAGCTGTATCTGAAATCATTTGCCGAACTTGGCGTTTCGGTAACCATTCATATCAACAACCGGAAAATACTTTCCGGACTGGCGGAATATGCAGGTATTACCGATAAATTAATCGATTTTACCGTGGCGCTGGATAAGCTGGATAAAATCGGAAAAGAGGGGGTGGTAAAAGAACTATTGGAACGCGCAATTGCCCAGGAATCGATTGATAAGCTGGATTTCCTGTTTACGCAATCCGATGATGCTTTGGAAAACCTTCTTCAGCTGAAAGAGAAATTTACCGGAAACGAAACCGGACTGAAAGGGGTGGAAGAACTGGAAACCGTTATTACCCAATCTTTGAGTCTTGGAGTGGATATTCAGAACCTCAGGTTTGACATTACTTTAGCCAGAGGTCTGGATTATTACACCGGGGCAATTTTCGAGGTAAAAGCGGATGAAGTGCAGATGGGTTCCATCGGCGGAGGCGGAAGATACGATAACCTTACTGAGGTTTTCGGGGTGAAAAATATTCCGGGAATCGGGATCTCTTTCGGTCTGGACAGGATTTACCTTGTGATGGAAGAACTTGGACTTTTCCCGGACGAAGCAACCTCCAAAGTGGAATTTCTGTTTGCGAATTTCGGAGGAGATGAAATTTTGGAAGTTCTAAAGCTTATCCGACAGTTAAGGGAACAAGGAATTTCTGCCGAGATCTATCCTGAAGCAGCCAAAATCGGAAAACAGTTCACCTATGCCGAAAAGAAAGGCATCAAAAACCTGGTATTCCTCGGTGAGGAAGAAATCAAAAACGGAACGATAACGTATAAAAATCTTGAAGCAGGAGAACAGAAGACGGTTTCGCTGGAAGAATTTTTAAGCAAATAATGCATCAGGTTTCCGAAGAATTACTTGAAAAATGGCTTAAAGGCTGGTCCATATCCAGGGAAAAGCCTTTGCCTGAAGCCTGGAAATCCGGATTTAAAGTTGAGGTAAGCGACGAACTGCAAAAGGCCAGATATGTATTTCCGACAGTAAACGAGGATTTTATTCAGCTTTCGGAATCGATTCATGAGTCTTGGGTTTATCTGAAGGTCTGCGAACCTTTTGAGAAATTCAGGACTCTGATTCCTGAATGATGGGAGATACAGCCGCAAGGTTATATGATGTATGGTCAGGAAAAAATGACCATTCGTGAAGACCCGCTTCCTGATGGCTATTTGATAGAAGTATTTCAGCCACGACCGGATGCTTTTACAGTGACGATTTACACGGCGAATAACGAAGAAGCTGCTGTTGGCCGGCTGATCCTGGTCGGCGGACTTGCCGTCTACGACAGGATTGTAACCCATCAGGATCATCGGCGCAAAGGCCTCGCCACGCACATAATAAAAGAGCTGGAATCCATTGCTTTATCAAAAGGTATTTCAGAAAATTTCTTAGTGGCTACTGAACTGGGAAAACTTTTATATGAATCTTTAGGCTGGAAAATATACTGTCTGTACAGTTCTTTAGTGATCCCGGAATAAGATCTAAGATTCTGTTTAAATTCTAAATATTTTTACCATTTAGGAAATAGGATTAATTTTTTAATTTTCCCGCTTTGTAAATCTGATTTGACTACGTCGAATCTAAAGATTTCTAATAAACTTGAAACTACATGTAAGTAGAAGTAAAGTCTATAAAAAAAATTATCATATCAAATTTAAACAATCTCTAATTATCATTTAAAATACAATCTGACCGGAATCTTATTTAGTAAAATAGAAATTTTGTAATTTACATGCAAAAGTTAACCAAATCTAAAAAAACAAATAATCTATGAATACGATTTGCGGATTATGTGGTAACCCATTAACCTTAATGGATACTGCAGCAGGTGAAAATAAACTGGCGGATGGCCATTTGCTATGCAACAGCTGTCTGAATCAGGCTGCCGCCCTCAATAAAGATGTTATTAATAATCTCAACGAGTTTTTTCTTCCTGAGATCAGAGGAATTATTCTTCAGGGAAAAATTGGGGTCTCTGAAAATCCCGTATCTTCAAATTTTCAGAATACCGGGGCACCGACCTTCGGATTTGGCGGTATCCCTACAAGGTTTGATGAAATTCAGGATCAGATTGTCGCCCTGAATGCGAGATTAAGTATTTTGGCGAATGGTGAAGTAAAAGAACTGGTGAATATTTTAGAAACGGATGAAAAACTCACTGCCATTGCAGAAGCATTAACCATTCCCGGAAAAATAGAAGGACTTATTTTTTCCACCTATAAAAGAGTGGTTTTCATCGATAAAAAACTTTTGGGAAATGTGCAGGTAGATGAATATCCGTATCATCATATCCGTTCGATTGAGCATGTGGAAAGCCTATTGTATTCAACCCTGAGAATTATTTCTAAAAACGGTGCTTCAGCAGAATTTAAGCTTCATAATAAAAGTGACGGCAGAAACTTCAGCAATGCTTTCAACCATTACCTGAACGGTAGTACGGGTCAGTCTGTTTCACAACAACAACAACAGCAAATTCAGGCTTCTCCTTTTAATCTTTATAATCTTCCGGATCAGGCATCACCGTATCATCAGAAAGGCAGTTATGAAACGATCCCTCAAAATTCATCCGGTGAAAATAAGGAGCCGGCAGAAGTTATCATTCAGCAATTGGAAAAACTGGGTAAATTGAAAGAACTAGGTATTCTTACGGAACAGGAATTTGCAGAACAGAAAAAGAAACTGCTGGAAAGGCTGTAGCATTATCCGATTAATTTTTTAAACCTGAACCTATGGAAAATTATCTCGATATCAACAGAAACTCATGGAATGCCAAGGTAGAACCTCATCTGAAATCCGATTTTTATTTTGTGGATGAATTTCTGAAGGGACGAACATCTTTAAATTCAATCGAACTTGAACTTTTGGGAAATGTGCAAAATAAAAGTATTCTGCATTTACAGTGTCATTTCGGACAAGACTCCATTTCTTTAGCAAGATTGGGAGCAAAGGTTACTGGAATTGATTTGTCTGATAAAGCGATCGAAGCTGCCAGAGATCTTGCCCGGAAAGCACAAACCGACACAGAATTTATCTGTACGGATTTATATAACCTTCCTAATATCTTAGACCGGAAATTCGATATCGTATTTACCAGCTACGGAACCATCGGATGGCTTCCCGATTTAAGAAAATGGGCTGAAATCATCAGTCGGTTTTTAAAGCCGGAAGGAAAATTTGTGATGGCGGAATTTCATCCGGTCGTATGGATGTTTGACGACGACTTCAAAGGTATTAAGTATAATTATTTTAACGAAAAACCGATCATTGAAACTTATGAAGGAACGTATGCGGATCAGTCAGCAGACCTCGTTCAGGAATACGTGATGTGGAACCATTCGCTTGCCGACGTTCTTCAGAACCTTCTTCAGAATCGTATGGAAATCACGCAGTTTAAAGAATTCGATTGGTCTCCTTATCCTTGTTTCCGTCATGTGAATGAATTTGAAAAAGGAAAATGGAGAATTCCGCAGTTGGGAAATAAAATACCGCTGGTCTATGCTGTTGAAGCTATAAAAAAGTCATCGTAATTAAAAACTACGATGACTTTTTGTATATGAATGTTAAAATAATCTATTCTTTTCAGCTAACTACCTCCTGAGCTTTATTTCTAACCTCATCAGCTTTGTCCTGCGCTTGGGAAGCGACTTCATTTGCTCTGTCCTTTACCTGAGAAGCTACATTGTTCGCCTTATCTTTGATGTCATTACCCCATTTGTTGATGTTGTCCTTTGCGGTATTGATCTTGTCTTTTACCATTTGCTTTTCTTCGTCAGAAGAATTTTTGTATTTCCAATATGCCAATGCACCTAAACCGACTAAAGCTAATAAGCCTTTTGTTTTATTTCCCATGATTTCTATTTTTTAAATGTTAATATTAAAGTTTGTTGTTAGTAATCATGTAAAATACGTGCCAAAAAAATAAGCAGACTTATAAAATAATGTTAAAATTATTGGAAGATTTTAAATTGTTCGCCGTCGAAACTCGCAAAAACCATGGTAGGATGAGAGTCCTGATGGAAGATGTTTCCTTTTTTATCAATGGCAATGGCGCCGGCAAAGCCGTCAATGGCTTTTAATTCTTCAAAAGTTCTGGTGAATGCATTTTCTAAGGTCATTCCATCGGTAACACGGGTTACAATTTTAGCTGCTGTGGCATTGCTTACAATATCCTCACCTACCCCGGTGCAGCTTACGGCACAGAAAGAATTGGCGTAATTTCCGGCTACCGTTGCAGAGTCGGAAATTCGTCCCGGGATTTCAAAACCTTTCCCTCCCGTGGAAGTTGCGGCGGCCAGCTTGCCGTCTTTATCGATGGCAACGCAGCCTACTGTTCCTTTTCCTCCGTTGTTCAGTTTCTCCTCGTATTCTTTTCTCCGTTGCGGAATTTCGGTAGAGTAGTTTTCAAATCCGTGCTCGGTAGCGTAATTTTTTGCTCCGCTTCCGCCTAAAACGCGGTCATCTTCTCCGATGAGTGCTTTGGCGACCAGGATCGGGTTTTTTACATTTTCAATGTTGATGACCCCACTCATCTTTTCGGTTTCACCGTTGATGATCGCCGCACTCATACGGATAATACCGTCGCCCTGAATCTGGGAACCGGTTCCTGCATTGTACAATTCGTCATCTTCCAAAAGCGATACCGCATAAGCAGCCGTATCGAATGCCGAATGCGTCTGTAGATAGTCAAAAGCCTTTTGTGCGATATTTTTCAGGGAATTCTGTTTGGCGGTTTTCACTTCATGGCTCTGTCCGCTTTCCGAGAAAAATCCCCCGTGGATAATTATTTTCATATAATTTATGATTGGTTATTGACTGATGATCATTGATTTTCGGACGATGTTATTGATATTCCCTAGATCAATCGATCATCAATTATCATTCATACTATTATCGGTCCTGCGGAATCGGGTTGAATTGCGAATTTTCGATTGTCAGGGTCTTTGTCGTTAAATCGTAATGATCATTCATTGACATGACATGAACCGTCAGGTTATCAATCGAAATAGGTTCGCCAAGATTGATATTGGTAAGATTGGTATCTTTGATGAATCTTCCGTCCACTAAGATCACAAGTCCTGAACCTACGGCGGTCATCACTTCATTATGAATGAAAAGTCCGGTGTCTTCACCCAGACCGATACCCAGCGTTCGGGGATTATTCACCACTGCCTGGAAAAGCCTTCCGATCCTTCCTCTTTGTACAAAATGCGTGTCAATAATTACGTTGTCGATCAAACCGAGGCCTTGCGTTGTTTTAATTTCCCCTTTCAGCAGAGATTCCGAGCTGCTTCCCTGATAGATCATATTTTCCGATGCTGCCGCCGCTCCTGCAGACGTACCCGAATAGATAAAATCCTGCTCCTGGTATTTTAATAAAATGGTATCGTGAAATCTTGTTCCTCCAAGGATAGACGTCAGTCTCAGCTGATCACCACCTGTAAACATCACCACATCAGCGGCATTGGCTCTGGCTACGATCGCGTCCGAGTTGGCCTCGTCACGGTTGTGGATATCCAGAATATTTACGTTCCGGGCACCCAGGAATTCAAACGCTTTTTTATATTCAGAACCTACGATCTGCGGGATCTGGGAAGCGGTTGTAACGATTTCAATCACCGAATCTTCCTTGCGTTTAGACTCATTGATGATTTTTCTGAGAATTCCCCTTTCAAAAAAATTAAGGTTTTTTTCTATGTTCTGATCAAAATCGGTTTCTGCAAAACTGCCTTTATTAACAGCGCCCCCGATCACAATTAATTTTCCAACTGGTTTAATCATAGGCTGCAAAGTTAAAAAATTATTAATAGGTAGAGAAATTCGTTCGTATTGAAATTAATAATGAGGATTTAATATTTATTGATAATTTTCATTTATTTT
Organism: uncultured Chryseobacterium sp.; assembly: GCA_913774355.1. Lineage (GTDB taxonomy): Bacteria > Bacteroidota > Bacteroidia > Flavobacteriales > Weeksellaceae > Chryseobacterium. Next base: position 513,192 of record CAJYGB010000018.1, on the reverse strand, counting down.
TTGCAAATGTTTAATTGTGGTATAGTTTCGTTTGGGGTTTTGCATTATCTTTGGTACTAAATGCAGTTATTGTTAACTATTAAAAATGCAAATAGACTATGAAAATTGAGAAGATACAGGCATTGCGCGGCCCGAATATTTGGAGTATCAGAAGGAAGAAGCTGATACAGATGAGGTTGGATCTTGAAGAAATGGAAAATTTTCCCACCAATAAAATAGAAGGTTTCCGGGAAAGGATCGAAAAGCTGATCCCTTCCTTATTCTCTCACCGTTGTTCCGAAGGTACGGAAGGCGGTTTTTTTCACCGTGTGGAAACGGGAACATGGATGGGCCATGTCATCGAACATATCGCCCTGGAAATTCAGACGCTTGCAGGAATGGATGTCGGTTTCGGGAGAACCCGTGAAACAAAAACGCCGGGTGTTTATAATGTCGTATTCAATTATATCGAAGAAAATGCCGGGATTTATGCGGCAGAGCAGTCTGTGTCCATCGCCGAAGCATTGATTAAAGGAGAGGAGTATGATATGAATGCCTGTATCAAGACATTAAAGGAAATCAGGGAAAGGGTACGTCTGGGACCTTCTACCGGAAGTATTGTGGAAGAAGCGGTTTCCCGCAGAATTCCGTGGATCCGTCTCGGAACAAATTCTCTCGTTCAGCTGGGATATGGCGTAAACCAGCAACGTTTCCAGGCAACCATTACCGGAAATACCAGTTCCATTGCCGTTGATATTGCATGTAATAAAGAGTTAACAAAAAGAATGCTGCATGATGCGGCGATTCCTGTACCGATCGGGGACCTTATCACCGATGAAGAAGGGTTGGATACCGTAGTAAGAAAAATAGGATATCCGGTAGTGATCAAGCCGCTGGACGGAAACCACGGGAAAGGTTCTTCCATTAATGTAACCGATTGGGAATCGGCTAAAACAGGTCTGCAGCACGCCCAGAAATATTCCAATAAAGTCATTGTTGAAAAATACATCACCGGATATGATTTCAGGGTATTGGTGATTAATAATAAAATGGTAGCGGCCGCAAGAAGGGTTCCGGCACATGTGGTGGGCGACGGCGAACTGAATCTTCAGCAGCTAATAGACAAAGAAAATAAAGACCCGAGAAGAGGATACGGACACGAAAATGTTTTAACGGAAATTCTGATTGATAAAGATACGACCGAGCTTCTTGAAAAACTGCATTACACTTTAGAAACCGTTCCTCAGAGGGGAGAGATCGTCTATTTAAAATCAACGGCCAATCTTTCAACCGGAGGGACTTCGATTGATGTAACCGATATGGTTCACCCCGAAAATATCACAATGGCGGAAAGGATTTCCAAAATCATTGGCCTTGATGTCTGCGGAATCGATATTATGGCGGAAAATTTAACCCAGCCTCTAAAGGAAAGCGGTGGCGCAATCATCGAAGTGAATGCGGCTCCGGGATTCAGGATGCACCTCGCACCAAGCGAAGGGCTTCCGAGAAACGTGGCGGCTCCGGTGGTAGATATGCTGTATCCGCAGGGAAAACCGTTTACCATTCCGATCATTGCCGTAACAGGAACTAATGGTAAAACAACCACTACGAGACTCATTTCCCATATTGTTAAAAGCAATGGATACCGTGTCGGTTTCACGACTTCAGACGGAATCTACATTCAGAATACCATGCTGACGAAAGGCGATACGACAGGCCCTCTTTCCGCAGAATTCATCCTGAAAGATCCCACGGTAGAATTTGCGGTTCTTGAAACGGCCAGAGGCGGCATTTTACGTTCAGGCTTAGGCTTTTCCCAATGCGACATCGGGGTATTAACCAACATCAAGGAAGACCATCTGGGAATGAACGACATTCATAACCTGAAAGATCTGACCCGGGTGAAAAGGGTAGTCCTAGACAGTGTAAAGAAAAACGGATGGAGCGTGATGAATGCCGATGATGAATATTCCATGCGGATCATCAACGACCTTCATTCCAACATCGCGATTTTCAGCATGGATGAGAACAATCCGCACATCAGAAAATTTGCAAAGGAAGGAAAAATTACCTGTGTTTATGAGGAAGGTTTTGTAACCATCAAAAAAGGTGATTGGAAAATAAGAATCGGAAAGGCGAAAGATTTTCCGATTACGATGGAGGGCAAAGCCAAATTTATGATCGAAAACGTACTGGCAGCAAGTTTAGCATCGTACCTGCACGGCTTCGGGATTGAAGATATTTCCAATTCCCTGCGTACATTTATTCCAAGCGCGCAGCTCACCCCGGGTCGACTGAATGTATTTAAATTTAAAAGCTTTAAGGTTTTAATTGATTTTGCCCATAATCCGGCCGGCTATGAAGCGATCGAAGACTATCTGAAAAATGTGGAAGCGACCAAGAAGATCGGTATTATTTCAGGGGTTGGCGACCGAAGGGACGGCGATATCCGGGAATGCGGAAAGATCGCCGGACGAATGTTCGACCATATCATCATCCGCAATGAAAAGCACCTTCGTGGCAGAACGGAAGATGAGATCAACGGACTTATCATCGAAGGAATGCAGTCCTCCGGAAGGGATGTCAGCTACGAAATCATTCCAAAGGAAATCGAAGCCCTGAAACACGCCATGGGCATGGCCGAAGAAGGAACTTTTATCACCGCTTTAAGCGATGTAATTTCCAACGCTATCGATCTGGTACAGGATTACCAGGCGAGGGAATTGCTTGAGGATGATAAGATTTAATAAGTAATGATACAAAATTAGTTTCGGCGGCATCTTTGATGCCGCCGAAGTTTTGAATATAATTGAGCATTAAAGATGAAGGTAAGATGTAAGAGAGAATTGCCAAATTTTAAAAATCTGGAGGAGTATCTGGTCATAGGATTTGGTCTTCATAAAAATAAATCAAGGTTTTACCTTATCGTTGATGATAATTTTGCTGTCGGTTACGGGATTTTAAAACATTTTGATATTATTGATGATACTACCGATGGTTATACAAGAAGGGATGATCTGAATTTCGGTAGGGAATTTTATCTGGAAAGTGAAATGAATAATTCGAGAAAGGATCTCAGCAACTATTGGGAAATAAACCATCCCTATGAAAACTTCAGGTATTTCGCAGATAAAAAGTATCCGGTTTCCGTAGATTACGAGAAAACTATATTTAATGAAGAGAATAAATTAAGCCGTATCGAAGCCGCTTTGCTATTTATCAATCAGCATCTGTACGAACAGTTTTGGGACAATACCTACAGGGAGGAGCTGGAGTTTTATAGAAGGAATTCGCTGGATGATCTGCTGGAAAAGAAGGTAAAAGAGCCTGGAGCGATCGATATAACTGATTATAAAGATCAACTTTTAACATTTATAAAAAAAGCTTTTACAGTGGGAGGGAGATCAATGGATAAGCCTGATGATTATGCCCAAACGCTTTCAGGTTTAATCAGTGCTCTTTTTGTAAACGGAGTTGCTTCGGTTCAAAGGCTTGAGTCATTTTATGAAGATTGTTTTATTATTGAATATGAGAACTGTTATTATATCTTAAGCAGATACTGGATGTCCTGAATTAACGTGAGTCCGATCTAAGAATAAATAGAAGTATCAATAGAAATGAGTTTTAGCCCATTTACTTTGTGAGATATGATGATCTGGCTTTTGTCAAAATTATAATAGGTTTTTGCTAAAGCCGAATTGCAAACTACCATCATTACATCGGGCTGAAGCCCGACACTACTGATAAGAGAATACTTTTTTTAATTTCAAGGGGTTTATTCCTTTTATTGTATTTAAGTCTTATGAACTAAAAAAAAACCTCCGAATTTTCGGAGGTTCCATATTTAAAGATTTTCCCAGGTCAATTTTATTTCCCGCATTTTCACCAGATAAAAATACAGCGGAATCAATTCCAGTCTTATTGTAAAGTTGATATTCGGAACGGTGAACGGAATAACCACCATCATGATGATGCAGACGGCAATACCGATAATGGCATCAATAATCGCTGCCTGAGGGGCCCATTTCTGTTCAAACCAAAGCCCATAAGCAATAACTCCTTTGAATATTAATAGCAAGGTGGTAATGATTCCCGGTAAAGTGTAGGAATGAGTAGCGGTAATTCCATAGAGCGATAAATTGATATGGTCCATAAATGGCCCGATGATTAAAAAAATAACGGAGAGTGCACCCCCGATGAAAAAGAACCACAAAAATATTTTGATCCACAGGGGCAATAAATTTCTTCTTCTTGTAAAATTTCCTTTCGTTTCAAACTCCTGAAAAGCCGAGCTTTCTTCCATTGTATATCAGTTTTAAAATTATTCTTCCGCAAAAAAGGCATTGGAGCTTCCTATCCATATCGCATCTTTCTTATTGAAATCGACGTTTACCATAGCCGCTTTGGTCATCCGGCCAAGGTTTTCCAGCAGGATGGGGCGCTCGTCATTTTCGCGCCAAATATACAATAATCTGATCTCCGCCTTGGAAAAATCTCCGTGAATATCTTCAAAAACCGGCTCATACTGTACTTTTCTTTGCAGGATGTAGTTTTCCTTATCCTCAATAGCTTTTGTAATCTCTTTTGTCGGATTTAAATTTACTCCGCTTCCGGCGAAAGAAAACAAAGGCTTCAATACAAAATTATCAAGGTTTTCATCCTCCGGGAATTCGTGCAGAAAATAGCTTTTCGGAACAAACTGATGCTGTAAAAGCGGAAGGAGGAATTTGGAAATCTTGAAAAACCAGTTCGGATGCGTAACCCAGGTGACATCAACGTCTTCACGGAAATCAAATTCGGTATTCAGATTCGGAATCTTGTCAAGTTCATCGAAAATGACACGGTTGTAAATCCTTTTGATCTCCGTTAACCTGCCATTGTTGTCATAGAATAATTTTTTACCGTCTTTTTTTATTTTGGTGAGGCAAACCGTTTTGATGCCCAGCAACTTTTCCGTCAATACAAAATCGATTGCCGTTTTCTGCTTTTCGGGAAAAATTTCCAGAAGAATGACATTTTCGGGATCTTCGTTACCGACAATCAGTTCTTTTAAATAATTTTTAAAGGTCTCATCCGGCATTTTATTCCTGATTTCTGAAAGGAATGGATAAATTTCACAAAAAGTATCCTCAAAAATTCTCTGGAAAGCATAGAGCGAAGGGAAGGCCTGAAGCTCGATCAACTGGGGTTCGATCTCGCCATTTGCACCTCTGCAGATCCCAAAATCGATGGTGAAAAAATGGGGCTGGTCGGTATCGTTCGGTACACGGCAGTTCTCCGGAATGGCTTTCTGCAAGGTTTCAGGCGGTAAGGCTTTGATCTGGTCGATAATGCTTTCACTCGCATCCAGAAGTTGAGTCTCAAATTTTTTGGTCAGGAACATCGGGCTTTCGGAAATCCGGAATGATGGTTCAACGCCACTTTTCTCTTTCAGGATTTCTTTCAGCTGAGCATATTTTTCCGGTGAAAATTCGCGGTTGAACTGTTTTCTGTAGGTTGGGATCATGTTCTTTTTCTTTTTGTGATGTAAAAAATCGGACAGAAGATACCCGATTTTTGCCTGTTAAATATTTTTGCCGTTACGCCATCGAATCTGCTTGCTTCAGTATATTCTTTCTTGCATGGTCCAGAAATCCCGGCAGAATCTGGGCCTGGGTTAAAATAATTTTATCCTCATCGTCAATGCGGTCAATGGTTTCCTGGTATTTTTCCATGCCGAAATTTTCAATCATGGCTTCTTTGTTTTTTTCAACCTTCAGGTTTTCGATCATTCCCGCAGGATTGGCTTCAGGATGAAACTGGGTCCCGAAAATCTCATCCGAAAAGCGTACGGCCATTACGGCTCTTTCCAGATTGATGTGCGGCCGGAATTTCTCGATGGCTACGATATGCATTCCCAGCTCCTCAAAACGGTGAAAATCCGGCTCGATAAACTGGAATGCCCTTGAATCTACCGCATAGAAAGGATCCGGCAGATTTTTAAGCAAAAATTCACGTTCGCCTTCTTCCGTTTTATGCACCGGCATCACCCCAAAAGAATAGGATTTTCTTTTGTTGATGGTTCCGAGTTTCCAGTGGATGCTGGCCAGCTGGAAAGAATGGCAGATCAGGAACAGGTACTTTTTACGGTCATTCGATCGGTTATATTCAAAAATACCGTCCAGCAAAGCTGCAAATTTATCTTCCCATTCCAGGCCTTCCCGGTGCGGATCGCCCGGCCCGCCTGATGAGATAAAGATGTCGAAATCCTCTATGTCAGGCATTTCATTTTTAAACCTTACATCAAATGTTTCAATATTTACAACTTCTTCTGTGCTTTGCTGAAAGGCTTCGGAGATTTCCCTGATATTTTTAAATCCCTGGTTCACCTGATTGTTATTCATGTCCAGCAGAGCCATTCGAATATTCTTCATACGACCTAATTTTTTGCAAAGTTACCGAAATATTATAAAGCCATTTCGCTGTGGGTGATTCCGTATTCCGTTTCGGAGATCATGTAGTCAACCACTTTGGTAAGGTCGCCGGTTTCATGAAAGACTTTAAGCTGGCGGTCTGCGCCGGTTCCGTTTTCCAGGATCGTCCAGGCGTATTCCACTTCTTTGCGGCATCCCAGATCGTCTACGACATCGTCGATAAATTCAAGCAGTTCCTTCAATAAATCAGGATACGGAACCGATTCTTCTTTTCCGAAATCGATCAGATGGGCATCGATGCCGCTTTTGGAGGCCCTCCATTTATTTTCATTCAGCAGAAGCCTCCGATAGCTTCTGAAGCTTAAATTCTGCTGATGAAGTTTGTAGATTTTAGCCACCAGTGCCTGCATAATGGCAGCCAGGCAAACGGTTTCATCGATGCGTAAAGGCATATCGCAGATCCTGAACTCGATGGTAGGGTAGAACGGGTGCACTCGGAGGTCCCACCATATTTTCTTGGCATTATCGATGGTACCTGTTTTCACCAATAGATCAACATAGCTGTCAAATTCCGCCAGGGAATTGAAAAAGCTCGGAATCCCGGTCCTTGGGAATTTCACAAAAATTTCCTGGCGGTACGATTTAAATCCTGTATTTCTCCCGATCCAGAAAGGGGAATTGGTAGACAAAGCGTAAACATGCGGAAGGAAATACCGCATCACATTCTGGATTCTTACCCCTTCTTCCCGGTTTGGGATGCCGATGTGGACGTGCAGCCCGAATATCAGGTTACCCCGTGCCACGTCGCCCATATCGTCTACGATCTTGTTGTAGCGTTCCCCGTTCGTAATGGTGTTGTGTTCCCAATTGGAGAATGGATGCGTCCCGCCGCCGGAAACCCGAAGCCCCTGTTCGTGGGCTGTCTTGATAAGGTGTCTTCTCAGGTTGGTAAGCTCTGCTTTCGCCTCCTGAATGTTCTGGCAGATGCCTGTTTCCATCTCGATCATGGATTCGTGCATTTCGTGTTTTAAATTCTCACTTAAAACCGCTTTTCCGCCTTCGATAATTTTCGAAACATGAGAGATCAGGTCCCTGCTCTCAACATCAATGATCTGATATTCTTCTTCGATTCCGATAGTAAACTGATGCATTTTTTTTCGTGTTTTTTAGAGGTTCTTATTTTACAGAATCTTTTACAAAAGTTCCCCAGGAGATATTCGGTTTTCCGGGTACATATTCTTTTGCTTTTTCAACGGCTAATTTCGCAGCGTGCTCTACGATCCATGCAAAATTTTCTTCGCCCACCGAGTTTCTGTCAGCATCCGGAGCCGGGTTGCAGAAATCGATCGCATACGGGATGCCGTCGCGTACGGCAAATTCCACGGTATTAAAATCGTAGCCCAGGGCTTTGTTCATTTTGATGGTATAATCGTGAATCGTCTTCAGCAGCTTTTCCAGTTCTTTGCCTTCGGTTTTATGCGTTGTCTCATATCTCAGGTGCGGAGCGTTTCTCGGTTCGTACGGCATGATGTGGACATATTTCTGGCCCAGGCAGTACACGCGGTAATAGTCATCGAAAATAATTTCTTCCTGCACCATCATTACCAGCTGTTCCGTTTCTCCCAATTTTGCCCAAAGGTCTTCCGGACTGTCAACGCGGTAAACGTTTCTCCATCCTCCGCCGTCGTGAGGTTTCATATAGGCCGGAAAACCGACGTAGTCAAAAATATATTCCCAATCGTGAGGGAATTTCAGGTTTCTGAAAGACGTTTCCGAAGTATTGGTCGGCCTTTCGTGGGAAGGAAGCAGGACTGTTTTCGGAAGAGGGATTCCAAGTTTTGTCATTAATGCATTATTGAAAAACTTTTCATCGGCACTCCACCAGAAAGGGTTGTTGATGACATACGTTCCGTTCAGGGCCGCATTTTTCAGGTAGGCGCGATAAAAAGGAACATCCTGAGAAATTCTGTCGATGATCACTGCATATCCGTAATCGGCACCCTGTTCCAGCTTATCAATGTTTACCGGCTCGGCAATAATTTCCCCTTTTCCCAATTCATTCACTTTATCGATAAATGCCCATGGGAATGTGTCTTCCATCCCGAACAGGATTCCTACTTTTTTAGCCATAATGTATTTTTTTAATGTTTTATATTATTTATTATTAAATTAATTAAAATATATTTTGATATTGATTTGAATTTAACCGTGAGGTTGTTTATTTCTCATAAAATATTTCTAACTGATCATATCATTTGATCTTTGCGATCTTAGCTGAGTAGAACGCCTTTGCGAACTTAAAAAAAGTTAGTAGTAAAAAAATCTTTGTGGACTTTACGTTAAAATCAATCACGCTCTATATCAGAAGTTCTTAAGAGAAAAACGCCCCGATGAAAGTCGGGAAAACCATCCTCCAGAGCGGCCAGTCGTGGTTGATCCATTTTCTTTCGTCATACCAGAAATCGATTCCTTTGGAAGACAGGATTTCTGCCATTTCAACGTTTTTATCCCTGCAGATATCCTGGTCGGAAGTACTCAGGATGATGTGCATGTGCTTGTATTTCCAGGCCTCGTCATTGCGTACAAATTCCCTCGGGCAGTTGAAGTAGACCAAATCATCGGAATAGCCGTCCATAAAATTCCTGATGCTGAAAGCTCCTGATAAGCAGAATAAATGCGACACGACATCCGGAAACCGGAAGGCGAAATTAGCCGCATGATAGCCTCCGAAACTGGCTCCGGCTACGGCCACGCGGTGGGTGTTATGGAGTTTCTGAATATAAGGTACGAATTCCTTAATAAGAAACTGTACATATTTTTCATAATTCCTGATTCTCTGCTGTGGTGGAATGCTTTCGTCGTAAAAGCTCCAGCTGTCGATCGTCTGGATGTTGTATAGTTTGACTTTTCCCTGTTCGATAAACCAATTGATGCTTCCGCTCAGGTTAAAATCGTGGTTTTGGGTATACAGTCCCTGTGAAGTCGGGAACATGATGATCGGATATCCGTAATGTCCTGTAACCTCCACTTTAAGGCTGGTTCCTAAAATATGTGAATAATAATCGGTATGTTCTATTTTCGGCATTTTACGATTTGAATTAAATGGATTGCTGATTTATATAAAATTAATAAATTCAACTCTGAAAGAAAGTTCTTACATTTCAATCCGACTTACTGTTTCTGAAATCCTAACGATTGTTTTTAAAGAGTATTCAGGTTAAATTAATTTTATAAAATCAATGATTTCGTTACTTGTAATTTTCTGATTTCAGAATTTATGAAGTCGGTTTTCCTTTTGGAGGGAGTATATTGAGCATTTCGGCCTGAATTTTTTCAGCAGCCGTGTCCAGTCTTTCCTGTACGGTATCTGCATCTTTTGATTTGTAAACAATGCCTACATGATAATCAATCGGCAAGAATCGTACGGCTTCTTCGCATTCAAAAGCACTGTAATCGGGCGTCTGATCTTTAATCAATGCTACGATCAGCCCGGAATAATACCCTGTTGGCTTTGAAATATTATACTCTTTTTCCCGCAATAACGCATCTTCTATTTTCGCCCATTCTCTCCAGATATTGATGTTGCTGGAAGCTTCTACAAGATCGGGGATATGTGCGCCGCCTACCCTGGATGATGTCTCGAGAAAGTAATATTTACCGTTTTCCCGGCTTCTGATAAATTCGGTATGGGTAGCGCCGTTCATCAGTCCGAAATTGGAAAGGACTTTGGCATTGGCTTTTTCCAGCGCCAGAAATTCATCCGAATAACGCCCCAGAGTTTTGGTTCTGAAAACGCCGCCTTCATGTGAAACCTGCATCGGCGGAGCGAGGTATTTTGAAGCGGAGGTAAAAACGATTTCTTTATTGAAGGTAAGGCTGTCCACATGATAAACATCGCCGGGCTTAAAGCTTTCCAAAAGAAAGAGGTGGCGCTCCTCTCCGAGATTATTGAGGGCCTCCCAGAGTTCATCTCTGGAAGTTAGTTTTTTGATTCCCGAGGCAGAAGCTTCCGACCGTGGTTTCAGTACCCAGGGCGCAGGAACCGTATCGGCAAAAGCATTTACCTCATCATTGTTGAAAACCGCGGTAAATTCAGGAACATGAATACCGGAGTCTTTGGCCTTCTGGCGCATCGCCAGTTTGTCCCTGAAATAGCGGTGGGTCGTCTGGCCCATCCCGGGAATCCTGAATGTCTCGCGGATCAGGGCGGCTTTTTCCACATCATAATCATCCAGCGCAATCACGGCATGGACTTTCCGGGTCTGCATAAGATGGGAGAATCCCTGGATCAGATGGTCGAGATTCCATACGGAAGGTTTAATTTCAGGCATGTAAAAGACTTCGTCGATGGCATGCCAGGGCCAGTTTTTTTCCTTAAGGTTTTCCGATGTTACCAGGATGACTTTATTACCGAGCTTTTTCATTTCATCCATGAAATCGTAACCTTTGTAATAGCACGAAATGCACACTATCGTTTTCTCCTCCATATAATGTTTTTAGTTTTTTAGTGGATTTTCAAAAATAAAAATGATTTTTTATTAATTATTAAATGTTAAAAATGAAAATATCATACATTTTTGAAAATGCTATATCAATTATACAGAGAATTTTTTTAATAAACTAATTTTTAGTGATAATTTTCGATTAAATCTGCCAGCAATTGCACGCCGAATCCGGTTGCTGCTTTTTCTTTAGCATAACCTACATTTCCGAAAGCAACCCCTGCAATATCAAGATGCGCCCACTTCGGATGGTTTTCAATGAACTGCTCCAGGAATTTAGCGGCTACGATACAATCACCGATCGGCTTCATCGAAATGTTTTTCAGGTCTGCTACATCAGACCGGATGTCGTCTTTCCATATGTCCCAAAGCGGTAAATTCCAGAGCCTCTGGTTGGTTTTATCGCTCGTTTTCAGCAGAAGGTTTTTCAGCTCTTCATTGTTGGAAAACAGGGCTCCGCAGGTATCGCCGAACATCCGCACCGAACTTCCCGTTAAAGTAGCAAGATCGATCAGGAAATCGGTCTTAAAGTTTTTAGTCATGTACGAAATCCCGTCTGCCAGAATCATTCGGCCTTCCGCATCCGTATTCAGAACTTCTATGGTTTTTCCGTTATAGGCGGTAATCACATCGCTCGGAAGAAAAGCTTTCTCGGAGATCGCATTGTCGGTAATCGGCAAAATGGCGATAATATTTACCGGAAGCTGCATTTCGGCAGCGTAGATCAATGTTCCCAACACCGCCGTCGCGCCGCCCATATCAGACTTCATATAGTGCATATTGTCCGGATTTTTCAGGGAGATTCCGCCGGTATCAAACAGCACACATTTCCCGACAAGTCCGAAAGTTTTTGCATTTTTAGCAGAAGTTTTGTACTCAAGTATAGTAAAGGCTGCATCATACGCGCTTCCCTGGTTTACGGAGAGATAAGCCCCTAAGCCAAGTTCTTCGCATTTCTTCCTGTTAAAAACCGTGTACTTTAAGTCGTATTTTTTTGCTAAATTTTTTAGATATAAGCTGAAAGTATCCGGTTTTTTGAGATTGGCCGGTTTGTTCAGCCATTCCTGGCAGGCCATCTGCCCGTCACTTATTGCTTCTGTCTTTCTAGCGATATGATCCAGTTTTTTCTGGCTTAAATTTTCAAAATGCAGCTCAAATCTCGGACTCCAGAAAGCATGCGTTTTTTCAAAAGGGTAGCGGTAGGTTCCGGTCAGCAGTCCCTTTACAAATTCTTCAAACTGTTTTTCGGTCATAAAATCCGCCAGCAGCAGGGTTGGGAGCGGCTGTATTTTCTCTTGGTAGGTCTGGGAAAACTTCACCGCGACCTGCTGAACTTCAAAATCCTGCAGTCCAGATTTTCCGAGTCCGATAAAATATGCAGTACCTTCTTCATGTACATTGATAAATACTTCATACTTTTTTCCGGTGAAAAAAGTGGAAATATTCTTATGGAAATTTTTTCCGGATTTCACCCATTCTTCTTCCGTAAAAAGATGGAATACCTGGGTGTAATTTTTATTTTTTTTGTTGATTAGTTTCATAATTAATTATTGATTTTTAACGCTTTCCTGTGTGGGTTTTACTTCCACGGGATTTTCCGTATTGTTGTAGTACAGCCATTCTATGGCTCTGGGGAATTCCTGCGACCAGTAGAATTCGCTGTGGGTACCTTCCGGATTGATGCTGGTCCTGATCTCAAAATCGAAAAGGCGGTTCTGTTCCCATCGTTTGAGGGATTCTTCGAAAACATGAATTCTTTTTACCATCTTGGATCCTTCCTGCCCGCCGCCGTACAGGTAAATTTTTGTTTTAAAAGGAACCCGGAAATTCATCATCGGAAAATTATTATTCGGTTCCACCCAAAGAGACGGTGAGAAAATCAGAAGCTTCGAATAGACTTCAGGATAAAGAAAACCACTGTAAATACTAATAAGAGCACCTAATGAGCTGCCGCCGATTCCTGTGTTTTCGCGGTCTTTTTTGGTGCGGTAATTCTGGTCTATGTAAGGTTTCAGTGTATCGGTAATAAAGCGGATGTACTTTTTGCCTTCCGAACCGTTGGCCACATGGTCATTATCAAAAATATATTCTTTGATGCGGTCCTCGCTGCCATGTTCAATGGCAATGATGATGACATCACCGCGACCGTATTCCGTAAGCACGGAAAGCTTTTTGTCGATCTCCCAGTTCCCGTAATCGCTGCCTTCATTGAAGAGATTCTGCGCATCCTGAAGATACAGTACCGGATAGCTTTTATCCGAAGTGTAATAATCGTAAGGTAAAAGCGCCCATACTTTACGGTACCGGTCAAGCTGCGGGATATAAAATTCTTCCGAAATAATTTCGGCGATGGGGAAATATTCTTCTTTAAAAGGTCCCCAGTTCAGTCTCCATTTTTCTACCGTATCGGAAGCGGTTCCTGAAGATTTCAGAAGCTTCCGGTTGGGCGTAATATTTCCGTAACGGTCGAGTTCTACGTTTTCCCAGCCGCCTTTTGTGAATTTATATTCAATAAGACCCGGCAGCAGCTCATCGTCAATTTCGATAGAATAATGCCTGGAATCTTCTGAGCTTAGGCGAAAACGCTGGTCGCGGGGATTCCAACGGTTGAAGTTTCCGGTGAGGTAAATAATTCTTTCATCATGTTCTGCGGTATAAAGTTCAAACTTCATCAGTGTCTTTACTAATAATTTAAGGGCTAAATTTATAAAAAATCTTTTTATGGCAAATAATTTCCATAATCGTGGAATTAATGGCTGAAAAGCTTTATATTTGATAGAAACTAGGAACAGGAGCGGGTTAACATAATAATTAATTCACTTATAATTAATAGTTATTTCCGGTATTTTCCGTAGTTTCAGAAAAATATAAAATTAAATTAAAACCGTGATGAATTCGGTTAAAACATATACTCTTTTCACAGATCAGGACATTTATCTTTTTAAAGAAGGTAGACATTATAAGCTCTACGATAAGTTCGGAGCACACTCTGCTGAAAAAGATGGAGTACAGGGCGTATACTTCTCGGTCTGGGCGCCCAATGCCAGAAAAGTCTCTGTAATCGGCAATTTCAACAGCTGGAATCCCGACGGTCATATTTTATTTCCCCGCTGGGATGGCTCCGGGATCTGGGAAGGCTTCATTGCGGGACTTACCTGGGGAACGCTGTATAAATATGCCATTGAAACCTACCGCGGCGAAATTCTGGAAAAAAGTGATCCGTATGCTTTAAGCTGGGAGCAGAACCTCCAGGCTGCATCCCTCGTTTCCACGACCTGGTACGAATGGAAAGATAAAGACTGGATGGAAAACCGTTGGAAGAAAAATACTTTGAATGCGCCGCTTTCCGTTTATGAAATGCATCTGGGGTCCTGGATGAGGGATGAACACAATCCGGAAAGATATTTAAACTACCGCGATGTTGCGGCGAAACTTATTCCTTACATTAAAGAGACAGGTTTTACGCATGTGGAATTTATGCCATTAATGGAATATCCGTATGATCCAAGCTGGGGCTACCAGATTACAGGTTTCTATGCCGCGACTTCACGCTTCGGCTCTCCTCAGGATCTTATGTTCCTGATTGATGAACTGCACCGGAACGAAATCGGGGTGATCTTAGACTGGGTGCCTTCGCATTTTCCGGGTGATGCCAACGGGCTGCACCGGTTCGACGGTTCGCACCTTTACGAGCATGAAGATCCGCGAAAGGGTTTTCATCCCGACTGGAAATCCTATATATTCAATTACGGAAGGAATGAAGTGAAATCTTTTCTGATTTCCAATGCCGTATTCTGGCTGGAACGATATCACGCTGACGGATTACGGGTAGATGCGGTGACTTCGATGCTTCATCTGGATTATTCCCGGAACGAAGGAGAATGGGAACCGAATATCTACGGAGGGAATGTTAACCTGGAAGCCAAAACCTTTTTACAGGAATTCAATACCGCTGTATATAAAGAATTCGGCGACAACATCATCACCATTGCGGAAGAAAGCTCCGATTTTCCCAAGCTCACCAAACCTGTTCATGACGGCGGTGTAGGATTCGGGATGAAATGGATGATGGGCTGGATGCATGATACGCTGGCTTATTTTAAAGAAGATCCCATCGACCGGAAATTTTTCCATCATAAGCTGACTTTTGCTTCAATGTACATGTACAACGAAAATTATATGATGCCGCTGTCGCATGATGAAGTCGTTCACGGAAAAGCCAGTCTGATCTATAAAATGAAGGGCGACGAATGGCAGAAGTTTGCCAACCTTCGTGCGCTGTATGTCTATATGTTTACGCATCCTGGAGCAAAGCTGCTTTTCATGGGCGACGAATTCGGGCAAACCAGCGAGTGGAATTTCAAGAAGAGCCTGGACTGGCATCTGCTGGATTATCCTGTTCATAAAGGACTGCAGACTTTGGTGAAAGATTTAAACCATCTTTACCGTAAGGAAACGGCATTTTACGAAAATCAGTTCAGTCCGGAAGGTTTCGAATGGGTAGAGGCTGATGATACGGACAATTCGGTATATATTTATCTGAGAAAAGGAAAAAAGAAAGACAATGTCCTGATGATTATTCTGAATTTAACACCAAGGGTTTTGGATTATAAAATCGGAGTCGACGCAGGAAGTCATTGGGAGATTATTTTTAGTTCCGATGATGAAAAATACGCCGGAAGCGGGGTAGAACCGGATATATTCAGAGAAGATCAGGAAGAATACAAAGGACATAAAAAATCCATCAGCATTAAGCTGCCCCCACTGGCCGGAGTGGTTTTAAGAAAGAAACATATGAATGTAGAGAAAGTGAAAACAATCAATATAAAAGATAAAAAAGAGAGCATGTCTATAAAGCGTTCCGGAAATAATAAATTTTGATCGCAGAATAAGTACGGAAGTGAACATCTTGTCAGTTTGCAGGCATAAATAAAACTAAATTAAGTTCAGCACGTGCAAAATTTTTATAAATAATAAACTTCAGAATAGTAAAACAATAAATGATAGGGAAAAATATGACAGTATTTCATATCAGTACAGAATGTTATCCGGTAGCGAAAGTAGGAGGGTTGGCCGATGTCGTAGGCGCTTTGCCAAAATATCAGAACAAAATTAAAGGAGTTGATGCGAAGGTGGTTATGCCTTGGTATAACAAATCTTTCATATACGACCATGAGTTTGACATAGTTTTTGATGGGTTCATCCACCAGGGACCAAACATGCTCCAGGTGCAGGTTTTAAAGGAAAAATCAGATGTGTTGGGCTTTGAATTATACATGGTGAGGATTCCGGGACTTCTGGACCGCGACAATCCTTACGGGTATGCAGACGAGAACTTTCAGTTTATCGGTTTTCAGCACGGAGTTCTTCACTGGTTCAGCGCGATGCAGATCCGTCCGGATGTTCTGCATTGCCACGATTATCATACGGGGCTGATTCCTTTTATGATTGAACATTGCTGGGAATTTTCCTTTTTAAAAGGGGTGAAAACCATTGGCACCATTCACAACGGCGAATATCAGGGAATGATGAGCTGGGAAATGGCTAGTTATATTCCTTCTTTTGACCGGTACAAATGGGGACTAATGGATTGGGACGGACTTATTAATCCATTAGCAAGCATGATTAAATGTGCACATGCTTTTACGACAGTTTCCCAGGGATATCTTGAGGAACTTTTCGTAAGCTTCCGCGGATTGGAAGGCCTGGTAAGGGATGAGTTCGGAAAAGCATACGGGATTATCAACGGAATTGATACCGAAGTATGGAATCCGGAGACCGATCCGATGCTGGATTTTAATTTCAATAAAAAAAATGCAGTCGCGCTGAAGAAAAAGAATAAGGAAAAGCTCTGTAAAGAATACGGACTACGGCCGGAATTGCCACTATTTGCCTTCATTGGAAGATTTGCTACCGAGAAGGGTGCTGATTTCCTTCCGGATGTTGTCTGGAGGAGCATTACGCAGACTCATGGGGCATTAAACATCATGATTCTGGGATCCGGGAATCCCTATATCGAAAATAAGCTGAAAGAGTACGACTATATTTACAGCAATTTTGCGCTGGACCTCGGATATAAGGAATATCTTTCGCATAAAATATACGCTTCGGCGGACTTTTTGCTCATGCCATCGAGGGTTGAGCCCTGCGGACTGAACCAGATGTATTCCATGCGATACGGTACGGTTCCGATCGTACGATATACGGGAGGCCTGCGGGATACGGTGAACGATATTTCGACAGGCGGAGCAGGATTGAATTTCACCATTCCGGGCGTTGATGACATCATTCACGCGATGAACAGAGCGTTGCTGTTATACAACCAGAAAGGGACAATGGAAAACCTGATTCATGCCAATATGAATTTTGATTTTGCATGGGAAAAATCTGCTGAAAAGTATATTAATTTATATAAAAACTAATAACTTACACCATTAAAAATTTTAGTTTTCCTATTCAGCTTTGGATTTTTTAATTTAATCAGAATCTTTTTCAAATTGATTTGCTGGAAAATAGAATAATAAGAATAAAAAAATAAATGTACGTATATGAATCGCAATGTAATATCCATTGTTTTAGGAGGCGGAAGAGGAACCAGATTATTTCCTCTTACCTATTCAAGGTCTAAGCCGGCTGTTCCGATCGCCGGAAAGTACCGGTTGGTTGATATTCCTATTTCCAATTGCCTGAATTCAGGAATGAACAAGATCCTGGTTTTAACGCAGTTTAATTCAGCTTCACTGAATTCGCATATCAAAAATTCTTACCACTTCGATATTTTCAGCAAAGGATTCGTAGATATCCTGGCAGCAGAACAGAATGTAGAAAACGAAAACTGGTACCAGGGAACGGCAGATGCCGTACGCCAGTCGATGAAACATCTGGACAAATACGATTATGAGTATATCCTGATCCTTTCCGGAGACCAGCTGTACCAGATGGATTTTAAAGAAATGCTGGATTTTCATATCGAAAAGGGCGGCGACGTAACGATTGCCACGATTCCTGTTAATGCAAAAGATGCCACAGGTTTCGGAATCCTGAGTTCCGATGATGAGGGAAATATTACCTCTTTCGTTGAAAAGCCTGGCTATGATATGCTGGATGGCCTGAAATCTGAAGTTTCTGACGAAAATAAGCATTTGGGCAAAGAATATCTGGCGTCCATGGGGATTTACATCTTTACAAAAAGCATCCTGAAAAAAATGTTTGATGAAGGAGCGGGAGACGATTTCGGGAAAGACATTATCCCGAATTCAATTGGGAAGTATACCACTTTGAGCTATCAGTATGAAGGCTACTGGACCGATATCGGTACTATTGAGTCGTTCTACGAAGCCAACCTGGATCTTTGTCATGATTTTCCTCAATTCAATCTGTTTTCTTCTTCACCGATTTACACCAGAGCGAGGATGCTTCCGCCATCGAAAATTAACGGTTCTTACGTAAGCAAAGCTGTTTTTGGAGACGGCTGTATCATCATGGCCGATAAAATTGAAAATTCAGTGATCGGAAACCGTACACGCATTGATAAAGGCAGTACCATCGTCAACTCTTATGTGATGGGTTCTGATTTCTACCAAGGCACGGCTGAGATCGTTGAAAATGACAACAACGGTCATCCGAACATGGGCATCGGGAAATATTGCTACATTGAGAAAGCAATCTTAGATAAAAACTGCTACATTGGCGACAACGTAAGAATCATCGGAGGCAAGCACCTTAAGGACGGTGATTACGGAACGCATTCGGTGCAGGACGGGATTATTGTCGTGAAGAAAGGTGCCGTGCTGAGAGCAGGAACGCATATCGGATAGAAAAACGATAACTCCAATGAAAATAAACTTCTGTTTTTTCATTCCTTATCTTAAATAAATTAAAACAGAGTGGCCCTCATATTGGTCACTCTTGTTATTTTCTATACATTTGTGTCATGCGTTTTTTTAAGATCATAGCGGTACTTGTTGTTTTGCTGATCGGAGCTTATGCGGCTTCGATGTACTATTTTGTGGATGAAAGCAAGGATTTCAAAATAGAAAAGGAGATCGATTACCCTTTGGAAAAGGTCTTTTTGCAGTTCAATAACCTGCAGCATTTTACGCGCTGGAACAACTTCTTCACGAGCTCCAAATCCGTGGATATTGATTACTATACGCCTTACGAAGGACAAGGAAGCTCTATCAGCTATGCCGATCCTAAAAACGACACCGACGGGGAGATGTTCATCCGGTATGAAAATCCGAACAAGTCGCTCCGGTACCAGCTTTTTGAAGATAAAAATGAGAGCCCGACCGTCGTGGATGTTAAATTCAAAGCCCTGGCTGCAGAAAAAACAAAAATTACCTGGGTGGTGCATACGCCAAAGCTATCCGTTCTGAGAAGGGTGGAAAATTTCTGGACGGAAGACCGTTTCGCAGAAAACATCGATAAAAGCATGGTGAACCTTAAAAATGTCCTCGGCAATAAGGTGGAAAAGGATAATCAGATGGCTGCCATCAAATACGACAGCATTATGGTTGAAAATGAGGAAGAAAAGCTGTTGCTGGGGATCAACGTAAGTGCTTCCAATAAGAAAGATGCATTGTACAAAAACATTGTGATGAATTACAATAAAATCTACAATTACACCACAATGGACCTGGGCAAGAAAGAGGATGAATTCGGTTATCCGGTCCTGGTGACCGATGCCGATAATTATAAAGACAAGGAAGTGTCTTATTTCCTGGGAATTCCGTTGTCTAAAAAGTTTGGCGTTACAGATAATAATTTCAGTTTCAGGACGCTTAATCCGGCACAGAATTATGTGATGTATTACAAGGGAAATTATGAAGGCAGGGTGAAGGCTATACAACAATTAATCCAGAAGGCAAAGAAAGATGAGCTGCGTTTTAATGATATTCGTCAGACTTTTATAGAACGCCCTCTGGAAGACCAGAATGTCAATATGAAACTCTCATTATCAGTATTTAAGTAGGAAATTATTTTATACTTTTTTTAATAGTTTAAAGGCTGCTCCAAGTCGGTTTTTTTTATTAAATTTGAAGCTTAATTCGACAAACAAATTTTAATAACAGATAAACTGTAATAATGGACAGATTTTCATTCCTAAACGCAGCTCATTCTCAGTTAATTGAGGATTTATACCAACAGTACTTAAAATATCCGGACTCTTTGGAGCCATCATGGAAAGCCTTCTTTCAGGGCTTCGATTTTGCGCTGGAGAACTACGGGGACGATGATAACGTTCAATATGTTCAGGCTCCGGCCGCCTCAGCTCCTATAGTACAGCAGGCAGCGCAGGCCGCTTCAAACGGCGAGGTTCCGGAACACATCAAAAAGGAATTTAAGGTAGTAAACCTGATCGAGGCGTACAGGACAAGAGGGCATCTGTTCACAAAAACCAATCCTGTTAGGGAAAGAAGACATTATACGCCGACGCTGGACATTGAAAACTTCGGTCTTGACAAATCGGATTTGAATACAAAATTCAACTGTGCGGTCGAGACAGGAATGAAAGGACCGGCAACCTTGCAGGAGCTGATCACCCATCTGGAGAATATTTACTGCGATTCCATAGGGGTTGAGTATATGCACATCAATAATGTTGAAGAGAAAGATTACATCAAACAGTGGCTTCAGGTAAACGAAAACCACCCGAACCTTTCTGCCAACGAAAAAACGGAAATTCTGTTAAAATTAAATCAGGCCGTAGCCTTTGAAAATTATCTTCATACAAAATTTGTCGGACAGAAAAGATTTTCCCTTGAAGGAGGGGAGACGCTTATTCCTGCATTGGACCAGCTGATCACAAGATCTTCACAGTTAGGCGTTGACGAGGTGGTCTTAGGAATGGCTCACAGAGGAAGGCTGAATGTGCTTACCAACATTTTCGGAAAATCGTACAAGCAGATCTTCTCAGAATTCGAAGGCAAAGAATTTGAAGAGGACGTATTCTCGGGAGACGTAAAATACCATTTAGGTTCATCCAAAAAAATCAAAACGGCTTCCGGCGAGGAAGTTTCGATCAATTTAACGCCAAACCCGTCTCACCTTGAAACGGTAGCTGCTCTTGTAGAAGGGATCTGCCGTGCAAAAGTTGACGATAAATACAAAGATTATTCTAAAGTTTTACCGATTATTATTCATGGGGACGGTGCATTGGCAGGTCAG
Organism: uncultured Chryseobacterium sp.; assembly: GCA_913774355.1. Lineage (GTDB taxonomy): Bacteria > Bacteroidota > Bacteroidia > Flavobacteriales > Weeksellaceae > Chryseobacterium. Next base: position 492,128 of record CAJYGB010000018.1, on the reverse strand, counting down.
GGTATCGCTTATGAAGTAGCCCAGATGATGACGCTGGAAGGCTATAGAACGGGGGGTACGGTTCATATCGTTGTAAATAATCAGGTTTCCTTTACGACCAATTATATGGATGCAAGATCGTCCACGTACTGTACAGATGTTGCAAAAGTTACGGAATCTCCTGTGATGCACGTCAATGCGGATGATGCGGAAGCAGTAGTACATGCGATCCATTTCGCTGCAGATTTCAGAGCGAAATTCGGTAAAGATGTGTACATCGATTTACTGGGTTACAGAAAATACGGGCATAATGAAGGGGACGAACCGAGATTTACACAGCCTAATCTGTATAAAACAATTTCCAAGCATCCGAATCCAAGAGAAATCTACAAAGACAAGTTATTAAAAGATAACGTGACTTCCAATGACGTTATCGCTAAAATGGAAACTGAATTTAAGGCGCTTCTGGATAAAGATTTCGATGCATCTAAAGAAATCGAGAAAAACGTAATGGATCTTTTCATGGCAGATGACTGGACGAATTATCCTATCGCCAAGAGAGGAGCGGTTCAGCAGCCTGTAGATACGAAATTTGATATTGAAAAGCTGAAGGAACTGGCCGTTAAGATGTCTACACTTCCGGCTGATAAAAAGTTCCTTAATAAAATCACGAGACTTTTTGAAAACAGAATTAAAGCCATCGAAGGAAATTCTTTAGACTGGGCACTTGGGGAATGGCTGGCTTATGCAACCCTTCTTGTAGAAGGTCATAATGTAAGAATCTCAGGGGAAGATGTGGAAAGAGGAACATTCTCCCACAGACATGCGGTGGTAAAAACCGAAGACACGGAAGAAGAATACATCCCGTTGAGACACGTTTCTGAAAACAGGTTCGATGTTTACAACTCGCACCTTTCCGAATACGGGGTTTTAGGTTTCGATTACGGGTATGCCATGGCTTCTCCGAACACCTTAACCATTTGGGAAGCTCAGTTCGGGGATTTCGTAAACGGTGCACAGATCATCGTTGACCAGTACCTGGCAGCGGCAGAGGAAAAATGGAAAATCCAAGATGGTCTTGTTATGCTATTGCCTCACGGTTCAGAAGGACAAGGTGCAGAACACTCTTCCGCAAGACTGGAAAGATTCCTGACGCTTTGCGCCAACGAAAATATGGTGGTGGCGAATATCACTTCACCGGCAAACTACTTTCACCTGTTAAGAAGACAGCTAAAATGGGCATTTAGAAAGCCGTTGATCGTTATGAGTCCTAAATCTCTGCTGAGACATCCGAAAGTGGTTTCCCCGCTTGAGGATTTCGCAACGGGAAGTTTCCAGCCAATCCTTGACGATCCTGCAGCAGATCCTGCAAAAATTGAAAAATTAGTACTTTGTTCAGGTAAGCTTTATTTTGAACTACTGGCTAAAAAAGAAGAGCTAAATGCTGAAAACATTGCCCTGGTAAGATTCGAGCAATTATATCCTCTTCAGACAGATGCCATCGAAGCGATCTTTGAAAAATATTCAAACCGAAAAGAAATCGTATGGGCTCAGGAGGAACCGGAAAACATGGGTGCGTGGTCTTATATCCTGAGAAACTTCAGAGATACGGGGATCCAGGTAATTGCTCCGGTACCGAGCGGTGCTCCGGCTCCGGGAAGCCATAAAATGTTCGAGAAAAACCAGAATGCAGTAATCAACAGGGTGTTCGACAGAAACGATGCTCCGGTAAAAAGACCTGTAACCGCTTAATAAAATAATAATCAATAAAAAATAAAAAATACGATATGTCAGTTTTAGAAATGAAAGTTCCTTCACCGGGCGAATCCATTACAGAAGTTGAAATTGCAACCTGGCTTGTAAAAGATGGGGATTATGTAGAAAAAGACCAACCCATTGCTGAAGTGGATTCAGACAAAGCTACTCTTGAATTGCCTGCTGAGCAAAGCGGTATTATTACTCTGAAAGCTGAAGAAGGTGATGTAGTACAGGTAGGGCAGGTAGTTTGTCTTATCGATATGGATGCTGCGAAGCCTGAAGGAGGAAATGCTCCTGCTGCAGAAGCACCAAAACAGGAAGAAGCACCGAAAACGGCTCAGCCTGCCCCACAGGAAGCACCTAAGCCTGCTGCTCAACCTGCTCCGGCAGCTGCAACACAGACTTATGCAACCGGTGCTCCTTCTCCTGCTGCGAAAAAGATCCTTGACGAAAAAGGAATGGATGCCGCACAGGTTTCAGGAAGCGGAAGAGACGGAAGAATTACAAAATCTGATGCTGAACTGGCAGCAGTTCCTGCACTGGGAGGAAATCCGGTAACAGCTACAGGTTCCCGTTCTACAACCACAACAAAACTTTCAGTTCTTAGAAGAAAAATCGCACAGAGACTGGTTTCTGTAAAAAATGAAACCGCGATGCTGACGACTTTCAACGAAGTTGATATGTCCGAGATCTTCAGATTAAGAAAACAATATAAAGAAGAATTTGCACAGAGACACGGTGTGGGTCTTGGTTTCATGTCTTTCTTCACGAAAGCGGTAACCAGAGCGTTACAGATGTATCCGGACGTAAACGCATCCATCGACGGTGATTTCAAAGTGAACTATGATTTCTGCGATATTTCCATAGCTGTTTCAGGACCTAAAGGATTAATGGTTCCGGTACTGAGAAATGCGGAAAATATGTCTTTTGCAAGCGTTGAGGCAAATATCAAAGACCTTGCGATCAAAGTAAGAGACGGAAAGATCACGGTTGACGAAATGACGGGCGGTACTTTCACCATTACCAATGGTGGTACTTTCGGTTCCATGTTGTCTACACCGATCATCAATCCTCCTCAATCTGCGATCCTTGGAATGCACAATATTATCCAGAGACCGGTTGCGGTTGACGGGCAGGTGGTAATCCGTCCGATGATGTATGTAGCCATGTCTTACGACCACAGAATTATCGATGGAAAAGAGTCTGTAGGATTCCTTGTAGCGGTAAAAGAGGCGATTGATAACCCTGTAGGAGTTTTAATGAACGGAGACGAAAGAAAAGGTCTCGGATTGTAAGATTAAAAAACAATTACCCAATAAATTTAAGATCTCGCCTCAAAAAGGCGAGATTTTTGTATCTCCTATAGTAAATACTAAGATGATGTTCTCAAAAATAACCTCCAATATCAAAGTTTCAGTAGTTCCTGAATATGATACCAAAAACAGTTACCCCTCTGAAAACCGTTATGTCTTCAAGTACCATATCACCATCGAAAACGACGGCAGTTTCCCGATCAAGGTGCTAAAAAGAAAATGGCTGATCTTCGACGTTGGCTTTGGATATACGGAAATTACCGGTGATGGCGTTATTGGGCTTACCCCGGAGATCACAAACGGCGAAAATTTCACGTATTTTTCCAATGTGATGCTTCGGTCCGGTGTAGGGAACATGAGCGGAAAATACCTGGTAAGAAATATGGATACCCAGGAAAATTTTGAAATCGATATTCCGAAGTTTAATCTTCTGTCTGAAGTTTTGAGTAATTAAAGAAATCTATTAAATCGGGCTATAGCCTGTCAGTGTTGTAAGTTAAAAATTGTTTTTAGCCAAACCCCCAGTTATTTTATGTAAACCCACGATCTGACAGTATACAAATTAACTGAAATTGATTTCGATTTTTATTATATTTTCTGATCAAATTAAAAGCCAAAAGTCAGAGTTTTTTAATTTTCAGTTTCATACAATCCACTATTTCCTCATTAGTGGTTAAAAACAGCTTTTCGAAAGCAAGCAGAGATATCTTCGCACATACCTCTGCATCGGCACCTGCACGGTGATGATTAAAACTGATCTGATGATATTCGGCTAAAGGTTTTAGCCCGTATTTAGGAAGGTAATTCCATGATTTTTTAGCCAGTTGGATGCTGCAAAGATAGTTTAGCTTCGGCGTAAACATTCCGTAGTGATTAAGGCAGCCTCGCAAAACTCCTGCATCAAAGCCGGCATTGTGGGCAATCATTAAAGTTCCGTACATCATTTCTTCGACCTCGTACCAAATCTGATCGAAAGTAGGCGCATCTTTTACATCGTCAGGGATAATTCCATGAACATCTACATTAAACGGACTGAAATACGGAAAACTCGGTGGCTTGATGAGCCAGGTTTTTGTTTCGACAATCTTAGAGTCTTGTACAATACATACCCCCAGTTCACACGCAGAATTTCTCTCGTGTGTTGCCGTTTCGAAATCAATTGCACAAAAATCCATTGTCGTAATTTTTAATTAAAATTAAATTATTTTCTTCCCAAAAAATGTTTAAAAATTAGCCATTCTGTCTGGTAAAAATGGGTTTTCTGATATTTCTGTCTGCGTTTCCAGTTTCCAGCTGCATATCCGTAAAAACTGAAATGCGCTTTCAGAACAGCTACAAAATGCGGAAAGCCAAGCTTTACTCCAAAATACACTCCGGCAATACCATCCAGGCAAAGCCTTAAAAAAATGATGCCGATGAGCTGTGGAAAAGGTGCATTCTTCAATACCATAGAAAGATTATTGCGGATATTTAGAAATGTTTTCCTTGGGCTCTGCTTGTTCAACGTTCCGCCGCCTACGTGGTATACTTTTGATTTCCAGGTGTAGAAGATCTTTTTTCCCGAGTTAATTAGTCGCCAGCACAGATCGATTTCTTCCTGATGGGCAAAAAACCGCTCATCAAACCCGTTCTGATCCCAGAAATCTTTCGAACGGATAAAAAAGCAACATCCCGACGCCCAAAAAATTTTGGTCTCATCATCATACTGGCCTTTATCTTCCTCGATATCATCGAATACTCTTCCTCGGCAATAAGGATACCCGATATTGTCAATCAGCCCGCCGGCTGCTCCGGCAAACTCAAAGTGATTTTTACGGTCGTACGCTAAAATTTTAGGCTGAATGGCTGCAATAGACAGATCTCTTTCAAAGAGGTCTAAAACAGGATCTATCCAACCCTCTGTAACTTCTACATCGGAGTTCAGAAGGCAGTATAACTCGTTGCCGATATGTTTCAGTCCTTCATTATAGCCACCTGCAAAACCGTAGTTTTTGTCGTTTTTAATGACCTTGACAGAGGGAAAGTTTTCTGTTAAGTATGTCACAGAATCATCAGTCGAGCAATTATCGATCACATACACCTCTGCATCAGTGGAAAACCGTATTACATCCGGCAGGAACTTTTTGAGCCAGTTTTTTCCATTCCAGTTGAGAATGGCAACCGCTAATTTTTTTGACATGAGGAAGGCTATATTTTTTCTGAATCAAATTTTTTAATAGAGTCCTGGTATTTCCATTTGCGGTGCGACCAAAGGTAATTATCAGGACGTTTATGCAAGGTATTTTCCAGAAGCTTATGGAATTTTTTTACCACTTCATTCTCTGTAAATTTTTCGCCGTCGGGATAAATCCGGTGATAATTAACCTGGTAATATCCGCGTTTCACCTTCTTCATCTCACAATAGATGAAAGCGAGGTCCATTCTGGTTGCCAGCTTGTCGTATCCGATAAAGGCAGGTGTTCTCTGGTTTAAAAATTCCAGTCCGTAGGTTATGTGAGAAAAATGAGGTGTCTGATCTGCAACGAACATATAAGCGGAGTTTCCGTCGTTTTTCGATCTGAAAATATTTAAAATAACTTCGTTGGCTTCCAGAGGTTCATTCCCAAACCGGCTTCGGACTTTCCTCATCTGATTTTCCCAGAAATCATTGTTTACTTTGCGATATACAGGGTGGCAGTGGTCCTGTGGGATAAATCTGGCCATTGCATTGATCCATTCCCAATTGAAAACGTGTCCGGCGAGCATGATTACATTTTTGCCTTCTGCTTTGGCATCATGGAATACCTGCTGGTTGATATGCTGCATCCTTACGCGGGATTCTGTTTCGGAAATGCTGAATGACTTTACGGTTTCCACCAGATAATCTGAAAAATTCCGGTAGAATTTTTTTTTGATCTGCCTTATTTCCCCATCCTGTTTTTCAGGAAAAGAATTTTTTAAATTCTGGGTGATAACATTTTCTCTGTACGATACAATATAATAATTCAGAAAAAAAATAACATCTGAAAATAGGTATAAAACTTTCAGCGGAAGCTTAGAGATGAGATTTAATATTTTAATAAGAAAATTCATAAAACAGGCAAATTTACGCATAAAAAAATTATGGTTCTATTTTTGCTGCCAATAAGTATTATTTTTTTATTTTTATGCTATGAAAAAATTAATGGTAACCGCTTTTCTGGGATTAAGCCTGGTTGTATTTTCCCAGGAGTTAAAAGATAAAATCAAAGAGAAGCCAAAAGATAATGCACTGTTGGTAAAAACCGAACATGCAGAGCTTGAAGCAAAGAAAAAGGCAGCCGAAGAAAAAGCAAAGCTTCCGAAACCTTACGATCCGAATGCAGATGCCGAGAAGGATATACAGAATCTGATCGCAAAAGCGGAAAAGGACAAAAAGAACATTATGATCCAGGCCGGCGGGAACTGGTGCATCTGGTGCCTGAGATTCAATCAGTATGTGCAGACAACGCCTGAGCTGAAGAAGATCGTGGATGAGAATTATGAATATTATCACCTGAACTATTCTCCGGAAAATAAAAATGAAAAGATTTTCGCGAAATACGGAAATCCGGGGGACAAATTTGGTTATCCGGTTTTCATTATCCTGGATCAGAATGGTAAAATGATCCATGTTCAGCAGAGTGATGTCCTGGAAGAAGGAAAAGGGTACAGCCTCGAAAAAGTGAAGGAGTTTTTCAATACATGGACTCCAAGATCATAAAAGCAAAACCGGGAATTTTCCCGGTTTTTTGTTTAAATGATTTTCCCATAAATCATAGAGATTTTCACAGATGAGATGTGGCTCTGCTTCAGCTATCGAAGCGGAAGTAAAACTTACTAGATTTCCGTATTTTGATTGTTAAACCACAGATTTGCTCAGATTTTCAAAGATCATCGTGTTTACTGTACTGTTTTTTTTAGATCCTTACAAAAATCTTAGACAGCTTTTTATAGTTAATTAATATTATTTCGATGTTGTCAATAGTAAATGGAGCAGCTCCATGTACTTTATATATTAAGCCCTGAAATAAATATATACATAGTTTTCCGGAAATTTTTAACCATGAAACGGATATCATACAATTGTATTTTGTACAGGATGCTTTTTATAAAGTGAACTCGGAGAAAAGATCAGGTTAACAGGCTTAAATAACTTAACTAAAATTAACTCCCCATTTTGATACAAGCCCCGTTGGGGCAATTTAAACAGCACCGGGTGCAGCCCGGTGTAAAAACCACCGGTTCGTTACCTAGAATATTAAGCCCATAAAAAATGCTGCCTCAAAAGAGACAGCATGATATGTAAATACTATTAAAAAGTAGTATTAAGCTTCTTCAGAAGAAGTTTCTTCTTTTTTCGCAGGAGCTGCTTTCGGAGCTTCTACCGGAGCGTCAGATACGATGTCGAATTCAAAGTTGTATTCAACGTTTCTGTGTAATCTGATGTTGGCAGTAACTTTACCTGTTCTCTTAATCGTGTTTCCAGGAATTTTGATGTATTTCTTCTCTACCGATACCCCTGCTTTTTCTAAAGCAGCAGAAAGATCTGCATTGTTGATCGATCCGAATAACTTGTCACCTGAACCTACTTTTGCAGGAATCGTAACAGAAGTTTTCTTCAATTGATCGACTACAGCGTTTGCAGCAGCGATTAATTTAGCTTCTTCTTCTTTTCTTGCTTCCAGCGTAGCTTCAAGAGCTGCTTTGTTTTTAGGAGTTGCTAAAAGCGCATACCCTTGAGGGATTAAGAAGTTTCTGGCATAACCAGGCTTTACGCTTACTGTGTCGAATTCAAGACCTAAGTTTTCTACGTCTTTTTTTAGGATAATGTCCATTGTTGTTGTCCTTTTTTAGATTTTAGAAGTCTAAAATCAAGTTAGAATTAATGATGTATTCAGCAACAAAAAGCCAAAAGCACAAGGCTAATGGCTGATTGTAATATTTTTTACTTTAATAAGTCAGCTACGTATGGTAGTAATGCTAAGTGTCTTGCTCTTTTGATTGCAGCAGAAACTTTTCTCTGATATTTTAAAGAAGTTCCGGTATATCTTCTTGGTAAGATCTTACCTTGCTCGTTTACGAATTGTAATAAGAAATCAGCATCTTTGTAATCTACGTGCTTAATTCCGTATTTTTTGAATCTACAATATTTCTTTTCAGATTTTGTATTGATATCAAGCGGAGTAAGGAATTTTACTTCAGATTCTCCTCCAGCAGAGGCTTGTTTAGCCATTTCGTCTATTGCCATGTCTTGTTTTTTTTAAAAAATAGGGTTGATAATTAAGCTCTAGCAGCTTTTACTTTAGCTCTTCTTGTTACAGCGTAGTCTACAGCATGCTTGTCAAGTTTTGTAGTCAGGTAACGGATTACTCTTTCGTCACGCTTGAATGCCAATTCAAGATCAGCTACTACAGAACCTTCACCTTTAAATTCGACTAAAGTGTAGAATCCGTTCTTTTTCAATTGGATCGGATAAGCTAATTTTTTTAATCCCCAGTTTTCTTTAGCAACGATTTCGCAGTTCTTTTCTTTGATAAGATCTACATACTTGTTCACTGCTTCCTCCACCTGAGCTTCAGATAGAACGGGAGTTAAAATGAAAACAGTTTCGTAATTGTTCATAATGTTAAATGAATTTGTTAATTATTTCGAGGTGCAAAATTAGGGCAAATTTATGAACTATACAAGTTTTTATTTGTTATTTATCGTATTTTCGTTGTTCAGTAAATCACTAATAAATAATAGCCATGAAATACAAAAATTATCTGTTACCGCTTTTATGCATGGGTGCATTCTGCTTCGGTCAGGATAAAATCTCAATGAAAAATGGAGATCAGGTAGATGCGAAAGTTATGGAAGTAAACCCTTCTGTAATTATCTACAAAGAATCCGACAATCCCGAAGGGCCGCTTCATTCCATCAGTAAATCCGATATTTACAGGATTACTTACAGTAGCGGAAAAATCGATGTTTTAGGAAAATATTCCAGTGCGGAAGAAGCAAAAAAAATTATCGTCAGTGCCATCAACAAATTCGGAGTCCACCGGAATATCAGCTGGGAAAAGCTTCAGGCTGAATTTAAAGGAGATTTGCTGAGAATCAATTCCATTAATAAAAAGGGGAGCGTCGTGGAAGAAGGTGATTTCTGGGACCTTGGTAAGGTGGTTGAGTTCCATAAAATTTCATTCCGGAGTAACAATGTCTGTTACCTAAACATCATAACTGACCGGATTCGGAATTCTAAACCTGAAGTTGACAAGCTGGTGATTAAAATGACCGATTACCAGGCTGGAGAAAACGTACTGGATGCGATGAAAGACCTTCAGATCATGCTCAGAAAAAATTAATTTATTTTCTGCACTAAAAAAGACCTGCAATACAAATTACAGGTCTTTTAAATATTGCTATTTTAGGTTTATTTTTTAATAACTTTCGTTGATTGTACACCGCTTCCTGTCTGTGCCGTTACAATATATGTTCCTGCAGGTAATGTTGATAAACTGATATTGAATGTATTCTGATTAACACCTGAGGCGATTACATTTCTACCTGACATATCAGCGATAGTAACTGATTTTACCTTTGCTTTAGATTCAAAATTTAAAATATCACTTGTAGGATTAGGATATATCCTGAATACGGAATCTTTTTTATTAATTTCATCTACAGCCAAAGAAGATGATACGACGTTTACCGTGTAATCTTCTGCCTGTCCGTAATCGGAACCTGTACAAGGATCCGTAAGATCGGGATCATCATCAACAGTCCCGTAGATCTTTTTCACACGCATTCTTGTACTTCCCGTAAGTGCGGTTGCGGGAACAGCGATGGACTGCACTGCCTGAGTAGCATCTTCCCCGGTTGATGCGGTAATGGTTTGCGTAACGGGGTAAACTTCGCCGGGATCATTGAGAACGCCGTTCTGATTCCAGTCGATGAATACGGCAAAACTGTTTTCGTAATTTCCACCCGTATTTCCCTTCAGGGTAATATTATACGACTGGCCGGCTGTTACAGTAGCGGTCTGGGATAAGAAGAATTGATGGTAATCTCCTACATACGGATCAGAATCGGTTGCATTATTTATTCCTGAAAAATTAACGAGTGTGATCGGTTCATCCCCTTCGCCTCCAAAGCTGTCCTCAAAAGTTAAAGGTCCGCAGTAATTAAGCTGAGCGGAATTTGAAGCCTCCACTGAAAAATCATCAATGTAAAGAGCGGCACCATCATTCCCCACATACTGGAAGGCAACTTTTACATTCGGATTGTTTTTGTATGCACTGATGTCGATCATTACGGAATTCATAACATAATTGGAAAAAGTTCCCAAATTCGTTTCAGACCAGATCTGATTCCACGTAACCCCGTTATCGGTAGAAATTTTTACAAAAGCATCGTAATTATTATTAGGATCTACGGACCAGTAATAACTTAGACCGGCTTTGAATTTGAGGTAATAGTAAGTAGCATTTCCGAGATTCACAGAGGGAGAGATCAGCCATTCGTTTTGCTGTCCCGGAGTATCATCATAATCCACCGAAGCGACACTGCCGGATGAAACGGATGAGACTTTCCAGGTCTCATTGGGATTTGACTGCTGTACTACCCATGTGGAAGGAATTGTTGTACCATTAAAATTTTCGCTGAGAATAACCTGACTAAAACCTGGTAGCGGCAGAGCCAGAAGTACTGCATAAAGTAATTTTGTTCGCATAATTATTAATATTTTGTTGAAATAAAATATAATAAAAAAATATAACAGTCAAAATATCAATAATTTACATTTAATGTTTTATGGTTTTATAGATGCTTTAAAGAAACTTTAAATATTAACAGAAATAAAAAGGCGATAAAGCACTAATTTTCTTTATTTCTTATTTCGGTGAGAAAATTTATCTTAATTAAATCATATAAAGAATGCCGGCTTACCAAAATAGAAACAATTGATGACACCATTCCCGCCAGCATTAAATGAAAAATCAAAGAATGCCGGTCGGTCATTTCCAGTACAATAATAGCTGATGTAAAAGGCGCTCTGGTAATTCCCGTTAAAAAAGCAACCATTCCTGCTAATACAACAACGTTTGTTTCATTCTGGCTTAAATGAATAAATCCTGAAATTACGGAGCCGATGCTGGCCCCCGCCGTTAAAGCAGGAGCAAAAATTCCTCCCGCACCGCCGGAAGTAAAGGAAAGGGCAGGGCCCAACATCCTTAAAACGGGAACATACCAGTCTTCATGTTTTTCCGAAGTGAACAGCACCCGCTCCATAATCTCCTTGCCGGACCCTAAAATTTCCCGGTTGATAAAGAACGCAACCGATGCAATGAGCAAAGCGGAAATAATAAGGAAAACAATGTGAGCCCTGTCGGTCTTTAACTTTTTCTTTTTCCATGCCGTTATTTTCAGCATGATGACGGAAAGCTGACTGGCTAAAATTCCGGCTGTTCCGGCTACCAGCATGATCGGGAACATAACCATCAGTGATACGTTGTTGGTTTTAGGATATCCCAGGTAAAGGTAAGATCCAGCCAGGGTCTGGGCTGTTAAGCCTGCGATAATGACCGCCGTAAACAATGCCGTTTTAAAGTAATTGATATGCGTCTTCGAAAGCTCCTCTACGGCAAATACAATTCCTCCGAGAGGCGTATTGAATGCAGCCGCAAGTCCGGCAGCTGCACCTGTCATGATCATGTTCTTCTTGGATATTTTGGGCCACCAGGCAGGAAGATATTCATTCACTTTCCGGAAAACCGATCCTGCGATCTGGATCGTAGGGCCTTCGCGCCCAACGGCTCCTCCGCCGATCACCAGCACAAGGGAGGAAAGGATTTTGAAAACAATGATCTTTACGCTTAATAAATTCCTGATGGTCCGGTGCTCTTTTGGATTAGCCAGCTCTACCGCTGCCATCACCTGAGGGATTCCGCTTCCTTTTGCATTGGGCGCGAATTCCTTCACCAGCCACCAGGAGAGTACAAATCCTATAGGGGCAATAATAAAGATCATCCACAAATGCCAGTTCAGAATAAAATGCAGAAGATTTTCACCCCAGGCAAAGATCTTGGCATACATTACCGCCATAAATCCGGTAATGACCGAACCTATCCAAAAGGGAACGGCCTGAAGAAGGTTGTTCTTCAGCTGTTCGTTCCGGATATTGTCGAAGGATTTTTTAATGGATCTTCTGATCAGGGCCAGGATTTTTAGCATTCGGTACATTTGAAGGTCATAAATAAAAATACGTAAAAAAATTGTTTAAAAGCAAAAGTTTGATAAAGTAAATAAGCTGGATCAGCCTATATAAGCAGCGCCATCATCTGTATGGTCTGTGGGAAATCCGGATTATAAATTTTTCAAAAATTCGGCTACATGCAAGGCATTATCTACAGTGAGATTTTTAGGTAATCCGAAATTGAGGATATTGTTTCTGATTTCAAGTTTAAAATCTTCATCGGGATATGCTCTGATGGTTTCTTTACGGCTTTCATTCAAAAAAGCATCTTTCTTAAACCGATCACTGGCCAATACATAAAAATTATTGAATTCCCTATCACTGAAATTTATATTGAATTGGGTAAAAATACCGGCTATTTTGTCCGCCCATTTCTTTTTGTTGACCGGTATAAAGCCATAATCTTCATCCAGTATTTTCATACCCCAGATTTGCAGGCTATCATAAGAAGCCTTCGTACGGGCGCCTCTTGCCGTAGTGCCGATTTTGCTGACAATAAAAAGATAGAACGGATTTTCTTTATTTTTATCCGTTATGAAATAACATATTTTCGGACTGAATAAAGAATTTTCCTCACCGGAATTGAAAATATGAAAAGGAGATTTTTCAACAGCAATGACTGAAATATCATATATTCCGAATAATTTGTCATACATTTTGAAAATGAGTTGTTCCTGTTCTTTTGAGAAATCAAAAAGTTTAGTGGCATTCAGTTTTCTGAAATCAAGTTCCATTTGATGAATCGTTTGGTTTAAAGATAAAGTTATTTTGCCGTACCTCAAATAAAAAAACCTCCGGAAAATCCGAAGGTTTATGTTTTCAAACAAGGTAAGAATAAGTCTTTACGATTGCTTATAATTTATATTTCCGTGTTAAGATCCCAGTTTTCAAGGTAATCGTGAACATGCTTCAGCATCATTCCGCCTAAAGAACCGTCTACCACCCTGTGGTCATAAGAATGGGACATAAACATCAGGTTTCGGATGGCAATAACGTCTCCATCCGGAGTTTCCAGGACAGCAGGTTTTTTAACGATGGCACCGATGGCTAAAATGGCCACCTGCGGCTGAGGAATAATCGGAGTACCCATTAAGTTTCCGAAGCTTCCTACGTTAGAAATTGTATATGTTGCACCTTGAGTATCTTCAGGTCTTAATTTTTTGTTTCTTGCTCTGTACGCTAAATCGTTGATTGCTTTTGCCAATCCTGAAAGGGACAGCTGATCGGCATTTTTAATAACAGGAACAATCAGGTTTCCATCTGGAAGAGCAGTAGCCATCCCGATATTGATGTTTTTCTTTTTGATGATGTTTTCACCACTGATAGAAACATTGATCATTGGGAAATCCTGAATCGCTTTAACAACTGCTTTCACGAAAATCGGCATGAACGTCAGCTTTTCGCCTTCACGCTTTTCAAAAACTGCTTTGTTCTTATTTCTCCATCTTACTACATTGGTAACGTCGGTTTCGATGAAAGAAGTAACGTGCGGGGCAATCTGCTTAGCTTTAACCATGTTTTCAGCGATAATCTTCCTCATTCTGTCCATCGGGATGATCTCATCACCGGCACCAGCGGTAATGGTTGCCGCAGGAGCAGAAGTCTGTACAGGCTGTTGCGCAGGTGCTGCCTGTTGTACCGGAGTCGCTTGCGAAGCAGGTTGGCTGCTTCTGTTTTTAACGTAAGCTAAAATATCTTCTTTGGTAATTCTTCCTTCCAGACCGCTTCCTGTAATGGATTTCAGTTCAGATTCGGAAATATTTTCCTGTTGTGCGATTGATTTTACCAGGGGAGAAAGGTACAAATCTCCCGAAAACTCAGCAGAGGCTGCTGTTTTTAAAGGTTCTTCAATGGTTTTCAATATTTCCGCATCCGGAGCTGCAGCAGGAGTTTCTGCTGGAGCCTCTTCCGAAACCGTGTTTCCGCCTTCTCCTTCAATTTCTAAAACAGCAATGGCTTCACCCACTTTTGCAACCTCGTCCTTTTGTTTCAGGATCTTTACGATTTTCCCCGAAACCGGTGTCGGAACGTCTGAATCTACTTTGTCGGTTGCGATTTCTACTACGGAATCATCCTCTTTTACAGTATCGCCTTCGCTGAACAGCCAGGTGATAATTGTCGCTTCCATAACACCTTCTCCCATGGAAGGAAGCAATAATTTGTATTCTGCCATTTTTAATTTTTAGATTTTGACAAATATATAAAAAAAATCGATTTTTTTATGAAATATTAAATTTTAGAAAAATTCGATGTAAATATTCTCGCCTACATTCATGCCGAACAGGGATTTGGCACCGTTTTTTTTATTGCCTTTGTAGATGGTAAGCTCCAAAAGCTGACTGTCATTGAAGATCGCCGCAGACTGCCCGTGAAACTCGGTTTCCCTATCCCAGTCTGAAACTACTTCCGTATGGTTTGAAAAGACTCTCGAAAGTGCCAGGTTTCTGAATTTTATAGTGAAATTTTCGTATCCTTTACTGATGGTTTCAAAAAAATCTTTATTAATATTTGAGATTATATTTCCGAAATTATCAATGTAGGTAACCTCCCCGATAATCATTTTTTCAGATTCATTATACACCGGTTTGGGAAACAGCAGCAGCTTGGCAGCATCTATTTTGCGGCCGATCACTTCAGGAAGCCCGCTGTTGGCGAGATGCACTGCCGCAGGAACAAAAATATCCGTAGACGTAAAATTTACGATGTCGTCGAAACGGTTGTTCAGCGTTATTTCATAGATCGCCTCAGGCTTTATGTCAAAGAAAATCAGGCTCAGGACGCCGTTGTCCGCTGCCAAAAAGTAATGTCCGTCGGATTTATAAATGATATTTTTTCTGGATCTGTTGTGAAAGCTGTCTACGGAAATAATATGGATGGTTCCTTTCGGAAAATGTTTATAGGCATTTCTTACAATGTAAGAAGTCTGTATCAGGTTAAAAGCCTGGATATCGTGGGTAATGTCAATAATATTAACCTCCTGGTTCAGAGAAAGAATGCTGCCTTTTACAGCGGCGGCTCTGTAATCCAAATTTCCGAAATCTGAAGTAAGGGTAATGATTGGCATGGAGTGGTGATAAGTGATCGTCATGCAAATTTATTCAAAATAAAAGGAAAGCCCGGTAAATAATGGAAAAGAATTTGATATAAGTTTTCAAAAAAAGCATTACATTTAAAATCTAAAATTAATACTACGACTGCATGTTTGAATTAACATATGATCTGGAAGACATCGATGCAAAGATCTTCTATGGGGTGAACAACCAATATTTCAATCTAATCAAATCAACTTTTCCGACCCTTAAAATCACCGGCAGGGACCATTTTATTTTTGCGATGGGGAACCAGGAAGCTCTGGATATATTCAGGAAAAAGCTTGATGATATCGTCAATTTTATTTCAAAAAACAATTCCATCAATCTGAAAGATGTAGAAAATATCCTGAATATTAAAGACGAAAACGAGAAACAGCTTGTTTTTGACCAGGACATCATTGTGAAAGGAGTGAACGGAAAGGTTATCAAGGCGAAAACGACCAACCTTAAGAAGCTGGTGAAGGAAACCGAGAAAAAAGACATGGTTTTTGCCATCGGGCCTGCAGGAACCGGGAAGACCTACACCAGCGTGGCTTTGGCTGCGAAAGCACTCAGAGACAAAACGGTGAAGAGAATTGTCCTGACAAGGCCTGCGGTAGAAGCAGGGGAAAGTCTAGGATTTTTACCGGGTGATCTTAAGGAAAAACTGGATCCGTATTTACAGCCTCTTTACGATGCCCTTCGCGATATGATCCCGCATGAAAAGCTGGAAGGTTTTATTGAGAAAAAGGTAATCGAAGTGGCTCCTCTTGCCTTTATGAGAGGACGTACGCTGGATGATGCTTTCGTTATCCTGGATGAAGCACAGAATACAACCCATTCCCAGATGAAAATGTTCCTGACGAGAATGGGGATGAATGCCAAGTTTATCATCACCGGCGATCCAAGTCAGGTAGATCTGCCGCCGAAGCAGCAGTCCGGGCTAAAAGAGGCAATGAGGATCTTAAAAGATGTGAAGGAGATAGGATTTGTACATCTTACCGAAGAAGATGTGGTGCGCCATCCGGTGGTCAGAAAGATCATTCTTGCCTACAACGATGAAGAAAAACGCCACAGAAACGATTAATATTTAGAAATAACAAAGGGAAGCAGGACTGAAAAAGGTTCTGCTTTTTTTGTACCACAAAAACAGACAATTATTTTGATATTTGAAAAAAAATGCTATTTTTGCCATCGAATAATAAAAAAACTATTCAATCATGAAGAAAATATTACTTTTGGCAGCAGTCGCTGTTATGGGATTGAGCGCACAAGCTCAGGAATTCAGATTCGGACCTAAGGCCGGTTTCGCTATGTCTACCATTAAAATTGATGATAAGCAGGATGACTTAAATGATAGGAAAATGGATCCTAAATACACATTCTATATTGGTGGTATGGCAGAATATAAATTCGACGATAATTTTGGTGTACAGGCGGAAATTTTGTATTCTCAATTGGGAGGAAAAGAAAAAATTGAAGAAACTGATGGAAGCGGGATGTATTTTGGATTTCAAAATAAGGTTACTTTCGGAACTTTATTGGTTCCCATTTCTGCAAAGTATTTTATTACGGAAGGCCTTTCTGTAGCTGCGGGAACTAATTTCGGAATTATCCTTTCAGCTAAACAAAAAACCGTAATCGGAACAAATCTTCCTATCGGTGTTGAGATTGATGGTGTAGACGGAGAAGGAGAAAGAGACATCAAAAATGAAATTAAGAAACTGAACATTGCCCCATTCGTAGGTGTGGAATATATGTTGGAAAATGGATTGTTCTTTGATGCACGATACAGCTTCGGGGTTTCCAATCTATCTAATGACGGAAGCGGAGGTAAGATTACCAACAGTTTCGCTCAGGTGGGAGTAGGTTTTAAATTCGGAGGAAATTAAGAGTTTACCTAGTTAAAAAGTAAAGCGGTACAGATTTTGTACCGCTTTTTTGGTTTTAATTCTGAAACCAATTCAGATATTCTAATCTTAAACTTATTAAAATGAAAAAACTATTATTGTTAGGTGCTTTTGCATTTTTCGGTGGCCTTGCACAGGCTCAGGAAGGTTTCAGGCTGGGAGGCCATATCGGTGCTCCTCTTGGAGATGCAGCGGATGCGGCAAGTGTAACATTAGGAATTGATGCCGCTTATATGTGGAATATTACGAAGGGTCTCGATATTGGTGCCACTACGGGATATTCTCATTTTTTCGGAAAAGATAACGTGGAAGATTTTGGATTTATTCCTCTTGCCGTTTCCGGGAAATATACCTTTAATAAGGTTCCTCTTTTTGTGGGACTGGATTTAGGAGCGGCCATCTCAACCAAAAACTATATCAACAGCGGTGTTTATGTTGCACCGAGAGTTGGTTACCAAATGAAGAATGTAGAACTGTATTTAGGTTTCCAGAATATCGGAAGTAAATACAAGAATTATGGACCGGGGCCCGACCCACGCTGGAATAGGAATGACCGTTTTAACTTCGGTGCCATCAATTTCGGGGCGAATTTCTTCCTGAAATAAAATTATAAAAAAATACATATAATAAGTTCCGGTTGCAGAATCGGAACTTTTTTTGGTTAAAAATTGTAAAAAATACAAACTGACCTATTTTAATACATTTTATTCTCGAAAATTAGAAATATCTCCCGATGATATTAATCACATTAACAAATTTTAATATTCATTACCATCACTGTAAATTTGCCGTCAGAAAGTATTAAATTTTTAAAAAATGAAGAAAGTATTAATGGCGGGTGCAATTGCACTTTTCGGTTTGTCTAACGCTCAGATTGCAGCAGGGACTACTTATTTATCAGGATCTGTAGGTTATTCTCAGGAAGAAACAAACAACGGTAAAAATAAAACAGAAAATTTCAATGTATTGCCTACAGTTGGATATTTTGTAAGTAACAATTTTGCGATCGGTTTAGGAATCGGATATCAGACTCAAAAAAACACCAATGTAGTAAACAATTTCATTGGAGCGGGAACGACTATTGTAACGACCAACGAAATAAAGCAGCCTGCATTTGTAGTAGCTCCTTTCGCAAGAAAATACTGGACTTTGGGAGATAAATTATACATCTTCGGTCAGTTGGCTGTACCTATGCAGTTTGGAAAAGCTGAAGTTGAAAATAAAACAGTAACTACTTCCGGATCTTCCGTAAGCACTGCATCATCTTCTTCTGAAGCGAAATACACTCAGATCGGGGTAACGGTAAAACCAGGTTTGGATTATTTCCTAAATAAAAACTGGTCTATCGAAGCAACGATCGGAGAATTCGGATACAACAACTTCAAGCCGAAAGATGGTGATGCGACCAACAGCTATAGCTTCGGTCTGAACCTATCTACTGTAACATTCGGTGTTAAATATGTTTTTGCCAAGTAATAAACAAATCATATAAGATGAAAAAGTCCTCAGTTTTTAACTCAGGGCTTTTTTCACTTAGTAATTTTTTAACTAATCATCATGAAAAAAATACTGATCGCCGGTGCAGCCATGCTGTACAGCTTTTTAAATGCTCAGATTAAACAAGGAACCGTATATGTTTCGGGAGAAATAAACTACAATAAATACGATAGCAAAAGCGAAAATACAACGCAGCAGAATTTCAAAATCATCCCGACCGCAGGGATATTTGTTGCGCCTAATCTGGTCGTAGGTACCGGTCTGGGATATACCTACAGTAATTTGAATTACACACAAGCCCTTTACAGCGGACCTTTAATCTCTCTTATCGACTATACAGGAAAAACAAATGCGGTTACAGTAACCCCATTTGTAAGAAAATACTGGACATTATCAGAAAAATTATACTTTTTCGGACAGCTTCAGGTTCCGATGGAATTCGGAAAGCTCCGGCAGGATGCTTTTGTGACTGATGTTTATGAACCGACTGGCTATGTAAGCTATCAGACATTATCTAATGACAGAAGACACACCGCTATCGGTATTAATGTAAAGCCGGGTCTCGATTATTTTCTTAATAAAAACTGGTCTGTCGAAGCTACGATAGGAGAGTTCGGGTATAGAAGTCTTATGCATAAAGATGAAGATCAGTTAAACATCAAAGACTATAATTTTGGTCTGAATCTGTCTGCTGTTTCTTTCAGTGTGAAATATGTTTTCGCAAAATAAATCAACAATAAACTAAACTTTTTTAAATAAATCAATTTTTATGAAAAAATTATTATTAGCAGGTGCGGTGGCACTTTTCGGGTTGTATAATGCACAAATGACTAAAGGAGATTGGGTAATCAGTGGGAATACCGGTTTCGGATTCAATAACGTAACAACCAAGGTAAAAGCTGAAGGCCAGTCTGCAGACGGGCCAAAAGTAAGCACGTTTTCATTAACGCCATCAGTTGGATACTTCGTTATCGATAAATTGGCTGTTGGGATCGATTTGGGTCTTACCAGCGCTACAACCAAGTACGAAGGAACAAAATCTACAACTACAAGTTTCTCAGTAATGCCTACGGCGACTTACTATTTTTCTAATGATAGCAAATTTGTACCATTCTTAGGAGCAGGTATCGGATATGCATCTGTAAAAAACAAAGGCGAGGTAAACTTTATGGGACTTTCCAGCTCAGATGAGACCACTACAGACGGTCTTGCATGGAGAGTAAAAGGAGGAGTAACCTATATGGCTACTCAGTCGTTAGGGATCAACCTAGGTGTTTCTTATGACCAGTTTTCCAACAAAGAAACGTTTATGGATACCGATGTTAAAACACACGTAAATACTTTCGGGGTAAACGTAGGTTTCTCTTATTTCATCAAAGCTAAAGCTCAGAAATCTGACAAATAATCTTTGTTGAACATGACAAATAAATCCGGCCCATTACTGAGCCGGATTTATTTTTTATTTCAATTGGGCTTAGAACCATTCTTTCTGGTTCTGAACATAGGTTCTGTCGAATTCCTCATCAGATTTGGTAAGGTACATAATGCCTTCAATTAAGCCTATTAGTCCTCCAATACATAAAAAACTCAAAAGAATTTGAATAATCCCAGCTTTCGTATATCCGAGATAAAATTTGTGTACACCAAATCCTCCTAATAAAATTGCTAAAATTCCTGCAGTTACTTTTTTCTCAGACTTGTAAGGAGCTCCCTGGTTGTAGTTGTAGTTCCCTTGTTTTTCATTAATTTCCATAATAAATATTTTTTAATTTGTTTTTCGGTGGTTATTTTCCGAACATTCCGCCCATTCCAGGCATGTTCGGCATTTTGCTCATCATCTGCATCATCTGTTTTCCCTGAGGGCCCTGCATCATCTTCATCATTTTGCCCATCTGGTCAAACTGCTTCATCAGTTGGTTAACGTCCTCGATTTTTCTTCCGGCGCCTTTGGCAATCCTGTTTTTTCTCTGGGTATTGATGATGGAAGGCTTTCTTCTTTCTTCGGGCGTCATCGAGTAGATAATTGCTTCGATATGTTTAAAAGCATCATCGCTTATCTCAACATCTTTGATCGCTTTTCCAACCCCCGGGATCATTCCCATCAGGTCTTTCATATTCCCCATCTTTTTGATCTGGTTGATCTGCTTCAGGAAATCATCAAAACCAAATTCGTTTTTAGCGATTTTCTTGTGAAGTTTTTTAGCTTCTTCTTCGTCAAACTGCTCCTGCGCTCTTTCCACTAAGGAAACAACGTCTCCCATCCCTAAGATCCTGTCGGCCATCCTTTCCGGATAGAAAAGGTCCAGAGCTTCCATTTTCTCACCGGTGGAAATAAATTTGATCGGCTTTTCCACTACGGAACGGATCGTTAATGCAGCACCCCCACGGGTATCACCGTCTAATTTCGTTAAAACAACCCCGTCGAAGTTCAAAGCATCGTTAAAGGCTTTAGCCGTATTCACCGCATCCTGACCGGTCATGGAATCTACAACGAATAAGGTCTCATTCGGTTTGATGGTGGCATGAACCGTTTTGATCTCATTCATCATCTGCTCATCGATCGCCAGACGTCCTGCCGTATCGACAATGACCACATCATGGCCGTTGGATTTTGCAAAGTCGATGGCCTTTTGAGAAATGCTGGAAGGATCCATAGAGCCTTCTTCCGTGAACACCGGAACTCCGATCTGTCCGCCCAATACTTTAAGCTGATCGATTGCCGCCGGACGATAAACGTCGCATGCTACTAAAAGAGGTTTTTTATTTCTTTTCGTTTTTAAATAACTGGCTAATTTTCCGGAGAAAGTAGTTTTCCCGGAACCCTGAAGTCCCGCAATAAGAATTACCGAAGGTTTTCCGGAAAGGCTAATACCCTCCTGTGAACCTCCCATAAGATCCACCAATTCGTCATGGACAATCTTTGTCATCAGCTGGCCCGGGGTAAGCGAGGTAAGAACATCCTGTCCCAACGCTTTATCCTGAACTCTTTTGGTAAGGTCTTTGGCAACTTTATAGTTAACATCGGCATCTACCAATGCTCTTCTGATCTCTTTTACGGTTTCCGCTACATTGATTTCCGTGATTTTTCCACGTCCTGAAATATTGTGCAGCGCTTTATCTAATTTATCCTGTAAACTGTTGAACATATTTATTGTAAATTATAGGTTCGCAAAAATAAGGAATTTTTTAGTATTTAAAAACGCTTAGGCACGTAATATTATAATATAAGGTATAAATTATAGGGATGATATAAATCAAATGGTAATGAAATCCGGGAGAAAAAGTCTATTTTTGCCATTAAATTAAAATCAGCCTAATGATTGTTAGGGTGAAAATACATTTTAAAATGAAAATCAATCCCAATATTCTGGTAACGGTCCTGTTTTTTTTAACCTTCCTGATCCATTTCTCTCTGTGGAAGTTTGTGTTCCATCTGGATGAAATCGTGATCGTAAAGTTTTACCTTTTCCTGAGTGTGATGTTTATGATGATGATTACGCTTATTGTTTTAATCAACAGGGTGGCGCCGGAATTTTTAGGGCTGTCTGTAATCGGGCTTATCCTGTTAAAATTCGGATTGATGTACCTGATCAGAAAGAAGCTGAACTTTGAGGTAATTCCAGGGTATAAATTTCATTTTATCGTTCCGTATTTTGTCCTCACCACATTACTTACGTACTATGCGATTAAGCTGATTAATCATGACAAAAAACAGTAAAATTATTTATTGTAAACCAGAAAAAATATTATATTTTTGCACAACGAAAAAAACCTATCAATGTTTAAGAAATTCGCAGTTTTATTCTACAGTATTTTTGTATTAAACTTAGTGTCTGCCCAGCACGGTGAGGCTACTGCCGAGGCAGGTTCTGCCAACACGGAGCTTTTAGAGAAAGACAAAGTAAGTAAAGAAAACAAAGAGTACATCGATCATCACTTGTTGGATGCACACGACTTTACATTGATGGTGGATAAAGAAGGTCACCACATCGGTTTTCCGCTTCCTGTTATTTTTTATGATAACGGTATTCATTCTTTCATGAGCAATAAAGAAGGGTTCACTCATGGAGAAACAACAGAAGTAGACGGATCTTATTATAAATTACATCACGAAAAAATTTATAAGACAGACGTAGCCGGAAATTTATCTTTCGATAAAGAAGGTCATGTAACTTCAGAAAAAGTATTGGATCTTTCTATTACAAAGAGTGTACTGATTATATTATTGACTTCAGTTTTCATGTTGTTATTATTTACAGGAATGGCTAAGTCTTACAAGAGGTCTCAGGTTCCTACAGGAGCAGCAAGATTCTTGGAACCTTTGGTAATTTTCGTAAGAGACGAGATCGCTATTCCGAATATCGGACATAAATATAAAAGATTTATCGGTTACCTTTTAACCGTATTTTTCTTCATCTTATTTCTGAATGTATTGGGTTTAATGCCTTTCGGAATCAACGTTACCGGTAACATCACGATGACATTCTTCCTGGCGATCCTTACGTATCTGATCACTACGTTCTCTGCGAACAAAGATTACTGGAAACATATCTTCTGGATGCCGGGCGTACCAGTACCGATGAAACTTATCATGTTGCCAATCGAATTGTTAGGAACTATTACCAAGCCTTTCGCATTGATGATCCGACTTTTTGCCAACATGACGGCAGGACACATCGTTGTAATGAGTTTGATCGGATTGATCTATGTATTCAAGAATGTAGTTGCAGGTGTCGCATTCCCATTCTTAACATTAGTAATTTATTTATTGGAAGTATTGGTTGCATTCCTTCAGGCCTATATCTTTACCATGTTATCTGCCCTGTTTATCGGAATGGCTGTACAGGAACACGAGCACGAACATCACGCAGCTCACTAATTAGAAATTAAATTAAGTAAGAAACAAATTTTTAAAATTATATATTATGGAAATCCCTAAAATTGTAGGTGCTGGTATCGTAGTACTAGGTGTAGGTATCGGTCTTGGTAAAATCGGAGCTGCTGCTCTTGAAGCTATCGCTAGACAACCTGAACAATCTGGAAAAATCCAAACAGCGATGCTTATCGCGGCTGCCCTTGTAGAAGGTGTTGCGTTTGCTGCTCTATTCGCAGTAAACTAATTAAACTAAAAGCCACTATCCGTAACGGTTGGTTACAGATAGTGGTTATTTAAGAAAAAAAGTAATAATTATTTATACATTTATATAATGGAATTAATTCACCAGTTTTCATCAGGATTATTTATTATCCAAACAATTATCTTTCTGGCATTGTTATTATTGTTAGGCAAATTTGCTTGGAAACCTATTTTAAAATCGATTAACGACAGAGAAACTTCTATTGTTGATGCTCTTAACCAGGCTACATTGGCAAGAAAAGAGATGGAAACTTTAAAAGAGGACAACGAGAGAATTATTCGTGAGGCTAAAATCGAAAGAGATGCCATCCTTAAAGAAGCCAGAGAAATCAGAGATAAAATCGTGGGTGAAGCTAAAGATGTTGCTAAAGTAGAAGGGGACAAAATGATTGAAGCGGCTAAGCAAACCATCAATGCTGAGAAAAATGCTGCTATGGCAGATATCAAATCTCAGATCGGTACATTATCCGTAAACATCGCGGAATCGATCCTTAAGCAGAAGCTGGACAACAGCGAAGCTCAAAACGAATTAGTTCAGAATTATTTAAACAAATCAAACCTTAACTAAGAATGCTTACATCTAAAGTAGCTAAACGATACGCACAAGGTTTACTTGATTTCACCAACGAATCAGGTCAGACGGCTACTGTATTTTCTGAAATGAAAGATGTGGTGAAGCTGATGAAAGAATCTGCAGACTTAAACAAATTCTTCCTAACGCCTTACATCGATTCTAAAAAGAAAGTAGAAGTAGCAAACGAAATTTTTAAAGGCTTATCAGCTTCTTCACAGAACCTGATTACTCTGGTAATCAAGCACGGTCGTGAAAACCAGTTGAAGAATATTGCTCAGGAATTTATCAACAAAGTAGAAGACATCAATGGAGTACAAAGAGTGACCCTTACGACGGCCACTCAACTTTCCAAAGAGAACATTGAGCAGATTTTAAAAACATCCAATCTTGTTAACCTTAAGAACAATTTCGATTTGCAGGTTAATGTAAAACCTGAGATTTTAGGAGGCTACATTTTAAGAGTGGGAGATCAGCAGATCGACGCTTCGGTAAAATCAAAGCTCAACCAGGTTAAAAAAGATTTTAGCTTAAATTAATAATTAAAACACAATTAACCATGAAAAAAGTTTTATTTGGTTTAGCTTTAGCGATTTCTTGTTTATCTTTTGGACAGAAAGTTAAGATTAAAAAAGGACAGGCTTTTATTGATGATAAGTTAGTATATAATGTCGAAGACACGGGTACGGGTGAAGTGATTTCAGATTTAAAAGGAAATGAAATTATATCTATTTTAAGGACCACTTATGAAACTCCAAAAAATCGTCCCCTATATCCAAATGAAAGAAGTACTTGGACTAATATTATAAATACCGTTCGTTTTTTGAAAAATGGAAAAGAATTACTGACTGATCTAAGCGACAAGGATATCATTAAAAATTTATATAAATCCAATGTTATTGATGAAAGCGGAGATCTTGATGATGAAAAGGTGGATATTTTTATTAATAAATATAATAATGATAACCTTCGAAGCAAACTAGGAGCTGGAAGTCAATCATCAACAGTCATTATCCAACAAGGTAACAGACCAAGAAATGGTTTTAACGTTAGCATAGGAAGATAAAAAAATTATTTTAAATAAGAAAAAACAACCATACAATGGCAGAAATAAATCCGGCAGAAGTATCTGCGATCTTAAAACAGCAATTGGCCAACTTCGATACTCAATCAAACGTTGAGGAAGTAGGTACAGTTTTAACCATCGGTGATGGTATTGCTCGTGTATACGGGTTAGAAAACGTACAATACGGAGAGTTGGTGAAATTTTCTAGTGATGTAGAAGGTATTGTACTGAACCTTGAAGAAGACAACGTTGGTGTTGCTTTACTTGGTGAAAGTAAATTAGTAAAAGAAGGAGACACTGTAAGAAGAACAAACCGAATCTCTTCTATTAAAGTAGGAGAAGGAATGTTGGGAAGAGTAGTAGATACTCTTGGTAACCCTATCGATGGTAAAGGTCCTATTACAGGGGATTTATACGAAATGCCGTTGGAAAGAAAAGCGCCGGGCGTTATCTACAGACAGCCGGTAACTGAACCTTTACAGTCAGGTATTGTTGCGATCGACTCTATGATCCCTGTAGGAAGAGGACAGAGAGAGCTGATCATTGGTGACAGACAGACCGGTAAAACCACTGTTGCGATCGATACGATCATCAACCAAAAAGAATTTTATGATGCAGGCCAGCCTGTATACTGTATATATGTTGCGATCGGGCAGAAAGCGTCTACCGTAGCACAAATCGTTAAAACTTTATCAGATAAAGGGGCTTTGGCTTACACGGTAATCGTTGCAGCGAATGCTTCAGACCCGGTTCCGATGCAGGTATATTCTGCCATGGCAGGAGCTTCTATCGGGGAGTTCTTCAGAGATACAGGAAGACCGGCTTTGATCGTTTATGATGATTTGTCCAAGCAGGCGGTTGCTTACCGTGAGCTTTCCCTTCTATTGAGAAGACCACCGGGTCGTGAAGCTTATCCAGGGGACGTTTTCTATCTTCACTCCAGATTATTGGAAAGAGCGGCAAAAGTAATCGCTGACGATACGATTGCAAGCCAGATGAACGACTTACCGGAATCTTTGAAGCCGATCGTGAAAGGAGGAGGATCGTTAACGGCACTTCCGATTATTGAAACTCAGGCAGGTGACGTTTCTGCGTATATCCCGACCAACGTAATCTCTATTACAGACGGACAGATCTTCTTGGAGTCTGATCTATTTAACTCAGGGGTCCGTCCGGCAATTAACGTGGGGATCTCCGTATCAAGGGTAGGAGGTAATGCTCAGATCAAATCCATGAAGAAAGTTTCCGGTACGCTTAAATTAGACCAGGCACAGTACAAAGAATTGGAAGCGTTCGCTAAATTCGGATCCGATCTTGATGCTTCTACATTAGCCGTTATCTCAAAAGGAGAAAGAAACGTGGAGCTTTTGAAGCAGCCTGTTAACTCTCCGCTTCCGGTAGACAGCCAGGTAGCAATGATCTACGCAGGAACTGAGAACTTATTGAGAAACGTTCCGATCAGAAAAGTAAAAGAATTCCAGACTGAATATATCGAGTTCCTGAGATCTAAGCATCCTGATACGATGGCAGCGATCAAAGCAGGGAAAATTGATGATTCCATCACCAGCGTTCTTAAGCAGGCAGCTAACGACTTAGCGTCTAAATATAACTAAAATTTCAATGTTTAAGGTTTAGAATTCAATGTTTTAGACCTTAAACTTTAGACCTTAAACCTTGAACCAA
This sequence comes from uncultured Chryseobacterium sp., assembly GCA_913774355.1. GTDB lineage: Bacteria > Bacteroidota > Bacteroidia > Flavobacteriales > Weeksellaceae > Chryseobacterium. Next base: position 464,908 of record CAJYGB010000018.1, on the reverse strand, counting down.
AATAATGGCAAACTTAAAAGAAATACGAGGCAGAATTACGTCAATTTCATCAACGATGCAGATTACCCGTGCTATGAAAATGGTTTCCGCTGCGAAACTTAAAAAAGCACAGGACGCCATCGTGATGTTGAGACCTTATTCTGAGAAACTTCAGGAGCTGATCCAGAATGTAAATTCAAGTTCGGATCCTGACCAGATTTCTGTTTATGCTCAGAAAAGAGAAGTAAAAAGAGTGCTTTTCATCGCTATTACTTCAAACAGAGGTCTTGCCGGAGCTTTTAACTCATCCATCGTTAAGGAGCTTAATGCACAGTTTCAGCATAAATCCCAATACGAAGTTGAAGTGCTTTCTATCGGTAAAAAAGCTTTTGATGCCGTAAGAAGAAGCCGTACCGTATATGCCAACGAAAGTGGGATCTACGATAAGCTGAGCTTTGATGCTGTTTCCCATGTTGCTGAAGCTGTAATGGACAGTTTCAGAGAAGGGAAGTTCGACGAAGTTTATTTAATTTACAATAAATTCGTGAATGCAGCTACCCAGGAAGTAACTACCGAGCAGCTTCTTCCGATCTCTATGCCTGAAACGACGGAGCCTCAGATAGAAACCGATTATATTTTTGAGCCAAGCAGAGCGGAAATCCTGGATAACCTGATTCCTAAATCAATCAAGACCCAGGTTTTCAAAGCGGTTCTTGATTCAGTAGCTTCTGAACACGGGGCAAGAATGACAGCCATGCATAAAGCAACGGATAATGCCCAGGCATTGAAAAATGATCTGGTTATTTTCTACAACAAAGCAAGACAGGCAGCCATTACCAACGAGATCCTGGAGATCGTTTCCGGAGCTGAAGCTTTGAAAAATTCATAAATAATTATTTTACCATAGTATTTATATTAAAGCATCGTATACCACGATGCTTTTTTTGTTATTTTTATTTTGTATATATTTGTAGCAACAAATTTATATCACTTCTAAATGGACTCGGACATAGTCAGGCTTTTGCTGGCCGTATTACTTGTTTTACTTAATGGCTTCTTCGTAGCCGCAGAATTTTCAATCGTTAAAGTTCGTTACTCACAGATCCAGTTAAAAGCTGCAGAGGGAAACTCTATGGCAAAGCAGGCAGAACACATCATCAAGCATCTTGATGAGTATCTTTCCGCCACGCAGCTCGGTATTACATTGGCTTCCCTTGCCCTGGGTTGGGTAGGAGAAAGTGCCCTGCATCATATAGTGGAAAATATATTCCATTCCCTCAATATAGAATTGGTTCAGACTACCATTACCACCATTTCGGTGGTCACCAGCTTTGTGCTGATCACCGTAATGCATATTGTGTTCGGTGAGCTTATCCCTAAATCCATTGCGATCAGGAAATCGGAATCCACAACGATGGCGACGGCTATCCCGTTAAGGGTTTTCTATACCGTATTCAAGCCCTTTATCTGGTTGATGAATTTAATGTCCAATACTTTTTTAAGACTGGTAAAAATCCATCCTGCCTCAGAGCATGAAATCCATTCTACGGAGGAACTTCAGCTGTTGGTAAAGCAGAGTGCGGACAGCGGTGAAATTGAAGAAGAGAACTACGAGATCATTAAGAACGCCTTTGATTTTACAGATCATTCTGCCAAACAGATCATGGTCCCGCGTCAGAACATTACGTCTATCGACTTTGAAGAAGATGTTAACGAAATTATCAATAAAATTATGGACAGCGGGTATTCCAGGATTCCGGTGTATATGGATTCTATTGATAATATAATCGGAATATTGTATACCAAAGAAATCATCAGGGAGTTCGTTAAAAGAAAGGGTGAACTGAATCATGATGACCTGAAGGAGCTGATGAGGGATGCCTTCTTCGTAGTAGGAAGTAAAAAGATTTCGGACTTATTAAAGATTTTCCAGCAGAAGAAGCAGCATCTGGCTATTGTGATCGATGAATTCGGTGGAACTGAAGGAATCATTACCCTAGAAGATATTCTGGAAGAGCTTGTAGGAGAAATCCAGGATGAAGAGGATGATGAAGAGAAAATTGTAGATAAAATAGGAGATAACACCTATTGGGTACAGGCCACGCAGCCATTGGACGAGATTAATGAATTTTTACCGAAAAGGCTTGCACTTTCGGAAGAAAGCGAATACAATACCCTGGCAGGATTTATCCTTCACGCCTTAGAAGATATTCCGGAGGAAAACCAGGAGTTTGAACTTGAAAATTACCAGTTCAAAATTCTGAAAATGAATAACAAAAGTGTGGAGTTGGTGGAGTTGGTTTATGAAGAACCCAATAGCATCAATGATCTGGCAGAAAAAATAGGAGAGGTTTAATCTGTTTTAAAAACAAATAAAAATGTTTTACAACCATATAAAAGATTACGAAGACCCAAAAAGGAAATACGAAGAGGAAGTTCTCGTGATGGATGATACGGATGAAGTCTATAAGCTCGTATTGCACAACGATGATGTACATACCTTCGATTATGTGATCGATTCTTTAATTGAGATTTGCAATCATACCCTGGAACAGGCGGAGCAATGCACCTTACTGGTCCATTTCAAAGGCAAATGCACCGTGAAAACAGGCTCACTGGATCTTCTGAAGCCCATGCATGAAAAACTACTTTCAAGGGAATTAACAAGCGAAATCGTATAAGAACAGTCCGGCATTACCGCCGGATTTTCTGTTGGCATTAACGGAACCCGAAATAATCCGGATGTACTGGCTGGAAGAGGGAAGATGGATGCCGGAAGTTTTCCGCTAAAAAGAAAGTAAATATTATAGAATTTAAGGTAAAAAATAAGTGTTTAAAATTTATTCAAACTCAATAAAAGTTAATTCTAATGCAAAAATCCGGACTTCTGCTCATTAGCTGAGCGAAGCGCCCTTGCGAACGGAAATAAGCGCAACAATTGTCCTCAAAGGCTTCGCGAACCCTGCGTTTAAATTAAACTATCAATTTAAGCCTGCATCTTTATAATTTTCCAGATACCTGCTCATTTGCTGAATGAAGTGCCCTTGCGAACGGAAATAAGCGAAATAGTTGTTCAAAAAACTTCGCGAACCCCGCGTTTTACAAATAATCAGCCCAATCAACATGAAACTCAATTACAGATAGATTCATGCATTTCATTTTTTCCGTAAAAAACTTCTATCTTCCTCCATCCTGCTTCCGTCTTTTAAATAAAATAGTATATTTGTACAAACTATAAAGAACTTTAAAATAATGCTTGTAATAGGAATTGCGGGAGGTACAGGATCCGGCAAAACTACGGTGGTGGATAAAATTATCCAGCAGCTGGATATTGAGGGAATGAACATTCTTTCACAGGATAATTACTATCACGATAATCATAACCTCACCTTGGTTGAAAGGGAAGCCCTGAACTATGACCATCCGAAATCCATCGATTTCGACTTACTGATCAAACACGTAAAAGCATTAAAAAACAATCAGCCGATCGAGCAACCGATCTACAGCTTTGTAACGCATTCCAGAACCGGGGACCATGTGACGGTAGAACCTAAAAACGTACTGGTTGTCGAAGGTATCCTGGTACTTACCAACAAGGAACTGTTGAAGGAATTTGACCTTAAAGTATTCGTACATGCCGACTCCGACGAAAGACTGATCAGGAGGATCAGGAGGGATACGCAGGAAAGAGGAAGAGATCTTAACGAAGTATTACACCGTTACCAGACTACCCTGAAACCAATGCACCTGGAATTTATCGAACCATCCAAAAACGAAGCGGATCTTATTATTCCGAATATGAGGCAGAATTCCGTAGCCATTGATTTTTTAACCACCGTTATTAAAAATTCGTTGAGAAAACATTAGTCATGAAAGAAAATAAACTGATCAGAGACATTCAGCCTAAGTCTGAAACCTTTAAACTTATTCAAAAATATATCTTGAATAAATATACGATTACGATCTGCCTGTTTCTGGTCTGGATGATTTTCTTTGACAAAACTTCTTTCCTCGTCATCAACGAACTCAACGGCGAAATTAACAAATACGAAGAACAGCTTCAGTATTATAAAACCGAATATGAAAAAAATGACGCGTTTTATAAGAAACTGATGAACAATAAATCCGAAAAGGAGAAATACGCCCGTGAAAATTATTTTATGAAGAAACCGAATGAGGAAATCTTTATCCTGGTCGTAGACAGCACGAAGATTGCGAAAAAATAATTAAAAGGTGAATGGTGAATTGTCAATTCGCTGTGCTTGTCAATCTCACCAGGATAAGCAATAAGCCTGTTTGTTAAATTCACAATTCACAATTGCCCCACCACTCAAAATCCACACACCATGTCATACAACGCCTGGGAAAATTTAGTAAAGAAACAGCTTAAGACCGACGACATTTATTCCGTTCTTAAAAAAGAAAACCTTGAGGGGATCGAGGTAAAACCTTTTTATGAGTCGGTAGAACAGCCTTTGGTAAACCTGCCTAAAATCGAGGAAAATACCCATCTGGTCGCAAACTATCACGAAAGTCTGATAGACGATGTATTCGCGTTCCTATTGGATCAGAATGTGGAAAACCTTGAGCAGAAAACCATTTTTGTAAATAATAAGGATCTGGCCGGACACATCAGCCCGAAAGAAGAAGACCGGTATTTTTCGTTAATCGATGTTTTTGATGAAAAGGATGCGGTAATTAATGATCAGCTGGTGAAAGAATTATTGGCCAAACAGTTTAGAAGAAACATTTGTGTAGACATTTCGCTTCATCAGAATGCAGGCGCAGCGATTTACCAGCAACTCGGCATTGCCCTGGCCAAAACAAAAGAATTGGTGGAAATTTATGGTGCGGAAATTTTAAATAAATTGGTATTCAGAATTGCGATCGGACCCAACTATTTTTTTGAAATGGCTAAGCTGAGGGCATTTAAGATCATTTTTAATCAACTTTCCAAAGAATATGGCTTAGATGAAATTCCTTACATTTTTGCCGAAACTTCCCTTCGGAATAAGGCGGTTTCCGATAAGGAAAATAACCTGATCCGTTCTACCCTGGAATTGGCTTCAGCCATGATTGGAGGGGCCGATGCGGTGTTCAGCAACAATTATCTGGTAGACCGGAACACCGAAAATTCGGAAGAGATCTCTTTTAAACAGCAGATCGTTTTAGCCTACGAAAGCATCATCAACGTTTTTGAAGACGCCTCAAACGGGAGCTATTACATTGAGGATATCACCCAACAGATCGCGGAGAAATCATGGGCACTTTTTGTAGAAATAGAAGAAGCCGGAGGTTATTTGGAATTATTACAACAGGGAACCATTCAAAAAAGAATCTACGAACATGCCGTAGAGGAACAAAAATGGGTGGAAGAAGGAAAAATTAAGTTGATCGGTGTAAATCTCTATCCCAAACTGGAAGTGAAAAAATCTTTGGAAGAATTGTACAATGAAAAAGAAATCAAACCTGTGCGTTGGGCTGAAATGTTTGAGTGATTTCCCACGGATTATTGTAAAAAAAATGTGATTAATTTTAACCACAGATTTTCACGGATTCTCACAGATTACGCAAATAGTATAAATAAAAAACACAACATATTAAGATGAAAGAAAATGAGATAAGTTTTTATGCCAGAAAGGCAATATTTTCAGTATATAATGAATTAGGTCCCGGATTATTAGAAAAAGTTTATGAGAATGTCTTATGTCACGAACTGCAAAGTTATGGTTTGTTTGTGAAATCTCAGTTTCCCATGAAAATTAAATATAAAGATACTTTTTTAGATTCCGGTTTTATTGCGGATATTATCGTAGAAAATAAAGTCATCATTGAAGTAAAGGCCATCACAGAAATCCATAATATCCACCATCAGCAGTTACTGACCTATTTAAAGCTAACAGATTTAAAATTAGGTATCTTAGTAAATTTTAATACCGATTATATTGATAAAAGCATATTCAGAAAAATACATGGAACTTTGGATTAATCAAATCTAAGCGCAATCATCTATGAAAAGCTGTGGTAAAATAATGCCCATCTAATCATTAATTTGTGATCAACTGAATACAGAAAAGATATAAAAAAATCAACGCAAATATCTGTGCAAATCTGTGGTTAAAAATAACGCCCACTCACTCTTTAATTTCTGAACAATTGAGTAGAGAAGTATAAGATAAAAAAATAAACACAAAACATCTTTGAAATCCATGTAATCTGTGGTTAATAAAATAATAGATCAAAACATCCAACAATACATCAATGCAAATCTCAATACAGATCTGCATGCCTTGTTATTAAAAAAATCACCTTTCCCTGAGGTTTCCATGCAGGAAATTGTTCAGCAGATTAAAGGAAAGCAGGTTGCCCATAAGAAATTTCCTTTTTTATTAAAGGAAGGTATTATTTTTCCGCCGCAGCTCAACTTAGAACAATCTTCCTCCGAAAAAACAGCGCTTTACAAATCGGAAGTTTTACAAGGCGGGAAATTTATCGACCTTACCAGCGGTTTCGGAATCGATGCTTATTATTTATCCAAAAATTTTGAAGAGGTGACCTTGGTTGAGCAAAACAATGAGCTTTTACAAATTGTTGAACATAATTGGGGCATTTTAGGCAGAAAAGCAAAATTTATCAATCAGAAGCTGGAAAAGTTCTTAGTGGAAAATACGGAAACTGTTGATGTAATTTATCTCGATCCGGCAAGAAGGGACAACAACAAAAATAAAGTTTTTTTATTGGAAGATCTGTCGCCTAATGTAATTGATATTCAGGAAAAAATAATTTCCCTTTCAAAAGAAGTGGTCATCAAGCTCTCGCCGCTCATTGATTTAAAATATCTTATTTCCGTTTTACCCGGTATTTTCAGGATTGAGATTATCGCCGTCAAAAACGATGTCAAAGAAGTGGTTGTCTTTTTATCGAAAGAAAAACAGGGGGAAATTATCTGCAATTGCGTAAACCTGGACAGCGGAGAGCCGGTATTTACATTTCATTTCGGAGAAGAAAATCAGGCAGCTGAATACGGCGAACCGGAAAAGTTTATTTATATCCCGAATAACTCTATTTTGAAAGCTGGGATTTTTAATTTAATTCCTAAAAAATTCGGCTTGAAAAAACTTCATCAAAATACCCATCTGTATACTTCAGATCAGAAGATCAACGATTTCCCGGGGCGTGTTTTTGAAATGGAAAGTATTGATGCTAAACAGATTCCAAAAAAAGGCCAGTTTAATATCATTTCTAAAAATTATCCTTTAAAACCGGAAGAAATAAGGAAAAAATACCATCTGAAAGACGGTGGTCAAAATTATCTTATTTTTACACAATCCAAAAAAGGAAAAATAATTCTAAAATCAGTATAAAAATGTTGCTGTAAAATGTAGGATTTCTTAATTTTGGGCAATTAAAATGTAAGTGTAGCCCGCTTCAGATAATGCGGGTTTCATATAAACTTGAAAAAATAAATTTCCATATGAAAAAATTAGTGATATGTTTAGCCCTTGCTACGGTTGCGGTAAGCTGTAAAAAAATCCAGGCTGGCGGAAATAAAGACGTAATCAAGCTGGAAGAAGGCGTAGAGAGATACTCTGACGACGAGCAGACCAGTGGTGAGCAGGATAATCTTTCCAAATACAGAGGAGATGCGCACGAAGGCCATGAGGCTCCTGCAAAAACGGATACTGCCGCTGCGGTACAGCCTAAAGCAGAAGACGGAAAGCATTCTGATGCTACGCCAATCCCTCAGGGAACTCAGACACCAAAGGCTGAGCACTAATCGCTGAAAAATATAAAAAGTCCCGTAGAAATGCGGGATTTTTTTATGGGCTTATGTGAACGGATCCTTTGTCAACCTGAGGAAAATTATATCTTTTTGTTTGTTCCTGCGGGGCAAATTTTTTACTTTTAACAAAATAATATTTTACAATGCAAGAGACATTAAATTACATCAGCGAAAACAAACAGCGTTTCGTAGATGAATTGTTTGAATTACTGAGAATTCCCTCCATATCTGCAGATCCGGCGTATAAAGAAGACGTCCTGAAATGCGCGGATGTTGTAGCGGAATACCTGAAAAATGCAGGAGCGGATCATGTGGAAGTATGCCAGACCAAAGGATATCCTATCGTTTTCGGGGAAAAAATCTTAGATGAAAATTTACCGACAGTATTAGTATACGGACATTACGATGTACAGCCTGCCGATCCCCTGGAATTATGGGCAAAGCCACCTTTTGAACCGTATATTGAAAAAACCGAGCTGCATCCGGAAGGTGCGATTTTCGCCAGAGGTTCCGCAGACGATAAAGGTCAGTTTTTCATGCACCTGAAAGCTTTTGAGGCGATGATGAAGACCAATACGCTTCCTTGCAACGTTAAATTTATTCTGGAAGGAGAAGAAGAAGTAGGTTCTGTAAGCCTTGGGGATTTCGTCAATGAAAACAAAGAAAAATTATCCTGCGACTGCATCCTGATTTCCGATACCCATATTTACAGCAACGAACAGCCTACGGTAACGACGGGATTAAGAGGGCTGAGCTATGTAGAAGTGGAAATAGAAGGACCGAACAGGGATCTGCATTCCGGACTGTACGGAGGCGCCGTTCCGAACCCGATCCATGTCCTTTCGAGGATGATTGCCAAACTGATCGACGAAGACGGACATATTACCATTGACGGGTTTTATGACAATGTAGAAACCGTTTCAGAATCCGACAGGGCCGATATGAATAAATTAAAAGACAATCCGGAAGAATTCAAAAAATCCATCGGACTGAATGGTGTGGAAGGAGAGAAAGGATATACAACCCTGGAAAGGACATCGATCCGTCCAACACTCGACTGCAACGGGATTTGGGGAGGCTATACTGGAGAAGGTGCAAAAACCGTGATTCCTTCCAAAGCTTCTGCCAAAATATCCATGCGTCTGGTACCTTATCAGACTCCTGAGGAAATTACGGAAAAATTTACAAAATACTTTGAAAAAATCGCTCCTGAAAACGTAAAGGTAAAAGTTACCCCGCACCACGGAGGAATGCCATACGTCCTGCCGACAGAAACCAAAGAGTTCACGGCCGCAAAACAGGCCATGGAAACCGCTTTCGGAAAAGAAGTCCTTCCGTACCGAGGCGGCGGAAGCATACCGATTACAGCCATGTTCGAGCAGGTTTTAGGCGCTAAATCCGTTTTAATGGGCTTCGGGCTGGATTCAGATGCCATCCACTCTCCGAATGAGCATTATGGGCTGTTCAACTTCTATAAAGGAATTGAAAGTATACCGTTGTTTTTCGAAAATTATTCGAAAAAATAAGTTAAAATTTTAAAAATTAATCCCTTAGCATTTTTTCTAAGGGATTTTTTCTATATTTACATGTAAAATATATAACAAAAATATTATGAAAAGAACTTTATCAGTTTTACTATTTGCATCAGCTTCATTGATGTTCGGACAAACAATTGTAAGTGAAAATTTCAATTCTTTAACAGCAGGTAATCTGGCAACAGATGTTACTGGTGCTACGCCAGGTCAGGGAGGTTATTCTATATATGGAGGTGCTGCATCTGACTATCAGGTTGTTGCTATAGATGCGGCTCATGTGAATTCATTGAGAATAACCAGTGGGGCAGGTTACAGTAGTACGGCAAACACCTTTAATAGATTTGCATTTAAAGGTATTACAACCACTGCATCAGCAGGAAATGATATTTTACAAGGGACAGTAGATATTTATACAGGACCTGCTACGGGCGCCGGAAGAATACAATGTGCGCTGTATGATGCTACAGCAGGTATTGTAGGTATAGGATATGATTATAGTACAAAAAAAATTGTTGGTATGGGAAGACTGACTCCTGTTTCTACAGGAACAGCTGCATTCTACACCATAACATTGGGTACTACATCCACATATACAGCCAACACATGGGTTACGGTAAGTTTTAGATATAATAAAACTACAGGTGCTTATACTTGGACTACGCCTGAGGGAAGTTTTACATTTAATAATTCAAGTTACACATTTACCCCTGGATTAGTTCCTTTAGAATATGACTTTATATCAGTAACTTCTACAGGAAATACAGTAGCTAACCAAGCAGCTGTAGATAACCTGAACTTGATTTATACCAATTCTGCAACATTGGCCACTAATGAAGTAACAAACGCTAAAAATTCTGTTTCTGTCTATCCGAATCCTGTTACAGATTATGTAAATATAAAATCGGATGATAAAATCAATAAAGTTGAAATTTTCGATTTATCAGGAAGAAAAGTATTCGTGACAGATAAGAATGAACAAATAAATGTAACAGATTTAGCTCCAGGAAATTATATTATGAATATTGATACTATAAATGGAAATGTCAGCAAAAAGCTAATTAAAAAATAAATACTGACAAATGTTAGTTTGTAAAAAACGCTCCAATTGGAGCGTTTTTCTTATTTTTAGGAACTAAATCCAAAATAGAATGTTAGAAAATAAAGTAGCTTATATCACGGGCGGAACCAAAGGAATCGGTTTCGGGATCGCTAAAATATTGCTGGAAAACGGAGTAGCCGTTGCATTTTCGGGAAGAAAAAAGGAAGATGTGGAAAAAGCTGAACAGGAGTTGAAACAATATTCCGGAAACGTTCTGGGAATTGTTTCCGATGTTAAAAGTCTTGACAGTGAAGAAAAAGCGGTACAATCTGCGAGAGAGAAATTCGGGAAGCTGGATTTTGTGATTGCCAATGCAGGATTAGGTGTTTTTAAACCGGTGGATAAGCTCTCCGCAGAAGAATGGAATGATATGATCGAGACCAATCTGACCGGTGTTTTCTACACCCTGAAAGCTTCAGTAGAAGAATTGAAAAAGACGGAAGGCTATTACATCACGATTGCAAGTCTGGCAGGAGCGAATTTCTTTGAAAACGGAGCCGGATACAACGCCTCAAAATTCGGGGTCGTAGGCTTTACCCAAGCAGCGATGATTGATCTGCGGAAATACAACATCAAGTCTACAGTGATCATGCCGGGTTCCGTAGCCACGAATTTCAATGGAAATGTTCCTTCGGAAAAGGATGCATGGAAAATTCAGCCGGAAGATATGGGGAATCTGGTACTGGATATTTTAAAAATGAATCCGCGGGTTTTGCCGAGCAAGATTGAGTTTAGGGCAACCAAACCAGCCAACTGAAAACATCTAATGCGCTGAATAATAAATTAATAAGTATTATGCATGCATAATATATATTTTATTTATATTAGCAAAACATAATTTAATAAAAATCCCGGTATAAAACCATTAGCTTTTATACCAAAGAGAATAATAAAGCACGTATGGAACCTTAAGGCGACATAAGGCAAATAAAAATTAAACAACGTATGAAAATATTAGTTTGCATCAGTAGTGTACCGGATACTACTTCCAAGATCAACTTTACAGCAGATAAGTCTGCATTCGACAAAAACGGGATCCAGTGGGTAATCAACCCGCTTGATGAATTTGCACTGACGAAAGCTATTAAATTGCAGGAGTCTCAGGGTGCTACTGTAACGGTAATTAACGTAGGAGATGCGGTAACGGAGCCGGTTATCAGAAAAGCACTGGCTATCGGGGCAAATGATGCGGTAAGAGTAAACCTGGATCCCAAAGACAGCTTTTCCACAGCGAAGGAAATTGCTGCCGTAGCACAGAACGGAGGATATGATCTGATCCTTTGCGGTAAAGAATCCATCGATTACAATGGCGGGTCCGTTCCGGGAATGGTTGCCCAGCTGTTAAACCAGCCGTTCGTAAATGCATCCGTAGGATTGGATGTAAACGGAAGCGAAGCGACTGCCGTAAGGGAAATCGAAGGCGGAAAAGAGACAATCTCCGTTAAATTACCGGCCGTAATCGCAGGACAGAAAGGATTGGTTGATGAAAAAGACCTGATCATTCCGAATATGAGAGGAATTATGTCGGCAAGAACAAAACCTTTGCAGGTGGTAGAACCGGCTTCTTCTGAAGTAAAAGTTCAGGGGGTATCCTATGACAGCGTGCCGCCGAGAGCAGCGGTGAAAATGGTTTCTCCAGATAACCTGGATGAATTGGTAAGATTACTTCACGAAGAAGCAAAAGTAATCTAAAGAGCCAAGTAAAAAGTAAAAAGATTCAAGAGGCTGGATTCGCATTTTCAGATTTTAACACTAAAATATCAAACGGAAGAATCTCAAATCTTTGAACATTAAACCTTAAACTTTAAAAAACAATTAAAATGGCAGTATTCGTATACGCAGAAAATATAAACGGAGTTTACAAAAAAGCGGCTTTTGAAGCGGTTTCTTATGCTAAAGCAGTAGCGGACCAGGCTGGTGATACCGTAACGGCAGTCTCTGTAAACCCTACCGATTCTTCAGATTTGTTATATAAATATGGAGCATCAAATGTGATCAACATTAAAGACGAAGGTCTTAAAAATTTCTCCGCTAAGGCTTATGCGCAGGCCGTAAGTGAAGTGGCTAACGGAAATATCATCGTTTTCCCTCATACAACGGATGCATCGTCTGTTGCACCGATGCTGGCGGTAATGAACGGATATTCTTTAATCACCAATGCATTGGAAGCCCCGGAAAGCCTTTCACCGTTTCAGGTAAAAAGAAAAGCTTTCTCCGGAAAAGGTTTCATGCACGCTAAAGCAGAAGGCAGCGGAGTAATCGTTACGGTTTCTCAGAATGCTTTCGGTGTTAAGGAAAATGCCGTTTCAGGTTCTGAAGAAGTAAAAAACCTGTCGGTTGCCAATGAAGATACCAAAGTAATTTCCCACGAGCAAAGCTCAGGAAAACTGGATCTTAAAGAAGCGGAAATCGTAGTTTCTGCGGGAAGAGGAATGAAAGGTCCTGAAAATTGGGGAATGATCGAAGATCTGGCCAGTGTTTTGGGAGCAGCAACGGCCTGTTCAAAACCGGTTTCCGATATCGGATGGAGACCTCATACGGAGCACGTTGGACAGACGGGGAAAGCTATTGCACCGAATCTTTACATCGCGGTGGGAATTTCCGGAGCTATTCAGCATCTTGCGGGTGTTAACTCTTCTAAAACCATCGTGGTGATTAACAGCGATCCGGAAGCGCCATTCTTCAAATCCGCCGATTACGGAGTGGTAGGAGACTCTTTCCAGATCATCCCTGCATTAACGGAGAAAATTAAAGCGCTTAAAGGATAAGAAAGGTTAATGGTGAATGGTCAATTTGCTTTGCTTGTCAATTTTGGTATTATTTAAATGGAAAAATTTACTTGCAGGGCAAAACTGACTTATAAAATAAAATTCACCATTTACCAATCATAATAATTCACCCATAAAAGCCCATTCCGGGCTTTTATTTTTGTCTAAAAAGTAAAAAAAACTTTGAAAAATTAATCTATATTTGTAGCTATGGATTATAAACAGTTAATTATTCGCGGAATATCGTACAGCCAGACACAATCCGGGGCGTACGCATTATTATTGGAACATGAAGAAACACATATAAAATTACCTGTTGTTATAGGGAATTTCGAGGCACAATCCATCTCTCTGGGTCTGGAAAAAGACATTCATCCGCCTCGCCCTCTTACGCATGACCTGTTTACAAAATTTATCGTTTCTGCCAATTACGAACTCCTTTCGGTGATCATTTATCAGATTGTAGACGGGGTTTTCTTCTCAAACATTAACTTTAAAAACAAAACTACCGAAGAAGAAATGATCCTGGATGCTAGGACTTCCGATGCCGTAGCCATGGCCGTCCGTTTTGATGCGCCGATCTTTACCACCCAGCAGGTGCTGAACGAAGCCGGAATCCTTCTGGAACTTGAAGACGTTTCTAAAGAAGAGGAACATTTTTCGGAAACCGTACAGGAAGAAGATAACTTAAAATCTGTTTCCATGGAAGAGCTTCAGAAACTTCTGGATGAGGCCGTAAAAGAAGAAGATTACGATACCGCACTGGAAATCCAGGAAGAGATCAAACGCAGGAAAAAGAAAATCGACTAAAAGAGATATTACAACTATACAATGAATTTAAAATTACGTTTGACCATCCTCAGCTTCCTGCAGTTCTTCGTTTGGGGAGCTTGGCTGATAACGATGGCTAATTTCTGGTTTGGCACAAAACATTGGGACGGAGCGCAGTTTGGCGCTGTTTTCGGAACTATGGGGATAGCCTCTATCTTTATGCCGACCATCACCGGAATCATCGCCGATCGTTGGGTGAATGCCGAGAGGATTTTTGCGGTGTTACATATTCTTTACGGCATCGTCCTTTTCGTTTTGCCGCATTCTGCAGATCCCGGCTCATTTTTTTCAGTAATGCTTGTTGCGATGTGTTTCTATATGCCGACCATTGCCCTGGCCAATTCAATTTCCTACACGATCCTTAAAAACAGCGATCTGGATGTTGTAAAAGACTTTCCGCCGATCCGGGTCTGGGGAACCATCGGATTTATCGTTGCCATGTGGATTACCAACCTTACCGGTAATAAAGCAACGGAAGGGCAATTTTATATCGCAGGAGGCGTAGCGGTTTTCCTTGGAATTTATGCATTAACCTTACCGAAATGCCCTCCTCAGAAATTAATTGATAAAGATGCACCTCTGTCAAGACAATTGGGGCTTGATGCTTTCAAACTATTTAAAGATTACAAAACGGCACTATTCTTTTTATTTTCTATGTTATTGGGAGCAGCATTGCAGCTTACCAATGCGTATGGAGACGTCTTTCTAAGTGAATTTGAACATTTTCCGAAATATGCTGATTCATTTGTGGTACAGCGGTCTACCATCATTATGTCTATCTCTCAGGTCTCGGAAACCTTATTCATTTTGGCGATTCCGTTTTTCCTGAAAAAATTTGGGATTAAAAAAGTAATGCTGATGTCGATGATTGCCTGGGTGCTCAGATTTGGTTTCTTTGCGTATGGAGTTCCCGAAGGATTCGGATTGGGACTGATTATTCTTTCCTGTATCGTTTACGGGATGGCATTTGATTTCTTTAATATCTCAGGATCTCTTTTCGTGGAAACCACAACAGATAAGAAAATCCGCTCTTCAGCGCAGGGGCTGTTCATGATGATGACCAACGGGTTTGGAGCTGTATTCGGAAGCTATGCTGCGGGATGGGCGATCGATAAATTTTTCACGCATAAATTTACGAACGCTTCTTCGTTGTCAGTCTATCTGGAAACGACACCGGATAATCCTACATTCCTGGAAATTTTAAAGAAAAGTTTCAATGCGATGGTGAATCCGGACGGATCGCTATCCTCCGTAGTTATGGTAAAAGACTGGCATAATATCTGGCTTTCTTTTGCCGCTTATGCCTTGATTCTGGCGGTTTTGTTTGCTGTATTATTTAAACACAAACACAATCCTAACGAAATTTCAGAAGTAAAACATTAATTTTATCTAGCTGATTATTAAAATACTAAATTGCACTTTTTTTAGTGCAATTTTTTTTTATTTTCAGGCAACCCTTTGGAAAACTTCCCGTCTTATATACAGAAACAGATACATGAAGAACCTTGAACAGAATTTTAAATTGGCAGAAAAGCATGATCGGAAGGCGCAGAAAGCCCTTTACGATATGTATTCAGCAAAAATGCTGGCCATCGCAAATTCTTATGTAAATAACCTTCATGATGCCGAAGATATTCTGATGGATTCCTTTTTTACCTGCTTCTCAAAGATCAGGGATTGCAGGGATTGGAGAAGCTTCCCGTTCTGGCTGAGAAAAATTGTGGTAAACAATTCCATAAACTTTATCAGGAAAAACAAGAATATTCTGTATTCCGATATAGAAATCAATGGTTTGGAAAGTGCCGATGATGAGTGGAATAATGAAATGGAAGAAATAAACATGGAAGAAATCTTTGCATCAATGCCGGATGGTTACAGGCTCGTATTTAACCTGTACGTCTTTGAAGAAAAAAAGCATCATGAAATTGCGGACATATTAAATATTTCCGAAGGCACCAGCAAAAGCCAGCTGAGCAAATCTAAAAAATGGATCACCGATTTTTTAAAACGAAAGAAAGATGAAAAACAATATGCTAAATAAACTGAAAGCCGGCTATGAAGAGATGGAAATTCAGCCATCGGCAGGCTTATGGGACAGTCTGGACCAAAAACTGGATGAAAAGACTGAAATTAAGCCGAAAGCATCTTTCCAATGGTGGAAATATGCCGCTGTAGTTTTGCTGTTCATATCCATCGGAACAATATCGTATTTTAATTATAAAAAGAATTTTGATTTTAATAAAGTTAATCATATTGCGAAAAAAGAAGCGGAAAAAGCGGTTCCTCACTCACATCCTGAAATCAATGACCAATCGGACCGTTCAATTGCCGAAGTAATCCCGGAAAGTAAAACCGAAAAAATTGTCGACAATCCAAAATCAGGCAATATAAAAGAAATTAAAAATAAAAGTCCGGAAATTCAGGAAGCTGAAGTGCTGCCGATTGCGGTAAAACCATCACTTACTATTCCTGCCGAGGCCTTAAAAACTGAAAATGCAATTAACAATCTTCCGGTTCTGGCGGAAACAAAGAATGTAAAAACGACCTACGTCAGTGCAGATGAACTGCTTTTGGGTAGGGAATTCGATAAGAGCCGGGAAAATTTAAGAAAAGAAGAACGCAGATTCGGAGTATTCAATATCGGGAAAGTTTTTCAGAAAGTTGATAACGTTACGGTTCTTGGGGTTACCGTGTACAGTGATCCCAAATAATCATCTTTTTTAAATAAAATAACTGTTCAGATACCACTAACAGCAACCATATAATGTCTAAAAATAAAAGAAAAAATATATGAAACCCAAGTTTGCATTGATGACTGCTCTGCTGGCTTTCTCTTACGCTTTTTCCCAGGAAATAAATCCTAAGCTGAAAGTATATTCTCAAAAAGTCGACAGCATCGTTTTCTCCGAAAAGTCCAAGATGAATAAAGAGCTCGATGATCTGGAAAGGTCTTACCTAGACAACAAAATAACAGCTGATGAAAAACGTGAGAAAAAGACGGAAATCGCGGAACGATATGAAGAAATTATCAACGGAAAAGTAACGGCAGAGAAAGATCAACTGGAAACAGCTACCCGGGAAATGGTGAAAGATGCCGTGATGGGAGATCCAAAAAAGCAGTCGCTGCAGTTATTGGCGCAGAATAATGCAGTTCTCGTTTTAAATACCGGCATTAAAAAAACGAAAAAAGAGCTTCTGAAAACCTTTGATTTCAATATAGGATACGGTTTTATCAACCTTACAAAATCCTCTTCATCATTGGATATCGGAAATAATGAATCAGGGATAAGAAGTTCGCTTTCATCACAAATGGATATAAGAATGACAAGACAGATCGGATCTCTGGTATCTCCTGTTTTCTATCGTCTCGGATTAGGTTATCGCCAGGACACTTTCAACCCTGAAAAACCAAATGTCTTTGTACAGGACCTGAATGAGATTTACTTGGCCGATTTTAATGACCTTACAACAGGCACCCTAAAGAAATCGTATCTTAGAAATCATTACTTCGTAGTTCCGGCGGATATAGTTTGGGTCTTAAATCCCAAATATACCATTGAAAATAATGAAAAGATGCTGGATAATTCACGAACTAACCTCAGGCTAACAGCAGGCATTTATGGCGGAGTACGTTTTCTTACACAGAACTATGTTATTTTTAAAAATGAGGACAACAACCGGGTGAAGTACAGGGAAAATGTTCAGGAAGCGGCAGAACGGTTTATTTTCGGGGGGAAATTGGCAGTAGGCTACGGTCCGATAAATATTTACATAAAAAAGGATTTTACACCGAATTTTAACGATCTCGCAAAAATTAATAACAAATACGGCTTTCAGATAGGATTAGAGCTGTTATATATCAATTTTTAATGTTAATGTACATCTTATAAAAACACACTTTTTGGAGTGTGTTTTTTTTTGTATTTTGGCAGTTTAAGAAATATGAAAAACATTCAGATATTAGGATTATTATTGGTGATTGTAGGAAGTTTCCTGCCGTTGGTTCATGTCCCCGTTATCGGAAACTGGAACTACTGGAAGCTCGATCATTCGTTAGCCGTCATGTGTTGGCTGCTCTGCGCTGCAACACTTTTCGGGATCGTGAACAACAGTGTAAAAATGACAAGGATTTCTGCTCTTCTTTTAGTACTCCTTTTCCTTTTCACTTTATTTGCTGTGAAATTTCAGGCTTCTCAGTATTTCAGTTTTATGCCTTTCAAGTCATGGCAGGATAAGCTGGCGGGGATCGTAAAGCTGAGATGGGGCTGGATTGTGGAATTCTTGGGTGCATTCATAATCATTTTTACGAAGAGCAATAAAGCAGATCATAAATAACTGTAGCCGTAAATCGGTCATAATTAATATAAAAATAGAATTATAAAATGAAAGAAGTATTCATCGTCTCCGCAGTAAGAACTCCGATGGGAAGTTTTATGGGAAGCTTATCAACCGTACCGGCCACAAAGCTTGGGGCGGTGGCTGTAAAAGCAGCATTGGACAAAATTGGCCTTGATCCGAAACTGGTTCAGGAAATCTACATGGGGAACGTTTTACAGGCAGGGGAAGGACAGGCTCCTGCACGCCAGGTGGCCTTAGGAGCAGGACTTTCAAATGAGACTCCTTCCACAACAGTAAATAAAGTCTGCGCTTCGGGAATGAAAGCCGTTTCCATGGCAGCACAGGCGATTAAGGCAGGAGATGCGGATGTTATCGTGGCCGGAGGTATGGAAAATATGTCTTCAGTGCCTCACTATTACAACGCCAGAAATGCTGCCAAATTAGGCGATGTAAAAATGCAGGACGGAATGGTGCAGGACGGACTTACCGATGTATACAACAAAGTCCACATGGGCGTTTGTGCCGAAAAATGTGCAACAGATTACAGCATTTCAAGAGAAGAGCAGGATAATTTCGCCATCGAATCCTATAAAAGAGCGGCAAAAGCCTGGAGCGAAGGCAAATTCGCCGATGAGGTGGTGCCGGTAGAAATCCCTCAGAGAAAAGGGGAGCCAATCGTTTTTGCCGAAGACGAAGAATACAAAACCGTAAACTTCGACAGAATTCCAACCCTTCCTACCGTTTTCAAAAAGGAAGAAGGAACCGTGACGGCAGCTAATGCTTCTACTCTAAATGACGGAGCATCTGCACTGATTCTGGTTTCCAAAGAGAAAATGGAAGAACTGGGTCTTAAACCATTGGCAAAAATCGTTTCTTATGCCGACGCAGCCCAGGCTCCGGAAGACTTTACGACAGCTCCTGCAAAAGCATTGCCGATTGCGCTGAAAAAAGCAGGTCTGGAAGTTTCAGACATCGATTTCTTCGAGTTCAACGAGGCTTTTTCAGTGGTAGGCCTGGCCAATAACAAAATTTTAGGTCTTGATGCTTCTAAAGTCAATGTCAACGGAGGTGCAGTAGCCATTGGCCACCCGCTGGGAAGTTCAGGGTCCAGAATCCTTGTTACTTTGATCAACGTTCTGAAACAGAACAACGGAAAATACGGTGCCGCTGCGATCTGTAACGGGGGCGGAGGCGCTTCTGCGATGGTCATCGAAAACATGCAGTAATTTTAATTATCATAGATTCAAAATCCGGAAGTGTGAACTCCCGGATTTTGTTTTTTAATAAAGCAATTTGTTTGGAGCTATTTCCCGCTTTCCGTTGCACTCTTTTTTTGCAAAAAAGGATTTCCACTGCAATCGGGGCTAGGCGGCAGAGCTGATTGGAACGTTTGGAGTAAAATTTTTATAAATCACAGGCTTGTTCAGATTTTCACAGATGTTTGCGCTGATTTTTTTGTGTTTAGATTTTAACAGGATGACAAACAGGCTGGATAAATGGTAAGAGTGAATCTCGAAGCCCCGCAGGGGCACAACAACCATTGCACCGGGTGAAACCCGGTGTAACAAGAACATCAATTACCTACCATCATAACCTCTCATCAGGTAACCACCAAAATGAGTAATATAAATTCCGCCTCGCAGAAAATCTTTGATTTTCAATCTTACGAGTTCTAAAATATTTTCAGCACTTATCTCCTAAATGCTGATGTGTCTAATGTGTTTAAAAAAAACACAATAATCTCAAAAACTGTCAGTTTCCGGCTTCCTAAAAAATTAAAATCCTCACTTGACAAACCCCGAATTTTAACGGAATAATAAAATTTTTCCGAAACAAAATAAAAACCGCCGAATATACGATCGTTTTCCTATTTTTGTGTTTATTAATAATTATTTGAAATGTCTGAAACTGACAATCTACAAACTCAAAACATAAAGAACAACCCTAAGATCATGAAGGCATGGGCCGTTTATGACTGGGCCAATTCGGTGTATTCTCTGGTAATCACCTCTACCATTTTCCCAATCTATTATTCAATTCTTACCACCGCGTATGAAAAGAAAGAATATGTGGAAGAAACGAAATCGTGGATCGATGTTCCTGTACGGCACATGATCAGGATCTTCGGGAAAGAATATCAGCCGGATGCGGTCTACGGATATTCCCTCACGATCTCTTTCTTCATCGTCGTTTTATTGTCGCCTTTTTTATCTTCGCTGGCAGATACGATAGGAAATAAAAAATCCTTTCTGCAGTTTTTCTGTTATCTGGGAGCGACTTCCTGTATGGGATTGGCAATGTTTACGGGAATGCATAATGTATTTTTGGGATTGCTTTTCAGCATCACGGCAAGTGTCGGATTCTGGGGAAGTCTCGTGTTTTATAACTCTTTCTTGCCGGATATTGCGACAAGGGACAAGCAGGATGCACTTTCGGCCAAAGGTTATGTGTACGGATACATTGGCTCCGTGGTTCTTGTGATCATCTGTCTGGTACTGATCCAGGTAGTAGGCAAAGGTAGCCCGGAAAAACAATTGCTGTTTACAAGAATCAGCTTCCTGCTTACGGGAGCCTGGTGGTTTGGGTTTTCCCAATATACCTTCAAGCATTTGCCGCAGTTTGGGGATGTTAAGGAAAAGCTTCCGAAAGACCTCGTATTGCTGAACTACAAAAATATATTTAAAAAACATGAAGAGCAGGGAGGCTTTTTTGAAGTTTTGAAAGACAACCTAAGTTTTTATAAAGATATCGCCAAAGAAAGCTTTCACGAACTGTTTAAAGCAGGAAAAGGCCTTTTCAAAGACCGCAACCTGAAATATTTCCTGTCCAGCTTTTTCTTTTATAGTGTGGGAATGCAGACCATTTTCCTGATGGCAACCTTATTCGGGAAAAGTGAGATCAATCTTCCCCAGGACAAACTCATCGGAACGCTGTTGGTGATTCAGATCGAGGCGA
Organism: uncultured Chryseobacterium sp.; assembly: GCA_913774355.1. Classification (GTDB taxonomy): domain Bacteria; phylum Bacteroidota; class Bacteroidia; order Flavobacteriales; family Weeksellaceae; genus Chryseobacterium. The sequence goes on along the minus strand of CAJYGB010000018.1, from coordinate 443,620 downwards.
TCATCGGAGCGGTTATTTTTTCCAGACTGTCCCGAAAAATAGGAAACAAAAACGTGATTACCATTGCCATTATTCTCTGGATCGTAGCCTGTATCTGGGCGTTTTTCCTTAATAAGGAAAACCCGACGGTCGAATATCAGTTTTATGGCGTAGCAGCCGTAGTCGGATTGGTAATGGGAGGACTTCAGGCGATGTCCAGATCCACGTATTCCAAGCTTTTACCGGAAAACTCTATGGAAAACACCACATTTTTCAGCTTTTATGATGTACTTGAAAAAATTGCCATTATTGTCGGAACCTTTGTTTTTGCCTTGTTCATTGACAAATACGATGCTTTACGGGGAATTTTTGCGAAGATCGACATCGTGCTTCCTTCCGCTTCAGGGATGAGGTTTGCAGCATTCTCCATGGCATTGTTTTTCTTTGTTGGATTAATTCTGATCCGTTTTTTAAAACTCAATAAACTGAATAGAGAAGAATAAAAAATAAAGCCAATTATAAAATTCCAAGACGCCGATCCGGCGTCTTTTTTTTATTCCTGTTTCATAAATTAAAAATGAATTCTACATTATTTGTTTTATTGAGGAAAATTCTCTGCTTCCAGTCTACCTTTCTGCCCTTTAATCTTATTTCTATCCCGCGTTCATATTGAACTCATTTTATCAGTTTTTAAGTGAATTGAGTTTCTTTATTGTTGTTTTGTTTTTTAATTCGTGAAAAGTATAATGATTTATTATTTGATTTAGATTTTTTTTGCTTAATTTGTGAATTTTAAAATGTAATGAAAAAATGATAAAAAAGTTTCTAGTGCTCTGCATGCTGCAATTTGTTGTCTGGGGGTTTTCCCAAGCTGCAAGGCGCGTGGCGCAGAATATTTCGGAATTCCACGCCCAGAAGAAAAATTTTGAAAAATATGATTTATTCAGCCCAAATAAAAATTCAGAAAAATTAGCTGAATACAAAAGGGCGGCCACTGATATTTCCGTGTTGCATATCGACCTGAAACAATTGAAAAGACTGGTTTACGAAAAGCCCGAATACGTGGAAATTTCCTTTCCTTTCTATGGAAAGCAGATCACGATGGAGCTTTATAAAAATCAGATTTTCACCAGCGATTTTAAAGTAGCGACCAGCAAAGGCGAAATAGTAAACTATATACCCGGAGCCTATTATCAGGGAATTGTGAAGGGCGAAAACCAATCAGTGGCGGCATTCAGTTTCTTTGATAATGATGTGGTAGGAGTCGCTTCCACACCGGAGCTGGGAAATATCGTGGTAGGAAAAGTTAAGAATTCCGAGGATTTTGTAAGCTATTCCGATGCAAAGCTGACGGGCCTTAATCCTTTCGTATGCGGAGTGGATGAACTGGCAGAAAATAAGAAGCAGAAAATTTCTTTCGATCCGGCGGCAAAAAATAATGCAGGAAAACTTCTGACCCAGAACTGTGTAAGAATTTACTATGAAATCTGTAATACCCCTTATGTAAACAACGGTTCCAATGTTACTACGACAACGAATTGGCTGACGGCAATTCACAATAATATTTCCACACTTTACAATAATGACGATATTAGAATTGCACTGAACGAAATCTATATCTGGACGACTCCCGATCCGTATACGGGAACACCGAATGCTAACTTATCAAGCTTCAGAACCAACAGGCAGGTATTCAACGGTGATCTAGCACATTTGGTAAACCAGCCTTCTACGACGAGTGTAGCTTACGTCAATTCGCTTTGTACCAACAGCAGACATGCTTATTCGGGAGCTTCCCAAACATACAATAATGTTCCGGTATATTCTTGGACCATTCAGGCAATGACCCATGAGATGGGGCATAGCTTAGGTTCTCCTCATACCCATGCCTGCGCCTGGAACGGGAACTCCACCGCCATCGACGGATGCGGTACACAGGCCGGTTATCCGGAAGGGAACTGTCCGGTCGGGCCGATTCCTTCTTCTTCGGTAAAAGGAACTATTATGAGCTACTGTCACCTCGTTTCAGGTGTAGGAATTAATTTCGCCAATGGCTTCGGGCCGCAGCCGGCCACTTTAATCCGCAATACCGTGGAATCCAAAGCCTGTCTTGGCAAAAACTGTACGACTGCCTGTGCGACTACCGTTACAGGATTATCGGTTTCCAATATTACCCAGATTTCAGCCAATGCCATCTTTACGGATGCCACAGCCACTTCATGGAAATATAAATTGACGAAATTTGATGGGACACCCGTGAGCAGCGGAACTACATCGACGCAGTCACTAAGCCTGTCAAACCTTCAGCCAGCCACCTATTATCTTTTATCCATCGGGACCGACTGCTCGGCAGGATACCAGAGAACACAGCTGTTTTTAACTGATGCCGACTGGTGCGGTGGCGCATCGTTCACCGATACGGGCGGAACAATAGGGAATTACGGTGATAACCAGACCATTGTAAAAACATTCTATCCAAGCTCGGGAAGTTTAACCATGGGCTTTACGGAATTTGCTTTGGAGCAGGGGTATGATTTTATGTACATCTACAACGGTCCGTCCACAAGTTCACCGATGTTCCCTAATGGAAATGGATTAACCGGAACGACCTTGCCGGGAACATTCACTTCAACGCACCCTTCAGGAGCTATTACCGTTCGCTTTGTTTCTGACCCGGCAGAAAATGATCTCGGCTGGAAAGCCAATTTCTCTTGTGCAGTACTGGCTATAGAAGATGTAAGCACAAAAGATAATTCCGTGAACATTTATCCGAATCCGGCAAAAAACAGCATTACCATTTCCTCAAAAGAAGCCCTGAAATCATTCAGAATTTACGATGAAGCGGGAAGGCTTATCAAATCAGAATCTGCTCTGAAAGGAAGCCGGGTGGAGGTAAATATTTCCTCTATGCAGACCGGTAATTATGTGGTAACGGTTGAAACCGAAAAACAGAAAGCAACTAAAAAGCTGATTAAACAGTAATCATTATACATTTAATAGTAAAAGCCTGATTATGTCAGGCTTTTTTAGTAAATTTATACTAGAAAACAGCTGTTTATGATTTCATTAAAATTTTAAATGGTTTTCGCTGTTAAAATTTGTTAGAATTCGGCTCAGGATTTGCTTGTATTCAGAAGAATAGTTCTAAATTTGCAAAAAAATTATTTTACATAAATGACAAACCCACTATTTTACGCAAAAATTCTTTTGTTCGGAGAATACGGAATCATAGAAGATTCTCAAGGTTTGACATTGCCTTATAGTTTTTATAAAGGTACCCTGAAGTTCTCATCACTGGATTCGGAATTTGAAAAAAAGTCCAATCAGCATCTTATAAAATACGCAGAATACCTGCAGAATCTGGAGCTTCCCGAAACATTTGAGCTAAACGTATCAAAGTTTAAGGATGAAATTGCTGCAGGATTATTTTTCGACAGCAATATTCCGCAGGGATATGGTGTAGGAAGCTCAGGTGCTTTGGTAGCAGCGATTTTTGAAAGATATTCCATATCAAAACATGATCCCGAAAATATTTCAAAAGATGAACTTAAAAACCTCAGAAAGGTTTTTGGATTAATGGAGAGTTATTTTCATGGTAAAAGTTCCGGGATAGATCCACTGATCTGTTATATGAACCTTCCGATTCTGATCGAAAGTAAAGAAAGCGTAGACCGCGTATCAATACCTGCCAGCGAAGCAGGAAAAGGGGCAATATTTTTAATTGACTCAGGAATGACGGGCGAAACGGGGCCAATGGTTCAGATTTTCTTTGAAAAAATGAAAACCGAAGGATTCCGCAAAACTCTTAAGGAAGAATTTATCCGCTATAACAATGCCTGTATTGATGCATTTTTGAAAAAAGATATGAATCCGTTTTTCAGAAATCTTAAAAAGCTTTCCCATTGGGCATATGAACATTTCCGTCCGATGATTCCGGAAAGTTTATTCAATGTCTGGAAGAAAGGGCTCGACTCAAATGCATATTATTTAAAGCTGTGCGGTAGCGGCGGCGGCGGTTATATTTTAGGTTTCACCAAAGATTACGATAAAGCGGAAAAAATGCTTGACGGCTTCCATAAAGAAGTGATTTACAGATTCTAAAAAATGTTGTGAATGAATTCTGAAAAAGAAACTTTCCAACAGAAATCCAATATTCCGAAATCTTTATTTTACAGATTTTCACAATTCGTGGGCTTTCTTCTGGGAGCTCGCTTTTTTGTTGCTCTTCTGCTTACCCTTGCCCTATATGTTTCCACATTTTTCCTTTTCAACCAGGACGAAAATTTCAGGAAATTCGTATTCGACTTTAAAGTGCACGGTATTATTTTCTGCACCGTACTTACCATTCTGGCAGGGGGCATTATCAACCAGTTTTATGATTTTGAAAAGGACCATATCGTAAAACCCTTCCGCACCAGGCTTCAGAGCTTTATCAAGCAGAAATATTTTTTATATGTTTATCTGGTTTTAAGTGTGTTTTCTTTGGGCGTAGCCTGGATGATTTCGCATCGGGTTTTCCTGTTTTTTATCATTTACCAGTTTTTTATGTGGTTTTACAGTCATAAGCTGAGCAGGATGCTAATTATCAATAATATCACTTTTGTAAGCCTTACCCTGTATCCGTTTTTCGGGATGATGGTGTATTACGAGACTTTTTCAAAAAAGGTGCTGCTGATGGCTGTATTTTTATTTCTGATCCTGCTGTGTATCGATATCGTAAAGGATACGTTGACAAAAAGCGTAGATAAAGCCTTTGGGTATATTACCATTCCCAATTATTTCAAAAGTAAAAATACCAAGATCATTATTGTATCGCTGCTAATCATTACCATGTCCGTATCAATGAAACTGATCCTAAGGACTGGGATTTCAGGATTTATGGCCTATTATTTTACAGCCGGCCTCTTTGTTTTTATTCTTTGCGTATACCTTTTATTGAAACATACCAGGAAAAGCAACTTTATTACCCTAAATATTTTAAGGATCTGGGTTTTTATGGGAATTATTGCCATGCTTCTGAACGGACTGGAAGGTAAATTGTAGAAAAATTTCTTCCTAATCCCTTATCCTTTTAGTACCTTTGCAGAATCTAAATTTATATACAAGTAATGCCCATTTTTAACGATACCAAAGTCGCATTTGCAGACAAATCTGATGCACAGTTAAGAAAAGCGTATTGGATGTTCAAGATGATTGAACAGCCTTCCCTTACAAAAGTCGGAACCTCCGTTCTCAACTTTACCGTTCATAATAATTTTCCTTTCGTTACGGGAATCGTGAAAAACACGTTGTTTGAACAATTCTGCGGCGGTGAAACCCGTGAGGAAAGTATGAAAGTGGTAAAGCAGCTTTTCAAAAGAGGCGTGGGCAGTATCTTTGATTATTCCATTGAAGGAAAAGAAGATGAGGCCACTTTTGATGCGGTATGCAAAGAGATTAAGGATATTGTAAAATTCTCCGTAGGCAATCCGGCGATTCCTTTTATCGTATTCAAACCTACTGCTTTCGGAAGGATCGATCTGTATGAGGCGGTCGGTAAGAAAACGGAACTGACTTCAAGCCAGAAAGAAGAATGGGAAAGGGTGGTTAAAAGATTTGATGAGGTATGCAGCCTTTGCCATCAGCATGACAAAAAAGTAATGATAGATGCTGAAGAAACCTGGATGCAGGATGCAGCGGATCATCTTTGTGAAGAAATGATGGAAAAATATAATCGTGAAAAACCGATTGTTTGGAATACCATCCAGATGTACAGAACCGGTAGGCTGGAATACATGGAAGCTCATCTGCAGAGGGCAAAGGAAAAGGGCTATTTTATCGGTTATAAAATTGTTCGTGGTGCTTATATGGAAAAGGAAAGATCACGGGCAGCGGAAAAAGGCTATCCGGATCCGATCCAGCCTAACAAGGAAGCATCCGACAGAAATTACAATGCAGGAATCGATTTTGTGATGAATAACCTGGATAAAGTATCCGCATTTTTCGGAACGCATAATGAAATTTCTTCCGAATTGGTGATGGACAAAATGAAAGCCAAAGGCCTTGAGAACGGTAATCCTCATATCTATTTCGGACAGCTTTACGGGATGAGCGACAATATTACATTTTACCTTTCCGATAAAGGCTATAATGCGACAAAATACCTTCCGTACGGGCCAGTGAAAGATGTTGTGCCTTATCTTACCAGAAGAGCTCAGGAAAACACCTCAGTAGCAGGACAGACCGGACGCGAACTGGGGCTTATTGAGAAAGAGCTGAAACGCAGAAAAAGCAACAGATAGGAGTAATTACCTACATGAAATAAAGCCCTGCAAGTATTTGTGGGGCTTTTAAATTTTATAATTCACTTAAATTTGATAATAATCAATTCATATGACAGTTTTTTTAATGATATGTTAAAATAATAAACTTTTTATTGAAAAATTAATTTTAAATTTATATATTTGATAGACAACAGTAAAACGAAATTATTAAACGGATGCTTTAAGTTTAACTTTAGATAAATAAACGGCTCCGTGGATACCATAAAACTTAAAGCACAAGCTGTAGTTTTCTTCTTCAAATATTTTTTGACCTGATCATATTTTAATGATCAGGTATTTTTATGGCTCAAAACTTTCAAATTTTCCGTTATCGTAAAAAATGACAATACGTTTTATTTTACTTTGCTGACTTTCAATAACTTGATTTATAATCTGATCATTGGATTTCCCTAATGGCTGAGAATCCGTTATTTTTTCCTGAGCTGTAGTCTGATGCAGTATATGCGATTCTCGTTGGCCCGTTTCCGCTTCCGTAATTACAGGTTCTTCGGCCCCGAAATTTTCATCCTTATTCATCATGGTGAAAAGGTCGGGGAGAGAAGTAGGCTTCGGTTGATCGGATCCGATATTTTTCTCAGGTTCGATTGCTGCTTTTTCTTCCGGTAGATCCGGTTTCAGCATTTCCCCTTCACCGGTGACGAGCCAGTCCCATAGAATCTCCGGGAATCGTGATTTTATTTTTATAACAAACTCAAGAGACGGCTTGTTCCTGCCTGATGTAATATGCGAAATAGAAGACCGCTGAACATCGATCTCATCTGCAAATTCAGAAGGAGTAAGCCTGGAATACTCTATTACTTTTGAAATTCTCTCATTTAAGCTCATACATTCGGATTAATATGATGTTACAAATGTAAATAAATAAAATTACAAATGCAAATTGCTATTAAATACAAATGTAAATCACTCATAAATACATTTGTAAACATATAAATACTTCTACTAATCAGTGTTTTATGAAATAATTTAATTTTTTGTTCAGTAATTTACATTAGTCTACCAATAATACATTTCAAAAATAAGCAGTTAAATCATATAGATCGTCGATAACTTATGGATAAGTTCTTTATAAATAAACCTCTAAATCTACAGAATCATGGTAATTTTGCTGCGGTTTAAACTGCTGATTCGGAACTTTGATACAATAGTGATAGAAGAGATAAATAAACCCTCTTATAATGCATATATACGCTATTTACGATTGTAAAAGTAGATTAAAAGTAACTTTCAAACATCATTTGGGCCTTTTTTTGTATAAATTATATGACCGTTGGATCTCTGTATACAACTAAGCAACTTTACATTTTTAAACTTTTTAAAATCTGTAAACGGTTATAGAAAAATTGAATATAGATTACATGAATTTACATTTGTATACAAAAATAAACAAGCAGTTTTCCACACTTGAATTGTTTAAATAATTTCTCCATATTTCTTTATAAACACTAATTTACGGACTTAAAGTAGTACTCATTAACTGATTTAGATAAAGCCTTTAAGTTATTGAATTTCATTCAACTAAATATTAGGTATTAAATTTTAATCAATTCACAATTTTATCAACAGACATTTTGACAGTATATATTGTTTAATTAAATCACAAATGTAAATTATATTTTTATCATAAAATTTAAGTAAATTTGACTATTGTAAACTAGCATATAATGAATTTTGAACAGATCTATCTTCCGAATACAAATTTTCCTAATCGGTATATTTCTCCTGAAAAATTATTTTCTTATCTACAGGCAAATCTCAGCGATTATATTCAGGAGATCGGAAAGTCGTATTTAGAAAAACCTATTTATAAAGTGACGATCGGAAGCGGAAGTATCCATGTGCTTGCTTGGTCACAAATGCACGGTAATGAGTCGAACTCAACGCATGCGATGCTTGACTTGCTAACGACACTCAATAAGGCTCCGGAATTGAGAGAAGATCTATTCGGTAAGATCACACTTGATTTTATTTTTATGCTGAATCCTGACGGTTCCGAAAAATGGACCCGGCTTAATGCTGCTGAAATAGATCTCAACCGTGACTTCCATAACGAAGCCAGTACCGAAATTAAATATCTGAAAAATATCGTAGCCTCTGAAAAATATGATTATGCCCTGAATCTTCATGAGCAAAGAACTATTTTTACTACAGACGGAATCCATCCGGCAACCTTGTCCTTTCTGGCACCTTCTGAAAACGTTGAAAGAACGATAACTGAAAACCGGAAGAAATGTATGGCTGTAATTGCGGAAGTATACCATCATTTAAAAGAATTAATCCCGAATCAGATCGGAAGATATTCCGATGAATTTTATCCGACTTCTACAGGCGATAATTTTATTAAAGCCGGAATGCCGACCATATTATTTGAAGGCGGACACTTTGTAAATGATTACACGAGAAAAGAAACCCGGAAATATTACACGGTCGCTCTGTATTATGCATTAAAAGCAATTTCAGAATCAAATTCCGGAACCAAAGGTTGGGAATCGTATTTGGAAATTCCTGAAAACAGGGAAACGCACTACGATATTATTTACCGGAATGTAAAACTGAATACCGGACACGAATGTATTCTCGATGTAGCGGTTCAGTACAGGGAAATTTTTGAGGAAGGCAAGGATGAAATTTCTTTTGTCCCTTTTGTGGTTGAAGTAGGAGACGTGAAGCATAAAAAAGGCTGGAAGGAAATCGATTGTACAGGAAAGACATTTGTCTGTCCGAACAAATATCCGAAGCTGGATGCTAAAGTAGATTTCACTATTGAAGATTAAGTAAAAAAGCGGAGCCAACTCAGGTTCCGCTTTTGTTTTATGCAAGTTAACTCTTTTTGATTCTTAGTTCACGACCTTAATTCCGTTCGCAACAAACCTGATTTCTTCCTTCGGGCTTGTGATGGCATCGATTTCCGCCTTTGGTTTTTTAGCGTCCTCAGCATAGTGTTTCTGTTCCTCTACGGATGTTACTTTTCTTTCGGCAGTTCCGTCCATTACAACAGTCTTACCTTTCAAAGCGGTTGGAACGAAAAATCCGTAATCCTTCATTTTTACAAAGAACTGGGAGTTATCGTCCGTCTGTAACGTCAGCCAGCATCCTTTTTTATCGCAGACATCCGTTACTTTTCCTTTTACCGCAACGTTCTCTACTTTTTTATTTTCTTTTTTAAGTTTCTTGCTAAGCTTATCAACGGAGATCGCTTTGGATTCGGTATTGGAAGCAACACCGCCTCCGTAAACGTCACCTACCACGGCATTCCCTGCAGGCGGACCGAATTTTTGGGTTTCCTGTGCAAAAGCTAATGATGAAGCACTTACGGCTATCGCAAATAATATCGATTTGAATTTCATTTTTAATATTTTTCCAAAAGTACTAATAAATTCCGAATCTTAAAATGCAAAAATTAATGATAAGAGTTGTTTACTATTTATTCGATAATTTTTTACAGCCTCTTGCTTAATGGTTTATCCAAATAAAAAATCTTATTCATAATAGTAAGAAATTCAGTTTGTTGAGCTGAAAAAAATAAAAAATCAATACATGATTTAAATTAAAGTAATGAGAGGATACTTATTAATTCTTCAGTGTTAGCGGGATTTCGATATAATAAAGGATTAAAAATTTGATATTTAAACTATTATATTTATCAATAGGAGCGGACTTTAGTCCGCTTTATTAACGCACACGCAAAAACGGCTTTGGCCAAAAATTATGATAGGTTTAGGTTAAAGCCGTATTATCAGATATCATATAGTAAAGAGTTCCTTTCAACTGGCTTAGGATAACATTAGTTATTTCGATTGATATTATACTTTTACATCGAACTCACGTTAATATTGAAGCTATAAACGGACTTGGAGTTATCTGACTTTTAGCATGCAAATTTAAATGATATTAATTTTCTTTTCCCTGACAGGAAAAACTTTTGGCATCCAGTCTTCGTCTTTTAACCTATTTTGCAACAAAACAGAAAAGCAATCCTATAATTATTTATATTTGGAACCTATAATTACATATGCAGAAAAAACTAAAACTTTGGGATGCCATTATGCTGGTGATGGGTTCTATGATCGGAAGCGGGATTTTTATTGTGTCCGCAGACATGATGCGGAACCTCGGTTCAGGATTCTGGATGATCGCCGTGTGGGTAATCACGGGAGTGATGACGGTCGCAGCAGCCATCAGCTATGGTGAACTTTCAGCCCTATATCCCAAAGCAGGCGGGCAATATACCTATCTCAAAGAGATCTTCGGAAGGAGAATGGGTTTTCTTTATGGCTGGGGACTCTTCACTGTGATCCAGACCGGAACTATTGCTGCCGTAGCCATGGCCTTCGGGAAGTTCACCGCTTATCTGGTGCCTTCTTTAAATAATGCAGCCCCGATTTTCCAGAGCGGGGAATTCATGATTACCTGGATTCAGATTCTGGCCATTGCCGTTATTATTTTACTCACTTATATAAACACAAGAGGTGTTGAAAGCGGAAAACTGTTACAGAATGTTTTTACGGGTTCAAAAATTGCGGCTTTGCTGGGACTTATTGCCGCCGGATTTATTTTGGTCGATTTTTCCCACCTTGCGGAAAATTTCAGTTTCGGATTTGAGTCTTTCAGCAACCTTAAAAAAGACCCGTTGGGAAATTTCCTTAAAGAGGGTTGGGAACCCATCGGCGGAATGACTCTGCTGGGCGGTATTGCCGCTGCAATGGTCGGTTCCGTATTCAGCTCTGTGGCCTGGGAAAGCGTGACTTTCGTATCAGGAGAAATAGAAAATCCAAAGAAAAATGTCGTAAAATCGATGATCTACGGAACTTCAGCCGTAATGATTTTATATATTGCCGTCAATTATGTGTACCTGAATGCACTGGACCGGGATTCCATCGCATTTGCCGAAAACGACAGGGTAGCGGTAGCCGCTTCACACTTTATCTTCGGAAGTGCAGGAACAGCCATTATTGCGGTTCTGGTCATGGTTTCCACATTCGGCTGTAATAACGGGCTGATCCTTGCCGGAGCGCGGGTGTTCCAAACGATGGCCAAAGACGGAATGTTCTTTAAACAGGCTGAGCAGAACAACAAAAATGCAGTTCCTGCCAATGCGCTCTGGATGCAGGGCGTTTGGGCTTCGCTCCTCTGCCTGAGCGGACAGTACGGAAACCTGTTGGACATGATTTCTTTCGTGATTGTTTTATTTTACATGATTACGGTTTTCGGGGTTATTTATTTAAGAATCAAACAGCCGAATCTGGAAAGGCCGTATAAAACATGGCTGTATCCTGTTACCCCGATGATTTACCTTTTGATCGGAACAGGATTCTGTATTTTACTGTTGATCTACAAACAGCAATATACCTGGCCCGGCTTCCTGATGGTTCTGCTGGGACTGCCGGTCTATTACTTCATCAATAAAACGAATAAAGCGCAATAATTTCAAAGCTGTCCGGATCCGGGCAGCTTTTTTGATTAATGTTGGAAAGCGTTAGGGCGCAAAACATTTCTAAAATAAATTGAATAGAAATACGCAAAGATTTTATCTCCGATAAAATTGAGTTCTGCTGATTAAAAAAAATAAAATTTAAGATAAGTATTAGCGGTATAAAGATTTGACAGCCAAATTCCGCATCTTTCAGTAGCATGACAATCTTATTCTCTTGCATCCTCGCGCATCACCAACAATCATCAAACCAATAATTAAATACCTTAACCGAAATTCCCCTCCGAAATCGGAGGTGTGGCAAAAATTCCACAGGAATTTTTGACGGGGTGGTCTTTAGAGTGAATGGTGAATAGTCAATCCGCTTCGCTCGTGAATTTTAGGATGACCGAAAACAATTTTTAACCATTGACTATTGACCATTAATCATTAACGTATTGACAGGATCACAAATGACAAATAGTCACCCTGCTTTACTTGTCAATTTTTCCCACAATAAAAATTCACCATTCATATGCAAAGCAAAATTCACCATTGACCATTAACCTGCGCAGCAGAATTCACCATTGCCCCAAGAAATTTTCCTTTCCGCCATTCCTTTTCTCAGGGAAAATGATTAAATTGGTATTCTTTTTCAGGTAAACGAAAAGGAAAAACAAAGAAGTTGATATCATGGATACACCAAATTACAGAATGCCTTTTGTTCCGGCAGCACTCATGACGGAAGGGGGAAGCATTGATACCTGCGATATGGGTGAAAGCATTGCCCATAACATTATGCTGCTGATCACCACCAAAAAAGGTGAAAACAGATATGATGAAAATTACGGAAACGACGTCTGGAACCTTGAGTTCGATAACGGGATTACCAGCGCCGTATGGGAAGCGGTTTTCATTAAAAGCTTAAAAAGGCAGATCCAGGAATACGAACCCCGCATCGTACAGCCGCAGATCGATGCCCATATTCAGATAGTAGAACACAGCTACGATACCAAAGAACACACTGAAATCAAGAAGAAAGTAAAAATTGCCATCAACGCCAAAATGGAACATTCCGGGGAACGGTTCAGTTTTTCCACGGAACTTTTCCTGAGCCCGATGTCGATCGATTAATTCTTTACACCACAATCACACCATTTATGAATTTAGACCAGAATATATATTCCAAAGAATCGGTAAAAGCGAGAATGCTTCAGAATGCCACCAAAGTCTGGGGACTGAAAAGCCCGCAATCGCTGGACCCGTTTGTGAAATTACTGATCGATGCCTTCAGCACGGAAATTTTTAAAGCCAATAACGAGATACAGACCGTAAATGCCAGGATCCTGGAAAAGCTGGCCAAGCTGCTGACACCATCCATTTATACCCATCCGATCCCGTCTCATGCCATTGCTTTTACGCAGCCATATGAATCTTCGGAGATGCTGCTGGACCATACCGAATTCTTTTTCAAAAAGCAGATGACCTCTACTATAAAATCGGAATCCGATAAACAGATCAATATCCCGTTTACACCCATCGGAAACGTGCGTATCAATAAGGCACAGACTTCCATTATGTTTGTCGGGAATACCTGTTATGGAATAGACGACCGTCTCAATAAGATCCCGATCGCCAGGTTTCAGGGAAGGTCGGAAGATTACAGGAAAGTCACCATTGGAATCGATGTTTCAAAATATACCCACGAAACCTTTCCTAAAAATATAAGCGTATACTGCTCGAATCCCGCTTTTGAACATCTGGATTTCACTTACAACCTTTTGCCCTACATCGCGGTGTCAAGCAATGGAAATCCTTTATTTGTAAAAGAAGGGCTGACCTATTACAAAAGCACCCAGCCCGACGGCTATGAGCAGATGTTCCGGGAACAGTCCATTCAGAATAAAATCATTGAAGACGTTAAAAGCATTTACCATCATAAATTTATCGAGATCTCCGGTATTTCAGCATCCTTGTTTTCCGAGCCGGGAAAGCTTCCGGATAACCTTGATTTTGTTGATTATAAAGAGGAGATCACAAAGTACATCGATGGAAAAAAGTACCTGTGGCTGACCCTGGAGTTTCCGCCCCAGTTCTCAGCAGAGATTTTAGATAACTTTTCTTTTGTGCTGAATGCTTTTCCCATTTACAACCGGGGATGGAAAAAAACGGAATACAGCCTGGACATTATGGGCAACAATATTCCGCTGGTTACGGATGAAGGCGAACACTTCCTTTATGTGGACGAGGTGCAGGATGGGGAAGGGCGACGATACACTGAAATTCCTTTTACTCCAAATGATGATCTTAGAAAAGGGCTGTACACTGTGAGAAAAGGAGGAATGGAACGATTCACCAACCGGAATGCGGTGGATATGATCGCGAATGTGCTGGAACTTACGAGGGATGAAATCGCAGCATTTTCACTTCTGAACAGGGATAATGTAAAAGGTGTCCTCAGTGAAATGTCCGACAAGATGAAATCTATGGTGCAGAAGGTCAACAATGCTAAAAGGAACGTAAAACAGGAACTGAATTACGTTATCATGGAGCCCGTAGATAAAACAGATCATACGTACGCGGCATTTTGGATTACCCATGCCACCCTTGCCAATCATCTTCGCCCGGGAACGGAGCTTTCAAATCAGTTGAAATCCCAGACATTGGTAATGCTTACGGAAAGTATCGGCGGCGCAGAAGAGCAGAAAGGAACCGACAGTATTCAGGCCTATAAATATGCTTTGACAACCAGAGATAAAATCATTTCCCTGGAAGATGTGAAAAACTACTGCAGGATGGTTTTAAAAGATGAGCTGAAAGAAGTAAGGGTAACCCGTGGTACCATGATCAGCAACAAACCGAAAGAAGGGTTCATCCGGACTGTAGACGTGGAGATCGTTCCGCAGAACTATTCTTTTTATGGAAGGGCATACTGGGAAAATATGGCCAATGTCCTCAGGAACCAGATTGTCTCAAAAGCCATCGACGGAATCGAGTACCGGGTTAAAGTTACCAACGAAGATCTGGATTTTAATTGATCTTTTTTTAAACCAATAAGATTTCGTGAGAAAATTCCAAAGGTTGAGGTGGGCCTGCGTTGAGCATAAAGATTATTTTAACTTAGAACAACAACTTTCAATGCTTCTTGATGGTTTTCATTTGTATGGCATAAAACTGGCGTAACATATTTGCCGGTAATCGTTGTGCAATGCGGTTTTGAGATTTAGATAGTACAGGATCGCTCTCTTTACTTCAAGAGAAATTCCTAACACTTTTTAACATCGGAAATTCCATAAAATTCCGTAATTTTGCACATCGTGATTTTCTGGTAAAATCACTCCAAATTATGAGTAAATCAACAGAATATATTGAAGTTTACGGAGCCCGTGAACACAACCTTAAAAACATCAACGTCAAGATACCACGCAATGAATTGGTCGTCATCACCGGACTTTCCGGAAGCGGAAAATCATCTCTGGCTTTCGACACTATTTTTGCAGAAGGCCAGCGCCGTTACATTGAAACCTTTTCTGCCTATGCAAGACAGTTTCTTGGCGGGCTGGAACGTCCCGATGTCGATAAGATCGAAGGACTGTCTCCGGTAATTGCCATCGAGCAGAAAACCACCAATAAAAACCCGCGTTCAACGGTAGGAACCGTTACGGAACTTTACGATTTCCTTCGTCTTTTGTTTGCAAGGGTATCCGATGCCTATTCACAAACGACCGGAAAAAAACTGGTAAGTTATACGGAAGATCAGATCCTGCAAACCATTAAAGAAAATTACAAAGGCGAAAAGATCATGCTCATGGCTCCGGTAGTAAGAGCCAGAAAAGGGCATTACCATGAACTTTTCGTACAGATGGCCAAGAAAGGGTACGGACAGGCAAGAATCGACGGCGAATTGCAGGATATTGAATATGATCTGAAACTTGACCGTTATAAAACCCACGATATCGATATCGTGATCGACCGTTGGATCATCGGCGAATCGGCTTCCGAAGCCAGGATGGAAAAATCGCTGCGTACGGCCATGGAAATGGGGGAAGGCCTGATCGGGATCCAGAAACTCGGAAGCACGGAGATTGAATATTTTTCCAAAAACCTAATGGACGCCGAAACCGGGCATTCATTAGCTCTGCCGGAACCGAATACGTTTTCGTTCAACTCTCCGAAAGGAAGCTGCCCGAGCTGTAAAGGATTAGGAACAATCAAAAAGATCAATACGGATTATTTTGTAGACAATCCGAAACTTTCGATCAATCAGGGAGGTTTATTGCCGCTGGAAGATCTGAAATCCAATAAATGGATTATTGCTCAAATTAAAAATATCCTGGAGATCTTTGGGCTGAGCATGGCTACGCCGATGAAAGATGTTCCGGAAGAAGCACTGGACTATATCTATAATGGTTGCCATAAGGAATTTAATAAAGACCTGAAATACGCAGGAATTACCAAAAAAATCAAGATCAGTTTCGACGGCCTCATTCCTTTCATGGAAGAAATTATCGAGGAAAGGGAATCCTACGAAGCGATATTGCTGGAAAGGCATTTTACAACCGAAGAAACCTGCCCGGAATGTAAAGGTACCCGTCTTCAGCCTTCAAGTTTAAGTTTTAAGATTGACGGAAAGAATATAGCTGAGGTCAACGCTTTAAGTCTGATTGATCTTAAAGAATGGTTAGCTGACATTAAAGATAAATTCTCAGAGAAAAATGCCATTATCGCTTATGAAATTTTAAAGGAAATCGAAACCAGGCTCCAATTTCTGCTGGATGTCGGGTTGGATTACCTGAGCCTGAGCCGGAGTTCCAGGACGCTTTCAGGAGGGGAGTCCCAAAGGATTCGTCTGGCTACGCAAATCGGATCGCAGTTGGTGAACGTTTTGTATATTCTGGACGAACCGAGTATTGGCCTTCACCAGAGGGACAACGAGCGGTTGATCAATTCATTAAAAAACCTCCGCGACATCGGGAATTCTGTCCTGGTGGTGGAACACGACAAAGACATGATCCTGGAAGCTGATGAGGTGCTGGATGTCGGTCCGAGAGCCGGAAAATTCGGTGGGGAGATTTTGTGGCAAGGCAAACCGAAAGATCTGGTAAAAGCCGATACCATCACCGCTCAGTACATCAACGGAAAAAGAAAGATCGAAGTTCCTGCGGAAAGACGCAAAGGAAACGGAAAACATATTATTCTGAAGGGAGCGACGGGAAATAACCTGAAAAACGTAACCCTGGATATCCCTTTAGGGAAACTGGTAGTGGTTTCCGGGATTTCAGGAAGTGGTAAATCCTCCCTGATCAACGGAACATTGTATCCGATCCTCAACAAGCATTTTTACAGAGCGGTGCAGGAACCTCTGCCATATAAAAAAATCGAAGGTCTTGAACACATCGATAAAATCGTGGATGTCGACCAGACGCCTATCGGAAGAACACCACGTTCCAATCCTGCTACCTATACCGGGATGTTTACGGACATCCGGAACCTTTTTGCAGAACTGCCGGAATCCAAGATCCGTGGGTACAAGCCGGGAAGATTCTCATTCAATGTGAAAGGCGGAAGATGCGAAACCTGTCAGGGCGGTGGTCTGAAAGTCATTGAAATGAACTTTTTACCGGATGTTTATGTACATTGCGAAACCTGCAACGGAAAACGTTTTAACCGGGAAACCCTGGAAGTCCGCTACAAAGGAAAATCGATTTCCGATGTTTTAGATATGACGATTGATGAAGCGGTGGAATTTTTCCAGCCGATTCCGAAGATCTTTTCAAGGGTTAAAACTTTGCAGGATGTCGGGTTAGGTTATATTACCATGGGGCAGCAGTCTACCACGCTGTCCGGAGGGGAAGCCCAACGGATCAAGCTGGCGACCGAACTGGCCAAAAGACAGACTGGAAATACCTTATATATTCTGGATGAACCAACCACCGGGCTTCATTTCGAAGACGTGAAAATCCTGATGGACGCTA
Source organism: uncultured Chryseobacterium sp. (assembly GCA_913774355.1). Classification (GTDB taxonomy): domain Bacteria; phylum Bacteroidota; class Bacteroidia; order Flavobacteriales; family Weeksellaceae; genus Chryseobacterium. The sequence goes on along the minus strand of CAJYGB010000018.1, from coordinate 425,933 downwards.
TTAATCAATTGGTAGAATTAGGAAATTCCTTCATTATTATTGAGCATAATATGGATGTGATCAAACTGGCCGACCACATCATTGATGTCGGTCCCGAAGGCGGAAAACATGGCGGCCAGATCGTCGCCCAGGGAACACCCGAGGAAATCGTGAAATCGAAGAAAAGCCTGACCGGGAAGTTTTTGAAGCGGGAGCTTGAGTAATATTTAAAGATGGAAACATTAACACAAAAGGACGGACGGAATTCAAAATATTTTGAAATTCAGGAGGATGGGGTTTTTGTCAAAAATAATTTTACAAAAGAAATAAATGAATATAAAGTTTATTTTCCTGATATTCAATTTGATGAAGCTGTGTTTAGGAAAAAGAAAGATCCTGTTTTGATCGGAATCGTTATTTCAATGCTTTTTAATTCGATATTATTAACTATTGTGATCAATGAAGGATACGAGCTGTCTCAAAAGATGGGCATAATTGTATTTATAGCCGCATTGTTTCCTTCTCTTATTGTTACGGCACTATGTAATAACGAATTCAGAAAGGAGAATGCTAAAAGTATTACGGCTTCCAAACCACTGATTTTTTCTTATACAAAAAAAGAAATGAGCGAAGTAGATCGTTTTATATCAAATATAAAAGAAAGTAAAAAACAATTTTTCCTGAAAGAATATTACAAGGTAGATAATCTGATTCCTGTTCATACACAGATAAGCAGAATTCATTGGCTGTATGAGATGAAATATATTAGTGAGAGTGATGCAAGATTCATCATTGATGAACTGGAAAATAAAAGAATTATCGAAGGACTTTAAAATACGAACTTAGTTATAGAAAAGAATTTGTGAAAGCAGATTCTTTTTTTATTTTTATACATCTAAACTAACCAGCTATGAAAAAACTCATCATCTCTAATTTCATCTTTCTCTTGCTTCTCAATTTACTTTTAGCAGTCAAAGAATATTTATTTATGATCTACAATGTAAATTCAGGATTTGATGATCTCACCTATTTTCATAGAGATGCTGAAGGTTCTTTTGGCTTTGGGGTTTTTAGAGTTTCATTCTGGTGGATTATTTATTTCCTGCTTTTTTCGTTAATAGGGGCATCAATTTTTAATTATTTAAAAAATAGGCTGAAAAGATCAATGCTGCTGATTTTGCTTGTAACGCTTCAGATTTTGCTGTCTTACTCAGTTAATCGACTGATTTTAATGAATGTTTTTGGCTTTTTTAAGATCGAAAATATTCTGTTCTCCGTTCTATGCGTTTTTATTTTCTGGTATTTAGTAATATATAAAGGTAAAGCGTTCGTAGTTAAAAAATAGATTTTTCTAGTCTATTCACTGTAATATAACACTTCCAATATTAAATTTTGTACTTATTTTAAAAATTATCATATTGGAAATCAAATATTTAAATTTTAATGTTAACTTAATGTTAACCGAATATGAATTTAGTATTAATATTTTTAATAAATTTGGTTAAGAAATAAAAAATAACTGTAATATAATATTTAAAACCAAAGACTTATGAAAAATAAAATTCAGATATATATCGTTTCCTTATTTGCTTTCGGATGTATGACAGTGATGAATACAGCAAAAGCGCAAACCAATACCGATAATACCATTCAGGAAATTCAGCTTAGTAAAAGCGATACTTTTAATGATATCAGAACCCGTTTGATGGATAACTTCGATTTTACCAATACCGATTATAAGCAGGGGATAGTGAACTCTATTGTTAAGTTTGATATATCTAAAAAGGGAAAAATTGTAAATGTACATTCCAGTGGCGATTGCAAAAGCGTAAGTAAAGAGATTGAAATGGTTTTAAGCGAACTTGATTATAAAGTAGACCGCAGTAAACTTAATGATAGTAATCTGGTTGCATATACTTATGTAATGCCTGTAACAGTAGAAATTGACAACAGATAAAAAACATTCATAAATTTTTGTACAAAGCCATGCAGATTCTGTGTGGCTTTGTTTATTTGCAGCGAATTTCCGATTGTTCAATGCCTATAATTGCAAAGGCTGCCTGATGGTGGCAGCCTTGTTCTATATAATTTTGATGGTATATTTATTTAAATAAAAAATTTTACGGAGATAATATAATCAGCGGTTGTTTTTGAAAGAAAAAACTTCGGTATACTGAATCCCACTTCCAGCCCATATATTCTGACTTATCCTATTTAAATTCTGCACGAAGATCATTCAGTCTTGTCTTCAGATCTTTCACCTGTGCTATCTTATCAAAAGTGATGTTGTCGATTCTCCATGTGTTGCCAGGGGAATTGACCAGATGTACGTTTTCAGACCATTGTATTTTCGGTGAAACGGAAGCGTTTTCAAATCCTACAGTTACGTCGGCAATCTTTACTTCCGGCTTTAAATCTCTAATCTTTATGGAATTGATTTTATATTGGGTATATCCCTCATAAAGGCTGGTAAAAACCGATCCTTCCAAAATGAGAGGTTTATCTTCCGGATGTGCACTTTTCCTGATACGTTCCATATCTTTTCTCGAAGCACTGATGATTTCCTCAATTTCATTTTTGATTTCCGGAGTGAATACATCTTCTGCAATAGGTTTGCTGTAAAGGGTTTCACTTGATTTACCATAAGCCTCATAAAACTTTTCCAGCACTTTACTTATTTCGGCATCCGCGCCTGTTACATTAGGTCCGGCATCTTTTTTCGTACAGCTGAAAAGAAAAAGAAAAATACTCAGGCAAAAAAATAATTTTTTCATGGTAAAACTAGGTTAAATGATTTAAAATTGTGAAGTTACAAACGGAAAGTTACTTGAAGCCAAAAGTAAGTAAAATTCTGCACAGTATGAGATCCATGAAATAAATATTCTTGAAATTATGGAATATGGGCAATTGATCGTTTTTATTTTGAAAGATTAGTGTCTTTTAGTAAAAATCAGGAATCCTTTTGAAAAAGAAGCTGATGAATAATAATAAACACCAAGCTGTATTATAAATTCAAAAAAGTAATAAAATTCCTTAAAAAATGTGAAAAATTTATCCGTAAAATTTTATCGGCATCGCTATTGCTGCATTTCATCTTGTAATTTGAAAATAATATATTATGAAGGTGCTTACTAAATTTTTAGGATTACTTGTTTTTGTTTTTTCCCTGGCGTATTCCCAGGCTGCACCGGTCCAGTGGGGCCATGGTCGTGGCCACGGACCGAAAAAACATCATTACCATAGACCGCACAGGCCACATTACAAGAAAGTGAAATACCGCAGGCCAAACGGACATTATTATAAAAGGCACTATTACAGGCCTGTAAGACACCATTACTACTCAAGGCCTCACCGGGTTTATTACAACAGACCTGTGGTGGTTGTAAGACATCGATAGAGACATCATTAGCGCTGACGAAGATTCAGTGCTTTTTTATTTGATTTGCCTTAAAAAATAACATTGGCATTGCCATTGATTACTATATACCGAACCAAAAAATAAAATGATATGAAATCTTTACTTAAAATTTTCGGAGTCTTTGTTTTGGCGTATGCAACCAGTGCCTGTCATCCGCCACCAAGACCGCCGAGACCGCCGGAATCTCCAAGAAGACCCCATGGGATGATGGATAAAAATTTCGGCAGTGCCAAGACAGATCTTATTTTTGACAGAAAATCGATGAATAAGAAATCATAACGAATGAAAATTCCCGGAACTTTTTGCTCCGGGAATTTTTTAATAGTTTTATAACCTGTTTTAAATTTTAATTCAGCAAACTTTCCGTCATTTCTCTTAATTTTCTGAATTAAATAAACTTTGTTTATTCTTCACTTTAATACGATGATTTCAATTGATTTAATTGAATATTGCCGGGCAACCGACATATTGATTTTTTAACCTAAAATGCCTTAAATTCTTAATGTTAAAATATAAAAGGTAAATTTAAACAGGCTCTTATAACCTTTGTTTCAATCTCAGGCTTATTTACAATTTCATCTTCTTCGGATTCAGGAAAGTATTAAAGATCATGACTTCCTGACCGAATTTCAGTTCGACCCTTTCTGCAATATTCTCCATTTCGCTTTTAATAAAATCTTCGCGAAGTTCATCATTTTCAAAAATAAGAAGAAGGTTGTAATTCTTACCTTCCTCAATATAGTCGCTGTGCACCTCTGAAAGGATATACTGGCTGACATCCATCAGGTTTTCCGTCATCAAAACCAGGGTTTCATCCATGTAATTTTGCCATTCTTCCAGACGGTTTTTCGTACAGTGAAAAGTTATGCTTAATACGCTCATATTTTTATGAATTTTTAAGATTCTTTGGATAAATTTTACCGCAAAAATCGACAAAATTTTCGTAAATTAGCCCGTTATTAAAAAAGGGAAATAAATAATTTTCAGACGTACTTTTAAGGGGCTGAATATCATTATAATAAATTTGTTTATGCAAAAAGAAGGAGAAAGACTGATTCCTATCAACATTGTTGATGAAATGAAGTCGTCTTATATCGATTATTCGATGTCGGTTATCGTTTCAAGAGCGCTACCCGATGTAAGAGACGGCCTGAAACCCGTTCATAGAAGAGTGCTTTACGGTATGTATGGATTAGGGGTTTTTTCTAATAGAAAATACTTAAAATCTGCGAGAATTGTTGGAGACGTTTTGGGTAAGTATCACCCGCACGGAGACTCCTCTGTATATGATGCGATGGTAAGGATGGCTCAGGACTGGAGCCTCCGTTACCCTCAGGTAGACGGGCAGGGAAATTTCGGTTCCATGGATGGTGACCCGCCTGCAGCCATGCGTTATACCGAAGCAAGACTGAAAAAGATTTCCGATGATATCCTTTCCGATCTAGACAAGGAAACGGTAGATTTCCAGAATAACTTCGACGACAGTTTACAGGAGCCAACGGTTTTGCCTTCCAAAATCCCTAACCTGCTGGTAAACGGAACCTCCGGTATTGCTGTAGGAATGGCCACGAACATGGCGCCGCACAACCTTTCGGAATCGGTGGATGCCATCTGCGCTTATATCGACAATAAAGAAATTACCATCGATGAGCTGATGCAGCACATCATTGCTCCGGATTTCCCTACCGGCGGAATCATTTACGGTTACGACGGAGTAAGGGATGCTTTCCATACCGGAAGAGGAAGAGTCGTGTTGAGGGCCAAGGTTGCTTTCGAAGAAATCGGAAACAGGAATGCCATCATCGTAAATGAAATTCCTTACCAGGTAAACAAAGCGGAAATGATCGCCAGAACGGCAGAGCTTGTTAAAGAAGAAAAAATTCCGGGAATTTACGAAATCAGGGATGAATCGGACAGAAGCGGGCTTCGTATCGTTTACGAATTGAAAAACGATGCGATCCCAAATGTAGTCCTGAACTTATTATATAAATATACGGCACTTCAGACTTCTTTCAGTGTAAATAACATTGCGTTGGTTCACGGAAGACCGGAACAGCTGAACCTGAAAGATATCATCCACCATTTCGTGGAGCACAGGCATGAAGTAATCGTACGAAGAACACAGTTCGAGCTCAGAAAAGCAAAAGAAAGAGCACACATCCTGGAAGGATTCATGAAAGTGATCGGATCTCAGGATGCTTTGGACAAAGCCATCTCCATTATTCGTCACTCTTCCAATCCGCAGGCTGCGAAAGAAGGACTTATTGAGGCATTTGAACTCTCCGAGCTTCAGGCGCAGGCTATCCTTGATCTCCGTCTGGCCCGTCTTACCGGAATGGAGCTGGATAAGATCCGTGATGAATACGATTCGATCATGAAAGAAATTGCTGATTTGGAAGATATCCTGGCCAACGAACCGAGAAGATTCCAGATCATCAAGGATGAATTAATTGAAGTAAAAGAAAAATATGGCGACGAAAGAAGAACGGAAATCGATTATTCAGGCGGTGAAATGTCTATCGAAGACATCATCCCGAACGAATCCGTAGTGCTTACGATTTCCCATGCCGGATATATCAAAAGAACTTCACTTTCCGAATATAAAATCCAGAGCAGGGGTGGTGTAGGAAATAAAGCGGCCACCACACGGGATGCCGACTTCCTGGAGTACATCGTTTCAGCTACCAACCACCAGTATATGCTGTTCTTTACCGAAAAAGGAAGATGTTACTGGCTGAGGGTATTTGAAATTCCGGAAGGTTCCAAAACGGCAAAAGGAAGAGCCGTGCAGAACTTAATTAACATCGAACCGGACGATAAAATCAAAGCATACATCAGAACCAATAACCTGAAAGATTCCGAATATGTAAACCAGATGAGCGTTGTGATGGTAACCAAAAACGGTACGATCAAGAAAACATCGCTGGAAGCATATTCAAGACCGAGGGTAAACGGGGTAAATGCTATCGAAATCAGGGACAATGACCAATTGTTAGGGGCTTACCTTACCAACGGAACATCTCAGATCATGATTGCGACCAAAAACGGTAAATGTATCCGTTTCCCTGAAGAAAAAGTGAGGGAAGTAGGAAGAGGATCTATCGGGGTTCGTGGAATCAGCATGGATGAAAACGACGAGGTAATCGGAATGATTGTTGTGAATGATCTGGAAACTGAAACCGTCCTTGTAGTATCTGAGAAAGGATACGGTAAGAGAACCGCCGTACTGGATTACAGGGAAACCAACAGAGGCGGAAAAGGGGTAATCACCCTAAACATTACCGAAAAGACCGGAAACCTGATCGCTATCCAGAACGTAACCGATGAGGACGGATTGATGATCATCAATAAATCCGGTGTCGCTATTCGCATGAATATGGATGAAATGAGGGTAATGGGTAGAAATACACAGGGCGTACGACTTATCAATCTTAAGAAAAATGACGAAATTGCAGCCATTGCAAAAGTAGAAATGGATAAGGATGTTGAAGAGGAAATTACCGAAGACGAAGGAGCTGAAGTTACGAATGATGAAGGAGTATCGGCAGTTGCAGAACTTTTCCCTGATGATAATGCTGAAGCACCGGAAGATCAACAGAACGCCGATGCGCAGACGGATGGTCCGGATTCTGAAGAAGAATAAATAAAATATCAATTAATATAAAATAGTGATTATGAAAAAGCTGATTTTAGGTATCGCTTTCGTAGCATCTGCCTTTGTTTTCGGACAGAAAGATGATGTTAACGCTAAGCTGCAGGAAGCCAATAAAGCTGCAATGGATGCATACAATGCTAAAAACTATGCAGTGGCAGCACCTAAGTTTATGGATGTTTATAACCTCCTGAAAACAAGCGGGCAGGACAATAAAGTATATATGTACTATGCAGGATTGAATTACGCACTGGCAAATGACATTCCTCAGGCGACCAAAATATATACCGATTTGATCAATTCCGGATATACCGGTGTTGAAACCACTTATACCGCAAAAGATAACAAAACCGGACAGGTAGCCAGTTATGATAAAAATACTTGGGAACTGTTAAAGAAAACTTCATCAAAAGATTATACGGATTTTAAAACCGAGCAATCTCCAAGTGTTGAGCAGGATTTATACGAAACCTTATCAACCTTATTGCTGAATGCTAAAAAGAATGATGAAGCTTTAGCCATCATTGAGAAAGGATTGGCAAAATTCCCTAACAGTAGTAAGTTGAAAGAATACCAAGGGAGTGCGCTGTATGCATCAGGTAATACCGATAAATTCATGCAGAACCTGAAGGAGCAGTTGGCTAAAAATCCTAATGATGCTACCAATTGGTATAACTTAGGTGTGCTTCAGTCAAAAAATCCGGCGACGGCAAGCGAAGCAATGACTTCTTTCCAGAAAGCCATCGATTTGAAGCCTGATTTTGCAAACGCTTACCAAAACCTCGTGTACACTGCCATCGGTGATGATGAAAAAGCGGTAACTGAGATCAATGCTTTAAGAAAAACCAAGCCGGACGATGCTACCAAATTGATTGAAGCCAGAAAGGAAAGGTTCAGCAAAGCGATCCCTTATGCCGAAAAATGGTATCAGGCTATGCCGAATGACATCAATGCCGTTCAGACATTGAAAGATATGTATAACACCACAAGGAATACGGCTAAATTCAATGAAATGAAAGCTAAGGAAGCTGAACTTCAGGCAAAGCAGCCAGCTAAATAATTTTGGAATACCCAAAAATATATCTTAAGAACCGGAGCAGCAATGTTCCGGTTTTTATTTAAAGTTTAAGATTCAAAGTCTAAAGTTCAGCTTATAAAAATTGAATTAAAGTATTTTGATCAATTTGAAGCCTATATGATTTTATAAATTTTGCGGTCTTTTATAAGTGAAAAAGTTTATGCCGAGCCTGTCGAACTAGCTTTGTGAAACTTACAATGTTCAGTAATAAAAAAACTTGGTATCCTCTACGTTCAAAGTTCCGTACAATAAATTTATATTTTTCATCAATAATCATAAACCTTTGTGGTCTCTTATAAGTGAAACGGCTCTGTGAGACTTAAAAACGTTTTGCATTCAAAAAAAGCTGTGCTCTCCGTGTTCAAAATTTCAAATTAAAAATAAAAACATGCAGAATGCAGGATTCGGAATGGGATAATATCCACAGCTGTCATTTGCTGAATATAAACTGAAAGTTTACGAACGTAGCTCAGCCTTTGCGACCGGAAAATCTGCAGTTCGTGTATCAACTATTCTTCGCGTCTATAGCGTTAAAAAGTTTTTAGGCTTAAATTCCTCCTTACTCATCTATATTTGTGATCTCTTGTGAGTGAAACGGCTTTGTGAGACTTAAAAACGTTTCGCATTCAAAAAAAACTCCGTGGGCTCCGTGTTCAAAATCCGGAATTTCATTGCAAGACAAATTCCATCTCTAATTTTATATCCGAAAACTTTCTCAGCAATCATTTGAAGCTGAACCTGCTCTGTCCTTCATTCGGCCCCCCCTGATGATCCGGCATGAAAGAACCGGAAATTTTCCGGAGGAATCCCCTGAAATCCATGTTAAAATTCTTTCCAATTCCGTATCTTTGGGGAAAATTATTATAAAAATGATCGAGTGGAAAACCGCCAAAGAATACGAGGATATTACATACAAAAAATGTAATGGGGTAGCGAGAATCGCTTTCAACAGACCGGAAATCCGTAACGCTTTCAGACCCAAAACAACTTCCGAATTATATGATGCTTTTTACGATGCGTATGAAGATCCTTCCATCGGGGTGGTTCTGCTTTCCGGAGAGGGACCAAGTCCTAAGGACGGAGGCTGGGCATTTTGCAGCGGGGGAGATCAAAAGGCAAGAGGGCACCAGGGGTATGTAGGAGAGGACGGAAGGCACCGTTTAAATATTCTTGAAGTTCAGCGACTGATCCGTTTTATGCCGAAAGTTGTGATCGCGGTAGTACCGGGATGGGCTGTAGGCGGAGGACACTCGCTTCATGTGGTTTGTGATTTAACCTTAGCCAGTAAAGAGCATGCTATCTTTAAGCAGACGGATGCCGATGTAACCAGTTTCGATGGTGGTTACGGTTCTGCTTACCTGGCGAAAATGGTCGGACAGAAAAAAGCCCGCGAGATTTTCTTTTTAGGGAGGAACTATTCTGCTCAGGAAGCTCTCGAAATGGGAATGGTAAATAAAGTGGTTCCTCACGCCGAACTGGAAGATACCGCTTACGAGTGGGCCCAGGAAATCCTTGCCAAATCCCCGACTTCGATCAGGATGCTGAAATTCGCTATGAACCTTACCGACGACGGAATGGTAGGCCAGCAGGTTTTTGCCGGTGAAGCGACGCGGCTTGCATACATGACTGAAGAAGCCAAAGAAGGAAGAAATGCATTCCTGGAAAAAAGAAAGCCGGACTTCGGAGAAAATCAGTGGATATCGTAAAATCTAAGTAATAGGTAATCAGCAATTTTTATTACTGGTTACTTATTGCCCATTACTCATAAAACTATGACGGATTGGATAAAGGCCGCAAGGCTTAGAACATTGCCGCTTTCCTTAAGCGGAATTATCATGGGATCTTTTATTGCCCGGTGGAGACTTTACAATGAAGGCGGAACCTGGGACTGGAGGATCTTTGCACTCGCCTTGGTGGTGACTTTACTTTACCAGGTACTTTCCAACTATGCCAACGATTATGGCGACGGAATCAAAGGAACGGATACCAAAAGAGCAACCGAAGCGGAAGCCAGAGCCGTAGCATCGGGGAGAATTACAGCCAGACAGATGAAAAATGCGGTGATCTTATTTTCCGTATTGTCTTTTGTAGCCACCGTTGCGCTTTTATATCTGGCGTTTGTGCCGGATTATATGAAGGAATTTTATATCTTCATTGGTCTTGGTATCGCCTGTATTCTTGCAGCCATCGGCTATACGGTAGGTAAAAAACCTTACGGTTACATGGGGTTGGGAGATATCTTCGTATTTGTCTTTTTCGGATTGGTTTCCGTTTGCGGAAGCTATTTCCTGTTTACCAAATCGTTCAGTTGGGACGTATTATTGCCTGGAGCGGCCATTGGTATGATGAGCATGGCGGTACTCAACCTGAATAACATGCGGGATATTGAAAGCGACAAATTATCCGGGAAAAACAGTTTTGCCCTTCGCATCGGCTTTAAAAAAGCGATGATTTACGAAATGGTGCTGCTCAACCTTCCTTTGATTTTCATTCTGATGTTCTTAGGCGTAAATGGATTTTTCCAGACGCAGAATTACTACGTGTTTATTGTCATGATCCTAATGCTTCCTTTAATGCGGATCAGAAGAAATATTATGACGGTAAAGAATCCCCGTGAGCTTGACCCCTTTTTAAAGCAGGTGGGAATGATTACGTTGATGATCGCTGTGCTTACGGCAGCCGGACTTAATCTTTTCCATTAGGTATAAACCATAAAGCTGGAAATGAGAAATAAAATCGATAAAATGGCTTCTTATCTGTCGGTAATTGTTTCTGCAGGATTTTTCCTCATTTTAATAAAAGAACTGCTGTTTGAAGGGCTTTTGTTGTCAGAAATTGCAGTAACGCCTGTTATTTTAGGAATAATTCTAACGGTTGATCTGATTGTTTCTTATCTGATCGTAAGACAAAAGATGAAATCCAATATTTTTATTCTTGTCTTTCAGTGTCTTATCATCACGTACTGTTTGTATCTGATTTATTATTACAATATCGGGATGCCGGTAAAAATTGAACAAGTTATAACTCCATAAATTTTAAAATCAATTAAATGAAAATACAATACTTAGGACAAAACTGTTTTTTGTTCACCTATAAAGACAAAACAATCTTATCCGATCCTTTTTACAATTATAAAAAAGCCGAATCCGGATTTGATATCGCGGCCCAGAAAATCGATTATATTTTACTGACACACGCCCATGGAGACCACATCGCCGATGTGGAAGAAGTGCTGCAGCATCATCCTGAAGCAACCCTCATTGCTGTGCCGGAGATCTGCGGATATTTTAAAAATGCAAAAAATACGGACGATGTGAACCTGGGAGGATCGGCAAAGATCGATGATCTTAAAATTTCCATGGTTCCGGCGCATCACACCAGCTCGTTCCCGGACGGAAGCTATGGCGGCGTTCCCGTTGGATACATTTTCAGGCTTCCTGAAGGCAGAAACCTGTATATGGCAGGAGATACCGGAGTAATGGCCGATATGGAGCTGTTTCCGAGGTTATATGGTAATTTAGACCTTTCCATTCTACCGGTAGGAAGCCACTATACAATGTGCCCTAGGAAAGCTGCTTTTGCAGCAGCCGAATTATTAAAGACTCCAAAGGTAATCGGATGCCACTTTGATACGTTTCCTGCCATAGAAATCAACCATGAAAGTGCCATGAAGCATTTTGCAGATAAAAACGTAGAACTTGTTTTACCAAAACTGGGTGAGGAGTTCGAATTTTAAATAAATGTTGAAAGGTAATTTGAAAATAGAAATGCTGAAGGGTTTAAAAACAAAAAAAGATAATTCTCAAATTACCTCTCTTCACTTAAAACCAAAAAAAATGGCAAGCTACCTAAATCACACCGCTACGACCAATTACCTTTGCTGCGTTCCCACCCTGGAGGATTCTCAGGAGCTGGTTGTTTAGGACTTGCCGTGGCAAAGGTAGGAATATTTTACAAAACTCAAAACATTATTAAAGAAAATTAACTGAAAAAACTGGCTGTTAAAGGTAGTTTGCTGAAATTCAGCCTGATAATTTTTCAGAAATTTTCTAAAAATTTAGATATGACGAAAAGCACTTCCACATTAGGAATTTTACTGTTTGGCGCTACGATGATCGTTTTTTTCGTGGTGTATTACTTCTTCTCAGGAGTTAACTATTTTGATATTTCACTGAAAGCCAATGCTTTCGTTTTACCTATTATTTATGCAGGAACCGCATTCTGGTCGGTAAAATCCTACTGGAGCAGCCATCGGGTGGTAAGCTTTAAAGATGCCTTTAAAAGGTCATTTGTCCCGATGTTTATAGGAGGAATTCTATCCGTTTTCAGTATTTATTTATTTTTAAATTTTGTAGATACCGATGCCAAAAAGCTACTGAATTATCAGTACGTGACCCGCCAGAAATCTGAAATGGATAAGGAATATCAGTCGGCAAGAAAAATCTTAAAACATCAGAAAGACATTGATGAGCTGGATCAGAAGTACAAAGAAAGGCTTCCGAGTTTCTCTCCGGATGCCGTTAAAGGAAAAGATATGCTTACAGTAAGTCATTTTTCAGGATATTTTGCGGCAATACTTATATTTTACGTAGTTTTGTCATTGTTTTTCGGAGCGTTTTTCAGAACAAAAACAATCTATCAGGAAGAGCAGAATCAAGAATAATTTTTTATTAAAATTAAATGAATTTATCAATAGTTATTCCGTTACTGAATGAAGAGGCATCGCTGGAGGAGCTTTTTTCCAGGATTGATAACGTTTGCCGGTCAAACGCGCTGTCCTACGAAATCTGGTTTGTAGATGACGGAAGCACGGATTTGTCGTGGAGCATTATAGAAAACCTTAAAGTTCAGCATCCTCAGATCCACGGGATTAAATTTTCCAAGAATTACGGGAAATCCCAGGCGCTTCATGCCGCTTTTGAACGCACCAATGGTGATGTAATTGTCACAATGGATGCTGATTTACAGGATTTTCCGGAAGAAATACCGGAACTCTATGCGATGGTCATCAATGAAAATTACGACATCGTTTCCGGCTGGAAAAAGAAACGTTTCGATAATGTGATGACGAAAAATGTGCCTTCCAAGCTGTTCAATGCAGCGGCGAGAAAGGTTTCAGGCGTATACCTTCACGATTTCAACTGCGGATTAAAAGCCTATAAACGACAGGTCGTAAAATCGATTGACGTCTATGGTGATATGCACCGGTACATCCCGGTTCTGGCCGCCAATGCAGGATTCAGAAGGATTACGGAGAAAGAGGTTCAGCACCAGGCGCGTCCTTACGGAACATCTAAATTCGGGACCGAAAGATTCATCAGAGGATTTCTGGATCTGGTAACGCTTTGGTTCGTAAGCCGTTTCGGTGGTAGGCCAATGCATTTCTTCGGAGCTGTAGGAACATTGATGTTTATTGTAGGTTTTCTTTCGGCACTGTGGCTGGGAATTTCCAAACTTATTGATGTTGCGCGGGGAATCTACGGGCACCTGATTACCAACAATCCATGGTTCTTCATCGCTCTGACCATGATGATTATGGGAACCCTGCTTTTCGTAGCCGGATTCTTAGGCGAAATGATTATCAGAACCAACCGTGAGCACAAGAATTACAATATTGATGAAGTGATTTAATAATATTTAGCTTATGAAGATCAGAATTAAAAATTTTGGGCCTATAAAAGAAGGATTGCTTGAAAATGAGGGATGGATTAAAATTTCTAAGAATACAATCTTTATAGGTGACCAGGGTTCCGGTAAAAGTACAATAGCTAAATTAATCTCCACATTTATGTGGATTGAAAAGGCTCTGACCCGAGGTGACTTTAATGAAGAATGGTTGGAAAAAAAATATAGATTCAGAAAAGATTTTTTAACTTATCATAGATTAGAAAATTATATTTCTTCGCATGAGGAAACGGTTATTGACTATATTGGTGAAGCTTATCATTTTAGATTTGAAAAAGATATTTTAAAAATTGTTTTTAGATTAAACACTAGCTACCAGCTTCCACAAATTATGTATGTTCCAGCCGAAAGAAATTTTATTTCTTATGTCAGAACAGCCAAGGAACTTAAGCTTGCTTCAGATGCTTTGAACGAATTCCTGACAGAGTTTGATCATGCTAAAAAGACTATTAATAACGCGCTCAATTTTCCAATTAATAATCTTTTGGTGAGCTATGATGAATATTTGGATGTTATAAATCTTATTGGGGAAGATTACAAAATACTTCTTTCCGAATCTTCCAGCGGCTTTCAGTCATCGGTTCCGCTCTTTATGGTGTCAAATTATTTAAGTCAAAGTGTAAAATCCAAATCTGGTGAATCAAATCGGATGAGTAGTGATCAGCAGTATAGATTTCGTCAGAATGTAGAGGCAATATCTAAAGATAAAAATCTTACTGATGAGCAAAAAAGATTAGCAATATCCGCGCTATCTGTTAAATTTAATAAAGAAGTTTTTTTTAATATTGTTGAAGAACCTGAACAGAATTTATTTCCTTCCTCTCAACTTGAAATTATTAAAAGTCTTATATCTATTAATAATAAGATTCCGGGTAATAAGCTTATCATTACATCTCATAGTCCATATCTAATAAGTTTTTTAGGAATTATGATTGAAGCCTATAATCTTTTTAACAAAGCTAAGAAAAATGAAAACAAACAGGTTTTAAATGATTTAGATAATCTATTATCTGCTGATCTTCTAATTAATCCCGATCAAATCTCAATCTATGAAATGAATGAAGAAGACGGGACTTTAAGATTGTTGCCTAATTTTGAAGGAATTCCATCAGATGACAACTTTTTAAATAGAGGATTGAGAAAGAGTAATGAAATTTTTGATAAATTGTTAGAATTGGAAGAAGAATTATGATAGATTTTTTTGAAGAAAAGTGTATACAGGTTCCAAAGAATAAAAAGAATTTTGGATTATATGACAATGAAGACGGAACTCCTGTATATATAATTGAAAACGATAAAGAGATCTGGCAGGCAGAAGTTATAAACGAGAAAGGAAACAATGGGGAAGGCTATGATATTATGTTTAGAGCTATTGATAAATGTGTTATTCAGGACCATGAATTTAAAGGAAGAGGAAGATGTGAAGGAATGTTGACTACTGATAAACATTTATATTTGGTAGAATTAAAAGATAAGAAAAGTTTGAATAGTGGTGAGATGCTTGGTCAGCTTGTAAGTACAATTAATTTTTTAAAAGAATTTCATCCTGAACAACTTAGATTGTTTGTCCATAAAAAAGTGTTTGGTTGTAATAACAGAAAGAAAGGAAAATTTGTCGTAATTGATAATGAATTCAAAAAATCTTTTCAGCAAGAACATGGTTTTAGAATCGATATGCAAACCAATATTGTTATAGTTTAGTCGATATGAAAAAAATATTTTATATATTATTTTTACTTGTTCTGGTTTCCTGCGGAAAAGTTTCCCCGAAAGGAAATATCGAGCGGAAAGATGTGGATGTGCCCGAGTTTGTAAACCTCGATCTGGAAGGAAAATTCCGGGTATTCTATGCCAGAGGGAATAAAAACTTTGTTGAAATTGAGACTTATCCTAACGTTGCGGATAACCTTGATGTTGAAGTGGACGACAAAACTTTAATCATCAAAGAAAAACGCGGAACGAAAGGCGTGGATTTTTATAATGTCACGATTTACTCCAAATACAATCTGGAAAAAGTGGCGATTTCCGACTCGGTAGAGATGAACATTTCAAGTGAAATTAAGACCGATAATTTTAGGCTTAATTTAAAGAATTTCGCTACTTTTATGGGTTCCGTAAATACAAGAAGGGCAGAAGTGGAAATGCTGAACCGCAGCAGGGCCAACTTTCTTGGTCAGACCAAAGACGCGGTGATCAAAATCGCCGATACGGCAAGCCTGATCGCCCCTTACTGGAAAATCGAAAACCTGAAGATCAATTCCAAAAACGGAAACTATGCAGAAGTGAATGTCAAAGATTCCCTGAAAGGACACGTTCAGAATACCGCAAAATTTATTTATTATAATGATCCGGTCCGGGCGTTTAAAATAGATAAAGATACGAGGGTAGAGAATAAGAAACTGGAGTAAAAGCAATTGGAAGAGAAAAAATATACAGCAGACAATATTAAAACCTTGGAAGGAATGGAGCATGTAAGACTTCGTCCTAATCTGTATTTTGAAGATTGTTTTAAGGAAAACAATTTAAATTCTCTTGTATTTGGAGCTCTTTGCCATGCAATTGATGAATATTTTGACAATAATTGCAGTGAAATAATTGTTAATGCCAAGTCCAATTCACTGCTTGTAAAATATAATGCAGGAATGTCTTTGGATAAGTCATGGGCTTTGACCAAAGCCGAATGTATTATGACAAAAATCGGAGCATGCAGCAACGAAAAAAAACATCTTGAGGTCGGCGATGAATTTTGCCGTGTCGGAATGACAGTTATTAATGCTGTTTCTGATCGGTGTGAATTAAAAACCGTCTGGAATAAAAAATCCGGACATTTTATTTTTGGACGTGGAAAGACGGTTTTTAGAGAAATCTCAGAAACTGATTCATCTGAAGATTTTACAACCATCAGTTTTGAGATCAACGGGGAAATTTTTGGTGATTCTATTTTTGATCAGAATGAACTTCAGTTAAAAATCATTGAGTTAAAAACAAGATTGCCGGATTTAAAAATTGAACTTTTAAATTAAATAAAAACAAAAAAGGCTTGAACAGTGTTGGAAAACTTTAACCTTCACCAACACCCATCACCCTGCAAATAAACTGTACAAAATACAAATATGACAACATTAGAAAAAGCAAAACTTTGGTTGCACGAATCATTTGATGAAGAAACAAGAAGTGCGGTACAATTATTAATTGACGGCAATTCGCCTGACCTGGAGGACTCTTTTTACAGACCGCTGGAATTCGGAACAGGAGGGATGAGAGGAATCATGGGCGTAGGAACCAACCGTTTAAATAAATACACGTTAGGCCAGGCTACACAGGGACTTGCGAACTATATGCTAAAGCAGTTTTCAGGTGAAGAAATTAAAGTGGCCATTGCTTACGACGTTAGAAACAATTCAAAAGAATTCGGAAAACTGGTAGCTGATGTTTTAACGGCAAACGGAATTAAAGTATTGCTTTTCAAAGACCACCGTCCGACTCCGGAATTGTCTTTCACGGTAAGAAATAAGAACTGTCATGGAGGGATTGTACTGACGGCTTCCCACAACCCGCCCGAATACAACGGATATAAAGTGTACTGGAATGACGGCGCGCAGATTGTTCCGCCACATGACGAAGCGATTATTGCCGAAGTACTTTCCGTGCAGTTCGATAAAATAAAATTCAATGGGAATGATGACCTGATCGAGTGGATCGGAGAGGAGCAGGATGACGTGTATATCGATGCCTGTATCGAAAATTCGACCTATCAGAATGTCGGAAAGGAAAATTTAAATATTGTTTTTACTTCCATTCATGGAACAACCTATACTACCGTTCCTAAAGCGTTGGAAAAAGCAGGTTTCAAAAAAATTGACCTGGTAAAGGAGCAGATGATCCCAAGCGGAAATTTCCCGACCGTTGATTCTCCAAATCCTGAGGAACCGGCAGCCCTTGAAATGGCCATGGATCTTGCTAAAATTACCAATGCCGATATCGTCATCGGAACTGATCCGGACGGGGACCGTTTGGGAATTGCCGTAAGAAACCTGGACGGTGAAATTGAATTGCTGAACGGAAACCAGACCAACACCATTCTGACTTATTACATTCTGAACGAATGGAGAAAACAGGGCCGGATTACCGGAAAGGAATTCATCGGCTCTACGATTGTGACGTCCGATATTTTCTTTGACATTGCCCAGAAATTCGGGGTACAGTGTAAAGTGGGATTAACCGGATTTAAATGGATCGGAAAGATGATCCGCGATGTGGAAGGACAGGAAAAGTTCATCTGCGGCGGGGAAGAGAGCTTCGGATTCATGACCGGAGATTTTGTCCGTGATAAAGATTCGTGCGGAAGTATTGTTCTTGCCTGTGAAATCGCAGCATGGTGCAAAGCCAACGGAAGAACCATGTACGATTACCTGATCGAAATTTACCAGGAAACCGGAATGTATTACGAAGGCCTTGTGAACCTGGTACGAAAAGGCAGAGACGGGGCAGAAGAAATCCAGAACATGATGAAGGATTTCCGTGAAAACCCTCCGAAGCAACTGGCAGGATCGCCGGTGGCAGAGGTAAAGGATTTCAAGGAGCAGACCAATTTTATCGTTTCCAGGAACGAAAAACAGGTAATGAACGATATTCCGAAATCCAATGTATTGATTTATTATACCGAGGACGGAACAAAAGTCTGCGTAAGACCTTCCGGAACAGAGCCGAAGATCAAGTTCTATATTTCTGTAAAAGAGGATCTTGCTTCTGCAGCCGATTTCAGAGACCAGCAGAAATCATTGGAAGAGAAAATAAACCGGGTGAAAAATGACCTGCAGTTGACATAATAATAAATTATAAGTTATAAATTTTGAATGATGAGTAATAGTATTATTAAAATAAAGAGTTTCGAGTTTGCTGTAAGTATTGTTAAATTTTACAGGCAATTCAGTATAAAAAATAAGGAATATGTTCTGTCAAGACAGCTTTTAAGATCCGGCACTTCTGTTGGAGCTAATGTTCGGGAGGCTTTAAATGCTCAGAGCAAGCCTGTTTTTATTCATAAACTGTCGATTTCTCAGAAGTAATGTGATGAAACCATTTATTGGATTGAGCTATTGTATGCTACTGATTACATATCGAAAGAGGAATTCGACGAACTTATAAATCCGGCGACAGAGATTTTAAAAATAATAAGAAGTATAATTATTACAATTAAGAAAAACTTATAACTCATAATTAATAACTTATAACATTAATAAAGTAACAATAAATAAAAGTAAAAGTGAAAGTTTCAAAATTAGCGGCGAACCTGATCGGTTCTGAAATTGTAAAAATTGGTAATGAAGTAAATGATCTAAAGGCAAAAGGAGCGGAGATTGCCAATCTTACGATTGGAGATCTGAATTCTAATATTTATCCGATTCCTGCCCAGCTGAAGGAGGAAATTCAGAAAGCCTATCAGAATAACCTGACAAACTATCCGCCTGCGAACGGACTTTTATCTTTAAGAAAAGAAGTTTCCAAAGATCTAAAAACAAGATGGAACCTGGACTATTCTCCGAATGATATCCTGATCACGGCCGGTTCAAGACCTTTGATTTATGCGGTATACAAGACCATCGTAGATGAAGGGGATAAAGTGGTATATCCTATTCCTTCATGGAACAATAACCACTACGCTTACCTTACTTCTGCTGATGCGATCGAGGTAAAAACAACTCCTGAAAATAATTTTCTTCCGACGGCGGACGATTTGAGGCCTCATTTATCAGGTGCGGTGCTGGTAGCGCTTTGTTCACCGTTGAACCCTACCGGAACGATATTTACCAGAGAGCAGCTTTCGGAAATCTGCGAACTGATACTGGAAGAAAACAAAAAGAGAAGCGAAGACGAAAAACCGTTGTACCTGATGTACGATCAGATCTATTCCAACCTTACCTTTGGGGCGGAGCACGTAGATCCGGTGTCCCTTTTCCCTGAAATGAAAGAATATACGGTTTATATCGATGGTATTTCCAAGTGCCTTGCCGCAACAGGAGTGCGTGTAGGCTGGGGGTTCGGTCCGGCTCATATTCTGGATAAGATGAAAGCATTGTTGACGCACGTAGGTGCCTGGGCACCGAAACCGGAGCAGGAAGCAACGGCGAAATATTATGAAAACCCGGAAGAAGTGAATGCTTTTGTTGAAGATTTCAAAGGAAAACTGGAAACCAGCCTGAAAGTTCTTCACGGAGGAATTCAGGATATGAAAGGAAAAGGCCTTGCCGTAGACAGTATCGAACCGATGGGTGCACTTTATCTTACAATCAAACTGGATTATATCGGTAAGACAAAACCGGACGGAGCAGCGATTGAAAACTCTTCTGATCTGGTGTTTTATCTGATCAATGAAGCAGGAGTTGCTTTGGTTCCTTTCTCTGCATTCGGGGAAGAGAAATCTGAGCCATGGTTCAGGGCTTCTGTTGGAGGATTGGCTACTGAGGAGATTTCTGCCATGATGCCGAAGCTGGAAAATGCGTTGAACGCTTTAAAATAATAAGTAAAATATACCCATTATAACAGTGTAGCAGTTGATCAATTGTTACACTGTTATCTTTTTAAATTGCTATTCCGGAAGAATATGAAGATTCCACAAAGATATTTCCTTGAAACCCGGTTTTTGAGCTATTCTACAGTAGTAATTGTTGTTCTTGTTATTTTAAGTGTCTGGATTTCAGGAGCAGGTTCTCACCGGTCTCTATTTCAGAATTCCATATTATCAACATCCATTTTAGCAACAGTATTATTTCTGTTTATTAGCTTAGGACTCTATTTTGGTTTGAAACTAAAAGATAATGTAGGTCATATTATAAACCGGGAAAAAATAGTAAAATACAGTGAAAAGAGGCCAAAAATTGATAGTTTCGATCTACCCGATATAAGTTTTGGAGGAGAAGCCGGTTGCGGAGAATTGATTCTTTCTGTTATTTTATGGATTTTCTTTTCAATTGTTCTGGTTTTCCTCCTCTACTTTTTAGGTGTTGTTTTCTGGGTGGTGATCTTATTATTTACAGCCATGCTCTATTGGATTTTTTTTCGGGCTTTACGGCTGGTATTTAAAAACTCCAGATACTGTAAAGGAAACCTGGTCAAAAGCGTTGCTTTCGGATTTCTTTATACATTTTTGTTTATTTCTTGGATCTATGGAATTATCTTTTTATCCCATTACATAAAATAAAATATCAATAAAATACTTTCATATGAAAATAATTGCAGTAATACCCGCACGTTACGAAGCCAGCCGTTTTCCGGCCAAACTGATGCAAATGTTAGGAGAAAAGACCGTCATCACGACGACTTATCAGAATGTCGTGGAAACCGGTTTGTTTGATGAAGTTTTTGTTGCTACGGATTCGGAAATTATTTTTGATGAAATCGTAAACCATGGCGGAAAAGCGGTAATGACGGGGCAACATGAGACGGGGAGTGACCGCATTGCAGAAGCCGTACAGCCCATTGATTGCGACATTGTGATCAATGTGCAGGGAGATGAACCGTTTTTAAAATTGGAGCCTTTGAAGCAACTCATCGAAGTTTTCAGGAACGACGATAACCAGGAGATTTCCCTGGCTTCCTTAAAAATAAAGCTTCATGAAAAAGAAGAGATCGAAAACCCGAACAATGTAAAAGTAATTACCGATAACAATGGCTTTGCATTATACTTCAGCCGTTCCGTTATTCCGTTTCACCGGGAGATTTCTTATGCGGTCGATTATTTTAAACACATCGGCGTCTACGCTTTCAGGAAACATGCGCTGATCCAATTTTCGAAACTGGAAATGAAGCCTTTGGAAATTTCCGAGAAAATAGAATGCATCCGTTACCTGGAATACGGCATGAAAATCAAGATGATAGAAACCAATTTTGTCGGCGTGGGCATCGATACTCCGGAAGATCTTGAAAAAGCGAGAACGCTGATCTGAAGATTTGCCGATAGATAATTCTGAAATGTGATATGCGTCTCCTTTTTTCAAATTAAAAAAGCCTTATATTTGAATTTATAAAAAGTATTCATGAAGAAATTACTGTTAGCATTTATTCTGGTATGCTCTCAATTATGTCTGGCTCAGACGGCAAAGGAAATTATTGATAAAAATATCGAACTGTCCGGAGGACTGACCAATTGGAAACTGCTGAATTCCGTACTGCTTCAGGGAAAAGTAATTCTGGGTGTGAAAGACGAATACCCGATCAAAATCTACCAGCAACGCCCGAATCTTACCAAAACCGTGATTACCATCGGCGGAAAAGATACGGCCATTGAAGGCTATGACGGATCTAAAGGTTATGCGATGAATTACGCAACCAACAAAGTTCAGGAATATGCAGAATATGTTCCGGAAAGTTTCGACAATGATTTTATCGACTGGGAAAACAAAGGGTTTGAGGCAAAATACCTGGGAAAGGAAAAAATAGGAAACATTTACTGCCATAAGGTGGAACTGACGAAAAATGTTAATAAAAACGTTTATTATTTCGATACTAAAAACTACATGCTTTTGAAAGAAGTAAAAAAGGATGAAACCTTGCTGTATTCAGATTTTAAAAAAGTCGGGAATTTATCTATGCCATTCAGGATTGAGTCTTCAAGTGCCAAAAAAGACGGTGATTACGTGATGCTGATCAACAGGATCGATATCAATAAAGTATTTCCTGCCAATACTTTCAAATTTTAATCAAAAAAAGAATTAAATTTAAATTATGAAAAAATTGTTTTTAATGTTTCTTTCGGTGGTTGCTTTTTTCAACAGCTGTGCCCAGAAGAAAAGTGATGTATCTAAAGCCAAAACGAATGAACTTATGGGAAAATCAATATATGATTTTAAAGTTGACGCCCTGGAAGAAGGGAAGCAGATCAACTTTGCCGATTTTAAAGGAAAGAAAATCCTTATCGTGAATACCGCTTCGGAATGCGGATTTACACCTCAGTATGCCGATCTTGAAAAAGTGTCGGAAGAATACAAAGACAAATTGGTTGTAGTAGGTTTCCCTGCGAACAATTTCGGCGGCCAGGAACCGGGCAGCAATAAAGAAATCGGCGCTTTCTGTCAGAAAAATTATGGGGTAACTTTCCCGATGGCGGCCAAAGTTTCCGTAAAAGGCAGCGATACGGCTCCGATCTTTAAATACTTAACCGAGAAAGAGCTGAACGGGGTGAAGAACACAACCATCCTCTGGAACTTTACCAAATTCTTAATTGACGAGAACGGAAAGCTGGTTGATTCTTTCGTAAGCACTACCAAACCTACAGATGAAGCCATTACGAAGTATCTGAAATAAATAGTAAAGAATATCGTTATAAAGTGGATTTTTATCCACTTTTTTTAATTTTTAAACCATGAAAAAACTAGTAATCATTTTAATTTTGCTCCTTTCCGTCAAGGGATTTTCTCAGGATTCGTATTTCTTAGGAAAAACAAATTATTGCACACCACAAAATGCCAGTTCTAAAAAAAGCTTTGAAACTGCTTTCTTAGCATTGAATTATCCAAAATATTACGGTGGAATCACTAATTTGTTGCTGAAAGTAGCCAGTGAAGATCCAAAATACTGCGATGCCTATTTTATGGCCGGATATTTTTTAAGATTGCAGGATATGCATAAAGAAGCATTGGCTGCATACTATATTGCCGATAGCCTGGCTCAGAATAACGCACCGATCTTTAAGCAGAATCTCGCGATACAGTTTATGAGATTCGGAAAAGTGGATGAAGCCCGGAAAAAATATGAGGAGATGGTGAAATACTTTCCGGAAAATCCTGAAGGCTATTACGGGATCGGAAATACATCTGTTATTATAGGAGATTATGAAGAAGGATTAAAAAATTTAAAACGTGCAGAAGAGTTGTATAAAGTTTCTGGCAAAGTAAAAGATGATGTCGTTTATATGTATGGGATGCTCTATACCTTGAAGGAAAACTATGAAACAGCCCTACCTTATCTTGAAGATGCTTATTCTACCTATAAAAAAGACGATGGCTATCTTTCCCTGTATGCGTTGGCATTAATTAAAGTAGGAAAAAATAAAAAAGACGAAAAGCTAATTAAAAAAGCACGAAATACTTATGACAAAATAAAGGATAAAGTAATTGCGGATGAAATCAGGAAAAAACTGACTTCCGAATTCAGTTAATTAACTTCTTTAAATGCTGTTCTTTAAAAAAAGAGCAGCGTTTAATTGATAATCTTATCCTGTTCACAATTCACTATTGACTTTTAATCATTGCTCTTTTCCGCAAAACAGAAAATATTACCTAGCTTGATGCTTGAATAGCCGTTGCTTTTTATTTTAGAAGAATTAATCATGGCTTTGGCAAGAACGTTGGTCGGTAAAGGTTTCTGGCTTTCCAGCAATCCTAGCCGGTTGGCAAACTTAATGATTCTGCTTCCCAACACTTCTCCCGGACGGTCTGAATCTTTTCTTTCCAGCATACCCGGTTTAAAGATGGTAATTTTAGTAAAATGCAGCTTTTTCACTGCGTCCTCCAGCTCGCCTTTCATCCGGGAATAAAAAATTTTGGATTTTGGATCGGCGCCGTATGAAGAAACCAGGATGTAATCCTCCACGTTATTTTCTTTGGCCGCTTTCGCAAATTCATACTGGTAGTCGAAATCGACTTTCCGTTGGGCTTCCTTGCTTCCGGCTGCCTTTAGAGTCGTTCCCAGGCAGGAAAAAGCGACATCACCTTTCACTTCATTTTTCCATTCTTCCGGCTTTTCAAAATCTACCACATAGACTTTTAATTTATCATTCTGAATGTCAATCGGTTTTCTTACAAAAACTTTAATTTCATCGAAATCCTGATCCTGAAGCAGCTGATTGACCAAATCTTTTCCTGTGGCACCCGTAGCGCCGATAACTAAAGCTTTCATAATAATTGAAATTTAAAGTGATGATGTTTCTTTCTTAAATTTACTAAATTTGACCTGAAGTAAAAAATATTATCTCTTACAAATCACTGATTACCCCATTAATAATTACTTATTATAAAAATATGGATGCGAACGAAATTTTAGACTATTGCCTTGCTAAAAAAGGAGTGACGGAAAGCTTTCCTTTCGATAATGAAACGCTGGTGATGAAAGTCGGAAACAAAATGTTCCTACTGATGTCCCTGGAAAAGCAGCCTCTGCAGATCAGTGTAAAAACAGACCCGGAATGGAGCAGTGAACTTCGTGAACAATATCCGCAGATTACCGGCGCTTATCACATGAACAAAACCCATTGGAATTCCGTTTCACTCGATGGCCTAAAAAGAGATTTGATTTGTAAGATGATTGATCATTCGTATGAATTGATTTTTAAATCGCTGACGAAAAAAATAAAAATAGAGTTGTTAAAATAATGTTAAATCATTTTAATGAGATATATTTATGTGTTTAAATATTTGATTTACAATGATTTGTATTTGAATCTAACATAACAAATATTTCAATAAATGTTGATAATTGATATTGCTTTTTTCTTTTTTTTTTTATTTCTTTGAAATGTTGAAACAATTGCGCAAGAGTTTAAACAAAATTTTAATAACAATAAAAATTTATTACAATGAAAAAAATGATTTTATTAACGGGAATTTTGATCGCGGGAGCTGTAAGTGCAAATACAATTTCTGCAAAATATGAAAGTGATGGAAAGTCAGAAAATAAGAAAGAATCATTTTCAAAAGAAAAAAAGGAAGTTGTTTCAAAAGATAAGAATAAAACAACTTTAAAAAATAAAGCAACAAAAAGAGTACAATGTGCGACAGTGGTTGTAACTTGTACATCAGCTTATACCTGTCAGGATTGGACAGCAGATCAATGGATTAACTGGGGACAGCAGATTCAAAATAATTATTGTATGTATGATAGCCCATATACTCCTTAGTTATTTTATAACTGAATGAAGTAGCTTACCTGGATTAATCATATTAATCTAAATTGATAATATTAACCGTTCAAAAAATTATTTTGACATCTTTTAAATTTGGTAAAACTAAATAAACATACGTCTACGTTTTTTGTTTATTTATTAAAACTCCAGTAATTACGGATGGAAATAAAGTTTTTTGGACGGTCTTTTTTTAAATGAAGTATGAATTTTATGAAAAACCAATTTTTAAACATTGTATTCTTATTTATTTTCTCTTTTGTATTTTCTCAGACTGTCAATAAGGATTCATTAATAGGAGAATTTACCTATTTACTTAAGTATAAGCCTAATACTCTCAATCAGGACTATGTAAATCAGGAACTCTATTCATTACAAATAGGCAATAACCGTGCTTTTTTTATCAGTGAAAATGCATTGAAATTTGACTCTCTTTTCATGGCAAAATACAATAAGAATAAGGACGTTATTGATTTGAGCGATATCCCAGTTTCAAAATCTAATTTTTTGATTATCCAAACAATTGATCATTCACAATTTTATGAGTCGGTAGGAATGACTTTGTTATCTTATGATAGTCCTATTATTAATAACTGGAAACTTGTTGATGAAAAAAAAGTAATTAATTCTATTACTTGCAAAAAAGCAGAGGTACATTATAAAGGAAGAGACTGGACCGCCTGGTATGCAACTGAGATTCCTTTTCCTTTTGGTCCCTATAAATTCAGTGGCCTTCCCGGATTAATTATAAAAATTACAGATAAAACGGGAGATTACGATTTTGAGTTGGTAAAATCGACCTCAAGTTCTGAATTAAAAGGTAAGGTAGTAACCGTAAGTGAAAGGTACTATAAGAACTCTAAGAATGTTACTAAAAAAGACTTATCTCAGGCAAGAACAAATTTTAGAGAAAATGCCAGATATCAATTGGAAAGTATGGGTACCGTATTTTCCCAAAATCAAAAAGAAAGACAAAAAGCAGTTAGTACAGAAAAAAAAGGACATAATCCTATTGAATTAGAAGATTGAAATATCAGATAGCTTAAAATCGCAGGATTGATCCGTCACAAGAAACCGTATGGCTTGATACGGTTTTTTATTTTAAAAACTGGAATTCCTCCGTCAGCCTTTTATCCTCATCCAGTCTTTCAATCAGCTTTTCCAAACCTTCAAATTTAATTTCATCATGAAGGAAATCCCGGAATTTCACAGTGATTTTTTCACCGTAGATATCGTTGTTGAAATCTAGAATGTAGACTTCTACGGTTAATTTTTCACCGTTAACGGTAGGATTTGTGCCGATGCTTAGCATTCCTTTATATTGCTGATCTTTAACAAAAACTTCTACAATATAAGCTCCTTTTTTCGGTAAAAGTTTAATAGAGTCGGTTTCAATGTTGGCTGTTGGATAACCGATGGTCCGGCCGATTTTTTTTCCGTGTACTACCGTTCCGGAGACAGAGTAGGAATATCCCAGCATTTCATTGGCTTCCCGGATATTTCCATCCAGAAGGGCTTTCCGGATTTTGGTAGAGCTGATGTTGTTTTCATGGATGTTGATCGCTTCCATCTGTTCCACTTCAAAATCAAGTTCTTCCGAAAGTTTTTGAAGCAGTTCGAAGTTCCCGCTTTTGTTTTTCCCGAAAGAATGGTCGTAACCGATGATCAGGTATTTTACATGCAGTTTGTCTACCAGGATCTGCCGTACAAATTCTTCGCCGGTCAGATTTCTGAATTCCTCATCAAATTCTTTCAGGAACAGGTTTTCAATGTTGTATTTTTCCATTAAAAACGTTTTTTCCTCCAGGGTATTCAGCAGCTTCAGGTTTTCGGACGGGTTAAAAACAAACCTCGGATGCGGCCAGAACGTGAGCACTGCGGTTTCCAGGTGATTCTCTCCACCTACCCTTATTAATTCATCGATAATACTTTTATGGCCAAGATGGACGCCATCGAACATGCCCAGAGACAATGCCAGGGGCTTTTGAGAAGTGTATTCGCTAAAATTCCTGAAAACTTTCAAACCGGAAAAATTTTGACTGCAAATATAGATATAATGTAACAATCTATCAATATACCAGTGTATCAATAATTTTAACAGCATCCATTGTTATATTGGTAAATTGCTCTATCGTTACATTGCTTGAAAAGTATGATAAAAATCTGTTTTTTACCAATTGCGGGTTAATGAAGAATCATTATATTTGCACCAAGAAAAAATTTAGCAATGGCAAACCAAATTAAAGGTAAAATTTCTCAAATTATCGGTCCGGTAATCGACGTTGTTTTCAGTGATGTGGAAGCAGTTCCGGCAATCTATGACGCGTTGGAAATTACAAAAGAAAACGGTGAAAAAGTAGTTTTGGAGGTAGAACAGCATATTGGAGAAGATACGGTAAGATGTATCGCAATGGATGCTACCGACGGTCTTAAAAGAGGACAGGACGTAATAGGATATGGTAATCCTATCGTAATGCCAATCGGTGAGGCGGTAAACGGAAGACTTTTCAACGTAGTTGGTGATGCTATCGACGGACTTCAAAATATATCTAAGGAGGGTGGTCTTCCTATTCACAGACCGGCTCCGAAATTTGATCAGCTTTCAACTTCTGCAGAAGTTTTATTTACAGGGATTAAAGTAATCGACTTGGTTGAGCCTTATGCAAAAGGAGGTAAGATCGGATTGTTCGGTGGTGCCGGTGTAGGTAAAACAGTATTGATCCAGGAGTTGATCAACAATATTGCAAAAGGACACGGAGGTCTTTCGGTTTTCGCCGGTGTAGGGGAAAGAACGAGAGAAGGAAATGACCTTTTGAGAGAAATGCTTGAATCAGGAATCATCAAGTATGGTGACGATTTCATGCATTCTATGGAAAACGGAGGTTGGGATCTTTCCAAAGTAGATGTAGAAGCTATGAAAGATTCTAAAGCCGCATTCGTTTTCGGACAGATGAACGAGCCACCAGGTGCAAGAGCGAGAGTAGCCCTTTCAGGTCTTACTTTGGCTGAGTACTACAGAGACGGTGGAGAAAGCGGACAGGGTAGAGACGTACTTTTCTTCGTAGACAACATCTTCCGTTTTACACAGGCAGGTTCTGAGGTATCTGCACTTCTTGGGCGTATGCCATCTGCGGTAGGTTACCAGCCGACCCTTGCTTCTGAGATGGGAGCGATGCAGGAAAGAATTACTTCTACAAAAAACGGTTCCATTACTTCCGTACAGGCGGTTTATGTACCTGCGGATGACTTAACTGACCCGGCTCCGGCAACAACATTTGCCCACCTGGATGCAACAACGGTATTGGATAGAAAGATCGCTTCATTGGGTATTTATCCTGCGGTAGATCCTTTGGCTTCCACTTCAAGAATCCTTGCTCCGGAAATCATTGGTGAAGAGCACTACAACTGTGCACAGAGAGTAAAAGAGATCCTTCAGAGATACAAAGCACTTCAGGATATCATCGCCATTCTTGGTATGGAAGAACTTTCCGAAGAAGATAAATCCGTAGTTTACCGTGCAAGAAAAGTTCAGAGATTCTTATCTCAGCCTTTCCACGTAGCAGAACAGTTTACAGGGATCCCGGGATCTTTGGTAGACATCAAAGACACCATCAAAGGTTTCAATATGATCATCGACGGTGAATTGGATCACTTACCGGAGGCTGCTTTCAACCTGAAAGGAACCATCGAGGAAGCGATCGAAGCCGGACAAAAAATGTTAGCTGATAACGCATAATAATGCTAATTGCTGATAGCCCGTCGCTATTAGCCAAAAGCCAAAAGCAATTAAAATGAATATAAAAATTTTAACACCAGAATACGTAGTTTTTGAAGGAGAAGTAGACTCTGTATTGCTGCCGGGGAAAAATGGTGAATTCCACATCATGCAGAACCACGCAGGAATTGTTTCTTCTTTAATTGGTGGTAAAGTGAATTTGTACGCCAAATCAATTGATGAAGCTTATGCAAAATATTTTACCAAAGAAAATGAAAAAGATTCGGTTTTTTCTTATCCCATCAAAAGCGGTGTTGTAGAATTTAATCATAATAAAGGAATTATCCTTTGTGAATAATTAAATGAAAAGCTAAATATATTTTCAAGAAAGTGTAACTTTGTTACACTTTTTTTTATGTGGTAAGAATTCGGTTTTATGATAAGAGGTTTAATCATTTTATTTACAGTTTTCGGCATCTTTTTCCAGGCGCAGACCGTTAAAATCAAAAGAGGAATTGTACATCTTGAAGGAATTCCCGTGGCAAAAATTTCGAACAAAGGAAGCATTTATACCTTTATGGACCTTAAGGAGACACCGATTTACACCATTGAATTCGAGGATAAAAGCATCGTGGATTCGGTCCGCGACAGCTACATCAAACTCAAAAGGGTTTACAACCAGGACAAAACACTGGAAATGGATTATACCTCGCCATCCGCATTTTCGGGTGAAGAAAAGTCGGCGGCTTATACCTCAGTCAAAAGCCTGAAAATCATTGATGAACGAGGCATTAACATTAAAAATCTGGATGAACTTTTTAAAAATTCTCCTAAGAGAAAGCTTGACACAAAGACCAAAGAGGCTTATACTACCAGGACCAAAATTGATAAATTAAATATTACGGTAAATAATGTCGGGGAAATTTTGAGCAATGGGAAACCCGTTGGCTACTTTACGAATCTTCCGGTAAGTTTTGGAGCGGACGATACGGTTACCGATAAAACATTCGTCGATATCGAGATCTACGATGCCAATAGCAAATATATCGGAAAATACATTACCACCACGAAGCAGCTGAAATCGGCAGGAGGAAAGACCTTTACACTGTATCGCGAAATATCCGGGCGTGCGTCTATCCTGAAATTTCCAACCTATAAAGCCATTGCCGAACGAATGGCCATTATGGACCCGAACTTTATCAAAATCCAGGAAAAGGTAATTGTAGGAGAGGTGACGAAAGATGGAGTGCAGAAGTAAATGATTGTTTTACTTTAAAAAAAACAAACGTCGAATTGTTATTACGTAGGAATCTCGCCTCCTTCATGCTAATCTCTAATACTATGTTTGGATTCCTGCGGGATGACAAATAGGGATGTAAAAAAGAAATAAACGTCGAGTTTGTCATTCCACAGGAATCTAGATATAAATCTTTCCGTTAAACTTGCCGTATTACAAATTTTTAAAAATCCAGAAGAAAAAGACCAAAAACTTACAAACTCAAAATCACTCCGTTTTCCTTCAGTTGCTGCATCGGCCTGGAAAACCAGAACAGTTCAAAATCTTCCAGTTTTTCTTCAAAGTTGTCTTTAAGTTGCTGAAGCATAGGTTTTTTCTGATTTTCAATGGCATTTTCTTTAAAGGTATGCAACAGCCATTGCGCCTGTTCCTGCTCCAGCTCTACGCTGACAATATTGGTTTTTAGGTGCGCTGTAATTTTCGTGTACGGGTAAACGGACTTCTTTTTTGTTTTTATGCGATTCTCAGCGATTACGTTTTGTGTTAAAAAGATGATTTTCGAGTTTCCTTTAAATTTAAAATCATCTTCTTCCAAAAGACAGTCGTGAATGTAGTCAGGGTGAATGGTCGTTCTCGGAATTTTAAAATCAAACCATTCCTGAAGCGGAAGTTCAAAATTAATTCCATGCATATAATTGAAGAGAGACTTCTTCAGTCCGAAACTGAACTTGCCGTGATCAATCCCGGTTTTGTCGGTGAAATCGATATCGTTGTTGGCAAATAAAATCTCCTGCTTCAAAGGCGTAACACCAAACGCTTCAGGATTCAGCCCGACAGGCGAATGCGCGGTCATGGCAAACTGATGCCAAAAGGCGCTTTGTAAAATTCCCATCTCGAAAAGCTGCCGCACCATTTCCAGGGAGTCCACGGTTTCCTGGATGGTCTGGGTAGGGTAGCCGTACATGAGATACGCATGGATCATAATTCCGGCTTCCGTAAAATTACGGGTAACTTTGGCAACCTGCTCCACGGAAATTCCTTTGTCTATTAATTTTAGCAGACG
Organism: uncultured Chryseobacterium sp.; assembly: GCA_913774355.1. Taxonomy (GTDB): domain Bacteria; phylum Bacteroidota; class Bacteroidia; order Flavobacteriales; family Weeksellaceae; genus Chryseobacterium. The sequence goes on along the minus strand of CAJYGB010000018.1, from coordinate 394,210 downwards.
GTCGCTTGCCACTTCGAGTCCTCCTGAAACGGCAACGCAACCCGAAAGTTTTAAAAGAAAGCAGAGATCTTTCGTGAAGCTCTTTTCAAAACGGATGTTCGTCCACCACGTAACGACAAGATTTCTCCGTAAAATTTCAAGGGCGACTTCCCGCATCAGCGCAGGCGGTGCGGCTTCATCTACAAAATGGAATCCCGTTTCTCCTGTAGACTCAATCAGTTCTTCCATTCGGTCGACCAGAATCCTTGCGGAAATTGGTTCGTAGATTTTTATATAATCCAGAGAAATATCGCAAAAGGTACATTTCCCCCAATAGCAGCCATGCGCCATCGTCAGCTTGTTCCATCTTCCGTCACTCCAGAGGCTGTGCATAGGATTGGCAATTTCGATCACCGAAATATATTGGTCCAGTTTCAGATCGCTGTAGTCGGGCGTTCCGATATCCGCCTGCTTATAATCGTGCCGTGCCGAATTGTTTTTATAAACTACGGCCCCATTCTCCATCAAAAAAGTTCTTTTGAACTGCGGTGCTTCAATTTCATTTTGTCCGGTACGGGAGATATTTTCACACAGCAGTTCCAGGGGAAGTTCTCCGTCATCAAGGGTGATAAAATCAAAAAAGTCAAATACCCTTGGGTCTTTTATTTCCCGTAATTCAGTATTTGGAAAACCGCCGCCCATTGCTGTCTTGATGTCCGGATAATTTTCTTTGATATATTTGGCACAACGGAAAGCTGCATACAGATTCCCGGGAAAAGGTATTGAAAAACAGACCAGCTTGGGTTGCACGGTTTGCAGTTTTTCCCGAAGGATTTCCAAAGTAAAGTAATCGATAAAAGTAAGGTCTCCAAGTATTTTTGCGTACAGCTCATCAAATGAGTTGGCACTTTTTCCTAACCGTTCAGCGTAACGGCTGAATCCGAAATCAGGATCTGCGTTTTCCACAATATAATCGGAAAGGTCTTCGAGGTACAGGGTCGCCAAATGTTTGGCCTTATCCTGCAAACCCATATTTCCGAAGGCGAATTCCATATCGTCCAACTGATTAAAACGGGAGGCTTCCGGAAGAAAATTCATCGAGCAGATCTGCCGGGCCAGGGTCGGTGTTTTTCCCTGAAGAAAACGGATGACCTGGTCGATGGTTTTGATATACTCGTTCTTTAAAGTAAAGATCCGTTGGGCATTTTCCGAAACATTCGGAAGATCGATATCCTTATCAAAAACTTTACGAAGCCCTTCTTTTGAAAATAAAGCGAGAATAACCTCAATCCCCAAATCCGTCTGATGACTCGAAATATTTTTGGTATTCAGAAAACCTTTGATGTAAGCCGTGGCAGGATAAGGCGTATTAAGTTGGGTAAAGGGTGGGGTGATAAGAAGCAGATCTTTCAACAGAAATTTTTTGCAAAGTTATTTCAAATAATTTAATTTTTATAATATATGCAACTCTTAATTTCTGAATTCCCTAAATTAATAATGGCATTGGTGAATTAATTTTAAATGAAAAAAAAACCACTGAAATGCTCCAGTGGTTTCCATGATATTATTTTAAATCGCTTTAAAGCTTAAGCCCTGTTCTTCCAGTAATTTCTGTTCCTGCTCTTTGTAGTGTCCGCTTACCAATTTGTCATGGATCGCTTCAAAAGCAGCCAGGGTTTCATTGATTTCCGCATCGGTGTGTGAAGCGGTAGGAATTAGTCTTAACAGGATCATCCCTTTTGGAATAACCGGATATATCACTACTGAAGTGAAGATTCTGTAATTTTCTCTTAAATCTTTCACCAGAAGTGTTGCTTCTACAGGTGTTCCCTGCATCATCACAGGAGTTACACAGGTATTGGTATCCCCAATATTAAAACCTCTCTCTTTAAGTCCGTTCTGTAATTTGTAGGTGTTTTCCCAAAGCTTGGCTTTTATTTCCGGTCTTGTTCTCAACAGTTCAAGTCTTTTCAGGCCACCGATTACCATTGGCATCGTAAGTGATTTTGCGAAGATCTGGGATCTTAAATTGAATTTCAGATATCTGATGATTTCTTTATCTCCTGCGATGAAAGCTCCGAAACCCGCCATTGATTTGGCGAAAGTAGAGAAGTATACATCGATCTGATCCTGGCATCCCTGCTCTTCACCGGCTCCGGCTCCTGTTTTACCAAGAGTACCGAATCCATGCGCGTCATCTACCAGTAATCTGAATTTGAACTTGGATTTCAGGTCACAGATTTCTTTTAATTTTCCCTGCTGGCCTCTCATTCCGAATACTCCTTCAGTGATAACAAGAATACCGCCTCCTGTCTCCTCAGCTACTTTGGTTGCTCTTTCAAGGTTTTTTTCAAGGCTGGCAATATCGTTATGTCTGTATGTAAATCTTTTTCCGGCGTGAAGTCTCACCCCGTCAACAATACAGGCATGAGAATCAACATCATAAACAATTACATCATTTCTTCCTACCAAAGCATCGATCGTAGAAACCATTCCCTGGTAACCGAAATTCAATAAATAGGCGGATTCCTTCTGAACAAAATCAGCCAGTTCTCTTTCCAGTTGAAGGTGCTGTTCCGTTTCTCCGGACATCGCTCTTGCGCCCATCGGATAGAACATTCCGAATTCTGCAGCTGCCTTTGCGTCGGCTTCCAGCACTTCGGGGTGATTACACATTCCCAGATAATCATTAGCACTCCAGAAGATAACTTCTTTACCCTGGAACTGCATCCTCGGGCCGATCGGTCCTTCTAATCTGGGGAAAATGAAATAGCCTTCGCCATAATCTGCAAACTGTCCAAGAGGTCCTGGATTTTCTTTTATTCTGTCAAAAATATCCAACATTTTATTAATATTTTAAGTAAAAAAGCCTTTTGTGGTTACAAAAAGGCTTGGTTTGTATAAATTTATTCGCTCCTTATTTGATGAATTCGGTTTTGAAAACTTCATCGTAATTGTGAACACAGTTATTAATAAAACCCTGTTCTGCCATCCATTTATCACTGTACACTTTGGTGATGTACCTTGAACCGTGATCAGGATAAATTAAAACCACCAGATCATTTTCGGAAAATTTGTGAGAATGGGAATACTGCATCAGTGCCTGGGTTACCGCTCCGGTGGTATAACCTCCCATGATTGCTTCTTTCAAGGCAATTTCCCGGGTTCTGTAGGCCGACATTTCATCATTCACTCTCACAAATTCATCCACCTTGTCGAACAGAAGAGCGGAAGGAATTAAATTTTTTCCCATTCCTTCAATCTGGTAAGGATGAACGTCTTCTTTATGGATCTCCCCGGTTTCGTGATAGCTTTTCAGGATAGATCCGTCAGCGTCCACACCTATGATTTTTATAAAAGGATTTTTTTCTTTTAAGAATTTTGCTGAACCTGACAAAGTACCGCCGGTTCCCGTACAGGCAAAAAGATGGGTAATCTTTCCCTGCGTCTGTTCCCAGATTTCAGGACCCGTGGTCTGGTAATGAGCATCAATATTCAGCTCATTGAAGTACTGGTTGATGTAAATGGAATTCGGGGTTTCTGCAGCAATTCTTTTGGCTACTTCATAATAGGATCTCGGATCATTCGCCGGAACATTCGCCGGACAGATGTATACGGTAGCTCCCAATGCTTTAAGATAAGCAATTTTTTCAGGTTTTGTCTTATCACTTACGGCCAGTATGCATTTATATCCTTTGATAATGCAGACCATGGCAATAGAGAATCCTGTATTTCCGGAAGTAGTTTCCACAACGATGGAATCTTCTTTTAATAAACCTTTTCTCTCAGCGTTTTCTATAATATGAAGTGCGATTCTGTCTTTAGTGGAATGTCCAGGATTATATGATTCTAACTTGGCATAAACGGTTGCAGGAATATCTTTCGTCACAGTGTTAAGCTTCACCATAGGAGTATTTCCTATTAGGCCAAGTATATTATCGTAAACATTACTCATTATTTGTCGTTATTTTTCAATAAAAATCTGTCGGCAAAAATACAAAAAAATAAATTCAATTTCTAAACTTTTGTTTGATTTTTGAAATCTAAAAATACGCAAAATTTATTTTATATGTATATCCAACGATGAAACTTTTCAAAAAGTGAGCCAAAATCTTTAAATTTTGTTAAAAACCCTATAAAATCATATAAAAGCGTTATTTTCGCGTAATTGATTTAATAATATGAAAAATTGGACTTTTAGGCAATGGAACACCGTTCTCGGATGGGTGGTTTTCGCTATTGCATTCATTACGTACTTGTCCACCATAGAACCGAATTTCAGTTTCTGGGATTGCGGCGAGTACATTTCCTCAGCAGTAAAACTCGAAGTAACGCACGCTCCCGGAGCGGCATTATTCCAGATTGTGGGTGCCGTGGCAGCCATTTTTGCTTTAGGAAAAGGCGAAAACTATTCGATCGTGATCAACGCGATGTCTGCCCTGTTCAGTGCATTTACAATCCTGTTTCTGTTCTGGACGATCACGCATTTTGTAAGAAGGCTTCTGAACAAGGACTTTGAGGAAATTACAAAACATCAGGAAATTTCTATTCTTTTTGCAGGTATTGTAGGCGCTCTATGCTTTACATTTTCAGATACGTTCTGGTTCTCTGCGGTAGAAGGGGAAGTATATTCGATGGCGTCGATGTTTATTGCTCTTCTGGTCTGGCTCATCACCAAATGGGAAAACGAATACCAGATGCCGGGGAACGAGCGCTGGATCATTTTGATATTCTTTATTCTGGGACTTTCCGTAGGCGTTCACATGATGTGTATGCTGGCGATTCCTGCGGTATGTCTTGTGTATTATGCAAGAAGCTATAAATTCACCTGGAAGAATTTTCTTTGGGCAAATGCTATAACCCTGCTTATTCTCGCTATTGTCTTTAAAGGGATTTTCCCTTTCATCATGACGATGTTCGGGAAGCTTGAGATTTTCTTTGTGAACGGATTATCGTTGCCGTTCCATTCAGGAACCATAGTTGGGTTTATCCTGATGGTAGGAATCTGTTATTTTCTGATTTCCTATACAAGAAAGATGAAAAAAAATGTATTCCAGACCATTGCTTTATCAATAGTTTTTATGATGATAGGTTTTTCATGCTGGATGGTAATTCCGATAAGGGCAAATGCTAATCCGCCGATGAACCTTAACGATCCGGACAACGCCATCGGAATGCTGGATTATTACAACAGGGAGCAGTACGGTGACTGGCCTACGATTTACGGACAGAACTATACCGCTTTCCTCGATGCCAACGGAATCGAGAAAAACGAAGACGGAAGCTTCAAAACAACCAAAACCGGAGAAATCTACGAGAAAGACGAAAGGACCGGAACGTACAGAAAAACGGGAGACCGTTTCAATTATGTCTTTAATAAAGCCCATGTAGGATTTATGCCAAGAATGTTCAATGAGGACAAAGATGTGATGGCCAACTACATTTCCATGTATGGAGCACCGGATTTTACCTTTAATTATGGTAACGAAGATGTAGCGAACAGCCCGGAAGCGAAACAGATTTTTGATGAATTAAGAAAAAAATACGAAGACGGATCGATTACTGCGGCAGATTATCTGAAAGTAAGACCTTATAACCTGATCAACGTTCAGAAGCCTTCCCTGGCGCAGAACCTTGATTATTTCATTACCTTCCAGAACGGGTATTATTTTATACGTTACCTGATGTGGAACTTCGTGGGCCGTCAGAACGACCTTGAAGGAAATATGGAAAGCACAAAAGGAAACTGGATCTCAGGGATTCCTTTTATCGATAACGCATTATGGGGGAATCAGGACAAGATGCCTTCAAAATTTAAAAATGAAAGTACCGTTAAATTCTTCTTTTTACCGCTAATTTTAGGGCTGATCGGATTCTTTTTCCAGCTGAACAGAGACTTCGGGAGATTCTACGCGATGCTGTCGATCTTTGTGTTGATGAGTGTCGGGATCATTTTCTATACCGGGGTAAAACCTTTCGAACCGAGAGAAAGAGATTATGCGATGGTAGGCTCGTTCTATGTGTTTGCCATCTGGATCGGATTGGGAGCGGGAGCCATCCTTTGGTTCTTGCAATCTAAAATCAAATCGAATGCGGCCAATCTGGTTGCAGGCGTGGTTCTTCTGGGGGTTCCTTTTATGATGGGTTTCCAGAACTATAATGTCCACAACAGACACAACCGATATACTTCTTATGATTACGGATATTCCGTTTTGAAATCACTGCCGAAAGAAGATATTCTTTTTGTGTACGGAGATAACGATACCTACCCGGTTTGGGCGATCCAGGAAACGGAACAGTTCAGAGATGACGTAAAAGTGGTAAACTTTACCCTGGCTTCAACTCCTTGGAATATCGATCAGATTAAAAGAAGAACCTACAACGCTGCACCGGTTCCGGGTGTACTGACTCACGATGATTACAGGGACGGCGTCAACGACCAGATCTATATGATGAAGAAATCGGATTGGGAAGGATTATTCTCCATGCTGAAAGAGCAGGGTGCGCCACCGACGGAATTTGCGGAATTCAGAAAGTTCCTGACGCAGGATTCCATGACGATGAAGCAGGCCATCAGCTTCCTGAAGTATTCTTCTCCGGCTAAAAACGAGTTGTTAAAAATGTATTTCGGTGAAGAGAAATATGAGAAATACAATATTCTACCGGTAAATAAATTCATCCTTCCGGTAAATAAAGAAAACGCCGTAAAATCTGGAATCATAAAGGCTGCGGATCTTCCGGATACGGTAAACCAGATCATGATTACCTATAAAGGAAATACCTTGTATAAAAATAACCTGATCATGCTGGATGTGCTGGCCAACTTCGACTGGAAAAGACCGATCAGTTTCTCTTCCGGAGGAATCTATGACAGCGAAAATATTTTCTATCTGGATGAATATCTGCAGTTCGACGGCTTCAGCTACCGTTTGGTGCCGATCCACACGCCACAGACACAGAACGGAGATATGGGAAGGGTAGACGCAAACTCCCTATATAATGTAGTGAAAAACTTCAGATGGGGGAATTTCAAGGATCTTAACAGCCATTTCGATGAAACGGCAACATCCAACATCATGAGTTACCGTTCGTCCGCAAGCAGGGCAGCTGCCGCTTTGGCAACGATGGGAGAAAAAGGAAAAGCTGCGGAATTGCTTGATCTGGCTTCCAAAGAAATCCCGGCTCAGAAATATAACGATCCGCGTTCTTTAAGCTCTATGGTATACGGATACATTGTTTCCGGCCAGGAGAAAAAAGGTCTGCAGCTGGCAGAAGTGCTTAAAAAAGGAATCTTTGACGAGTATGATTATTATATGAGCCTGAGCAGAGCCGATCAGAACTATTTGAGAAGACAGATCAGGACCAAGCCGATGGAATATTCTCTGGTGATTTCAGCCGTTACCGACGGTTATACCAGAATCGGGAAAAAAGACAAAGCCTATGATTACCTGGTAAAATCCATTGAACCGATCGATAAGAAATTCAATACCTTTATTGAAAATCTTAAAGAAATGGGCAAGGAAAAAGCCATGAAGGAATCGGAGCAGGTACAGAAGATAACGCCGTTTTACCAGTATTTATTCGATGTGATGGAGCCTTTTGATTCCACCTATTCGAAAGAAAAGGAAACACAGATTACCAATTCAATTATCAAAGCAACACAATAAGTTTAAAATTTTTAACTTAGCCTTAATATTAAAAACGGAACTTCGGTTCCGTTTTTTTTGTGTTGGGATTTGATGAATTTTAAGATTATATTTGCCGGATTAACGAAGCACAATGTCAGAAACAAAAAATAGCAAAATCCCACGGTATGCTGTAATCTTTACAGTTGCGTTTAAACTGTTGTTTTTATTAACGAATTATATTCAGGAAGATGCCTTTATTACCTGGAGGGTTGCCCAGAATCTAATGGACTACGGTGTGATCGGGTTTAATGGGCCGGTAAAAATCTCGGCATCCACAACGCATCTTTATGTTTTTGTTTCTTATCTTTTCAATTTAATTTTCGGCAAAGAAAACTTCATTGTTCCGCTGCTTGTTTTTAATTCTGTACTTTTCACCATCGGAAGCCTGTTTCTTTCACACCTATTGTTAAAGAACGCATGGGACAAAGCGATCTTTATTTTTTTTATAGGAATTTTACCGCCGGCTATTAAAATTTCCATTCTGGGGATGGAATACGGCATTCTTTTTTTCCTGGAAATGGCTTTGCTGTATTATGGCTTTTATCAAAGTAAAAGATGGGCACAGATTATTTTTCCGATCCTGATCCTTTTTACCAGGATCGATACGGTGATCTTTCTGGGCATCGTTTTTTTGGTGGATATCTTCTGGACGAAGAAAATAAAATGGTTTTACGTATTGGGATGTATTGTGGGCATTGCTGTTACATTGGCGTTCAATTGGCTGTATTTTGGAGAGATCGTCAACAACACCATTGTGGCAAAAAAACTGGCTTACAGCAAAGATTTTACATTTGACCAAAACCTGGAATATTTCAGACTGAATTTTGGGAATTTCTGGGGGATGCTGAAACTCCCGGGTGATTTTAATCCATTAACGATTATCATCCTGATTTTTGAACTGTTGTGTTTCATTTACCTGATCAGGCAACGCAATAAAAGAAATGTTTTTCTCTGGGTCATCTTTATTTTCGGATGGGTGAAGCAGCTGGTATTCCTTTCGCAGAAAAGCCTTTTCGACTGGTATTATTGGGTTCCGCAGGTATTGCTGTTTGTGCCTGTTGTAATTTTTGTCCTGGAACAGAAAGAGAAAAAGAAACGGTGGCTTTCTTTACTGATTGTAATTTATATTATTCCGATGCTGGCTTTCCAGACCGTACATTCCATTGCTACAGGGAATGGTGAATGGAATTACCGGAGAACCATTGGCTTATTCCTGAATCAGTATGAAAAAGATAAAAACCAGTGGATCTTTCTGGAACCAGCCGGTTATGTGCCGTATTTTTCAGGATTAAAAACCATTGATGAAGTTGGACTGGTCGACAAAAAAGTACAGGAAGAAATCAAAAAGGACAAACCGAATTTCTGGATTAATACCGTAAAAAACAGAAAACCCAAATACCTGCTTTCCTACGATGATTTATTCGCTTCCAAAAATGGGACGTACATCAAAGTTCATTATAAGCTGATCAAAGAATTCCGTGTGAAAGACCATCTGAAAAGCGATAACAAGATTCTGGAAAAGATCTACATCCTCAAACCTTCCGGAACAGACTACAACCTGTACGAAAGAATCGATTAATCTAAATAGTAGAATAAACTCCTCAACACTAAAACACCATGACTCTAACGCCCTCATACACCCAAACCATGAAATACTGTGCTTTTCTCCGTGGCGTCAATGTAAAAGGAACCAACATGAAGATGGCGGAAGTCTGCGGGGTTTTTAAAGAGGCCGGGATGGAAGAGGTGTCTTCGGTATTGGCTTCAGGGAATATTATTTTTTCGTCCGATCAGAAAGCAGATGAATTAAAAACAATTCTGGAAAAAGCGATGTCTGAACATTTTTCGTATGAAGCATTTCTGTTCGTCAAATCGCAGGAGGAAATACAAAATGCGCTCCACAATAATCCTTTTGAAAAAAGCGAAGACCAGCATATCTATATTTTTGTAGGAAACATAGGAATTGAGAAGATCCTGATGAACGCGTTTGAAAATGCCTCAAAAGCAGAAAATGAAACCGCTGAAATTGTAGATGATATTTTTTGCTGGAAAGTTCCGAAAGGAAATACGCTGGATTCGGCATTTGGGAAAATTTTAGGAAGAAAAAATCTGAAAGACCAGTTTACCAGTCGGAATGTAAATACTTTAGAGAAGATTGTAAAGAAATTCTGATGGAATTCATCAAACTTTTAGCTGTAATTTTTGCATTGTCTAACTTTTATTTCTTCGTATATAATGAAAATACTAATCTTCGGAAAAGGTTTTTAATAGGTTTTGGAATTGTTTTATTATTTTCTCTGGTTTTTTCCTGTGTTTGTGCTGATAACAATACAATGCTGATAGAAGGTACCGGCATCATTACAGGATATTTTATAATATTATTCCTGGTTCATTTACTTTTAATTAAAATATTCCGGATCAGAAAATATTACCTTTATCAGTTTGCTTTTTTTCTGCTATTTTTTTTATTTACAGTATTTTATATCGCCTTAATGCAGAGTGTGTTTAAGTATTCTTAGAGAAACTTTAGCTTGATAAATGAAAATTCAAAATTTTTATAATTGAATTAAATAATATGAATTTGATGGTATTCAATTTTTTCTCTTTAAATTAAAGTAAAAATCGGAAATGTGACCGCGAAATTTAATGTAGTTTTCTCTTAACAGCATACCAACAAGATCATCTGACAAAGGCTGTTAGTAATATGTCGGGAGAATAAACTTTCAGTCTCCAGTTTTATTACTTCCAGCATGGTGAACTGTTTCTACTTTGAATTTACGGTAAATAAGTTCAGAATCTTTCAAAAACAAAATTAAATCTGCGTCATCTGCCAGATCTGCGGTGCTAAGAAGATGGTTGGTAAATAATTTCGCATTTCCGAACTTTCTCAGTATTTTTACTGAACTTTTAATTACCATAAAATGATTCAGTATTTAAATAACATCCACCACAAAGATTCAAAAAACTTTTTTCTTATTGCCGGGCCTTGCATCATTGAAGGTGAAGACATGGCGCTGAAAATTGCAGAAAAAGTGGTGGAACTCACCAACAAATACAATATTCCGTATATTTTCAAAGGAAGCTTTAAAAAAGCCAACCGTAGCCGGGTAGATTCGTTTACGACCATCGGCGAAGAGAAATCGCTGGAGATCCTTAAAAAGGTAGGAGAGACTTTTAACATCCCGACAACAACCGATATCCACGAAAACGAACACGCTGCGCTGGCAGCCCAATACGTAGACGTACTTCAGATTCCGGCGTTCCTGGTTCGGCAGACGGATCTTTTGGTAGCCGCAGCCAAAACCGGAAAATGCGTTTCCCTGAAAAAAGGGCAGTTCCTATCCCCGGAATCGATGAAATTTGCGGTTCAGAAAATTACGGATTCCGATAACCCGAGAGTAGCCATCATCGAAAGAGGAAATTCCTTCGGATATACGGATCTGATTGTGGATTACAGAGGAATTCCGACAATGAGAAATTATGCACCTGTTATTCTGGATGTTACCCATTCTTTACAGCAGCCGAACCAAAGTTCAGGCGTTACCGGCGGAAGACCGGACCTTATCGAAACCGTAGCCAAAGCAGGAATCGCTGTAGGAGCAGACGGAATTTTCATCGAAACCCATCCTACACCGGAAACGGCTTTATCCGACGGGGCCAATATGCTGCGACTGGATCTGCTGGAAGATCTTTTACAGAAATTAACCAGAGTAAGGGAAGCCATTTTATAGCTATTCACTTTTTCAAATAAACATTTATCTGTTTTTTTAACATTGGTATAAATTCGCCTGCGCCTGGTTATCTTTAAAATATATGGAATACAACCATAAATCATGTCTGCAAATGTTAAAGAAAGTTTAAATAAGTTAAAATAAAATTTATATATTCACGTTTGAAATTTTAAAGCATTTCTTTTGAAAAAACTAGTTTTACCACTGAGCCTTCTGGTTCCTGCATTAGTATTCTCCCAAGTACGTAAAAAGAAGGATACGATGAAAACCGCGAGCATCGAAGAAGTTGTTTTCCAGAAAAAAGTGACGGGAAGCACCAACGATATGACCGCTGTAAAAATTTCGGCGAAAGATGCAAGGAATGTGGCCAGTATCTCCGGAGGGATCGAAGGAATTCTGAAAACCTTACCTTCCGTAAACTCCAATACGGAGCTGTCCTCACAATATATGGTTCGTGGAGGAAACTATGATGAAAACCTGATATACATCAACGATATAGAAATCTACAGGCCTTTCCTGATCCGGAATTCCCAGCAGGAAGGACTCAGTATCATCAATCCGGATATGGTCTCTACCGTAAACTTCTCAGCAGGAGGTTTTGAACCGAGATACGGCGATAAAATGTCTTCGGCACTGAACATCTATTACCGCGAACCGGAAAAGTTTGAAGTTGCAGGGGAAGGAAGCTTAATCGGCGGAAGGCTGACCACCGGCTTTGCGGCAGGGAAAGACGGTGAAGGAAACCGGAAATTTACCGCCTTGTTTTCAGGAAGGTACCGCAATACCAATCTTGTTCTGAATACTTTGAATGAAGATACCGATTTCAATCCGAAATACATGGATTTCCAGACGTATCTTAATTATCATTTCAACCCGAAACTTACCATGTCATTCATCGGGTATTATTCCAAGAACGACTACGAAATGATTCCGAAAGCGAGAAGCATCGATTTCGGCTCCTTACAGCAGCCAATTAACCTGACCGTAAATTATGGCGGCCGTGAAGACGATAAGTACAAGAATATGATGGGAACATTCTCCCTGAATTTCAAGCCTTCGGATAAATGGAGGTTTACCTTGGATGCATTTGCCTATCAGAACCGGGAAAGAGAATATTATTCTATTGCGTCGGCTTACGTTTTGCAGACCTTCGATCCGGTTACGGGAGCACCGGTGACTTCTTATGACACGGGTGGCCAGATCGAACATGCCCGAAACGACCTGTTTGTAAAAACCTACGGAACACAGGCCAGAGCCCGCTTTTCACCCAATGTGAATACGGATATCGAAGTAGGGTTCAAATATGAAAAAGAAAACCTAAAAGACCTTACCAATGAGTGGAAGCTGGTAGATTCCGCAGGATACAGCACGCCTATTTCTGCACTTTTGGATCCCCGAAACCCACCGGATCTGCAGCTGTATTACAGCATTTCAGGCAAAAATAATATAGAGCCGACAAGAATGTCTGCATATGCACAATACTCACAGAAATTTTTCTGGGGAAGCAATAAAGTTTTCTTAAATGCGGGCGCTAGGGTAGCACACTGGAGCTTCAATAACGAAACCATTTTCTCTCCGAGAGCTCAGTTTGCTATTAAGCCGGATTGGGATACCGATATGCTCTTCAGGCTTTCGGGAGGAATCTATTACCAGGCTCCGTTTTACAAGGAAATTAAAGACCTTGACGGAAATTTCAACCCGAATATCAAATCCCAGCGTTCCATTCAGGCAATTTTGGCAAACGATTACGAATTCCAGATGTACGACAGGCCGTTTAAGCTGACTACGGAATTGTACTATAAAAAAATGGACGACCTGATTCCATACTTTATGGATAACGTAAGGATCCGCTACTCAGGCAAAAACAATGCATCCGGATCTGCTTATGGGATCGATACACGCCTGTTCGGGGAATTTGTTCCCGGTGTCGATTCCTGGTTGTCGGCCAGTTATGCCAGGGTGTATGAAAATATCGACGGAAGAGGAGATATCCCGAGACCTACCGACCAAAGACTCCGTTTCGCTATGTTCTACCAGGATTATATGCCGAAATTCCCTAAAATGCGGGTAAACCTAACCTTGGTTTATGCAATGGGATTGCCTACCGGATCGCCGATTGTCCTGGATGAGAACCGGAAGATCGATTATTTAGCAGGCTATTCCTACCAGAAAACGCTGCCTTCTTACAAAAGGGTGGATTTAGGGCTTTCTTACGCATTTATAGAGCCGAAAGAAAAAAATAATGCTTACGGATTCTGGGGAAATTTTGATGAGCTGACCCTGGGTGTACAGGTTTTTAACGCTTTTAATATCAGAAATACGGTAGCGAACCAATGGATCACCGATGCCAACACCAACCTGATGTATCCGGTTCCGGTTCGTCTGACAGGCCGTTTCTTCAATGTAAAGCTTGAATTCAGAATTAAATAAAAAGAGATTTCAACTTTGACAAAGTTTTTCAAAATCTATTTCAAATTAACAATACCAAAATAGACTCCCGACGACCGGGAGTTTATTTTTTTCCGGATTTTATAACAATAATACGGAATCTTATAACATACATACCATGGATAATCTTTAACTTTGTTTTTATGAAAAAGATTCTTGCCATACTGTTCTCTGTTTTCTACTTCGGATTTTCGTCCGGAGCGGTGTTCAGCGTTCATTATTGTATGAATGAATTGGCATCCGTAAGCCGTAATGCAGAAGATGTATGCAGCAAATGCGGTGTAAAAACAAAGAAAGACTGCTGTAAAACCGAAATCAAAGTTGTAAAAGTCGACGATTCCCAGAAGTCGGATTTTCTCAAAGTTGATTTTTTAAAACAGATCCATGATGTTTCACGGCACAAATTTTTAGTTGTAGACCCCTCTTTTTTCGCTACCAAATTTCTTCAGATACGAATCAATGCACCTCCTGAAATCCGGCCGGTCCCCATTTTCATTACCCATTGTCATTTTAGGATTTAGAATCCGTCAGTCGTTTAATGTTATTATTAAATACGACACGGTTTGTCGCATCATGCGGTCTAAAAATATTTAATTAAAAAAATTAATCCTAAAATTTAAACAATGAAAAAGTATATCATCACTGCAGTATTCTCTTTATTTTCAATCCTTTCCATTTCAGCACAGTCCAAAAAAGATGCGCAGGTTTCGAAGCTGTATCAGAATTATATTGCCATAAAATCTGCTTTGGCTTCGGATAATGCCGATATAACTTCAAAGGCAGCCACCGAATTTATTAAAACCGCTTCAGCCATCGATTATAAAAAAGTTTCGGAAGGAAACCTCAATATCCTAAGAAAAGATGCTACCGCCATTTCAGAGGCGAGAAGCATTACCACCCAAAGAGAGACCTTCATGAATCTTTCAGACAATATGATTGCCTTGGCCAAAGAATACAAGCTTTCCGAAAGTCCGGTTTATGTTCAGTATTGCCCGATGGCCGATGGAAGCTGGCTGAGCGACGAATCAAAGATCGCCAATCCTTATTACGGAAAGTCGATGCTTACCTGCGGAAATGTAAAGTCTACTATTAAATAAGACTTGTATTTTATTTAAAATGAATAAGTTGTAAAGCCTGAGCTAAAGGGGTTTTTGCTGTTGAGGGTAAAAGATGTTATTGAGCCTTTTATGTTTTTAAACAGCAAAAGATTTAAATTTTAGGCCGTGTTTACTCAGGCTTTACAAATATTTTTTAACTCATTTAACTGCATTCGCAAAATTTTATAAGAGTATCGAAATAACTGAATCCTAAAAGCTGAGATTTATTTTTATGCTTTATTATTTGTTATTCAATCTGATGAGATAAAATGATCTATTGCTGCTTTTGCAGTTAAATACATTACAGAATACTATGAAAAAATTCATCCTGTTTCTGTTGTTCTTATGCTCTGTTTTCAGTTTTTCACAAACTTCAAAAATCTATTTTACCTGTCCGATGCATCCCGAAATCGTCTCTTCAAAGCCGGGAGACTGCCCGAAATGCGGAATGGCGCTGGTTAAAAAGACAGTAGTGTTAAAACCAGAAACCAAAACGGTTCGTAAAACGGAAATAAAAACAACGGAAGTCAAAAGAAATACGGCTAAAAAGCCGGACAAAAAAGGAAATCTCCCTAAGAATACGGTTAAATCTAAAGAGAACGTTCAGAATTCAGGAGTACTGGTATCAGGTCAGAAACAGAAGTCTGAATTTCAAAATGGGAAAGAGTATACCTGTCCGATGCATCCTGAAGTTGTTTCCGGTAGGCCGGGTAAATGTCCCAAATGCGGAATGGATCTGGTAGAAAACGAAGATCATAAAGAACTTCAGCCTGAGCCTCGAAATAACATTTTAAAAAAGAATTCTGCAAACGGAAAAGTGAGCTTTGGCGGAAAAACGGTTCGATATGATTTATATGTAAAAGATACGATCGTTAATTTTACAGGGAAAGACCGCAAAGCGATTGCGGTAAACGGAAAACTTCAGGCACCCACTTTATACTTTACTGAGGGAGATACCGCTGAAATTTACCTTCACAATATGCTGAAGGAAAATACAGGCTTTCACTGGCACGGAGTTATTTTACCGAATGAATTCGACGGTGTCCCTTATCTCACGACGAAACCGGTAAAACCCGGTGAGACTCACCTTTACAGATTCAAAGTTTCCCAGAACGGAACCTACTGGTACCATTCCCACGAAAGCCTTCAGGAACAGATCGGGATGAACGGAATCCTTGTTTTCCGTAAGAGAGAAGGAAATCCGCAGATAAAATATACTCGTGAAATTCCGGTATTGCTTGGAGAATGGACCAATGATAACCCGAAACAGATTGCCAGACGTCTTCACATGGCCAATACGGATTGGTACGCTATTAAAAAAAATGCGGTACAGAGTTATGGGGAAGCTATTAAGTCCGGAAATCTCGGAACAAAGCTGCTGAACGAATGGAAAAGGATGGAAGCCATGGACGTGAGTGATGTCTATTATGACAAATTTCTTATCAATGGTCAGCCCAGCTCAGTCTATGATGACCTGAAAGCAGGGGATAAAGTGCGGTTAAGAATAGCTAACGGAGGTTCTTCTACTTATTTCTGGCTGAATTTTGGAGGAGGGAAAATAAAAGTAATAGCCAACGACGGAAATGAAGTTGTTCCTGTGGAAGTAGACCGCCTGATGGTCGGGGTTTCTGAAACCTATGATATTGAAGTCACGATTCCCGAAAATAAGAGTTTTGAATTCCGGGCTACTTCGGAAGACCGGATCGGACATGCTTCGCTCTGGCTGGGTTCAGGCGAAAAAGTAGCTGCTCCCGATCTGCCGAGACTGATGCTTTTTGAAGGGATGAAAATGATGAACGGTATGATGAGCATCAGCGGAAATATGAAGCCGATGAACATGACAATGAGCAACCAGATGATGGACATGAATGAGGTGATGTATCCTGAGCTTCCTGAAAACCAGCGGAAGATGACCATGAAGCACATGAACGAAATGATGGGCATTCAGGAAAAGGAAACTGCTGATGGAGGCCATTCCAATCACTCAGAAATGAATATGTCTGAGGAGAAATCGATTAAAAGACTTTCCTACAATATGCTGAAGTCTCCTGAAAAAACCATCCTGCCTTCGGAAAACGTTCGTGAGCTGAAATTCCGGCTGGAAGGAAATATGAACCATTATCTATGGACGCTCGATAATAAAACGGTGACGGAGACCGACAAAATTCTGGTAAGAAAGGGGGAGATCCTGAGGATTACGATGTATAACAATTCGATGATGCGCCATCCGATGCACCTTCACGGCCATGATTTCAGGCTGATTAATGCCAAAGGGGAATATTCTCCGTTGAAAAATGTAGTGGATATTATGCCGATGGAAACCGATACGATCGAATTTGCCGCCAACCAGGACGGCGACTGGTTCTTCCACTGCCACATCCTGTACCACATGATGGCCGGAATGGGAAGGGTTTTCAGTTATGAAAATTCAAAGCCCAATCCGGAATTGCCGAACAGAAAACTGGCCTGGAAAAGCTTTATGAAAGACAACCGGATGATCAGCTCCATGGCCATGCTGGATCTAAATTCCAATAAAATCCATACGGAAACCATGACGATGTTCGGGCCGAGATGGGTTAACCTGAATGAGTTTCATTCCAACTTGGATTTCAGTCATTTTGACGGAAATTTTAAGGCGGGAAGGTTTTTAGGGAAGTTCCAGTGGGCGCTGCCATATGCAGGGTTTAGAATCCAAAACAACCATGAAATTATGGGTCGGCAGATGGCGGAATCAATGAACATGGATTATCACGGCCGGAAAACGTGGTTTGGGCAGCAGAAGGCTTCCAAAACAAAAGGTGCTGTGATCGTCGGAATGCAATATGTATTGCCAATGCTGATTACCGCTGATGCAAGCATTGATCAAAATGGGAAAGTCCTGCTGGAGTTCCAGAGGGAAGATATTCCTATTTCACGGAGGTTGAGAGGAAATTTCTTGGTGAATTCAGACGGGGAATTTTCAACAGGGCTGCGTTATATCGTACAAAAATGGGTTTCGATATCCGGGAATTATGATAACGAAATGGGCTGGGGAGCCGGAATTACATTGATGTATTGATAGGTCATCCAAACCTCATAGGTTTTGTCCAGCAAAAAAATAGCTGTCCGAAAATGTTCGGACAGCTATTTTTATTTGTTTTAGTGTTTAAATTTCCCGGCTGAAAGCATTTAATTC
Organism: uncultured Chryseobacterium sp.; assembly: GCA_913774355.1. Lineage (GTDB taxonomy): Bacteria > Bacteroidota > Bacteroidia > Flavobacteriales > Weeksellaceae > Chryseobacterium. The sequence goes on along the minus strand of CAJYGB010000018.1, from coordinate 376,092 downwards.
AGCACCTCATTGATCTTCGGATACTCCGATATTTTCCTGAATACAAACCGGTTGCTTTTCTGAAGCTTTTCAATAAAAAGATCCAGTTCGTTTACGGAATCACTATCCGTTAAATACTGATCATGGGTTAGAAAAACCAAATGTCTTGATGTTTTTTCAAGATCGTTGAAGAAAATACTGTCAACTTTTTTCAGCATCTCTTCATGTTTTCCCTTCAAGGCCATTGTGTTGTTTGGTTTCCATTCCAGGTCCCAGCCAACTACCTTATATCCGGCCTGTTTCAGTTGGTCCGCAGCATCTTTTGAACTTTTCAGATCGGTTACCGTAATGTTATTCAGTCTCCAGATGTTTCTTCCCGGAGTCCTGGCGATCCGGTCGTACAGGCGTAAGCTGTCTTTTGCAGTGTCAAAATCATGAACTACGGCTGCAGGATTCTTATAAAAATCGGTATACCGGTTGTGGGCATGCGTAAAGCTGTGATTGGCCAGTTCGATAAGCTGATCTTTTCTCAGGAGTTCCAGATCCTGCTGTTGCTTCTTGCTTCCATACACGTGCTTGCCAACCAAAAATGCGGTGGCACATACGTTTCTTTTATGTAAAATTCTAAGGAGATTCTCCGTTCCCCGGTTGGGTCCGTCATCGAATGTAAGATAGATGACCCTTTTGTCAGTCGGAGTTTTTTTATTATCAAGTTTGGGGACAATTTTTGCGACGGGATGGTCTTCGGGAATCGGTTTTAACGATTCTGTTTTGTCTTTTTTTTGATTACAGCTGTTGAATAAAATTGAAGTTGCACTCATCAATGCAAACATCCCTAGAAAAGTCTTTTTTAGAGACTTTTCCGCAAAAGTTTTTGTCATAAAGTTTAATGGAATCTTTGTTGTTAAAAATTGTTAATTTTTCCAAATATTTCTTAACAAAAAATATGCCGATTAGCTCTTAAGTTACACTTTTTAAGATGATTTTAATAATTTATTTTCAGGATGTTATTTTTCCAGCAGTTCCTTTAAATAGATAGAATTTTTAATAGCGGCTGTTCCCCAGGTATTATTGAAAAAGATAAACGATTTATGTTTGAAATTCCGGATTTTTTCAGCCAGATTTTTAATAAATTCTTCGCTGTATTCCGACTTGTAAAGAACAGGTTTTCCATGAAGCCTGTAGTACAGAATGTCAGCATGACTGACAATGACATCTTCCGGCAGATTTGCCGGAAAACTGACACCGGAAAAACTCACACGCTTTTCTTTCAACAGGTTAAAAATTTCATCCTGCCACCAGGATTCATGACGAAATTCAATGACGTTAACCTGACTGAAATCCAAATTGTTCAGAATCAAATCGATATTTTCAGGGGTGTTTTTAAATGATGGCGGAAACTGGTAAAGAAATCCGGAAAGCTTTTCCTTCAAATGGTTTTGAACATGGGTGCAAAATTCTACAATTTCTGTCTTACATCCTTCCAGCTTTTTTTCATGGGAAATGGTTTTGGGGATTTTAATAAAAAACCTGAAGTTTTCCGGCGTTTCATCTGCCCATTTATGTAAAGTCTTAGCTGTCGGCTTCCGGTAGAAGGTAGAGTTGATTTCCACACAGTTGAACACCTGGGAGTACAGTGTGAGAAAGTCTTTGCTTTTGGCATCCTCAGGATACAGAGAACCCTTCCAGTCATTATTATAAAACCCCGAACAGCCGATATAAAGATTTTCTTTTTCCATAATTTTAATGTTTGATGGTTTAAGCTCGTTTAAATTCTCCCAAAAATTTCACGAATTATTAATATTCCTGCGTGCTAAAATCCCTCTCGAATAGCAAGTAAAACATTTGTATAAAGGCAAAAAAATCTATGATTTTTTTCTTCTGTGTTCTAAATACAGGAAAATCTAAAATCTAATGTGACGCATGTGTCAAAACTTAGGATTAGTAAAACTTAAAAAGCTTATTCAACCGATTTTATATTTAAATTAACCGAATTCAGCCTTAAGGAATTTAAGATGACCGATAAAGAACTGAAGCTCATGGCTGCCGCTGCAATCATCGGTGACAACAGGATTCCGAAAAACGGATACAACAATCCTGCCGCAACAGGTACGCCCAGTATGTTGTAGATAAAGGCAAAGAATAGGTTCTCTTTTATGTTTTTCAACAGCTTCTCACTCAGCAGTCTGGCTTTGGCTACACCCAAAAGATCTCCTTTCAGCAGCGTAATTTCTGCGCTTTCAATGGCGGCATCCGTCCCGGTTCCCATGGCAATTCCGATATTGGCCTGGGCGAGGGCAGGCGCGTCATTGATTCCGTCGCCTGTCATCGCCACTATTTTACCTTGCTGCTGCAGTTTTTTTACTTCATTTAATTTATCTTCCGGCAGGCAGTTGGCTTTGAAATGTTTGATTCCCAATAGGTCGGCCACGGCTTTGGCAGTGTGTTCGTTATCGCCCGTCATCATAATGACATCAACACCTTCGGCCATCAATTGGTGAACAGCTCTTTTGGAACTTTCCTTGATTTTATCGGTAAAGCTGATAAAACCGAGCACTTCCTGATCCTGTGCCACATAAGAAATCGTATGGGCCTTCGACTGTATTTCAATGGCTTCCTGTTTCAGGCTTTCCGGGATCTGAATCCGGTGCGACGTCAGCAGGCTTTCGTTTCCAAGATAAATTATTTTTCCATTGTAATTTCCTTTCACGCCCTTTCCGGAAATATTCTCAAAATCCTGTACTTGCTCAGCGGAAATATTTTGGTCTTTTGCTTTCTGAATAACGGCATTTGAGAGAGGGTGTTCCGAATTCCGATTCAGGGAGTAGGCCAGTTTTATAATTTGATCATGATTATTGTTGAAGGCTTTAATATGTTCAACCGATGGTTTTCCTTCCGTCAATGTTCCTGTTTTATCAGTAATCAGGACATTTACCTTATTCATGTGTTCAAGGGCTTCGGCATTTTTAATCAAAATCCCGTTTTTGGCACCTTTTCCGATTCCTACCATCAGAGACATCGGTGTGGCAAGACCCAGTGCGCATGGGCAGGCAACAATCAGAACGGCAACGGCATTGACGAATGCAAATAGAGTTCGCTGGCCTTCCGGACCGAAGAACTGCCATAAAACAAAGGTAAGAACAGCAATACCAATTACGGTCGGAACAAAAATTTTAGATACTTTATCCGTCAGCTTCTGGATCGGGGCTTTGCTGCGGCTGGCTTCATTCACCATCTTGATGATCTGGGACAGAAGGGTTTCGTCACCTACTTTTTCCGCTTTCATGACGAAGGTCTGGTTTCCGTTGATAGTTCCGGATGTTACCTGATCATCAACCTTTTTTTCAACAGGAACCGGTTCGCCCGTAATCATACTTTCATCGACCACCGAATTTCCTTCCGCGATTTTTCCGTCCACCGGAATTTTCTCACCGGGTTTTACCCTTAAGAGATCACCTTTTTTAATCTGAGAAAGCAGCACTTTTTTCTCCTGTCCTTCAACAATTAGGTTGGCTTCGTCAGGGGAGAGGTTCATCAGTTCACGGATGGCATTGCCTGTTTTTTTATGGGCGGCCGCTTCCATCAGCTGGCCTAAAATTACCAGAGTTAAAATCACACATACCGCCTCAAAATATAGAGGAATTTCATGATTGTGTCCGCGGATTTCATGAGGGATTATATCCGGAAACAGCAATGCTGCAATGCTGAAAATAAATGCTGCCGAGACCCCCAGTACAATGAGGCTGAACATGTTTAAATTCTGGGTTTTAAATGAAACAAAGCCTCTCTTCATCAGGAACCATCCGGAATAAAAAATAACCGGAAGTGAAAGAATCAGCTCTGTAAATCCCTGAACCTGATGGGAAAACGGGAACTCGATCATCATTCCGCCCATAGAAAGGATAAATACCGGAATGGTAAATGCAAGTGAAATGATCAGCTTTCTTTTCAGGATGGTGTAGGTTTCGTCGTGTCCATCCTCTTCTTTATCCGGCATTCTTACCAGATCCATCCCGCAGATGGGGCAGTCGCCGGGTTTGTTCCGGATGATTTCCGGATGCATCGGGCAAGTGTATTGGGCCGCTCTCTTCTCCGGGTACTTTACCAGGTCCATGCCGCAGACCGGGCATCCGACATTGCTGTCATAAACTCTATCTCCTTCGCAGTACATCGGACAATAGTACTTTCCTGCCATTTCATCGGTTACCTTTGGCGTTTCCTGATGAGGTTGGTGGTGATAGTGAGAATGCTGATGGGTATGCATTCCGGAACTGCTGACCAGCTCTTCCGTTATTTCTTCCAAATGCATGTGGCAGACCGGGCAATCGCCTTTTTCATGATAAATTTTATCTTTTTCGCAGAACATGGGACAATAATAGTCTCCGACATGATCCTTAAAATTTTCGGGAAGGTGTATTTTGGAATATGCCGGTTTGAAATTCGGATCTTTAGCGTGTTTTTCCTCAATCGGAACCAGGTACATATTGCAGACCGGGCATCTTTTTCCCTGCTGGAAGTAGACTTTGTCGCCTTCACATTCCATCGGGCAGTAATATACGGAAGACGGTGAAATACGGTCCTGGGGTTTTATAAATTCCTTTTGGGGATGATCCGGGTCTTCAAGCTTGTAATTTCCTGCTTCTTCAAGGGCTTTATTTAGAATATTGAGATCCTGCTCATGATCGGAGGTAATGGTTGCCGTATGGGTTTCCGGATTGATGTCGGCTTCTACGCCTTCCATACTGTTCAGCTTTTCAGAAATCTTTTTCTGGCAGCCGGAGCAGCTCATTCCGGTAATGGTATATATCTTTTTCATGATCCTTCTTATTTATGGTACAAATTTCCGGGATACTTCCGGAAGACTGTTATAAATTTAAGGATAATATGTGTAGAATTCGGTGTTTTTTTGAGTCTGAGAGTTGGAGGATTATAGAGTTGGAGGGTATGAGAGTTGGAGTGTTGTACAGGCAGAGTATATCAGAGTTGGATAAAGGTTGAGAATCCTTAATTTTTACAATTCTACAGCTTAATAGAATCTTCACAAATTTCGCGTATTATGAAAATCCTTAAGACTTTTTATACCCTCAAACCCTAATACTCTCATACTCTTCAACCCTCAAACACCATAACTCATTAAACCCCATCCAGCGGTTTCCGGTTGTGCACTTTTAGTTTTTTGAATTCAGTGGGCGTAAAACCGGTAATGTTCCTGAATTGGGAAGACAGATGTTGTACGCTTTTGTAGCCCAGTTTTCCGGCAATCTCCGTTAAGGTGACTTCGTTGTACAGCAGCAGTTCTTTTACTTTTTCGATTTTCTGAAGGATAAAAAACTGTTCGAGGGTAATATTTTCATTCTGTGAAAATGTTTTGGACAACGCACTGTAATCTTTATGCAAGGCCAAACTTAAAAATTCGGACAGCAGGAAGTTTTCGGAAATATCAAGTCCGCTGATTTCGGTAATAATCAGATTCTTTATTTTTTCGGTCTGCTGACGCGATAGGTCTTTAATTCTTTCAAAGTCTGTTTGTAAAAGCTTTTTCTCGATCATCCGAAGGCTTTCATCCGATACTTCGAACTCGGTTTCCACCTCTCCCAGCATAATGGATTTCAGGGAAATATCCGCTTCATTAAAAATGGTCTGTACAGCAGCTGTGCATCTGCCGCAAACCATATTTTTGATGAATATTTTCATAATGGGTTCTGATTGCTCAACCTGTCTTTTACAAATTCAACCTTTGTCTTACCATGAGGAGCAGGATTTCCTTCTTCGTCCAGATTTACCATTACGATCCTGTCTACGGTAATGATTGTCTGATGGGTCATTTTGTTCCGTACCTCGCAACACAGGGTGAGGGAAGTGGAACCGAACGCGGAAACTTCAATACCGATCTCAATAATATCACCCTGTTTCGCAGAACTTACAAAATTGATCTCCGAAATGAATTTGGTAACGACTTTTTTATTTTCAAGTTGGATAACGGCGTACAAAGCTGCCTCTTCATCGATCCATTGCAGCAGCCTGCCTCCGAAAAGGGATTGATTGGGGTTAAGGTCTTCCGGTTTTACCCATTTTCTGGTATGATAGTTCATAATTAAAATTTATGGTGCAAATTTAGCGTTAAAAATCTGCTTAATCAAAAATCAGGTACTGATTTGAAGAACATGATTTTATCCTTAATCATAGAAGATTTTTCAGGCTTAATAAATTAATCCGTAATTTAAAATTAATCATTCTATAGAATATACGGCATCTGGAAGTGCAAGATATCAGGATTTTCTTTTTATATCAATGAAAACTGCAATGGTTGAAGCTTACTTTTTTATTTGAAATTTAAAGATACCACTATTTTTAATAATTATTCATAAATATTTGACGATGAATTAATACTTTTTAACAAAATAATATTTTAATTGAAAATTTTATTAAAATAATTTCAAAAAAAGCTTTGTTATGAAATTAATAATCGTATCTTGCACCTGTATTATATCTGGAATCAATATTTGTTCATTCTTTATGTTGTTTTTCTTTTATAAACCAAATCATTTTTAACTTATTTAATTTTTTTAATCAAGATGAACATTTTTGTTTCAAACATCAACTACGCAACTAAAGATTATGAGTTGCAGGATCTATTTTCAGAATTTGGAGAGGTTTCTTCTGTAAAAATCATTACAGATAAAGAAACCGGACGTTCAAGAGGTTTCGGATTTGTCGAAATGGAGGACGCTGAAGGACAACAAGCTATTGAAGCACTTAATGAAAAGGAATTCAACGGAAAAACCCTTAATGTTTCAGAAGCTAAGCCAAGAGAAGAAAAGCCAAGAAGAACTTTCGGTAACAACGCTGGTGGAAGAACCGGTGGTGGTGGTTACGGAGGTAACAACAGAGGTGGCGGTGGCTACGGCGGCGGAAACAGAAGCGGCGGTAGCGGTGGCTACGGCGGCGGCGGTGACCGTGGCGGAAACGGCGGTGGAAAACGTTGGTAAAAAATATGAGCGGCTCTTCAGAGCCGCTTTTTTTATGATTTCCCGGATCATTGATTCCGGAGATTCCAACCAAAGAATAATGCCTGTCTTTTACGGACAGGCATTTATTTTTTAGTTTAATATAATAGGTAGAAACCAATAGATCTTAATGGTGAAAACTTCCGGTATCCAGCTGTATTCCTCCCGTCTGTTTTTGACTTCACATTAAGCTATTCTATTTCTCCTTCTTTTTTTTCTTCTTTTTGTTGTCTTTATCCTTTGTTTTCTTTTTGTCCTTTTTAGGATTCAGGATCTCATCTGCGTATTCAAACTCTTCAATGACTTTCAAAGGCCTGATTTCGACAACCGGGCTAAATTCCTGAAGGTCTTCCTTGGATATGAATTGTTTATGCAGCAGGAAACTTACAATTTCCTTTCCTGAATCATGGAAAAAATGATGCACCAGCTCATTCAGAAGAAATTTCCGGTATTCTTCCATAGGCAAAACGACGTTGTATTTGAAGATTCTTCCTTCTTTTTCGGTGGCAAGATATCCTTTTTCAACTAATATTTTCAGGTAGGTAGAAACGGTATTCTGGTGCGGTTTAGGCTCGGGATGCTGTTCCATAACGTCCTTCAGGTAAAAGGATTCCATCTTCCAGAACAGCCTCATTAAGTTTTCTTCCGCAGAAGTAAGGTGGTTGATTTTCATAGTGAATGCTTAATGTTGAAACTGAATATTGCAATAAAGGTAGAGAAAAGATACCGTAAAAGCAATTCCGGCACCCATCAATACCTCCTTTGGAGTATGTCTTTTCAGGATAATCCGGGTTACGCCTACCAGGATAGCAATGGCCAGCCATACAATTCCCATCGTATGGTTCAAGGCGAAAAACAAAGCGGCTACGAATATATTGAAAGCCGTGTGCATTGAACTTTTAATATAAAAATTACTGATCTGCAGAGCGAAAAGCAGGATCAGTATAAAAAGCATCACCAGATCCACATATCCGTTCTTAACATAATTGAAGGCAATATAAAAAACAACACAGGTGGCGATGAAGATATAAAGGCTTTTTCGCTGTACCCTGTTGGAGACATCCATATTTGTGTATCTGCCTGTTTTTACGTTCCATACCAGCCAGGCCATTACCGGAGCAATGATAATCAAAAGTATGGGTAAGAAGTACATAATTGAGTTTCTCAGGGAATATTTCATAAAACTCAGGTAGATGAAAAATATAAATAAAGACAGTAAAGGATTGAAAAAATCGGATATTATTTTTGACGTTTTATATAGTAACGAAGACTGTTTTTCTTCCATATTTAAGTTTGACAATGTAAATATAATATTATAACTAAAAAAACAATGGGTAGGTATACAATAAAAACAAAGTTTTTTTTATAATTTTGCTCGACTATTTCATTATAATTAAGCAAAGGCTAACACATGAAAGAATTTTCTAAAGAGGTATACCTGAAGTGGTATGAAGATATGACAATGTGGAGAAGGTTTGAAGACAAATGCCGTTCTCTTTATCTAAAACAAAAAATCAGAGGTTTTTTACACTTGTATAACGGTCAGGAGGCTATTCCTGCCGGTTTTACGCATGCCATGGATTTAACCAAAGACAGTATGATCACCGCTTACAGATGCCACATCCATCCTATGGCGATGGGAGTAGATCCGAAAAGAATCATGGCCGAACTTTGTGGCAAAGCTACAGGGACGTCAGGAGGTATGGGTGGATCTATGCACATTTTCAGTAAGGAGCACAGATTTTACGGAGGTCACGGTATCGTAGGAGGACAGATTCCTTTGGGAGCCGGGATTGCCTTTGCCGATAAATATTTCGACAGGAAAGCAGTAAATATCTGCTTCTTCGGAGATGGTGCTGCAAGACAGGGTTCATTACATGAAACGTTTAACATGGCAATGAACTGGAAACTTCCTGTAGTTTTCGTAGTGGAAAATAACCAGTACGCAATGGGAACTTCCGTAAAAAGAACAGCCAACCATGAAGACATCTATAAACTGGGATTGGGATATGAAATGCCTTGTCTTGCTGTAGATGCCATGGATCCTGAAAAAGTGGCTGAAGCTGCTTACGAAGCGATCGAAAGAGCAAGAAGAGGGGACGGACCTACTTTCATTGAAGCCAGAACATACCGTTACAGAGGACATTCCATGTCCGATGCTGAGCCGTACAGATCTAAGGAAGAAGTGGCCATCCATAAAAATGATGACCCGATCGAGCTGATCAAGCAGAGAATTCTTGCGAACAGCTGGGCCACTGAAGAGGAACTGGAAGCAATGGATAACAAATCAAGGGATTTTGTGGAAGAGTGCATCGAGTTCATGGAAAACTCCCCATATCCGGATCCGGAGAAGATCTATGAGTATGTGTACGCTCAGGAAGACTATCCGTTTTTAGACAAATTAGAAAACTAAAAAAATAATGAGTCAATTTGGGAATCTGAAAATTTGAAAATGAGATCTATACATCCTTTTTTAATTTTCAAATTAACAAATTACCAAATTTTCAAATTAAAATAAATTATGGCAGAAGTAATTACAATGCCACGTCTTTCCGATACAATGACGGAGGGAAAAGTGGCTAAATGGCATAAAAAAGTAGGAGATAAAGTAAAGGAAGGTGATATTTTAGCGGAAATTGAAACCGATAAAGCCGTTCAGGATTTTGAATCTGAAGTAGAAGGGACTCTTCTTTATGTAGGCGTTGAAGAGGGCAGTGCTGCTGCAGTGGATTCTGTATTGGCCATTATCGGAAACGACGGCGAAGATATTTCCGGATTAACCGGCGGTGATGCTCCTCAATCTACCAGCTCTGAAGAAAAGAAAACAGACGAAGACCATAAAACTGAAAACAACGTAACGAGTATAGAGCAAACAGATGCTGAAGTTCCTGCGGGAGTGGAGGTGATTACCATGCCACGTCTTTCCGACACGATGACGGAAGGGAAAGTAGCGAAATGGCACAAAAATGTAGGTGATACCGTAAAAGAAGGTGATCTGCTTGCAGAAATCGAAACCGATAAAGCCGTTCAGGATTTTGAATCCGAATTCAATGGGGTATTATTAAAGCAGGGCGTTGAAGAAGGCGGTGCTGCTCCGGTTGATTCCGTATTGGCGATTATCGGACCTGAAGGCACCGATGTTTCCGCGGTAGGTGCTCCGAAAGCGGCTGCATCATCATCCGAAAAACCGGCAGAACAAAAGACCGAATCTAAAAAAGAAGACGAAAAAACGGCTCCGGCTGCTGAAGCTTCCTCTTCGGACAGGGTTGCAATCTCTCCACTGGCCAAGAAAATGGCTCAGGATAAAGGTGTAGATATCAACAGCATCCAGGGTTCAGGCGAAAACGGCAGAATCGTAAAAAAAGATATTGAAAATTATCAGCCTTCTGCAAAACCGGCAGCTTCAGCTCCGGCGGCAAGTCCTGCTGCAGCACAGGTTGCCTTAAGCTTCGTTCAGGGAGAAGATACGGAGACTCAGAATTCACAGGTAAGAAATGTGATTGCCAAACGTCTTTCCGAAAGTAAGTTCTCTGCACCTCACTACTATCTGATGGTAGAGATCAATATGGATAAAGCGATTGAAGCCAGAAAAGAAATCAACTCTTTACCAGATACCAAAATTTCTTTCAACGATATGATCATCAAGGCAACGGCAGTAGCATTGAGAAAGCACCCGCAGGTGAATTCAAGCTGGGCCGGTGACAAGATCATCCACAGAGGGAATATCAATATTGGGGTAGCCGTTGCTATTCCTGACGGACTGGTCGTTCCTGTGCTTAAAAATACCGACCAGATGAACTACACACAGATTTCAGCTGCGGTGAAAGATATGGCCGGAAGAGCGAAAAACAAAGGTCTTAAAGCAAACGAAATGGAAGGCTCTACGTTCTCTATTTCCAACCTGGGAATGTTCGGTATCGAAACCTTTACCAGCATCATCAACCAGCCAAATGCTGCGATCCTTTCCGTAGGTGCCATCATTGAAAAGCCGGTGGTGAAAAACGGACAGATCGTGGTTGGAAACATTATGAAGCTTTCCTTAGCCTGTGACCACAGAGTGGTAGACGGTGCTACGGGAGCTCAGTTCTTACAGACTTTAAAAACATATTTGGAAAGCCCGTTAACTTTGTTACTGTAATTTCTAATTAATGTTTAAACCAATAAAAATAGGCTGTCCAAAAAGTTTGGGCAGTCTTTTTTTGTGACAAAAACAAACAGGTAATTTTTTATGCTGCCGGAGGAGCAATATCTGTGTAGAAGAAATAAAAGGATATCGCAAGCACGCTATAGTTGTACTATGGTAAGATAGAATTCCTCCTGGAGTTCTGGTATTACAAAATGCTGATATAGGTCTACACAGATGTCGCTTCTCCGGAGCAAATTAAATGATGATTCACGCGTTATGCTGTATGAAAAGAAACCTGAAAAGAAGTTTAATAAAACAGACTGCCTAACTTTTTATGACAGCTTCTTTGTTTTTACTAATAAACCTGATTTTCATCAGATCATAATGCTTGACCGGCAATTCCTCCTTACCTTTAAATAATGAAGATGATAAAATTGAAAATGGATAAGCAGAATATCTTTTTGCTTCTGCTGATTACGATGGTAATTGCCGGCCGGGCAACCCCTTTTCGTGACGAATACAATCAATACTTTAACCTTTCCGCTTTTATCGACTGGGGAATTGCGGCAATCTTCCTGCTGTACGGATTAAAGCTGAATATTAAAGAAATCGTCAAAGATATTTCCAACTGGAAGCTTCATCTGCTGGTACAGCTGGGAACTTTTGTCATTTTTCCTTTACTGGTTATCCCTTTTTACGTATTTGTAAAAGATTCGGCCTATTTCATTACCTGGCTTTCCCTGTTTTTTCTGGCCAGCCTTCCTTCCACAGTATCTTCGTCGGTGGTTATGGTTTCCATTGCAAAAGGAAATGTGACCTCCGCAATTTTCAATGCCTCGATCTCAGGAATCATCGGTATCGTTATGACGCCTTTGCTTATGAGCTTTTTTATTCAGCCGGATCAGGGAAATGTTGACAATTCCGAGATTATTCAGCAGCTATTGCTGAAAGTACTGTTGCCGATTATTTTAGGATTGCTTTTAAATCCTGTTTTAAAAAATTTGGTAGCCAGATACAGCAAAGTCATTGCAGAATTCGACAAGCTTATTATCCTGCTGATCGTATATGAAAGTTTCTCGGAAGCTTTTGTACAGAATGTTTTTGCATCGGTTCCGCCAACGGTTTTTTTCATTATTGCCGCCAGCGTTATCGGACTGTTTTTTTCAGTGTACGAAATTTTAAAACTGATCTCTAAAAAATTACACTTCAAAAGAGAAGATGTCATTACGACAACATTTTGCGGATCGAAAAAATCATTGGTTCACGGAAGCCTCTTTGTGATGGTCCTTGGAATTCCTGAAGATCAGAAAGTGCTGTTTCTGCTGCCGGTGATGATTTACCATAGTTTCCAGCTGTTCTATGTAAGCTGGCTGGCAAACAGGATCGGGAAACATTCGTGCACTGCTGAAATATAATCCTTGAAAATACCGGTGGATTGCTTTTCAGATTTAAATCAATTCACTATTTTTGAATCATGATTAAAGCGAGAAATGTCCATAAATTCTATGGGAATTTAGAAGTACTGAAAGGGGTAGATATCCAGATCAAAACAGGGGAAGTTGTATCCATTGTCGGGGAATCCGGAGCGGGAAAATCCACGCTTCTCCAGATTCTTGGAACTCTGGACCAGCCTACTACCTCCGGAAAATTCGATACGGAAATTTCCATTGCGGGAGAATCCTTTATTAATATGAATGATAAGCAGCTTTCTAAATTCAGAAACCAGAACATCGGTTTCGTATTTCAGTTTCATCAACTTCTTCCGGAATTTACCGCGCTGGAAAACGTTTTGCTTCCGACTAAGATCGCAGGAGCGAATGAAAAGGAAGCGGTTGAAAAAGCTTACTCATTATTTGAAGACCTTAAAATCGCCCAGAGGCTCCATCATAAACCCAACCAGCTTTCGGGAGGAGAGGCGCAGAGGGTAGCAGTGGCCAGGGCTTTAATTAATTCACCTAAAATTATTTTTGCTGACGAGCCGACAGGGAACCTGGATTCCAGGAATGCAGACGATCTCCACCGGCTGTTTTTCGACCTCAGGGACAAATACAACCAGACGTTTGTAATCGTAACGCATAACCCCAATCTCGCTGAAATTACTGACCGTAAACTGGTAATGAAAGACGGATTGATTATCGAGTAAAAACAGCACAAATGATGAAACCCTTTCTTTTTTTTCTTTTATTCTTTATTTCATGCTCCAAATTTGAATCTCAGGGGTCGGATTCTGGCATTGATGTACCAAAATCAAGAATTTCTGAAATTAAAAATTTCATTAAAGGTAAAAATTACAGTCAGGATCTGGCGATATTTATCAATTTCAGGATTTATTCCGGAAAATACAGATATTTTCTATACGACCTGAAAAACAATAAAATACTACAGAAAGCGATTGTCGCTCACGGTGATGGTTCGGTCACTAAAAATTCACCCTTGTTAAAGTTCAGCAACATCGACGGTTCACATCAGTCGTCATTAGGAAAATATGAAATAAAAGAAAGTTATTCCGGAAAATTCGGAAAGGCTTATCGTCTGGAAGGGCTGGATGAAACCAATAGCAATGCCAGATCAAGAGCGATTGTTCTTCATTCGTATTACTGTATCCCGGATAAGGAATCTGTTCATCCGGCATGCCTGAGTTTCGGATGTCCGATGCTTTCAAAGAAGGCATTTGATGAAACTGCAAAATATATAGACCGCTCCGAAAAAACCATCCTTTTATACGCATTTTATTAAAACTTTATCAAAAAATTTAATTGTATGTCCATAAAATTTTTAGCTGAAGATGACAGACCCAGGGAAAAATTTTTACTGAAAGGGATCAATTCACTTTCGGACGCGGAACTGCTGGCCATTATAATAGGAAGTGGCAATAAAGACGAAACTGCGGTAGAGCTGAGCCAGAGTATACTGGCTTCGGCCGGCAATAACTGGCATCAACTGAGTCTGCTTTCGATTCGGGATATCATGAAATTTAAAGGAATCGGGAAAGTAAAGGCAATTTCTATAGCAACAGCATTGGAAATTGGAAGAAGAAGGGCTAGGCAGGAAATTTCGGATCTAAAAATTATTTCTAACAGCAATGATGCGTACCTGATTTTCAAAAATCAAATGTCGGATCTTAGGACAGAAGAATTTTGGGCCGTTTTTCTCAATCAAAGGAATAAGATCATTCACATTACCAAGCTAACCGAAGGCGGAATTACCCAATCGATTGTAGATGTGAGGATTTTATTTAAAACTGCTTTAGATCACTTTTCGACAGGAATTATCGTAGCCCACAATCATCCTTCGGGAAACTTAAAACCAAGTAAAGAAGACATCGATATTACCCAAAAGATCAAGGAAGCCGGAAAAGTACTGAATATTCAGCTGCTGGACCACCTTATAATTACCCAAGACTCATATTTTAGTTTCTCAGACGACGGATTATTATGATTAGAAGATTGAAATATAATGAGATCGATTTCGATAAATATACCCATTGTCTGGAAAATTCAGAACAGAAAAACGGGTATGCCCGAAAAGAAGTGCTGGACCAGCTTTCCGGAAACTGGCATATTCTGGTAAAAGATGATTATCAGGCGGTAATGCCAATCCATATCAAGAGAAAAATGGGAATTGATTTTGTCCATATGCCGCTTTTTTGTCAGCAGCTGGGGATTTTTTCTAAAACGGATGATCCCGGAATAAACGGAGCATTTTTGAATTTCCTGAAAAAGAAATACAAGGTTTTTCTATATTCTTTCAATGACAGGAACCGGTTTGATGACGATCTGGAAAAACGTAAAAACTACATCATCCCCGTTTCCGACTATGCCATCCTTAGACGGAAAAAATATTTTAAGGGCCGGAAATCCACCGTAAAAATGGCGCAGCATCTTTTGTACAATGAAATTGATTTAAATGCTGATTCGTTGGAATTTATTAAAAACAATTTCAAAGGGCTGGCAAAAGAAGCAGAGTGGCAGCAGCTGAAAAATTATCTCATTTTCCTTGCAGAGAACAATAGCCTGAAACTCTGCGGTGCTTTTTCGGGAAATATATTGATCAACCTGGCATTACTGATCGCAGATCAAAAGCAGCTTTCCCTTCTGGGACTTGTGAATAATGAAAACTTCAAACATGAAAACGGATCTTCTTTTCTCATCGATAGGATTCTCCAGCAATATGTCGGACAGCAGTCTTTTAATTTTATGGGCAGTAATATCCGTGGTATTGAAGTCTTTTTTAAAAGTTTCGGAGCGGAGCTTCGAGAGTATAACTTCATCGAGAATAAATTTCTGAAAAGATTTATCTGATCATACTGATTATTCGATTCATTCTATATATTATTCGTAAATTTATCCTGTTTTTTTTAACAATGCATGTTTAAACAGATCAGAAATTATAAGCTTCCGTATATTGTGTACAACTTTTTCAACAAAAGGAAGCTTAAGCATAATATCCCTTTGTATAAAAAATACGGAATTCGTAAAAGTTATTTTTCCAGTATTTCCAGTAAAGATTTTGCCCAGCTTCCTTCAAATGAAAGGAAATTGGATTATCAGCGGCTTAAAAAAACAAATTTTTATAAGAGCCTTTCTGCAGAAAATCAGGGCAGTGTGGAACGCTTTGATGATCAGGGATATCTGATTTTAAAAAATTACCTGAGCAGTGAGACAGCCGATCAAATCAATGATGAGATCGATAAGCTGATGGCGGAAGGAACGATTAAATTTCGTTACGGCGGTAAGCTGATGTTCGTCATTCACCATTCGGAAATCATTAAAAATACCGGAAACAATAAAGACCTGCTGGAGTTTCTTTCCATACTCATGGACGGCCAGGCAAAACTCTTTCAAAGCATCAATTTCATCAATGGCAGCCAGCAGAAAACCCATTCCGACAGTATTCACATGACGACTTATCCTTTGGGCGGACTTCTTGGGGTATGGATCGCACTGGAAGACATTGATGAAAATAACGGGGCCCTGCACTATATTCCGGAAAGCCATAAATTACCCTACTTTCTGAATTCCGATTACGATAATGAAGGTGATGCGCTCAAAATCGGTAAGAAAAGCTACAAAGCCTACGAAGAATTTCTGGAAGAAAAGGTAAAGGAATTGGGATTAAAAAAAGAAATCTTCCGGGCAAGAAAAGGTGATCTGCTGATCTGGCATGCCAACATTCTTCATGGCGGAGAGCCACATCCGGATAAATCGAGAACTAGGAAAAGCCTGGTATATCATTATTTTGATGAGAACAGCATTTGCTATCATGAAGTAACGCAGCGACCCGCACTTTTTGAATTCTAAAGACAATGGGTTTACCGATGTATTTCTTGGTTTTCATAATTTACATGAGAAAAAAACTTCGGCTAATTAAATTTTGAAAATAATAAGAAAATATGCAAATAATTAGTAATTTTGCTTCCTCAAATTATGGCTAGTTTTTCAGGATATTTACCATATGCTTTTACATTGATCATTGCAATTCCTTTTTTGGTTTTGCTCAGGCAATTTGTATTCACTTACATTAAACTTAAAGAGCAGGAAATCAGGCTTCTTTCTGTAAAATCAAATTCAGAAAACAAAACACAGTCGTATGAACGGATGACGCTCTTCATGGAAAGACTGAAGCCTTCCAACCTGATCCAGCGATTCGATAAAGGCCTCGCTGCCCACGAATTTATCTTCCTTACCGAAAAAGCCATCAATGAAGAATTCGATTATAATGCTTCCCAACAGCTGTATATCACGAAAAGCTCATGGAAAAATATAGTCGATTCCAAAAATGCCATCATCGCCCTGCTTCATAAAACATACGAAGAAAGCAACGGAAACATCAATCTTGATGAATTCAAAACCATTTTCCTGATGAATTATATGGAGAATGAAGATTATATTTCCATGACCATAGAAGATTTAAGAAAAGAAATTATAATAATAGCTTAACTAAAAAAATAAAAATTTAAATAATGATTCCAAATTTTAAAGCACATCCATGGCACGGAATTTCTGCAGGAGAAGATGCGCCGAATGTTGTAAATGTTTTCGTGGAGATCGTTCCTTCAGACACTATTAAATACGAAGTAGATAAAGAAACCGGATTTTTGAAGGTAGACCGCCCTCAGAAATTTTCCAATATCATCCCGGCATTATATGGCTTTGTGCCAAGAACGTATTGCGATACTGAGGTAATGAATCTTGCCATTGAAAGAGGAGCAACCGATGTAACCATGGGAGATCATGACCCGCTTGACATCTGTGTCCTAAGTTCTCACAATATCCACGCAGGAGGCTTATTGATGGAGGCTATTCCGATCGGAGGGTTTAAAATGATCGACGGAGGGGAAGCGGACGATAAAATTGTTGCCGTAATGATCGGAGATCATGCCTTTGGACATTTCAGAGATATTTCAGAATTGCCTGAAGCAGAAGTGAAACGATTAATGCACTATTTCCTGACGTATAAAAACTTACCGGATGAGCCTGCAAAATGCAGAATCCAGGAAGTATACGGTGCAGAACATGCGAAAATAGTAATCAAAGCTTCTCAGGAAGATTACTTAAAAAATTACGGAGGATAAAAATCCTTTGGTAAAATAGTATAAAAGAGGTTGTTTCAGAAGTTGGGACAACCTCTTTATCATTTGCCAAATAAAGTAAAAAGTCGTCATTACTATTAAAAAGCAAGATCAACTGCTATTCAGACCATCAGCATTACTGATGCCAGAAACCAGGTTGCGGTATATATCATTCTTCAGCAAAACAGCAGGATGATATTACGGGTTTAGGATAAAATTCATGAAATCCCTCAAATACGGTAATTTTAAACAAATTTTAAGTCCGTAGTTTCTTCGTTTTATTTCAAAATAAATAAATTTGTAATACAAAAGTTTATACAAAATGTCAAAAAAAGCAATATTAGCAATCCTTGACGGATGGGGACTGGGAACAAATCCTAATGTTTCAGCCATTGATAAAGCAAACACCCCTTTTATAGATAGCTGCCTTAAAAATTTTCCACACACTACCTTAGAAGCCAGCGGACTGGCAGTAGGACTGCCCGCCGGACAGATGGGCAACTCCGAAGTGGGACACATGAACCTTGGAGCAGGAAGAGTAGTATACCAAAACCTGGTGAAGCTGAATATGGCTGTTGAAAACGGGTCGCTGGGCCAGCAGAAAGGTATTCAGGATGCTTTTGCTTATGCAAAAAAAGAAAATAAAAACGTGCATTTTATCGGCTTGGTTTCCGATGGAGGGGTACATTCGCATATCAACCATTTAAAGGGGCTTTTAACTGCTGCTCATGAATATGGATTGCACGAAAATGTATTTGTTCATGCCTTTACAGATGGCCGCGACTGCGATCCGCGCTCCGGAAAAGGATTTATCCAGGATCTTCAGGAACACATGGAAAAAACGGTGGGTAAACTCGCATCTGTAGTAGGAAGGTATTACGCCATGGACCGTGACAAAAGATGGGAGCGTGTAAAAATTGCGTACGATGCCATGGTGGAAGGCGTTGGAGCACAGACCACAAATGCATTGCTGGAAATCCAGAAGTCGTATGATGAGAACATCACTGACGAATTCATGAAGCCGATTATCATGATGGAGTCCACGGCTATGGGAAATGTGGTGCCGGTAGCGAAAATCACGGATCATGATGTGGTAATCTGCTTCAATTTCCGTACAGACCGAGGCCGGGAAATCACCGAAGTGCTTACCCAGCACGATCATCCTGAATATTTCATGAGGAAATTGCCTTTGTATTATGTTACTCTGACGAATTACGATAAAACTTTTGAGAATGTTCATGTGGTTTTTGACGAAGAAGTTTTGCATCAAACCATGGGTGAAGTTCTTGAGAAGAACCATAAAACACAGATCAGAATTGCTGAGACGGAAAAATATCCTCACGTTACTTTTTTCTTTTCAGGAGGAAGAGAAGAACCTTTTAACGGAGAAAAAAGACTGCTATGTCCAAGCCCGAAAGACGTTCCAACATATGACCTGAAGCCGGAAATGTCTGCTTATGATATTACAAATGCCATTGTTCCGGAACTGGAAAATGAAACAGCTGATTTTGTATGTCTGAATTTCGCCAATACCGATATGGTTGGTCACACAGGGGTTTTTGAAGCAGCCGTAAAAGCAGCGGAAACGGTAGATCAGTGTATTGAAAAAGTAGCAACAACCGCTTATGAGCATGGATATGCCGTTTTCATCCTTGCCGACCACGGAAATTCCGATGTGATGATTAATCCGGACGGGTCACCGAATACTCAGCATTCCACCAATCTGGTACCTTTCATCGTGATGGACAAAGACCAGACCTGGAACCTGAAGCCCGGAAAATTAGGGGATGTGGCCCCTACCATTCTTAAAGTAATGGGAGTGGAAATTCCTGAAATAATGACCGGGGATATCTTAGTAAGCTAAAATGTAATAATATTATACCACACCTGCCGTTATTAAACCAATAGCGGCATTTTTTTATGACGAATATCAGAAGAATTAACATAATATTATGTCCTAAATAATAAAGAAAGCTTTAACTTTGCGGTTTAATCTAAATTCTAAAAATGTATCAGCAGCTTGTAAGAAAAGAAGTAATGGGAATTTTGGAAAAGGAAGTCGGTTCTTTTCTGGATAAATTTTTAACGCCAATTGAAAAAATCTGGCAGCCTTCCGATTATCTTCCGGATCCTTCCAGCGAGAGCTTCAAATACGATTTAGAAGAAATTCAGACTTTCGCGAGGGAAATGCCTTATGACCTTTTCGTAACGCTTATCGGTGACTGTATTACGGAGGAAGCCTTGCCTTCTTACGAATCATGGCTTATGGGCGTAGACGGGATAGATCAGGAAAAGAAAGAAATCGGCTGGGCCAACTGGATAAGAGCTTGGACAGCTGAAGAAAACCGACACGGGGATCTTTTAAGCAAATACCTTTACCTTTGCGGAAGAGTAAATATGCGTGAAGTGGAAATTACCACTCAGTATCTGATCAATGATGGTTTCGATTTAGGAACAAGCATGGATCCTTACCGTAACTTTATATATACGAGTTTTCAGGAAACGGCTACCAACATCTCCCACAGAAGGGTAGGTACGTTGGCCAAACAGTGCGGAAACGGAAAGCTGGCCAAAATGTGTGGGGTAATTGCTGCCGACGAAGCGAGACACGCTAAAGCATATAAGCATTTTGTAGCAAAAATCCTTGAGATCGATCCTTCCGAAATGATCCTTGCCTTTGAAGATATGATGCGTAAGAAAATCGTGATGCCTGCACACATGATGAGACAATCAGGGCAAAAGGCAGGCGAGCTTTGGGGGCATTTCTCGGATGCGGCACAGCGTTGCATGGTGTATACAGGGCAGGATTACATCAATATCATGAAAGAACTCCTTGACGAATGGAAGATCGAGCATGTGAAAGGCCTGAACGAAAAAGCGGAAAAGGCACAGGAATACCTGATGAAACTTCCGGCAAGACTTCAGAAAATTACCGACAGGATTTCAACTCCTGATCTGCAGTTCCAGTTCAACTGGGTGAAAAGCTAGGTTTAAAATATAATTAAATAATAAAGTTAAGAGTGCTGAGTATTTTAGCACTCTTTTATTTTTGTATCTTTGCCTCTCAAAATATTCGATATGATGAATAACAAGAAAATTGCTGTAGACTTCGACGGAACCATCGTTGACGATGCATATCCTTCCATCGGCAAACCGAAGATTTTTGCTTTTGAAACACTGAAAAGACTTCAGGCCGAAGGGTACAGATTAATTTTATGGACATACAGGCATGGGAAAACCCTGGATGAAGCAGTAGAATTCTGCAGAAAGAACGGGATCGAATTTTATGCTGTTAATTCAAGCTTTGAAGGTGAGGTCTTTGATGCTGCAACGCAATCGAGAAAGCTGGATGCAGACTGGTTCATTGATGACCGAAATTTAGGAGGTTTTCCGGGATGGGGTGAAATCTATAACATCATTCAGGAAAGAATAGAGTTTAGGGTAGAGGGAAAAGAAGTTCTTGCCTATTCCAAACTAAAAAAAGAAAAGAAAAAAGGATTATTCTGGTAAAAGATAGTCTGATAATGTATCAGTGTAAGAATGATCCATTTTTTAATTCATTATTATTACACTGCTAGATTTATAAATTGTTACATTATTTATGATTCAGTTAAAAACAATAGACGAATTGCGTCTGATGAAGCAGAGTGCTCAGCTGGTTTCCAGGACATTGGGAATGCTGGCGAAAGAAATAAAGCCGGGGATTACCACTTTGTATTTGGATAAACTGGCACACGATTTCATCAAAGATCACGGTGCCGAACCTGCATTTTTGGGATACGGAGGTTTTCCGTATTCGCTTTGCATCTCTCCTAACGAACAGGTAGTACACGGTTTTCCGAATAAAGAAGAAATCAGAGAAGGGGATGTACTTTCTGTTGATTGTGGAGCTGTTTTAAACGGTTTTGTAGGAGACCATGCCTATACGTTCGAGATCGGCGAAATAAAACCTGAAACCAAAAAACTGCTGAAAGTTGCCAAAGAATCCTTGTATAAAGGAATTGAGCAGTGTGTAAGAGGAAAAAGAATCGGTGATATTTCATATGCTATTCAGTCGCATTGCGAAAAAGAAGGATATGGGGTTGTAAAAGAACTGGTAGGCCACGGTGTGGGCAGACAGATGCACGAAGACCCACAGGTTCCGAACTACGGAAGACAGGGAAGTGGAAAGGTCATCAAGGACGGTCTTACAATCGCCATTGAGCCCATGATTAACCTAGGAACTGAAAAAGTGAAGTTCCACAACGATGGTTGGACGGTAACTACGCTTGATAACCAGCCTTCAGCACACTTCGAGCATGATGTGGCGGTAATCAACGGGAAACCGGTCCTGCTTTCAACGTTTCAGTATATTTATGATGCCTTGGGCATCGTAAGCGACGAAGAAAAAGCTTTCCAACTGGATTTTTAATGAAAAAAGTCACTAAACTTTTACTGAATAAAATTCCCCGTCCGCTGCTGATCAAAATGAGCATCTGGGCGAGGCCTATGATTTACCAGTTTTTTAAAGGTGATAAATTTATCGATCCGATCGACGGGAAATCATACCGGAAGTTTCTTCCTTACGGATACGGGACACAAAGGGAAAATGCACTATCTCCGGGAACATTAAGCCTCGAAAGACATCGTCAGATGTGGCTGTATCTCCAGAATGAAACCGAGTTTTTTATTAAGAATTATAAGGTTTTACACATTGCCCCGGAACAGGAATTTTTGAGAAAATTCAAAAGAATGAGGAACCTGGATTATATCTCTGCCGATCTGTATTCCCCGATTGTCGATGTAAAAGCGGATATTCTGAACCTGCCTTTCGCTGATGAAAGTTTTGATATTGTATTCTGTAACCATGTGCTGGAACATATTGAAGACGATGCCAAAGCCATGGGGGAGCTGTACAGGGTCCTGAGACCGGGAGGCTGGGGAATCGTACAGGTTCCGATGAAAAATGCACTGGAAGAAACGTATGAAGATTTTACGATTAAAGACCCTAAAGAACGTCAGAAACATTTCGGTCAGTACGACCATGTACGCTGGTATGGGATGGACTATTTTGACCGTCTGAAAAAAGCGGGATTTGAAACGGATGCCAACTTCTATTCGCAGACCTTTTCCGAAGAAGAAATTAAAAAATACGGACTCAGGAAAAATGAGATCCTCCCGCTGATTTATAAAAAATAAAAAAGATGCTTTCAGATTGAAGGCATCTTTTTATTTTAATATCTTAGAATATGCGTTAATAAAATTTGGGAGTGTTTATTCTTTAATGAATTTTTGTGCCGGGATATTTTCAGAATGGATCATATAGGTTCCCTTGCTCAAACGGCTGATGTCTATTTTCAGCTTGGTATCTTCACTGTAAGCTTCCATTACTTTTCTTCCGGAAAGATCGTAAATTTTCACAGCAGAATTTTTAGGTACTCCTTCAAGATTCAACATATCTTTTACCGGGTTCGGATAAATGGAAAGCGGTTTTTTAAGAATGTTTTCCCGGGTTCCTAGAAAGCCTGAATTGTTGTAAAAAATCTGATCCCCGGTAGAGGAACGGGTAATGATAAGTGTTTTCAGGGTGCCGGAAGTTACGATCTGATAATTGAAAACAGCGCCCGTACCGGAATTGAAATAAAAATCACAATTCTGCTGATCATAGGCCTGAGCCGCTACCGCATTGGTACCGTTATAAATGGCAAGGGTACATCCGCCCCCCTGGCGCGTAAAACTGTTTGATGTAGGAGAAAAAGTAATGATGGAACCGGCTGAGTTGTAATACCTGGACTGGAAATCGTATGCCGTTCCTGAGTTGTTAAATACAGAAGTTCCTATGTTCACCTGCATTGGCGGAGTGGCCGTTGTCTGACCGTTAATTACCATTTTGGAAATGTACCAACTATTGCTGAACAGTTCCGGACTCTGAGCCGACACGATGCTGCCGGAAAATAAAAAGAATAATAACTTTTTCACGGGTTTTTAATTTTTCACAAATATATGATTTTAAATATACAAAAAGCCATTTCCAACAGGTGAAAATGGCTTTGCTGTAAAGCATGTAACAAGATTAAATTAATAAGTAATTACGGTAGGTATCCGTTTTTATTCAGTGTGGAGAAACGGCTTTCAGCCCGATCACCGAACCGATCAGTGTAATAATGAAGAATATTCTCCAAAAAGTTACCGGGTCTTTGAAGAAGAAAATTCCCATCAGTGCCGTTCCTACCGCGCCGATTCCCGTCCATACGGCATAGGCTGTTCCGATCGGCAGAGTCTGTGTAGCCTTAATCAGGAGCAGCATACTCACCGTCAGGGAAATCAGAAATCCGGCAAACCACAAATACATGGCAGTTCCGTTGGTTTCTTTTACCTTTCCTAGGCATGACGCAAAAGCGACTTCAAATAAACCTGCAATAACCAGGATGATCCAATTCATTTTTACTGATATTTCTCGGCAAAGTTCAGAATTTAAAAAAGATTAAAATTTTACAATTGTTAAAAAAGACATAGATCAGCGTAAAAACCTTTTACTTTCTAATACTCTCATACTCTCATACTCTTATACTCTTATACTCTAATATTCTCATACTCTTATACCCGATATTCCAAAACTCATCATCCCTTCATCTCCGCCCGGATCCTGCTCAGGCTCACCTGTGTAATTCCGAGATAAGAAGCAATATGTCCCAGCTGGACCCGCTTTAAAAGGTCGGGCTTATGAAGCATAAGATCTTTATAGCGTTCCAGGGCTGTTCTGAACTGTCTGGAAATAATCAGTTCCTCGGTTTTTACCAGTTCCCGTTCGGCAAACTTCCGGCCCCAGTTGGCAATATGGATATCTTTATTGAATAATGTCCTGAGACTCCCTGTTTTCAGTTTATAGAGTTCGCAGGGTTCCAGCAATTCTATATTCTCGTAGCCCGGATTATTCTCTACATAACTTTTCATGGAAACCACCGGTTCCCCCTCACTTCCGAACCAGAAGGTAATATCCTTGTCTTCGGTAGATGCGTAGGCGCGGACAATCCCCTTTTTTATAAAATAAATGTACGGAATAACTTTTTCGGCCTCCATGAGGCAGAAATTCTTTGGTAAAGAAACTTCCTCGATTGATTCCTTTAAGCTCATTTTTGATGAATTGGGAAGAGGATAGATGCGGTCAAGAATTTCGTCGATGATCATATTTTATTTGTCAATAATTCAAAAATATAGTTTTCAGGCATTTTGTAAAGTATTATCAGCATCAATATTCAATTTATTTTAAAAAATATTAAAATATTTAAGCATAAACGTTTAACCAAAATATCTCCTAATTGTGTGTTGTCAGTTCATATTAAATTAACAATAAATTAAAACGCTATTATTATATTTATGTAAATATCTGATAATTAATAATATGTATAATATTATCATCTTAATTAAAAAATGTGCGAAAATACAATAATTTTTATACCAGCCAAAAAAACAGGGCTATTGTTTTGTATGTTTTTTATGAAATATTTTTGTCCTGAAAATAACTGTATGAAAAGAGCTTCCATTAAAGACATAGCCAGAATTGCCGGTGTTTCCGTGGCAACCGTATCCTATGTCCTGAACAAAAAAGAAGGAAGCCGGATCAGCGATGCTACCAAAGATAAAATTCTGGAAGTCGCAAAATCCATCAATTATACCCCCAATAAAATTGCCAAAAGCTTAAAGATGAGCAAAAGTAAGCTCATCGGTCTTATTGTGGCAGATATTTCCAATGATTTTTATTCCAATATTGCCCGTAACATCGAAGATGAAGCCATGAAGTTAGGCTATACCCTTCTGATCGGAAGCTGTGATGAAAATCCTGAAAAATTCAGGAAGCTGACAGAGCTGTTTTCCGAGCATCAGGTAGACGGGATGATTGTTGCCCCGGTAGTCGATTCGGATGAAGCCATCAATAAACTGATTGCCGAAGAATATCCGCTGGTTACCATTGACCGTTATCTTAAAAACATCAGTCTTCCGGGAGTGATGATCAACAATGCTGAAATATCTGCGCATGTTTGTGACCAGCTTACAGAAAAGAAATTCGATGAAATTATTTACGTAGGCTACGATACCGAACTTCCGCATCTGCTTGACCGCCAGGAAGGCTTTGAAATAAGAGTTAAAAATTCCGGAATTCCGACGAAGAAAGTACTGATCGGCATTCAGAATATTACGGCAGAAGTAAATGAAAAGCTTAAGAAGAATCTTAATCTTAAAAAAAGAACAGCCATCTACTTTTCCAGCAACAAGCTGGGCATTGCCGGACTGCGTTACCTGAATGATCACCATATCCGTGTTCCGGTAGAAGTATCGGTCATTGCATTTGACGAAACGGAGGCTTATCATCTTTTTCCGACCGATATCAGTTTCGTACAGCAGCCATTGATCGATATGGCGAAAGAATCCGTAAAGCTTTTAGACCAGCAGATTAATCATTACACTCCCAATGGGGAAAGGATAACGCTCCAGGCAAAATATATGGAACGAAATTCTGTAGAATAAAAAATTTAAATATTTAATTAAACGTTTAACCTTATGATAAATAATAAAGAATCGTATGTCGTGTGTTTCGGGGAAGTGCTTTGGGATATCTTTCCCGAAGGTTCAAGAGCCGGAGGAGCACCGTTCAATGCAGCGTACAACATCCATAAGATGGGTACCGATGTAAAGATGCTGAGCCGGATCGGGAACGACGAGCTGGGACATAAACTGGAAGATCAGATCAAAAGCTGGGGCATTACCACGAATTACATCCAGATCGATGATGAGAAACCAACCAGTACCGTACTGGCGAAGATCGACCAGCATAATGAAGCCACGTATGAGATTATCAACGATGTCGCTTGGGATTACATCGAACTGCTCCCCGAACACAAAGAATTGGTTTCCAATGCGGATGCATTTGTATTCGGAAGCCTTTCTGCAAGAAACGAAAAAACGAAAGAAACCCTTTTTCAATTGCTGGAATATGCAAAGCTTAAAATTTTTGACGTTAATTTCAGGCCGCCCTTTATCGATGTTGAATTGATTAAAACCCTTTTACACAAAGCCGATATCGTTAAAATGAATAAGGCGGAAATGCGTGAGATCATGGCTTATTTCGGCGAAGAATACAGAAGCGAAGACGAAAGCGCGGCATTTATTCAGGAACATTTCAATATTCAGGAAATCGTCCTTACCAAAGGAAGCAAGGGAGCGCGGTATTTTGTCGGAAACCATAATTACGGATTTTCGGCGGTGCCCATTACCATTGCGGATACCGTAGGAAGCGGGGATGCTTTTCTTTCAGGATTTATTTCAAAAAGGATCAAGGGGGAAAGCCCGGAAGAAATCATGAATCAGGCTATAACCTTAGGAGCATTCATCACTTCCAGACACGGAGCATGCCCGGATTACGACTACGCCGAATTCGATCGGTTCAGAGTCCTGCACACAGTTTAAAAATGGCGTAGTTTCCGCGTAAGACATACATTTTAATTTTCAGGTTTCTATTCTTCCTGCATCCGTATAGAAGCAGGGGTATATCAGTCTGTATCTTACCGGAACTGCATGATCAGTATTCAATTTATAATTTAATTTCTAAAAACATACTTATGAAATCGGCAAAATTTACCGAGAAGAAGTACCTTGTCGTACTGGCTTTTGTAACTTCCCTGTTTTTTTTCTGGGCCATTGCCCTTACGATGGGCGATGTCCTGAATAAGCATTTCCAGAACGTCCTGCATATCTCAAAATCAAAATCCGGACTGGTTCAGCTTTCCATATTCGGGGCGTATGCGCTGATGGGAATCCCTGCAGGGCTTTTTATGAAAAAATTCGGGTATAAAATGGGTGTTATATTAGGCCTTACCCTGTTTGCAGGAGGATGTTTCCTCTTCGTTCCGGCGGCCAATAGGGCTTCCTTTGATTTTTTCAGAGTAGCACTTTTCATTCTTGCCTTAGGAATGGCCACCCTGGAAACCGTAGCACACCCTTTCGTAGCTTCACTTGGCGATGAAAGAACAAGCGACCAGAGAGTAAACTTTGCGCAGTCTTTCAATGGATTGGGAGCGATTGTAGGACCTTTATTAGGCGGTTTTTTTATCTTTAGCGGAACCGGTAGCGACCAATCCCTGGATTCTGTGAAAACGCTGTATACATGGATCGGAATTGTAGTGCTTGTACTGGTTGTTATTTTTGCTTTTATCAAAGTTCCGGACCTGAAAGATCCGCACGCTGAAGAAACGGAAATCCTTGAGCATGCTACCGGAGAAGACCATTATCATGACCGGGTAAATGCAGGAGCTCCACTCTGGAAGCAGAGACATTTTATATTTGCCGTGATCGCACAGTTTTTCAACATTGCGGCGCAAGGCGGTACCTGGGCATTTTTCATCAATTACGGGGTAGAAAAAATGCATCTTCAGGAAACACAGGCTTCTTACTATTTTTCCCTGAGCATGGCGATGATGATGATCGGAAGATTTATCGGGACATTCCTGATGAGATACATCGCTCCGAACAAGGTTCTTGCTATTTTCACGGCCTGTAATATTGTGCTTTGCCTGATTATTTCACAAAGTTTCGGATGGGTTTCGTTTATCAGCCTGATTCTGCTTAATTTATTTCTCAGTGTGATGTATCCTACGATTTTTAGTTTAGGGTTAAAAAAACTGGGCGGAAAGGTGCAGCAGGCTTCTTCTTTTCTTGTAATGGCGATGTTCGGAGGTGCATTTTTCACACCGATCATGGGTAAAATTGCAGAAACGGATGTTGCCCACGCTTACCTGTTGCCGATCATCTGCTACGTAATCATCATTCTGTTTGCGGTAAAGTTTTACAAGCCGAAAACCTTAAAGTGAAATTTCAATGATGAAAAATAACTTACTAAAAATCGGTCTGTTATTGTTGTTAACATTCAGTAGAACGGTATACGGGCAGATCATAATTACCAACCAGAAATTTTCCTTTGGGACCACGGGCCGGATCGGAGCCGGATATTCCCCGAATGCAGACGGCCGTACGGGCAGACAGCTGAATCTTAACAACCAGGGATCGCTGGGCGGAAGAATGGATCAGGGAGATTATGTGGATTTTCTGCCGGCTTTTCATTTCACTCCGGTGGTGGGCGACAGTGCTAGAAAAACAAAGATTGATATGCAGGCGAGGCTAAGCTTTTATTCGGGTGGTACTTTTCTGGGAAACGTTGATACCAAATCGAATCAGGGGATGATTGTGGCTTTGCCGGAAGCATTTGTGGAAGCACGGAACATTATGGGCAGCGACTGGGATGTGTGGGCCGGATCACGCTGGCTCCGTTTCGACGATGTGCATATTGCCGATTACTTTTATTTTGATGACCATTCAGCAACCGGCTGGGGCGTAAGGCATAAGAACACGAGGTTTTCCATGTTTTTTCCGGCAGCCATCGATACGGCGGCAAGCAATTCCACTCCGTATTCTTATACCAATATCATCAGCGGAGGCAGGAATCTTATTTACAGGCAGCGGGAAGTATTCGTACTGGAACAGATCATCCCATTTAAAAACAATGACCATAAGGTAAAATTGCTGGCGGAATTTCATACCGTAGATAAATCCGGAAAAAATTCCGTAGAGCAGTATCCGGCCGATTACGGCTGGGTATTGGGAGCTAAGCTAAGTTCTACCCTGAAAACAAGATTGCCGGGTTCTTTTAACCAGATATCGGTCCGCTATGGAGCCGGGATTGCCAATGGCGGAGACAGCGGAAATACCCAGACCTGGAGAACCTATGGCGCTCCCGACGAGGTAAAAGGAACCTATAACGGAGCTTACTCTTTAACAGCGGTTGAACATATTTTACTGAATCTTTCCGACCGATGGTCTTTAAACGGATATGCCGTTTTTACGAAAAGCAAAGGCGGCGCATCCAGCGATGATAAAGCCATGGATTATTACAAAAGGGAAATTTTCAACCGTAAATCGGAATTTAATACCGGGGTAAGAGCCACTTACTATTTCAACAACTGGTTCCACATCCTTACTGAATTGCATTATGCCCAAAGAAGAGACGGAAATCAGGATCCGGCATCAATGGTAAAATTCGTACTGGCTCCTACTATTGTTCCGACAGCGGAAAGGAGTGTTTGGGCAAGGCCGCACATCCGGTTCATCGCCGAGGTTTCAAGATACAATGATCAGGCGATGAACAGCCTTTATTCGCCGTTCTTGCAGCAGTCCGGAGCAAAAAGGTTAGGAACCTATCTGGGCGTAAGAGCGGAATGGTGGGTGTTTTAAAAACCTGTTTAAATCTGGCGTTTATTTTTAACATCAAGTAATTAAGATACATTTATCGTTAAAAATCAAATTTTTGAAGGCTCACTTTTATTCATTGAAATTAAATCTGCAGAAAAAGTTTATTATAAAAGTGAAGAATGAACCAAGTTTATTTTCATTAAAAAATGAAGGAGCGTTCCTGAACGAAAATTTGGACAGGGGTCTAAAAAAAATTAACATAAATATTTACATATGAATATAAAATTTGGAGCATCTCTGCTTTCATGGATGACCCCGGTGTGGAATCCCGAAGCCGGAAAATATGCCATCGAAAAAACTGCAAAAACAGGATTCGATCTTATTGAGATTCTGCTGCCGCCCTCCATGGAATTCAATGCCAAAGAAGTGAAGCAGCAGCTTAAAAATAATCAGCTCGACGTGGTTTGCTCGCTGAACCTTCCCAAAGAGGCCCACATTGCATTTTATCCGGAAACGGCTGAAAGTCTGATCAAGCAGGCTGTTGATCAAGCTTCCGAGCTGGAAACTGACTTTTTAGGCGGTGTCCTGCACGGAGGAATTGGTGTTTTTTCAGGGAACCCTTTAACGGAACATGAAGCGGAAATCATCACGCAGGTCTGGAGCTGTATCGCAGATTATGCTAAAGAAAAGGGCGTGAATATCGGAATAGAACCGATTAACCGTTACGAAACCTATGTCTGCAACACAGCACAGAATGTTTTGGATCTGATTGCAAAAACAGGAAAAGAAAACCTGTTCCTTCATCTGGATACTTTCCACATGAATATTGAGGAAAATAATTTTTATGATCCGATTATTCTGGCCGGAAAAAAACTTAAACACATTCACATGACAGAATCCCACCGCGGCATGCTAGGAGAGGGCACCGTAAACTGGGATCAGTTGT
Organism: uncultured Chryseobacterium sp.; assembly: GCA_913774355.1. Taxonomy (GTDB): domain Bacteria; phylum Bacteroidota; class Bacteroidia; order Flavobacteriales; family Weeksellaceae; genus Chryseobacterium. Next base: position 345,244 of record CAJYGB010000018.1, on the reverse strand, counting down.
TCGCCGCCTTAAAGGAGATTGATTTTGAAGGAAACCTGGTGCTGGAGAACTTTTCGTCTTCCGTTCCCGGAATGCAGCAGATGGTTTCCCTTTGGCAGCAATCGCCACACGATGCTGACGCGCTTGCTGCAGGAAGCCTGCAGTTTATGAAGAGCCGTTGTTCTTAATTAAACAGAATTCCAGATGATGCAGAGCTTTTTCCAATTTTGGAAAAGGCTTTTTGTTTTAAATCTTTATGATTAGCCGAAAGACCGGTTTAGTTTTATTAACTTTGCACTTCTTAATATTATTTTATGCACAAAGCAGGATTTGTAAATATAGTCGGAAAACCGAATGCCGGGAAATCTACCTTGTTGAACCAACTGATGGGAGAGAAGCTGGCTATTGTTACCCAAAAGGCTCAGACCACCCGACACCGGATTTTTGGAATTTATAATGAGGAAGATTTACAGATCGTATTCTCCGATACGCCAGGCGTACTGGATCCTAAGTACGGGCTGCAGGAAAAAATGATGGACTTCGTGAAGGATTCCCTGCAGGATGCAGATGTTTTTTTATTCATTGTAGATGTTACTGATAAAGCTGAACCTTCAGAATTCCTGATCGATAAACTGAACAAGATTCCGGTACCTGTTTTATTATTATTAAATAAAGTCGACCAGACTAACCAGGAAGGCCTTGAAAAACTGGTGGAAACCTGGCATGAAAGAATTCCGAAGGCGGAAATCCTTCCTATTTCTGCCCTGAACGCTTTCAATACCGATATCATTCTTCCGAAGATCAAATCTTTACTGCCGGAAAATCCGCCGTATTACGATAAAGACCAATACACCGACAAGCCGGAGCGGTTCTTTGTGAATGAAGCCATCCGTGAGAAAATTCTATTGAACTACGAAAAAGAAATTCCGTATTCGGTGGAAGTGGTGACAGAGCAGTTCAAGGAGAAAGAAGGGATTATTTTCATCGATTCCATTATTTATGTGGAAAGAGATACCCAGAAAGGGATCATTATCGGCCATAAAGGGGAAGCGATCAAAAAGGTAGGAACCGAATCGAGGCTGGATCTTGAAAAGTTCTTCAACAAGAAAATTCACCTGAACCTTTTCGTAAAAGTAAAAAAAGACTGGAGGAAAAACGACAGGGACCTGAAAAATTTCGGATACCGGTAGACTAAAAAGAGTCTAAAAGCCGTTCTATTAAAAGATTTTATTATCTTTAATCTAAATCCTTTTGTAATGAACTATATTAGCTCAACAAATTCTGATTCGGTGGTAAAAGATATTGCTTTATTGGTGGTAAGGGTATTTATCGGTTTTGCGATGCTTTCCCACGGATTTCCCAAGCTGCAGATGCTGATCGACGGAAAAAGCGACTTCTTCGATTTTCTGGGAATGGGGCCGCAGTTATCTTTGGGGCTTACGGTCTTCGCTGAATTTGTATGTTCCATCTTTCTGATTCTGGGACTTTTCTCAAGAATCGCTATAGGGTTTCTTATGTTTACCATGATTATTGCCGGATTTGTAGTCCATGCAGCGGATCCTTTTGCCAAACAGGAAATGAGCCTGATTTACCTTGCTGTTTATATGTTGCTGATGGTATTTGGTGTCGGAAAAGTCTCGGTAGATCATATGATCGAAAAAAGAAAAAGAGCCAACGACTGGTAATTCAATTTAAATATAAATTATAAAGAAAGAGTGGTAAATTTTACCGCTCTTTTTGTTGCATAAAAAACTTTTTTATCTGTTCTTTTTGCTAATTTACAATAGTTTAAAAGCAAAATATAAATATACATTGTTATCATTTGCTGAATGAAATGCCTTTGCGAAGGAAGAATCTATGTTATTTTAAATAAAATTTTCTTTTGCGTCGATAGCGTTTAATATCTAATCTTAACGCTGATTAAAATCCAAAACCCACAACCTTTTGCCATCGGAATAAAATTTATTAAATTCGTGGAAATCGAAATTATTATGAAGATAAAACTAACAATATGCCTTCTCGCATTCCTTAATTTTTACGATGCACAAGAAAGTATTACCTACCAGAAACCGTCTGCGGAGATTTTGAAATTAGCAGATTACGAAAGGCCTCCCGGCGTTTTAATGAACAGTAAAAAAGACTGGATCGTTTTCACCTATCGTCCGACGTATAAAACACTGGAAGATCTTAGCCAGCAGGAAATGAAACTGGGCGGATTAAGAATCAATCCGGTTACCAACATTTCGAGTACGGCAACGTATTCCAATAACCTGAAAGTAAGGAAGATCAATGATAAAACGGAAGTACAGGTTAAGAATTTACCGGCAAACCCTAAAATTACGTACACTTCATTTTCTCCTGACGAAAAGAAGTTAGCCTTTACCATCACCACAAATAAAGGCGTAGAATTGTGGATCGTTGATCTGGAAACTGCTGCGGCAAAGAAAGTTACTTCGGATAATTTAAATGCCAATCTCGGAAGTCCATACCTTTGGTACAAAGATTCCCAGCATTTGCTCATTAAAACGCTGCCTCAGGACAGGGGAACTTTAATCGATGCCAGCAAAGACCTACCGACAGGCCCGATTGTATCAACCGCCGATGGGAAAGTTTCGCAGAACAGGACGTATCAGGACCTGCTGAAAAATCCCCAGGATGAAAAGAATTTTGAAATCCTGACGGCTTCGGAAGTTTATAATGTCGATCTTAACGGAAACCTTAAAAAAGTGAAAGACCATGATTTGTATTCCGGATTAAGCTTTTCGCCGGACGGCAATTACGTGATGGCGACAACGATTAAAAAACCGTTCTCTTACATTGTCCCGCTGAGCAGGTTCCCGATGACTACGACGGTCTACGATATGAATGGAAATGCGGTAAAAACAGTAAATGAGATTCCGCTGAATGAAGTCATGCCAAAAGGTTTCTCTTCGGTACGTACCGGAAAACGGGATATGGGGTGGAGAAGTGATATGCCCGCAACATTAGTGTATACGGAAGCACTGGACGGTGGCGACCAATCCAGACCGGCAGAGTACAGGGATGAAATATTTACCTGGGACGCTCCGTTTACGAATGCACCAAAATCTTTTTTCAAAACCAGACAGCGATATGAAAATGTAAGCTGGACGAATGACCATTATGCTATTGTTTCGGAAGGGTGGTACGATACCCGGAATACAAAGGCATATCTGGTAGATCTTAACAACGGAGAATCCAGAGTGATCGAAGACCGGAATTATCAGGATATTTACAGCGATCCCGGAAATTTCAACACGATTAAAAACCAATACGGAAGATTGGTAGTAGACATGAAAGGCGGGAAGTCTTATCTTATCGGCGCGGGATTTACAAAAGACGGTCAGCATCCGTTTCTTGATGAAGTAGATATGAAAACCCTTAAGAAAAAGAGGTTGTATACTTCCAATCTTAAAAATGCCAAGGAAGAGATCATTGATATCCTGAATCCTTCGAAAGGAGAAGTATTAACGATTCAGCAGTCTTCCAGCCAGTATCCGAATTATTTTAAAAAGAATATAAAATCAAATAAGGAAGAAGCCGTAACCAATTTTGCCAATCCGTTTGAAAGCATTAAAGATGTTTATAAAGAAGTGATTACTTACAAAAGAAACGACGGTGTAACTTTAACGGGAACGCTTTACCTTCCTGCTAACTACGACCGTAAGGCTAAGAAGGAGAAGCTGCCTTTGCTGATCTGGGCATATCCGACCGAATATAAAGATAAAAATACGGCCGGACAGAACAACCAGAACCCGAATGATTTTACTTTCCCTTCGTACGGCTCTTTCGTATACTGGACAACAAAAGGATATGCAGTGCTTGATGATGCCGCATTCCCGATTATCGGTGAAGGGAAAACCGAACCGAACGACACCTTTATCCCGCAACTGGTAGCCAATGCGGAAGCAGCCATTAATGCGGTGGATCAACTGGGTTATATTGACCGCAAAAAAGTGGCAGTAGGAGGACATTCTTACGGTGCTTTTATGACGGCTAACCTGTTGACGCATTCCAAGCTGTTTGCCTGCGGGATTGCCCGGAGCGGGGCTTACAACCGTACCTTAACGCCATTCGGTTTCCAGAGCGAACAGAGAAATTACTGGGACGTGCCGGAAATTTACAACACCATGTCGCCGTTTATGAATGCCGATAAAATGAAGACACCTTTGCTGCTGATTCACGGGGATGCCGATAACAATCCCGGGACGTTCACCTTACAGACCGAACGTTATTTCCAGGCCCTGAAAAACCTGGGTGCCCCGGTAAAGATGGTGCTGCTGCCGAAAGAAGCCCACGGATATGCCGCCAAAGAAAACATCCTGCATCTGCTTTGGGAGCAGGACCAGTTCCTGGAAAAATGCCTGAAAAAATAAATGCTGAAACCCGCTCTTCTGAGCGGGTTTTTTGTTTGTTATCATCCAAATATGATGGAAAGGAAACTTAGCTTGAAAAACTAAACGTCCGGTTGTCTTTCCTTAGGAATCTATGTACGAATCTTTCCATGCGAATCTCTAATACGATGCATAGATTCCCTTCAGGAATGATAAACATGATGGAAAGGAAACTTAGCTTGAAAAACTAAACGTCCGGTTGTCTTTCCTTAGGAATCTATGTACGAATCTTTCCATGCGAATCTCTAATACGAGGCTTAGATTTCCCGCGGGAATGACAAGAGGAGCTTTTAATAATTTCGTGAGAATAGCTTAAATTAAGTGAAGGAGAGTAAGGCTACAACATAAAGCTTTCAAAACCAGGTCACAAATAATTCAACACTTCTTTAATGTTCTTAAATTCCAGAAAACAGTCATGCTCCAAATGAACGTCATGCTGTTCGTACGTCCAGGTGACATGGTACGGAATGTGGGCGGCAAAACCTCCGATTTCGAGTACCGGTAAAATATCCGATTTGATGGAGTTTCCCAGCATGAGAAACTGTTCCGGTTTACAATCAAGGTGTTTCAATAACTTCCGGTAGTCACTTTCCTTTTTATCGCTCATGATTTCGATATGATGAAAATAATCCTGCAGTCCGGATTTTTTTAATTTCCGTTCCTGATCCAGCAGATCGCCTTTTGTTGCCACCACCAGGCGGTATCTGCCTTTAAGGCTTTCTAAAGTTTCCGCTACTCCTTCAAGAAGTTCGACCGGTTTCATCAACAGTTCACGCCCGATTTCAATGGTTTTGCTGATAAGTTCCATAGAAGCGGTTGAATTTGAAATACGGCAGACCGTTTCTACCATGCAAAGCATAAATCCTTTAATCCCGTATCCATACAGAGGAAGGTTCTGCATTTCCGTCTTAAAAAGTTCCTGGGCAACGGAGTGTTGTGGAAGGTAGTCTTCCAGCAATCCACAGAATTTGTTTTCCGCTTCCTGAAAATACGGCTCGTTCATCCAAAGGGTATCGTCGGCGTCGAATGCTATTGTTGTTATCGAATTATTCATATTGTATTTACTTAAGTTTTTGTATTTTTCACCGGTAAAATTCAGTATAAATAATAAACCAGAAAAGGACATTTGTCCCAACCGAGATATGTTACGTACCAATCAGATATTTTTAGATTATTTGGAGCAGCTGTATACCCGGCAGGATCATAAAGGCAATATTGTATTGAAATCATTTGAAAAAGGAGATAAGATACTGACCCAGAATGAGATTTCCACAAAGATCATGTTGATTAAAACCGGTATTACCAAATGCTATTTCGTGGAAGAAAATAATAAGGAATATATTGTTGAATTTCTCGGAAAAGGCGAGATCATCGGTGAAATTGAAGTCATTAAAAACGTGCCTTGCCTTTGCAGTATCGAAGCCATTACGGAAGTTACCGTTTATTCCATGTCCATCCCGTACTTTCAGTCGCTTATTAAAAATGATCTGGCGCTGAATAATTTACTGCTCGATGTTTTCGCCGAAAGGATCGTCAATACCTCAAGCCGGGCTTCCTATCAGCAGCTTCATACTACAGAACATACGCTGTCCCAGCTTCTGGAAGTGAAGTCCAGGGAAATGGAAATCTCTAAAGAAGATATGGCAGCTTATCTCGGTATTACGGTAAGGAGCCTGAACCGGGCACTGAAAGAACTGCAGGAAAACAATTCAGAAGAATAGTAGGGTATAGGCAGCAGAAAAATCTTCGCGTATCTTTGCAGAAATATGCTGACATCAATGGAAGAACTGAAATTCAGGAATGCAACGCCGGAAGATTTACCGAAGATCGTAGAGATTTACAATTCCACCATCCCCTCAAGAATGGTCACTGCCGATACGGAAGATATTACCGTAGAAAGCAGGGTCCGGTGGTTTCACGAGCATACCCCTGAACGAAGGCCGCTTTGGATGGTTGAGGATCAGCAGGACAACGTATTGGGATGGGTCAGCTTTTCTTCATTTTACGGAAGACCGGCTTATAACGGAACCGTAGAGCTGAGCATTTACATGGCTGAAAATTCCCGCGGAAAGGGCTACGGAAAAAAAGTCCTGCAATATTGTATTGATAATGCGCTGAAGTTTGACGTAAAAACATTATTGGGATTTATCTTTCTGCATAATGAACCCAGCCTGAAGCTGTTCCGCCATTTCGGTTTTGAAGACTGGGGTGTCTTTCCGGATGTCGCCGTGCTGGATGGGGTGGAGAGGACTTTGGTGATTTTGGGGAAAAGAATTGTTTTTTAATTAAATAATTTATATAAATTTATTTAATTGTTTCTATATTTGTATCAATAACAAGATGAAAAACTATCAAAAATGATACAGGAAATTCTAAATTATAAAAAAGTAGTAGCGGAAATAGAAACCCTGATTAACGACAGTCCCTACAAAAAGAGCTATATTATTGATAAGATCGGAATTGCTCCGGCCACATTTTACAGAAAACTAAATTCGCAGTCTTTTACGCCGGATGAAATGTTGTTATTGGCTAAAGTATTATCGCCCCGTGAAGCATTATTGCTGGAATTGGAGCAGTCTGAAAATGATATTCAGAACGGAAAGTATCGCGATCATGCAGAAGTGAGTAAGGAATTACGTAAGCAATTTCTGTAACTGATCAGGATTTTGAAAATTGTTCCAGAAAGAAACCAAGTATATCATTTTCGATGTTGCACGGTAATAGAGGTATATTTGTGGAACGATTAAATATTTTCTGTAATGGACATTGTCATCAGAAATACTACCAATGAAAGGATTTAATGTAATGTTAGATACTGCTTCGTCAACTTTATCGATAAATGTTTTGATTTCCTTTTTAGACCGATATTCAGAAAGATATTCCAGATTGTTTCGATACGACTTTTCAGCCGTTTCTGTCCAGACAATGGTTTTCATCATTCAAATGTTTTGTTAAAAATAGGAAAATTTTTAAAATGCTTTGATAGAAAGTACTATTTTTTACAAACACTCTGAAATTATACAGCAAATAATAAAGCTATCCAAAGGACTGCTTTTTTATTATAAGTTTTGCTTAATTCTCTTTGCAGACAGATTCAGAAAACGTTTGACCAGCATCACTGCAGAAACCGTTAGTCCAAGCCCTAAGGCAATCCACATTCCAAAAGCACCCATTTTCAGGGTGAAACAAAGTAAATAACCCAATGGAATGGTAATGATCCAATACGCGATAAAGGTGTAGATGGACGGGATCTTTACATCCTGCAATCCTCTCAGCATTCCCAGAGCCGTAACCTGGATACCGTCCGACAGTTGGAACAAAGCAGCGATAATCATTAATTTTGCAGCCAGCGCAATCACTTCAATTTCCTCTTTTTTGGTAAAGAAAGTTGGTAGGATATTTCGTCCGAGAATAAAAATGATCCCGCAGATGCACATGAAGATAAAAGCAATCTTAAGATTGTTGATACCCACTTTCCGTAATTCCACAAAATTTCCTTCACCTACTTTTCTTCCGATCATAATGGTAGAAGCAACGCTGAAGCCGATGCATAAATTAAAAGTAAAAGAAGCCATGCTCAGGGCGATTTGGTGAGAAGCAATATCGTGTGCCGAGATCAGTCCGCAGATGAAAGCGGCCCCGGCAAAAGCCGTTACTTCAAAGAACATCTGCAATGCCGTCGGAAATCCCAGCCGGATCATTTTCTCAAACATAGTTTTGCTGAAACCCTCTATTTTTAATGAAAAGTCCATAATGTACTGCCGGGTCTTTTTTTCATGCAGCAGAACAAAATAAAGAAATACCACCATAAATATACGGGCAATAAGGCTCGCCAGCGCAGAACCCTGTACACCCATAGGAGGAAGTCCGAAAAGTCCTTTGATAAAGACATAATTCAATACGATGTTAATGACATTGGCAATGATTGTTGCCTTCGTTACCCCGATGGTGTAAGAAAGCCCTTCAGAAACTTCCCTCAGGGTCTGGAAAGCCATAAACGGAACAATGCTGATCGCCATGATCGTTAGGAAATCCACGGTATCCGGAATGATCTTTTCCGGCTGTCCCGATTTATACAAAAGCGGCATTCCCAACAGCAAAATCCCCATCAGTAAAATTCCTACAGTCATATTAATAACAAACCCATGGCTGAATACCGAATTGATGGTTTTATGGTCATGCTGGGAGTGTGCCTGTGAAACGAGTGGCGGAATGGCAAAAGAGAAGCCCAGTGCCAGGACAAACATAGAGAAAAATACTGCGTTCCCTAATGAAACGGAAGCCAAGGCATCCGCTCCTAATAAATTCCCTACAATAATGTTGTCAAAAAGATTTACCGAAACCTGTCCGACCTGCGTCATCATAACGGGCAGTGCCAGGGTAAGGCATTCTTTGGTATAGTTTTTATCTAAAAATTTCATAATCGTTTAATTCATAGTATAGCTTATTCAAAAAAAATTGCAGTATCAAACGGTACTGCAATTTCTTCATTTATTTTAAGTAATAATTACATTATTTTCTTACAAAGCTTGCAACGTCCTCGGCCGAAACCGTATTTCCTCCTAAAATAATCAATCGTTCCACAACGTTTCTTAATTCTCTGATGTTTCCGGTCCATGACAGGGCCTTCAGCGCATCAATTGCTTTATCATCAAATTTTTTCACTGCAGTACCGTGCTCATCGGCAATCATGCCGGAGAAATGCTCAACCAGCAATCTGATGTCTTCCTTTCTTTCATCCAATGAAGGCACATAAATTTCGATTACGGAAAGTCTGTGATAAAGGTCTTCCCTGAATCTTCCGGCTTCTATTTCCTTTTGCATATTTTTGTTGGTTGCCGCAAGAACCCTTACGTCAACCTTTATTTCCTTATCGCTTCCCACGGGAGAAACTTTGCTTTCCTGAAGTGCTCTCAAAACTTTTGCCTGGGCAATCAAGCTCATATCTCCGATCTCATCAAGAAAAATCGTACCGCCGTTGGCCTGCTCGAATTTTCCCTGCTTGTCCTTAATAGCGCCTGTAAAAGAACCTTTTACGTGTCCGAACAGTTCCGACTCGATCAGCTCTGAAGGAATGGCAGCACAGTTTACTTCTACCATCGGGCCTCTTGCGCGGTCGCTTTGGTTGTGGATCGCATGGGCAACCAGCTCTTTCCCGGCACCGTTTGGTCCGGTGATCAGAACTCTTGCATCGGACACCGCCACTTTCTCGATCATCTCCTGGATTTTCTTTAAACCTGCGGATTCACCGATCATCTGGTACTTTTTATTTACCTTTTTCTTCAGCGTTTTATTTTCTGTCTGAAGATTTTTGTTTTCTTTCTTCAGCGTTTCTTTGGCTAAAGCATTTTTCACACTGGTAATCAGTCGGTTGATGTCAATCGGTTTGGATATGAAATCATAAGCGCCCTCTCTTAGGCAGGAAACTGCAGAATCAATGTCTGCGTGTCCTGAAATCATGATAAAAGTGGATTCCGGTTTTAACGCTAAACTCTGTTTCAAAAGTTCGGTTCCGGAAAGCTTGGGCATTTTGATGTCGGAAATGATCAGTGCGAAATCTTCTTTTTCGATTTGCTTATAACCTTCAAGTCCGTCTTCGGCAATTACAAATTCATATTCGGTAAGTTCGTCAGAAAGGATACTTTGGAGTACTCCCGAGATGGCTTTTTCGTCTTCTACAATAAGGATTTTTTGCATAGTTGCAAATTTAGATTTTTTAGATTGAATTATTAGCAAAAACCGTACCTAATATACTATCTGGAATAATCCCTTCTCCCGAAAATAGCCGAGCCTACACGAATGGAATTGGCACCGCATGCAATGGCAATCGGGAAATCGTCACTCATGCCCATGGATAGGGTTTCCAGCTTCTTCAGCTGATTAAATTCATCAAAAAGCTTTTTCAGGACTAGAAACTCCTTTTTTATCTGATCCTGGTCTTCGGTGAACGTTGCCATTCCCATTAATCCGGTAATATTGATGTTCTGATATTCTCCATTCAGATATTGTTCAAACAGATCTCTGGCTTCGCTGATTTCGAGTCCGGATTTACTTTCTTCCTCAGCTATTTTCACCTGAAGCAGAATATTGATCGTACGGTTGTTTTTCCGTGCTTCCTTATCAATTTCACGGATCAGCTTTTCAGAATCCACACTCTGGATGGTATCGATAAATCCGGCAATGTATTTAACCTTGTTCGTCTGAAGATGCCCGATGAGGTGCCATTGGATGTCTTTCGGAAGAAGTGGGTACTTCTCCGTTACTTCCTGAACTTTATTTTCCCCGAAAACCTTTTGTCCCAGGTCATAAACTTCCTGAATAGCGGAAACCGGGTGGGTCTTTGAAACGGCTACCAGCTGGACATCTGAAGGAAGCTGGCTTTTAATACGGTTATAATTTTCCTGAATGCTCATACCTGCAAATTTCGGGTTTTTAAATTGATATTCAAATGTTATTGTTGATTTTCACAAATAATCAGATAAATAAAGTGATAGGGATTTTAGCTAATGAAAGTTTGTTCGTATTCGACTTATTTTGAAATGATTATTGAATATATGTTTAAATAAAATCTTTTTTAGAGTGACAAACGGTTTCATTTGATAATAATACTATTGTTCATAATTTTGACAAAGGAACTTCCAGCACCCAGCTTCCTTCTTCAGACCTATCACATCTCCAGTTCCACAACCCGCCCTACCAGTTTCCGGTTGAAATATTCCGGTACCATTCGCATGAGGAAATTCCGTAGAGCCGTTGTTTTTTCCCATTGGGAGAATTGCCCGATTCTCCAGCTGGTATCCACCACATAATCGACTTTTTTTCTTCTGATTTTCTGAAAATCTTCAAAAATCCGGTTGAAATCATCCGAACGCTCCAGCAGTTTTCCAATAATGTAGGCATCTTCAACCGACTGGCAGGCCCCTTGTCCCAAATTCGGGGTTGTGGCATGGGCAGCATCACCGATAAGACATAAGTTGTCCGCGTACCATTTCGGGATAGGAGACAAGTCGGTAAGGGTATTCATGATGATATTTTCCGGCAGGGTGGCGTTAATCATATCAATCATCATCGGATGAAAGCCGTGAAAATTTTCGGCAATGCTCTGGTAACGCTTATGCAATCCTTTATTGATAACGGCATACCAGTATATTTTTTGGCCCGTCATCTTTACAAAGCCGAACCGTTTTCCCTTTCCCCACGCTTCTAAGGCTTCCTGATAATATTTTTCGGGCAGATCGAATTCAACAAGTCCGCGCCAGCAGATCTGTCTGGTATCCCGGATTTTACCGGTCTGCAATATCTGGGTCCTGATTTTTGAATGGATCCCGTCGGCGCCGAAAACGATCCGGCTTTCGATTTCATTGCCGTTTTCAAAACGGAGCCGGTAATTTTCTTCTTTCTTGATCTCTGTCAGAGCATGTTGCAGGTTAATCCTTTCAAAACCGATGTTTTCTGCCAGGATTCTTTGCAGATCTGCCCGGTGGATGGCGACGTTGCAGGAATTGTATTTCTGTTCAAGCGCAAGGACGTTTGTAGTGGAAATGTTTTTAAGTTGCTGATCGGTCACGGAAACACTATGGATTTTATTGCCGGCTCTTTCAATTTGCTCTTTTAATCCCAAAGTATCAAAGATCTGCATGGCGTTGATGGCCATCATAATTCCTGATCCTGTCGGTTTTATTTTCTGGGCGGATTCGTAGAGATTAAAATCCAGGTTGTGTCGTTTCAGGATATTCGCAAGGGTTAAACCTCCGATTCCGGCACCGATGATTGAGATGGGGTTCATTATTTTATGTTTTTCAGCTCGTTCAGCAATTGGTCCTGTTTCCCGATAAAATGCTCCAGATTATCGGTTTTCAGAGGATGGGCATTCTGGTATTTTTCGATTTCGGGAAGGGTCTTGCGGATTTTAAATACAATGTACACATTATTTATTGTCTCCGTATTTTTGGAAATCCGGGAAATCAGAGCTTTCATGTTTTTTACTTTTATATCATATTTGTCAGCACTTAATTTAAGCTGATTTTTAATCTGATGTTTAGAAGTTAATCCGTAATGCTGTTACTCTGATTCTTGGCATCACGGTAATAAGCCTCCGATTTAATGAAAATATTTTCGTACTCACGAATAACTTTCGATTCCTCTTCATGGATTTTTAGAATTTTTTCGTCAAGAGCAGATAATTTTTTATCATTTTTAATTAATTCAGAATAAATTTTATCGATCATATTGTCATCGTACCGGCTGCTCTCAAATGAACCTTTAAGCGGTGAATCCGTTTTATCAACCGCATTTTCCACCAGAGGTTTATTTTCAGATCTGTTTTCTCCACAGGAAAAAATCAGTAAAGATAGAGTGGCAGTGAGTAGTGTTCTTTTCATGGGATGTATTTACAGTTTAATCTTGTTTTCGGGAATCAGAAGATCGGCAGGATTTACCGTGTAAAACAGTTTAGGATAAGTAAAGTCCAACGATCGGTTTTCCTGGCCGCGCAGCTGGAAAAATTCTTTTTCTTCTTCTTCGTCAGCTAAGGTTAATAATTCCCCGGTTGAAAAATAAGGTTGCGTATCTTTAAAGGTTATGAAAGTCTTAGAAGTTCTGAAAGTAATCCCAAGCCATCGGTTATCGGTATAATTTTTAGAATCCTGCTTTGGATGCAGGATAATTTTATGCTGGAACTTTTTATTGGTCTCTGCTGAAAATAAAACAGCAGAATGATGATCCAGTGTAATTTCAGATTCCTCTCCGGTCGTTTTATTTTTGATGACCAGTTTTCTTATCTGATTTTCCTGTAGAACGTCGGGATTTTCATAACACGAAAACAGAGCAACAAAAGAATGGTCTTCCAGATCGAGCGCCTGGTCGGAGTGAAATCCCATTTTTGAATAGGAAGGATTATAGACTTCGATCAAACCATTGTTAAAATCCTGTTCCGGCAGTCCAGTATTTCCGGCTGAAATAACTTTGTTAATTTCTTCAATAACCGAATAATGAACATTTGAAAACAAATTAGCAGGAATACCGTATCGTGTTGTCGTCCTTACAACAGCTATAATTCCGTGATCTTCTTTTACAAGATGATTTCCAAGTCTGCCTTTTCCTATTTCTTCAAAGTCAGCGGAGTTCATCAGACTTTCAAATAAATTTTGCTCTGTCGGCACTGCTATTTTATAAAACCCGTGAAAATTCATTACAATAAAGGTTTTTCATAATCTCCCAGATTCATGCTGAAATGCGTTTTTTTGTATTCCACCATATTTTCCGTCATGTTTTCTTCATAATAGGAATTCCGAAGTTCAGCCTGCATTTCCGGAGTCATCTCTTCCAGTTTCACGTAGTGATCGTTTTCTTTGATGTATGTCTGATTATCTTTGTAGACGGCCTCCAGATTCGAACAGCGAACAACATATCCCATTCTTATCGGAATCTGGTCTACTCCTAAGATAGAGGGACGGATCTCATGGGTATAAAGCCTATTCGTAGAAAGTGGAATGATAAATGCAGAATCAGGGTATAAAGTAACCGTAAATTCTTTTTGCAGAGATTGGTCTTCAACGGTTTTGTCTTCAACGGTTTTCTTGAGCTTAAAATGAAGTCTTGTGAGTGCGCTGATCTGTTTATAGCATACATCAAACCTGTCTGTTTCCGACGGTTTTAAATTATCAGAATTAGAATCGTCATAAAAAGTACAGAACGCGATCAGTCCTTCTTTCGGCATGTCCTTCGTCTTGTCCGAATGGGCCTTAATCTTAGCTTTTACTTCCTTTTCAGTATCCGTAGTTTTCTTTTTATTTTCGTAGATCTGCACCAAAGCGTGGTTCAGATCGGTTTTGTATTCAAAAGTTTCCTCGGCACATTGATTCAGTAAAGCGATAATTTTACGGTCTGTTTCTCTGAAATTATCGGTTGGGCCTGTCAGATTACTGGAACACCGGAGAAGATTAAAGTGTAGAGTTTCTTCACCAGATTTTTTAGTTACTTTACTCAGATAGATGCCTTTCCTTAAAGCTTTTGCTTCTTTATCAGATTCTGTAAGCTCCTGAAATTGATGTTCGGATTTTACTTTATCAAAAATATTCTCTTCCTGAAAAAGTTTCCGGAAATAAACGCCAGCATTGCTGATGATTACAGGGACCGTTCCGAGATTTAGAATTTCGTATTGATCTTCATGGATGTTTTCGTAATTTACTGACAACTCTTTAATAACATGCAGAAAATAAGTGCTTTCAGTAAGGTTATTTAAATCCCCGCAGATGTATATTTTTTTATCCTTAAAACCCGCACTGAAGTCATCAGCTACAGTTCCGCAGAAATTATCGATCAGATACTGAATTTCCTGATTGATTTCCTGACGGTTATTTAAAACAACCAGAATATTTTTATCTCTTGCTATTCTGTTTTCTTGTGGAGTATTGCTCATCTTTCTTATTATGCGTTGAAGATAGCCTAAAATTTTAAATGTTTAAAATCAATGAACTTTAAATTCACTTTACTCTTATGAGACAGACAGAAATAAGTGCAGCCAATATTTAGTTTATTTCCCGCTCTTTAACGCAAAGTTTATTATTATTTATATATACTGAAAGGAAGCAAAGAAGGATCAGCAAGCTGATCTGATGAAGCGTGTGCGTAAATCCGTTTGATTTTTTCCAGATGATAAACTATTTACTACTGATGACTAATCAGAAACAAAATAAAAAGAGAAAGTCCAAAAGCAGACCCTCTCTTTTTTGATATAATTTTAATATAACATAAACAAAAAAAAGCTTCCAGCATCCAGCATCATTCTTCCAGCCATAATCTCAAGTTCACATTAATTCACCTGCAAAGTTTTCTATTCATATTTAGAAAAATCAACTGCAAATATACATCGGTTCACTTGTCCTCCGTTTTGTGCGCCTG
This sequence comes from uncultured Chryseobacterium sp., assembly GCA_913774355.1. Classification (GTDB taxonomy): domain Bacteria; phylum Bacteroidota; class Bacteroidia; order Flavobacteriales; family Weeksellaceae; genus Chryseobacterium. The sequence goes on along the minus strand of CAJYGB010000018.1, from coordinate 329,951 downwards.
CATTGGGCTCGAATTCGGTAAGGCTCCACAGGTAATTATATTGGGATTCATGGTAAAGCGATTCCGCTCCGTAAGGCCACCGGAAGCGCACCGTATCATCGGCACCGTCGGTATAACGGGCCAATCTTGCATTGGATCCGTAAGAATTGCTCGGGGATCCGGTACAGGAAAGCCAGATCCGGTTTCCTTTTCTGAAGACGCCCTGTATTCCGTGGGCATGGTTTTCGGTAAAAAGGCTGTTTTTCGGTGCTTCGGATACGATTCCGCTATTCTGAAGGATCCCGTTTGCATCGACGGGAAATCCGAAGACCTTAGGCACAATGGAAGCATCGGCGCTGCCGGAATAATATTGTCCGGTCCAGAACTGGGTTCCTTCATCATTAACCTGGATCGTGGAAAATGGATTGGCATTGTTGATTTTCTGATATCCCGTCTGAGGCAGAATATACCTGTAATTAAAAGCGAACAAATTCCCGTTGGAATCTTTACCGCATTTGTCATTGGTTGTGTCTCCGGTGCTTACTTCAATAATCTTATTCAGATCAAATACACGGACTCCCAAATTCGTGCTGCTGATATAAAGTTTACCCTTAAAATAAGCCATTCCACCGGCGTGTACGTTCAGGGGAGCGTACGAAGCATACTGTGAGTAGTCCGTTACGCTTGCCGGAATGTCAGGCTGAACCAGAAGAATATGACGATAGGTAAGATAAGTGCTCGAACTCGGACTGATGTCGATCAGGGTAATGCGCGAACCTTTGAATGCAGCTTCATCTTTAGCATACCAGCTTACCAGAAGATAACGAACGCCATCTTTGCTGAATCCTGCAATTCCCTGCGGTCTCCAGAGCGAAGTGGTTTCATCGTCGGTATTCCAGCGGATGCCCCTGACCCTGTTTTCTTCAGGAATGTTGAAACCGTATACTTCCGTATAAGCATTTCCGCCAATGGCCTGTCGGTTTTTATTGATCTGTGACGGATTTAAAAAGTTGAATCCGGAACTGATATAGGTGCTCGTATCTACATAAGCATTTAGGCTTACTCCGGCATCCAGCGATGCTCTTCCGGTATTGGGTTTTAAGGACGGTTCTTCTTCCGGTGGAGTTAGGGCATTGTTCTGGCATCCGACGCCGGTCAGGGCGCACAAAAGCATCCATCCAAGAAATTTTTTCTGAATCATATTAATAATTTACACTGTTTTGAATTGGATGCGAAGCTATCGGATTCTTACGTTAACCGGATTTCGCCCTTATTAATTATGTATTAAATTTATGTTTCTGAAAAAATAATTCGAAATAAACTGTTGTTAAATATCTTTCTTGAGATAATTTTCTAAATCAAAACCGGTATTTTTGAGATTAAGATATACTTTAATGCTGCCATTGGAATTTTTTATTTCAAGTCTTTCTTTTACTTTTTGCTTTAAGTTATAAGAGTATTTAAAGAAAACACCAGGGAAGTTTTCCTGGCTTTTGGTAAGTTGGATAATCGATTTGTTGAAAGAAATAATAAAGATTTCATCATCCAGAAAAACAACATCACCTATTCGATAACTTATTTTTGCTCCCAATTTTGAATACGCTTCAATCTCAGTTTCCACGTCTCTGATGATATCGTATTTTCTATCTCTGATAAAATTGAAAAAACGTTTGTGCTTATTTTTATTTAAAAAGTAAATCAAAATATTTACAAAAATAAAAATCAGGATCAATCCTCCGATAAAAAAGTAAAGTTAATTCATAAACAAAAATTCAACGGCAAGAGAATCAAAGATATTTGATATTGCATAAAATGCGGCACTAAATTTTAACAATCTTTGATTTTTATCTAATATGTTCTAACATATATTCAAACCAATAAAAACCTCTCTGTGCCTTATGTGTTAAAATGAGTAAACTCATCCTTAAAAACAAAAAACGGAGCCTGAAAATCAAACTCCGTATATATGTTTCGTTAAAAAATTACTTCCCTAAATAAGATTTCAGGATCTTACTTCTGGTGTTGTGCTTCAATCTCTTGATCGCTTTTTCTTTGATCTGACGGACACGTTCTCTTGTAAGGTCGAAGGTTTCACCGATTTCCTCCAGCGTCATCGGGTGTTTCCCGTTCAGACCGAAGTATAATCGTACAAGATCCGCTTCTCTCGGTGTCAGCGTATTTAATGCCCTTTCGATTTCGATCTGAAGGGATTCCAGCATCAGGTCTTTATCCGGGCTCGGAGATTCTCCTGAACGCAATACGTCGTAAAGATTAGAATCTTCCCCTTCTACCAAAGGCGCATCCATCGACAGGTGTCTTCCGGAGTTTTTCATCGATTCTTTGATGTCTTCCTCGCTCATATCAAGCACTTCGGCCAATTCTTCCGGAGAAGGTGGTCTTTCGTTTTCCTGCTCAAGGTGCGCGTACGCTTTGTTGATCTTATTGATGGAACCGATTTTGTTCAATGGCAACCTTACAATTCTCGACTGCTCAGCCAAAGCCTGTAAAATCGACTGACGGATCCACCATACCGCGTAAGAGATAAATTTGAAACCTCTAGTCTCATCATACCTTTTTGCCGCTTTCATCAGTCCTAAATTCCCCTCATTGATCAAATCGGGTAAAGAAAGACCCTGATTTTGGTACTGCTTGGATACGGATACCACGAAACGGAGGTTGGCCTTAATTAATTTTTCCAGCGCTGCTCTGTCGCCTGCACGGATCCTTTGTGCCAGATCTACCTCTTCGTCCGCAGTGATCAGTTCCACTTTACCAATTTCCTGCAAATACTTGTCTAATGAAGCAGTTTCCCTGTTGGTTACCTGCTTAGTGATTTTTAATTGTCTCATCTATTTTATCCTCAAAAAGAGTTTCTATTATATTATACGTCACAAACATCAAAAAGGTTACAGTAGTTGCAGGAATTTTTTATTGAATTAAACCGATTTTGAAAAATTAGTCGTAAATTATGGCTCTTACGATACAGAACGAAGGTTTCAAGGGAGGAGAAGCCTGACGGGAGCTGATTTTTTTCAGGAGCTTTTTCCCGCTTTCCGCTGCAATCTTTTTTTTCAAAAAAGGATTTCCACTGCAATCGGGGCTAGGGTATAGGTGTTTTTATTATGTCCAGCCGGATAATCGGAACTTTTTCAGATAGCAATTTTTAAGGTCAATGGTAAATTCGGCTTTACCGGTGAATGGTGAATTTTCGTCAGGTACAATATGAAAAATTAACAATTCAGGATTGACCATTCGCCATTCACTTGCTTTGCAAAATTCACCCTTTTAAAACCACCCCGTCAAAAATTCTTTCAGAATTTTCGCCACCCCTCCAAAGGAGGGGAATTTAATTCCCTTTGATTACCGGTAACAAACCGGTAATCAAAACTTTATCTATATTAAACAAGATCAGATTGACAGTTGCCATTCACCATTGCCTTCTATGAAAAAAGTGGAACCGAAGCCCTGCCTCATATAACTTAACAAATGAAAAATTGACCTTTCACTATTCACTATTCACCACAAAAAAAGCGGAACCGAAGCTCCGCCTAATATCTTTTAACGAACAGTAAATTTACAATTCACCATTGAACTATTCACCTTAAAAAAGATCGTTCAGCCATTTCGCCAGTCTCAGACCGCCGTACAGCAGCTGTCTTTCCATCGTATCGTTGAATTTATACTGATAGTCGTATGCCAGTTTGGAATCATTCGGCGTCTGTGCATAGATTTTGTTGGCGATTTTATGGGAATCGTACAGCCAGTCTTCCAACGTTCCGGTCTGGATCTGTTTTACTTCGTCATTGGTTTTAATGTCCAGAAGATTGGCATATTCAGTATAGCTGTATTTCTGGGAGTCCACCAGCTTTCCGTCCCACACCGAATGCAGATTGGTCTTTTCCCCGAAATAGGTCACGTTGATCTTGTTTCCGCCCAGATCTTCCGCTCTTCCTACGTGCAGCGGCTGAGCCAGATCGCCCATGATGTGGATCAGGAAAATCAGTGCGATCTTTCGGTCTTTTTCCGAAGTTTTCGGATCTTTGATCTGGCTGGACAGGGTCTTCACCTGAGTATATAAGCTCGGGCCGGCCTGTGCTTTCAGTTTTTCTTCAAACACCTTGAAATCCGTCTGCGGATCGATGTTCACGTAATGCCAGGCTGAAGCCTGCTTCCAGGCACCGGTGGTGTCGGATTTAATAAAATCCGGCCAGTTGGCCCAATACGCAAGGCGTTCCCTTCCCATCATTTTTTTGATCTCCCTTCTTGCCTTTCCGGAAAGGTGATGCTCTGCAATTTCTGCAATAATCCGGTGTCCCGTAAGTCCCCACGCATAAGAATACAGCGAAGAGGCCATGAAGGCCAGAACCAGAATTTTAGAATACATACTTTTCATTGTAAATAACATTTTCAGAAGGCAAAGATAAGGTTAATTTTAAGGCTGCCATCAACAGGAGGGAAATGAGCGGAAAAATTTAATCAAATATTAATTTAAGATAAAGGTAAAGGTAAGGGTTGCGCGAATTACTGATCTTTTATCTTCACCCTCAATCTTACCCTCAGCCTTATTTTTTCTTTTTCTTCTTTTAATCACAATTATTTAGTATTTTTAAGAGATAATTCATTGGAAATTATTTTTTCAATAATTTGAGATATACTATTTTTACAAGCCAAAATCACAGGAAGTACCATGTATGAGAATAATATTGTAGAGATGCATTACAATAAACTCCAAACCGATTTCAAGGCGGAAGCGGTAGCAGTTAACCTTTTAAAATACCATAGGGCGGTAAGCAATATCTTTATCGACCGTATCGGGATCAATGATCGTGCTTATTTAAAGGATATCAAAAGCATTACAAGCGATTACCTGGGTTTTGATGAAGAGGTTTTCACCATAGAAACCTACCGGGAGGGCATTTACGATTACCTGCCGGAAGGGCTTTTTCATCCGCCTTCACTAGGTGCATCCCGTAAAAATGTCGATACGGTGGTACGGGAGATCCGCCGGCAGAAAAAAGTAGAGGAGGACGCCCGGAAATTTTTCAAACCTTTTGAGCTGGAAATCTTTTTTACGGAAATCAGTGCGTTGCTGAAAGAATTTGATTTTGATATCTCCAGCGATACCGGTGCTCTGCTGGATACCGTCAGCGAATTATGGCCGCTGATCAGTAAGCTTGATATACAGAATGCTTACATCTTCATTTATATCCTGCCTTTTTTTCACCAGATCCGGGGCGATAAAAGCTGGTTTGAAAGATGCATGACCGCTTTCCTGCAGATTCCCGTAAAAGTTACCTTCGCACCGAATGTGGTCGACAGGATCGAGGAGGAAGACGATTCCATGCTGCTGGGAAACTCAAGGCTTGGTGTAACCTATATTCCGAGCGGAAAACATATGGACGGACAGCGGAACTGGGTGGTGAATATCGGGCCGATTCCCTATCAGGAAATGAAGAAATATATTGACGGAAGCCCCTTCCGGGAAGTGCTGAAAACGATGTATGATTATTTCCTTCCGGTAAGCGTTGAAATAGAAGAAGCATTCATTACCGAGAAGAAAGAATATTCTTTTGCCCTCGAAGATGATGAAAGAAATACAAACCGGCTCGGATACTCTACTTTCCTGTGAAAATTTTAACTATATTTACATTCACCAAGAAAAAATATTAATTCGAAAAGACAGATGGAAGTTTCGTCAGTAAAAGGAATCTTTTTAAGGTATATCATGATGCCTTTGTTTGCAGTGATCATGATGGCTGTTTTAGGAGCCATCAGAAGAAATAGACCTGCTATAAAAATTAAAACCATTATTATTTATTTTCTGCTGTGCAGTCTGTGCCTGGCTGTACCGGGGATCTTCGGCTTCACAGGGAATCTTTTTAACCCGTACTGGTATCTCATTGCGCAGATCGTTTACCTTATTTTGGGAATCGTTCATGTCAACTTATCAGACCGCTATTTTAAAAAGCATTTTACTTCCACTACAAAAAGTTTTTTATTTGAATCCATCCTTACTTTAACCTGCATCGGTTTCGGAGGCTATCTTTTTTACCTAATCTTCAACTGGATGAGCAGAGGAACAGGATATCCGATCATGGCGGCGACCAGTATCTTCATTTTCATGGTTCCACTGGTATTCCATTACTGCTACGTACAGCTGATCAGCATTCCTGTGGATATCTATAAAACATGGAGGTATTCACCGGAGCAGAAGCTCCCGGATTTTGAAGGGGCGGATTTCGACCGGCTGATGGTTCTTAATGTTGAATTAAGCAAAAACCTCGAGGAAGCCAACCGCTTCAGGATAAAAGCCAAAACCCTTCCGACCGGCATTACTTTCGGCGATTGGTTCTACCGGGTTGTGGACGATTACAACCATAAAAATCCGAATTCGATAATCCATCTTACCGACGAGACCCAGGAGCCTTTTTACTGGATTTTCTACACCAAAAAATCTTTTTTCAGCTTCAGGAAATACATCGATTTCGAGCAGGACATCACCGAGAACAGGATTCATGAAAATGATGTGGTGATCTGCAAAAGGGTGATCCAGCATGAAGAAGAAGGAATCAGAAAACCACAATCGCACACCGTTTAAAAATATTGAATATGATACAGCCTATTAAGCATTTTGCCATCAATTGGGTTGACGGGATGAAAGTTTCCCAGAGACATCTTAATGACCAGGATAATTTTTTAATCGATACCATCAGGGATTCCAATTCATTGGGAATCACAAACTATAATTACGGGCTTCTGCCTATTTCGAACGAGTTTACCGACCGGACGATTTTCGATGTCCACAACACGGCAACGAATGATGTACAGCTCGTGATCAAACGATGCAGTGCCGTTACCATGGCCGGTTACCGGATCGAGCTGGTGGATAGGAGAATCAGTGTCAAATCAATGGCAAAATCCATGAACGAAGAACAGGCCGACGGGGAATATTACATCCTGATTTCCGTAAATCCTTTCGATAAAGTGCCGTTCGGGGATATTGATCCGGAAGAGCTTCCGCCACGCCATCCGAATACCCAGTCCAACCACCACCTGGAACTGCTGCCGGTAACTTCATTGAACAGCAGCTACTCGGGAGGGAATTACCTCATCATCGGAAAAGTAGACCTAAAAGGGAATATCGCGCAGGTGGATTCCAACTTCATTCCGCCGTGTACTTCCATTCAGAGCCATCCGGCACTGCTGGATTATTACAATATCTTTGCAAAATCTGTCGGTAATTTACAGCAGTACGCTTTCAAAATCATTCAGAAAGCTTCGCATAAAAACCAGAATACGGCCTTGGCGCAGAACGTTAAGTTTTTGTGTAATACGATGATTGATACTTTCGGCGATATGTATTTTCAGTTCAGGAATATTACACCGTATCAGCCGCCGGTGTTTTTAATCGAATCCTTTGCAAAACTGGCACTCCGCCTGTACAATGCCACACAGGTGCTGGTTCCTGCCGAACTGGAAGAGATGCTGAACTATAGCCTGGAATGGAGTGAAATTGCCCCTCACACGCTGTTGAACCAATTATCTATTGTTGCCGAAACGAATTACGACCATCATAATTGTGGCGAACCCTTTATCTACATCCAGCAGATGCTGAAAAGCTTGGAAACGATCTTTGCCAAATTAAGCGAACTTGATTATATCGGCCAGCGAAAAGAAAATATTATTGTCAACGAACAGGAAGTTTCCAACAATAACAATCCGAAGAGAGGCTGGAGTGTTTTGGATTAATTCAGAAAATCGATATCCATATAAGTCCCGGAGTATACTGCCGGGATTTTTTGTTGGAAAGCACTAATGCGCAAAACATTTTGAATACTGTGCGTGGATAAGCTACTAGGATCTCATTTTTTTTTTGATAAAATTATAAACCGCTTACTGACTAGAAATAATAAAATTTCATGGGTTAGTATTAGCGGTATGAAAAGTTTACAGCGTAAAATTCCTTACGTCTCCGTGCTTTCCAGTAAAAATATTTAGTTTAAAATTACAAGGTCATTTCCGGAATAAATAAAAAATCCGTAACATTATGTTTCAATACAATGACAATGGACATTAATAAAATAAGAAAGGATACCCGCGGCCTGGAAGACGGAAAAGTTTTTCTCAACAATGCCGGATCGTCTTTAATGCCGGATCTAATCACCGATGTTATGATCGACTATTTGAAATCGGAAGAATATAGTGGAGGTTATCATATAGCGAATGTCAACGCCGATATTCTGGAAGAATTTTATGATGAAACCGCAAAGCTGATTAATGCCAAGGCTGGTAATATCGCCTTTGCCACAAGTGCTACCGAAGCATATGCCAAGGCTTTGTCGAGTATTGTTTTTAAAGAAGGGGATGTAATCATTACGACGGCAGACGATTATATTTCCAATCAGATTACCTTTATTTCCCTGCATAAAAAACTAGGGGTAAAGGTAATGAGAATGAAAAATTTACCGGATTGTGAACTGGATCTGGAAGACCTGGAGCATCTGATCAAGATATATCACCCTAAACTCCTTGCCGTAACCCATATTCCTACCAATTCAGGGCTGATCCAGAATGTGGAAGCGGTAGGAAAGATCTGTAAGAAACATGATATTTTATACCTGGTGGATGCCTGCCAGTCGGTCGGGCAGATGGTGGTTGATGTCGAGAAAATCGGCTGTGATTTCTTGACGGCTACCGGAAGAAAGTTTCTGCGCGGGCCCAGAGGGACAGGATTTCTGTATGTTTCAGACCGTATCCTGGAACAGGAATATGCACCCCTTCTGCTGGACATGAGAGGAGCAAACTGGACCGAATATGATGATTACAAATTGTTCACGACGGCAAAACGGTTTGAACACTGGGAAATTTCGTATGCATCCATGCTGGGTTTAAAACACGCCATCAGATATGCAAATGAGGTCGGAATGGAGCCGGTAGAAAAATATAACCGGAACTTATCGCAAAAACTACGGAATAATTTAAAGGATAGCGGCTTTGATGTTTGGGACTTGGGCAACCGCCTGAGTAGTATCGTCACTTTTTCCGGGCCGGACGGCGATCTGGAGAATATTCAAAAAGTTTTGAAAGAGAACAATGTTTACTTTTCAGTAACCTACAAAAATTCTGCACTGATTGATTTCACCAATAAAAATATTAACGGGATCGTACGGCTGTCGCCCCATTACTTCAATACAATAGAGGAGATAGAGAGGGTATCCGAAATACTGGAACGCAGTTTAAAGTAAGTTGATTGAGAACAGATATGGATTTTACAGATGGTTGTTTTAGTATGCTGGAAGCCGGCTAATTAGTGAGTGCATACTTTTATTAACCACAGATCTGCACGGATTTTCACAGATGATTGCACGTATTTTATTAAACTGCACAAATGTAATGCTTAATATATTAAAATTTTAAACACTTTGTTTGTCTATCCCGTAGGGATCACAACATAGTATTAGCAATCTGTAAAGAAAATCTGCCGAAGATTTCATAAATGATCTTACGGCTCTAAATGCGTCAACGACCAAACCTTACTTCTTCACCAGTATTTTATCCGTGGCTTTACGGCTCAGGATCTCCTGTTTTCCGTCTACTTCAATGGTAAAAGATTTGTCGAAACTTTCGACCTTGAGGATGCCTATTTTTTTGTTCAGGAGTAAATTCCGTTCTGTTAAATAATTTAAAAAAGCATCATCAGAAAGCGTAACGGAGGCAAAAACAACGGTTTCTCCGGCGGTGCAGTTGCTCAACTTCTGTAAATCCTGTGCAATAATATTTCCGTCTTTATCGGGAATGGGTTCACCATGCGGGTCAAATTTCGGATAGTTTAGGATTTCATCCATTTTATCAAAGAAAACAGCCGAGTGCACATGCTCCAGCTGTTCAGCGATCTCATGAACGTTTTCCCAGCCGAAGTTCATTTTTTTAACGAGGAACATTTCTGTAAGGCGGTGCTTCCTGACGACCAGGGCAGCTTCGCGGCGGCCTTTATCCGTTACCTTCAGGGGCTTATAGGTTTCGTAGATCACCCAGTTTTTCTCGGCGAATTTCTTCATCATGTTGTTAACGCTCGGCATTTTTACATTTAAAAATTTGCTCAGCTCGTTAATCGTAACCTTTCCTTCATGGTCCACCAGGTGAAACAGAGCTTTCAGATAATTTTCTTCTGTTAATGTTGTTCTCAAAATGTTAGATGATATTCACGACAAATCTAACAAAATATTGGGAATAAATGAGGCTTTTCCGATGAACTTTTTTTAATTTTACCTTATGAAATTTTCATTCAAAAACGATTATTCGGAAGGTTGCCATCCTGATATTTTACAGGCACTTTTAGAACACAATCTCAATCAGCAGGCGGGCTACGGCGAAGATGAATATTCAAAAAAAGCAAAAGACCTGATCAGGGAGAAGATGAGAAATCCGGATGCCGATATTTACTTTGTCTCGGGAGGAACGCAGGCCAATCTCATTGTTATTTCTTCAGTTTTAAGACCTTATCAATGTGCAGTTTCAGCATCTACAGGACACATTCTGAATAATGAAACCGGAGCGATAGAAGCCACTGGCCACAAAATTTTGAGCATTGAAAAAGAAGATGGAAAATTAACTCCGGAAGATATTATCCAGGTATTGGAAAGCCACCGGAACATCCCGCACCAGGTAATGCCGAAGCTGGTCTATATTTCCAATTCCACCGAATTGGGTACGGTTTATACACTGAAAGAGCTGGAAGATCTCTCTACATTCTGTAAAGAGAATAATCTTTACCTGTTCATGGATGGAGCCAGGCTGGGGCATGGGCTGACGTCGGAAATCAGTGACCTCACATTGGAAAAAGTAGCGGAATTAACGGATATTTTCTATTTGGGAGGAACCAAAAACGGGGCATTGATCGGGGAAGCCATCGTTATCAATAATAAGGAACTGCAGCAGGATTTTGCATTCAATATCAAGCAGAAAGGTGCTTTGCTGGCGAAGGGTAGACTTTTAGGCATCCAGTTTATGGAGCTCATGAAAAATGATCTGTATTTTGATCTGGCAGGACACGCGAACCGGCAGGCTATGAAGATGAAAAATGCGATGCAGGAAAGGGGAGTGCAGTTTTTATCAGATACCTACACCAACCAGATTTTCCCGATACTAAGTCATGAACTGATTGAGAAATTAGCACAAAAATTTGATTTTTATGTCTGGAAAAAGATGAATGACCGGTTTTCAGCGGTCCGGCTTATCACTTCCTGGAATACGGGAGACGAACCGGTGAATGAGTTTATCGAAATCATCAACACTGAACTATAGAACAAATGCAACCATTTCCGGTTGCATTTTTATTAACGATGTTGAGATTATTATTTCAGTGCATTGGCGACCTTATTGCAGTCCGCTGTTTTCAGGGTTCTGCCGCCGGAATATTTTATCTTTTTTTCGTTGGCATATTTGGTTCCGGTTTCCGCATCTCTTTCGCCGATTCCTTCGCTCAGGCCGTCTTTGGTCTGGATAAAATAAATGTCGTTTTTATTGTCGTTTTTGCCTTCTGCTGCAAACGTGTACGTCAGTTTCAGGGTATCTCCGGATTTAAAACCGCTTAGTTCTCCTTTATTGCTGTCTTTTTCGCTGTTTTTAGTGGCCATTTTTCCGGTAACGGTGCCGAGATTGTCGTCGATACTTACAAAAACGGTGTCTTTTCCGGTAATGCCCATATAGCAGAAAGATTTCGGGCCTAATGTATCGGTAACTTTCTCTGTCGCTGTGGTAGTATCGGTAGAAACCGGATCAGCCACAGGAGTTTCAGGTTTTTTGTTGCAGTTCATCAGCAACATGGATAAAGCACTTAACGCAATTAATTTTTTCATATCCTTATAATTTAATCAATTTCGATCATGCTAAAATACCAATTGTATTCTTATATGGATAGAAAATTGTTTTAAATAAACCCTAAATTTTGAATTTCAATCATTCATACCTTTTCCGGCGAGGATTTCGGGAATGTATTTTTCAATCCTTGATTCTCGTGTTTTGGATTGTTTGGCTGAAGCAAAATACAGCAGGTAAGCTCTTTGCCGGCCTGGAGTGAGGGCTTCAAAAGCAGATTTCAGTTCGAAATCCGTATCCAGTTTCCGACGGAATTCTTCAGGCATTTCAAAGGCTTTCGTAGGTTTCATTTCCACTTTGGAGCCGGATTCTTCCAATTCAACAGCCTGGAATATATAATCACGGATAACATTTTCCAAATCAATGATCTGCTGCACATCAGTAAAACGGATCTGTCTGGCAGACTGTACATTTTCCGTCTGCTGAACCAGGATATTCGTAGGATCCTTCAGTAAAGCACCTTTAAAAAAGAGTAGGGCACAATAGTTTTTGAAGCCATGGATTAAAAAGATATTCTTACCTTCATACGTGTAGCAGGGGCAGCCCCATTTTACGTCTTCTTGAAGTTCGGTACTTAGTGCGATGGTTCTCAGTTTTTCAAAATCGGACTGCCATTTTCCGGTTTTGTTAAAGAAAAAATCTGCTTTAGGATTGGTGTTATTCATTGATTATCTGTTATTTACATGATTTAATGATCTGAAAAAGTGTATTATGTAATTCTTTGAAAGTACGCCAAGTCAATGGCTTGCACAAAATTTTGGAATTGAAAATTAAGATTATGTATTGCGAGTTCAATTTAAATTGATTTTAATCACCAAAACTTATTTAAAAATCATGGTTTCTAAATTTAACTGAATCAGCCGAAGTCAAATTTATTAAAAAACTTTGTGATTCTCATTTAGTCCATCCTGATTAGCTTCAATTATTAAGCATTAAAATATTTTATGACTTAAATTTATAAAATTCAGGCAGAAGAACAAGTCTGAATTTCAGGACTTTTACAGCGACTTAATAGGAGTCAGATAGCTACGGTTCTTACTGGATTTCAACGTCTTAGAATCGCATTTAAATAAGTCAGTTAAAATATATGGAAAATAGTAATTTTTAGCTGGTTAACCCCCTGTTTCCATGTTTTTATAAAAGTCCTATAATTTATATTATGTTAAATTGAATATATTTTGAGAATCAGATTCACGAATCCCTGAGCTTTTACTGATCCGCTGAATTCCTTGTAGCGGCTGGCTTTTCCCGGTTTTAAAGTTGGTGTCTCCCTAAAACATTCGTACTTTTGTCTTCCTAACTTTTTTACATGTCAGTTTTTTCAGAAAATATCCGACTCTTGCGTGGCACCCTCGGGAAAACCCAGCGCGAATTGTCTCAACAGATACAGATTACCTCTTCCCGGTACAGTTCTTACGAAAACGGTAAATCCAAGCCTCCTGTGGATGTGCTGATCCGGATTTCAAGAATATTTAATGTGAGCGTCGATCTTCTGCTTTCGGTGGATTTAAAAAAACATTCCCTGAAAGATATGCTGAAACTTCCGGATAACCGGATCGTCCTGCCGGTTGTTGTAGATCAGCAAGGAAATGAAAGCATTGAAATAGTTCCCCAGAAAGCTACCATGGGTTATCTCCGGGGTTACAGCGATCCTGATTATATTGAAAGCCTGCAAACGATTTCGCTGCCGTTCCTGAAAAACGGAAAATTCAGAGCTTTCCCGGCTGATGGCGATTCGATGCCGCCTTTTAAGGACGGTTCGTTCATTATTGGAAAATATATGGAAGGCCTTAACGATCTGAAATCCGGAAATACGTATGTTTTTATTACGCTGAACGACGGGATTACCTATAAACGACTGAGATCTAAGAATAAAGCTTCGCTTACCGTAGCTTCTGACAATACGTTTTATGAACCGTACGACATTCCTTTAAACGAAATCGTTGAAGTCTGGCAATATGCGACCGGAATTTTCCCGGAAGATTTTTAAGAGAAATCCTATTTAACATAATATAAAGCCACAAATTCAGCAGAGAATTTGTGGCTTTATATCCTATCTTTCTGCAATGCTATCATCTGATAGGATGTTATACTACTCTCCTTCCCCATTTTTAAACTTTCAATATAATTTGAAAGACCGACGGAAAGCCCATCATTTTAACGGAAATGAACGGAAAGCTGAATTGATTAAATACAAACAATTTTTCAAATAGAATTGAAAAGTTGTTCCTAAAGAAAGACAGACTGTACGAGTATTAGTCTTTATAATCGCTGATTCCTTTGAACTGATGATAGGAATCTTTAATGTGTTTCAAATGTTCGGAAACAATCGGCAAGCTTTTCTCGCTTAATTTTCCACTGTCGATGGCATTCTGGTAGGCATCAATCGCTGCTTTTTCACCGAAGATGACGTTTCCTATGGTAGACTCTTCCCTATTTCCCAGGGTAAAGGAATTTTTAATGTCGATCCAGGTTCTGTGCAGGGCGCCGGCTACCGAAGGGGTATCTTCCGCTTCACCGCCATTTTCTGCGATAAGGTCGATAAGCTCATTCTTCATAACTTTGGTAAGGGAATTCATTTTGGCATATTCGGGTTTTACATCGGGATAATTTTCCCAGACTTTGCCTTCCACCTTTCCGAAACCTTCGATCCGGTCATTTGTAATGTGCAACAGGTCATTTAAGACGGATATTTCTTCCTGATTTTTCATAATTAAATATTTTGTGATGTACGGAAATGGTGCAAGAACCGTACCTTCACAACGGAAAATTGCTTTTCGTGGTACCAAAATACTGTGAAACCAAAACTTCCATAATGCAGTTTTCGTTTTTCAACTTTTTAATCGGGATCTATTTAATTTAACAGAAATATAACCCGAAATTAAGCGCTGACCCCCAAATCAGGAACAAGAATATTGTACATTTATTCATCTAAAAAAATAATTAAATTCATGACTATTTCACACGAAAATAATCCTCACCGGATTAAAGCGGTCTTTTTTGATATCGACGGAACCCTGATCAGTTTTAAAACCGGGAAAATTCCGGAATCAACACAGAATGCCTTAAAAAAGCTCCGCGAAAAAGGAATTAAAGTCATTGTAGCGACCGGTAGATCCGTTAATTCCCTACATCATATCAGCCACCTGGAATTCGATGGTTTTATTACCTTCAACGGAGCGTATTGTATCACCACGGACAAAAAGTTGATTTCAAGATATACGATCGATCCGGCAGATATTGAAAGCCTGGTCCGTTATTCCGAAGGTTCACCGTTAAGCTATTCTTTAATGTATGAAAATAAGGTGGAAATAAATGATGCTACGCCCGAAGTGGTCGGGATGTATGCCCACGTCAATCTTCCGGTTCCTCCTGTTCACGATAAAGAAAATATTGATTTGCAGAATGTGCTGCAGGCCAATATTTTTCTGCGTCCGGAAGCCGAAGAAGAATTTATGCAGACCGTCATGCCTAACAGCATTTCTTCACGCTGGACTCCTCTTTTTGCGGATGTAAATGCGGGAGGAATTACCAAGCAGCTGGGCATCGAAAATTTCTGTAAACATTTCGGGATCGATACGGCTGATACCATGGCTTTCGGCGACGGAGGGAATGATATTTCAATGCTGAAATTTGTGAAAATAGGCGTTGCTATGGGAAATGCAAATGATGCAGTAAAAGAAATCGCCGATTTTGTGACGGGCGATGTGGATGATGACGGAATTGAAAAAGCACTGCTCAGGTTCGGGCTTTTATAATGTTTTTACTGATGAAAAATTTTAAGATTTTTTGGTTTTATGGTATATGTTTTAACGAATTTTTAAAAAAAAGGCACAGTATGTGTATAGCATAAATCAAATCACTTAAAATTTTTAGTTATGAGAAGTATATTATGGTTAGTTGCAGTTATCTGTATAGTCGTGTGGCTTTTAGGAATGTTGGGCATCGTACCTGGAATGGATACGGGATATTTAGTACACATCTTGCTTGTAATCGCCATCATTGTTGTGCTGTATAACCTTATTTCAGGCAGAAGGCCCCTGGATTAGATTAAGATAGAAATTGAATAAAAAAGCTGGAGACTCCGTTTCCAGCTTTTTTATTATGAATCATCTCATAATTTTCCACACCAAAAGTTATGAAGGAATCTTTTCGGGCGATTCTCTAATACTACGTTTAGATTCCTACGGGATAGACAAGCAAGATTTTTAAACTCTTAAATATTGAGTATTACATGATGCAGTCTCATAAAATATGCGCAGATCTGTGGTTAATTAAAATATATACTCATCAGACTGACAATTTCCAGTATATCAAAGAAAATCTGTAAAATCTGTGGGAGAAAATTACTTTTTACCAGCAGTTGCTCCAAGTTTTGCTTTTACTGCCGGAGTAATGTCTTCACCTCCATCCATATAAGCGATATTGCTTCCCTGCGAACTTGCTACGTCAAATACATAAGCCAGTCCTTTTTCTTTTGCTACTACGGAAATTGTAGAAGCTACCTTCTGCTGGATCGGAGTAAATAATTCAGTCTGTTTTTTGCTGATGTCCTGCGCAGCTTTCGTTCTTGCCGCTTCAATATCTTTTCCTAACGTCTGAAGCTCGGTCTGTGCAGCTGTTAATTCTTTAATTACTGTTTCCTTATTGGCTTCGCTGATGGTTTTTTCCTTATCCTGAGCAGCTTTAAGCTTCGTCTGATAAGTAGTGATCATCTTTTCGATATCTCCCTGTTTGGTTTTGGTGAAGGTATCCAAAGATGCTTCCGCCGTTTTGGCTTCCGGAAGGTTATTGAAAACATCGTCGGAATTTACATGTCCTATTTTCTGTTGTGCACTTACAAAATTGGAAGTCAGGAAAAGTCCTGCGGCTAAAGAAAACGTTGTGATTAACTTTTTCATCTTATTATTTTTTTATTTTTCGTTATAAAAGTCAGCAAATATAATAAATATAACTACATACTTAGTTGTAAAGGGAAAGATGTTTGCTTTTTTGTGTGAATTACTATAAGTCCACTATAAAGATGGCTGTGAATTTTAATAGAAGTATGCAAAGTTATTCCCAGCCAATCGAAAGAAATGTATGTATGCAGTGAAGATAAAAGGAAGCCCGGAATTTTCCGGGCTTCCAAGAAAGAATTAGTAAGTCTATTTATCTGAAAAAGAAAATTAGAAATTATATCGGATGCCAAGCTGTCCCTGGAATCTTGAAGCAAACTGATCGATCGTATAGGGCAATCCCGGTGTTTTGAAATTGTATACCGGATCTCCTGCAGAAGGCTGCCCTGCCGCAACGTTTCCTACTTTCGTTAAGCCTACACTTGCTGTTGAATTAAAGGTATTCGGTACGAAATAGACTTTCCCCCAGTCCTTGTTCAGCAAATTCGTCAGGTTGATGATGCTGAATGAAATCTGCAGGCTGTTTTTGGATTTCTCACTCAGTCGGATTTCGTCCATGATCCTGAAGTCCGCCTGGATATTCCACGGAGTGAAATCGCCGTTTCTCTCGGTAAACTTCCCTCTTCTGCTGTTCAGGTAGTCGTTGCCGCTGATGAATTTTTCATAATCTGCAACCTGCTGTGCGGCTGTCACCAGGATATTTCCTGAAGCATCTTTTATCGGAGCGATATACTTGGCTGCTTCGGTAGCGTCTTTAAAGATATATGCCAGACCCGCCGCCTGTCCGCTGTTGGCAATCGTACTGTTTACAAATCCCCATGAGAAAGGGTTTCCGGATTGTGCATTGAAATACACATTTGCTGAAAGCCTGTTCGACTGGGAAAGCGGTACGGAATATCCCAGGTTCGCTACGATCCTGTTTTTGATGGCAAAATTGGAGGTCGAAAGCTTCGGATCATTCGGGGTTAACGATTGGTTCATCTGCCAGTTGCTTTCCATAGAGTTTCTGATTCCGTTCGTAATGTCTTTGGCATCACCATAGGTATAAGCTACGAAGAAATTCAATCCGAAATTATATGCTTTGGAAAGCTGTGCCGTCAGGTTGTAACGGTATCCTTCTTTCGTATTGGAAAGCATATAGGCGTTGGAGAAATTACTGTTGATGTTGGTCGTGTAAATCGGCATCTCGTGGTTCGTATCATAGCTGAAATACGTTACGTTATCCGTCTTGTTTACCTGCTGGAACTTCAGATCATACAATACTTTAGTATAAATTCCTTCAAGGGTAAATTTATATCCGGATAAGGTATAGTCGAAAGCCAGTGAGCTTCTCCATACACGCGGCATTTTGAAATTGTTATCGATTAAATCCACCTGTACTTTGGAGGAATTCTGCCATTTCGGAAAATTTCCGCTTACCAGAGGATCTCCGTTGGCTGCCAGCTGTGCAGCAGTTGGTGCATTATAGTCGTAGCTTCCGAATCCTACCCCGTCGTTATAATAAGCATATCCCAGCCATGCAAAAGGAATTCTTCCTACGAATATCCCCGATCCTCCTCTCATAATTAATGAGCGGTCCTGTGTCAGGTCTAGATTAAAGCCCAATCTTGGGGAAATGGTCGGCTTGTTAAGATAATTGTTGGTCAGCTGGCTCAGAGGAGTGTAGGTGTAGGTGCTTCCATAATAAGGATCTGCAGGAGAACCTGTTACTTTCGGGCTTAATACCGGCTTGTTCGGAAGATCCGTATAATCTACCCTCACGCCTGGTGTCAGTCTCAGCCTGCCCCAGTTGATTTCGTCCTGAAAATAAGCTGACAGAAGATTTACCTTATACTGTGCGTAAGGATTGTCAAATAAATCCTGTCGGTCTGCTCCTGTTAAAGAATACGTCCCTCTTATCCTGGCCGGGTTTGAGTTGTAAAAGTCATTTAAACTCTTATATGAAATCCTTCCGTTAAGTGCATTTACAAAACCGTAATCGATGTTGTACAGCTCGTTATGGGTTCCAAATAAGAATGTGTGATGCCCTGTTTTATAGGTCAGGTTATCTGTAATCTCAAATGTTTTCTGCCTCATATTGAACACCGTAGCTTCCCTGTCGTTTCCGAGAAGAATGGTTCCGCCGTTGTAAGCGATTTCCACCTGCGGGAACATGGCATTTTGGGAAGTCGGATCCCTGTAATCGTGGATCGATGAATAACCCAGCACCAAATTGTTATTCAATCTGTCATTGAAACGGCTTTTAAGCTCGAGAGTTGTGGTAGAAGATGTATTTTTCTGAATGAAATCCATGCTGGAGAAACGGAAATTCGCACCGTCCCTTTCAAGATTGGAGGCATGGGAGAATACCGTATTGTTTTTAATGGATAGAGTATGTTTATCATTAATTTTCCAGTCTAGTTTATTGAAAAGTTTGGAGCTCTCGGAGAAGTTGGTGTACTGATCATAACTTCCGGCATTGAAACCGTATTTACTTCTCACGAAGTCTGAAATCTGCTGAGCTACGGTACCGCTTACCAGTGATCCCTGGTCGCCGGCGTTATAGAAAACAGGATCCGTTCTTTTCGTATATTCCATATTGGTGAACAGGAAAAGTTTATCTTTGATCACAGGGAGTCCTACTCTTCCGCCATAAATATAATCTCCGAAAGAATTCGGCATCCTGGAATTGTCACCTACCCTGTTTTTACCGGTAATTGAAGCGTTTCTTCCATAGAAATACATTGATCCTTCCACATTATTGCTTCCGCTTCGGGTAACGGCATTGATGCTTCCGCCCAGGAAATTCCCTAATTTTACATCATAAGGAGCGATATAGACCTGCACGTCCTGAATGGCATCTAGACTGATGGAATTGGAACGCGTGCTGCTTCCCGGCATTCCCGAAGTTCCGGTCTGTCCGCCTAAAGAAGGGCTGAATCCAATCGCGTCATTGTTAATAGAACCGTCAATGGTAACGTTATTATAACGGAAATTTGTTCCGTTGAAGGAGTTATTGGCACTTTGGGGAACGAGCTTCGTAACATCCTGAATTCCTCTGTTGATATTTGGCAATCCTGAAATCTGTGCCTGGCTGATTCCTACGCCGAATTTGGCGGCCGTTGTTCTCTTGGAAGTCAGCTTTACTTCATCAATCATTTTCTCTTTGCTGCCAAGCTCTACCACCGGAAGGTCGTTATTTCCAAGTGAAAGCTGTACATTATTGCTGGAATATACCACTTTTGCTCCATCGGTAACTTCAATGGTATAAGGCCCGCCAGGCTGCAGGTTATCTAAGCTGAACTGACCGTTTTTATTGGTCTTGGTTTCAAAACTGCTGTTGGTCGGAACGTGGGTGATTTTGATGGTCATTTCCGAAGTGGTTCCTTTTAACCTTCCGAAAATTTTAGAGCTGGTTTCCTGCGAAAACGCCAGGCTGAAAGATAATAATGCGACTGCACAAATTTTTTTTTTCATTTTTTTTATACTTCAAAATTGTATGGCAAAATTATTCAGAAGTATATTTCTTCCCGTTAACATACGGATAACATTACATAACAAAATATTTAACTGTTTCTTAAAAAAAAATTAAAAAGCTTTATTTGGATATACGATTTATTTTACTTTTACTGTCGGAATTATTCAAAAATCCAGTAATGACAGGCCTTTCAGGATTTAAGTTTAATTTAAGCTTTTTTTAACTCTAAATTCAAATCTTTAAACACAAAAACCTCCCGGCCGGGAGGTTTAGAAAAATATGTTTTTCATGTTTAGTTAGGAACCTGTGCTTTTTCATAAATCAACCCTTCGGATTTAAGTTCTTTCCAGAAGTCTGAAGGGATATTTTCTTTCCAGGCCTTTACATTATCTTCCACCTGCTCCGGCTTGCTGGCTCCGGGGATAATTGATACAAATTCATCAGCTGCCAATACAAACTGAAGGGCTGCATGGGTAATGGTTGTCCCGTATCTTTTGGCAATTTCAGCGATCTTTTCCCGCTTTTCCTTCATTCCTTTAGGGATTACGTCCTTATAATTATACCGTGGCCTTCCGTTAATGAATCCTGAATTATACCCGGCTCCGGAAACCAGCTTTACCCCGGCTTTCTTCACGGCGGGTAACAGCCTGTCTACAGCTTCTTCATGTTCCAGAATGGAATACTGTGTGGCCGAAAGACAGATATCAGGATCAGCAGATTCAAGGCAGTCTAAAATCGGTTCTATTTTATTGACTCCCATTCCCCAGGCTTTGATTACACCCTGATCACGCAGTTCCGATAAGACTTTAAAAGCTCCCGCCCTGGCCTGTTTCAGGAAATACGGATACCTGTCTCCAACCTGATCTTCGGAAAGATCATGTACATATACAATATCAATATGGCTTAGTCTTGTCCTCTCCAGGCTTTCTTCGATGGATCTTTTGATGGCATCTGCGGTATAATTATGTTCAAAATCGAAGGGTAAAGGATCCTGCCACATTGTCGGAGGAACTTCATCTTCCGGGACTTCTACAAACAGCCGCCCTACTTTTGTCGACAGTACAAATTCATCACGGTTTTGCCCGTGCAGGAAATTCCCGAACCGTCTTTCACTTTTTGTGAGGCCATACCACGGCGAAGTATCGTAATAGCGGATTCCAAGATCCCATGCCTTCTGTAAAACTTCATAAGATTGTCCGTCTGTAAGCGCTTCAAAAGCAGTACCGATCGCTACTCCGCCTATACCCAGCTGATGCTTTTCCGTTAAAAGGTCTGATTTCATTATATTGTTATTTAAGATTTGGTGCTGTGAAGGGTACAAATATTATGCAGACTTTATTTTTAAAACCACTATAATTTTTAATTTTACCCTAATTTAATACAATATGGCAAAAACAGAGATACTTCTTCATAAAGACGAAATCGGATCTGCCGGCATTGAGATTGCTGCCATTGATAAGCATAATCAAAAAGGTCAGGCCATACATCGTGACGATCATTTCATGCTTATTATTCAGAAAAAAGGAACTTTTGTGTGGGAACTGGACTTTACGGAAATGATTCTATCCGGAGCTTCCATCAGCTATGTTGCGGAAGGACAGGTTCACAGGTATCTGAATTTTGAAAATTCCGAAGGCTGGTTTGTATTTATCGAAAGGGCGTTGATTGCAAAGCCATATCTGGAAATATTAAATGCAGGTCTTCACTCTTACCAGTCCGTTTCTGTTGACCGTGACAATGAAATATTTCAGTTCGTATCTGTTTTTGAAGCTGTGCTGAAAGATCGGACGGAAGTTTTCAGGAATTTAATCATTCATTCGTTTGCAGATGGTCTGCTCGGTTTATTTGTCAGGAATTTAATTGCGGACCAGGAATTTAAAAACCCGGTAAACGGGCAAAAATACAGAACAGTCATTGAATTTAAATGCTTGGTGCAAAATCATTATAAAGAACTGAAACAAGTAAAAGCATATGCTCTTCTGCTCCACATTACACCGTTATACCTCAATGAAATGGTGAAAGAAATAACAGGATTCACTGCGAGCTATTGGATTCAACAGGAAATTATCCTGGAAGCCCGACGTCTTTTATACTATACGGACCTTGATGTTAAACAAATTGCGTACAGGCTGGGCTATGATGATTATGCCTATTTCTGCAGATTTTTTAAAAAAAGTACAGGAAATACTGCTTCGCAATTTAGGAACATAAACCATTATTTGTCTAATAATAACAGTTAATTCGCTATCGTTACGTTCCTTTCGCAGAACTACTTTTGTTACCGTAAACTTTTAATAAGTAAAAACGGTTGACAATGAAAAATACAAAATCTTTTACACCAGATCACAGAGATATCACAAAGCAAAGAACTACCGTACAGGTTCTTGTTCCGATTGTACTTTCGGTTTTTGCAATGTACTTGACAATGGGGATTGCGCTGGGTTCACTCCCCGGATTTATTAAAAATGATTTAAAATCCGGAAATTTTATAATAGGTACCGTTATCGGCCTTCAGTCGCTTTCTACTTTACTCACAAGAGCGTATGCAGGAAAGATCACCGATACTTCAGGCGCCAATACCAGTAACCGCTACGGTGTTTTTATCGTTCTGGCGGCCGGGATGATGTATATTCTTGCAGTTTCTGCTGCTAAAATTACTTTTCTTGCATTAGGGCTGCTTTTGATTGCACGCATTATTCATGGGATTGCCGAAAGTATGCTGGTCACGGGTTCTCTTACCTGGGGAATCAGCCTCCTGGGTTTTCAGCATTCAGGAAAGGTAATGACCTGGAACGGGATTGCCATGTATGCAGGCATAGCACTGGGCGCACCTTTAAGCTTATGGATGAACGCGCAGGCAGGGATCATGGTATCGTTCAGCGTGATTATTTTTCTGGCTGGCGTAAGTTGGATTTCTACCGTTACATTGCCGGCCGTTCCGGTAGATCCGTCATTCGTGCGGGTTCCTTTTTATAAAATAACCGGAAAAGTTTCGGATCAGGGCCTGGCGTTGGCGTTTTCATCCATGGGGTTTGCATGTATTGCTTCTTTTATTGCACTTCTTTTCGAAGAGAAAAGCTGGAACCACTCCTCTCTGGGCTTCTTCTGTTTCGGAGGTTTTTATATTCTTACCCGCCTTCTTTTTTCATCGTATCCAGATAAATTCGGAGGATATAAAGTAGCTTTGGTCTCCTTTATCATTGAAATTGTTGGACAATTGTGTATCGGATTTTCAGTTTCCGGATGGATGGCTATTGTGGGCTGTGCACTTACGGGTATTGGATTTTCTCTGGTTTTTCCGGCCCTGGGAGTTTTAGCGATCCGGAAAATAGCTCCTCAGATGCGAGGAACCGCTTTGGGAGCTTACTCCGCATTTTTTGATCTGTCTTTAGGATTGGCCGGCCCTGTAGCAGGATTAATAGCGGGCTGGCTCAGTTATCAGTCGGTTTATATTTTCGGTGCATTTAGCTGTTCTTCTGCCATCCTGATCTTAATTAAAACAAAAAGCAGAAATCCATAATTTTTCAGTAGATAAATTAAAAAGGATGAACCGGTGGCTCATTCTTTTTTTTGTATATCCGGAAGCTTAATTAATTTGTATAATTGCACCCAGCATCACCCTTTGGCGTTATTCTTGAAGCTTGTTCAGCACCACCACAAATCATTTGATATGAAAAAGCACATCGTTATTGTAGGCGGAGGTTTTGCCGGCATCAACCTGATAAAATCCCTGGTGAATGACAAACGATTCAGAATTACATTGGTCGATAAGAATAATTACCATTTTTTTCCGCCGCTGATCTATCAGGTTGCGACCTCATTTATCGAAGCATCCAACATCAGCTATCCTTTCCGGAAAATGATTTCAAAATATAAAAATGTAAATTTCCACATGGGAAGCCTTGTGAATGTGGATCATGAACATCATTCAATTGAAACGGACAACGGTATTCTTCAGTATGATTATCTTGTTTTGGCATTGGGTACGGAAACCAATTATTTTGGAATGGAGAACGTTAAAAAATGTTCCCTGTCAATGAAAACGATCGATGAAGCATTGTACCTGCGGAATTATATGCTGCTGACACTGGAAGAGGCTGCCCGGAACAAAGACATAAAAAAAGCCCAGAAATTACAGAATATCGTCATCGCCGGCGGTGGACCGACGGGGGTGGAGCTTGCAGGGATGATTGCCGAAATGGGTAGCTATATTGCTGAAAAAGAGTATCCTGAAATTAAGCTCAGCCTTTCCAATATTTACCTGATCGATGCCCTTCCAGCTTTGCTTTCACCCATGAGTAAGACCGCTCAGGAAGCAGCGCACGAAAGATTGACGAAACTTGGAGTAAAAATCATATTAAATGTAGCCGTAAAAGATTACGTAGATCAACAAGTAATCTTAGCCGACGGAAGAAGTATTGAAACCGAAACCCTGATCTGGACTTCCGGTGTTATCGGGCGCGAGGTACCTGGCATTCCGGCAGAAAGTTTGGGAAAAGGAAGAAGAATTCTTGTGGACGCTTACAATACGGTACAGGGCACGAAAAATATTTATGCGTTGGGAGACATAGCCTTGCAGTTTACCGATAAAAACTTCCCAAAAGGACATCCGCAACTGGCGCAGGTAGCCATTCAGCATGCTGTGAATCTGGGGAAAAACCTGAAGAGACTAGAAGATGATAAAGTCCTGATTCCTTTTTCTTATAACAACAAAGGAAGTATGGCAATTATTTCAAAATTCAATGCGGTAGTCGATCTTCCGAAGTTTTCCTATAAAGGATTTATTGCCTGGCTTACTTGGCTTTTTATTCATATCATCCCACTCATTACTTTCAGGAGCAAAGCCCGTCTGGCTTTCAACTGGTTAAGGCTTTTCATTACCAATAATCCTTCGATAAGGCTCATTTTACGGCCGAAAAAAGACACTGGACAGTAGGAACAATTTTATATTTCCTGATATATTTCATAAATTTACGGAACCGCAGCAATTCGGTTGCGGCTAAATTTCCCGAGAGTGAATATTCATAATAAAAAAAAGTTTCTGAGCTTTCTGAAGTTTAAAAGAGACTTTCAGAAGTACGGCCTTGAAAAAGCACGCAGTTACGAAATTATCCTTCACTGGCTGAACAATAGGCTCAGTAGGAACCAGTTTCTCGTCCTGTCCGGAATCCTGGTGGGTTGTTCTGCCGGACTGGCCGGAGTTGTACTGAAGACGTTAGTCCATAATATCCATCATTTTATAACGACTGAGGTTCATTTTGAATACCAGATTCTTTTCTATGTAGTTTTTCCCTTTCTGGGAATTGTCCTTACAACGATGATTGTCCTGACGATATTTAAAGGGCAGGACCGGAAAGGGATCGGGGCTATTCTTTACGAAATAGCACAGAACTCAAGTATTGTTTCCTCTGTAAAAATGTATTCTCAGATCGTGCAGAGTGCTGTTACGGTTGGATTAGGAGGTTCTGCCGGACTGGAAAGCCCGATTGCCGTAACGGGTGCAGCCATCGGATCCAATTTTGCGCAAACGTACCGTCTAAGCTATAAAGAACGCACTTTACTGCTCGCTGCCGGGGCTACGGCAGGGATTGCTTCTGCCTTTAATGCACCGATTGCCGGAATCATGTTTGCCTTTGAAATTCTTCTTACGGGCGTGGTTTTTACAGATTTCATTCCTTTGGTTGTAGCGGCCGTTTGCGGAAGTCTTTTGTCGAGGATTCTTCTTCAGGAAGATGTACTGTTCAGGTTTTATACAAGAGAAGCATTCAATTATAAAAATGTTCCGTATTACCTGATCCTGGGAATTGTTACCGGACTTTATGCTCGATATTTTGTGATCATATCGAAAAAAGTGGAGCATTTTATTAAGGGACTGAAAATGTCACGGCTACGAAAAGCCATGTTTGGAGGAGCCGTTCTTTCTTTACTTTGTGTACTTTTTCCTCCTTTGTTCGGAGAAGGTTACGATACGGTGAAAGCTTTTACCAATGGCAATACACATCATATTATTGAGAACAGTTTCTTCAGGTATTTTGAGATTAAAAATTTTACCATCATTATTTTCCTGATCCTTGTTCTATTGTTAAAAGCTTTTGCCACTTCCTTTACCATTTTCAGTGGCGGGAATGGGGGAAATTTCGCACCTTCCCTTTTTGCCGGCGGAACGGTAGGGTATTTATTTGCCATTGTCTGCCAGCAGATCGGTTTTACGGATGTTCCCGTAACCAATCTGGTGCTCGTTGGGATGGCCGGAGCGATGAGTGGTGTGATGTATGCCCCGTTAACAGCTATTTTCCTGATTGCCGAATCAAGCTTCGGATACGACCTTTTCATTCCTCTGATGATCGTCTCGATTATATCATACCTGATTGCCAAATGGTTCTCCCCTATTTCCCCGGAACTGAAATCACTTGCCGATCAGGGTAAAATTTTCACCAACAAGCACGACAAGAATTTATTGTTTTCATTAAGAACGGAAGATTTTATCGACCACTATTCCCAATCCATCAACGAAAACGCACCAATTACGGAACTGTTTGAACTCGTGAAAAACGGGAATAAAAATATATTTGCCGTTATAAACAATGATAAGGTGTTGCGCGGAATTTTAACATTGGATGATATCCGCCCATATCTGTTTACAAACGCAGAAATCTCAGCAAATATAAGCCAGATAATGAAAACGCCTCCTGCAGTGGTGCATCCTGAAAACCAGCCGTTGGAAATCCTGCAGTCTTTCGATGATACCGGAGCCTGGCATCTTCCGGTAGTGGATTCTAAGAATGTATTTATCGGGTTTATTTCCAAATCGACGATCCTGATGAGTTACCGGCAGCTCCTGAAAGAGTATTCGGAATAATTTTTTAGAAAATATCACATATAAAATCCGCCCAGAATTTTTCCGGGCGGATTTTTCTTGATGAAATAATTGAAACTTTTGACTGCGAACTGAAGCTCTGGGCATTTAAATCCATATTAATATATTGGTTAAAAAGGTAGGTTACAGAAATTCAGAAACAAATAATATCGCATCTATTTAGTGTAAATCCGATGTGTTTTTCTAAAAGAATAATGCTGGAAACTCAAAGCTATCAAATTTTACATCATCCCTTTTTTCTAATATTTCATCTTTAAAATCATTTATGAGGTAATATTTAAAAGAAAATGCCGAATATTATATTTAATTCTTAAATTTGGCCAATGCGAAAGAATTTTTATCTCATCATTTTATCATGTTCTCTTATAAGCTGTTATACCTATCAGGTTAAGAAACCTGCTGATCCGGCTGTTGATAATAAGCAAGAGTCCAAAAATAATTCAGCCGGGAAAGTGAAAAATCAGGCTTCTGAATCCCAGAATATGAACGCCCAGCCGCCGGTTCCGGTAAATGTTCAGCAGAAACTGGCTCCTAATAAAAATTTTAAGATCGATGTTGACGGTAGATCATATAAGATCATTGTTGACCGCTGGGAAAGAGATAGTCTTATCGCCCACCCTGTTCACAATCCAAAAGGGGTTCTGAAATTCCACAAGAACCAGATCAATGCAGAGAGGATCGCTGAAAAGCGTTTTTCGCAGCCCATTGCCGATATTATTACGATTGCTGTGTACGCAGGTGCCGGGGTCGGAATCTGGTACCTTCTCCGATGATCTGAGCTTTCGTAAATTCACCCGTTATCACTTACAGTGAAACCGAACTTTTAAACGCAGTTCAAAAAATTCTTATATCCAGAGACTTAACACATTCAATAAAAAATACCGGCTCAAAAGCCGGTATTCATATTTGGTATAATAATTTCAAATTAGATTTCTCCCATCACATACATATTTTCCATCGTTGGAACCGGACTTCCGCCCTGCTTTTCCAGGGTAATGGCAAAGGCCTGTGCTTTCGGGATGTTGGCAAGAGCAATCTTACTATCTTTTTCTTCGGTATACATTCCTGCATCTACCGGTTTTCCATCGGCAATCGCCCAAAGTTGGTACTGCATACCTTCCGGAGCTTTCGGCAGTTTTTCCGCATCCAGATAGACCGCTTTGGTTTTGGTATCCCAAAATACCATCGCCTTAGAGTCAGCGTGTTTTTCCACACCTTTCAGCATCACCATTTTCATATCCGGATTGGTTACCATTTCCATCTTCTGATTTATTTTCTGCATGGCAAAATCCTGGGATTTTTTTTCAGCCTGCATTCCCGCAATTACTTTTTTCGTCCGGGCCTGTTCATTCATCCAGAAAATATTTCCGACAATGCTGATCAGGAACAGAACAGAAGCGGCAACGGCGTAAGTTTTCCAGTTGCTGTTTCCCTGAATCCTGATTTCCTCCTGTGGCTTTGCTGCAGGAATATCCACGGCAAATACAGTTTGTTTCTCTCCAGCAGCCTGTTCCTGCTGTATCGTATTCCAGATTTTTGATTTCAAATCCGTTGGAGGCGTCACAGCCTCTGCTGTAGCGAGATCTTCCAAAGTTTTCTGTGCTTCCTCGAAAGCGGCTCTTACTTCAGCATTGTTCTTCATGACACACTCCAAAATCCCAGCCTCTTCTGGAGAAGCAAGACCTATAACATAGGATTCTATAATTCCGGATGATATGTACTCTTTAGTATTCAATTTATTGATAATCTTTTAGCAAATCTTTTAATTTCATCAGCGCATTCCGCATCTTGGTTTTTACCGTTCCCAGGGGTATCTTCAGTTTTTCGGATATCTCATGCTGAGTATAACCCTGATAATACGCGAGATTGATAAGTTCCTGCTTGTCAGTTTCCAGATTTTCCAACACTTTACTAAATCCGATAAAATCAGATGAATCATTCGTTGTTGAAAGTTCTGCAGAATCATATACGAAATCGGGAAGCGATTGGTTTTTTAATTCGTTTTGAAAACTCTTAGATTTTAAGTAATCGATCGCTGTGTTCCTTGCAATATTGATCATCCAGGTATAAAACCTGCCTTTGGTCGCATCATATTGGCTAATGGAATTCCAGATTTTAACGAAAACATCCTGAATAATTTCTTCAGTATATTCTCTGGACTGAACAATTCGGAGAATAACCCCATACAACGCACCGGAATAGTTATCATACAGATGATGAAAACCGGTTTCGTTTCTATCTTTTAGTAAAACGATGAGCTGCTCTTCCGAATAGTTTGTTTTAATAGTGGATATTTTTGTTTTCAAATGTAATAAAATAAAACAGATATTAAACAATTTTAAAGCCATATTGTTCAATATTTCGAAAAATTCTAAAATCATTTAAAAAAATTTCAGACAAAATGCCCATTTAATATAAAAATATTAATAAAGAAAATAAATCCTCATGCTAATGTGAAAAATAATTGTCTGATAATCAATTATTTGAATTCGACTTGTGTTTTTTTTTATTTTTTTTAAATCTGAAATGAAACCGCTCTCGTAAATGACATCAGAACACAGTCAAATACAACATTGAACTTAAAAATCAAAAAAATGAACACAAGATCAAAAATCACAGCTTTAGGAATGGTAATCCTATCTTTCGCATTCAGCGGAACGGTAACAGCTCAGCAAATGAAAGAAAAAACGGTAATGGTAGGTGGTGCTCCGATGTATCCTTCTAAAAACATTATTCAAAATGCGGTAAACTCCAAAGATCATAAAACACTGGTAGCGGCTGTAAAGGCAGCAGGATTGGTTGAAACATTACAGGGGGCAGGACCTTTTACGGTATTTGCTCCGACGGATGCGGCCTTTGCAAAATTACCAAAAGGAACTGTTGATAATCTGGTAAAGCCTGAAAATAAGGAAATGCTTACTAAAATCTTAACATATCATGTTCTTCCGGGAAGATACAGCGCAAAGCAGATCTGGGCTGAAGTAAAGGCAGGGAACGGTAAAGCTATGATGAAAACGGTGGAAGGTGAAGATTTGACTTTCTGGGCAAAAGGTAAAAATCTCTATGTAAGAGATATGAAAGGAAATGACGCAAGAGTTACGATTGCTGATGTAAATCAGTCCAATGGTGTTATTCATGTAATAGATACGGTGTTGATGCCGTAATGGTTTCTTAGTTTTTAAACAGCATAAATTTTTTATGCTGTTTTTATTTCTCTCTTATAATAATATAAACGCTTAAATAAAATAATATTATGAAAAAAACGATCCACGTGTCTAACCAGGGAGCAACCCTGGATACAGGCAGAAGAAATTTTTTGAAGCTGAGCGGTGTAGGCCTTGCTATGGCCGGCCTTACCTTAATCGGTTGTGAAGACAAGGAATTCGAATTCGTAGACGTAAATGTTTTCGATCTTGGAAAAGGAGACGTAGGGGTACTGAACTACGCTTATGCATTGGAGCAGCTGGAAGCTGATTTTTACACTAAAGTGGTTAACAATTTCTACTCCGGGATTTCAAGTGCCGAGAAAGAGATCTTTACCGACCTGTACCATCACGAAGTAATTCACAGGGATTTCTTCAAAGCAGCCATCAGCGGAGCAACTTCCAATGTACTGCCAACACTTGAGTTCCAGTATCCTAATGTTAACTTTAACGACAGAAACTCTGTTCTTGCAACGGCTAAAGCCCTGGAAGATACCGGAGTTGCTGCTTATAACGGTGCCGGAAAATACATCACCAATGCCGATTATCTGGTTATTGCAGGAAAAATCGTTTCCGTTGAAGCGAGACATGCTTCAGCAATCAGAAACCTTATTAATCCGGGAACGGCAGCGTTTTCAGGAGATGATGTGATCGATGCCAACGGGTTGGATCTTGCAAAAGAGCCGAAAGATATCGTATCGGTAGCAGGAGGATTTATCAAAACACCTTTCACTTGGAAAGAACAGGGAATCGGTTAATTATTCACTTCAAAAAATTACATTATGAACATTCTTAAATTACTAGATAAGCTTTCTGACGATAAATTTTTCACAACAGAAACCTCAAGATTAGAAACCCTAACCAATATTTCATCATTCGGTAAAAAAGCAGCGGTGGCTGCACTTCCGCTTGGTCTCGGAGCATTAATGAGTACACCTGCCAAGGCGGAAACCGTAAACAATCAGAAAAATGCCACTTTTTTGAAAAGTACACTGACTGATGCTTTACAATTGGCTTTGGTCCTGGAATATCTTGAAGATGAATATTACAGAATAGGATTGAACACTGCAGGATTAATCCCAAGTTCGGATAGAACGGTTTTCACACAAATCTCAAAACATGAGTCTGCCCACGTAACATTCCTGAAAAATACACTTACTTCTTTAGGAACAACGCCTGGAGCCAAGCCTACTTTCGATTTTACGGCAAAAGGAAACTTTACGCCTTTTACGAGCTACAGCCAGTTTCTGATTCTTGCCCAGGCATTTGAAGACACTGGAGTAAGAGCATACAAAGGGCAGGCAGGAAATGTGATGTCTAATAAAACCGTATTGCAGGCTGCTTTACAAATCCACTCCGTAGAGGCGAGACATGCTTCACAGGTAAGGAGGATGAGAGCAAATAAAGGCTGGATCGAATTGGCTAACGGAGGTAATATGCCTTCCGCAACCAATCCCGTATATGCCGGAGAAGATAATGTGAACCAGGCCGGTTTCAATACAAGTACTTCGTTTGGCGCAGCAGCAGGTTCTGCAGCATACGACGAAATTTTAAGTGGTAGTGATGCTCAGACAATTGCAGGATTGTTTATTGTCTGATCAGTCCTTAATTTTAGCTGTTATCCCTTTCTGAATTCAGAAAGGGATTTTTTATTTGATAGATTGTAAATGTTACTGGATTTCAATCTACTAAGCCTAAAAATAAGGAATCAATAAATTGTGTTAATTAACCGATCATACCGTCGAGTTTATTTTATTTTTTTATAACGAAAGCCAGTTAATGAACAGGACTACAATCCATTCTGAAAAAAATGGAGTTATGGTTTGAATTTTGATATAAAAATACTATGAAAACAAAGAAATTCTGGTCTGATTTTTTCAAAAAGAAATCAGCAGGAAGCGGAAATTCCGCAAAAATAAAAGATGGTGCAAAGGCACTGACAGTGGGTATTGTAGCATTATTGGCCCTTGGGCTTTTTACCACTTCCCAAAGGCTGAATGCAGGATAGTGAAAACAGATAAAATATTTTAAAAATATATATCAATCTATTCTTGGGATGTTAATATTTTTATTATATTTGTATATCGAAATAATTTTTTTTCATCATTTGTGTTTTTTTAGGCTCCTATTCGTAGGAGCCTTTTTTATTTTAGGTAACTCTTCGTTTATTACTGGACGGTACCCATTTCTTTTTTCCGCACTTTCCACATGATCCCGCCTCTCCTTTCTGCTTCTCTTCAGTATGTCCGCAGAAGGTGCATGAATAATATCCCATTTTGTGGATTTCGTTCAATGGATCATCCAGAGAACCCGGCATTGTCGGGAGTCCGTATTTCACTTTTTCATCTTCATAAAAAAACACGCTGATTTCCCCTGAACTTTCTTCAATCGCTTTTTCAACCTGGCCCAAGTGGGAAACACCATTTAATCTAAGCTCTGCAAAAAACTCATCGCTGCCAAGATTTTCTTTCTTAAAATTCTCAATGGAAAATTCACCGTCGTCGATCAGGCAGATGCATTTGCCTTCAATCATTTCCTCAAATTTTTTCTTTTTTGCAATTAAATAAGTAATTACCGTATACAGGAAGATAATAACTGCAAATACAATGATGGATGAAACAATACCAACTTCTTTATAGAACATCGGATCTCCGGCTGCAGAGCCTAAACCGATAATTACGACAAGTTCGAAAATGGAGAGCTGCTTCACTCCTCTTTTCCCTAATACCCTGAGACCGATGATAATGGTAATGAACATGATAACGGTACGGAGAACGATTTCAAGAATGAAAGGCCATTCTTCCTGGCCCATCAACAGTTCTTTCCAGCTGAATTCTTGGAGAAATACAGATAACATAGTAGTTGTTTAGTTTGCGGACGTCAAAAAATACGCCAAGAAGGCAAATTGTTTAACTCACCAATGAGGTTATCGGAAAAGCTTACAGTATGCAGTCTAAAAAAACCGCCTTAGCTGAAACGGTTTTCCTTTTATTTTTCCATCCATTCTTCGCAGAGAATGGCATAAATAATATCATCCACCCACCGGTTTTTCCAGAACAGACTTTTCACAAAATGGCCTTCTTTGCGGAATCCTACCCGCTCCATTAATTTTATTGAATTGAGGTTGTCGGGATCAACGGATGCCATAATCCGATGCTTTCGGAAATCGGTAAACAACAAACTGATTATACCTTTCAGTGCTTCGGCAGCGAAACCTTTTCCCTGGAAATTTTTGTTTAAAGTAATTCCAAGCTCAGCCTGTGTGTTTTCGTTTCCGAAAAAATGAATTCCTATATCGCCGATGACTGCCTTTGTTTCTTTATCGGTGATCAGGATCTGGTACCAGCTTTCCGGCTGGTTGAATTCTTTATGATTCCTCAGTATAAAGCTTTCCACTTCTTCAAGGCTTATCGGAATCCAGCTCTGGAATATATTGGTTTCCGTATCAGAACGGTAGTCAAAAATAGCCGGGGCATCTTCGATGGTCATATCCCGCAGCAATAATCTTTCCGTATAAACTTGCATCATCGTCGTCTATTTTCATGCAAAAATAGAATTATTATGATTGTAAGACTTCCAATTCATCAAGAACTTCCATGATATTGCGGTAAACAACATCGAGTTCTTCGGAAGTGATGCAATAGGGCGGAACCAGGTATAGAACGTTCCCCAAAGGACGCAGGATGATTCCTCTTTCTAAAAACTTCCGGTAAGCGGCTTTTCCGGTTTCGTTAAAATAAGAAGTCCGGGTGTTATTTTTTATTTCCCACGCCAGAATGGTTCCGGTCTGCCTTACGTTTTCAACCTTCGGATGCTGCATCAGCTCTTCTGAAAAGCTTTTATGTTTCGTACCAATAAGATCGATAGCACGCAATGTTTCCTTTTTCAGCAGAAGTTCCATACTCGCCAGTGCAGCCGCACAGGCCAAAGGATTTGCCGTAAAAGAATGCCCGTGGAACAGGGTTTTATAACGGTCCTCCGAAAGAAAAGCTTCAAAAATCCGGTTGGAAGCGGTTGTGATTCCCATCGGCATGGTTCCTCCGGTCAGCCCTTTGGAAAAGCACATAATGTCCGGTTGTTCTTCCAGATAATCAGCTGCAAACAGTTTTCCCGTTCTGCCGAAACCGGTAAATACCTCATCCTGGATCATTAAAATGCCATTTGCCCTGCATAATCGCATCAGCTCCGATAAATCTTCCGGCGCATGCATCAGCATTCCCGCTGCTCCCTGGACCAAAGGCTCATAAATAAAACAGGCCAGTTCTTCCGAATGTTTCTGAATGATTGATTTTAATTCATTAATATTCTCAGAAGTCGGCGGATCGATAAAAATAACTTCAAAGAGCATTTCGCCGAAAGGCTGGGTCCAGGCACTCCGGCCGCTTACAGACATCGCCCCGAAAGTATCGCCGTGATAAGCATTTTTAAAAGCTAATATCTTTGTTTTCTGTTTACCCATATTATAAGCAAACTGGATGCACATTTTCAGCGCCACTTCCACTGCGGTCGAACCGTTATCAGAATAAAAAACCTTCTTCTGGTTCTCAGGCAACAGCTTAAGAAGATTTTCGGAAAGCCGTACCGCCGGCTCATGTGTGAAACCGGCAAAAATCACCTGTTCCAGGGTGTGAAGCTGTTCGGAAACCTTCTGGGCAATATAAGGATGCGCATGGCCGTGAAGCGTCACCCACCAGGAAGACACAGCATCGATGTATTGTTTTCCCGCATCATCAAAAAGGTAAATTCCTTTTCCTTTTACAATAGCAATGGCATCTTCGGCGGTTTTCATCTGGGTATACGGATGCCAGTTGACGGCGCGGTCACGTTGAGAGAGATTCATGCGTTTGATAGTTTTAGATTTGTGGGTTAGTTTGAACATCAGTTTAATGATTTGATCGTGGTGAATGATGGGTCAATTGTGAATTTAGTTGATGGTATCAACAATGTTTTTTGATATAAACTTTAGCGAGAATAAATGAATGGTCAACTGTGGATATTGAATTCTAAGAGCCGTTTAATCTGTAATTTTTAATTAAAAATCCAAACGATAAATCGTTAGGTTTGAATTAAAATAATAAATGAATAACTCTGGCCGCTTCAAAATTGCAACTATTCAACGATCTACTAAAATTGACCATTCACTATTGACATTGTAGCTACAGCTAAGCCAACCAAAGTTCATTACAGAACAACCATTGAAATAAACCTCAAAATTTGACCATTTACAATTCACAATTCACCTTTGTCCGCCCCATAGGCTTCAACCCCAACGTCTGCAGCAGCTGAAGGTCTTCCGAAACACCAGGATTCGGGGTGACCAAAAGAGTTTCCCTTTCCCCGGTAAAAATGGAATTGGCACCGGCCATAAAGCACCAGCCCTGCTCAAATTCCGTCATTTCAATCCTTCCTGCGCTAAGGCGGACCATGGAAGAAGGCATAATGATCCTCGCGGTGGCAATCATCCGTACCATTTCCCAGGTATTTGTTTTTTCATTGTCTTCAAGCGGTGTTCCCGCCACCCTTGCCAGTGCATTGATCGGAACGGATTCCGGATGTTTCGGCATGGTAGATAAGGTTAAAAGCATGGAGATACGGTCGTTGTGCGTCTCTCCCAAACCGATAATTCCTCCCGAGCAAACGGTGATCCCGGCTTTCCGGACGTTATTGATCGTGTTGATCCGGTTATCGAAAGTCCGGGTAGAAATAATCTCTTCATAATACTGCTCTGAAGTATCCAGGTTGTGATTATAGGCAAATAAACCCGCTTCCTGAAGCCGTACCGCCTGTTCTTCCGTCAGCATTCCTAATGTACAGCAGACTTCCATGCCGAGCTCATTCACACCTTTCACCATATCAATCACCCGGTCGAAATCCCGGTTGTTTCGGACTTCCCTCCAGGCGGCGGCCATACAGAAACGGGAAGATCCGCTTTCTCTGGCTTTTTTGGCATGTTCGATTACCTGTTCGGTTGGTAATAAAGCCTGAACTTTAATGTTGGTATGATAACGCGCGGCCTGTCCACAGTAAGAGCAGTCTTCCGGGCAGCCTCCCGTTTTAATGGAAAGCAGTGTGGACATCTGGATTTCTTCCGGATTATGCCATTTACGGTGAACGGTAGCGGCTTTGTAGATCAGCTCCAAAAGCGGGAGGTTATAGATCTTCTCAACTTCTTCTTTAGTCCAGTCGGTTCGTAATGCAGTTTTATCGGTCATAAATTTTTAATGTTTTTGTTATAATTTCTATGTTTTCCCCGGTTACTTCTTTCAGGTCGGGAATTCTTATGATTTCGGTTCCGGGCGGAATATTTTTGCAGATTATACTTTCCGTATCTACAGGGAAACTTCCGTTGAGGATAATGTAACGAAGCCTGATATTTTTCGATTGTAAAGCCATCATCGATAAGAAGGTATGATTGATACAGCCCAGATAATTCCTTACGACCAGAACGGCCGGAATATTCAGTGTGGCGATCAGATCAATGATATATTCGTTATCAGTTAAGGGAACCATCAATCCTCCGGCTCCTTCTATGATGAGATTGTTTTCGGTTTCGGGAAGGTGGATTGTATTTAAATCAATGGTAATTCTCTCTTCTCTTGCCGACTGGTGAGGAGAAGCTGCCAGTGCAAAGCGATAAGTTTCCGGATGGCAAACAGTATTTTCACCTGCCCAGGTTTTTATCTTCATCGAATCGGAAAAATCCAGGTCTCCGGATTGAACCGGCTTCCAGTAATCTGCCCGGAAATATTTTGTGAGTACGGCAGAACAAATGGTTTTCCCGATCTCCGTACCGATTCCGGTGATAAAGAGTGTTTTTTGCTCAGGATTTTCCAGATAATCTATATTCATTTGATTTTAAATTATTTAAAGATGAGATATTAATTTCTACATAAATTCTTTAATGATTCCTGCCAGCATTTTAATTTCCTCTTCCGTATTGAAACTATGCAGGCAGATCCGCAGGCGTTCCGTGCGTTCTTTTACGGTAGGACTGAAAACCGCATAGGTAAGGAAACCGTTGCTTGATAGAATATCATGTAATGCTTTTAATCGTTTGTTGTCAGGAATTACAATAGCCTGGATCGGACTGTTCTTAGCAGAAGGACTGTGCAGCTGCTCGTCACGGAATATTTGAATATTATATTGAAGAATATCTGACAGTTCCTTGTTGTTTTTTAGGAAATGGTAACCTTCCCTGATGCTCATCCACAAAAAATCATGGGCGGAAGTCGTATAGATAAAGGGTGACGCAAAATTTACAAGATAAGATTTTATCAGGTTATCTGTCAGCACTGCGGCTCCTTGGGTTCCCAAAGCTTTTCCATATGTAACGACCGTTGCCAAAACACGATCCTGCAGTTGGAAGCGATCAACCAAACCATATCCGAATATCCCAAAAGCATGGGCTTCATCCACAATTAATCCGGCATTATATTTTTCGGCAATCTCAGTGATTTCTTTAATCGGAGCTATATCTCCATCCATCGAATACAGGCTTTCTATCGCAATATAGCAGGTTCCGGTCTGTCTTCTTAAAATCTCTTCCAGGTTATCATAATCATTATGTCTGAATTTCAGTTTTTTAGCATTCGACATTTTACAGCCATCATGAACCGAACGGTGAATCTGTTCGTCCACAATAATCGTATCATGACGCGTCGGCAGCGCAGAAAACAGAGCGAGATTGGCATTGTAACCGGACGGAAAAAGAAGTGCCGATTCGTATCCGTGTTCCTTCGCAATAAATTCTTCAGCTTCTGTAACGGTATTGCTGTTTCCGCTGATGAGCCGTGATCCCGTACTGCCTGTCAACAGTTCCGGATTTTCTGTAATACTTTTCAGCAGGAGTTTCTGAAAATCTTTATTTCCGGACAAACCCAAATAGTCGTTGGAATAAAAATCGGTCCCCTGTTGTTTAGATTTTAAGACTCTTAATGATCCGTTGTCTTCCCTCTTTGCTAAAGCTCTCTGAAAGTATGAATGGCTAAACATAATCAGGCTGCATAACCTCTTGCGAAACGGCCATGATCCATTGTTGATGAAGTGCCTGTTCCATATCAAGAATAATCTCAGCATGAATCTTCCAGTCTTCTGAAAATCCGTCCAGCTGATGAACCATTTCTTCCAAGTGGCCCTCCTCTTCCAGAATAATCGATTTGACCATAATTTTGGAAGAATATTTTGTTAAAACCTCCTGATAAACCGGATATAATTCATCCGCCCGCACTTCGATAGCGTAGGTGACGAAAAGATAGGCCGCATATTTCAGCTTTTCTCCGGACAACCCGAAATGCTTCTGAAGGTAACGACAGGTTTTCATATCCAGTGAATTAAGGTAATGCCTCGTTGCCGTCGAAGCAAGCAGTTCATTACAGGTATAGGTTTTACAGATCTCGGGATCTATTTTTAAGATCTGCTTTTTCAGATAATAAGCATGGCGGTGTTCTTCAGCAGCATGTTTCAGCTGGATCAAACTGACTTCCGAAGAATGTTCACAGGCAGAGATTTTCCTTGCACCCGCATTTTCCATAAATGAAAGGGTATTGAGCCATTTCGCATGCGCCACATCATCCGGTACGATTTTTTCAAGAAGAAGATGTAATTCCATTCTGATTTTTGTTTTGGTTCAAAAGTAGTATATTGCCGGATGGTTGTATGGTGCCAGTTTTAAGATTATGGATAGTCCGGTTGAAATTCCTTACCAGAGTTTTATTAAAATTGATAGAAATTCTGAGGTTTCTATATATTTACAAATAGCGAATCAGTTGATCAATGCAATTCAGCGTGGTTTTTTACCTTTCGGGACCAAGCTTCCCGGAACCCGCAGCCTGAGCATGATTTTAAATATTCACCGCAATACGGCTGTTTCAGTATATGACGAACTTCTTGCGCAGGGCTGGATAGAAAGCTTTCCCAACAAAGGAACTTTTGTGATCGGAAAAACCCAGGATCAGACTCTGGAAATTAAAGTTTTCGAGAAACAACATCTTGAAAATTATCCTAAACAGACCGGTTTTTCTTTTAAAACCACCAATATTTTAGATAATCCTTTTGAGCAGTCGCATTGTGAATACATTTTCAACGACGGTATTCCCGATATCCGTTTGACGCAGGTCGATCAGTATTCCCGGATCTACAGTTCCATCCTAAAAAGAAAAGCCCACAAGATCGGGCAGTACAATCAGGACGGAAGCGAATTTTTCAAGCAGCACCTTTCAAAATATTTAAACCTTTCGAGAGGGCTTCCGATTTCCAAAAACAACCTGCTGATCACCCGAAGCACGGAAATGAGCATTTATATTGTTTCCAGAATCCTTCTGTCGGAAGGAGATACGGTTCTGGTAGGCGCCCTCAGCTACTTTTCCGTCAATATGATCTTTCAGAAAGCAGGTGTAAAAATAGAGTCGGTACCGATCGATCATGAAGGCATCGATGTAGAAGAAGTAAGGAAGGTCTGCAGGCAAAAAAAAATAAGAATGCTTTACCTTACCCCGCATCACCATTATCCTACCACCGTTACTTTGAATGCACAGCGGCGGCTTGAGCTGTTACAGCTGGCGGAGGAATTCGGGTTTGTCATCCTGGAAGACGATTATGATTATGAATTTCATTACGATAAAAGCCCGATTCTTCCGCTCGCCAGTGCCGATACGAACGGTATGGTGGTTTACATCGGCTCCTTCGGGAAATCTTTGGCTCCCGGATTCCGTACCGGATTTATTGTCGCTCCTGAAAACCTGATGGCCGAAATGCGGAAATACCTCGGAATTATCGACCGGCAGGGAGATATCCTGATGGAACATGTACTTGGGGAACTGATTGCCGAAGGGGAAATCAACCGTTACTTAAAGAAGTCATTAAAAGTCTATAAGGAAAGAAGGGATTATTTTTCACTGCTGCTTCAGGAAAGTCTGGGGGATTTTATGCGGTTTGAAAAGCCTTCCGGCGGCCTGGCCCTCTGGCTGGAATGGCAGGTTCCGGTGAATCTTATGCAGCTGGCTAAAAACTGTGCCAGGAACAACCTGTTTATTCCTAAAACGCTCCTGTATCAGAATAAGCATCTTTCCGCGATGCGGCTGGGTTTTGGCAACCTGAATAAAGAAGAGATGGAAAAATCCGTAGAGATTTTATCGGAAAAGGTAAAAACGATGATCTGAGGATCAGCTAAAAATCAGCTGCATAAAGAATAAAATAACATGAATTCGATAATATTTAATATTTTCAGCGGCTTAACATATAAAAAGCGGAATATGGCCGTATTCAAATAGAGTTTTACAATCTTTTGTATCAAATTATAATATTATTGGTTAGATTTTTGAATACTAAAATTCAAATCACACACACCCTTGAAGCTAATCAAATTCACAAACAAAGGCATTTATTGCCCGCAGGGAAAATTTTATATCGATCCCTGGCGGCCGGTTGATCTGGCAGTCATCACCCACGGACATGCCGATCATGCGCGCTGGGGAATGAAAAAGTACCTCTGCCATCACTTTACCAAACCTATTTTATACAAAAGAATCAGCGAAGACATCGAATGCCAGAGTGTAGAATATGGCGAAGTCATCAATATGAACGGCGTAAAGGTTTCTTTTCACCCTGCCGGGCATATCATCGGTTCTGCACAGATCCGTCTGGAATACAAAGGCTATGTAAGTGTCGTATCCGGAGACTATAAAGTTCAGAACGACGGATTAAGCACGCCTTTCGAGCTGGTAAAATGCAATGAATTTGTTACAGAAAGTACCTTCGGACTTCCTATTTACAACTGGCTGGAAGTAGATGATCTTAATAAGAGGCTTCAAAATTGGGTATTGCGGAATAAAGAAAATCAGAAAACGTCCGTATTCATCGGCTATTCCTTGGGAAAAGCTCAGAGAATCATGAAAGCGGTTGAAGGAATAGGAAAAATCCACGTCCACTACTCGATCGGTAAACTGAACGAAGCTTTTGAAACGGTAGGTATTAAACTTCCCGAATACGAAATCCCGGATTTCAGGGAAAGTGTAAAACATGTGCAGGACGAAATCGTGATTGTTCCTCCTGCTCTGATGGATTCCAATGTCATAAAAAAAATCCCCAATGCAGCGATAGCGATCTGTTCCGGATGGATGCAGGTCCGGGGTGCAAGACGCTGGCGAAGTGCCGATGCCGGTTTTGCCATGAGTGATCATGCCGACTGGAAAGGATTACTGCAGGCCATCAAAGCCACAGAAGCAGAGATTGTACACGTTACCCACGGACAGACCGAGGTGTTCTCTAAATATTTAAATGAAATCGGAATCCAGTCTGATGTGGTGGAAACACTTTACGGTGATGATGACGAAGAGGAAGTGGAAAAAAAAACCGTTAAAAATCAGGAGCCATGAAGAATTTTGCCGAACTGATCAATGCGTTAGAGAGTACCAATAAAACCAATGCTAAAATCGATGCGATTATTGACTACCTCGAGCGTACCCCTGATGATGACAAAGTGTGGTTCATAGCCCTGTTTACCGGGAAACGGCCGAAGCGGAATGTCAACAGCAATTATATGAAAGAATGGGCACTGGACATTACACGGCTGCCTTTCTGGCTATTTCAGGAAAGCTATTCTTCCGTTGGCGACCTGGGAGAAACCATTTCGCTGATCCTTCCTCCGCCTACCGAAAAAATAGAGCGTTCGCTGTCTGAATGGATGGATGATATTGTTGGTCTCAAAGATAAGAGCGATGCTGAAAAAAAAGATTTTGTCCTGAATTCCTGGAACGGACTCGACTACACGGAACGGCTGATCTTCAATAAGCTGTTGGGCGGAAGCTTCAGGATCGGGGTTTCAGATAAAACGCTGATCAATGCCTTAACGAAATTCTCCGAGCAGGAATCAAGTGCTCTGATGCACAGCCTGATGGGAAAATGGCTGCCGAATGAAGTTTCTTTTCAGGAGTTGATTGCCGCCGAGAATGTGAATCCTGATAATTCAAAACCTTATCCGTTCTGCCTGGCCTATCCTTTGGAAAAAGACCTGGAAGACCTGGGACAGCCGGACGAATGGCTGATCGAATACAAATGGGACGGCATCCGCGGGCAGATCATCAAAAGAAACGGTGAAGTATTCATCTGGTCCAGAGGTGAAGAACTCGTGACCGAACAGTTTCCGGAAGTGAAGGAAACGGTAGAAAAGATGAATGGTAATTTTGTGATCGACGGTGAGATCTTAGCTGTGAAAGATGATAAGGTTTTAAACTTTAATGAATTGCAGAAACGGCTTAACCGTAAAACATTAACAAAAAAAATGTTATCCGAAATCCCGATACAGGTTTTTGCCTACGACCTTCTGGAAATGGAAGGTAACGATTTAAGGGAAAAACCGATCTCCGGAAGACGGGCGATGCTGGAAGAGCTGTTGTTAAACGAAACTCCCGAAAATATTAAAATCTCTGAAGTCATCGAATTTAATGAATGGAACGAACTTGATTTAATTCGTGAAGCTTCAAGGGAAATCAACAGTGAGGGCCTAATGCTGAAGCAGAAAAATTCGCTCTACCATTCTGGCAGGAAAAAAGGCGACTGGTGGAAATGGAAAATCAATCCGCTGACGATCGATGCCGTAATGATCTACGCACAGAAAGGAAGCGGAAGGCGAAGTGCCTATTACACCGATTATACTTTTGCCGTAAAAAATGAAGATAAGCTGGTAACCATTGCTAAAGCTTATTCCGGGCTAACCGATAAGGAAATTATGGAAGTCAGTAAATTCGTCAATAAAAATGCAATCGAAAAATTCGGACCTGTGCGAACCGTAAAACCTGAACTGGTTTTTGAAATCGCCTTTGAAGGCATTGGTTTCAGCAACCGGCATAAAAGTGGTGTTGCCCTGCGCTTTCCCAGGATATTAAGATGGAGGAAAGACAAAACGGTGGAAGAAATCGATGACCTGGAGGAAATTAAAAAACTGATACAGTAAAATTTTCAACGCTGGAAAAGGCAAAGAGTTTGATCATATTTGAAATATTTTAGACAGCGAGGGCTGAACCATGTTCGTAAATTTTCATTTCATGTTCAGCAAATGATAACGATGGTCCAGGAAAACTAATAAGTTTTGATTTCAAATTATTTTAACAGTTGATTACCGCTTCTACGGCATTACATTAAACATAAATATTATTTAAAAATTTGACAGCATTCGAAGATACCGACGGTTACCAAATCATTCATCGCTGGATGGGCGATAAAGGCATTTCGCCTTTTAAATTTCAGACGGAAACCTGGTGGAAATTCGGGAACGGATACAGCGGAATGGTAGTGGCGCCGACGGGTTTCGGAAAAACCTATTCCGTTTTTCTGGCCTTGATTTCCGACTTTCTGAATCATCCCGACAAATACAAAAAAGGGTTGAAAATGATCTGGATCACGCCGCTACGCTCTC
The DNA here is from genome assembly GCA_913774355.1 of uncultured Chryseobacterium sp. Classification (GTDB taxonomy): domain Bacteria; phylum Bacteroidota; class Bacteroidia; order Flavobacteriales; family Weeksellaceae; genus Chryseobacterium. The sequence goes on along the minus strand of CAJYGB010000018.1, from coordinate 286,249 downwards.
TTTCCAAAGATATTGCGAAAGCCATGCAGGAAGCCATTGACGAGATCGGCCTCGATTGGGCAGTGGGTGTAAGGAACGGCGATACCGATCCGAAAGTCCGCCAGCAGCAGGTCAAAAATATGCCGGAAATCCTGGTGGCAACTCCGGAAAGCTTACATCTTTTATTGGGTCAGAAAAATCACCAGCGGTTTTTCACAAATTTACAAACCATTGTGATTGATGAATGGCATGAATTATTGGGTTCAAAACGGGGCGTAATGATAGAATTGGGCATTTCACGGCTCCGGATTTATGTTCCAAAGATAAAAATCTGGGGAATCACCGCCACTATCGGGAATCTTGACGAAGCCATGGAAGTACTGATCCCTTATAACATCAAAAAAACAAAAATTACGGCCAAAGAAAAAAAGAAAATCGATATCCTCTCCGTTTTCCCGGATGAAGTGGAGATTCTTCCGTGGGCGGGACATCTCGGGCATAAATTAGCGGATAAGGTGGTTCCGATTATCCTGAATTCCAATTCCACCATTGTCTTTACCAACACAAGGAGCCAAAGCGAAATGTGGTATCAATTGTTGTTGAATGCCTATCCGGATTTTGCCGGACAGATTGCCATTCACCACAGTTCGATCGATGCACACCTGAGAATCTGGATTGAGGAAAACCTCAGCAGCGGAAAATTAAAAGCAGTAGTTTCAACCTCATCCCTTGATCTGGGAATTGATTTTAAGCCGGTAGATACGGTGATCCAGATCGGTTCAGCCAAAGGAGTAGCACGGTTTCTGCAACGGGCAGGAAGAAGCGGGCACTCTCCTTTTGAAACATCAAAAATTTACTGTGTCCCTACCCACTCTTTAGAACTGATCGAAGTTTCCGCCTTAAAGGAAGCGGTAAAGAACAACGTTATAGAGCCGAGGGACCCACAGGTTTTATGTTTTGATGTTCTGGTCCAGTTCCTGATGACGCTGGCAGTCGGAGACGGATTTTTCCCGGATGAACTTTATCCCCAAATTAAAGAAACGTATGCTTTCCAGGAAATGACCGAAGAGGAATGGAAAGGAATGCTGGACTTCCTGACCATCGGCGGAAAAGCACTCAAAAGCTATGAGGAATTCCATAAAATTGTTATTGATGAAAACGGACTGTACAAAGTAACCTCCCGTAAAATTGCCATGCTTCACCGGATGAACATGGGAGTTATCGTCAGCGATGCCATGCTGAAGGTTAAATTTATTTCCGGCGGTTACATTGGGATGGTTGAGGAATATTTTATTTCAAGATTAAAAAAAGAAGATAAATTTATCCTCGCCGGACGCGTGCTTGAAGTTGCGATGATCAAAGACATGACGGTTTTTGTACGTGCTGCCAAAGGAAAGGCTTTTGCCCCGAGTTATCTGGGCGGAAGATTGCCGTTAAGCTCCAATCTCGGACAGTTTTTGAGAGAAAAATTATCCGGTGCGCTCAATCCAAAGGCTTCTGAAAAGGAGTTGAAATTCCTTCATCCGTTATTGGCTAATCAGGAAGAACGTTCCCACATTCCGGAGGAAAATGAATTCCTTGTGGAGCTCATTAAAAACCGGGAAGGCTATCATTTATTCATGTATCCTTTTGAAGGAAGGCTTGTGCATGAAGTTATGGCGGCTTTAATTGCCTACAGGATTTCCAAGCTGGCACCGATTTCCTTTTCTATGGCGATGAACGATTACGGCTTTGAGCTGTTCAGCGATAAGGAAATTCCGCTGAATGAGGATAATTTAGGACGTATTTTAACAAGGGACAATCTGATGAATGACGTGATTTCGAGTATTAACGCCGCGGAAATGGCCCGGCGTAAATTCAGGGATATTGCCGTGATCTCAGGAATGGTGGTCCAAAACTTCCCCGGGCAGCAGCGTTCCAACAAATCGCTTCAGAGTTCGGCCGGACTGATCTTTAAAGTGCTGGAAGATTACGACCCGAATCATTTCCTTGTACGACAGGCCTACACCGAGGTTTTCAACGCCCAGTTACAGGAACAGCGGTTGGTGGAAGCTTTCAAAAGGATTGAAAAGTCAAAAATTATCCTGAAATTTGCCAATACGTTTACTCCATTAAGTTTCCCGATAAAAGTAGACAGCCTGCGGCAGACGCTTTCCAGCGAAGACCTGGATTCGAGGATACAAAAGCTGATCCAGCAGGCAAAGAAAGTGAAATGATAGGGTCAATGGTGAATTTTGCCTTGCAAGTCAATTTTGCCTTGCAAGTGAATATTATGATTGTAAAATTAACAAACGTCTTAAATTCACTATTCAATAACCCACTTATCGTAAAGGTCAATGGTGATTGGTGAATTTTTGGAGCTATTTAAAAATGGACAAGCAAAGCAGATTGACCATTCACTATTCACCTTTGAATGTTCTTCAAGTGAATATTTAAACTATAAAAAATTGACAAGCGTAGCGAATTGACCATTCACCTTTGAATGTTCTTCAAGTGAATATTCAAACTATAAAAATTGACAAGCAAAGCGGATTGACCATTCACCTTTCACCTTTGCATAATTAAAAAATGAAAATCGTAACAAAAAATATAACTCTTCAAAACGAGCAGTTTACCTTAACCAATCAAAGAGCTTTATTCTGGAAAAAAGAAAAAGCGTTGGTCCTTTCCGATCTGCATATCGGGAAAGCCGCTCATTTCAGGAAAAACGGCATTGCACTGACGAGCCATTTGATGAAAAACGACCTGGAACGGCTTTCAATCATGATTGAATATTTCCAGCCTGAAAAATTTATTGTGGTCGGTGACCTGCTGCATGCGGGAGATAATTCGGATGTCGACGAATTCTGTAGCTGGAGAAACCAATATCCGGATCTGCAGTTTTACCTCATCGAAGGCAATCATGACCGGATCTCAAAAAGTCTGGAATCCAAACTATGCTTAAATTTCAGATCAAAATCTTTTGATAACGGAGACTTTTTATTCATCCACGATTTTGAAAAGAAGCAGGAAAAATTCCAGGTGACAGGCCATATTCATCCGGGATTTGTGATCCATTCCTCCGTAAAAAAAATCAAGCTGCCCTGCTTTGTCGTAACCGATAATCAGCTTTTGCTTCCTGCTTTCAGTGAATTTACCGGGCTGGATACAAAAAATCTCCCTAAAAAAGGAAGATTCTATGTTTTTACGGATGCTGAAATCTATGAAATTTAAGGTATAATGGCTGGAAGAAGGAAGCTGGATGCTGGAAGTTTATCACGCTTACTTTCCGAATGGATTAGCTATCCATTGAGGCCGTTTTTGATTATATGTGATATATAAGTAAGAAATCCGGATGAAATTCTGATTCACCGGACTGAATCCGAATCCTTTATTTAAATAATCGACTGTACATAAATAAAGCATTGTCGAATTTTCCTTAAATTTAGAAAAGAAACTTCCCGCATCCAGCCGATTAACACATTAATATAACGTGAATTCGATGATATTTAATTTGTTTCCAGTTATTTAAAATAAAAAAGACAAGAGACTGTTATCGATAAGGTGACCGAATAGACTTCCAGCCTCCAGCTTCCTTTCTTCCAGCCTGTAAACTCAGTATCTACTTCGAGTTCACGTTAATGTAGTATTTTCTTCATCATCAGGTCGTTTTGTTCCTGACTACCCAATCTGAAAATATGTTTGCCGAATTCTTCAAAGCCGTTTTTCTTATAAAAGCTTACGGCTCTATGGTTTTCTTCCCAAACACCTAGCCAGAGGTATTCTTTCTTCAGTTCAGCTGCTGTTTCCAGGGCTTTGCCATACAGCAGCTGCCCGATCTTCTTACCGTGATATGAACTTTTAACATAAATTCTTTCGATTTCAAGCGAAGTATCATCCTGGAGTTCGGTTTGTGCTTTTCCTGTGTTTACTTTTAAATAACCGACCGGATTTTCTTCTTCCCAGGCAATAAAGAATTGGGAATCCGGATTACTCAATTCCCGGTTGAGCTTATCTTCAGCAAAACTTTCTGCCAGATATTGCTGAATCTGTTCTTCGGTATTGTGCGGGGCAAAGGTTTCGTAAAAGGTCTGCCTTCCAAGATCCCGTATTGTCTGAAGTTCGTCAGCAGATGCTTTTATAATATGGATTGATGTCATTTTTGAAGTTTAGGAAAATAAAATTTTATTAAAAGCTTCTGATGCCAGGTGAACCTGAATCGCCCAGTCATCTGCCGCTTCACTGCCGGCATCGTCGGAGATATATTTCAGACAGAGAAAAGGGATTTTTTCTTTCATAGCGATCAGGGCCAAAGGATAGGCTTCCATGTCAACAATATTATACACCGTTTCCGAATGGTTCATTTCAAAACTGTCGCCACTACCGCAGATGCCTTCCGGAAGGCCATTATGTTTAAGCCCGTATTCCAGGACCGGCGGTATTCCGGATAATGGTGTTTCATACAGACTAAAACCCAAACCTCTCACATCCATATCCCGCTGGATGAATTTTGTACAGCAGACCACATCGCCTTTATCGAAACTTTGGCTGCCCGCAGAGCCCAGGTTGACGATAAGCTTCGGGCGTTTGCGATAAATCTCTTTCGCCAGTTCCATAGCGGCGTTTACTTTACCGATGCCCGTTATGAGTTTGTTTTTATTATTGAAAACTTTTCCTGCTTCGGAGTCCAAAGCAAATACGAAAAGCGTATCTTCAATAGGGAATTCCTGTCCTTCTTGTATTCTGATCATTTATTTTTTATTTAATTTTTTTAACTACGGATTTTAACGGACGATTGTTTTCGCTGTAATGCTTTACTATTTAAGATTTTTATAATCATCAATAGCGTTGGGCTCCAGCCCGATGTCAGGCATGTTGTTCGAAATTTAACTTTAGACGAATCCTAAAATAAATTTCGGCTAAAGGCGGATCACCGAATCCTGTAGAGTAATCTCATATGTTTAGAAACGCTTACGGTTTTGCTTCCGTGGCTGTTGTTAAATTTCACAACCGTCTGCATCACATGAAGCCCCATTGTCTGCCTGAATTTTCAAAGGTGCCACTGTTTCATCATAGGTTTGCTGAAGTGCACTGGTGAAAAGTTCAGCCGGCTGGGCTCCGGAAACAGAATATTTGCCGTTCAGGATGAAGAAAGGAACGCCTGAAACGCCGTTAGCCCTAGCTTCCTGAATATCCTGTTTTATTTCATCATCGAACGTAGAGGTATCGAGTACCTGTCGGGTTTCTTCGCTGTCGATTCCCAAAGATTCAGCCAGATCGATCAATGTCTTATGATCCCCGACATTTTTTCCCTCGATGAAATGTGCAATGAAAAGGGCTTCTTCCATTTCATTTGTTTTTTTGTATTTTTTCGCCAGATGCAGGATCTTGTGAGCGGAGAAGGTATTGGTGATCAAGGCTTTTTCAAAATGAAAATTAATTCCGGCACCGGTACCCATCTGCTGTACCTGGCTGATCATTTGCCGGGCCTGTGCTTCAGGAAAACCTTTTTTCTCCCTGAAATAATCAACGGTGGATTTTGTTTCTTCCGGGTTCAACGAAGGATCCAGCTGGAAACTTTTCCACTCCACTTCTACTTCATCCTTAAAAGGAAGCTGTTCCAGAGCTTTTTCAAAATTATTCTTTCCAATATAGCAAAACGGACACATCACGTCCGACCAGATTTCTATTTTCATTGTTTTTTATTTAGATTGATTTTTATAATTAAAACACATATCATGAATTAAACGGTTTTCTTCTGCTGAACATCAGGTGTGCGGTAAGTGCCAGTAAGGCCAGGACTGCACCTACAAAACATACTCCACCCCACTTTGCATACTGCCATGCGATAGAGGCTGTCCATGTTCCCAGGGACCCACCGATAAAATAGGATACCATATACACGGTATTCAGCCTGTTGACGGCATTGGATTTAATGCTGAAATAATTGGTCTGGTTCATAATGTGGGCAGACTGCACACCGAGATCTACTAAAACAACCCCGGCAATAAGCCCCCAATAGGTTTCTCCTGCAAAATAAGTGAACAGCCAGCTTCCGAAAACCACAAGCAGGGCAAAGAAAATAATCCTGTTGAGACTGAAATAGTGCTGAAGTTTCCCCACTTTTGCTGCTGCCAGCGCCCCGACCGCACCTGCCAGTCCGAAGCTTCCGACCACGGAGGAACCTGCATTGAAAGGAGGATTTTCCATGTGAAAAACAAGGGTGGTAAACAATGCACACATCGACCCGAAAGCCATTGCTCCGCGAAAGGATGCCAATCGCAGTACTTGCTGCGTCTTAGCCAGGTGAAAAACCGATTTCATCAGTTCTCCGTAATTACCCTTAAAATTGGGCGGCAGTTCAGGAAGCATTTTATAGACTGCAAACCATACCAAAACCATTAGTCCTGCAGCAATACCGAACATCGCTCTCCAGCCCCACAATTCGCCCACAATGCCACCGATGAATCTCGACAGGAGAATACCCATCAGCAATCCTGACATTACCGTTCCGATGTTGGACGATTTTTCTTTATCGGAAGAAAGCTCTGCTGCAATGGGAATAAACAGCTGCGGAATAACCGAAGTAACTCCGATCAGCAGACTGGCAATGTACAGCATCCAAAGTTCGGTACCGAAAGCCATCCAGAGCAAAGCTGCGAAAACAAGAAGCAGATCGGTAAGGACTAATTTCTTACGGAAAAGCTTATCACCCAAAGGAACGATCAGCAGTAAGCCCGCGGCATATCCCAGCTGGGAAAGTACCGAAATTCTGCCGGCAGCACTCTCCGTAACATGCAGTTCTTTGGCAATAAGGCCCAGTAAAGGCTGGTTATAATAAATATTGGCCACCACAAGCCCGGAAATAACGGACATCAGCCAGATGACAGTACGCGAGATACCGCCGGAAGAATTCAACTGCATACGTTTTCGTTTAAAGATTTTTGAAAAACCTATTGCAAAAATACTTATTTAAGATGAAAATCCGGTTTCATTTTATCGCTTTCAGCAATGACGAGAATTGACGGAAAAACTTTTACCCTATACAAATTATGATGAAATTTGTCCTATGAAAATCATACCACTGAAAGAAGGGAATTTTTCGGTAAACAAGACGAAAGATTTTACCCTTTTAACGGAAGAAAATAAAGATGCGTTAAAAGGAATAAAAATGTCCGTTACACCGTTTTTGATCATTACTGAAAATGATATTATCCTGCTGGATGCCGGGATCGGACGGAAAAATGATGAAGGAAAGATTGTAATTTCTGAAATTCTCGAAAAGAAAGATATTCATCCGGAACAAGTGACAAAAGTATTGCTCTCCCATCTGCACAAAGACCATATTGAGACGGTGATTACCCGTATCGAAAACACCTTTTATGCTACTTTTCCTAATGCGGAAATCTATATACAAAGAAGGGAGCTGGCCTTTGCTATGGAAAACAGGGGAAGCCATTCTTTTGATTTTGATACGCTGGAAAAGCTGGTACAGCTCAAGAACATTGTCTGGATGGATGAAGACAGCGGAAACATCACGGATGAAATTTCCTTTGAGGTCGCAGGCGGCCATACGCCTTTCATGCAAACATTCCTGATCCGGGAAGGTAATGAAACCGTTTTCTACGGTGCAGACGATCTGCCACAGGAATCTTACCTGAAATATAATCTGGCCTACAAGAGCGATTTCGAAGGCAGGAAAGCGATGGAACTGAGGATACGCTGGGCCAAAGATGCTGCAGAAAATCATTGGAAAGTATTACTGTATCACGATCTTGAAAAAGCTGTCCTGGAATTTTAATGTAGCTTTTCCCATAATAAATTAACGCGCATCTCTTACTCAATTTAATTTAAAACAAGGCATTCCTTGCTTACTCTTCAGGTTAAGAAAAGGATAAATTTATTTTAAATAAAAAATGGTTTAAAGTTCATTAAACCATTTATAAATATCTAAATTTGAAGCAATGCTCAGTTTTTTGCGGAGCCTGTTTTTACGGTTCTGAATTGCTTTCGGAGTTACGTACGTATAGGTTGCAATCTCCTTGGTCGTCAGATTAAGCTTCAGATAAATACAAAATATCAATTCAGAATTTTTCAGATTAGGCTGAATTGCTGATAATTTATTAAAAAAATCCGGATCCACCAGTCTGAATTTATTCAGCAGACGCGGTGAGTTCTCTTTTGCTAATGTTAAAATTTCTTCCTGCACAAAAATCTTTTGGTTAATATCTTCTAAATTAAATTCAGTCTTTTCGTTTTTCATATTTTTCTCATCTCTACTTGGCTGTTGCTTACTTTTATGATAAGCTACAGTATTAATCGCTCTTCGTTTTGCTCCGCTACGTTTTTTCTTTTCCGGAGTATTATTTAGTTCAGTATTGCTTTAAAATATACGGGTGGGTATTTTTTCTTAATTTTGGCTTAAAACTAAAAATGTTTCTTACGGGATCTGTAATTTTACTTTTAGGCAAAGACAAAGAAAGAAAAAATGATTAAAAATCCGTGTACTCGTAATACCACATACATACCACGCCAATATTTTCATTTTTATACGACTTAATGTATAAGACGCCTTACTTATTTACAAATCTAGATGATTTTGGAGTGTATTTTTTATGATTATAATCAATGAATTTCAAAAAATATAAATAACTTATAATATGGCACTCAAAATCATTTATCTATGTAATATACGGTACCTATTTCATGGTATTGAAGTGGTCGTATTTCTGCTGAAAGTATGTACGAGAAATGATCTTAGAAGGTTTTTGTATTTCGTAGAGTGAGTTTCCAATCAATGAAAATTGAATTCAATTAATATGCGATGATGATGAGCGCAACTACATATTGAGCAACCGCTGAAATTCTTCAAAATATTTTGCCAGATGAAGACCGTCTGCCAGGCCATGATGTGCTTCTATGGATACCGGCATAAATTTCCTGCCTTGTCTGATACTGAATTTCCCGAAGGTAATCTTAGGAATGGATTCTGTCGGATCAAAATTGGTAGGATGCAGTACTGCACTGAAAGCATTCCAAGGAATTGTCGTATGCCTGACATGATTGAGCGGTAAAGTTTCATTGCGTATGCAAAGGCCTGTAGAGGCTTGTACCATTCTTATTTGTTCCTGTAAGCCTGCATTGAAAACTTCAAAATCTTCAGAATAGTGAAAAAATGAAAACCCGAAAGTGCCGTCCGGCCTTCCGATGGTACTTCCGACATGCACTTCGTCATACTGGATGATCTGGCCTTCAACAATTCTGAGCTTAAGCTCATCGACTGTATTAATAGCCATCATGGATTTGTGAAGATAAATGGCAAAAAAAGAATGTCCCTTTTCTTGGGCCTCATCATAGGCTTTTGTACAGTCTACTTCCGAGGTAAACCCAAAATACGGACTGGCCATGCCGGAAAAAAATTCAAAATGTTCTTTCCTCTTCCAGCTGTTGATATCGATTACCTTCATTCTTTCCATAGGTACAAATTTCGATAAGTTTGTCAATTAAAAAAAATTACATGTAAAGAATCTTACTGAATTTCCTGTTTAAAAAATATGTAATGAATAAAATCCTACGGATTTTTAATACAAAAGGGTAATTTGGTGGCTTTTTTGATATGAAAAGACTGTTTTATCACCGGTATCGAGGAGGGTAAAATTCTTTTATCAGGTATTATTAAAATTATAAAATATGTTATACAGAAAATTAGGCAAAAGTAATCTTGAAGTTTCAGCCATTACTTTCGGCGCCTGGGCAGCAGGAGGATGGATGTGGGGAAGCACGGACAGAAACGATGCGGTTGAAGCCATCAGGGCTTCTTATGACGCAGGGGTAACTTCGATCGATACTGCTCCGATCTATGGGCAGGGAACCAGTGAAGAAATTGTTGGCGAAGCTATCAAAGGAATTTCCCGCGATAAAGTTCAGATCTTAACCAAATTCGGAATGCGCTGGGATCTTGCCAAAGGAGATTTTGCCATGCACAGTAAAAATAATGACGGACAGGATATTGACGTTTATAAATATGCCGGAAGAGACAGTATCATTTATGAATGCGAACAAAGCCTGAAAAGGCTGCGTACGGATTACATAGACCTGTACCAGATTCACTGGCCTGATTCCACCACCCCGATCGATGAAACTTTTGAAGCGGTTTCGAGGCTTATTGAACAGGGGAAAGTACGTTTTGCGGGGGTCTGCAATTACAATTTCCAGCAAATGGAAGAAGCTGAGAAAACGCTTGAAATTGTCTCTAACCAAATTCCGTTCAGTATGGTCAACCGCGGGATTGAAGAGGAAACAGTTCCTTACTGTATTGAAAACAATAAATCAATTCTGGCTTACAGTCCGCTTGAAAGAGGCCTGCTGACAGGTAAAATTACCTTGGGATACAAATTCCAGGAGGGTGACCATCGGGCAAGTCACAAACACTTCCAGCCGGACTTTATCGAAAAAACCAATGCACTGCTGGATAAAGTAAAACCTGTCGCCGAACAGTACCATGTAAGCCTTGGACAATTGGTTTTAAGGTGGACCATCGAAAGACCGGGAATCACCGTTGCTCTTGCGGGAGCCAGAAATGCGGAACAGGCAGTTCAGAATGCCGGTGCGGCCGATATTCATCTTACGGCTGAAGAAATAAGCACCATCAATGATCTGGTAAACCAGTTTTAAAAGTACTTGAAATAATTTAATAATACGTTTTGAATTTTAAAATTCTGAATGTAAAGCCAGCAGCAAGAAGTTAATTGCTATTAGTTACTTACCATAAACGACAAACTGAGAAAAATGAATAAAGAAAGATTAGGCTTTATCGGCCTTGGAAATATGGGCCATCCAATGGCCAAAAACCTTGAAAAAGCAGGATTTGAATTGTCTGTATACAACAGGACGCCGGAAAAAGCACAGGATTTCCGGGAGAGTTCCATTGTCTGTGATTCTATTGCGGATGTGGTAGAAAACAGCGACATCCTATTTACCATGCTTACTCATGATGAAGCTTTACGGGAGGTTTTTGAAGACATCCTGAGCCGCGATATTTCGGGAAAGCTGTTTGTGGATATGAGTACGGTGTCTCCCGAAGCCAGCAGTAAAATTGCCGGTGCCGTGATTATCAAAGAAGCTTCTTTTATTGATGCCCCGGTCGCCGGAAGCACCAAGCCGGCAGCGGAAGGAACGCTGATTATTATGGCCGGCGGTAACGAGCGTGATATCAGCAGGGCCCTTCCCTATCTGGAAAAAATGGGAAAAGAGATCCGGCACCTCGGCGAAAATGGGAAAGGTATAGCTGCTAAACTTTCCGTTAACTATTTTATTTCCTGCCTGTATCAGGGATTGGCGGAAACGATTCTATTTTCGGATAAGCTGGGCATTGATCGTAAAGATATGCTGGATATCATCAACGAAAGCGCCAGCGGAAGCGGTGCTACAAAAGTGAAGACTCCCCTTCTGATCACCGAAAATTACGATCCCGCTTTTGCTCTCGACCTGATGCTGAAAGATATTCGCCTGGCAAAAGATGCAGGTGCGGAATTTCCCTTATCCGAAACATTGATCCAGACTTATCAGGCAGCCAGCAATGCAGGTTATGGAAAGGATGATGTGATCGGAATTATTCGGTATTTACAAGAGCCCGGGTAAAAGGTTGGGTTTACAAAAAAGAATTGAACCATTAAGATTATGAAGATGTTGCAAAAAGCAAAGCTTTCTTAATACTTCTAAATTTCTATATTAATCTTAATGGTTCAAATTATAGCATTATCACTTAAAAAAATGAAAATGAAAGATTATAAAACGGCTTTCTTTTTTCTTAGGCTGCCGGTGGCAGTTTCTCTTCTGGGCCATGGATTGGTCCGTTTGCCAAAGCTTCCCGAATTCAGCGGCTGGATGGCGAAAACGATGGAGAAATCGGTTATTCCTGAAGGCCTGATCGTTCCTTTCAGCTATGTTCTGCCGGTAGCGGAAGCCATCATAGGTCTACTATTGCTGATTAATTTTAAGACAAAATATACCCTGTATTCGGCGTTGGCATTAATGAGCATCCTTATTGCCGGCAGCTGCTCTATTGAAAACTGGACCGCCATTGAAGCACAGCTGCTGCACTGCGTTTATCTTTTCGGGCTGTTCTGGTTTTATGAAAGATTTGCCGATGTGGAAGTGAAAGGGAAATAGCCAATGGTGAATTTCGCTTTGCAAGTGAATTTTTGAACTATTTAAAAATTGACAAGCGTAGCGGATTGACAATTGGCCATTCACATACAATTCTTTATTTCAGATATTTCTGTTTCAGGATAGCAATTTCCCGCGGTCCGATGCCCATTTCTAACTGGAAAAAGTTTTCTATACTGCCATATTTTTGATTGATGGCATTAAAGAAATTCCGGATCAGTTCCGGTCGCAGTTCCATCTGTTGTCTGATGCTGTTTTCAGATAAGCCCGACATTCCGGACAATCCTTTATACATAGAATTCATAATCGGATTTTTTGCCAGATAAAAGTTGGACGCCAGATAATCGCTTTCGATAACATCCTGGGGCACGCCCAGAACTTTCAGGAACAGGGCTGCAGCCATGCCTGTTCTGTCCCTTCCTCCGGTACAGTGGAACAGCAAGGCCTCACCGGGCTTTAAGGTCAGTAACTGAACGAAAAGGGGCCTGTACCGTTCGCCGAAATAAGGCAGCCCGCCTTCTCCATACATATCGAACAGAAAATTTTTGTCTTTAAGCATCTTTACCATATCCTGTGCAGTCGGCAGATTATTGCTTCCTGCCGGACAAAGCAGGTAATCTGTGCCGGGCGGAAGTCTGTCCGGGGCTTTTTTGGCTTCTTCGGTTCCTCTCAGGTCGATAACGGCGGCGATCTTTTTCTCCTGAAAGGTTTTCAGATCACGGTCGGTGAGCTTGTCAATGGCATCGCTCCTGAAAACCTTGCCGGGAATGACTTCTTTGCCATCGCTGGTTTTATAGCCTCCCGCATCTCTGAAATTGTAGGCACCTTCCATTTTAACGACCCTTCGCAGGCTGTCTTTAATCTGCGCATTTGCTAAAGTTCCCATAGCCATAACGGCTGCTGTTAATAGTATTTGTTTCATATATAAATTTTTAGAACATCTGCCAACGGATTCCCATCTGTCCCCTGCTTCCGTACCATTCGGCAGAAGTAACTCGTTTCCTGTTGTCGCCGATGTATAATCGAAGGCCTTCGTTGCTGATGTTGTTTAACTCGATAAATAATTTTACTTTTTTGCTGAGATCATAACTTGCTGAGAAGTCAATCGTAAAGTTTTTGTCTGACCAGATGTAGTATTGTGGCCCCAGGTTCTGGTTGATGGTTTCTACCGATTTTCCTCTGTAATTTCCTGCCAGACGGACCATCAGTCTATTGCCTTCATAATACAGAATGGCGTTGAACAGGTTTTTGGACTGGTTCGGAAGCGTTGTTTTATCGAAATACGATATCCCGTTAGCTGTTCTCGGCACCTTTACCCCGGAGCTGATAAAAGTATAATTGAATTCCACCCCGAAACCTTTCCAGAAACCGGGTAAAAAATCAAGGCGTTTGTTGATGCCTGCTTCAAAACCGAGCACATGGGAATCCTGCAGGTTTTTGGCCTGGGTAACCATATAATCCGTCCCGTTTAAGTTAAGAATAGAACTATCCTGAAATACGATATCGGAAATCTTTTTGTAAAAGACGCCTCCGGATAAGATCCCGATATTGCTGAAATAATATTCGCCCATGAGGTCTAGGTTATGGCTAAAAGTAGGCTTCAGATCAGGGTTTCCACGGGTAATCCTGTTTGGGCTTGTCGTATTGTCAATGCTGGATCCCGGTGACATATCTCCGAAATTCGGCCTGATGAATGATCTGGTATAGGCAAACCGCAGATTGGCTTTCGGTGAAAGGTTATATTTCAGATGGAGCATAGGAAGGAAGGCATTGTAATTACTTTCCACCACCGACGGGCTGATAACCGTTGCGGCAGGCGTTCCGCTTTTCGTGGCTTTGGATCCGTTCAACGTTAGTCTTGTGGTCTCATTTCTGAAACCGGCTACAATTTTCAATTGTTCAGCCGCTTTGATTTCTGCCATGGCATAGGTCGCAAAAACATTTTCTTCACCGGTATACACACTGGTTGCGTTGGTTTCAGCATTGGAAAAATCCCCAAACCCGTTCTGCTGTAAAAATTCAGGAGAAAACATCTGGAAAAGCTGGTCTTTTGTCGGCGGATTCATTACATAAGAATCGTAATTTCCGTTCATTCCGTTTAAGAAAGGAACACCTTTCGCTGGTTCACCGGTCGAGAGCTGTGACAGAGCCAGTAACGGCGGCGAATTAGGAATTCCTAAAGCGGCTCCCGGAAGATACACGGCGTTGTAGCCGTAGGTACTGTTCCGATCTTTTGTACGGTATTTTGCACCGGCTTTTAAAATGATGTTTTCATTAAGATCAAATTTTACATTTGCCCTGGCAATCCGGTCGCGTTCCTTATTATCCAGTTTGGCAATAACGAGCTGGGAAAGCAAAAGCTTATTGGGGTTCATCACTTCTGCCGGGTCTTTTACATCGAAGCTGTAATCCTGATATTCTCCCCCGACCCCGTCCGGCGAATCAAATCCCCAGTATCTTTTTTTATTGCCGGAAAGATTATTGAATCCGCTGCTGATTTTCTGCCTGAAAGTAGCGATCGGAAGCCCTTTTATGTCATTAGTCGGCGGAGTATCCAAAAAATATTTTGCATGGTAATCGCTCAGCATCCAGTCGATATTCAGTTTAGGCGACAGACTGTGTTCTCCGCCTAATTCCGTCCCGTATAACTCCGTCTGGTAATGGGAATACCTGAAGTTGTACTGGTAACGGCTGTTGTTATAATCCACATAGGATTCGTACACCGGGCGGATGTCATCAAATTTATTAAACATTCCGCGGAAATATATTTTATGGTCGGCGTTAAATTTATATTCCAGCCCGCCGTTTAAACCGATGGTTCTCCGTGTTCCCATATACCGTTTCATCATTACAGTACCGATTGATTTCCTTTCCGCTTCATTCGCCGATGCCGTATTATAGGTCACGTCAAACGAATCGGCTCCCCACTGCCTGTCCCAGATGGCTCCGGAAAGGATAATCCCTAATTTGTTTTTAAAAAACCGGTCGCCGTAAACAATAGAACCATTGTAGGTTCCATTATGGGAAAACGTATTGTATCCTCCTGCTCCGCTCACACTCAGGGTTTTCCTTGCAGGAGCGGTTCTTGTGATAAAATTAATGCTTCCTCCGATAGCGTCACCGTCCATATCCGGCGTTACGGCTTTTGAGACCTGCACATACTGAATCAGCTCCGAAGGTACGACGTCCAGTACAAAAGAGCGGTTTCCGAGGACATTGGAGCTGGGCAGACGGTTTCCGTTGAACAATGCCGAAGTCCAGGCGAAAGGAGTTCCCCGTACCGTCGCCTGGTCGGCCTCACCGTGATACCTCGCTACTGCAACACCCTGTACCCGTTGTACGGCTTCCGCAGCATTTCTGTCCGGAAGCTTTCCGATGGCATCGGCAGCAATAACCTCCATGATGGCATTATTGTTTTTCTTGATTTCATAAGCTTTTGCCTGGGTTAAGGCATTCGGTCTTGAAATAACTACCTTCTCAATGTCTCTGGTACGATCTTTCTTATTCTCTTCGGGAGTAATGCTAATATAGCCAAGATCATTGGTTCCTTCTTTCAGCGTAACGGGAAAAATTTTGGTTTCATAGCCGATGTATTCTACCCGGATGTTTACTTCGCCTAATTTTGGGGAAAGAATGCTGAAATCCCCGTCTAATGATGAAACCGCTTTTACGTCGGCGTCTACAATCGAAATATTGGCACCCGGAAGCACGCCATTTGTTTTGCCGACCACCGTTCCCCGGATGGTCTGTGCGTGAAGGATTCCCAGAGATGACATCAGAAAAAAGGCCGAAACCTGCATGATCCGTGATCCTGAAAAACCGATAGAATGATTCATAATTTTTTTTTCTGCAAATTTGAGACGTTGGGAATTTTTGTTCGTCCGTATGGAAAAACTACATTTCAAAACGTATCACTCGTTGGTTTGATACCATTAATATTTTGAATTTCAATGGTTTAATTCATTTAAATTATTTGTTATTTATTTATGAACGTAATATTAATCTGGCGGTAGAATTTTTAATGAAAACATAACAGCATTTAATCTGCCGGATCATAGATTATGTATTTATTTTGTGCAAACCTCAAGGAAGAATGCAATATATTGTTATCATCGGCGCTTTTCAGGCATTGGTAGCCCTGTGGCTTTTGCAGGTTAGGGATAAAAAATCATCTTCAAGCTATCTTTTTATGTGCCTTCTTCTGGCCATTGCCGCTCACCTTACCATAAAGTTTGTCATCTTTAATTTTATTCCGGATGAAAGGATCAGGCACGAAATGAATACTTTCATCGCCGCTTCCTACGGTCCGCTAATCTATCTGTATGCCCTGAGCAAGACGCAGAAGGATTTTTCAGCAGCGAAAAAATGGTATGCCTTTATTCCGCTTTTTATTTTAATGATTGCTTATTTAACGGTTTCCTGCGTATTTTTCGTTCTGAACCGTACGGACCAGACCCTGCTAAGCCTGTATAACAATCTAAGTTTATATTCAATGCTTGCCATCAATTTATATTATCCCCTGAAAAGCCTTCTTATTGTGCACCGGTATAAAACAGATCTTCTTAACAGGAATGAATATGGTGCTATTGTACGGATCTCGTGGTGCATTCTTTTTATGGAATCCACGGTAGTTATCGGTAAAACATTCCTTCACTTTTACCCGGAAAAATATCATGTCATCAATATTTCAGCGAGAATAGTTGTTTATTTCCTGCTGTTGATCATCTGCCTTTTAATCATTAGGAAGAACCTGAAAACAGGCATGAATGATCCATTTGAAAACCCCTCCGATAAAAATCTTGGAATTAATGATATAGATAAAGAAGAGCTGGCTTTAAATTATATAGATTATGAAATAAAATTCAGCGGACTCTGGCAAAACATGGACCGGCTGGTGCGGCAGAAACAACTGTACAGAGACTGTGACCTGAATCTTGATAAACTTGCTCTACAGACGGAGATCAACAAATATCAGATCAGTGAAATGCTCAATGGCTACAAGCAAAAACCTTTTTACCGCTACATCAACGAATACCGCATTGAGTATTTTAAAAATATGCTGGAACAGGCCATTGAAAAGGATGAAAACATCAATTTCCTTTCCTTCGCTTATGAAGCAGGATTCAAATCCAAATCTTCTTTCAACCGTTATTTTAAAGAAATCACCGGTAAAACTCCTTCTCTTTATTACAAAAGCATCATCAGCGGAGATAAACCGCAAAGCTTCGAGATCAGCATCTGATTTTTTTTTATTTCTGTAAAGTATTTTCCGTCGGACTTCTTCATTGTGGTCGGATTTTTGAATGGTAACAGTAATTAAATTCAGGTTTAATCAAACCAATCACTTAAAATATATTTATTATGTCAACAGAAAATCTTACGAACACAGACGCAATCAAAAAAATTAAAGAACTTTCGGAAAGTGCAAGAATCTGTATGTTCTGCACGGAGCTTGAAACCCTTCCTATCAATTCCCGACCGATGAGCCTGCAGGAAACGGATGATGAAGGGAACTTATGGTTCATCAGCGGCGATACGAGCAATAAAAACTTTGAAATAAAAGACGATAAAAGAGTACAATTGTTCTTCATCAACAACGGGGATTACGAATATCTTTCCATTTTCGGAGATGCTACCATTTACAAAGACCGGTCTACCATTGAAGACAAGTGGTCGCCAATGGCCAAAGCCTGGTTTGAAGACGGGAAAGATGATCCTAATGTGTCTATTATCATGGTACAACCCAAAGATTCCTATTATTGGGATACCAAAGCCGGAAAACTGGTAAGCATGCTGAATTTTGTAGCGGCAGCCGTTACCGGTAATACTACCGATAATTCCGACGGCGTCGAGGGAAACGCTAAAATTTAAAAATCAACTGATCCGACAAATACATCAACTATTAAATAATGTAAGGCCGTAATTTTTTTTTACGGTCTTATTCTTTTACCTGAAACTTAAACCATTAGTATTGTATTAGGTGTTTAGAGATATCAAGTTAGGCTTCGCTTTAAGAATACTGCTAAATAAAATATTGCCCTTTATCTTAATCAGTCCATAATATTTATTAATCCTTAAGGGTTTAATTTGTCTGTCATGCAAAATAAACCTAACGGGTTCAAAGGTTACTGATCGGCTTGCTGTATTTATAAGCTCATAAAACAAAGAAACCACACAAAGCTGTATGGTTTTTTAAGTGTTTTTAAAACGAGGGAACTTAAGGTGTTTCAGTGTGCGGCATATCCTCGGCTTTGATTCCGGGGAACCTTTTTCACGCAGCCAAATCGATAGCATAGCCAGCGATAAGACGGTGAGAAAGTAGAACTTGGTATTCAGTCAGTAAGAATTAAGCCCAAAATTAATCATCAGCTTCAAGTAAATAATGCGTACACAATTACGGTATAAAAAACGGTACCTTGTTCTTTATAATATTCATAAAATTTAAGATTAAGAATCCTCGGGATCTACTCTCTGGAGAGCCATAACGGAAGGACCCGTAAGGATTTTCCCATTGATATTAAACCTCGAACCGTGGCAAGGGCAATCCCAGCTTAGCTCTGCACTGTTCCAGCGGACTTCACATTTGGCATGCGGGCAGGTACTTTTCACCAGATGTACTTTTCCGGTGGCCTCCTTGTATAAAGCGTAGGAATCACCTTCGTATTTCACAACTTTGGCTTCTCCTTCATTTATTTCATGTAAAGACGTAATCTTTTCCTTAAACAATTTGTCTTTGATAAAATCAAAAGCAACGACCGCATTTTCTTCCACAAAACTGGTGAATCTTGCAATGGCCTTTATCCGTGAAGGATTGAAAATATTTTCATATTTACTGTTTTCGTTTATAATTAAATCGGATATAATCCGGGACGAGATGGTTCCGAAGATCATCCCATTTCCTCTGAACCCTGTCGCAGTATATACTTTTCCTTTGCTGCCCGGAAGCTTTCCGATATACGGGAAACCGTCCGTTGGCTCGTAATATTGGCTGGACCAGCTGTAATAAGCCGTTTCCACATCAAAGTATTTCCGTACATAATTTTCAAGCCTTGAAAAACATTTGCCGGTATCTTCTTCGTGCCCGGTCTTATGGTCTTCGCCGCCTGCAATGAGCAAAGTTTCACCATTTATTTCCTGAACGTGGTAATAATGATACGGATCAATAAGATCATAGCCCAGGTCTTTCGGGTAATTCTCATCTTTCAGGCTGAAAGCCATCGCATAGCTTCTGTACGGGGCATTGGTGGTGTGCAGAATACTTAACCCCGGAGGAATATGTGTCGCATAGATCAGATGCTGCGCTTTAATTTCACCTTTTGACGTTTTAAAATGATTACATCATCCTGTTCGTCATGTTTTTCAGCAAGGCAGTCTTCAAGGATGATTCCGCCTGTATTGATGAACGCTTCGCATAAAGCTTTAATGTACTTTACGGGATGAAACTGTGCCTGATCAGGAATGGAGACTGCTTTTTGAAAGGGATCGGAAAAGGGATTTCATCCACATACATCATTTCGTGTCCAACCTTTGACGCGCTGTCCACAATATCTTCAAGTTGCTTTTCCTGTTTTTCATCCAGGGCAAAGAGATAGGCTTTCTTTCGTTCAAAATTTCTGTCGATGTTGTAATTCTTAATATTTGTTTCTATTATTCCGATGGCTTCCTGCCCTACTTCAGCGAGTAATTGGGCATTATCTTTACCGAAATCATTAATGGCTTCGGTAAAAGTAGTATCGAAAAAATCATTTAAATGGGCAGTGGTTCCGCCGGTGGTTCCGGAACCGATGTTCGCCGCTTCCAGCAGGATACATTTCTTACCGGGCTGCTGCAGTTGTAAGGCCGTGGAAATACCGGTAATACCTCCTCCCACAATGGCTGCATCAAACATCTGGTGAAGTCCGGTTTCCGAAGAAAATCTTTTGATTTCTTCCTGCCATATACTTTTTCTCGCTCCGTCTCTGTACATAGCGTTAATGTTTTATGATTAGTGATTGTTGAAATACTCAGGATTATTTACTTAATGATAGAGAATCATTTTCTCAAGTAAGGTATGTGAGCTGTTGGATGTTTTCTCCTTTATTTTTATCTTCCGGTTCATCCGAAGGAAGATCACATCGGCATGACGTGAAAGTCCATAGGAAAATCATTCCCAGAATCATGATGATTTTGGTTTTCATAAATTTTAGTTTAATCTGTTATCAGGATTTTAATCAGTTTATCCGCTCACGATGAGTCCGCCGTTCGGATGCAGTACCTGCCCTGACATCTGTGCCGAATCCCGGCAGGCCAAAAACAGGAAACTATGGGCCACTTCTTCAGGTGAGGCATTTCTTTCGAAAGGAGGCTTGCTCAAATCTTCTTTCTCTTCCCCGAAGGTTTCTTCGGTAAGCGGAGTGGCTACCGGTCCGGGTGCTACCGCATTCACACGGATGCCCTTCGGTTTTGCCTGCAGGGCCAGCGAACGGGTAAAGGAAACAATGGCACCTTTTGTTGCGGAATAATCCAATAGTTCCGGATGTCCCTGATAGGCTGCTGCAGAAGTGGTATTGATGATGGTACTTCCTCCTTTAAGATGAGGGAAAACTACCTTTATCAGCAGGATTATTCCAATAATATTGGAGTCAAAAGTTTTCCTGATGTTCTCTTCTTCCAAATCTTCTATGTTTTCGGAAGGAAACTGTACCCCGGCATTATTCACAAGAATATCAATGCCTCCGAGTTCCGAAACGACCTATTCTGCAGCCTTTCTGCAAAATTCATAGTCACTGACATCTCCCTGAATGATGATGGACTTTCTTCCGAGTCCTTTTATTTCAGCTTTTACTTTATCCGCATCTTCTTTATTGGAATGGTAAACAATGGCTATATTCGCTCCTTCTTCTGCAAAAAGCACTGCTACCGCCTTCCCTATTCCGCTGTCCGCTCCTGTAATGAGAACGGATTTATGTTCTAATTTCAATTTCCCCATTTAATTTCACTTTTCGTTTACCGGCTTCTGCATTTCTCCCATCCTGTGCGCCGCCATGCTGTCGGTCGCAATATTTGTCATCGCTACGGAAAGTTTATTTTTTAAGCCGGATATTACTTTATCATCGCCGTTCATCAGGGCTTTGTAGCCGTCTATTGCAACTTCTTCAGGAGACATCAGGTTGTCTTTGTCCTCAAGAATTTTACTATCGTTCATATCGGCTTTATTAAAGAAATCCGTGTCGGTAGGTCCAGGTAAAAGCGCGGTTACCGTAATTCCTGAATCTTTCAGTTCTTCACGGATGGCCTCGGACCAGGACAGAATAAATGCCTTTGTACCGTGATACACCGAATGCCAGGGACCGGGTGCTTTGCTGGCAATGGGAGGCCAGATTTAAAATCTTTCCCGAGCCTTTAGGTAAGCGGTCTTTTAAAAAAAGCTTGGTTAAAATGATAACGGACACAATATTCAGGTTGATAATATCCACTTCGCGATGGACATCGGTATCCTGAAATTTTCCGTAAACTCCCTGCCCTGCATCATTCACCAGAATTTTCGGGCTGATCCCGTTTAATTTAAGTTCGGAATACAGGGAATAGGCGTCCTCTTGTGTAAAGAGGTTTTTAGCCATGGTAATGACATTGATGCCATAGCTTTTAAATTCATTGGCTTTGGCCTGAAGGTCATCATGGTTTCTGGCCACCATAACGAGATCATAGCCGTCTTTGGCAAAGAGTTTTGCCAGTTCATAGCCGATTCCGCTGGTAGCGCCTGTGATCAAAGCATACTGATTCTTCCGGTTTATTTCCTTTTTATTTTAAAATTAAAAGCTGATTGATCTCACTTTTAAAACATCCTAAAATGAATTCGGTATAATACAGCTGGGCATTGAGGGCCTGGGTTTTAGGATGGAGTTCCAGTTTTTTCGTCAGTACGATTTCTCCTTTATATGAAAAAGAGAAGTAGGCAAAAATTTTATAAGAAGAATTCCTGATGGGTGTACAGTAACCCGTTGTAGCAATAGACCAGTCGGATTCAAACAGCCTGGCCGCATTCAAAGCCATGGTTTCAGCAATATTTTCGGAAACGCAGTCGCACTCTTCGGCTTCTTCACGGTCTACATTCAGCAGTCTTACTTTTTCTGCCAGGGTATAGGTTGTCATTCCTCCTTTGTAAAACAGGGAGGCATTGGGCATTTGTGAAAAGGCTAACTGTAAGCAGCCTGATGTAACACTTTCTACCACTGAAATCGTTTCATCTGTGGTCATCAGCGACTGGCTGATGTATTCCAGGAGGTTTTTTTGAAATTCCATAATCTTAATATTTATGTGTTTGTGTGTATTTAATCTCTAGAGCGTAGAGGATTTCCAAGGGTCAAGAACTACTTTTACGCAGTCGTCTATCTTTTTATCGAAAATTTCGTAACCTTTAGAAACATCTTCCAATGAGAGACGATGGGTGATAATATCCTCTAAAGTAACTCTGCCGTTCCGTACGTAATCCATCAGTTCATCGATGATGGTATGGACGTTGCACTGTCCGCCTTTTATCGTTATACCTTTATCAAAAATCTGTCCAAGTTTGAAATTATCGTAATTTACCGGATAAACTCCTAAAATCGGAACAATCCCGCCCCTTCTTACGGCACTCATACATGCTTCAAGGACTTTAATAGAGCCTTTTTCGAAATTCAGAACTGCTTTGGCACGGTCGATCAAATTTCTGTCAGGTTCAAAACCTACGGCTTCAATGCAGACATCTGCTCCGCGTCCGTCCGTCATATCCCTGATCTGTTCCACCACGCTGTCCGCATCTTCCCATAAGATGGTATCGCAACCGGTGAGCCTTTTGATCTGGTCCAGCCTGTACTGCTGGGTATCGACAACGATAACTTTTTTAGCATTTTTAAGGATGGCACTTTTAGCAGCCATGGATCCTACCGGACCCGCTCCGAAGATGGCAACTGTTTCCCCGCCTTTCAGCTCGCCCCATAACACTCCGGTATAACCCGTCGGGAAAATGTCGGTAAGGAATAAAACCTGTTCATCCGTAAGGTGATCGGGAACTTTTCTCGGACCTACATGAGCATAGGGAACCCTTACATATTGGGCCTGTCCGCCGTCATAGCCGCCATAAAGATCACTGTAACCGAATAAGGCACCGCCTTTCTCGGTTAATATTCCGCCTTCGGGACCATAGTGATCGGGATTGCTGTGCTCGCAGGCAGTAGGAAGGTCATGCTGGCAAAAGAAGCAGCTTCCGCAGGAAACCGGGAAGGGTACCACAACCCTGTCCCCTACTTTTAAATTGGTAATCCGCTGTCCTACTTCCTCCACGATACCCATGAATTCATGGCCCAAAACCATTGGCCTTGCCTGGGGGATCCCGCCTGAAAAAAGGTGAAGGTCGCTTCCGCAAATCGCCGTGGACGTTACTTTAAGGATAATGTCATGTGAATCTTTAATGATAGGATCATCTACGGTATCGCAAGTGATAACTCCGGGTGAATGAATAACTGCAGCTTTCATAATGTAATATTTATAGTGGTGTAAGATGTGTTGTTTAATCAGTCCTGTGTATTTCTTTCCAGTTCAAGATACCAGACTCTGTGCTGTGCGATGGCATCGATAAATTTATTGTCCGGTGTTTCATCTTCCCATGATACAATCGCAGGGTCTATATGCTTTTTCAAGCTTACATTGCTGTTCATATACAATGGTTCCGATCCTTCCCCGAAATAAATAGCTTTACAGTGCTTATAAGCTTCATTGATGAAATTCAGCACATGGGGGCTTATTATCTGCCATCAGAAGCTCTTTTACGGAATCTTCCCCGGCAGCGATGTAGAGGGCATCAAAAGCAACGCTGGCAATGCTGGTCAGGGAATGCTTCGGCGTAACCATTGATCCGTCGTTGGTCGTAACCTGGGCCATACTCGGGCCGATGATTTCCACAACGGCATCTTCACCTTCCAGTTTGGTTTTAAGGTCATGAACGTTTAATGCATTTACGCCGTTTGCTATAATAAAGCCGATCTTTCTGCCTTTGATGGTATTTTTGATGGTATTATCCATACTCAGGGCAGCGGAAAGTTTGGTGTGGGCTTCTCTTTCTTCGCTCTGAAGATCCTGGTAGTTGCTGTCCGCAGGAAGACTTTGGTTTGGAAATTCCAGTTCCGTTACCTGTACTCCTACTTTAGCGGCTACTTTTTGAGCCAATTCCTTATTGATGAAGTTCAGCTGTCCAACCATTCTTTCCCGGATCGACGGAATCTTTACTTTGGAAAATTCAAAAATCAATGCGTTCTGCAGGTGAATTTTTTCGTAAGCCGACTGGCTGTTGTAGAAAAGCTCCCGGCTCATCGATGCAAAACCTCTTCCTGAGTTTCCGTTTCCTGAGGATGAGGACCTTCCTCTTCCTCCACCGAAACCTGACCTTCCGGAGTTAGATCCTCTTCCTGATCCTCCACGGAAGCCCCTCTGTTGCCTCCCGAAGTAAATCTTCCCTGGCTGTCCCTTTGCTGGTTTCCGCTGCTGCTGCTTCCTCTGCCACGGCCTCGGTTATCGTCTTCGTCGTCATAATCGTCATCTTCTCCATCATCATAGTCGTCGTCGTATTCATGTCGTCATAATCCCCATCATCGTAATCTTCGTCCTCAAAATAATCTTCATATTCCGAGAAGTCATCATCATAATCTTCATCATTCTGGGCATCATTATACCCGTGCCTAGCTGATAGATTTCCTCAAGATTGCTTGAAGAATCGGAATTTGTTCTTCTGCTGCGATTTCCTGAATTTCTGGTGTTCATAACTGTTTTTTTTATGCTAATATTAAGTGATAAGTATTGCCGGCCGTAACTAGTATTAGACAGCAATGAGTTTTGGTTTTCGGTTAGAGATTAAAATATCGGTTCCCCGAAATCGGGAACTTAAAGAAATATGGATGAATTATTTACTCAAATTTACAATAGAATAATTCACTTTTTTATGACTATAGTCATGTTAATCTGAAATTATCCGGAATTAATATAAAATTTTACGGTTTTCCATTTTAATAATCCCTTCCTTTTCCATTTTTTTAAGGGTTCTGATTACGGTTTCTACCCGTAAACCGGTAAGATTTGCAATCTGCTGTCTGGTAAGTTCCACATGAAAACAGTGGTCACAATCTCCATCATGGTAACTTTTAAGATAGTTAAGCAGCCCATGCAGTCTTAAAAGAGGATTTGGAGAAGACAGATTCTGTAGCATAATGGCTTTAAAATAAAGTCTCTGCGAAAGGCAGGCATTCATTTCCAGGGAAAGCTTCGGATTTTTTTTCAGAAGTTCGATAAACTTCTTTTTGGGAACCCTGATCAGATCCACTGCGGTAAGTGCAACCGCATTCATCACGTAAAATTTTTCAAGGAACAGCATCGGATCCCCAAAACTCTGATGGTCTCCCAGTATATTCTGGATGAATTCTTTTCCTTCCTCATTGTAGTTGTTCTGCTTTATTTTCCCTTTTACGATCTGATAATAATAAAGCGCATGGTCTCCTTCCTTATAGATAATATCTCCTTTTTTATAATATTTATCTTCACCTCCGTAAGAATACAGGAGATCAGGATCGATATTCATACAGCTTATTGTTTTCATATCTTTTTTTTCAGATTTGCATCAAAAAAAAGACCATGAGCCTCCGTCCTAAAAAAAAATTAATATAGAATCTTGCGGTCTTTTATTTTAACAATCTTGTTGCGTTCCATTGTTTTGATGGTCCGAATAGCTGTTTCTACACACAATCCCGTAAAGCTCGCCATCTGCTGACGTGTAAGGGGAATCATAAAAGAATAGGGTGCCTGTTCTTCCTGAGAGCTTTTAAGGTAATCCATCAGGACCCTTAGCTTTGCCGTAGGACTTTGTGAACATAGGTTCTGCGCCATGATGATTTTAAAGTAAAGTCTCTGGGAAAGCAGTCTGTTCATATCAAAACAAATTTCCGGATATTCCTTAAGCAATTCGAAGAAGTTATTTTTCGGAAGTTTGAGAACTTTACAGTGAGTCAATGCAATGGCATTGATGGGATAAAGTTTATCCATAAAAAGAAAGGATTCCCCGATGCTCTGCCCATCTTCAAGTAGGGTCTGTATAATCTCCTTTCCTTCGTCGTTGTAATTATTAAGCTTGACCTCTCCCGTGGTTATCTGATAATAATAATTGGGCGGATCTCCTTCACTGAAAATAATTTCAGCCGGTTTGTATTGTTTTATGGTGGATCCTGCAGAATACAGGATTTCTTCCTTGATGATCATATGTAGCTGTTTTAGTGTTTCTAGTAATTTCAAGCATCCTTAGTAAAAGTAAAATTGGAAAGTAAGTAAATGATGAATGTAAATAGTAAACACTGCTATATACCGTCAGATAATGTAATTCAATCGCATCATCGAACATCTAGCATCTAATATTTAATCTTTAAGATGAATTTACCGGAAATTTTAATCGTATTAATTTTGCAATTATTTTATGGCCGGATTCGTTTCTTTTTCAGAAATAAAATCCCGTCATAAACATTACCCGGATTATATAAAGCGGGTCTTTAAATTTCGCTGTGAATTTATCGTGATATTCTGGTGGTATCGCTTTTTATATTGCCCGGAGCGGATGTCGTGTCTGTTGCAGGAAGACTGTCTGATGACATCGGTGCTGCCGAAGTTTTATCGCTAATCTCCATCGGATCCGGTGTGTCGGGCGGAGGAGAAGTTTCTTTTTTTTCACAGCTCAGGACAGCAATTCCCAAGACTGCAAATGCTAATACAGATTTCATAATATTATATTTTAAGTGGTGTGAATTCAAAATTATACAATTATTATGTTAAGTTTTTATGACTATAATCATAGATTTTCATCGGGACGCTGAGTTAAGTGATGTGATTGTAAATAAGTTGAAGCAAAAATTAGAATACTAATGAAGCGTAGAAAAGACAAAAGCCTGTAAAAACAGACTTTTTATTAATGATAGTAAGCGGGTGTTCTTGTAGCAATAGCTACTTGCTATTGGGGACAAATTTTTTTCTTGCCAGCTCTTTTCTTACCCGGCTCAGACTTTCAGGGGTTATTCCTAAATAGGACGCAATCATCCACTGTGGAACCCTCAGCAGCAGGTCCGGATACATTTTGATAAATTTCATATATCTTTCTTCCGCGGTTTCGGCCAGCAAAGAATTGATCCTGTCCTGAAGACTTTTGATATGTTTCTGCAGAAGGATGTCGCTCTGTTCAAGACTGTTCGGAAACCCTTCGATCAGCTTATTGATAAAATCCGGGGGCAGCATGAGAATTTCCGAATCTTCAACCGCTTCAATATAATAGACTGATTTTTCATTGAAATAAAGACTGCTGCGGTCGGAAATCAGCCAGCTTTCGGGGGCAAACTGGATGATGTGTTCTTTTCCGTTCTTATCGATGGAATACATTTTAAGCAGGCCTTTTTCTACAAAGTAAATATATCGGCAGATTTCACCGTACTGTAAGAGAAACTGGTTTTTATGTATTTTTTTGGCTTCATAGTACAGGCTGCACATGTTGACTTTTTCTAAAGGAACATTAAGCACCTTAGCCAGGTAATTGTTTATATTTTTCATCACAAAAGTTGATCTACCGAAATATTTTGGTGAGAAGCGTTGTTGACCGCCTTTCCGTTTTCAATCACGATCAGCTGCGGACTCTGGTGGGTAACTCCCAGATCATCTGCAATCCTGTTGGAAAGCGGCCGGTAAGCCAAGAGATCCAGATAGTATAGATCTGTTTTGCCGGTAAAATTTTCCATTCCCTTTTCAAAATTCCGAAGCACTGTTTTACTGATAAAGCAGCTGGTAGAATGCTTAAAAATGGCTACCGGATGATCGAAAGAACGATCAATGGCTTTTTGCAGATCCTGCTCGGATTCTATTTTTTTCCAGAAAGATTTCTGCTCCGGAGCATTTTCCTTTCCGCCAAATATTTTATCAAAAAAACTCATACGTCAAACTGTTTTAAATGATGATCAAGATGTTTATATTCCAAAAAGCCCCAGTCCTTTTCTCCCATCTTTCCGAAGAGCACGTGATGATCCGGCAGGCTGCCGTTTTTGAAATACATCAGGTAATCATCAAGTGTTTTCAGGAGATTTTGTTTTTCTTCATCGAAATCACATTCAAAATTAATAATAAGTTTTTGAAAAGTAGGCATATTTCGCGGAATTCCGTTATTGAAAAGCTGCATTTCTATTTTGGTGGCAGTTCCGATCATTCGGAACACCTTGTTGATCGGAGGCAGCGTAAGTTTATTCTGAGGTACCTGCAGGACACAGCTACAATGCCTCATCATCTGGCATACATCCATTTTTCCCCATTTTGCCGGGGAATTTTTATGAAGACGGGAAATCCTGATTTTGATTTCCTTAAAATCTGTTGGGTGATGTAAACTTTTTTTTACCAACCTTTTTCTTTCTTCAGGTTTTCGATATGCGCGAAGTGATGGTTGCAGTGCCAGGCATACAGGGCCAAATAGCTTCGCAGATTATAATTTCTATTGTGTTCGGGGTGATGAAAGGTTCTTTCAAAATGCCTGTTGGTCATGCTTTTCAGCAATACGGTCCACCGCTGATGTGTTCCTTTCAGCATTCTCATAGCGGGTTTTACGGGCATGCTCAGGCTGTCCTGAAGCTCTGCCCATTTTGCCTCATCATAAGGCTTAATGGTAGGATTTTCTTCAGTAAGAGCAAGTTTCAGACGCATAAAACTGTTGATATGGCTGTCTGCCAGATGATTTACGACCTGGCGTACTGTCCAGCCGCCTTCCCGGTACTGCGTGTCCAGCTGATCGTCGGTAAAATGTTCGATCAGGTTTTTCAACTTTCCAGGAAAATCCCTGATGACTTTGATGTATTCGTCAAGTTTGATATCGCAGATATTTCCGGGTTCTTCAAACCGTCCTATCGGAAATTTCTTTTGCTCTAAGTCGCTCATTTTTAATAATATTGTTTAGTATATTGAGTAAGATCACGGCATCCTGGTCTTTCAGATAATACAGCATTTTATTAAGATGTGGATTCTTTTTGGAAAACACCATAAAATAATGGTAATATCGTTTGAGCTCAAGTTCTTTAAACAGGATTTCGCTTCCGTTAAATTTAATTCTATCCCCAGCAATTTCAATGCCTGCGATCGTCAGTACTTCACTATTTTCAAGCTTTCTGTCATATTGATCCAGAATATCATTGAAAAAACAGTCCCATAACGCATCAACAATCTCCACATAGAGCTGATGCTTTTCTTTGAGTTTTCTTCCGTAAAAAAGCTTGAAAGATATTCTGAGTTCATTGCCCGAGCTTAAGCGGATAAAAATAAGATATTCTCTTCCTATGGTGAAATGGTAACCGTTAATAAAATGAATGCCATAGCGGATACCCGTAATGTCTTTTTTGTCGATCACGGTAAAGAGATCGTTTTTTAGGTCTTTATTTTCAAACCTTATCCGTTCATCATCAATAATCAATGCCCGTTTTCTAGTATCGAATAATCCGCGGACGATGGTAAATTCTTTCATAAAATCCGTTTGCACGCCTTATAAGCAGACAGCGCTTACTATTAGTTTTTGGTAAAAATACCGAAAATTTCAGAAATCTCTGCTGCTTATGAAGTGCTTGGGGATTTTATTTTTGAATATTCTTTCAGATCCGATTCTCAAGAATATTGGCCGTCATTTATACAGACAGAACATCCAGCCTTAGGTTTCTCCTTTCGACCTGCCTAATATCCATGCAAGTCCAATCCTTCGGTTCTCTGCAAAGGTATTTTTCTTCCCATTTTCTTTTGAATAACCCTGAAATGCTGCAATTCATCATCCGTTAAAATACTGATGGCCGTTCCTTTTTCATGGGCACGCCCTGTCCTTCCGATACGGTGAATATAATCCAGAGGGGAACGTGGCAGCTCGTAATTGATCACGCAGGGCAGAGATTCGATGTGGATGCCCCGGCCGATCAGATCGGTTGCTACCAGTATCTGTGCACCGTTTACTTTAAATTCCTCCAGATTATTCCGCCGGGCCCCCTGTGATTTCTGACTGTGAATGGCCACGGCCTTAATTTTATTTTTCTTCAGCTTTTCTACCAGATTATCAGCTGATCTTGTGGAAGAAACAAAGACCAGCGCCTTTTCCACCTTCTTTTCTTTAATCAGATAACGAAGAAAAGGCCCTTTGTTTTCCGGAGCCACATGATAAGCCAACTGTTCGATGTTCTCAATTTCTACCTTTTCTTTTTTAATTTCGATAACCACAGGATCAATAGAGAGTCGTTCTTTCAGTTCAGCTACCTTATCATTTAAAGTGGCGGAAAATAAAATGGTTTGTTTAGCCACGGGCATCATGGCAAAGAGACGCTTCATCTCCTCTTCAAAGCCCAGCTGGAACATTTTGTCCGCTTCGTCAACAACAAGATGCCTGATCTCCGAAATGCTCAATGCATTATGCTCAATAAGATCCAGAAGACGGCCCGGTGTAGCAATAAGCACCTCAACGCCGAACATTCCTTTCATCTGCGGATTAATGGAAACTCCGCCATATACCGCCATCGTACGGATTTCACGTTTAAGACCATCGGTAAAAGCCCTGAAAACCTCATCAATCTGAATTGCCAATTCCCGGGTCGGAACCAATATTAAAGCCTGAACATTACGGTTCTTTTTAACATCTGCATCCTGCAGTTTTTCCAGGATCGGCATAACAAAACAGGCTGTCTTTCCGGAACCCGTCTCGGCGATTCCCATAAGGTCTTTGCCTTGAAGGATAACCGGCACTGCCTGTTCCTGAACAGGAAACGGTTTCAGGTAACCCAGTTTTTTTATGGAACGGATAATATTGGATGATAATCCCAGCGATTCAAATGACATAAGTACTTTATTTATTGCAAAGATAAGCTATTGGAATTTGTTTGTCAGAACGTCTTTCAATAGTTTTAAACAGGTTCTGAAAATAGAATTTAACCTTTAGAGTTTAAATCCTTGTCTACTTACTAATAGGAACTGGCAACGAATAAGATCCCTATCTTTAATAATATTAATCTTATCTCGAGATCCTGCTGAATTAAGTACGTTAAAAAATCCCTTCCCTCATGTAGAAAGGTTTCGGAACGAAAAAGATTAATCTGAATGCCGATTTGTCCGATAATTTTTCTTTGGACAATTTTTTGAGGATTAGTTTGTACATTTATCAAAAATTCGAGAATTTATTTTAACATGAAAAAAGCATTAATAATCGTAGACGTTCAGAATGATTTTTGTGAAGGCGGGGCTTTGGCAGTACCTGAAGCCAACGAAGTAATCCCCTACATCAATGCGCTAATGGATGAAAACGAATACGACCAGATTGTACTCACTCAGGACTGGCATCCTGCCAATCATAAAAGCTTTGCCAGCAACAATGGCCGAAAAGTCGGGGAAAGCATTATCCTGAACGGCGTCCCGCAGTTCATGTGGCCGGACCACTGCATTCAGGGGACTTTCGGAGCCGAATTCCACAAAGATCTGAACCGGGATAAAGTGACCCATATCATACAGAAAGGTAAAAATGTGGAGATCGACAGCTACAGCGGTTTTCAGGACAACAACCACTTTATGAAAACCGGACTGGACGATTTCCTGAAATTCCATGACATCCAGTTGGTGGAGATCGTAGGCCTTGCGATGGATTACTGTGTGAAATTCACCTGTATCGATGCCGTAAACAGCGGGTATGTTACCTGCCTCCATTTCAACGGAACACGTGCTGTAAATGTAAAGCCGGATAACGGAAGGGACGCGATCTATGAGATGATTCAGAAAGGAGTTACGGTATTGGGTTAATCTGTTTCCTAAAGATTACAGTCCCTAAGTTCATGCCGGTTTTAAAAACCAGGTTAGAAATAAATTAGCATGCAAGGTATCAAATCATCATCCTGATTTAATACCTTGTATCTTTAAAGATATGAAATGGTAAAAATGTTTTCCTGAGACTTAACCGTTTTTCTGGCCGACGATACCATATATATTTAAATCTGCCGTATGTAGAATATAAAAAACAGTACCTTGAAAAAATTCTTATTATCCGTTGCCTGCTTGTTTAATGCTGTTTGCTTCAGTCAGAACAGTAATATTGCAGGAAAAAGTTTCAGACCTTTTAAATATAAAATTATTATTTCCAGTGCATTTAATGAAAAGTATTACAACGGAAACCACATAACGGATTCAGCAGGCGTAAAAAACGGAACATTCAGGTTTACTGTTCCTGCCAAAGCATCCGATATTCCTTATGCCTATCGGTTTAATGATAAGATCAGTACCAGCTCGTTTTTTCAGAGCGATGTATTTTTTATCGATTCACGCACAAAAAATATTACGGTAGGTAAAGAAGATGATCCGCAAAATTTTGAAGTGGTTTCCAACAGTGCCTTTATAAGCGCAGAAACAGCAAAAATGCAGGCTTACTTTGCTCAATTTACCAAACAAAAACAAGCCTTCTATGATAAGTCACGGGCAGAATATGAAAGTTTTCAGGACAAATCAAAAATTCCCCAGGAATTCTGGGATTCTTATCAGGCGGAAGAAAAAAAGTTTAGCGTTAAAGAAGACTCACTTTTGTCAGGCTATGTGAAAGAAAACAAAAATTCATTCGCTGCACTGTGGAAATTGATTGAGAAATTTGAAGGAAACGGCTATGAGGAGATATATGAAACAATCTTCAATAATTTTTCCCCTGAAATAAAAAGGAAAAAAACGGCAGAAACGTTGCGCCTGGCCATAAAGAATGCCGGTAATTTCAGAATAAACAATAGTTTTCCTGCTTCCAAGATAAAAAACATAAAAGAACCGGGCTCGGAATTCTCTATCCCTGCGGCTAAATATACGTTGGTTGACTTTTGGTTCAGCAGCTGTAAGCCGTGTCTTGAGCAAATGCCATTTTTTGTTGACCTCTATTCGCGATATCATGCCAAAGGTTTTCAGATCATCGGTATTGCCACAGATCAGGGTAAATACAAAAGCAGCCTATTGAAAATTATCGGTAAATTCAATATTCCCTGGACCAACTATTGGGATGTGGATGGCAAACAGGCTTCCGAATGGACGATTACCTCTTTTCCTACCAATTATCTTCTGGATGAAAACGGTAAGATCATTGCTAAAAATATTCCGGAAAAAGAACTGTCGGTACTCCTGGAGAAAAAATTGAAATAATTTGGTTTACAAATAAAAACGGCATTGAGAAACCCAATACCGTTTTTATATCTTCATTTAAAATACTTCACTTAAAGCATTTTAAGATTATTCACTTCCAGTTCCGTAAGAATTCTCCAGTGTCCCCTCTTGATATTCTTTTTAGTTAATCCTGCAAACATCACCCGGTCTAAGGCTTCCACTTCGTATCCTAATCTTTGGAAGATTCTTCTGATCACCCGGTTCCAGCCGATATGGATCTCGATTCCTATTTCGTTCTTCGGCTTGCCTTCGATAAAAGAGATCTGGTCAACTACTGCTACTCCTTCATCCAGACGGATTCCTTCGGCGATCAGCTTCATGTCTTCATGGGTTAATTTCTTATCCAGGGTAACATGATAGATTTTCTTGGCATCAAAAGAAGGATGCGTAAGCTTTTTTGTCATATGTCCATCGTTCGTAAGCAGGATAACACCCGTTGTGGAACGGTCCAGCCTGCCTACCGGGAACAGACGGTATGGTGAAGCATTGGCCACAAGATCCATTACGGTTTTTCTTGCCTTATCGTCCTTCGTAGTAGAAATATAGCCTTTCGGTTTATTCAGAAGAACATACACCGGCTTTTCAGGAGTAATATTCTGCCCGTCAAAAACTACCTTGTCCGTTTTCTGCACCTGGTAGCCCATTTCGGTTATTACCGTACCGTTTACCTCTACCAGTCCCTGTGTAATCAGCTCGTCGGCTTCCCGTCTGCTGCAGATTCCGGAGTTGGCAATATACTTATTGAGACGTACGGTATCTTTATGAACATCCTTATCTATTTTATTCAGTCTTCTTTTCTGTACGAAAGATTTTGCTCTGTCCTGTCGGTCTTCACCGGCAGCGGAAGGTCTTTTTCCATATTTCAGGCTGCCTCTTTCGTATTTGTCGCGGGTATCGAAACTTTTTCCGCCTCGTTTAGGAGCTGATTTCCCGAAAGTCTTTTTACCTTCCCCTTCGGTAGTGATAAATGGCTCTCTTTCGGTTTTTGAGTATTTCTTATCCATCCGGGCCTGATAGCTGGTATCTTTTCTGCCCGAATCGGAAGTGTCAGAATTTCTGTCACCTCCTGAAAAAGGTTTCTTTCCGAATCCCGTATTGGATCCTTTATAATCGGAGTTTCTCTCTCCCGCTTTCGGAAAAGATTTTTTAAAAGGTTTAGAACCGGAATTTCCGGATCTGGAAGCGCGAGAATCATCAGAATTATTTCTTGTTGAAGTTCTTGGTCTTTTGGGTTTTCCTGAATTATTATCTCTGCTCATTCTAAAATATTTTTGCAAAGATACTACATTTACGCGCGAGTTAAAAATTAAGAATCATAACTTTGTCATATAGTTTCACAATTAACCCCACAGAAAATCTGAAAATGATAACAATATTGAACGATAATTTCTCCGAACTGAACGACTTTCTTCAAGAAAAATCTTTCAGCAAAATTTTTATCCTGGTTGACGAAAATACGCACGAATATTGTCTTCCGGTCCTTCTGGGAAATATGGAAACCGATCTGGGTTTCGAGATACTGGAAATTGAGGCAGGCGAGGAAATGAAGAATGTCCAGACGGCCATCCAGTTATGGGAAATTTTAACGGAAATGCAGGCAGACCGTAAAGCTTTGGTGATCAATCTGGGTGGCGGCGTTATCACGGACATGGGCGGCTTTGTAGCCTCCACCTATAAAAGAGGAATACAGTTCATCAATATTCCCACTACGCTGCTCTCTATGTGCGACGCTTCCATCGGCGGAAAAACGGGGATCGACCTGATGCATTATAAAAATATGGTCGGAACTTTTACTTTTCCGGAACGAATCTTTGTATATCCGAAATTCCTGGAAACGCTGCCTTTTAAAGAACTCAGAAGCGGTTTTGCGGAAATGCTGAAACACGGTCTTATTGCCGATAAAATACACTGGGAAAACCTCGTACAGATAAATAAACTGAATATTGAAGGGATTATTCCCCATATTAAAACGTCAATGGAAATCAAACAGGCAGTTGTGGAAAAAGATTTTCAGGAAAAAAATATCCGTAAAAATCTCAATTTCGGGCATACCATCGGTCATGCGGTAGAAAGCCTTTATCTGCAGCAGGGGAATCCGGTACTGCACGGCGAGGCCGTTGCCATGGGAATGATCACAGAAACATATCTTGCTTACCTGGAAGAACTGATTTCTGAAGGAGACTGTATATTGATTATAGAAAGTATCCGGAAATATTATCCGTATCTGGATATCGGCGATTTTAAAGATGATGATATTTTCAGCCTTTTGCTGAATGATAAAAAGAATATGGACAGCCATATCAATTTCTCCCTTATATCAGGTATCGGAGCATGTATTTTTGATAAGCAGTGCAGCAAAAAAAATATTACAAAAGCAATTGATTTTTACCGTAAACTAAACGATGCATAAAATTTTTAAGATTATTTTCAATTTAGATCATTTCTAAACAATTTTCAAAAATAAGGCCATATTAACTTGTAATTCAGCTATTTAAATAATTGGCCGATTCGTTTAACCAATCTAATTTTTAATGACTTTAATCATGTAATTTCTTTTTGGCAAGCAATTTGAAAGATTCCTCCCGTCAAATCAAAATCAAGATTGGCAGTAGTAAAATTTAGAATTAGAAAAATAGTAAAATTAAAAAAATTAAAGTTATGAAAAAGTTAATCTTAGGAATGGCACTTGCAGCAGGATCAATGGCATTTGCACAAACTACAACAGGTATGTCATCTTCTTCAAGCCCGGTACAATTTGGTATCAAAGCAGGGATGAACGTATCTTCATTATCTAAGGATGCAAGTCTTCAGGATCAGAAATCTAAAATCGGTTTTAACGCAGGTTTATTTGCTCACATCCCATTAGCTGAATCTTTCAGTGTACAGCCAGAGGTTTTATACTCTCAGTACGGAGCTAAGGTAGAAAGCATTAACGAAGCTACTGTACTAGGCACAACTACAAGAACAGTAGATTCATATTCTACTCATTTGGATTATATTACAGTACCGGTAATGTTTCAGTACAAGTTTATCCCTAACTTCTATGTAGAAGCAGGTCCTGAATTCGGATTTATGGTAACAGCTAAAGATAAAGGAGACAGAACAGTTACAACGACTTCAGGTTCTAGTACTTCTACTTCAAGCTCAAGCTATTCAGAAGATATCAATAAAGACAATTTAAATACATTTAACTTTGGTCTTGGTTTAGGGGCTGGATATTATTTCACGGATAACTTCGGTATTACAGCAAGGTATGTTGCAGGTCTTACTGATGTTGCTAAAAACAGACCAAGCGGATCTGATGCAATCAGAAACAACGTATTCCAGGTTGGTTTGGCTTTCAAATTCTAAGAAGCTGAAAATTAGAAAACAATTTTGATTTCAATAAAAGCTCAGCTTCATTATTTGAAGCTGAGCTTTACTTTTATTCCCTATTTCTTTATTTATTATATCCCATGCTTAGCATATAAGTAATTGTGGATTATCTGAATTCTATTCCAATATATTTTCATTGCGAGCTTTAATGGCAAGCATTTTGTAAAATAATTCATGCCTGTTTGAATTATCAGGCATTCAACAACAGTAAAATTTAAATGAAAAAATTATGAAGAAGTTATTTTTAGGAATGGCAGTAGCTGCTGCGTCTATGGCATTTGCACAGGAAGTAAAACCGGCACCGGCTCCCGTTCCTCCAATGAAGGTGAAAGAA
Organism: uncultured Chryseobacterium sp.; assembly: GCA_913774355.1. Lineage (GTDB taxonomy): Bacteria > Bacteroidota > Bacteroidia > Flavobacteriales > Weeksellaceae > Chryseobacterium. The sequence continues at coordinate 249,192 of CAJYGB010000018.1, read as the reverse complement.
CCTGTAAGATTCGGTATTAAGGGTGCTGCTACAGCGGCGCAGTTCAGTGAACAGCAACTTACAGCTAAAAATCAAAAAATCGGATTTAATGCAGGGGTTTTCGTAAATATTCCTTTAACAGAAAAATTTGCTTTACAGCCGGAAGTATTGTATAACCAGATGGGTGCAAAAAGTGTACTCTCGGATACTGAAGTTACCAGCGGAAGTACCACGGTAAGAACAAAACAGGATTACAGCACGACGCTGAATTATATCTCGGTTCCGGTAATGCTGCAGATGAAGCCGGCAGATAACTTTTACGTAGAAGCCGGACCGGAAGTCAGTTATTTTGTTGACGGAAAAAATAAAGGGGAACGCACAATTTCCACTACCACATCCGGAACAACGAGTACACAAACCGTATCTGCATCAGAAAGTATTGATAAAGATGATATCAAAAAATTCAATTTAGGTTTCGGGGTAGGTCTGGGATACTATTTTACCCCTAATTTAGGGATCAACGCAAGATATGTAAACAGTTTAACGCATATCTATGATAATTCCAATGCTGCTACCGACTCGCAGAAGAATGTTAATACCAACAGGGTATTTCAGTTGGGTCTGAATTACAAATTCTAAACAAATTTTAATTTCAATAGGAAGGTCAGGTTTCATAATGAAGCCTGACCTTTTGTATGTGATGACAGCCTATTTTCATTAAATTGCAGGATTTATATAAACTTTAAAATAATAACGATGAAAAAACTTTTTCTTGGATTGGCCATGTCTGCAGGAACTTTATCTTTTGCTCAGGAACAAGCAGCTTCTTCCGCTTCACCGGTGAGATTTGGATTGAAAGCAGGGCTTAACGTAGCGACCATCAGTTCGGACGATGCCAAAGCAAAAGCGGGAATTTACGGAGGCGTATTTGCCAATATTCCGGTAGCTGGCAATTTCAGCCTGCAGCCGGAAGTTTTGTACAGCGGAATGGGTGCAAAAAACAAAGACAATCCCGGCATAAGACTGAATCTGGATTATATTTCAGTTCCTGTAATGGTTCAGTACAATATTTATCCTGCAGTATTTCTTGAAGTTGGTCCGCAGTTCAGTTTTGCAATAGATAAAAGAGTCAAAAACGACACCCGATCTATGGATGCGACGAGAGTGTATAAAGGGTTCGACTTCGGTCTCGGATTAGGTGCCGGATACTATTTTGAACAGGGATTCGGTGTTACGGTACGGTATGTTGCCGGACTTACCAATACCATAGAAAACAGCCAGGGTGATGCCATAAGAAACAGCCTTTTTCAAGTTGGGGTTGCTTATACGTTTTAATCTGATTTTATAGAATAAAAAACCCGGATTTCGATGGAATCCGGGTTTTGTTTTATTTAAGCTAAAAATTTTAATTAAATAATTCCACTTCTTCTCCTTTTTCTACAGGATATTGCTCGGTAAAGCATCCGAAGCAGTGGTTGGCTGAACCTAAAATGTCTTTCAGGTTTTCCACGCTTAAGAATTCAAGGGAATCTACACCCAAATAATCTCTCAGCTGTTCCGTAGACATGTTCGCTGATATAAGATCATCCTTGGAAGGCGTATCTATTCCTAAATAACATGGTGCAATAATCGGCGGGGAAACGCTTCTGAAATGAATTTCTTTTACGCCTGCATCTTTTAAAATCTTCACCAGCCTTTTGGAAGTCGTACCTCTTACGATGGAATCGTCGATGATCACCACCCTTTTATCTTTTATCTCTGAAATAATCGGATTCAGTTTCAGGTTCACTACCCGTTCTCTCATTTCCTGAGTCGGGACAATAAAGCTTCTTCCGATATACCGGTTCTTGATCAGAACAGGACGGAAAGGAATTCCCGAAGCTTTTGAGAAACCGATAGCAGCCGGAACGCCCGAATCGGGAACACCAATTACCACATCCGCTTCTACGGGAGCCTGGTGCCAGATTTTTTCTCCGGATTTTTCCCGGATTTCATATACATTAATGTTTTCCAGCGAAGAATCGGGTCTTGCAAAATAGATGTATTCAAAAGAACAGATTCTCTGCTTTCCTTTTGCTTCGTCGACCATGTAAGAATGAAGTTTTCCCGGTTCATTTTCGTTGGTATAAATGATCTCTCCCGGTAAAATATCGCGTACGTATTGGGCACCCACAGCATCAAGCGCTACCGATTCGGAGGCAACAACGTATGAATTCTCATTAATGGCTCCCAAAACCAAAGGACGGATCCCGTTGAAATCCCTGAAAGCAAAGAATTTATTCCTCGTCATTCCTACCACCGAATAAGCTCCTTCGATTTTTTCCATCGTGGCTTTGATGGCGCCGCGGAGACCCAGATCAAGGTTTTTTTGGATCAGCCTTAGAATAACCTCGGAATCCGAAGTCGCCCTGAAAACAACACCTTCGGCTTCAAGTTCGTTTTTCAGTTCTTTAGCGTTGGTCAGGTTACCGTTGTGTGCGATGGAAAGGATAATCTGGTCGTACTCGTTTTTGGCAAAGAACGGCTGGAAATTATATTTCTTTTTGTCCCCTGCCGTCGTATAACGCGTGTGCCCGATGGCAGAATTTCCCATAAAAGTTTCCGGATCGGCGATCTCTTTATAAACATCCAAAACCAGCCCTTCATCTTTCATGTTGGTGATTTTCCCTTTCTTTAAAACAGATATACCACAGGCTTCCTGGCCTCTGTGCTGCAAAGCGAAAAGCCCGAACTGTGAAAGCGAGAACGTATCCAGATCGTCGTCAGAATACATTCCGAAGATCCCGCACTCCTCATTGGGAGCATCCAGTCTTTCCTCTTCTTGTGTCCTGAACAGATTCCGTCCGTACGTCTGGGTTTCAAATTGTTTTAAATATTCACTTTTATGAATGTCTAAACTTTTCATTCTATTTTTTCTAATCTAGATTTTATGTTGACAGATATTCATTAGATGCAGAATTCAATATTATGTTAAATACAAAATCCTGCATCTGTTATATCTATGCTTTTATTTACTTGCCAAGAACAGCTTTCAATCGGTTGTGGATTTCCACATAGGCTTCGGTAACTTCACCAAGGTCTCTTCTGAAACGGTCTTTATCAAGCTTCTTCATGGTGTCTTTGTCCCAAAGTCTGCATGTATCCGGAGAAATCTCATCGGCAAGGATGATCTCGCCGTCTGCCGTTTTTCCAAGCTCGATTTTGAAATCAACCAGGATAATGTTCATCTTGTCGAAAAGATCGATCAGGATCTCGTTGATGTCTGAAGTCAGTTCATACATTTCATCAAGTTCCTCATAAGTGGCAGCTCCCAGGAAAACAGCGTGGTGATCGTTGATCAGCGGATCTCCCAATTCGTCTTTCTTATAGCAGATATCGAAGATTGTAACCGGCGATTTGATGCCTTCTTCTACCCCTAACCTCTGAGCCATGCTTCCTGCAGAATAGTTTCTTACCACCATTTCCAGAGGAATGATCGATACTTTTTTTACCAATTGCTCTCTTTCGTCCAGTTGTTTAATGAAATGAGTCTTAATCCCTTTCTCATTTAAATATTCAAAAATAAGAGAGGTGATCGCATTGTTCATTTCTCCTTTAAGATCTACGGATCCTCTCTTCTGAGCATTAAATGCCGTAGCATCGTCTTTGAAACGTACTACGACTTCATTGGGATTATCGGTAGCAAACACTTGCTTTGCTTTGCCTTCGTACAACATTTCTTTCTTTTCCATTTTCTGAAATTACTTTTTAGTTAGATTTATATATTTACTTAATTAAAATTCCCGTTAAAACGGCCATTCCGAAACTCAGCAGGGTTCCGATCAGCACGTATTCCGTAAGTTTTCTCTGCTTTGCCTGTGCCAGGTCACTGAACCTGAATACTGATTTTGCCGCTACCATAAAGCCTACACCTTCCCAATGGTTGACCATAATGAAAGTGAAAACCAGTAAACGCTCCAGAATCCCGATATATTTTCCGGCATTCGATAAAGATTCGGTCTGTATGTTTCCCGCCGTTTCCGGAACAGGCGTCCAGGACGATAATAATATTCTGATAAAAACGGAAGCCGGTGACGTTAAGAATATAGCACCCGCTACTATTTTCAGGAGCTCCTTATTTCTTAAAAATTCAAAATTAAATTCCTGACAGTAGAGCGAAACGCCGGCAATTACCAGAAAATGCAGTGCCTGATCGAAGAAAAACCAGCCTTTTTTATTCTTAACGGTTTGAAAACTCAATTTGGCGGCATCAATCATCAGATGTGAAATTCCAACGGTCAGTGCGATCCACCAAAGCTCGGTATTCCACAAAAGGATAAAGCTTAAGACCGTATGGATCAGTGCATGAATATAAAGATAGCCGCTTTTCAGTTTTTTACCTTCCTTCTCTGCAACCCATAAATCCGGCTGAAGAATAAAATCTCCCAGTAAATGTGCGAATATGAGCTGAATAAAAATCATGCTTAGAGTTCGGAGATTTTTTTTCTGAAATATTGATTGGTTTCGGCGATCAGTTCATAATTTGCCCGTTTAAGCCGCTGGCTTACCGATGACTGTGAAATGGCAAACTTTTTTGCAAGATCTTCCTGCGTGAGGTCTTTATTCATGATCATTTCATGGATAATTTCTGCAGTGGCCATTGTCCAGCTGTCAAAATCCTTGGATGACCATTTAAGCAGAATGTTCAGGTCCCGGTCTACGGAAACACTGGATGTCTTGATGGCAACCGTATGCCCGTCATTTTTAAGGTCATTCAGCAGTCTTCCGGAGTGCACATACGCCGTTCCGTTCGATTCGGTAATCTTTCCCGATGAGAAATTCTCTTCACCGATGCCAATGGCCATGCGTACATCTAAATTTTCCTGACTTCTGATTAATGATTTTATAGCTAAGAAACGCCAGAACACATCATCGATATTACATTTGAACTGAAACTCATCTCCCCTGTAGATTTCCCATGTTTCAGGAGTACTTCCCCACTTGTCGAGAAGATTTTTAAGTCTGGTAATCCAAACCTCTGTTTCTGCGTGTTGTGAATTTATAATATCTCCGGTAATGACCGCTATCATTCTGCAAATATAAGCATAATTACTTATAAATAAAAAATATAAGCAGATGTACTTATAGATAATGATTATCGGTACATCTGCTTATGTCGATTTTATAGTAAATAACTGATCTTAAGGCTAAAGCTATTTTTTAATAAATGGATATGCTTTTCCATCCAGATTCAAAAAATAGGAACCTGCCGGAAGAGACTGAACCGGGATTTCTCTCTTGTTCCTGAAAGGATCCTTTTCGGAATAGATCAGCTTTCCGGAAAAATCCAGGATCTGCGCAGATTTTATATTTTCCGTTTTGCCGTTCACAAAAATATGATCGCTCACCGGATTCGGGTAAACTTTAAATTCGTTCTGCTGTACAGAGGTAACCTCAGCTGCCACAAGGGTTCCCAGGTTCTGGCAGTAATCGGTAGGGTAAGAATTCCATTCAGAAATATTGAATGTTGTTACCGGCTGGGTAACATTGGTTTTTCTGTATAAAGAAACGTTTCCTAAGGTGGAAAAATTATTCGTGCCCGGAATACCGATAGCGTCTACCGACGTTGATTTGTATCTTAATTCCACATATTGGCTTCCTGAAAATGTCATCTGTGGGGCCGCCGTTACAAATCTTGCCTGGCCGATCGTATAACATGAAAAATTCGCATCCGGATTCAGGACCACTGCCGATTCGTTGTTCTGCAATATGCCTTCCAGTTCATAAGGAGCAGGGTAATAATAATTGCTCCCGCTGGGCAACTGGATGGATAACCGGTAATCATTGAGATTCACCGGGTGGCCGGTTTTATTGGTAATTTCCAGTCCTTTGTTATTCGCCGTCCCTTCAAGATATTTCGTAATCATAATATCTTTAGCGTAAGTATCTGAAGCCAGGGTCGTGGAAGAAACCGTATTACTATCAGGTGAAATAAGGTATCCGTTATCGTAAGCTTTTACTGTAAACGCATAGGCCGTGGCAGGCGTTAAATGATCTGCAGTAAACGTTGTATTTTTTGTTGATCCGATAAGCGTTCCGTTCTGGTAAATTTTATAGCCAATTACATCCGTGCTCGTACTTGGAGTCCAGCTTAAGGTCGTAAAATAAGCACTGTTCTGAGTCGCTGACAGATTTGTCGGAGCCTGTGGTGCCACAGCATCAGCCGTCTGACTCCAGATGGCGTTAATCCATGAAGGATTGTCGATAAAAGGGTTCCGGTTTTTCTGTATGGCATAGACTGCATTGTTCCTGTCGATTTCCCTTTGAGAAACCGGATCCTGCTGGTGCCACTGAAGCAGCATGGCGATGTAAGCCGGATCATACGACCGTTCTTCTGTTCCGTCCAGCGGATTGGTGTCGGAAGAAGGGTTAGTATCGTTGTTAAAATTAAAAGTACCCAATTTTCCTTCGTACCTTACGGCAAAGTACAGCAGACTTCTGGCGACATCCCCCTTAAATTCATTAATGGGCTCATACACTCTCCCGGTATACGTAATTCCCGGAATGGCACAATTCCCTATTCGTGAAGAATTGCTGAAAGTATAGTAGATTGTGGAACCGACCATTCCATAAGGATAATTGCTTCGGAGCTGATTGATTTTTGCATCCGTAGGAATCACATAAAAAAGATCGGAATACATCGGATAATTGCTGTAAAAAGTACTTTGAGGCATCATATGTTCACGGTTCCAGCCCTGCCCTTCCGCAGATGCGCTCCCGATCATCTGTGCCGATGTATACTCGTACGCATCCGGACCTGACGGTATTTCTGAATAAATATCAAGTAGATAGGTCGTATTGGCGGCTGTATGGTCGTAGTACTTGTCCAGATCGGTCTGGTTGTAGAGATTCTGCAGGTCGCTGTAATTCCAGTTAATATTTTTTGACGAAATAATATCGTGAAGTTTAGATTTTAGGGCGTAGCCGGCAAGCCCGGACGTTCCGTTGTAGTATCCTGCCGGAGCCTGGGCCGCAAGACAGGAGGAAATCATGATAACAGGTAGGAGAAGTTTTTTCATACTTAAAAAAATTGGGAGGCTAAAATAGTAAATTAATTCGCTTAAATTTCGGAAAATTTTATTAAAAAATTATTAATTGTCAGAATATAAAAAATTGAATAGTAGTTTTTTATGAATAAATTCCTATGGATACAATAATTTTTTTGGGTGTTACCGCAATTTATTTATCTTTGGGAATTAACTATTATCTATATGAATACAGAGACTATTGACAATATCAAAATGATAGCGGAAACGGCAAGAGAGTTTGCTGAAAAGAACATCAGACCAAACATTATGGAGTGGGATGAAAGCCAGACTTTCCCTAAAGATCTGTTTCATGAGCTGGGAGAAATGGGGTTCATGGGAATCGTAATCCCTGAACAATATGGCGGTTCCGGTCTTGGGTATCACGAATATGTAACCATCCTTGATGAGATCTCTCAGGTAGATCCTTCTATCGGGCTTTCTGTAGCGGCACACAATTCACTTTGCACCAATCATATTTACGAATTCGGAAACGAAGAACAGAGACACAGATGGCTTCCCCAGCTGGCTTCCGGAAAAGTAATCGGTGCATGGGGCTTAACCGAACACAATACGGGTTCAGATTCCGGAGGAATGTCTACGACTGCCGTAAAAGATGGTGACGACTGGATTATCAGTGGTGCCAAAAACTTTATTACCCACGCCATTTCGGGGGATATTGCGGTAGTCATGACCAGAACCGGAGAAAAAGGAGCTAAAAATAATTCCACCGCTTTTGTATTGGAGAAAGGAATGCCGGGATTCAGTTCAGGTAAAAAGGAAAACAAGCTGGGAATGAGAGCCTCTGAAACGGCGGAACTTATTTTCGACAACGTTCGCGTACCGGACTCTCACCGTTTGGGAGAAGTGGGTGAAGGTTTCAAACAGGCGATGAAGATCCTTGACGGAGGAAGAATTTCTATTGCGGCGTTAAGCTTAGGAACAGCAAGAGGTGCTTACAAAGCAGCTTTAAAATATGCAAAAGAAAGACACCAGTTCGGAAAATCTATTTCTGAATTCCAGGCCATCAACTTTATGCTGGCCGATATGGCGACGGAAATCGATGCTGCAGAATTGCTGATCCAGAGAGCTTCCACCCTGAAGAACGCCAAACAGAAAATGACAAAGGAGGGAGCAATGGCCAAACTCTACGCGTCTGAAGCCTGTGTAAGAATTGCCAACAATGCCGTACAGATTTTCGGTGGTTACGGTTATACCAAAGATTTTCCTGCTGAAAAGTTTTACCGGGATTCCAAACTTTGTACGATAGGTGAAGGAACTTCCGAGATTCAGAGACTGGTTATCGGAAGGGATATTACCAAATAATTTAAAATTAGAATTATACAATTCATACCTAATAGCATCCGTAAATTTCGGATGCTATTTTATTTTCAAACAAAGTCATTGCTTGGGGATAATTAATGTATTGCATAATTAATTAGATGAATCATCAGAAAATTTCTTAAAAAATTTTGTTTTTCATATCATATTTTTGATTAGATTTGATATTCCACAATCAAACGAAAAATGTATATGAGAAAACAGCTATTGTTGATTGGAATGCTTGCATCAGGTATTTCATTCGCTCAGACCGACCGTATCTGGTCTGAAAATTCCGGAAAAAACACTTCAGAAATCTTCGAAAATAAGTCGACTCTCAGAAACCCTAAAGTCTACACCCTGGATATTAACGGACTTAAGAATGTTCTGGCCAGAGCTCCGAAAAGGCTTGCTCCGGGAGAGAAATCGGAAATCATTATTTCGTTTCCGAATTCCGAAGGGCAAATGGAAAACTTTAAGGTAAGGGAGAACTCCAATTTCGATCCTCAGCTGGCTGCAAAATATCCGGACATCAAATCTTATGTAGGCGAAGGACTTGGAGATTCCAACACAACCGTATATTTCAGCATTTCGCCATTGGGATTGTCCTCCATGGAAATCTACGGAGACAAGTCGGCGGTTTTTATCGAACCTTATTCCAAAGATCTTTCGACCTACGTGGTATATAAAAAGTCTGACAAAAAAGATAATTTAAACGCTTTTGAATGTAAAGTAATCGACGTAGCGCAAAAAGGCGTTGCCGGAAATTCCAATCTTACCGCCAGACCTAATGCTGACGATGCAAAACTAAGAACTTTCAGGCTGGCACTGTCCTGCACGGGAGAATATGCTACCTATTTCGGCGGTACCAAAGCTAACGCACTGGCTGCCATGAACAATACCATGACCCGCGTTAACGGGGTTTTCGAAAAAGATTTCTCGGCAAGAATGGTACTGATTTCCAATAATGATTCTGTAATCTATACCAATGCTTCTACAGACCCTTATTCTCCTTCTTCGCAGATGAGCAACTGGAATTCTCAATTGCAGTCTACCCTGACTTCAGTAATCGGGGAAGCCAACTATGATATCGGCCATCTGTTCGGTGCTACCGGAGGCGGAGGAAATGCAGGTTGCATCGGATGCGTATGCACCAACGGCTCCAAGGGAAGCGGATATACTTCGCCGGCGGACGGAATTCCGGCAGGTGATAATTTCGACATTGATTACGTAGCGCATGAAATGGGCCACCAATTCGGAGGAAACCATACCTTCTCCATGAGCAACGAAGGAACTGGAGCCAATATGGAACCGGGATCCGGCTCAACGATCATGGGATATGCAGGGATTACCTCTCAGGATATCCAGCCACATTCGGATGCATTTTTCCATGCGATCAGTATTCAGCAGATTACCAATAACATCAAAGCAAAAACCTGCCCTGTAAGTACCAGCACAGGAAATTCGATTCCAACCGCCAATGCAGGCCTGGATTATACCATTCCGAAAGGAACACCTTTTATGCTGACGGGATCAGGAACAGATGCCAACGGAGATTCCCTGACCTATATCTGGGAACAGATGGACAATGCATCTTCTTCCCAAACAGGGGCAAGCTCTGCAGCAAGCGCCACGAAAGCATCAGGACCAACTTTCAGATCGTTTACACCACAGACCACGCCGGTGAGATACTTCCCAAGAATGGCTTCCGTATTGGCCGGAGCCACTACAACGGCAGGTTCAGAGATTACCGTGGAGGCTTTATCCAGCGTAGCAAGAACCTATAACTTCAGGTTTACCGTCCGCGACAACAGAGCCGGCGGATCCGGGAACAATTCTGACGATGCGGTAATCACAGTGAACGGAACGGCCGGACCTTTCAGTGTAAGTTCACAAAATTCTGCAACCACCTATACCGGCGGAAGCAGCCAGACCGTAACATGGAATGTGGCCGGGACAACGGCTAATGGAGTCAACGCATCCAACGTAGACATCCTCTGGTCTGCAGATGGCGGAAATACATGGACTACCCTGCTTTCAGCAACACCAAATGACGGATCCCAGGCTGTGACGATTCCTAATTCATCCACTTCCACAGGACGGATTATGGTAAAAGGCTCCAATCATATTTTCTTTGATGTAAACAACGCCAACATTACGGTAAATGCAGGTTCTTCCACATCCGATACGGTTGCTCCGACTGCTCCTACCCTTGCCGCATCCGGAACTACTTCCACCAGCACCAACCTTTCATGGTCCGGTGCTACCGATAATGTAGGCGTAACAGGGTACGAAGTCTACCAGGGAAGCACAATGATCGGTACTACCTCCTCCGCTTCCTATACGGTAACGGGATTGACTCCTTCCACAACATACAGTTTCACCGTAAAAGCTAAAGATGCCGCAGGAAATACTTCGCCTTCCAGCAATACAGTTTCCGTAACGACATCTGCGGGAAGTACAGTAACTTACTGTTCGGCCTCTGCCACAAACACGGGTGACGAGAGAATCGGAAATGTGACATTCGGAAGTATTAATAATACTTCGACAGGAACAGCGGGATACGAAAACTTTACTTCAGTTTCAACCAATGTTACAAAAGGTTCGGCTTATACGATTTCCGTAACGCCTGTATGGACATCTACCAAATATAACGAAGCGTATGCCGTATACATCGATTACAATGGAGATGGTGACTTTGCAGACAGCGGAGAATTGGTTTGGTCCAGATCGGCTTCCACCACTTCCCCCGTAACCGGATCCGTAACGATTCCTTCCACAGCAAGTACCGGAAGTACAAGAATGAGAGTGATGATGCAGTACAATGCTATCCCTTCATCTTCCTGCGGATCTTATACTTACGGACAGGTTGAAGATTACACGGTAAATATCGTTTCTTCCGGAAGAGCGGATGTAGCGGGTACAAAAGATCTGCTAACCGACATTAAATTGTATCCGAATCCGGCAAAAGATATTTTACATATTTCAAATTCGACGAACGAAGATTACAGAATCTTCGATATGGGTGGAAAACTAATCAATTCAGGAAAACTTGAAAGAGGCTCCGTGAATGTAAGCAGCCTTATTAAAGGTGCCTACATGATCCAGATCGGGGAGGTCTCCAGGAGATTCATTAAAAACTAATTTCTTCCTCAATTTAATCTTGTGATAAGGCTGCCCGCAAACGGGTGGCCTTTTTCATGAGCAATGGGTAATAAACGATAATTGATGAATGATAAGCAAAACAGTGCTGAATTGGGGTTTTATGAGAGTTTGTATGTTCTATTTTATAAAAAATTCAGGTAAAATTAAATTTTGTGCTTTCGAAAAACCTTTGTCCTGATTCCCGAATTGTAAAACCGAATTTTTATATTTGCCTAAATAAAAAATATTCATGGATAAAATTGACAGTCTGAACCAGGTAGCAGAATTCCACACCACTTTTAAAGCCCCTATTTTAGAAACCCCGCAAATTCCTTCCAAGGAAAGATGCAATTTGAGGGTTGAACTTTTACAGGAAGAGCTGAATGAGCTGAAACAGGCCATCGCCGATAACAATATCGTCGAAATCGCCGATGCTTTGTGTGACCTGCAGTACGTTTTGAGCGGTGCAGTGCTTGAGTTCGGACTTGGCAGCAAATTTGTAGAACTGTTCAACGAAGTTCAGCGGTCGAATATGTCCAAAGCCTGCGACAATGAAGAACAGGCACAGGAAACCGTTGAGTTTTATAAAACGAAGGAGGTAGAATCCTTTTATGAAAAATCGGGTGAGAAATTCAATGTATACCGACAGGCAGATCATAAAGTCCTGAAAAATAAATACTACTCTCCCGCCGATTTAAAAACAATTATTGAGAAGTAAAGCATGAAAAAAATTATTATAAATATTTTTGCCGTTTCGGCCCTGTTTCTTGAGGGTCAGCAGCTTTCCGCACAAAAAGCATTGGTAGGCCGTGAGGTGGAGACAACGAACGACGGCAAGATGCTGTTGGGAATGCAGCTGAAAAGCAAATTTACGGAAGCCCCTTATTCAGAATGGTACACGAAAGAGCATGACGAATATGCCATGGATCAGAAAGCCGTAGGTGAACTGAAGAAACGTAAAATCAACTCTTATAATATCGTGGTTTTCATCGGAACGTGGTGTGAAGATTCCCACCGCGATTTTCCAAGGCTGATGAAAATTCTGGAAGAGGTAAATTATCCGGAAGGTAAAATGAAAATCATTGCCGTTAACCGGAAAAAAGAGTCTCCGAACGGTGAAGAAAGCCTTTATAACGTTCAGAAAGTCCCAACCATTATTGTACAGAAATACGGTAAGGAAATCGGAAGAATTATTGAAATGCCTACTACAGGATACATTGAAAGAGATCTTGTAGAAATTCTTAAAAAAGATGATAGCTCAGTGATTAAAGAAATTTTCAGCAAATAAAAAAGATTTGAGAAATATTAAAATTATAGTTCCGTTTCTGGCAGGAGTAATCGTAATGGTTATTCTGTTCTTCAGTTTCAGATCATGTTTAAACCCTGCTAAAAAAACAGAAAAATCAGATTATTATATTCTGACGAATCAGATTGCCAAAATGAATAAGATGGTGGTCCTGGAGCAGAATACATCATCTATCCAAAAGACCAAAATGGGCTATGAGTTTTTCGGCAAAGAAGTATCCAGCAACAGCATTATTACGTATACCAAAACCAATGCACAGGTTTCATACGATTTGAATAAGATGAAGATAAAAGTGGATTCCGTAAATAAAAAACTGCTGATTACCGAGTTGCCGGATGCGGATATCAGGATAACACCAAGCGTGGAAATCCAGTCGGTAGATGATTCTTTTTTTAACAGGATCTCTGAGAAAGACATTAAAAACGTCACCCAAAAAGCAAAAGATACCGCGCTGAAATCAATCGATCAGAATAAGTTAAGAACGGAAGGGCGTGAACAATTAATGGAAAATCTCAATAATATTTTTGTTTTGGCAAAAGCTTTGAATTATAGTATAGAAGACCAGACGGGTAAGCTGGGTATTTTAGGACTATAAAATTTAAGCTATGAACACACAGGACGACAACAAAAAAGGTAAAGAGTCCGCCAATCAAGCGGAAACCAAAAAGCAGAATGAAGATTTTCAGAATATTCCCGCTTCTTCTGAAAAAACAAATCCTTCGGATGTAGATAAAGAAGATGTACAGAAATCTTCAAAAAACAATATCTCAGGAAAAACCGATAACACGGAAGAATAGAGGTAAATAAAAAAGGTTCTGTCTCAGATGAGGCGGAACCTTTTTTCAGAAAAAAAATATACAAATAAAAATCAAACCATATTAAAAAGCAATTCGCTCCGCCAGTGAATTTTTTATGGACTATTGAATGTATCTAAATATAAGCGAAGCGAATTTTGCTATAATTATTTAAACAATAGTGGATTTCCCAAGTTTTACGTTTTCAAAATTATAATAGGACTTCTCGGAATAGGTAATGTAATCTGCAATAAAACTTCCTACTTCACCTGTAGAATATGGCTGTTCGCTGTTCAGGTCCACCGTTACATATTTATTTTCAATGGCATATTCAACGGACTGGCGCAGTTTTTCGGCCGCCTGGTCAAGCTGCAGGTAATCCAGCATCATCGCCGTGCTCAGGATGGAAGCGATCGGATTCGCAATCCCTTTCCCTTTTGCCTGCGGATAAGAGCCGTGGATAGGTTCAAAAAGCGCATTTTCATTTCCGATGGAAGCCGATGGCAAAAGTCCTATGGAACCACCGATAACACTTGCTTCATCCGAAATAATATCACCGAACATATTTTCAGTAACAATTACATCGAACTGCTTCGGATTCAGGATCAGCTGCATGGCAGCGTTGTCGACAAACATAAAATCAAGCTCTACATCGGGATATTCCGTGGCAATTTCCTTGCAGACCTTCCGCCACAATCTTGAAGTATCCAGAACATTCGCTTTATCGATTAAAGTTAATTTCTTCCTGCGTTTCTGAGCATCCTGAAAAGCCATATGGACAATCGGAGCGATTTCATCACGGTGATACTTACAGTTGTCGTAAGCATATCCTGCTTCTTCATCGGTAAATTTTTCCCCGAAATAAATACCACTTACCAGCTCCCTGAAGATCTGGATATCCGTTCCGTCGATGATTTCTTTTTTCAGCGGACTTTTCTCTACCAGTGAAGCATATGTTTTCAACGGGCGGATATTGGCGAAAAGGCCAAGTTCCTTACGAAGTTTCAGAAGGCCCTGTTCCGGACGTACTTTAGCATCAGGATTATTATCAAACGATGGATCCCCAATGGCTCCGAACAGTACCGCATCAGACTGCTTACAGATCTCCAGTGTTTCGCCCGGCAGAGGATTTCCCGTTTTGTAAATAGCTTCCGCACCCATCAGTCCATAGGTAAAATCAAACCGGTAATGGAAGGCTTCGGCTATGGCATTTAAAATCTTAATGCTTTCTTCCACGACTTCGGGCCCGATCCCGTCACCGGGAAGAACGGCAATATTAAAATCAGTTTTCATATACTTTTTGTGTTTTAAGTTCAAATTCCGTGATGGCCTGTTTTCTGCTGATGAGAAAATCAATGTCATCATACCCGTTCATCAGGCATATTTTTTTGTACGAATCAATTTCAAAGTTTTCCATTGTATTTCCGAAAGTGACGGTCTGCTTTTCCACATCCACGACAATTTCATTTTCAGGATTTTCCGTAATGCCATTTAAGATCTCCTGTAAAAACGGTTCGGAAACTTTTACCGGAAGCAATCCGTTATTTAAGGCGTTTCCTTTAAAAATATCCGCAAAGAAACTGGAAACAACAACTTTAAAACCATAGTCCGTCAGTGCCCAGGCAGCATGCTCACGGCTGCTTCCGCATCCGAAGTTGTTTCCGGCCACCAGAATTTCACCGCTGTATTTCGCATGGTTCAGCACAAAATCAGGATTAGGATTTCCGGTATGGACATCATACCGCCAATCCCTGAAGAGATTTTCTCCGAAGCCCTTTTTATCAATGCTCTTTAAAAAGCGGGCCGGAATTATCTGATCCGTATCTATATTTTCCACCGGCAAAGGAATTGCGCGGGATGTTAGTTTTATTAATTTTTGCATTTTATACAGTTTTTTAAAGGTCAATAGTCAATTCCTGTGGGTCAATGGTCAATTTAAACCATTTTAAAAATTCACTTGCGCAGCGACATTGACCATTCACTATTCATTTATCCCATCAGTTTTCAAAGACCGAAATTTTTCCTTCAACCGCTACTTTTGCAGCTGTAAGCGGACTTGCCAGGATCGTTCTTGCCCCCTGCCCCTGCCTGCCTTCAAAATTTCTGTTGGACGTGGATACACAATATTCGCCTTCGGGAATTTTATCGTCATTCATTGCCAGGCAGGCCGAGCATCCCGGCTGACGGATCTGAAACCCGGCTTCATTGAAAATAGAATCCAGTCCTTCCTCATAAATCTGCTTCACCACCTGCTGGGATCCCGGAACAATAAGCGCCTGTACATGCTCCGACTTTCTTTTTCCTTTGATATAATTTGCCGCAGAACGAAAATCTTCAATTCTGGCATTGGTACAGCTGCCGATAAAAACGTAGTTTACTTTGATATCAGAAAGCGCCTGCCCTGCCGTTAGCCCCATGTATTTCAACGCTTTTTCTTCCGAATCGTTTTGAGGAGCCGGAATCTGCTGATGAATGGAAATTCCCATCCCCGGATTGGTTCCGTAAGTAACCATAGGATAAATATCTGCGGCTTCAAAAGAAAATTCCGCATCAAAAACGGCTTCATCGTCAGTCTTCAGGGTTTTCCAGTATTCGAGTTTTTCTTCCCATTCTTCTCCTTTCGGTGCAAAGGTTCTGCCTTTTACATATTGGAAAGTTGTCTCATCCGGAGCGATCATACCGCCACGGGCACCCATTTCGATGCTCATATTGCAAATAGTCATTCTTCCTTCCATCGACATTTCTTCGAAGACACTTCCTGCATATTCACAGAAATAGCCTGTTCCGCCATCGGTTCCTACCTTTGAAATGATGTATAGAATCACATCCTTAGGCTGGACATTCTGATTTAATTTTCCGTTGACGGTGATTCTCATGGATTTCGGCTTATTCAGCAACAGGCACTGGCTGGCAAAAACCTGCGCCACCTGGCTTGTCCCGATTCCAAAAGCAATAGAACCGAAAGCACCGTGCGTAGAGGTATGACTGTCGCCGCAAACAATGCTCATTCCCGGCTGGGTCACTCCCAACTCAGGCGCAATAATGTGAACAATCCCCTGATACGGATGTCCCAAACCATACAATTCGATATTGTTTTTTTTACAGTTTTCCGTCAGCTGCTGCACCTGATTTCGCGAAGATTCATCACGGATCGGTTGATCCTGATCCCAGGTCGGAACATTGTGATCGGCAGTAGCCACAATCTGTTTCGGCCTGAAAATTTCCAGATTTCTGGATTCCAGTTCGGCAAACGCCTGAGGGCTTGTCACTTCGTGGATCAGGTGTTTATCAATGTATATAATCTGAGGTCCGTCGGGAATCGTTTCTACGACATGAGCATCCCAGACTTTATCAAAAAGTGTTTTCTTATCGTTCATTTCGGTTCTGTTACAATCAATGCTTCTATCCTATTTTCCTTGTTACCTTCTCGATGATCGCGCTGAGATCGTCATTATCGACTTCTTTCTTACGGTCGGCCACTTTCAGGAATTCTTCATACAGGAAATCAAGTTCGTTTTTGGTTACTTCAAATCCAATATGCTTGTACCGGTACGCCAATGCAGAACGTCCGCTGCGGGCTGTCAGAACAATCGTTGAAGCATTCACGCCCACTTCGGAAGGATCGATGATTTCGTATGTTTCCCGGTTTTTGATGACACCGTCCTGATGGATTCCGGAACTGTGCGCAAAAGCATTAGCTCCTACGATGGCCTTATTCGGCTGCACAGGCATTCCCATCAGTTCAGAAACCAAAAGACTCATTGGATTCAGCATTTTGGATTTAACACCGGTATACAGATTTAAATGCGGATGCTGTCTGAGAATCATCACCACTTCTTCCAATGCTGTATTGCCTGCTCTTTCACCAAGTCCGTTGATGGTGCATTCGATCTGCCTTGCCCCATTGATGACTCCTGAAATAGAATTTGCCGTAGCCATACCCAAATCGTTGTGGCAATGACATGACAGGATCGCTTTGTGGACTCCTTTTACATTTTCTTTTAAGTATTTTATTTTTTCGCCGTATTCTTCAGGAAGACAATAACCTGTCGTATCGGGAATATTCAATACCGTTGCTCCAGCTTTGATCACTTCCTCGCAGATTTTCGCCAGGTAATCATTATCTGTTCTGCCGGCATCTTCCGCATAAAATTCCACATCTTCTACAAAAGTTTTTGCATATTTTACCGCCTGTACGGCTCTTTCAATAATATCTTCGCGGTTGGAGTTGAATTTATATCTAATATGTGAATCCGAAGTTCCGATTCCTGTGTGGATTCTCGGTTTTTTGGCAGAACGCAAAGCTTCCGCAGCCACTTCGATATCTTTTTGATTGGCTCTGGTCAATCCACATACTTTTGCATTTTTTACCAGTTTTGAAATTTCCGAAACGGAATGAAAATCCCCGGGACTTGAAACCGGAAAACCGGCCTCGATAATATCTACTCCCAATTCGTCCAGCTTTTCGGCGATCATTAATTTCTGTTCCGTATTCAGCTTACAGCCAGGGACCTGTTCCCCATCCCGTAACGTGGTATCAAAAATTTCAATTTTTTCGGAATTCATAATGAAGTTTTTTACTTAATTTTGAATCAAAACTAGAAAGATGAAACGTTTAGTCGATCCCGTTTTTTACGAAAAATACAACATCCGAAATGTTGCATTTTAATTTTAACCGATTGATATTTAAATTATTAAATTTCAAAAATTTACAATGGCAGAATTGCATAAAGATTTTTTATTTATACTGATCAAATCCCTGACAACATCAGAAAAACGGCAATTCAGGCTGTACGTAAACCGTCTTGGCATTAATGTGGACGCCAAATTCCTCCTCCTTTTTTCTGAAATGGATAAGATGAATGAATATGATGAAAGCATTATTCTGACAAAGAAAATATCAACCAAGCAGCAACTGTCTAATCTCAAAGCCCATCTTTACAAGCAGATCCTTGTCAGTTTAAGACTGAACCCAAGCCATCAGAATTACCGGATCCAGCTGCGGGAACAACTGGATTTCGCCAATATTCTCTATCAGAAAGGCTTATATAAGCAAGCCCTGAAGATTCTCGATAAAACCAAGCAGTCGGCCCTTGAACTTGATGAGAAAACGATTGCTTCGGAGATTATCGACCTGGAAAAAGTAATTGAATCCCAATTTATTACACGGAGTATTGAAGGGCGCGCCGATGAACTGATCCGTCAGTCAAAAGAGGTCAGCACGCAGAATCACTACGCCACTGAATTATCCAATCTTTCCCTGAAGCTATACAGTGAAATGCTGACCCATGGCTATGTAAAAAATGATGAAGACCGGGCCGAAATCATGGATATTTTTAATGCCAAGATTCAGAAAATTAATTTTAAAAAGCTGAATTTTACTGAAAAGCTGTGGTACTTTAAAGCCCATGTCTGGAAAAACCAATTGCTTCAGGAGTATAAATACACCTTGAAATATGCTTTCCAGTGGGTAGACCTTTTTCATAAAAATCCCGAGATGATCGTCAGCCATCCCGTATGGTATATCAAAGGTAATACGTATCTGCTTAAAATACTCTTTCTCTATGGCAATATTGATATCCTGGAGAACAGTTTCCGGCAATTCAATGAAACGGTCCGATCTTCAAGCTTTGCTCAAAATGAAAATCTGCAATCGCTTATTTTCCTTACGTATTACAACACGTTAATGAATATTCACTTTGTAAAAGGGGAATTCTTTTCCGGCTCCAAACTGATCCCCGAAATCGAGCTGAAAATGGAAAAGCTCCGTGATAAAATAGACGAGCATCATTTCATGATCTTATACCTGAAAGTGGCGGCTATGTTTTTCGGAAGCAAAAAGTTTGAAGAATCGGTGCAGTATTCATTAAAGATTATCGAATCCAAAGGAAACGTCCAGGAAGACCTTCTGTTCCATACCAGAATTTTGATTTTTATGGCCAAATACGAATCAGGGAACGACGAAGATTATGATGACTTTATTAAAGCGACCTTGAAGTTCGTCAAAAAAATGAAAAAGCCGGATGAGTTCCATTTTGAAAGTGTGGCTTTTTTTAAAAACCTGAATGATGTAATGCCTGACCGGCGATTAGAATCTTTTAAAAAATTCGATACTAAGCTGGAACTTTTTGCCGGTAACGAATATTACAGGAGATCCCTTTTATATATTGATATTCACGGGTGGGTAAAGTCTAAGGTGCGGAACGTGGATGTTATTGAGATCATCAAGGAAAAGGTACGGTATAAACGGCGAGATTGATTTAACTGATACTTTATAGATTTCACCCTTTCAGAGCTTGGGAAGTTTTTGGATTTTTAATTTTCAGATTAAATTTAATTTTAAATCACTCAATATAAAGCATTTAAATATTATAATTATTTTATGTAATCAAGGGAGTTATCAGATTTTATTCAAATAATGTAAACCTAAAAAAATAAATTTAGCTCCAATAATTTACAAATCCCTTTGAAAATAGCGTACTAAGTAAAATTTTCGTATTTTTGCGTCTTAAAATTTCTTAGTAAACAATGATAAAAATTACACTTCCAGACAATAGCGTCAAAGAATTCGAGGCGGGCGTAACTCCGCTTGACGTGGCAAAATCTATAAGCGAGGGATTGGCTAGAAATACCATTTCCGCAATTGTTAACGACAGACAAGTAGAGACGACCACGCCTATCACCACGGATTCTACGGTACAGCTGCTGACCTGGAATGACGATCTTGGAAAGAAAGCCTTCTGGCATTCGTCTGCCCACCTTCTGGCGCAGGCGATCCTTGAGTTTTATCCGAATGCTAAGTTAACCATTGGTCCGGCAATCGAAAGCGGATTCTATTACGATGTGGATTTCGGTGACGAAAGCTTATCTGAAAAAGATTTTGAAAAGATCGAGAAAAAGGTATTGGAAAACGCGAAAAAAGGTTCGACGTTCTCTCTGTACCCTGTTTCCAAAGAAGAGGCTTTAAAGGTTTATGCTGATAATCCTTATAAAGTGGAGCTGATCTCGAATCTGAACGATGGTGAAATTACTTTTGTAACCCATGATGATTTCACGGATCTTTGCCGTGGAGGGCACATCCCGAATACAAGTATTGTAAAAGCGGTAAAGATTTTAAATGCCGCCGGAGCGTACTGGAGAGGAAACGAGAAAAATCCTCAGTTGACAAGGGTTTATGGGGTATCTTTCCCTAAACAGAAAGACCTTACCGAATATCTTGAAAGACTGGAGGAAGCCAAAAGAAGAGACCACAGAAAACTGGGTAAAGAGCTTGGTATTTTCGCTTTCTCTGAAAAAGTAGGTGCCGGTTTGCCGCTATGGCTTCCGAAAGGAACCGCTCTCAGAAGAAAACTGGAAAATTTCCTTTCTGCCGCCCAGAAAAAAGGCGGTTATGAATTCGTAATGTCTCCGCACATCGGAGCTAAAGAGTTGTATGTAACCTCAGGACACTGGGATAAATACGGAGCCGACAGTTTCCAGCCGATCAAAACGCCAAACGAAGGAGAGGAATTTATGCTGAAGCCGATGAACTGCCCGCACCACTGTGAAATCTACAAGACTTCACAATGGAGCTACAGGGATCTTCCGAAAAGATATGCCGAATTCGGAACGGTATACCGATATGAGCAGTCGGGAGAGCTTCACGGTTTAACCAGGGTGCGTGGGTTTACCCAGGATGATGCCCACTTGTTCTGTACTCCGGACCAGCTGTTGGGGGAATTTGAGGCAGTGATCGATCTTGTGTTGTACGTATTCAGATCATTAGGTTTTGAAGATTTTGTGACTCAGGTTTCTTTGAGGGACCCTGAAAACAGAGAAAAATATATAGGTTCCGATGAGAACTGGGAAAAAGCGGAAAATGCCATTATTACTGCAGCTAAAAACAAAAACCTGAAAACGGTAATTGAATATGGTGAAGCGGCATTCTACGGACCGAAGCTGGATTTCATGGTGAAAGATGCCTTAGGAAGAAAATGGCAGCTGGGAACCATCCAGGTAGATTATAACCTGCCGGAAAGATTTGACCTTCACTATATCGGAAACGACAATGAGAAGCACAGGCCGGTCATGATCCACAGAGCACCTTTCGGTTCGATGGAACGTTTTATAGCGATTCTTCTTGAGAATACGGCCGGAGATTTCCCGCTGTGGCTGAGCCCGGATCAGTTTATCATCCTTCCGATCAGTGAAAAGTATGCAGATTATGCTAAAAAAGTTTCAGAATTTTTAGAAAATCACGATATTAGCGGTCAGATTGACAACAGAAACGAAAAGACGGGTAAAAAGATCCGTGATGCGGAATTGAATAAAATCCCGTTCATGCTTGTGGTAGGGGAAAATGAGGAGAAAGATGGCACAATTTCTGTACGTAGACGTGGGGAAGGCGATCTTGGAGCGATGAATCTTGAAGATTTCGTTTCCTACTTCAAAAAAGAATCGGCGATCTAGGATCAAAGATCTGAAAATTCAGAAGAAGGATTTTAATATTCTCTTCTGAATAAAATTAAATTAGAGTTAACCAATAAAATTATATTACAATAGCACAGAGATTTAACAACAGGGGCCCACAGAGACGTCCGGTACAGGAGGACTTACACTTGATCAACGATAAAATTCGTGTGAGAGAGCTTCGTTTAGTGGGCGATAACGTAGAGCCGGGAGTATATCCTACTGAAAAAGCAAAGCAGATTGCCCAGGAACAGGAACTGGATCTGGTAGTGATTTCCGACAAGGCTGAACCGTTTATTGCTAGGATACTGGACTATAAAAAGTTCTTGTACGAGCAAAAGAAGAAAACAAAGGAATTAAAAGCCAAGCAGGTAAAAGTGGTGGTAAAAGAGATCCGTTTCGGGCCTCAGACCGACGAGCACGATTACGAATTCAAAAAGAAGCATGCTGAAAAATTCCTTGAAGAAGGTTCAAAATTAAAGACCTACGTATTTTTTAAGGGACGTTCGATTATCTTTAAAGACCAGGGAGAAATCCTGCTTCTGAAACTTGCCCAGGAACTTGAGCATGTAGGAAAAGTAGATCAGCTTCCCAAACTTGAAGGAAAGAGGATGATCATGATGATGAGTCCTAAAAAACCAGCTAAATAACCGATAGCATGGATCTTGTGATCCGATAAACATATCAACAAAACCGTGCCGTTATTGGGACGGTTTTCTTATACTGGTGTATTATGATGTGAACTTGAAAGAGAAGCTGGTTTAAAACACTGGATGCCGGAAATATCTTCTGTTGATATGTTGTTAAAGCTCTTATATGGTATATGATCTTTACATCTGTGAGAAAAACGATATATATATACTAGTCCTATTTCTGCGTTCTTCCTTCAGATCATTTGGAACAAATTAAATAACGTGAATTCGATGGTATTTAGATTACTTTCAATGCTTTAAACTCGTTGATGTGCTTATTCAGCCCTGAAGAGGCGATATCAATAGCCCCGGGGTTAAATGATTTATAGGTAGACTCAAGCCCTGCAAGGGCGTAATCATTAAACACAGATTGTTGTCCGGATCAGCCTGCGGTATTACCCCCCTTTCCTTTCTATAAAAAGGTTTCGCCCCTTCAGGGCTTGGGCTGTCGTCCGCTTTTGTTAACCCCGGGTTTCACCCGGGGCTATGATTATGATGCCCCCCCGCTCGGGCAGATTTACTTGTTATTCCTTTCTACTATATTTATCCTGTTAATATTATCTTTTCTCCGAGTTCACGTTAAATAACATCAAAGTAACGTTCAAATTTTATTTCAATTCGAGCATCATCGACAAAATGAAATGAATGGATTGCTGGTACTCCGGAAAAAGAAATATTTTCAGAAAGTCGGGAATTGCAACAGAAATATTAATATTTTTTTGTAATTTTGCACCCTATTATTTCCGTGAAATACCGGAACCCAAAAACAGATATTGATAACAAAACCATAAATAGCAAAACAATGCCAAAATTAAAAACGAAATCAGGTGCTAAGAAACGTTTTGCTCTTACCGGTTCCGGTAAGATCAAAAGAAAGAATGCTTACAAAAGCCACATCTTAACGAAGAAAGAAACGAAGCAGAAGAGAAATCTTACTTCAACTTCTTACGTTGCTGCGGTGGACGAGAAAAGCGTACTTCGTCAATTAGCCATTAAGTAGTTTTTATAAATCTATATCCGGTTTATAAGAATTCAAACAAATTCAACATTTTAACCCTGAAATGGAGCCTCTAAGAGTAATGAAACAATTACCGCACATTTCAAAAAAACAATTTAAATTATGCCAAGATCAGTAAATTCGGTAGCTTCAAGAGCTAGAAGAAAGAAAATTTTTAAGCACGCTAAAGGTTATTTCGGAAGAAGAAAGAACGTTTGGACAGTAGCTAAAAACGCGGTAGAAAAAGCAATGCAATATGCTTACCGTGGTAGAAAAGAGAAGAAAAGAAATTTCAGAGCGCTTTGGATTACCCGTATCAATGCAGGAGCCAGACAGCACGGAATGTCCTACTCTCAGTTTATGGGAGCTCTTAAAAAGAACAACATTGAGCTTAACAGAAAAGTTTTAGCCGATTTAGCAATGAATCACCCTGAAGCTTTCCAAGCAGTTGTAGATCAAGTAAAATAATGTAAAATTTTTGTTATCAATATAAATCCTGGGTTTTTTGCTCAGGATTTTTTTATTATCTACATTTGCTCTTTATTAATTCTGTAAAATTTTCTTCACCCGTGAAAAAAATAACGACATTATTGCTTATTTCTTTATCAGCATACAGCCTGCAGGCACAAAGCTTTATCCAGGCTTATAAAAACAGAGCCGACCAGGTTTCACAGACCAACATTACCAATATTTTACAGGATTTCCAGAATCTCGGAATAAAGACAACAGGTTCTGTAGCTAACGCCAATACACTAAACTGGCTAAAAGCAAAGTATCAGGCGTATGGCTATACCGCCAGTCAGATTACGGAAGATCCTTTCCTCTTCGGGAATAATGTAAGCTCAAAAAATTTGATTGTTACGAAAACGGGCACCCTTTATCCTAATATATATGTGATTATCTGCGGACATTACGATACCATCACGGGGCCGGGGGTAAGCGACAACGGCAGCGGAACGTCAATCATCCTGGAAGCGGCACGGATTTTAAAGGATATACCGACTGAATATTCCATCAAATTCATTCATTTTTCAGGAGAAGAACAAAACCTTCAGGGAAGCGCCCATTATGCAGATAATGTAGTATTTCAGAATAGCATCCGTCAGTTTGATATCAAAGTAGTTTTTAATATCGATCAGGTTGGTGGTAAAATTGGAAATAACAACAATGCCATTAAGTGCGAAAGCGACCAGGCAGGTCTGACTTCAAATAATGCGCAGTCACAGGCTTTCACTCAGCAGCTTGCCAACTGTACGACCCTCTACTCTCCTTTACAGACCGTGATGTCGAACGCTTATTCTTCAGATTATATTCCTTTTGAACAGAACGGCGAAATTATTACCGGATTTTACGAAAATGTAAGAAGCTATAATGAACATACTGCGAACGATACTTTTGCCAACGTAGATCCGGTGTATGTATATAATGTCGGAAAAGCGGCAGTAGGTGCTTTACAGCATTTTGCAACAGCATCCTCCAGTCTGTTGGCTACAGATGAAGCAAAGCCGAGTTCTTTGGAATCGGTGAATGTATATCCGAACCCGGCCAAGGATTATCTGAACGTGGAACTTCCGAAACATATTAAAAATTTCAGACTTGAGATTGCAGATATGAACGGCCGTTTACTATCGAATCATGAAAATGAGACCAGGGTAAATGTTTCTGGATTATCCAACGGGGCCTATATGGTAACCGTGAAAGCGGACGGGAAAACGGCGGTAAGAAAAATTATCATTGGGAAATAATTAAAACGTTCTACTGCTAATACCATGAAAAAAACGATTACTACTGCTCTTCTCATGCTCTGGATATTGCCTTGCAAGGCTCAGAATTTCATTCAGAAGTATCAGGACAGGGTAAATCAGCTTTCTAAGGATAACATTACCGCTAACCTGAAGGCATTTGAGAAGCTGGGCGTCAAAACCATAGGATCCGTTGAGAACGATAGTGCTTTACAGTGGATCCGAAAACAATATCTTTCTTACGGCTATACTGAAAATCAGATGATGGAAGATCCTTTTTCCATAGGCCGGCTCAAATCCAAGAACCTGATTATTACGAAAAAAGGAACGGTCCACCCGGATCAGTACGTTATTATCTGCGGGCATTTTGACAGCATCAATGGTCCAGGTGTCAACGACAACGGAAGCGGAACATCGGTTATCCTTGAAGCCGCAAGAATTTTAAAAGATGTTCCCACCAACTATTCGATTAAATTCATTCATTTTTCGGGTGAAGAACAGGGACTTTACGGCAGCAGACATTATGTAAATGAGGTGGTTTATAATAAGAAACAACGAAACTTAGATATTAAAATGGTATTCAATCTGGATCAGGTTGGTGGCAAGAAAGGGATGTTCAACGATACGGTATTCTGTGACGAAGACCAGGACGGAAGTTCCAAAAATAATGCAGCTTCCACTAAAGCTACGCATGAGCTTATGAAATGTACGGCTTTGTATTCTCCTTTAAAAGCGGAGATCGATCCGGCAGAACACAGCGATTATATCTCTTTTGAGAAAAAAGGAGAAGTGATTACCGGATTTTTCGAATACCTGAGAAGCGAACTTCCGCATACCAAAGATGACACCTTTGCCAATACGGATGTAATGTATGTCTATAACATCGGAAAAGCTTCTTTAGGAGCTTTACAGCATTTTGCCGGCGCATCTGAAAAGTAGAAAAAAAATAAACAATAAAAGCCGGTCGTTTCCCGATTGGCTTTTACTTTGTTCTGCACCTGACTGCTTTTAAGCTTGTTTTATTACTGCAGCATTTTTAAATATAATACTGACTGAACAATTTTAGGTTTATAAATTTCTCTTTTACATTAATCAACTGATTTTCAATTTAATACCACAATTATTTTACCGGTTTCGGGATATCAGGATTTCTTCAATATCCTGTAACGAAAAATTTTTGGCTTTCAGTAAAATTAAAAAATGATACAACAGATCTGCAGCTTCATTTTTAAACAGATTATCATTGTTATCTTTAGCTTCGATTACAAGTTCTACGGCTTCCTCTCCTACTTTCTGAGCCATTTTATTGATTCCTCTCTGAAATAAGGAATAAGTATAAGAACCTTCTGTTTTTTCGTCGATCCTACGGCTGATTTTGTCTTCCAGTTCATACAGAAAACCTTTGGAATCCTTATTTCCGAAACAGCTGAAGCTTCCGGTATGACAGACTATGTCTTTAGGAACAGCCTTAATTAAAATCGTATCCTGATCGCAATCGATGTTGATACTTTTTACCTTCAAGAAGTTTCCGGATTCCTCCCCTTTGGTCCAGAGCCTGTTTTTGGAACGGCTGAAAAAGGTGACGGTTCCTTCCTGTCTCGTCTTTTGCAGCGCTTCTTCGTTCATGTAGCCAAGCATCAGTACCTGCAACGTTCTGTCATCCTGAATGATGACCGGAACCAGTCCGTCCTGGCTTTTATTAAAATTTATATTCATCGTACGGCAATTTTTTTTGATTTTAAATTATTTTTCAGATCCTGGATTTTTACCTCCCCGAAATGGAAAATGCTCGCTGCCAAAGCGGCGGTTGCTTTTGTAAGGCTGAATACCTCTTCAAAATCTTCTGTTTTCCCGGCACCGCCTGAAGCAATCACCGGAATATTTACATTTTCGGAAATCAGTTTGGTAATTCTCAGGTCAAATCCGTTTTTTGTCCCGTCGCCATCCATCGAAGTCAGCAGGATCTCCCCTGCTCCTGATGCTTCGGCTTTCTTTGCCCAGTCAAGGGTTTTCAGATCCGTTTTTTCTCTTCCGCCTTTGATGTATACATAATCGGAGCCAGCGACCAGTTTGGTGTCGATAGCCACGACTACACATTGGCTTCCGAATTCTTCAGCCAGGTCTGAAATCAGGGACGGATTTTTAACGGCAGAAGAATTGATGCTGATTTTATCGGCACCTGCCTGAAGAAGCTTCCTGACATCTTCAACCGTAGAAATACCACCGCCTACGGTAAAGGGAATGCTGATTTCCCGTGCAATATCCTGTACCAACTCGGCGAAGGTTTTCCGTTCTTCGATCGTAGCAGTAATATCCAGGAAAACCAGTTCATCAGCACCTTCCTGTTCGTATCTTTTAGCCAGTTCAATAGGATCGCCGGCATTCCGTAATCCCTCGAAATTGATTCCTTTAACGGTGGTTCCGTTTTTTATATCCAGACAGGGGATGATTCTTTTTTTTAGCATTTTTTAAATGGTTCAAAGTTTTAGGGTTAAAGTTTAGGGTTATGATTCCGGATGATCTGTTTAATACATTTCCCACAGATGACACAGATTTTCACGGATGATTATGTTCAATAAGTTTTGGCTAAAGCCAATTTCTCGTTGTGTTTTATTTTAAACGGGTTAAACCCCGTTTCTATAGATAGTAATTCCCGGATGATCAAGTACAAAAATCTTTGATTTTCTTCTTATGTGATCTAAAATACGCTATGTAATTAACTAAGAATCTCATATGACTTATGTGTTTGAAAACTTTTTAGGTTAAGCTTTTTAGTATTTTTTAATTTAACCACAGATCTTCACGGATTTTCACAGATGATGTTTAATAAGTTTTGGCTAAAGCCAATTTTTTGTTGTGCTTCATTCTTAAACGGGTTAAACCCCGTTTCTATTGATAGTAATTCCCGGATGATCAGTTATGTAAAAGGGATCTACAGAAATTCACCTTAACATCGTAATAGAGATTCGCGTGGAAAGATTCACATTTGGATTCCCTGCGGGAATGACAAACGTTATGCATATTCTGGTACTCCAATAAAAATCTTTGATTTTCTTCTTTTGTGATCTAAAATATACGTCATTCTGATGACTAAAAATCTCATTTGACTCATGTGTTTCAAAAACTTTTGTGACTTTTGGAATTAAACAAACTCCTGCAATTGTTCCAACGAAATTTTCCCTTCGTAGATC
Source organism: uncultured Chryseobacterium sp. (assembly GCA_913774355.1). Lineage (GTDB taxonomy): Bacteria > Bacteroidota > Bacteroidia > Flavobacteriales > Weeksellaceae > Chryseobacterium. Next base: position 220,515 of record CAJYGB010000018.1, on the reverse strand, counting down.
GCTTTTCCGATAATGGTTCCGGAGCAGCCGATTGCCTTCATCTGATGCACATCTTCTATGCAGGAAATACCGCCGCTTGCCACTAAACTGATCTCAGTTCTGCTTAAAATTTCAGAGTAAAGTTCTCCGGAAGCGCCCTGCAGCATTCCATCTTTTGAAATATCTGTGCAAATGACGTTTTGTATCCCTTTTTTACGGTATTGAAGAATAAAATCTATAACATCAAGTGCACTTTCCTCCAGCCAACCTGAAGTTTTGATCTTCCTGTTCTCACAGTCTGCGCCCAGGATTATTTTTTCAGAACCGTATTTTTGAATCAGTTCAAGACAAAATGCAGGATCCTGAACGGCGATACTTCCGATGGTGATTTGTTTTGCGCCCGATTCAAAGGCTGTTTCAATATCTTCTATGGTTTTCAGCCCGCCGCCAAAATCTATTTCGAGAAACGTTTCGCTAGCAATAGATTCCAGTACTTTATGATTGACGATATGCTTTGACCTGGCGCCATCCAGGTCAACCAGGTGAAGATATTTAATACCATAGCCTTCAAATTCTTTAGCCACTTCCAGTGGATTTTCATTATATATCTTTTTCGTGCCGTAATCACCTTTTGAAAGGCGGACACATTTTCCGTCGATGATATCAATCGCAGGGATAATTTTCATGTTTACAATTTTAAAAAGTTTTCCAATAATCTGCTTCCCGCCTCTCCTGATTTTTCCGGGTGAAACTGCATCGCATAAAAATTACCTTTCTGCAGGGACGCACTGAACGGCAGAATATAATCACAAACGGAGGTCGTATATTCCGAAAGTTCACAATAATAGCTGTGGACAAAATAGACATCGGTATCATTCTCTATGTTTGAAAACAGAGGTGAATTTACCGCCGAAAGCGTATTCCATCCCATATGGGGAACAATATCTCCTGCAGGGAATTTTTTAACTTCAAGATCAAAGATTCCCATGCCGGCGGTGTTTCCTTCTTCATTGTTTCCGCACATCAGCTGCATGCCGAGGCAAATTCCCAAAACCGGTTGCTGCAGTGAAGGGATAAGAAGATCAAGTCCTTTTTCTTTCAGGTTTTTCATAGTGGAAGATGCTTCACCCACGCCGGGAAAGATAACTTTGTCGGCACTTCTTAAGGTATCGAAATCATCCGTAACTACCGATTCTACCTGTAAGCGGCTGAGGGCATTCTGTACGGAACTTACGTTTCCGCCGTTATATTTGATGATGGCTATCATTATAAGCTTCCTTTTGTGGATGGGAGGTTAAAATTCTGGTCAGACTGGTTCACTGCCATTTTTAAAGCTTTGGCAAATGCTTTAAAGATGGATTCGATCTTATGGTGCTCGTTTTCCCCTTCTGCTTTGATGTTCAGGTTGCATTTTGCAGCATCGGTAAATGATTTGAAGAAGTGATAAAACATCTCCGTTGGTACATCACCAATCTTTTCACGCTTGAAATCAGCCTCCCAAACGATCCACGGACGCCCTCCGAAATCCAACGCAGCCTGCGCCAGGCAATCGTCCATGGGAAGAAGGAAACCGTAGCGTTCAATACCTTTTTTCTTTCCTAAGGCTTTTAAAAATGCTCCCCCCAGAACGATTCCGGTATCTTCCATCGTGTGGTGCTCGTCAACCTGCAGATCGCCTTTCACCTGTATGTTTAAATCCATATTACCGTGTCTTGAGATCTGTTCAAGCATGTGGTCGAAAAAGTGAAGGCCGGTTGAGATTTCAGAAGTTCCGCTTCCGTCGAGATTAAGTTCAATGGCTATTTCGGTTTCATTGGTCTTTCTGGATACTTTTGCTTTTCTCGGGATCTGTTTCAGGTATTGGTAAATGTCCTGCCAGCTGGTTGTTGTTAAATCCGCTTCCCCATTCTCAGAATTGCTGATAAATATAGCTTTTGTCCCCAGGTTTTTAGCCAGCCGGATGTCCGTAATACGGTCTCCGATGACGAACGAATTTTCCAGATCGTAATTGCCGTAAATATATTTTCCGAGCATTCCGGTTCCCGGCTTTCTTGTTGGTAAATTTTCGCTTTCAAAACTTCTGTCGATCAGAATATCACTGAAAACAATTCCTTCATTTTCAAACGCCTTCAACATCTTTTCCTGAGGTTTTGTAAAATCATCTACCGGAAAACTTTCTGTTCCCAAACCATCCTGATTGGTAACCATGACCAGCTCAAAATCAAGTTCTTTTGCAATTCGGGAAAGATTCTGAAAAACACCGGGATAAAATTCCAGCTTTTCCAAGGAATCGACCTGATAATCCAATGGCGGCTCAATGATCAATGTTCCGTCACGATCAATAAACAATACTTTTTTCATAATTCCACAGTTTTTAACATTTCCACCAGACGTACATTTTCCTCCCGTCTTCCTACATTAATTCTGATACATCCCGGAATCTTCGGACTTCTTTTGCTTGTCAGGATTTCATTTTCCAATAACAGGTCATACACTTTTTCTGCATTTCTAAATTCCACTAAAAAGAAATTGGCATCGCTTGGGTATATTTTCTTAATACATTTCATGTCCTGCAATATGTTTTTCAGCCAGTACATTTCATTTAAAGTATTTTTTACATTAACCGTTATAAATTCTTTTTTATCAATCAGTTCAATAATTTTATTTAAACTTAGAGAATTTACATTGTAAGGGGCTTTAACACTGTTAATGAACCTGGTGATTTTTTTGGAAGAATATGCTGTTCCTACCCTGGCACCTGCCATTCCCCATGCCTTTGAAAACGTCTGCAGTACGATAAGATTGGAATATTTTTCCAGCAGGTCGATACAGGACTCTTTTTCTGAAAACTCAATATATGCTTCATCAACCACCACAATCCCATCAAAATTCTGAATATAGAATTCAATATCTTCCACCGAATTTCCGGTTGGGTTATTGGGTGAACAGAGGAAGAAAACTTTCGGTTGTTTTTCATTTGTTATTTTTAAAAATTCCTCTTTATCAATTTCAAAATTTTCATCCAGGTCAAGCAGTAGGACGTCGTTTCCATTCACCGAAGCATAGAATCCATACATTGCAAAGGAAGGATTCATCATCAATATCGAATCATTCTTTGGTTCACAGAAAACCTTTATGATCAGATCAATCAGTTCATCACTTCCGTTTCCTATGGCAATCTGATCTGCAGGAATACCCTTTAATCGGGATAATTTCTGCTTTAATTTTTTTTGGGTTGAATCCGGATAACGGTTCAACTCTCCTGCTGCACTTTCGTTGGCATCCAGGAATACAGGATTTTTAAATTCGTTCAGGTCCCGGAAGCTGATGTAAGGCTGAAGCTCGAGGATGTTCTGACGTACTAGATTTCTGATATTAAATTCTTTCATTCTGTTGCTTTTAATCTGATACTTACTGCATTTCTGTGAGCGGACAATCCTTCTGCTTCGGCCATCACTTCAATGGTTTTTCCTAAATTTTTCAATCCCTCTTCCGATAAATTCTGAAATGTGATCTTTTTTACGAAACTGTCCAGGGAAACCCCACTGTAATTTTTAGCAAAACCATTGGTCGGAAGGGTATGGTTGGTCCCGCTCGCATAATCTCCGGCACTTTCGCAGGAATAATTGCCCAAGAAAACAGAACCTGCATTCTCTATTCCGGAAATGTACTGTTCCGCATTTTCCATGGCTAAAATCAGGTGTTCCGGAGCGTATTGGTTGCTGAATTCCAATGCTTCTTCAAGGGTTTTCATCAGGATAAAGTGGCTGTTTCTTAAAACTTCTGCCGCCATTTCATTTCTGGGAAGAACGGCCAGTTGCTTTTCCGTTTCTCTTACCGTTTCTTCCAGGACCTTTTCATCGGTTGTCAGGAAAACCACCTGGCTGTCGCTGCCGTGTTCCGCCTGGGAAAGCAGGTCGGCCGCACAGAATGCCGGAACTGCCTCTCCGTCGGCAATAATCAGCACTTCGCTGGGTCCGGCTGGCATATCGATGGCTACTTTATAATTCTGGGCAAATTCTTTCGCAGCAACCACATACTGATTGCCGGGACCGAAAATTTTATACACCGCAGGAATACTTTCCGTTCCTAAGGTCATGGCTGCAATGGCCTGTGCACCACCGGTCCTGAATATTTCAGTAACTCCGCAAAGCTTTGCCGCATATAAAATGGCAGGATTGATCTTTCCTTCTTTATCGGGAGGGGTACACAGGACAATTTCTTTACAACCCGCCAGCTGAGCCGGTACCGCCAGCATCAAAACCGTAGAAAACAGCGGTGCCGTACCTCCCGGGATATAAATTCCCACTTTCCCAATCGCCCTGTTTTCACGCCAGCAAACGACACCTTTTACCGTTTCAATCTTTTCCGTCTGCGGAACCTGTGAGGCGTGGAATCTGGCAATATTCTCTCTTGCTTGCTGAATCGCTGATTTTAATGCATCGCCAACCAAACTTTCGGCTTCAACTACTTCTTTCTGGGAAACTTTGATGTCTTTTATTTCAGCGGAATCAAATTTTCTAGCGAAATCAATCAGAGCCCGATCTCCGTTGTTCTTCACTTCATCGAAGATTCCGGCAACCGTTTCGGTTAGCTGTTCTCTTTTTATAGCAGGTCTTTTGGTTAATTCAGACCATTTTTCCTTTTCAGGATATCTGTTTACTAGCATATCAAATCACCATTTTATCGATTGGAATAATGAGAATATCCTGCGCTCCCTTATCTTTCAGCTCATCAATTACTTCCCAAAAGCGCGCTTCGTTAATTACAGAATGAATACTGCTCCAGCCTTCTTCCGCTAAAGGAATTACAGTCGGGCTTTTAAGAACAGGAAGTGCTTTGGAGACTTCGCCAATCTTGTCGTTCGGAACATTCATCAGAATATATTTTGAATTTTTTGCTTTAAGAACAGCTTTAATTCTGAAGAGGAATTTTTCGAGAATCCCGGTTTTTTCTTCATCCAGTTTAAATGTTTTTGCCAGAACAGCTTCAGAAGTAAGAATTGTAACGGTTTCTCTTAATCCGTTTTTGAAAAGGGTACTTCCTGAACTTACAATATCACAGATTCCGTCGGCAAGACCAATATTAGGAGCGATTTCCACAGAGCCTGAAATGATGTGAATATCTGCGGAAATATTGTTTTTATCCAAAAAGCTTTTAAGGGTATTCGGATAGGAAGTGGCAATTTTTTTGCCCTGAAAATAACTGATCTCATCAGTCTCGATTTCCTTCGGAACCGCCAAAGAAACTCTGCATTTTGAAAATCCCAAAGGCTGGACCACCTCAATATTTTTCTGCTTTTCAGCCAGAAGATTTTCACCGACAATGGCTATATCTACAACCCCGTCTTCGAGGTATTGCGGAATATCGGAATTACGCAGATACATGATCTCCATCGGGAAATTGTCTACGGAAACTTTGAGCTGATCCTTTCCGTTATTGATGAAGATGCCACAGTCTTTCAGCAGCTGAAGAGATTCTTCGTACAGCCTTCCGCTTTTCTGTATGGCTATTTTTAATTTACTCATGATTTCACTTTTGCTGTGCCTGAGTAAGTCAAATGGAATTGATGAAACAAATTGCCCGGGAAGAATTTGGAAACAAAAAAACCGCCTGTTTACTCAGACGGTTTTTATTATTTTGATTTTTAACATAGTAATCTATCAATCAATTCCGTCTTAGCAGAGATGATGATGATAATGATGTACTGTTAAAAAATTGGGTTTCATTGTTGAAAATTATGGTACAAATGTAGGACTTATTTTTAAACCTGCAAGAATTTTACGAAATAATTTTTTCATAAAGATTCATCAGTTCGTTTGCAATAAGTTCATCATTAAACTTCTGAACAAAGAGAAAACCCTTATCAGCACGGCGTTTACGCTCGGCTTCGTTATTCCATAAAAATTTAATTTTTGCCTTTATGTCATGAGGATTTTCCGGATCAACATATACGGAATCCGGCCCGCCTGCTTCGGGAAGGCAGCTGGTATTGCTGGTGATGACTACCGTTTTGGAGAACAAAGATTCAATCACCGGGATACCAAAGCCTTCAAAAAGGCTCGGATAAATAAAGGTCTCCGCCAGTTTATAAATAACAGCGAGCTCATCCATGGAAACCCCTTCCAGAAAATAGGCCTCGATTTTATTTTCCTGAATGAACCGATCTACTTTTTTAAAATATTTTGTTTTTTTACCAACCACCACGATTGGGATTCCGGTATCTTTTAATGCCTTCACCACATTCAGCAGGTTTTTGCGCTCTTCAATGGTTCCGACATTCAGGATGAATTTTTCGGGAAGATTAAATTTTTCTTTTGTACTTCTGATAAATTCTTCGGACTGCTGTTCCTTAAATGCCTTGTGGCAGCCCTGATAAATGACTTCCACTTTTGTTTCAGGAACTTTTAAAAACCGGATCATATCACGTTTTGTCTGTTCTGAAATGGCAATAATTTGATCAGCCGATTGCGCTGCTTTTTTAAATTTCCAAAGATGGATCTTCCGGTCGAAAAATGAGTAGTACTGAGGATACCGTAGAAAAATGAGATCGTGAATGGTAACTATTTTTTTGATCGGTTTTTTATCCCATTTCAGCGGGAGCTCACCGGACAGTCCATGAAAGATATCCGCTCCTGCTTTCTGGGCGTCTTTGCCCATTTTAAACTGCCTGGACATGTTCCCCTTGGAAGTCTCTACAAAACGGACATTGGAACGCTGCAGAATATCGCTGCCCCGCTCCGATCTGTTTTTGTTTAAAAGAAGATATTCATTTTCCGGAAAATACTGAGACAATATCCTCACAAGATCCCGGGAATAATTTCCCAGCCCGGACGTATTGTGGAAAAACCTTTTGGCATCGTAAGCTATCTTCATGATTCGATCTGTTTTTGAAATTCCTGAAAGGTGCCAAAGGTATGGTTGTTATTTTTTAACCAGGAAACGAGTGCATCGAAACGCTTCACCATGTCCTGTCCTGAATTTTTTACGGTAAAACCGGGTAATTTAAAGGCTTCATCCTTAATCTCCGCAAATTCCCAGGGATGAAAATAGATGTTGAGATAGCGGTCTTTTTTAAAGGCGTCTGAAGCGATTTTTTTATACAAACCAAGCGGAAAATTATGAAAGCTGAGCCAGAACAGGGGTATTCTGAAAATTGGAGAAACCGAAGCCGGAATCTGCGTCACTTTTCCTTCTTTAAAAAAGGTTCTCGAAACTTTCAGGTTATTGTATCTGCCGGGAAGAAAGGTAGGATTAACCGATGAATTATAAGCATATCCCGCATCTTCAACCGCATTTTTACTTACCGGCATCATTCTGGGCATCCGTAATCCGGTGACCTTTGTAGAAAACAGTTCTTCCAGGCGGTCCTTCGATTCCTTCAAATGCTTTTCTTCAAAATCGGAATGAAACCAGGTATGGGAAGCCAGCTCATGGCCTTCATTCAGCAATCTTTCGATCAGATGCCTGCTATTTTCTGCAAACACCACGGTTGAGAAAAACGTCGCTTTTGCCTGATGTTTTTTAAGAATATTTAAAATCCGTTCAAGGCCGGTCTGCGAAATTGAAATCTGACGATCGAACGGAATTTCCCCTTTGTATTCTAAAGGCATATCGAATTCTTCGATGTCAAAGCTTAATAAAACCATTTAAAAGTTTTTGTTTTTGATGATATAATTGGGCCTGTCCTTAACCTGTTTGAATATCTTTCCTAAATAGATCCCGATGATTCCCAAGATAATAAGCTGCAATCCTCCGAAAAAGACGATGGTCATGATCAGGGAAGCCCAACCGGATATTTCCGTTTTGGCAATAAATGAATACATGACATAGATCCCGTAACCCAATACGGAGAATCCTGAAAAAAGGAAGCCAAGATAAGCAGCGATATACAGAGGTTTTACACTGAAGGCGGTAATCCCGGTAAAAGCAAAAGTAATCATCTTTTTGAGATTGTAGCTGCTTTCTCCCGAAAGTCTTTCGTTGGCGGTAAATTCAATGCCTGTCTGTTTAAAGCCCATCCAACTGGTAAGACCGCGCAGGAAAAGGTCGTCTTCATTCAGGTTCCGCATCACTTCCACCGCATTAGCATCCATCAGCCTGAAATCCGAGCCCCCACCTTTGGTTAAATTCACATCGGAAAGACTGGACAGGATTTTGTAAAAGAAATCGGATGTTTTTCTTTTAAAGTAAGAAATCTGCTTGGGGTATTTCCGGATGGTGAGCACAATATCATATCCTTCCTCCCATTTCCGGATCATTTCAGGGATCATTTCAGGAGGATGTTGAAGGTCGCCATCCATGGAGATCACGGCATTTCCGTAAGCAAGATCCATTCCCGCTTTTACAGCGGGCTGATGCCCGAAATTCCTGGAGAATTCGATGAATTTTACTTCCTTATATTTTGCGGAAAGTTCTTCGAGTCTTTGCTGTGTATTATCCCGGCTGCCGTCATTCACAAAAATAATTTCAAAATCATAATTGCTTAAACCATCAAAAACTTCTTTAATCTTCTGATGAACAAGTGCAACATTACCCTCTTCGTTATGGGCGGGAATTACAATTGAAATTTTTTTCATGCAATCAGTTTATGCTGTAATCATTTTCAAAATCCTTTGTCAAGAGCTCATAAATTACCCTGAACCAGACTACAATGCAAGGTACGGCTTTTAGAGAATATTTGATGATATAGTTTTCTCTTACAAATTTCGGGAATAAATCCGAAGTTGAAAAGCAGGTAAGAATAATGACAAAAACCAATAGCCCGATAGTATAAGGGGTTCTCTCTTTCTGAAGGAAAAACCAGACCATCACTCCTACGACGGCTATAATATAAGTAGGTGATTCCGAACTTGAACTGAACAGTACCAGGAACAGCAACGTTGAAGCCATAATCATCAGCTGGAATGCATAATTCTTATACTGTCTGATGCGGATATATGGAAGGGCAAAAACCGGTAAGCCAAAGGCAAAAAATGTAAGATTGGAAATCGACGCATCACCAACAATCCTTCTTACAAACCCCATTAGCGAAATATCCTGATAGGAAGTCAATCCCTGATTCTGTCCGTTTTTTTCTGCTAACGAATGAAACCAGTCTGCATAGCTCTGTACAACAAAGCCAGGGCTGGAATACATCATCGGAATGGCGAAGAACAGAATTGCAATGATCACTGCAGACAGAATATACTTCACTTTATTTTTAATGAAGAAAAACTGGGTAAGTCCCAAAATGCCATAAATTTTGACAAAAAAACCTACCATCATTGCAGCAGCAGCGTTTTTTTCTTTATTCTCATAGATGTAAACGGCGCTCAGCACAAGAAGAGCCACCAACGCAATATTAAACTGAAAATACAGCGATGAAGTAATATATTCCTGCAAGCAGAATAAAGCAAACAAGGCTTTTTTAGGATCTGAAAAAGGCAGTTTATAGATGGCGTAGAGGAAGACTGAAGTGTTGGCAACATTCCAGAGACAGATTCCCAGCCAGTCCGGCATTACTGCAAAAGGTGCAATCAGAAGGCTGAAAAAGATCCCGTAATGGTTTGAATCCTGGTAAAGATCCGGATACTGCAGATAAAGATTTCTTTCATGAATGGTATTAAAAAATACATTCTTAAAGATAAGGTAATTATTGATGGAATTTCCTCTCAGGTATTTGGAAACGGCTGTTACCACAGCGATAATCAAATAAACCCCAAAAATATATTTGGGGTTTAAAAGTATTTTAAGAAATTTTTCTTTCAAGATGTGAGGTTTTAGTTTAAAATAATCATCTTAAACAGCAACATTATTCTCTCTTAGCGCATCATTCAAAGACGTTTTTTTGTCTGTGGATTCCTTTCTTTTTCCGATAATTAATGCACATGGAACCTGGTATTCTCCTGCAGGGAAAGTTTTGGTATAGCTTCCGGGAATCACTACCGATCTTGCCGGCACTCTTCCTTTGATCTCTACCGGAGTATCGCCTGTCACGTCAATAATTTTTGTAGATGCCGTCAACACTACATTCGCGCCCAAAACCGCCTCTCTTTCTACATGTACTCCCTCTACTACGATACATCTTGAACCTACGAAACAGTCGTCTTCGATAATCACTGGAGCAGCCTGAAGCGGTTCCAAGACACCACCGATACCAACGCCACCGCTTAAGTGAACATTTTTACCGATCTGTGCACAGCTACCCACGGTTGCCCAGGTATCCACCATCGTCCCTGAATCTACATAAGCACCGATGTTTACGTAAGATGGCATCATAATTACGCCAGGAGCAATATATGCGCCTTCTCTTGCCACAGCGTGCGGTACAACCCTAACTCCCTTCTCAGCGTAGTTTCTCTTCAAAGGCATTTTATCATGAAATTCAAACGGGCCTACTTCAATGGTTTCCATTTTCTGGATCGGGAAATACATTACGACGGCCTTCTTCACCCATTCGTTGACCTGCCATCCGTTTTCCGTGGGCTCAGCGGTACGTAGCTCTCCTTTATCAACCAGTGAAATTACTTCTCTGATCGCCTTCTGGCTGTCTTCATTCTGCAATAGGTCTCTGTTGTCCCAGATATTTTCAATAGTTTGTTGTAACGACATGTTTCTCTTTTAAAATTATTCGCGCCAAAGATACAAAAGTTTAGGCGAAGATGAAGGCTCAGCTTAAGATTAAGAGTGATGAAGTGTTGACAGGCTGGAAGTTGGAAGTTACTTTCATCAATGGATATAACAGGGAGACCGCGGTTATCAAAAAGAATTGTTTGTTATGCTTTTAATTACAACCACTAAGATTTAGTTAAGCTGAACTTCGCTTTAAGAAATCCGCTGAATAAATCTTCATTCTTATCAATGTTGCAAACTGCATTCACTTGGCTCCTTTTACTTTTCACCTAACTCTTCCTGCTTACAGTACCCTTTTAGCATGCAGATAGGCTTTGTTCCAGTAGCTTTCGTTTAAAGATGAAATGATAACGCCTTTGCTGGTGGAAGCATGAATAAATCTCACTTCTCCATCATTTCCAATATCATGAACAATCCCCACATGGGAAACCTTTGTTCCTCCCGCCGTGGCAAAAAATAAAAGATCTCCGGGCCTTACTTCTCTGATGTCAATTGCACTTCCGGTTTCAGCCTGGTCTGCCGATCTTCTTGGAAGCTTATAGCTGTTTTCTTCAAAAACCTTTACGGCAAACCCGGAGCAATCAAATCCTGAAGAAGTACTTCCCCCGAACTTATAGGGCGCACCGAGATATTTTTCAGCATCTTTAAGGAGTTCGGAAATCGATTTGGAAACTTTGCCGTCGAAACGCGAATCCAGTTTACGAAGACTTTCAGCTTTTGCAACACTTTTATTGGCAGTGACTTTTTTGGATGAAACATTTTTTGAACTTCCGCACGAGAGTACAAAAAGGGAGAATGCGGACATGATCACTAAATTTCGGATCTGTGAATTGCTGCAAAAGGTTCTTTCCTTCATATTCCTTTAATTTTACACTGCTAACAAATATAAGGAAATTATGTTTTTGTGGGAGCAGATTTTCAGAAATCAGATTATACTTATGAAATGAAAAATGGTTTAAAATTAAAAACAAAAAAGACCATCCGAAACGGACAGCCTGTATTTTTTTGTGAAAATCTTTTTACTTTGACGTTTTAGCGCCTTTCCATGTTCCGGATCTTACCGTTGCCGGAACAGCGTTAGTCCATGTACCACTGGCTTTTTTGTCTTCTCTTGTCAGCGTTCCTTTGAAACTTCCGTCGTCCGGAGAACCGATGGTCGCATTTAATTCGCCAGACTCGCTAAGATATCCTGAAATATAATAGTTTTCGGTCGTCTGATCTGAATGCATGGTTCCTGTCACTTTTCCGTCGGTTGCTACGACGATGTTCCAGTTTCCTTTTTCAGTTCCTTCATATGTCCCGGCCCAGGTTCCGATGAAATCGTAGATCGTATCGTCATCTTTGCTGCAGCCAATGAATAAAAAAGCTGTCAAAAAAAGTAAAAATATTTTCTTCATAGTTTTTATAGTCGTTTTTATCCTTTGACAAATGTAGTGGAGGATACGGGGATCGAACCCGTCACCTTTAGACTGCCAGTCTAACGCTCTAGCCAGATGAGCTAATCCCCCATTTTTACTTTGGTCTCTGTTTCTGAGCGGTACAAAAGTAAGTATTTAATTCACATATACAAACTTTTTATTGCATTTAATTTAATAATAGCTGATAATCACGTATTTATTTTTTACTTTTCTATAAATTTCTTTAAGTTAAACAAAAAACACATGCAGTTTTTGCATGTGTTTTTTGTTTGTAAGGTATCGGAAATTATTTCCAACCGCCTCCGAGAGCCTGATAAAGCTCAACGCCGGCCCTCATTTTATTGTATTCCGCATTAGCGATATTTAATTCTGCATTCAGCGCGTTAACACTTGCGTTCAGTACTTCAAGGTAATTGGCCATCCCGTAATTTACCAGTTCCTGAGAGTAATTTACAGATTTCTTATAAGAATCAAGCTCTTTCCGTTTAAGGTCGATGTAAGAATCCTGCACCGAATAGACACGGATTGCATCAGAAACTTCCTTTCCTGCATTGAGGATCGTTTTCCTGAAATTCAGGTAAGCATTTTCCTGATTGATCAGGCTTACTTCATAATTGGTCCTGATTGTTCTTCTGTTAAGGATCGGCTGGGCCAATCCGGACACCACATTGGCAAACAGTGAATTTACGCTGAAAAGATGATCGATGTCCACCGACTGTATTCCCCCACTTCCTGTAAGTTTTAATGTCGGGTAAAACTGGGCTTTAGCAGAATTCGTCAATTCAAAGGTATTGATCAGGTTATACTCGGCTCTTTTTACATCGGGCCTGTTGGCGAGCAGTTGTGCCGGATATCCTAATTTCAGATCCACAGGCATGTTCTGGCTTTCCAGTGTCGAGCGTTCAATAGCGCGGGAAGGTTCTCCCAACAATAGGCTCATGGTGTTTTCCAGCAGCTGAATCTGCGTTTCAACGTCTATCAGTAAAGATTTTGCGTTATATACCAAAGCTTCACTCTGCTGAACCGCTACTTCGGTTAAGGTTCCTGCTGTTTTTAAAGCTCTTGTGGTTTCAAGATTCTGCTCTCTTAGTTTAATGGTTTCCTCGATGACCCTCTTCTGAGTATCATATGTCAGCAATTGATAGTAAGAAGATGCAACAGAGGCGATCAGATCGCTTTTTACCGCTTTATGCGCTTCCACAGTTCCCAGATAGGTGGCCAGCTGTGCCTTTTCCTGTGATTTCAGTTTACCCCAGAGATCCACTTCCCATCCGATATTTGCTGTAATATCAAACTGGTTGACGTACCGTCTTTCCCCGAGGATCTGCCCGAACTGGGTATTGATCGACTGGGTCTGAAAGGTATAATTCGGGCCAACTGATAACGTAGGCTGATAGGCTGATTTCGTCTGTTTCAAGTAAGCCTCTGCCGAATATATATTCTGCAGAGCCATCCGGATATCCAGGTTATTTTCCAGTGCTTTGGTAATGTGTCCCTGCAATATCGGATCTGTAAAAATTTCTTTCCAGGATACATTCGCGAGATTGGTACTGTCAGCGGGAAGCATGTCCGTGCGATACAGCTTTTCGTCGACCACATTGTCCGGCCTGTGATATTCTTTTCTTGCCATACACGATGATACGGCTACAAGAACGGCAACTGAAAATGTGATTCCTTTTATACTATTTAAAATACTCTTCATTATTTGAATGTAAGGTTTAAAGCTCAGGATTGCGTTTGGTTTTTGCCCCTTACAAACCCTGAGCTGACTTAATTTATTCTGCTAAATTGATTTCTTTTTCTTTGATAGGTTTCACTTTTTCCTGGAGGTATTCGAAAATAACATATAAAACAGGAATCACGAAAAGCCCCAGAATCGTACCGATCAGCAATCCGATGGCTGCTCCCGTCGCAATGGAACGGTTACCCACTGCGCCGATTCCGCTTGCCAGCACCAACGGCAAGAGACCGAATATGAAAGCAAATGAAGTCATCAGGATCGGTCGCAATCTTGCTTTTGCTGCATTAATGGCAGACATGACGATGGTTTCACCGTGGTGCCTTCTCTGAACAGCAAACTCAACAATCAAAATCGCATTTTTCGCCAGTAATCCAACCAGCATGATGAGTGCAATCTGGAAGTAAATATTGTTTTCCAGTCCCATGATTTTTTGTCCGAAATAAGCTCCCATTACCCCAAGAGGAAGTGAAATCACAACGATCAGAGGGAGGATGTAACTTTCATACTGTGCGGATAGAATAAAGTAAACAAAAATAAGACTTAAAGCAAAAATCAGAATGGTCTGAGACCCGGAATTTAATTCTTCTCTGGTCAGTCCGGTAAATTCGACATCATAGTTTTGGTTTAATGTTTCTTTGGCTACCTGCTGTACGGCCGTAATCGCATCTCCGGAACTGAATCCTGCTGAGTTGGCTCCCGTGATCTTCACCGAAGTAAATAAGTTATAACGGCTTACCGACTGTGGACCATATGCTTTTTTCAGACTTACAAACTGTGAGATCGGAGACATTACGCCTGAACCCGTTTTCACATACAGTTCATTCAGATTGTCAATATTTTGTCTGTTTTCAGGAAGTGCCTGAACCATTACCCGGAACTGCTTTCCGTATTTGGTAAAGTCAGCCGTATAGATCCCTCCGATATATCCCTGCATGGTAGAAAGGATGTCACTTACCGAAACACCAAGCTGCTTTGCCAACGGGACATTGATCTGCATTTCGTACTGCGGATATTTTGTATTGAATGAAGTCTGTGCAAACTCAATTTCCGGTCTTTGCATCAGCTTTCCGATGAATTCATTCGTCTTATTGTCAAGGTCCGCATATTCACCACCCGATTTATCTAAAAGAACCATCTCGAAACCGGCGCTGCTACCAAAACCGGGTACACTCGGCGGCTGGAAGAATACTACTTTTGCATCAGGAACCGCTCCCGATATCCCAAATAAACTCTTGGTAATATCTTCTGAGGTCTGACCGTCTTTTTTTCTTTCGTCAAATGGCTTTAGCTTAATGAATGCAAGACCGTTGTTACTTCCGTTTCCTGAGAGGAATCCTCTGCCGGTGGATATCGTTACATTTTGCACTCCCGGAACCTTCATCGCTTTAGCCTGAAGTGTTTTAAGAGCATTGTACGTTCTCTCCATTGAGGCTCCCGGAGGAAGCTGAACATCGGTAAAGATAATCCCTCTGTCTTCCGTAGGAACGAATCCTTTTTTCATAGTAGTACTTGCCCAATATAAAATTCCACCTGTAATCGCGAATATGATCAGGGTAACCCATTTATGCCTTAGCAAGAATACAAATCCTCTTCCGTAACGGTCTGTTGTTGTTTTAAAAGCAATATTGAACTTATAGAAAAACTTCTGAATGAAATTTAAATTTTTATATTCTGCATGATGAGCATCGTGAGGTTTTAAGAACAATGAGCACAAAACCGGACTTAATGTCAAAGCATTAATCGCAGAAATAATGATCGCCACAATCAGCGTGATCCCGAACTGCTGGT
This sequence comes from uncultured Chryseobacterium sp., assembly GCA_913774355.1. Taxonomy (GTDB): domain Bacteria; phylum Bacteroidota; class Bacteroidia; order Flavobacteriales; family Weeksellaceae; genus Chryseobacterium. The sequence continues at coordinate 204,975 of CAJYGB010000018.1, read as the reverse complement.
AGAAGACCCCTGTAGGACCAGTAATAAAGGTTACCGGGATAAATACGGATGCCATTACGAGAGTAATTGAGATGATCGCTCCGGTAATCTCGTCCATCGCTTCTACCGTCGCCTTTTTTGCATCGGAAATTCCGTGTTCCATCTTGGCGTGAACGGCCTCGACGACGACAATGGCATCATCCACTACAATACCGATCGCCAAAACCAAAGCAAAAAGGGTTAAAAGGTTTAATGAATATCCGAATAAATTCAGGAAGAAAAACGCTCCTACGATCGAAACCGGAACTGCAATAGCAGGGATGAGTGTAGATCTGAAGTCCTGAAGGAAGATATATACCACGATAAATACCAGGATAAAAGCTTCGATGAGAGTATGAACTACTTTGTCGATAGACGCTTCAAGGAATTCGTTCGTATCGAAGTTGAAGGTGTACTTAATCCCTTCGGGAAAACTTCCCTCCGCTGATTTCAGATAGGCTTTAATATTTTTAATAATTTCCTGGGCATTTGAACCTGGCGTCTGGAAAATCCCCATACTGATTGCCGGATTGTTTCCGTTTTCCCCGATACCTGTATAAGACTGTCCTGCAAGTTCTACTTTGGCAACATCTTTCAGCATCAGATTTTGTCCGTTCCCCAGAGACTTGATGATAATATTATCGTATTGTTCCTTATCATTAAATTTTCCTACATATTTAATAATGTATTCGAAAGAGCTCCCGCTGTTCTGTCCGATAGAACCGGCTGCTGCTTCTCTACTCTGCTCGTTGATCGCATTGGTAACATCTGTGGGGGTTATTCCGTAGGCAGCCATCTTTGCAGGATCAAGCCATACCCTCATGGAATAGTTTTTTCCACCGAAAACGTTGGCATCACCTACTCCATTGATCCTTTTTAAGCTCGGAATAACATTGATATTCAGGAAGTTCTGAAGATAAACGTCATCAAGGTCCTTATTTTCAGAATAGAAAGACATGTACATCAAAGCACTGGTCTGCTGTTTCTGCGTTACCACCCCGGAACGGGTTACTTCACTCGGTAATAATGGGGTAGCTCTGGTTACACGGTTCTGAACGTTTACCGCTGCTATATCAGGATCAATACCCTGTTTGAAGAATACCTGAATGTTGGCTGAACCGTCATTTCCCGCACTGGAAGTAATGTAATCCATCCCTTCCACCCCGTTGATCTGTTCTTCTAAGGGAACCACCACACTTTTCATGACTGTTTCGGCATTTGCCCCAGTGTAATTTGCCGTGACACTTACTGTGGGGGGCGCAATGTCCGGATATTGTGTAACCGGCAGGGCGATAAGTCCCAATACACCGAGAATCACGATGAGAATTGAGATTACCGTAGATAAAACCGGTCTGTTTATAAAATTTTTAATCATTTTTTAGAATTTCGGTTTTATTGATTGAACGAGACTATCCATTTTCACAGGCTGCTTTTTAACGGCAGTTCCGGGCTTCAATCCTCCGATTCCTGCTGCAATTACAGTTTCGCCTTTATTGACTCCGGACTTAATTAAAGCCATATTGTCGATTCTGTCGATCACATTGATGACAACATTTCTTGCCGTATCGCTTTTGTCTACTTTATATACATAAACGATTCCCTGTTGTTCGTATGTTGCACTTTCCGGAACTACGAGTACGTTGTCGTAATGTTGAGGGAATCTTATGGTTCCACTGTTACCATTGCTTAAAAGCTTCTGTGCATTGCTGAAAGCAACTCTGAACTGGATGGTTCCCGTCGTAGGGTCGATCTGTCCGGTAATGGCTTGGATTCTTCCTTTTTCAGGATAAAGGCTGCCGTTGGCCAGCTGCAATTCGACCATAGGAAGATTTTTAATTTTTTCAGATATGGTCGCGCCTGGAGATTTCTCAAGGAAATTGAAATATTCTTTTTCATTCATTGAAAAATACGCGTAGATTTCGGAAGTATCGGAAATGGTCGTCAGAGGGGTCTGATCGCTTGGTCCCACTAGACTTCCGACCTTCAGGGGAAGTTTTCCAATTACTCCTGAAATCGGCGCCCTGATCACTGAATATTCGATATTGGCTTCTACACCTTTATAATTGGCCACTGCCTGGCTTTTGGATGCCTGCGCCTGCTTAAGTTGTGCCTGCGCCTGTGCAAGATTTGCCTGTGCAGTCTGTAATTGTACGTTGCTGATAATATTTTTCTGAACCAGGGGTCTGAGTTTGTTTACTTCAACATTAGCGGCCGCTACAGCTGCCTGTGCCGCTGCAATGTTGGATTCTGCTGCGTTGATTCCCGCTTTGGAAGCAGCTGCCGTTTCGTTCAGAATATTGGTTTCCAACCGGAAAAGCGGTTGCCCTTTGGTGACATACTGCCCTTCATCTACCAGGACCTGGGTGATATATCCCTGTATTTTAGCCCGTACGTCATTGTTCACCCTCCCTTGAATGGTAGCCGGAAATGTTTGGTAGCCGGTGACATTTTTGGTCTCCACATTTACCACAGGATATGGTTTCGGGCCGTCCTGCTTAGGAGCTTCTTTTTTGCAGGCCACCAGAGAAAGGGCTGCAGCAGAAAGTATAAGTAGCTTATTATTCATTTTATAGTTTATTAAGAGATTCCTGAATTTGTATTATATTTTTGGTCAACAGTGCTTTATAAGCCTCGGTTTTTTCATTGTAATTATTATGATTTTTCTTAAAACGATCTAAATCATCCAGCAGTTTCAATTCGTCTTTCAATTTTTGAACTATTTTTTCAAATCTTATCTTCTTGTAGCCATCATTGATGAAAAAATACCGTTTCCGCTCATCCATCCTGTTATGATCCGTGATAAGTTCTGAATTCAGCAAAAGGGAAATGCTGGTGGAAACCGAACTTTTGCTTGCAGAAAAAACTTCCACAAACTCATCAAAAGTAATGCCCACTTTGTCATAATCGAAAAGAAGATATGCATAAATCTTTGATGCTAAGGGTGGTAAACTGAAAACGGACCCATAAAACTTTATGGCATCCTGAAAAATTTTATCATCAATTTCTATACTCTTATGCATGGTATATAAATTTTGACACAAAAGTAAAAAATTAGTTCTGAACTAAACGAACAAATATGATAGAGTTTATGAATGTACAGTGTTTTAAAAATTCAATGATTATAGACTTAACTTTTCAATTAAATAATAATCTTCTCGAATGCTTTACGCACACCACCGGCCAGGAATACCTCCCCGCAGTAACTGTACCCTTTGCTTTCCAGGATTCTGAGCATTGCCGTATTGTCAAAGTTCGTATCTACTTTAACACTTTGTATGCCATGCGAACAGGTGAATTCTTCGATATGGTCGAAAAGTATCTTTACCATTCCCTTCCCTGCAAATTTTGCATCCACGGCTACGCGGTGTACGACAACAAATTCGCCGTTACTCAGCCAGGCACCTTCAATAGTACTGTAAGCAGGCTCGTCATTCAGAATCAGTGCTGCATAGACGGCAATCTCATCATTTACAGTCAGTACATATCCAAAACCCTTTGAAATATCGCTTTCTACCGTATCTGCATTGGGATATCCCTGCTGCCATTGGGAGCTGCCATCCTGTCTCCGTCTTTCGATGGCCTGCTGCAGAATGTTCCAGATCTTTTCTTTTTCATCAATTTGTGCTTTTCTTAATCTGATTTCTGAATTCATTGCTGAGAATTTAATTATATATAAAATTGGGTTCAGTTAATAAACCCTGTTAAAAGTAAAAAACCGAAAACTAATTAAAATTAATTTTCGGTTCGAAGTAGTAAAATTTAAAATTATGAAATTGTTTTTATTGATTTTCATTTTGCTGGAGATAAGCGTCAATAACGTCGAAGGCTTTCTTTTCATCTTCCAGTTTCACCATTACTTTCAAAGAGGTTGCCGTAGGCGTTGTTGTAAAAGTAAGGTAATTGTTTTCTACTGAATTTCTTATTTGTGCATCATCCAGTTTAGACTTAATTAACTGGATCTCTGCAGGTTTGTCACTTTCAAAAACTGATACTCTTGTACTTCTTTCCATAATACGTTTTCGTTTGAGTATCTAAATATATAACGTTTTTTTGAAAATTACAAATTTCGGAATTTAAATTTTATTAATATTATTTTCAATTTTATCCAGCGCCAGCTGAATTTCCTCTTTTGTGACGTTTAAGTGCGGTCGGAAACGCAGCGACTGTTCTCCACAGGACAGAATAATCATTCCGTCGTTCCAGAGTTCATCCCGTAAATGATTTCTCTGCTCAGAAGTGGAAAGGTCAATGGCACACATCAGGCCTCTTCCTCTGGCATTGGACAGTTTTTCAGGATATTTTTGCTGTAAATTCTGAAGGCCTTCCAACAGGAATTCACCCACCACTCTTGCATTTTCCACCAGTTTTTCTTTTTCGATCACTTCCATCACCAGCTGGAAACGGAGCATATCAATAAAATTTCCTCCGAACGTGGAATTGATCCTGGAGCTTTCCCTGAACACATTATTGGGAACTTCATCGAATTTTTCTTTATTGGCCAGGATTCCGCAAACCTGTGTTTTTTTACCGAAAGAAATAATGTCGGGCTTTGCCGTAAAATGTTCGAATGCCCACATTTTTCCCGTAATTCCGATACCGGTCTGTACTTCGTCAAAGATCAGAAGGATTTCGTGCTGGTCGCAGATTTTGCGCAATCCCATCAGGAATTCGTCCCGGAAATGGTTGTCACCGCCTTCCGCCTGGATCGGTTCGATGATGATGCATGCTACCTTATCAGAGTTCATCAGAATAGCCTCTTCAATATTCAATAAGGCCAGCCTCTCATTTTTTATGGTTTCCTCCAGATTCTCTTCGGTGATCGGGAAAGTAAGTTTAGGATTTAGGATTCTTGGCCAGTTGAACATCGGGAAATACTGGTATTTTCTCGGGTCGGCTGTATTGGTAAGGCTTAAGGTATAGCCGCTTCTTCCGTGGAATGCCTGTCTGAAGTGGATACAAATTCCTGCTTCCAGATCAAGACCTTTCTCGAAATTTTTTCTTGTTTTCCAGTCGAAACAGGCTTTCATTGCATTTTCAACGGCAAGCGCACCCCCTTCAATGAAGAAAGCATACTGCAGTTCCTGAGGAATAGCAACTCTTTCAAAAACTTCCAGGAACTGAGCATATTCTTCGGAATATACATCAGCCAGGGTCGGCTTATTCACCGCCATTTTTCCTAGCCATGCCGATTTTTCAAGAAGATAAGGATGATTGTACCCGATGGATGCTGAAGCAAACATCGAAAACATATCCAGGTATTCGCGGTTTGTAAGTTTATCGTAAAGCCATGAGCCGTGGGATTTTTCAATATCCATCACGAAATCGAATCCGTCTGCCAGCACGTGCCTGCCTACGGTTTCCTTTACTTTGTTTGTTTGTATATCAATAGTTGTTTGCATATTAAATAAAATCTTAGGGTTGATTAGAATTTAATAATCAGAAATCGGGATTTATATCATAACGCAGATAGTACAGTTTTTTGCATCCCGGTTTCTATATTAGTTTTTTAAAGGTCAAACTTAATGCCTTGTGCCAATGGCAGGCTGGCGGTATAATTGATGGTATTCGTCTGTCTTCTCATATAATATTTCCAGACATCCGATCCCGATTCCCTGCCGCCGCCGGTTTCTTTTTCACCGCCGAAAGCACCGCCGATTTCTGCGCCTGAGGTTCCGATATTCACATTGGCAATTCCGCAGTCCGAACCTGCATGGGAAAGGAATAACTCCGCCTCTCTAAGGTTCTGGGTCATAATCGCAGACGATAATCCCTGCGGAACATCATTCTGGATGGAAATGGCCTCGTCGAGCGTACTGTATTTAATTAAATATAAAATAGGAGCAAAGGTCTCATGCTGAACGATTTCATAAGAATTTTTCACTTCAGCAATACATGGCTTTACGTAGCAGCCGGATTCATAGCCTTTTCCTTTCAGGACTTCTCCTTCCACGATAAATTTCGCTCCTTCTTTTTTTCCTTTTTTAATGGCTTCCTGATACATATTTACCGCATCTTTATCAATCAGCGGCCCGACATGATTGGCCTCGTCCAGAGGATTTCCTATTTTTAACTGTCCGTAAGCTTTTACCAGCCTGTTTTTTACTTCATCGTATACGCTTTCGTGAATGATCAGCCTTCTCGTTGAGGTACATCTCTGCCCTGCCGTTCCTACTGCTCCGAAAACCGCTCCGATGATAGACATATCGATATCGGCATCTTTGGAAATAATGATCGCGTTGTTTCCGCCCAGTTCAAGGATGGATTTTCCGAATCTCTGTGCCACATTCGCGGAGACCATTCTTCCGACTCTTGTAGATCCCGTGAAGGAAACGAGTGCTATTCTTTTATCGTCCACCAGACGCTGTCCGATCTCATGATCTGCCACCAGCACACTTGAAATTCCTTCCGGAAGGTTATTTTCTTTTAATACTTCATTCATAATATTCTGGCACGCAACAGCACAAAGCGGTGTTTTTTCCGACGGCTTCCAAATCGTTACATTTCCGCAGATCCATGCCAGCGCTGTATTCCAGGACCATACGGCTACCGGGAAGTTGAACGCAGTAATAATCCCTACGATTCCCAAAGGATGATACTGCTCATACATTCTGTGTCCGGGTCTTTCAGAATGCATGGTATACCCGTGAAGCTGTCTTGAAACCCCAACGGCAAAATCACAGATGTCGATCATTTCCTGAACTTCACCCAAACCTTCCTGTAAGGATTTACCCATTTCATACGAAACAAGTTTCCCCAGATCATCTTTGTATTGTCTTAGTTTCTGGCCGAGCTGCCTTACGATTTCCCCTCTTTTAGGGGCTGGAATAAGCCTGAATTCTTTAAAAGCTTTCTCCGCCGTTTCGATTACCTTATCGTAATCCGATGCTCCGGAAGTTTTCACTTTTGCAATCAGGTTGCCGTCCACCGGAGAGTAACTTTCTAAGGTTTTCCCTGATGCAAAGTATTTTCCGCCTGTTGAAGTTCCCTTATTCTCATCTTTAATTCCCAGATTTTTGAGCGTTTTTTCAATCCCAAAATCCTTTACTTTTTTAGACATAAAAATTTTACTTTTCGTTTCCTCTAAAGATAAAAATATTATGCGAACCGCAAAATTTTAATTTTTTAACATGTTTTTTATTTGGACTAATTATAAACATACTTATCTTTGTAAGGCAATCATTTGAATTTCAGAAATGGAAAATAACAGGATTAAAAACGAATCTGCTGCAGAGGAAAAAAAACCGTCCCGCTGGAAAAGCCTGCTGAAAAAATTCGGGATTGGCGGCATTATATTTTTTACGGTAAAGGGGATCATCACGTCCACGCTGATCTACTTCCTGGGGAAAAATGCATGGAGCATTATTGCAGGCTACTTTACAGGAATATTTGATTAATTGATTGAAATAAAATATGAAAAAAGCTGAGATTTTTCTCAGCTTTTTTTATTATAATTGTTAATTGGACTTAAAAATCATTCTTTCTTTTTCCTTCCCGATTCCATCAGCTTTTGATGCAGCAAATACTCAATCTGCCCATTAACGCTGCGGAATTCATCGTTCGCCCATTTCTCCAGAAGCTTATAGGTAGACTCATCGATCCGGAGAACAAAGGATTTTTTGCCTTTGCCTGGGGAAGTATTCTGGGCTTTTTCAGATTTCATTTTATTGATTCTTTTCTAATGCTACGTAAAGCTGACCTTCTATGTTTACGTGTTATTTGTATTAATTGTAGAGTGTCCCGGCATTCAGTATCGGAGTGGCTGCTTTTTCACCGCACAACACAACCATTAAATTGCTTACCATCGCTGCTTTTTTTTCATCATCCAGTTCTACAATATTTTCTTCGGAAAGCTTTCTTAGGGCTAAATCCACCATTCCCACGGCACCTTCTACAATTTTAGTCCTTGCGGCTACAATGGCTGTTGCCTGCTGACGCTGAAGCATGGCACCGGCAATTTCCGATGCATAGGCAAGATGTGAAATCCTCGCTTCCTGAATGACAATCCCGGCTTTTGAAAGTCTTTCTGTGAGTTCTTCTTCAAGGATGGCATTAATCTTATCTCCACCTTCCCTTAACGTAATCGGAGCATGGTCATCTTCCAGATTGTCATACGGAAAGCTCATGGCCAGATGACGTACTGCTGCTTCACTCTGCATTTTGACAAAATCCGAATAGCGTTCTACATCAAAAGCCGCTTTATAAGTATCTCCCACTTTCCAGACAATGACAACGGCAATTTCGATAGGATTTCCCATTTTGTCGTTTACCTTTAAGGTTTGTCCCTGCAGGTTTTCCGAGCGCAAACTGATCCTTTGGGATGAATACAGGGGATTGATGAAGAACAGTCCGTTATCCTTTACGGTTCCTACATATTTTCCAAAAAAATTTAACACCCGCGAGTGGTTCGGCTGGATGATCATCAGTCCTTTCAGGAAAAAGCAGAAAAGAATAAAGGTTAAAAAGCCCAGCACTACAAGAGTAATACTGCTATCGACTCCCATCGCAAAAAAATAAATTGAAGCCACAAACAATCCGAGACAGATCACCAAAGTTAGGTATCCGGACATCGGTTTTAAGATTTTTTCCATGATATTGATTTTTAAATTTGATATTATTTTAATATCATAAAGATATATCTAATTATTGAAATTCCAAGTATGAATTTTAATATTTAACAAATGTTAAATTTAATGACAGACTAAAAGTTATAAAACAAATAAAAATCCCGGAAGCAACAACTTCCGGGATTTCATTTATAAGAGATCAAATTTTATTTCTTTGTCAAAATTCTGAACTTTACATAAGAGGCAATGGCTAAAGCCAGCATCGTTCCAAGTCCGATGTACACCCACGCCGGAACCGGAACCGGATCACCTGCTGCATATGAGTGAAGCCCGCTGAGGTAATAATTTACCCCAAAATAGGTCATTACCATCGAACAGAATGCAAACATCGTCGCTACGTGGAATGCCCATCTGCTTCGTAATCCCGGAACCAGTCTCATGTGCAGAACAAAAGCATAGACCATGATGGAAATGAAAGCCCACGTTTCTTTCGGGTCCCAGCTCCAGTATCTTCCCCAAGATTCGTTAGCCCAGATTCCTCCTAGGAAATTTCCTACTGTTAAGGCAAACAGACCGATGGTTAAAGACATTTCCGAAACGATAGCCAGTTCCTTCAATGTGGTGTCGTGATGTATCTTATATGTTTCTTTTTGTGAAATAGTATAGAAGATCAGGCTGATGACCGCAATGATCATTGACAAGGCGAAGAATCCGTAGCTGGAGGTGATAATCGCTACGTGAACGATCAGCCAGTAAGATTTCAATACCGGAACCAGCGGCGTAATCTGAGGGTCCAGCGCGGAGCCTCCATGGGCAAATCCCATCATAATAACCGCTACCATAAATCCGGCTGCCGGAATTAAAGCATTGGAATTTCTATACAGTAAAAGCCCGGCCGTAATCCCCACCCATGAGATGAAAATGATCGCTTCATATCCGTTACTCCAGGGTGCGTGCCCCGAAATATACCATCTGGCTACCAATCCCAGGAAATGGAAAGCGTATCCGATAATGCCTATTACGATGATTGCTTTGATCGCCTTATTTAAAATTTTATTCGGCTTGAATAGTTCTACGAAGCCTAAGATCAGCAATAATCCTCCGATCAGGGTGTAGAAAATCAAGAGTTTGAAGTTGATGTTCAGTTTATTCATGAAGACTTCAAGATCCACTTTCGATTTTGCAGGAACGACCGCTTTGCCCCATTTCTGCTGATATACCGAAAGCTTTGCCAGTTCTGCATCGGCTTTGCTCCAGTTACCGGTTTGCTGTGCTTTCAGTACTTCAGCGAAATAAGGACCCATTACCTGCTGGGATTCCATGTCCGGTTCCATTTTCTGGTCCAGCCACGAATGCCAGGTGTGGTTGGCATCATTCTTTACCGGGACAATTCGCATAAACTGACCGCTAAAAAATTCGTTGAAGATCTGCACCCTCTCGTTTACGGCAATAACTTCTTTGTCATAATTGGTCTGCTCGGCCGGTTTTTTACGGAATGCCGTATTATAATCGCTTTCAAGAATATATTTTAGATTTCCGTTGGCATCTGCCGGGAACAGATTCATCAGGGAAGTATACCCGTCTTCATCTGCTTTTGTTTTGTTCTTTAATTCATCACCCCCCTTCGTTCCTACTTTGATCATCGGAACCATCGTCCAGCTCGGTGTGTCGATATTCACTGATAAAAACCATTGGTTTGCTGTTAGAGATTTTCCGTCTGTTCCTTTAAACTCGTCTTTTTTATAAAGCTTTCTTAAAACATCCAAGGCTTCGGTATTGATCGGCACGATACGACCTTCAAAATTCTGTACCAACAGATATCCGAATTTATCGGCATGCTCAGTACTGATTTTATTTCTGGCAATGATTTCGTCTGCCGTTACCACCTTCATTTTCGTAAACGGCTTCGGCCCTTGTGGCTGAGCGGTTTCAGGTGCCGGAGCATGGTTGTGGTTTTCACCTTCTACATGCATATGCTCCCTGCTTCCGTCGGTAGTCCCATGCGTTTCAATTTTCTGGGCATTCAGGCCAAAGCTTAACAGCAGTAAAAGTACGGTTGCCGCTTTCTTTTTATTGACATCTTTCAGCATTTTATTCAGTTTCCAGAAGTGGGTTCCTTTCCAGAAGAACATAAAGAACATGCCTCCGAATAAAAAAGTGTATCCGATGTAAGAGATCAGCGTTCCCCAGAAATCGTGGTTTACGGAAAGTACGGTTCCCATTCGGTCCGGATCGAAACTCGACTGGAAGAAACGGTATCCTTTGTGGTTCAATACATGGTTCATATAGATTTTGAAAGGGGTCTGCTTTCCTTCATCGATAATTTTAATGTGGCTTTCATAAGCGCTCGGAGAAGAACTTCCCGGGTAAGTTTCCATCACGAAGTCATCCAGCTTTAAAGAGAATGGCGTATTGTATATCTTCGGTCCGAAACCGATCATGATGTTTAGTCCGTCCATGGTTACCTGCTTATAGGCATTGGGATTTCCTTTTTCTACGGAAAGATCGACCAATTGCTTTGTTTTCGGCCCCTGAAGTTCTACCTTCAGCATATCCGGAACATTCTGGTCCTTTTTACGGTCGCCTTCAATAGATATTAATTTCCCTTTTCTTAAACCTTCGGGAACCACCAATTTCAATTCGTTGATGGAATATAAACTTCTCAGGGCCAAAGGCTGGAATTCATCTTTTTTGGTTGTTCCGGTAGCCTGCGTGGCCATGGTCATATAATTGGCATCAACCGGCGTCTTGATAAACAGTTGTCCGCCTTCATTTTTAAATTCCACCGCACCGTCGATCGCCCTGTTGAAGGTAACGAGCGTTCCGTTGACGGATTTGGTTTCACCCGGTTTGATGAAAATATTCTGTCTTCCCGTTTGCCCGGTAGATACTAAATGTAAATATTCCGATCCATTCGGATTGGCCACAAGGCTGTCTTTTTTTCGCTGAACATACTCTTTGGCCACTACTTTTACCTGTTTTCCACGGAAATCATAAGTAGCTTCAAGATTTTTGTGAAGCGGGGACATCAGGTAAGGAATATCCTGGTAATTGAGAACATCTCCTTTTTCTTCGATCTGGATCTTAAGGAAATTCTTATCGGTTACGATTTCATTGGTCGTTTCACCTTCCCTGATGTGCATCATGCCTTCAAAACTGATGTAGCGGGTAATGGCACCGCCGATAAAGATCAGCACAAAAGCAAGGTGGAACACCAGCACCGGCCATTTGTCCCTTTTCCAAAGCCTGTATCTTCCGATATTGCCGATAAAATTAAGGATTAAAAGGAGCATGATTAATTCAAACCACCATGCTTCGTAGATTAATGCTTTGGCTGTGGGGGTCCCGTAATCGTTTTCTAAGAACGTTGCATAGGCCATCGCGAATGCATACCCCAATAGCAGCACTGCCATTGTTCTGGTTGAGATCAAAATATCCTGGATCTTCTTCATATGTATATACTTGACATGCAAAAATAAGGATGATAAACCATAAAGCCGTTAAAAAAAGCTGTTTTTTATCACTTTGAAAGCGCGAAACGTTATTTTGAATCATTCTTAATAACCCATACATTATTGCCGAAAATCCAAAGACTTCAAGTGGAATTATTTTTCTTCTTTTTTCTCATAAAAAAATTTTGATCACACATTTGTGCTTAATTCATTTTATTTTAAATATTTTTAATGTCCGGTAAACAAAACGATGTGGAAAATTCCTTTTTTAACCGGAAAAAATTAAATTTCTTTTCACAGAAAAGCATATTGTTTAATGTTGAAAAATATTAAATTTGCCAATTGACATTATGAATAAAAACACGCAACAAAAACCTACGGAATCGCCTGACAAGGGCAAATTTTTATCAAAACCCCGGGTATTTTTCGGGCTTACGTTTATCCTTTTCTCTGTGGTGCTTACCTTTTCATTCGTTTCATATCTGATGAACTGGAAGGCAGACCAGAGCCAGGCAGGAACCATGCTGGACAAGAGCATAAAATCCTCCAATCTTTTCGGAAAACTTGGCGACTGGCTGGGAAATATTTTTATATTCGAAAGTATCGGGGTGGCTTCTTTTATCATTGCCTTTTTGTTTCTGGTTTTCGGAACGGTGATCCTGAAAAAGAAAATGTTCAAACCATGGAAAACTGTTGGGCATTCCCTGTTCTTTATCTGCTGGCTGCCGATTTTATTTGGAGCGGTTACCAAAGGGCAAGGCGTGTTGAGCGGCGTTTACGGCTACCAGATCATGGACTCGCTGAATGCCATCATCGGAACAGTCGGTCTCTGGCTGGTTCTGATATCCAGTATTGCGCTGTATTTTATTCTTGAATTCAATCTCCGCCCGAGTTCTATCAAATCGAAGCTTAACGATATTAATGAAAATACCATTGGCAAAGTAAAGTCGATGATGCCGAGTTCTGATGAAAATTTTGAAGCGGATGAAGAACTGATCGAAGAATTGGAAGCCCATAAGGAGGAAGAGACTCCATCAAAGGTTATTGTAACCAAAGCTGTAGAAAAGTCTGCTGTAAAAATAAAAGAACCTGAACCGGTAAGCATCCCGAAAGGATTCCCTGAAGTTCCGGTTTCTCCCGGCCTGGATATGATCGTTACCCCGAACAATACCTCTTTTGAGGAAGAGATTAAAACCGATTTCTCTTCATCCATCAATTTAAATCTCGATACAAAGCCAAAGGTTCCGACTTCAACGCCGGAGCAGGCTTTTGACGTTAAACCTTCTGTACCTGTAACCCGTACAGCGACTGCTGTTGCATCTCAGGAAGATATTAAATTCAATGTGGAAATCGCACCGGTAATTGATATTCTGGACGATGACGATATTAAATCCCAGGAATTGGTCGACAAACACGGCCTCTACGATCATAAACTTGACCTTGCCAAATTCCAGATGCCTCCGGTGGAACTTTTAAAAGATTACGGAAACGAGGAAATCTCCATTAATAAAGACGAATTAGAAGAAAATAAAAATAAGATCGTCGGACTGCTGAAAAACTTTAACGTAGGTATCGCCGAGATTAAAGCGACGATCGGACCTACAGTAACGCTGTATGAAATAGTTCCGGAAGCAGGAATCCGGGTAGCGGCCATTAAAAAACTGCAGGATGATATTGCGCTGAACTTATCAGCATTGGGAATCCGGATTATTGCACCAATGCCGGGTAAAGGCACCATCGGAATCGAGGTTCCGAGAAAAAACCCTACCATGGTCTCCATGCGTTCGGTAATCGCTTCACAGAAATTCCAGAATACGGATATGGATCTTCCTGTGGTATTCGGAAAGACCATTTCCAATGAAATTTTTATGGCGGATCTTTCCAAAATGCCCCACCTGCTGATGGCGGGTGCTACAGGACAGGGTAAATCGGTTGGTATTAACGCCATTCTTACTTCCCTACTCTACAAGAAGCACCCAAGCGAACTGAAATTCGTGATGGTGGATCCTAAAAAAGTGGAACTTTCTTTATATTCAAAAATCGAAAGGCACTATCTGGCTAAACTACCTGATGCGGAAGAAGCAATCATCACCGATACCAATAAAGTGATCAATACGCTGAATTCCCTTTGTATTGAAATGGATACGAGATATGATCTTCTTAAAAATGCGTTCTGTAAAAATTTAAAGGAATACAATAAAAAATTTGTCGAAAGAAAGCTAAATCCGGAAAACGGACATCGCTATCTTCCGTATATCGTACTTGTTGTAGACGAATTCGCGGATCTGATCATGACGGCCGGGAAAGAAGTGGAATTGCCGATTGCCCGTCTTGCCCAGCTTGCAAGAGCGGTAGGAATTCACTTAATTGTAGCTACACAGAGACCGTCGGTAAATGTAATTACCGGTATGATTAAAGCCAATTTCCCGGCAAGGGCTGCTTTCCGTGTAATTTCAAGTGTAGATTCAAGGACCATCCTGGATTCGCCGGGTGCTGATCAGCTGATCGGGAAAGGAGATATGCTTTATTTTAACGGAAACGAAATTTTAAGGCTTCAGTGTGCTTTCGTGGATACTCCGGAAGTGGAAAGACTGGCCGAGTTTATCGGGGAACAGAAAGGTTACGCTTCGGCATTTATTCTTCCGGAATATGTTTCCGAAGATTCCACAAGTACCGTCGGCGCATTTGATCCGAATGAAAAAGATGCTCTGTTTGAAGAAGCCGCACGAATTATCGTATCCACCCAACAGGGTTCAACATCTATGCTTCAGAGACAATTAAAATTAGGCTATAACAGAGCGGGAAGAATCATGGATCAGTTGGAAGCAAGCGGGATTGTAGGCGGATTTAACGGGGCAAAAGCAAGAGAAGTCCTCATCAGCGACCTGCATTCTTTGGAACAGTTTTTGGAAGATCTGCGCAGTTAAAACAAAAAATTCAGAGTTTTAACTTTTAGCTAAAAAGAAAGTCTAAAATTCAAGTAAGATTTAAGAAAATGAAAAATATTATTTCAAAAGTTGTAATCAGCAGCCTGGTGATCGGAGCCGTAGGATTTACAAACGCACAGAAAATCGATGCCAAGGCAAAAAAAATCCTTGATGATATTACAGCCAATTACAAATCGAAGAAAAATACCTACTTCAAATTTTCCTTTGGCAGCGGTACCAACGGAAAGGTGGATAAGAACGAGCCGGGTATTTACTACGCTGCAGGCGATAAATATAAGCTGAAAATCATGGAAACGGAACAGATTTTCGATGGCAGCAAAATTTACAATATCAATACGGAAGACATGGAGGTTACGGTAGCCAAACCGAATGGAAGCAGCTCGATGTTCTCCCCTATCAACTATCTTACCTCATACAGAAATGATTATAATGTAACCTATGAAGGAAAGAAAAATGTAAATGGGGTAAACGCAGACTTTATCAAATTAACTCCCGTCAAATCCAATGGCATCCAGGCGGTTTATCTTTTTGTAGACGCAGCCAAAAAGCAGATGATAAAACTTGAACAGCACGGAAACAACAAAGATCTTGCGGTAATTGCCATTACCCAATACAAGGAGAACCAGACCCTGGATCCGGGAATGTTCGTATTTGACAAAAATAAATATAAAAACTACCTGGTTACGGAACTCTAATGTCCGTTCTAATAAAATTTCATAAAATATAAGAGCTGCAAAGGAAACTTTGCAGCTTTTTGATTAATTTTGGCGCATGTTAAAAATACTAGACCGCTATATCATAAAAACTTTCTTCGGACCGTTTTTTTTTATATTCAGCGTATTGTTTTTTATCTTCATTGTAAACATTATCTGGATCCAGCTGGGACAGTTTATGGGGAAAGGATTAAGCTATTGGCAGATCATGAAGCTTCTTTTCTATCTTGGGGTAAGCGTTATCAGTATGGTATTGCCGCTGACGATCCTGTTGGCAAGCATTATGTCTTTCGGTGAATTTGGGGAACGGTACGAGCTTGCCGCCATGAAAGCTGCAGGGATTTCGCTGACACGGGTAATGATGCCGCTGCTAGGAGTTACCGTCATAATGTCGATCATCCTCTATTTTTTTTCAAACAATATCATCCCCGATTTCCAGAGGAAAGCGAGAAATATGCTTTATAATATCGCCCAGACAAAACCGGCCCTTAATTTTACACCCGGCCAGTTTATCGACCAGATTCCAGGAAATATGGTGAAATTTGATAAACTTTCCGGCAAAAACGATGAGAATATCGAAGGGGTTTTCGTACATAAAAAAGCAAGTTCTTATGAAAATCAGCAGACGATTGTTGCAAAAAGAGGGAAATTCATTCCTGCAGCCAACAAAAATTACCTGAAGCTTGTTCTGTATGATGGTTACGTATATGATGATAATTTTGCCGGAAAAGGGGAAAATGTAAGGCTTAAACAGCCGGACCAGGCCATTAAGTTCGATTCACTGACTTCTCATTTTGACGTAAGTGAGATTATCAATAAGGCAATTGAAGAAGAAAAGATTACGGAGGATTACCGTTTTCAGACATTTAACGAAATTAATAAAACTATTGATAAAGCCAAAAGCGATAACGACCGTTTTTTTACAAACGTTAACAATGACGTGCTGAACCAGACCAATTCGGTGATCAGCTATATGGATTCCAAGCAGAACCGTTCAAAAGCAAAACCTAAGCAGATGATCAAATTGGATACGGTAAAAAAAGAAAAGAAACTGGAGATTATCAAGAATGCATACGATAGACTGGAAAGTCTGAAAAGTACGCTTGAAGCCAAAAACAATGAGCTTGATCCGGGCATAAAATATTACAATAAAGTGGTTATTTATCAGCAGCGGATCGTTACGTATTCATTTACCTGTATTATCTTTTTCCTGATCGGTTCCAGTCTTGGTTCAATCATCAGAAAAGGAGGAATGGGTCTTCCGGTTATTATTGCAATCGTGATTTTCATTATATTCTACGTCATCAACGTAGGCTTTGAAAACATGGCCTGGGCAGGTAAAATTAATCCTTATCTGGCTGCCTGGATTCCGAATATTGTCCTTTTTCCTTTCGGAGTATGGATGACCTACAAAGCCCTAACCGATTCCCAATTGTTTGACGCTGAAAAATATAAAGCGGCTTTAAAACCGATTACGAAACTATTTGTGAAAAAAGAAGAACATAAACGTTATCAATAATTAAAAATATTTCAAATACAAAAAGATCCGGAAAAATTCCGGATCTTTTTGTATTTAATTGATTAAGCAAAAGTTGAATGCAATAACTCGAAATACAGTTTAATCATTAAAAGAAAACTTCCAGCATCCAACACCCGTTTTCCAGCCTTTAACGATTTCTCTCTGTCTTTATATTAAATTTAAATTCATTTTAGCAATAAAAAATTATCTTTGCCGGAATTAAAAGTTTTTAGCTATGAAAAAATTATTATTCATGGGTTTGCTGAGCCTGGCTTCATTCAATGTTTATGCACAGGACGACACGACTGAATATGAAATGAGAAACGGTGAAAAGCCAGGTTACATCATTGATAAAGGCGGAAAGAAAATCGAAGGTATTGTAAGGCTTGCCGGAAATGAAATGAGCCCATGGACCAATCAGAAAAAAGTAAAATTTATCGCTTTAACGGATATTGATGCTTCCAAAAAAAGACAGAAATTCAAAACATATGATGTGGATGATCTTAAAGGATACATGGCCGTTGATAATGATTCGCAAAGGGTATTTGAAAACATCAAATATACAAATGTAAAAGAGGCTTACAATACGCAGAACGGAGGACTAAGCGGTAATCTGAAGGCATTCAACAACCTTACAAAAAGCAACCAGTTTGCCGAGCTGGTGGCAGACGGAAAAATTAAAGTGTATAAAGTATATGGTTTTCCTACGACCTTCTCAGCGGGCGGACAGGTTGCCGTTGCGGAAGCGGAAAATAAAAGAATGAGAGAAAACCCGTCTTACGTCTATTCCAAAAAAGGCGGAAAGCCTGAAGAACTTACCGCAGTAAAGGCTAAGATGATCATTGCCGACTGTCCGGTCGTAAGAACAAAGGCATCGAAAGGCGAATATGCTTCTCTCAAAAATGATACGAAGCAACGTTCCGGTTTAGGAAAATTCATCAGGAATGAAGTCGGGAATGCCATGGCCGACAATAAGGCTATCGTGGATGAAGTAATCGTTGATTATAACGAAAATTGTAAATAATCAACTTAGTCATAGAATAAGAAAAAGCAGTTTCAGATTGAGACTGCTTTTTGTTTGGTCTGATTTTTTGTATTATTGAACCAGCCAAATTAATCATATGAAAAGCATCATCACTGCCGTTTGCCTTACCCTTCTTTTTTCGTGTAATAAGCAGAAAGGAAACATTGTCGGTCATAACCAGTCAAAAGATCCTGCTGTACTGAAAGAAGACAGTATTCCACCAGACAAAATTCCACAAACTATCGATGAAATCAGGAAAGAATTTGCAGTACTCAATGAAAAACTGTTATCCAAAAAATTGGATTCCAATAGTTTCAGCTATACCTGTGATGAAATTGAAGGTAAAGCAGACTTTTACTATGAAAAAAAGGACCTGAGGATGGTAAAGCACTTTTTTGCTGACAGTCATTTTTCATCAGTAACCAATTATTACGTGAAAAGCGACAAAGTATTTTTCATTTTTAAAGAAGAAACGGTGTGGCAGTTCGACGGCGGAACTCCCGAAAAGCCCATCACCAAAGACAGCATCAGCCAGCAGAGAATTTATTTAAAAAACGGAAAACCCATCCAGTGTCTGGAAAAGCACTTCACGATAAGGTCTACCGATAAAAATATAAATCCAGAAACGATTCCTAATAAAAAGGGGAATTGTGATGTGAAAGAATTGATGGATGTATACCGTAAAATACTGAACAACAAAGACACGAAGAATAAACCGTTATGCCTCTAGATTGTACAGCAAATAATTTGCCCCACCCATTTCACTAGTTTCTTCTTACTTTTTAAATGGCTCTTTAATAGATGGTTTAATCTCCATTATTTTATACCATTTAAAACAAAAGCGGCTTCAAAAAATGAAACCGCTTTTTATATTTTCGATACTAAAAATTATACTTTCATAATTTCAGCTTCTTTCACTTTAAGGTGCTCGTCGCAAGCTTTTACATACTTATCAGTAAGTGTCTGGATATCGGCTTCTACACCTTTAATGATATCTTCGGAAACACCGTCCAGCTTTTTAAGCTCCTTCAGACCGTTCTGTCGTGCATTCCTCACCACTACTTTCGTATCTTCAGCTTCGCCTTTAGCCTGCTTGGCCAGCTCCCTTCTTCTTTCTTCCGTCAATGGCGGAACATTAAGGATGATATTGATCCCGTTATTGGAAGGCGCAAAACCTAAATTTGAATTGATGATCGCCTTTTCAATATCATTGATCGCTTTGGAATCCCAGGGTTGAATAGAAATCGTCATCGCATCCGGAACAGAAACATTCGCTACCTGATTGATAGGAGTCAATGCTCCGTAATATTCTACCATTACATCCTGAACCATCGCCGTGGACGCACGTCCCGCTCTGATTCTCTGAAATGCATGATCCAGGTGCTTAATAGCGGCTTCCATGTCGTGCTGTACAGACTCTACTATAAGATCTATTTCTTCCATTATATAATAAAAATTTGATAAATTACACATTTTAATAATCGATTAGTAATGAATAACGGGTAATGAACGATTTTAAAATATTACCCCGAAATACCGATTACAGATCAACTAAAGTACCAACATTCTCACCATCCACGATTTTTTCCAGGTTGCCGTCTTTATTCATATCAAATACGATGATCGGCAGCTTGTTTTCGTGGCTTAAAGTGAATGCCGTCATATCCATTACTTTCAGGTTCTTGGCATAAACTTCGTCGAAAGATAGTGAATTATATTTTACCGCATCAGCATTTTTTTCAGGATCGCTGTCGTAGATTCCGTCTACCCTTGTCCCTTTCAAAATAACGTCCGCATCAATTTCAATAGCCCTTAGTGTTGCTGCAGTATCGGTAGTAAAATACGGGTTTCCGGTTCCGGCTCCGAAGATCACCACTCTGCCCTTCTCAAGATGTCTCACCGCTCTTCTTTTGATGAAAGGCTCGGCTACTTTATCCATTTCGATAGCAGATTGAAGCCTGGTTTTGATTCCTGCATCTTCCAGGGCACCCTGTAAGGCCATCCCGTTAATAACCGTAGCCAGCATTCCCATATAGTCGCCCTGCACCCGGTCCATTCCTTTGGCAGCTCCGGCCACCCCACGGAAAATATTCCCTCCTCCGATGACGATGGCAACTTCACAGCCTTTCTCCACTACTTTTTTTATTTCCGCTGCATATTCCTGTAGCCTTTCGTTGTCGATACCGTACTGTCTGTTCCCCATTAAGGCTTCACCGCTCAGTTTTAGAAGGATTCTTTTATATTTCATTTCTTGTATAAATAACTTTTTTCCGTTAGGTTGATTGTCTGAAATTTGACACTGCAAATATAATCATTAATAAGGTTGATTTTTAATTCTGCATTAAATTTTTAAATCTTCGACCCAAAGCCGTTTCCCGGAACTTTTCGTGGAAACGGCAGCATTTTTCTCAGGAGCTTTTTCCCGCTTTCCGCTGTATCTTTTTTGCCAATGCTTTTGCCAGCACAAAAAAGGATGCCGCTGCAATCGGGGCTAATTAATCAGACCGCTGATAAATCCTCTATCTGAAAAGTCGCTCTATTTAAATAAGCCACTGCTTTTGCGAAAAATATATATTTACGCATAAATAATGTGAGAAATATTTTGAAAAGTACGAAAAAGGATTATTTTTGCATTACTAATAAACTGAATTGAAGAAAATTGTCATTCTTTCATTATTTCTCTCAGGAATTGTTTCTTATGCACAAACGGGAACAAACGTTTTTCCGTTCTTAAACCTTCCGGTTTCTGCAAGGCAGGCTGCACTGGGTGGTGACGCAATTTCCGTAAGAGATCAAGATGTTTCCTTTGCTATTGCAAACCCTTCTCTACTCAATAAAGACTCGGATAATCAGCTCTCCGTAAATGCCACGGCTTATCTTGCGGATTCCAAGTATGGAACTATTGCTTACGCCAAAGATTTTGATAACGGCCATATGGCAACCATCAATGCCCGGTACATGAGCTACGGAAGTATCCCGAGAACCGACGACAGCGGTTTTGAAAACGGGACCTTTACGGCTTCCGATGTTGCTGTCGGAGCCGGGTACGCCTATCAGTTTGAGGAAGACTGGACCATTGGGGGCGGACTGAATTTCATCACTTCAAAAATCGATAATTATTCTTCTTCCGCAATTTCCGGAAATGCGGGGATTACCTATCACAATAAAAAGAACAAGGAAACGGCTTCAGTGGTTTTCAGAAATTTCGGGTATCAGTTCAAATCATTCAACGGGACGCGGGAAAATCTTCCGTTCAGAGTGGATATCGGATACACCAGGACCTTAAAAGCGATTCCTTTAGCGGTTACTATTACCGCACACGATGTACAGCAGTTCGATATTTCTTCACAGTATAATGTAAACGGACAGGAAGTGAATGTCGGAAGAAAAATTGCAGACCATTTTTCCCTGGGAGCCGAACTGTTTCCGGAGAAAAGCTTCAACATTAGGTTAGGATACAATGTAAAAAGAGGAAACGAACTTGCTGTGGCAGACCAAAGAAATTTCTCAGGGATTTCAGCAGGCTTTGGGGTGAAGCTTTCCCGGTTCAGGATCGATTATGCTCATATAAGATACCATAATGCCTCGAATGTCAACCAGATAGGCATTTCAGTAGATCTTACCAGCCATGCAGGATATTAGATAAGATAAAAGCAAAGCATAAAAATAAAAAGAAACCTTAAGAAATTCTCTTGAGGTTTCTTGATTTTTAAGAAAAAATCTGGAAATTTGCGGTATGAAAAAACCTGTAATTGCAATCGACGGGTACTCGTCTACCGGAAAAAGTTCCATCTCAAAAATCATTGCCCAAAAACTGGGGATCATTCATATGGATACCGGAGCCCTGTACCGGGGTGTAACCTGGTTTGCCCTTCAGAACTGCATCGGAGAAAACGGATCCATTGATCTCAAGAGGCTGTTTTCATCCTTCAGCGAAATCGAGCTTGAATTCAAAAATTTCGAAGGCGAACTTATTCTTTTCCTTAACCATATTGATATATCAAAAGCCATCCGAACCAATGAGGTTTCCGACAATGTAAGCTTTGTGGCAAAACAAAAGGAAGTCCGGGATTTCCTTCTTCAATCCCAGCGTTCCCAGGCGGAAAAGGGAGGCATCATTATGGACGGACGCGACATAGGAACAGTAGTACTGCCGGATGCAGATTACAAGTTCTTCCTTACTGCTAGCATTGATGAACGAACCAGAAGAAGATATCAGGAACTAATTTCTCTGGGCATTGAAGCTGATGAACAACAGGTAAAGGAAAACCTGATTGAACGTGACCGAATAGACAGTGAACGTGAGATCGCTCCGCTGAAGCAGGCCGAAGATGCTATTGTCATAGACAATACCTTCCTGAATAAGCAGGAAACAATTGATGCAATTTTATCTCACATCGAAAAGATTTAACATTTTTTAATAGCTCGTTTTCCCCTTTGGTATGTAAATTGTACAATTTAACACAAGTAAAAAGCTAATATTTATTAACTATTAAAAAAAACGAAAATGTCTAAAAAGAACAATACAGCGGGTATTTTGGCAGGACTTCTTGCAGGTGCTGCAGCAGGTGTTATCTTAGGTATGCTTTATGCTCCTGAGGAAGGAAAAGAAACAAGAAAAAAAATTAAAACGAAAGCGAACGATATAAAAGATCAGGCTAAAAATAAATATGACGAAGTGTCTGAAAAGGTAAAAGACCAGTATGGTAATATTTCGTCTACTTTTAAAGAAACAGCCAATAGCGTAGCACATACCGTAAAAGACGGATATGATAAATATAAAGATCAGATTGTTTCCAAAACGGCAGATGTTGTAAAAAACGTGGAGTCGGAACTCAATGATCTAAAAAATTAAACGATTTATTTTTTAGATAAATTATGAAAAGGAACTTTATAAATGAAAGTTCCTTTTTTTATAACTTCAAATAAAAAACAATGATAGAAACTATTAAAGAATATGCGTCTAAAAGGATTGATCTTCTGAAGATAGAGGCAACAGAAAAATCTTCTCTTTCTGCAGGAGTCATTACCTATTTTGTGATTATGCTTGTTGCTTTTGGTTTTTTCATTATTCTGTTCAATTTTGGGATTGCTTTTCTCATCGGTGAGGCATTGGGGAATCAGTCATACGGATTTCTGATAGTAGCAGGGTTTTATCTTCTGGCCATGATACTTATTATGCTATTTAAAAAGAAAATCGTAAATTCTGTGGCAGATCAGGTCATTAAATTTTTAAATCATTAAGCTATGGGCAGAAATTATGAAAATATTGAAGAACTCAGAAGAAAGAAAAAATTACTGAAGCTGGAAATTGAAGGTATTGAAGATCTTCTTACCTTTAAAAATACTAAAGAAAGTCTGAGCGCGTTTACGAATGGTTTAACCGACCAGTACTTGCAGGAGAAAGTAGATGAGGATGGGGATGAGAAAGTCGTGCTTCGTAAAGATGTAATTGCCAAACAGATTACCAGTGAAATAAAGGATGCCTTCATCAGCAAAAATGCAGCTCTCGGAATTGCCGGTTCTGCATTTAAAGGTGATGCGATGGATATTATGATAAATCTCGCAGTAACGACCATTGTCGGGAATTATGCCCGCAAAAATTTTAAAAGTTCTAACTGGAAGAAAAAACTGATTGGTGCAGCTATGATTTACCTTGCTCCTGCCGCTTTGCGGTTTGTGAGAAAAAAACTGGAAACCTACCAGAAAAACAAAAGCGTATCCAGTATGGAACAGCTTATATGAGTTTGAGAGTGGGAGTACTTATTACTAAATATTTAGGACTAAGGTTTCGATAAAGCTCCCACACTCGAGCTCTGCTTCTCTATTTTCTTTCACTAAAGAGTTGCCCTAAAATAATTCCTGCTGCCATTGAGACATTAAGGCTTTCTGTGGACTGTGACTTTCCGAATCTCGGAATCATAACACTTTTATGAATTAGTTTTTCCGTTTCCGGACGCATGCCGTTTCCTTCATTTCCTAAAATGAGATTTAACTTCTCCGGTTTTTTGAAACTGTAAATATTTTCACCTTCCATATCGGTTCCGATATTAATATTCTCCGTTCCGGATAAATATTCGGTAAGATCCGTATACACCACATTTACCCTGGTAAAAGAACCCATTGTGGCCATAATCACCTTTGGGTTATATACATCTACCGTATCTTCGCTGCAGATAATCTGCTCAATCCCGAACCAGTCGGCCAGACGTATAATGGTTCCCAGATTTCCCGGATCCTGTATACCGTCCAATACCAGCTGGATCTCCCTGTCTTTCCAGTCTTCCTGCGGTTCAATATAGCATACGGCTACAGAATCTTTCGGATGCTGCAGCATACTTATTTTTTTCAGCTCATTTTCAGATATATGAGTGACATGCAGATCCGGACGGTCCAGTTTTTGCGGATCGGTAGAAAATATTTCTTTAATTTTAACTTTAGAATTAAAAAGTTCACAAATGATTTTATTACCTTCAACCAAAAACAAATTGTATTTTTGCCTGAACTTCTTTTTATCCAAAGACTGTAAAACTTTTATTGTATGAGCTGTAAGCATTATAAGAATTCTCCTCAAAAGTATTATAAAATTATCTCATTTGCAACATTTGTTGGTCTCTTGTACGCCTGTAGCACTACTAAAAAAGTTCCGGACGGCGAATACCTGCTGGTAAAAAACAATTTTGAGTTTGAAGACAAAAAAGAACCTTTCGACAGCGAACTGAAAAGTTATGTTCAGCAAAAACCCAATAAAAGGCAGTTTCTTTTCATGCCCCTTAGTTTATGGCTTTATAATGCTGCCAGTCCAAAATATGATACGCTCCTTAATGAATACATGACCTATCCTGATGAAATGAGAAATCAGAAGCTTCGGGATTCTCTTTTCATTAAATACAATATGAATAATGATATCGGGAAAAGTCTTTTCCTGGACAGGCTCTACCATAAGTGGGGTTCTGCACCGGTTATTCTCGATCAGACCAGAACTGAAAAGAGTGCGGAGTCAGTACAGAAAAGACTGACGTACAGAGGATACTGGGATGCTGAAGTTAAATATAAACAGGCTCTTGATTCCGCAGCTAAAAAAGCGGCCGTTACGTATTTTATTACGCATAAAGATCCTACTTATATTAAAAACTACTATTATAACATCACTGATCAGGAGGTAAAAAATATCTATCAGCAACATATAAGGGAAAGCCTTATCAGAAAAGGACAGATTTTAGACCAGACCATACTTGAAAAAGAGGTAAACCGAATTAATGACTTGATGAGGGAATACGGCTACTACCGATTTAATGCGCTTGGCGATGAAGTGGGCTTTGTGGCTGATTCTTTACAAAGTACCAAGCAGGTTCCTCTTGTGATGGAAGTTCATAAAGACTCTCTGGACAGCCCTTATAAAAAATCCACCATCGGAAATATTGATGTTGCTATCGTGGACGATGTAAAGGATTTTCCTTCCCGTACAAAGAAAGACAGTTTAAGGGGAATCAGTTTTCATAAAACGGAAAACACCTATGATTCCCGTGCGATATGGAGAGCCATCATCGTAGCAAACAAGCAGGTGTATGATCAGAAAAAGCTTGATCTTACCAAAAGAAACCTTCTGGCAATGAACAATTTCAGCATCCTGAAGGCCAGAGATTCACTGAGAAGGGGTGGCGGTACCAGCCCGAATGACAGTATTGTAGACGTAACCTATATTTTAAAGCCGTTACCGAAATATGATCTGAAAGTGGGATTGGATTTAAATTATTCTGAAGTGCTTAATTTCGGGATCTCCCCTTCTGTAGATCTTATTACCAGAAACGTCTTTGGCGGTGCGGAAAACCTTTCAACAAGCGTTTCCGGAACTTTCGGACGTATTGTAGACCCTAAAGATATCAACCGAAGAATTCTGGCTTATGAAGTATCAGCTCAGGCTTCCCTAAGTTTTCCAAGGTTGCTGTTGCCGTTTAATTATTATAAGCTCATACCAAAGCGGTACAGCCCGACTTCATCTATTGTACTGGGCGTTTCCGATCAGAACAATATTGGCTTGGGAAGGCTGAACTTCAATACAGGACTGAATTATCTCGCTACGGTAAATGAAAAAGTAACCCATAGGCTAACCCTTTTTAATACACAGCTCAGTTTAACCAAGAATAAAGACGCTTATTACAGCTATTTCACCAGTGACAATGCCATTCGGGAAGAATTTTTCAATGATTATTTTGTATCTCATCCCGATATTGCCCAGAAATTTACTTCCGGACAACTGAGCATCGACCAGGTTTCTCAGCAGATCATCAATGATACAAGCTATATTCAGGGACTGAATCAACAGGGACAGGACCGGTACACGGCATTCGTAGGAACGCTCGTCAACAAAGACCGGCAGACGCAAGATGTCCTGATTTCTTCCATGATTTATAATTTCATTTATAATGAAATCGGAAAAAAAGATTATCCGAATGCTTTTTATTTCAGCGGGAAAGTGGAACTGGCGGGAAATATTTTCAGCATTTTTAACCAGAAAAGGAATGAGGGAGGAATTACCACCAGCCCTGAACGAACAATTTTCAATATCCCTTACGCCCAGTTTGTAAAATTTGATTTTGATATCAGAAAATATTTTAAATTCGGTGACAATACATTGGCATTACGACAGTTTATCGGTATAGGGATTCCCTACGGAAACTCTTCCAATATGCCGGTCATCCGGTCTTATTTTAACGGAGGACCAAATGATATCAGAGCCTGGGTGCCTTTCGGAGGGTTAGGACCGGCAGATTCGCAGGTTGATGCAAGGGTTCGTACTTATATGACGGATAATATAAAGCTAACAACGAATGTTGAATTCAGAGTTCCTTTTAATGATACCTATGAAGGCGCTGTTTTTACAGACATCGGTAACATCTGGAGCCTAAAAAACTATAACAATGGCTACGGTGATGGTGACGAATTTAAATTTAACAGATTTTTAAAACAGGTAGGAGTCGGAAGCGGTGTCGGATTAAGGCTGAATATCGCTTACATCAAAGTAAGGCTGGATCTTGCTTACAAAATGTACGAGCCAAACCGTCCGGATGGAGAAAGATGGCGATTTAAATATTTCCAGCCGTTTAAGCCCACGCTTAATATCGCCTTTGGATATCCTTTCTAATCGTAAAATTTTGTGGTTAATTGATCGAAACGCTGATCACAACGGAAAGGGTATCATTTAAATTTCAGATTAATAATAATCTTTAGCAGATGAAATTTCATCTGCTAAATTTTTATCCTTGAATTCAAAAAATAAGATTGGATTGACTGCCGCTTAAACGATCGTTCGGCAAACCATGCAATATGCCTGTATTTAATTTTAGGAAATTTACTCACAAGAACCTGTATCAATCAGACTTATAATAGCCTAAAGATCATCAAAAGGAATTATTTTAATCCGGCGAAATTCCTAATGCAAAATACACAACGGCTACCGTTCGTGCAAGTATTTCCCGGAATTGATTCCGGTAATAGCTCTCAGGTTTCATCACATCCTGAGCATCAAAACCTAACGCATTCATGTTATTATTTCTTGCAAAGAGAAGTGCCCGGAGGTTATGAAATCCCTGTGAGACAATGATTACATTATCTTTATGGTATACATCCTTGCAGCGCAGAATACTCTGATAGGTGTTAAAACCTCGTGGATCTTCCATAATAATCTCTTCAGGAACTCCTTCCTGGTAGATGAGGTATTTCTTCATAGCAGCTGGTTCATCATACCCTTTGCTTTTCTCACCACTTACCAGGATTTTACGGATTTTTCCGTGATGATATAACAAAGCTGCCGCATCCATCCTTTTTGTAAAATAAGGATTGGAGACCCCGGATCTCATTTTGGGAGAAGTTCCCAGTACAAGGGCAACTTCGCGCGGAGGTATTTTAGAAATTTTCGTATAAGTTCTGCCGTCAGTGAGGGCAAAAACCCAGGCATTGGCCAGGCATATCAACAGAATTACCATTTCTATTGATATGAAGATAAGATTGAATATGTTTTTTATTATTCTCAACTAAGATCAAAGTTAAGCTTTATTTTCCTGCTTTTCGCAATTGACATACAAGCTAAAATATGTCCTTTCTGCTCTTCTTTTTCGGTTAAATACTCATTTTCCAGCAATTCTGCTTCGCCTTCTTCCAAAATACATTCGCAGCTTCCGCAGATCCCGGATTTGCAGGAATAAGGTACAGGAAATTTTTGGATTAAAAGCTGCTGAAGAATTTTTTCTTTGTTATCCGGGAGTGTGGCAGAATATTTTTTTCCAGACAAAGTGAATTCCACTTCTATATTTTCAATGAACGGGAATTTTTTTTCAACCGGATAAATATCATCATTAAATGCTTCAAACAGTTCAAAATGAATATTTTTCTTTGGAATTCCATGATGGTGGCAGGCATTTGCCAGTGTTTTGATCATCTCCCCTTTTCCGCAGATCAGGACTTCATCCACTGCATCCCAGATGGTAGATTCTTCGTCGGTATCATCAAGATGAAGAATCTGGTTGATGATGAGGCTCAGTTTTTTATCATCCAGCCTTCCGTGAAAGAAGGTGTTAGATGTCTTTTCCTGAGAGTAGAAATAAAAAATCTGCAGGCGGTCATTATATTTCCTGGCAAGATGATCAAGTTCATCTCTAAAGATCAATTCATCCGAATTTTTATTCCCGAAAAAAAGAAAAAGCCTCGTCCTCGGTTCGTTGTAAAGGATATTTTTAAAATGGCTCAAAATCGGAGTGATCCCAATTCCGGCAGCAAATCCTACAATGGTTCTGAACTCACTCGGTTTTGCAATCAGCGTAAATCTTCCCGACGGTTCACTTACCCAGAGTTCATCACCTTCCCGGTAGTTTTCAAAAAGCTGTAGCGCAGCACCTCTGGGAGAATTTACTTTAATGCCTAAAGCTATCTTCTCTTCATACGGCGCGGAAGTCATTGAATAATCGTTAATTACTTCTGTACTGCCGGCCTGAAACTTTATACTGACAAACTGCCCCGCTTCAAACGCAAAGTTCTTTTTAAGGTGATGCGGAATCTCAAATTCTACAGAAAAAGTATTTTTGGTAAGTTCTTCCTTTTTCGCTATTTTTAACCGGTGAAACTGCGTCAGTTTCCCTTTATAGATGTGTTGTTCCATAACTTCAACTCAAAAATAGATAAAAAAATAATTATGAAGAAGATAATTTTGTCCACGCTTGTTCTTTTTGCATTGGCAAGCTGTAAAAAAGAAAGCCGAGCAGCGGGAGAAAACTCAGGATCAACAGATTCAACAGCAGTTTCTCAAAAAACCGAAGCTCCCGAGGTGGATCTTAAAGAAATTTCCCAGCAGGAGCTGGTGAGTCATTTATCTACAAAAAACGATACTTTATACGTTACCAATTTCTTCGCTACCTGGTGCGGCCCCTGTATGATGGAAATCCCGCATTTCAAGAAAAAAATTGAAGAACTGAAAGGCAAACCGGTGAAATTTACCTTTGTCGATATTCTTGATAAAACTGCATGGAAAGATAAAGTTCCGGCGTTTGCCAAAGAAAACGGATTGGAAAACCATATCGTGCTGGTAGATGAATCTAAATTTGACAATACCTTCTTTTCCAATTTTGAGACCTGGAAAGGCAACGGAATTCCCTTTACTTATTTTCGGAAAGGCGATAAAACCGGAGAAATCGAAGGTTCCATGTCTGAAGAAATGCTGAATGAAAAAATTAATTCGTTCCTAAAATAATCTGTGTACTGTTCGGGAAATGTCAGATAAATTCAAGGTCCTGTGTTTATTTTTACTAATTGCGATAGCAGTAATGGCAGTCATTAATCTGAACACAGGGTTTTTAAGTTTAAACAGCAATGATTTTTGGGGTGAAACCTCCAACAGCCAGATTGCAGAGATCCGTATCAATCGGGTAATGGTTATGCTGCTTGCAGGAATATCCATCCCGACCTCCGGGTTTCTGATGCAGGAATATTTTCAGAATCCTCTGGCCGGGCCGGATATTCTTGGAATAACCTCGGTAGCCAGTTTATCCGTTGCTTTCTATATTTTTTTCTCCCATGATTTTCTGTTGCCGGAATTTCTCCAGAACAGCTTTCTGAGTTTGTCGGCCATTGCCGGAAGCTTACTGCTGATGCTGGTTCTGCTTTCGATATCAAAGCGGTTCCAGGATAAGTCCTATCTGGTTATTTTCGGCTTCCTGATTTCGGCATTTGCCGGCGCTATCGTTTCGCTGCTCCAGTTTTATGCGGAAAATCAAAGCCTTAAAAATTATATCCTCTGGTCTTTCGGAGCAAACAATATGGTTTCCCGGAATCAGATCTATGTACTATCCGTTTTGATTGCCGCCGGATTATGGGTCTGTTTCAATATGATCAAACCGCTGATTGGTAATTCTTTGGGAACTTCTTATGCTCAGAGCCTGGGCGTCAACCTGAACCGGCTGAAGATAGGTATTATCGTTGCTTCTTCCCTGCTTTCAGCTTCCGTGACTGCTTTTTTAGGTCCGATTCTTTTCATCGGCATTATCGTACCGCATTTCTCCCGCTTAATCTATAATCCTTCCCGGCTTTGGCAACAATGGATTCTCAATATGCTTATGGGAATACTGATGATGCTCCTGTTCTCCGTGATTGCGGAAAAAACGCAGATCCCTCTCAATGTCATCAGTTCGGTTTTCGGAATCCCGGTGATCTTGGTGATGTTATTGAAACAGAATAAGGCTTAATTATCTCTCGCAGATTTTTGAGAGTGTTTTAATTTTGGTCCTTAAAATTATAAACATTTAGTTTGTCATTCCGGTAGGAATCCGGGCTTATTTTGTAAAGATATTTTAAGCAAAGCAGTTGAAAGGAAAAATAGAATCGTCAAAAAAATAATGATGAGTATAAAAACAACACAGGAACAATTAATTATTGCAAACATCATTTTGTTTGTAGTAAGCTTTTTGTTTTTAGAATATTCAAAAATGTTCAGAATGGATCAGGAAAAACATTGGATCTATTCATTCGGTCATAACTGGTGGTTCATGGCAGCAATACCTTCAGCATTCTGGGGATCATTAGTTTCAGGAGGATATAGCTTATGGAAAACCAGGAAGCATAAATTTCTTTATTTTATTTTTAGTATGGTTCCTCTTGTAATTTTTATTCTAATCGTTTCCATTTAAATATGCATTTAAAAATCCAACAAGCAGACCTCGGCTACAACACCACTCTAGTTTCAAATGCAAACACGCATCTGAATTTAGGAGAAGTATGCCTGTTGATTGGAAATAACGGTGTAGGGAAAACCACGCTGATCAAGTCTATCCTGCATCAGATTCCTTTGCTAAAGGGAGACATTTTTATTAAAGACAAAAACATCCGGCATTTTTCCGTTAAGGAAATTGCAGAACAGATTGCCGTTGTTTTTTCAAGCGCGCCGGTTCCGCAGAACCATACCGTTGAAGACCTGATCTCGTTGGGAAAATATATCTATTATCCTTTTTATTTTGAACTTAAAAAAGCAGACCGCGAAGAAGTTCTTCATATCATCGAAGAACTGAATCTGTTGCAGTATCAGCATACCCAGCTGAAAAATCTTTCGGACGGAAACCTGCAGAAAGCCTTTATCGGAAGAGCCATTACCCAAAATTCCCCAATCATCATTTTGGATGAACCTACAACCCATCTGGATGAAAAGAATAAAATCACCATCCTTAAAACACTCAGGAAACTGGCCAAAGAGCAAAACAAACTCATTCTTTTCTCTTCTCATGACTGGCGGCTGGCCAAAGAATTTGCTGATAAAATCTGGTATGTAAAGGAAGGCTCCTTATATTCAGGGATTGTAGAAGATCTATTATTAAAGCATGATGAACTGCTGAATCCTACCCTTTTTGAAATCAACGAAAAATTTATCGCTCCCAAAATTACCGCGCCGGATACATATAAAGAAATGTTGTACTCCCTGCTTCAGAAAAACTTTCAGAAAGACCTTTCTTCTTTTCACTTTGAATTTCAGCGTAATTCCTGGCTGATAACCGTTGGTTCTTCAACAGAACAATGCGAATCCTTTGAAGAAATCATCAAATTCGTGAAAACCATTCATTAACAGAGTGTTTTCTTTGAATAACTCACATATTATGCATGCATAGTATTATGCTTGTCATATAATTTAACTTTCTCATTTTCATTTTGTTAACAAATTTTAACGTAAATAAATGCTATGCATGCATAATATTTGCTACATTTGGATAAACCCTTTCAGCAAAGAATGATGGATAACAATAAAGAAAAAATAGAGAACGTAGATTTAATCTTAAAGCAGACGTGGCTGGCTGTTTCTAAAATGTACACGGAGCTTGCTCAGGAACATGACTCTACTGCGGTACAGGCACTCACCCTTTTAAAAATAGATCCGAAGGAAGGAACTAGAAGCACAAATCTGGGGCCTAAAATGGCAATAGAACCCACTTCTCTTACCCGAATTATCAAACTTCTTGAAGACAACGGCTACATTTATAAAGAAAAGACCACTACCGATAAACGTGAAGTCATCATCAAACTAACGGACAAAGGTTTGAATTCCAGGAATATGTCCAAAGAAGTCGTGGTTAATTTCAACAAAAAGGTAATGGAGAAGATTTCTCCCGAAAGACTGGAGACGTTCAAGGAAGTCATGAGTGAAATCATGAAAATTGCGTCGGATATCAATAACAGAAAATAAGTTTGTCATTCCGTATCATATTATACATTATTGAACAGGCATACTGTATTTTACAGATAATAACTAAAATAAATATTAATGAAAAGAAGAATCAAACACGTGACCGTTCTTGGTTCAGGGATTATGGGCAGCGGTATTGCAGCACACTTTGCCAATATCGGCGTGCAGGTTTCGCTGTTGGACATTGTTCCTTTTGAACTGACGGAAGCAGAGCAGAAGAAAGGTCTGACCAAAGACGATAAAACGGTACGCAACAGGATCGCTTCCGAAAACTTTGAAAAACTGAAGAAAGCCAGTCCGGCGCTACTCTACTCTCCGAAATTTGCAGAAAGAATAACCGTCGGAAACTTTGACGATGATTTTCCTAAAATAAAAAATACAGACTGGATCATTGAAGTGGTGGTTGAAAAACTGGACATCAAAAAATCCGTTTACGAAAAAATAGAACAGTTCAGAAAACCGGGAACATTAATTTCTTCCAATACCTCCGGAATTCCTATTCATTTCCTAACCGAAGGAAGAAGTGAAGACTTCAAACAGTATTTTGCAGGAACCCATTTTTTTAATCCGGTAAGATACCTTCCTCTTTTAGAGATCATTCCGACAAATGATACGCTGCCTGAAGTTATTGATTTCTACATAAACTATGGAGCAAAATTCCTCGGGAAAACAACCGTTCTGGCAAAAGATACGCCTGCGTTCATTGCCAACAGGATCGGGGTGTTTTCAATGATGGATCTGCTTCACAATGTACAGAAATTAGGATTAACGGTTTCAGAAGTTGATAAACTGACGGGTCCGGTGATCGGCCGGCCGAAATCGGCAACGTTCAGGACAGCAGATGTTGTCGGTCTCGATACTTTGGTGATGGTAGCCAACGGCGTACGCCAGAGCGGAGCAGAAGCCAATAATTTTAACGATGTATTTGCCCTTCCGGGGTACGTCCAGAAAATGGTAGACAACAAATGGCTCGGTTCCAAAACACAGCAGGGCTTTTATAAGAAAGTGAAAAATGCAGACGGTAAATCCGAAATCCACGGACTAAACCTTGATACCCTGGAATATGAGCTGCAGGGCAAATCTTCCTTCCCGACCCTGGAACTCACGAAAAATATAGATAAGCCGATCGATCGTTTCAAAGTGCTGATCGGCGGAAAAGATAAAGCCGGAGAACTTTACAGAAAATCACTGGGCGCATTGTTTGCTTACGTTTCCCATAAAGTACCTGAAATCTCTGATGAGGTTTATAAGATCGATGATGCCATGAAGGCCGGTTTCGGCTGGGAAAACGGACCTTTTGAAATCTGGGATGCCGTTGGCGTTCAGAAAGGTATCGAACTTGCTCAGGATGCCGGCTACGAAGTATCCGACTGGGTGAAAAATGTAGAAACGTTCTATAAAGTGAATGAAGACGGACAAAGCATTTATGTCGATAAAAACTCCGGCGAATACAGCAAGATTCCAGGTCAGGATTCATTCATCATTTTAGACAATATCCGTAAAAACAAAACCCTTTGGAGTAATTCCGGAGCAGCAATTGAGGATCTGGGTGATGGAATCATCAACTTTGAAATCCGTTCTAAAATGAATTCTTTGGGTGGCGAAGTACTGGACGGGCTGAACAGAGCTATCGACCTTGCGGAAAAAGAATACGATGGTTTGGTTATTGGAAACCAGGGAACCAACTTTTCAGTCGGAGCCAATCTGGCTATGATTCTAATGATGGCTATCGAACAGGATTGGGATGATCTGAATATGGCAATTGCTTATTTCCAGAAATCCATGATGAGGGTTCGTTATTCTTCCATTCCTGTTGTAGTAGCACCTCATGGAATGACGCTGGGCGGAGGCTGTGAAATGACCATGCACGCCGACCGCGTAGTTGCCGCAGCAGAAACTTATATCGGATTGGTTGAAACCGGAGTTGGAGTAATTCCTGGTGGTGGCGGTACCAAAGAACTTACCCTGAGGACATCGAGGGAATTCCATAAAGATGACGTGAAAAACAACCGCCTTCGTGAAGCCTTTATGAATATCGCCATGGGTAAAGTGGCCTCTTCAGCTTACGAAGCCTACGATATGGGAATTCTTGAGCATGGAAAAGACATCGTTTCCGTAGATAAAAGAAGTCAGATCATGACGGCGAAAATGCTGGCGAAAAGTCTTGCCGAGCACGGCTACACCCAACCTATCGAACAAAGGGTTAAGGTTTTGGGTAAGGATGCACTCGGAATGTTCTATGTGGGAACCGACCAGATGCTGACCGGAAACTATATTTCCGAGCACGACAAAAAGATTGCCGATAAACTGGCCAACGTAATGGTCGGCGGAAATCTTTCCGAAGAAACGGTCGTTACCGAGCAGTATTTACTGAATCTCGAAAGAGAAACATTCTTACAGCTTTGTGGTGAAAGAAAAACCCTGGAAAGAATCCAATACATGTTACAGAATGGAAAACCGTTGAGAAACTAAAAGCTCCGGAGGAGCTATCTGTTAGTAGTTAAGATTTTTGAATTTTAATAAGCCCCGTAGGGGCGACCTGTTATTCATGGCTAATACGTACACTCAGATTTATATTCAGATTGTTTTTACTGTTAAAGGAAGACAAAATGTGATTCTGAAAGAAAACAGAGAAGAATTGCACAAATTTATAACAGGTATTGTTAATAATAGAAATCAAAAGTTATTGGCAGTGTTTGCGATGCCGGATCACGTTCATTTGCTGGTAAGTATAAGCCCCACCATTTCTGTATCTGATCTGGTAAGAGATATAAAAGCAGGCTCGTCCAAGTTTATTAACGAAAAAGGATGGACTACCGGAAGGTTTAGCTGGCAGGAAGGGTACGGCGCATTTTCCTATTCAAAAAGCAGTTTAGATGCCGTGGTAAAATACATTTTAAACCAGGAAGAACATCATAAAAAGAGGACATTTAAAGAAGAATATTTGGAATTCCTACAAAAATTTGAAATTCAATATGATCCACAGTATTTGTTCGACTGGATTGATGATTAACAGGTCACTCCTACGGAGCTCTGCAAATGATAAATGATAAAAGCTATTAACACTTTGCCTCGATGAGGCAATTAATTCTCAAAAACAATTTTATTTAAATAAAATATGAAAACAGCATATATAGTAAAAGGGTTCAGAACGGCCGTTGGAAAAGCACCAAAAGGAAGTTTACGATTTACAAGACCCGATGTGATGGCAGCCACCGTGATTGAAAAATTAATGGCTGAGCTGCCACAACTTGATAAAAACAGAATCGATGACCTGATCGTAGGGAATGCAATGCCGGAAGCAGAACAGGGACTTAACGTTGCCCGTCTCATTTCCCTGATGGGGCTGAACACCGATAAAGTACCGGGGGTAACCGTTAACCGTTACTGTGCCTCCGGAAGTGAAGCAATTGCCATTGCTTCCGCAAAAATTCAGGCCGGAATGGCAGATTGCATCATCGCCGGCGGTACAGAGTCTATGTCGTACATTCCGATGGGAGGATACAAACCGGTTCCGGAAACGGACATTGCCAAAACAAACCCAGATTATTACTGGGGAATGGGCTACACCGCTGAAGAGGTTGCTAAACAGTACAAGATTAGCCGGGAGGAGCAGGACCAGTTTGCTTTTGAATCACACCGGAAAGCTTTAAAAGCCAATCAGGAAGGTCGTTTTGCCAGCCAGATCGTTCCGATCCCGGTAGAATATAATTTCCTGGATGAAAATCAGAAGATACAGACCGAGAAATTCGACTTTGCCATAGATGAAGGCCCAAGAGCAGATACTTCTCTGGAAGGTCTTGCGAAATTAAAGCCGGTTTTTGCCAACGGCGGGAGCGTAACGGCCGGAAACTCGTCGCAAATGAGTGACGGAGCTGCTTTCGTTATGGTGATGAGTGAAGAAATGGTAAAAGAACTCGGCTTACAGCCGGAAGCGAGACTTGTTTCCTACGCAGCAGCAGGCCTTGAACCAAGAATCATGGGAATGGGTCCTGTTTACGCGATTCCAAAAGCCCTGAAGCAGGCCGGACTGGAGCTAAAAGATATTGAGCTGATCGAAATGAATGAAGCTTTCGCCTCTCAATCGGTTGCCATTAAAAAAGAACTGGATTTAAATCCTGATATTTTAAATGTTAACGGAGGAGCCATCGCTCTAGGCCACCCACTGGGATGTACCGGAACCAAACTAACCGTGCAGTTGCTTGACGAAATGAGAAAACGCGGCAACAGATACGGTTTGGTAACGATGTGTGTGGGAACCGGACAGGGAGCGGCCAGTGTTTTTGAGTTGCTTTAAAAAAAATAAACAGATTAAATGCAGTAATAATCATCCAACTTTTATTGTGGATTAAAAGTCGATTTTCACTGCATCTACAATTAGAATTAAAAATAAAAACAGTATTAAATGGGAAATATAGTAAAAGGCGGCGAATTCCTGATCAAGGAAATTCCTGCAGACGAAATCTTCAGTCTTGAAGAACTAAACGAAGAGCAGAAAATGCTTCGCGATTCTGCGAAGGAATTTATAGACCGTGAAGTGGTTCCGCAGAAAGAACGTTTCGAGAAAAAAGATTATGCACTTACGGAAGAAGTAATGCGAAAGCTCGGCGAAATGGGAATGTTGGGAATCGCCGTTCCGGAACAATACGGAGGCCTGGGAATGGGATTCGTGACCACCATGCTGGCCTGCGACTACATTTCAGGGGTTACCGGGTCTTTGGCGACAGCTTACGGAGCTCATACCGGAATCGGAACCCTTCCGATTGTACTTTACGGAACGGAAGCCCAAAAACAGAAATACCTTCCTGATCTGGCAGCCGGAACAAAATTCGGAGCGTATTGTTTAACGGAACCTGATGCCGGTTCTGATGCCAATTCGGGTAAGACAAGAGCTAAATTATCTGAAGACGGAAAACACTACATCATCAACGGACAAAAGATGTGGATTTCCAATGCAGGATTTGCAGACACTTTTACTTTATTTGCTAAAATAGACGATGATAAAAACATTACCGGATTTGTCATCAACCGTTCCGAGCTTGAAAATCCGGAAAGCCTGACTTTTGGTGAAGAAGAACATAAATTGGGAATCAGAGCCTCTTCTACCCGACAGGTTTTCTTTAACGATATGAAAGTTCCTGTTGAAAACCTTTTAGGCGAAAGAAACAACGGTTTCAAGATCGCATTGAATGCGCTGAATGTAGGCCGTATCAAACTGGCAGCAGCCTGTCTTGATGCACAGAGAAGAATTTTAAACCATTCCATTCAATACTCAAATGAGAGGAAACAGTTTGGGGTTTCCATTTCCACTTTCGGAGCGATCAGAAAGAAAATTGCTGAAATGGCGACCGGTGTTTATGTAAGTGAGGCCGGTTCTTACAGAGCGGCAAAAAATATCCAGGATAAAATTGATGAGCTGGTAGCGGGCGGAATGGACCACCAGGCGGCAGAGCTGAAGGGCGTTGAAGAATTCGCGGTAGAATGTTCTATCCTTAAAGTTTTTGTTTCCGATCTTGCACAGCATACTGCGGATGAAGGAATCCAGGTGTACGGCGGAATGGGATTCTCTGAAGATACCCCGATGGAAGCAGCATGGAGAGATTCAAGAATTTCAAGAATCTATGAAGGAACCAATGAAATTAACCGGCTTTTGGCGGTAGGAATGTTGATTAAGAGAGCGATGAAAGGAGAATTGGATTTATTATCTCCGGCCATGGCCATTGGCAAAGAGCTGATGGGAATTCCTTCTTTCGATGTTCCGGATTATTCCGCTTTCATGAGTGAAGAAAAAGCCATTATCGCCAATCTGAAAAAAGTATTCTTAATGGTTTCCGGTGCAGCGCTTCAGAAATACATGATGGATATTGAAAAACAGCAGCATCTGTTGCTGAATGCTTCAGAAATCCTTAATCAGATTTATATGGCGGAATCGGCAGTTTTAAGAGCCGAAAAACATTTTGCTCCTGATTCCGTAGAAGCAGCAATGGCTCAGCTGAACTTATATAAGGCCGTTGAAAAAATCATCACTGCGGCAAAAGAGGGAATTGTTTCTTTTGCAGAAGGCGATGAGCAGCGAATGATGCTTTCCGGACTGAGAAGATTTACCAAATATACAAATCATCCGAACGTAGTGGCATTAACTGAAAAGATTGCGGCACACTACATCGAGAAAGGAGCTTATTAGTCTTTTATATATAAATTTGATTTCAAAGCGTTCCGATTTCTTGTCGGGACGTTTTTTTTACCCTGTTGCATCATTTTTTTTCCGGATAAAGATAATTTAATGATGTAATAGTATCGCCCTCTTAATTGTCTTTATGATAAGTATAATTGCATTAAATTTTTTATGATGAAAATAGTATCATTATCATTTATAATGTTTTCAGTAGTGGTTTCAGCACAGCAAAAAGACAAGAAAAATAGATTGCCTAAAATAGATTCGGCAGACGTTCGTTCAGAAGATTCCATTCAGAATATAAAACAGAAGGATTTATATAAAATGTCTTTCCTGAAGCCTGATGCATCAAAATATTCCAGCCTTAAAGACAAAAGGAAAGATCCTACAGATTATAAAATACTTAATGCCATGCTTCCCGAAAAAAGGGAAGACGATAAATAATTGATATTATCTGAAGTTCCGGTAACCATACAAAATTATTATTAAAAATTGTCTCAGATGTTGAGGCATTTTTTATTTTTGTACTCTACTTATTTTACGATGACAAAAGAAGAACTGCTCAACAGAGCCATAAAAATAGCCGATAAAGCACATAAAGGACAAACCGATAAATATCACGCTCCCTATATAGCCCATGTGATGCGGGTCATGGAATATGGCAAAACCATGGACGAAAAAATCGTGGGTGTTTTACACGATGTCGTAGAAGACCATCCCAATGAATTCAGCCTGGATTATCTGAGAGGCGAAGGTTTTCCGGAATATATCATTTTTGCCATCAGTTGCCTTACCAAATTCGATCCGGAGGAAGAATATGACGACTTTGTGAAAAGGACTGAAAGATCGCCACTTGCCGTGGCTGTAAAACTGAATGACCTGCGCGACAATATGGATCTCAGAAGGGTAACCCGGGAACTGACACCAAAAGATATCAAGAGATTCAACAAATATCTGAAAGCTTACCATTATCTGATTGAAAAATATTAAAAATAAAGAGAGTGTCCTAAAAGTCATACATCTCTTGAGAATAGAATCTTTGAATATACCACCTGTATAGGTGTACGAACAAAATCAACAAAATAAGAGGCTGTCCAAAATTTTAGGACAGCCTCTTTTGTTATTGTATGAAATTATTTGAATTAATCCGCACCCGGGAAATGATATGTTTTTACCGGCGGATTGGTATCGTCAATATTGATGTTTAAGGCAAGATACACAAAATGGAAATTTTTGTTTCCCTTCGCTTCAAATTCTCTCTGCATCAAGTAACCGCCCAATACCCCGAAATGTTCATCAATCTGGTAGCCTAAACCACCGTAAATCCGGTTTCTTGCAAATGCAGGCTTGTTAGGAGAAACAATAAAGATCTCGTCATACACATTGGCAAAAAGGGTTTTCGGGCCGATCTTCTTTGCGTTCAGCGGAACGGATACATTGAGACGGTAACGGTAACGCATCCTCTCAGAGCTTTTATCCGCCTGCGGTTCATAAAACCACGATTTTTCGACCCGGAAACGGTTTTCAAATTTTACGATTCCCGCTTTGAAGTCGATCACATCCTGCAGCCAAACCCTGAACTCTTCCTTGTTGATGGCATGTTCCTTATAGGTTGCATATCTTCCCAAACCCACAAAAGGCTTGTGGTTCTTCGTAAGATTGTATCCCAATCCACCTTTTATTTCATAGTAATCGGGATACGTATATTCTTCGATTCCCCTGGACTGGCCTTCCAGATACAGGAAAAATTTTGGATGAAATTTATAAGTTATCGTCAGTGCGTTGAAGCTGGAAATATGTTCCTGTGCTTTGAAAAATGTCATGCCTAAAAGCAGACTCAAACTTACAAATACTTTCATTAAAAAATTTTTGCAAATGTAGACGAATTAACAATTTCGTAATATTAACTTTAATTCATTATTAATTAACATTTACTTAATATTGATATTATATGAAAAACCTAGATGGAACCATCTTTGAGGCATTTGAACTCCAAAAGTCTCTGTATAATAAGTATTTGTAATATTATTAATCAGAACATATACAGAAAAATCTCTTTTAACGAAACTTAATTTTTCATCCACCAGATTGTAGCTTCCGTTATTCAGCCGCTGATTATAGCGGTATGAGATTTCGTTTGTAAAATTTTTAAGGAACTTTGTTTCCAGCTTGGCAATAAATTGATGCTTTAAATTATCCAGAGTATAACGCGCCAAAAAATCGGATGGCTGGTTTAACTTATTATCCAGATAGGTATAACCCAAGGTGTATCTCAGCCAGCCATTAAGGCGGTGATTCAATTCTGCTTCAATACCTTTAATGGTCGTGTTTCCGATATTCCGGGCAGACCAGAAAGTATCGCTTTCATTTACTTTGGTCCAGTCGATGGCATCATGGGTATCCCTTACAAATCCACTTACTTTAGCCAGGACATTTTTTGTCTGGTATTGGTATCCTACTTCAGCATACACCGCATTTTCAGGCTGAAGATAGGGGTTTCCTCGCTCGGTTTTGCTGGTATAATAAAGATCGGTGAACGTCGGCACACGATGTACTTTGGCAATGTTTCCGTAGATCTTATGATTTTGATTAAAGGTAAATCCTACATCTACGCCGGGATATAAAAAATTT
This sequence comes from uncultured Chryseobacterium sp., assembly GCA_913774355.1. GTDB lineage: Bacteria > Bacteroidota > Bacteroidia > Flavobacteriales > Weeksellaceae > Chryseobacterium. The sequence goes on along the minus strand of CAJYGB010000018.1, from coordinate 163,215 downwards.
CCTTCTTTGGAATAATTGGCCCACGAAATTCCCGGACTGATGTTTAATTTTTTATCCAAAAGTGAAAAATGATGTTCAAAAAATACTTGTGAGACGAAGCGGTTTCTGTCGCCAAGGTTATTGCTGGCCAGAAATTCCTTTCTCAGTTCTACCCCAATTCCGGTAGTGCCAAGTCCCCATTCGTAAGCCGAATTAACTTCGCCTCCTACATTGTTTCCAATATGCATGTTTCGATAGATCCCAGGATTTTCCCTGTTGTAAAGATACATATCCTGACCCCTCCTCCAATATACATTTGAGCTCAGTTTTAGCTTTCCGAATTTCTGTTGGTGCGCCAGACTTACCACCGAAGCCTGGGTTTCCTCATACTGTTCGGTTGCTGATTTCGATGCATAAAAACCGTTGGCTCCGAATTTTTTCTCCGAAAATCCGGCCTGCAGCCTGATATCTCCGTCTTTGATATTCAATCTGCTTTGATAAAATACGTTTCGGATCTCGTAATCCGTATTGTAAATATAGCCTTGCGAACTCGAAGAATTAGCCTGTAAGGAATTGGAAAATTTCTCATTGCCCAGCTGAGCATTCAGCCCAAAGCCATAGGTTTCAAAATCCCCGGCTTCAGCACTTACTTTTACTTTTTTCCCGGGATAGGTTTTTGTAATGACATTAATGACACCGGCATAGGCATTTTGTCCGAAACGTCTTGCTGCAGGACCTTTAATTACCTCGATCCTTTCCACATCGTCGAGGTCAACCGGAAGATTCATGGAATTATGTCCGGTCTGAGAATCGTTCATCCTGATTCCGTTCAACAGCAAAAGTACCTGCTCGAACGAACTCCCTCTGAAGCCCAGATCGCTTTGTACCCCGTTAGCTCCTCTCCTCCTGATGTCCATCCCCGGAACCAGCTGAAGAATCTCATCAATACTTTTTGCAGGAGAGTTCAGAATATCCTCTCTGGTAATGATGGTGATATTTTGGTTAGCTGTTTTGTAAGTCGTGGAAAAAAGTTTTCCCTGAACCTCAATGGTTTCAATATCAGTGGATTTATCCTGCGCGTGTGCGAAAAATAAAGCTCCCAGGAAAATGATGCTGCCTGCTTTTTTAATCATAATTTCGGATTTATTCTCAGTTAGTTTTGCGATCCCAAAAGTAATGGAGTTCCTGAAGACAGGCAAATGATAGTTGTCATAAAAAAAAGGATGCGGCTAAAAGCGCATCCCGGGAATTATGGTTTTTATCTTTTTCTCATTAAATGTGTAACCAGATCTCTGAACAATTTTCTCATTTCTAAATTACATATTTGTTAATACAATTTTAATACATTTTACATTACTAAACAATATTTTATTATTAAAGATCAGCAGAATCTTTTTATAATTCCACTTTCATTCTACATCATTAAAGTTTAATCTTTTTTCAGAATCCAGAATTTTAGCCATTTATAATAGACGAATATTACAGAATCAATAAAATTATATAAAATTTAATTCTGATTTTAAACGAATGATGACATAGAAAACCGGTTAAAATATTATTTTTTAGACTTAAAAATATTCTTTATCGCATGATCGAAATCGGATAAAGAGCTTACATATTCGGCTTTTATATATCCGGCTTTTTTCACAACAATAATTTTACTGGCATCAATTTTCAAATCCGGATGATTCTTTTTGATATCAGCTGTATCAAAGTATTCTTCATTTTTTATAAGAATACTTTTTATCTTTTTTTCTTTTAATATATCAGGTAACATTTTCAACTGTTAAAGTAGTCATATTTATGCTAAACTGAAAGAAATAATTATTTCTTTTTCAGATTTTTAAAAGCACAAAAACAAAGAATCACAAATTAAGCAATTTCAGAAAACAAATTTATTAATATGCTGTCGCATTCTTGCTTTATATAGTGATTCTTAGATACCACAAAAATAATGCTGCTGCCGATGTATTATCTTCTATTGAATTGCTTATACTATTGGAGTTCTACAGAATGAGACTTTTGTATTTGGTTCTGACTTTACTTTTTCTCAGCAGATAAACGAATTTGGTATGATCCGGAGTGCTTCTCAGATTGAACCGGTACAGGAATTCATTTACATAACGTTGAAGATGTTTTCTGGAAACGGCATTATATATCCCGTAAATAGAATTTTTAAGTATTTTCCAGCATCCCTCAATGCTGTTTGTATGTATCGTTTTATCTTTAGCGTTAACATATTCTTTTTTTGAGTGATCAACGACAACATGGCGATAGGATTTGTTCAACCCTTTGTAGCCGGACCATTCATCGCTGATCAGCCTGGTGTTTTTTGAAATGATATAACGTCTGATCAGAGGCTGGATATTGCTTTTACCGGTATTGTCAATAACGAACGCGTTCATTTTACCACCCCGCTGCAGCATTCCCATCACCGGAACTTTATCCGGAAAATTGCGTCCTCCGGAATATTTTGCTTTTTTATTGGCATGCCTGTTTTTATTTTTACCGCCGATGAAGGTTTCATCACATTCGATATCGCCTTCAAGGGTATTGTTGTTTTCAATTCCGAAACACTCACGGATGCGGTGGGATAAAAACCAGGCAGTTTTCTGGGTGACGCCGATATCCTTTGCCAGCTGTACGGAGCTTATTCCTTTTTTGCCGCAGGTAAGAAGCCAGATCGCCAAGAACCATTTCTGAAGGCTGATTTTCGTATTTTCGAACATCGTGCCGGTTTTCACATTGAAATATTTGCCGGTATTCTTACATCGGTAACGGTTGTTACTGCACTTATATATTTTTGACTCCGGATCGAACGGACTCTCAACAACTCCGCTCCATCTCATTTGCTCTAGATAGTCTATACATACCTGCTCAGAAGAGAAAGTCTTAATTAATTCCAGTACAGACTTGAAATTTGTGTTAATCATGGTATTGCAATATTAGCAATTATTTGAACGGATAGTTTTGCGCCATATTATTAAATTTTAGTTAAAGTTTCCATATTTTTCTAAAAATCGGGACTTAACAGCTACCGGACAGGACTTATTTCAAAACACATTGATTAAAAGTATCACTTTAAATAATTTCAGCTAGTGTAGAAATGTAAGTAACTGCCTAATAGCCGTACTTTAACAGGTTTCGAGGATTTATCAGGAAGAAAAAACTATGATAAAAAAACCAAACATGGATATTGTGTAATACTGAGTTTTTTAACAGTGTAGATTTGTAAATAGTTGCCAAAACATATACCTGAACTTCCGTCAAAAATTCGTAATTTTGTTAGTCTTAATTGCACTATGGCTACTAAAACAGATATAGATATTAAAAAACAGATTTTCGTTAAGAATGCACACCTTAACAATCTGAAACACATTGATGTTCTCATCCCCAAAAATAAACTGATCGTCATTACGGGAGTTTCCGGAAGCGGAAAATCCTCACTGGCTTTTGATACGATTTATGCGGAAGGACAGCGAAGATACGTTGAGAGTTTAAGCTCTTACGCACGGCAGTTTTTGGGAAAGCTGGAAAAACCGAAAGTTGATGATATAAAGGGCCTGGCTCCTTCGATTGCCATCCAGCAGAAAGTAATTTCTTCCAATCCGAGATCTACGGTAGGAACTTCTACGGAAATTTACGACTACATGAAGCTACTCTTTGCACGGATCGGGAAAACATTTTCCCCGGTTTCCGGTGAAGAAGTAAAGAAGGATTCCGTTTCTGACGTAATTGATTTTATAAAGACTTCCAAAAAAGATACTTCTTTTTTACTGACAGCTCCTTATGCTTATGATGCCGCGAATTTCGGCGAGAACCTGAATGTCTTAAAACTTGCAGGCTTTACCAGACTTGAAATCAACGATAATGTTGCCGGCATCGAAGATTTGGAAAGCTTTGGCTTTACGCCTGAAAAAGGAATGGAAATCAATCTGGTGATCGACCGTTTTGCTTATGAAGAGGATGAAAGTTTTCTCCAGCGTCTGGCAGACTCCATTCAGATGGCGTTTTATGAAGGCCGAGGCTATTGTTCATTAAAGAATATGGATACGGGAAAAGTTAAAGAATTTTCCAATAAATTTGAGCTTGATGGCATCGAATTTCTGGAACCGAACGTTCATTTCTTCAGCTTTAATAATCCATATGGTGCCTGCCCGACTTGCGAAGGATACGGTAAAGTAATCGGTATTGATGAAGACCTCGTGATCCCGAATAAAACCCTGTCTGTTTTTGAAGATGCAGTGGCCTCATGGAGAGGAGAAAGCATGAGCGAATGGAAAAAGGATTTCATTAAGAAAGCAAAAGACTTTCCGATCCATAAACCTTACCATCAATTAACCAAAGAACAGAAAAAATATCTGTGGAAAGGCGACGGAAAAAGTACTTTTCCTTCCATCGATAATTTCTTCCGGATGCTGGAGGAAAATTTATATAAGATCCAGTACCGGGTAATGCTTTCCCGTTACCGGGGAAAAACACTCTGTCCGACCTGCGAAGGCCTGAGGCTGCGTGAAGAAACAAGCTGGGTAAAAATTGGCGGCCATAATATTCAGTCGATGATCGAGCTGCCTCTGGATGAGCTGTTTCCATTAATTAAGGCATTGAAATTATCCGAGCATGATCAGGAAATTGCCAAAAGACTATTGTACGAAATCACGACGCGTTTAGAATTTTTATTGAAAGTCGGTTTGGGCTATTTGACCCTGAACCGAACCTCAAATACTCTTTCCGGCGGTGAAAGTCAGCGGATCAACCTGGCAACGAGCTTAGGGAGTTCTTTGGTAGGTTCCATTTACATTCTGGATGAACCCTCCATCGGGTTACATTCAAGAGATACCGAAAATCTAATTGAAGTCCTGCATAACCTTCGTGATCTTGGCAATACCGTTATTGTGGTGGAACACGATGAAGATGTAATGAAAGCTGCGGATTATATTATTGATATCGGTCCGGAAGCCGGATATTTAGGCGGTGAACTTGTGTTTGCAGGAGATTATAAGAAGTTGAAAAATGCAGATACCTTAACCTCTAAATACCTTACCGGAAGACTGGAAATCGAGGTTCCGAAAAAAAGAAGAAAAGCAAAAGAATGGATCCACATTAAAGGAGCCCGCCAGAATAACCTGAAAAATATAGACGTTGATATTCCATTGGAAAGTCTCGCCGTAATTTCAGGGATTTCAGGAAGCGGAAAATCTACCCTGATGAAGGAAATCCTCACCAACGACATTCAGATTCAACTGGGTATGGGCGGTAAAAAGGGGGATTATGACTCCGTTGATTTCCCTGCCAAGCTTATTAAAAATATTGAACTGATCGACCAGAACCCGATCGGGAAATCTTCACGATCCAATCCTGTAACGTACCTGAAAGCTTACGATGACATTCGGGATTTATTTGCCAAGCAGAAAATGGCTAAAATGATGGGCTATAAGCCGAAACATTTTTCCTTTAACGTAGATGGAGGACGATGCGACGAATGTAAAGGTGAAGGGGTAATAAATGTCTCCATGCAGTTTATGGCTGACATCGAGCTGGAATGCGAAGTATGTAAAGGAACCCGCTTCAAAAATGAAATTCTGGAAGTAAAGTACGACGAGAAGAACATCTCGGATATTCTTCACATGACTGTTGACGAAGCACTGGAGTTCTTCAGTGATAATAAAGAAGAGAAAATCGTGACCAAGCTAAGACCTTTACAGGACGTCGGCTTAGGATATCTGCAGCTCGGGCAAAGCTCTTCTACCCTTTCCGGCGGTGAAGCACAGCGTGTAAAGCTCGCCTCATTCCTGGTAAAAGGCGTAACGACGGACAAAACGCTGTTTATTTTCGATGAACCGTCTACGGGGCTTCATTTCCATGATATCCAGAAACTGCTGAAGTCTTTACAGGCTCTGATCGACCTGGGTCATTCCGTAATTGTGATCGAGCATCAGCCGGATATTATTAAGTCGGCAGATTACATTATCGATATCGGACCGGAAGCCGGAAAGCATGGCGGTGAAGTGGTTTTCACAGGAACACCGGAAGAACTGGCAAAAAATAAAAAATCCCATACAGCAAAATACATCAAAGAAAAGCTGGAAAATTAATCATAAAAGGCTGTCCGGAAAAGGCCGCTTTTTTATAAGTACAAACATTCCGGTATAAATAAAAAACATCACAGGCTCAAAACCTGTGATGTTTTTATATCAGAATATTTCTGTTTGGTAGTCCCACCAAGAATCGAACTTGGATCTAAAGTTTAGGAAACTTCTATTCTATCCGTTGAACTATGGGACCCTCTTGGTGCACCAAAGATACTAATTTTTTTACGATTTGAAAAGAAAAGAATCCGCTCTTTAGGAGCGAATTCAGTAGATAAAAACATCTCATTTTTTAATTAGACAACAATAAAAAAGCACAGCCGACGGTGCTGTGCTTAAATTTTTATAAATTTAATTGCGATTTCAGGACTGAAAAAAGCAAAATATGTTTCCACTTCAGTTGTATTTCTCTAGTAAATATAGGAATAAATTCTATGCCAAACAATGAACTGAATGTTAAATTCGCAGTTTATCTATGAATAATTTAAATAAAAATTTTCCACCAATATGATCTAAGGATAAGCCACAGCCTTTTCCAGATTAATCGGGTTGTTGTATCTTTTGATATTTGCTTTCAGACGGTCATTGATTTCCCTTGAGTTTGCAGCATTAACCATCGTTCCGTCATTAAGATAAAACTGATCCCTGTTGGAAGCATTTTTAAGAAAATTCACAGGAGATTCGTAATAGGTAAGCTTGGTCTTTTTATACTTTTCCCACTCTACCGGAACGCTCATCTGTCTGGACATTTCAATAAATTGATTTTTCTGCATTCCGGCTATTTTTTCGGATTTTACCAGCTCAAATCGGTAATTGTCCTTGTCATCATAGAGTTCAATAATAAGTCCCGGAAGGCCATGAAAAGTATAGGGTCCTTCCTGAAATGGAATTTCTTTTGTGAACCAGGCCGTCCAGTTTCTTCCGCCATAGGTAGTAATTGCTTTTTGCAGTGTCAGGTTTTTTACTTTCCTGCTTTCCTTGGTCAGTTTCCAGTTTTGCGATTCTGCAGACTGGAGTTTGAGAATAGTGCTGCCTTCCAGAAGATCAAATTCTTCGAATTGATCATTTCCTTTTTTATGAAAAATAATGGATGAAGTATTTAATTTAGCACCATCCGGAAACTTCAGGTTATTGCTGATCAGCGAATCTGCAACGAAAAAATCCCTTGTGTAATAGGTAACATTTTCATTTTCAACATCCAGATGGTAATTTTCCTTGGTCCGGACCGTTGAGGCCGAATCTTTTTTATACGTGACATCATAGATAAAACGTTGGGTTTGGGATTTCATAAAAGATCCGGCAACCAAAAAAGTAAAAAACAGTTTGTTCATGTTATTTTTCATTTAACAGGTTTTAGTAAGTTTATTAAAAATATCAGGAGTTCAAATATGCTGGTTTCTTAAAAACCAATAGGTAATCCGCTTTATTTTCAGGCAAAATACGGGTAATTTATCCTCTGGTAAAGAATTAAAAACGATAAAATTTGATAATTTTTAAGACGTGTCTGTTAAAACTTTAATTCTGTTTTTTAACATTTGAAATACGAAAGATATTTTTAGTTAAATATCTATTAAATGCCGGATTTAAAAAGTGTGATCAGAAATTATGGTGTTGTTATTTAAGCCGTAAACATATAGAACTTTGAGAATAAAATTCAATTTTATTTCTGCATTGTCAGTCGACAAAACCGGAATGATTTTTTCAATAACAAAAAACCGGAGACTCATAAGAATCTCCGGAAAAAATTTGCTAAATATTAATAGAAATTAATTCGATTTCAGGGTCCACAGTGAACCGTTTTTTGTGGTGAGCTTATCAAGATTTCCCTTTGCAGAAAGATCGTTCAGCAATTGCTCACTTTCTCTTCGCGGCGTTCCGGATAATTCCGAATATTCTTTTGCCGTCAGCGAACTGTATTTGGCAAAAAGATTTTCCCAGTTTTTGGAATATTCAGACTTTTTGGTCTCCGGATTTACTTTTAAGATGGCAGTTTCATAAAATGCATAAGGCTTCGATCCGTATACGATCTCTTTATTGCCCGCATCGTTGGTAAAGAACATGGTAGGAAATCCCCGTACGCCCATTTCTCTGGCCAGTTTAAGATCTTCCTGGAAAAGTTCTTTTCCTTTTCCGTAAAAATCTTTTTTCAGCTGCTCTGTATCAAGGCCTGTTTTTTTTGCGGCGGCAGCAATATGTTCCCACTTTGCAATATTCTTTTTCTTTAAAAATACCATTTCACGAAGCTCCCGCATGAACTCAATCGCTTTCTTTTTATCCTGCATCTGAGCTGCCTTGAAAGCGATGGATGGCGGATAGGAGGAATCCAGCGGATCCTGAAGCCATACATCTCCGTCAATCGGCATATCGTAATATAAACTTACTTCGTCCCAGTGATGCGCCACGTCGGACGGCTTGCTGATGCCTCCGCTGTTGTAGCTCCAGTCCGGAAGAAGACCGCCCATTCTGTATTCTACCTCTACGTTGTTTCCGTATTCCAGTTTAAGTTTTCTCAGCTGTGGTTCGATTCCCCAGCAAGAAGAACAGATAGGATCTGTGAAATAAATGACTTTTACCGGTTTTTCATTAACTTTTACACTGATGTTCCCGATTTCGGTTTTTTCTCCTCCCGGAACTTCACAAATTCCTGTAGCAGGATCGCATAACAGCGGATTCGTTGATTTATTCTCCATTTTCTTACTTCTAGCATTCTGTCCGTTACAGCTGCTTAGCGCAGCTGTTATGAACAAAAAGGTTAGTATTCTGCAATTCAGCATGTATGATGTTAAGATTTGATGTCTTTTTTACTGTATCACAAAGCTATGATTTAATCCCTGTATCCTGGTAATGGATTTCCTTTTGGAAACCGGTTTCTTCTATGAAACCAACTAACCGGAATTCACTATCTTTGCACTTTAACAGATCAGCTATGAAAAAGGAAGCGAACTTCAATACGTCTTCGGTATGTAAAAACAGGATGAATGCGATCAAGGATTCAATGGAAATTTTATCCGGCAAATGGAAGTTTCATATTTTGGGTACCTTGATGCAGGGCGGGAAAATGCGGTTTATGGATTTGCTTCGGGAGATCGATGGCATTGCAGCCAAAATGCTTTCAAAAGAACTGCAGGATATGGAGATCAACCACCTTATTACACGTACCGTTCTGGATACAAAACCCGTAACCGTAGAATATGAAGTAACGGAATACGGCAAAACAATCGAGCCGATTATCGATGAAATTGCAAAATGGGGCATCGAATACAGAAAATCTCTTTATCAAAAATAAAAAAACCGGCCATAAACTGCCGGTTCGAAAAAACAAAAATTGATATGGATATGATTGTTTGTGTTTTTTATTACTACAAATTTATATTTATTTAGAATTAATAAAAATAATAATTAACTGATATTTATCACTTATTGAAGATTTTTTTTCTGCCGGGTTTAATAAGTCTGTAGAATCAGGAACATGAGCTTAAGTGATGATTGAAACACTTTCAGATGACCTTTCTCCGATTAATTTGATTCTAATTCATTTCTCGTCAATTGGTCCAGCTTTTTCAGCAACGTCGGGATTCTGAAACTGCCGTGCATTTGCTCCAGTTTCTCTTTTACCTCATCTACGTCTATTCCTTTTGATGTAATGAAAAGCGGCGCTCTGCTTTCACCACGGTAAACGGTTCTTCTTTCAGGATCATTGCTTTTGAAACCGTTTTTGGCAATGCCAATTACAGGAAATTTCCGATCCAAAGCCTCGTAAAGATAGCCGCCAAGACCCATCTTCCCGTTTTCATCCAGGGTAACATAGCCGTCGACAATAATCAGATCACCCTGCCGGAGATCGATTTTATTTAAAAGGCTTATAATACAGGGTAATTCCCTCTTGTAAAAAGCACCGCTTTCGTAATCCGAAGAAATGGCGGTTTTTTCGCTGAAAACTTCCGATTCATGCTCGGAAGTCCAATCCGGAAATGCCAAACAGATCGTATTGGCGTAATCGTCGTAATAATAGGTATCGAAGGCGTAGATCATGTAAAAATTAAATATTTCTGAAGATTCTTGGAATTGTTGTTAAAAAAATTCTCCGAAGTGCCATAAAACCCCGCTCGGATCATGAACAAAACATTCTTTTCCCCAAGTCATGGTTCTTACTGGAGATAATTTTGCGTTAGTGTATTTTTCAGTAAGATTTAAATTTACAAGCTGTTGGAAAAATTGATCTGTATCGTCTACTTCCATAAAAACCATGGTATTATCAATCCAGTCTTTAACATACGCATTCTGAAGATAAAATGCGGTGTCATTCCATCTGAATAATGACATATTCGGATTGATCACCACCTCTTCAAATCCCAGATCCCGGTAAAAGCTTCTGCTGATTTCAAAATTTTCCGCACCGATAAAAGGCCGTATTGATTTTACTTTTTGTTTCATAATTGATGTAATGCATTTTTAAATTAAAAAATAAAAAGGCAAACCGCAAAAGCAGATTTGCCTTTCGTTTTATTACGTACAGATTATTTTTTGTCTACGGTGATCCTTTCAGGCCTGTTTGCCAGTTCCCAGGCTGTGGCAAAAACCAGCTGCGTTCTTTTCGCCAACAGTTTATAGTCGATTTTCTCCACATCGTCAGTCGGTTTGTGATAATCTTCATGGATCCCGTCAAAGAAAAACGCTACCGGAACATTGTTTTTGGCAAAATTGTAATGGTCTGAACGGTAATACAGACGCTCCGTATCATTCGGATCATCATATCTGTAATTCAGTTCCAGATTGTTCGTCATTTTATTCGCTGCTTCATTGATGACTTTAAGCTGGGAGCTCAGCATTTCCGAACCTATCACGTAAACATACTGCTTTCCTCTGTTTTCCGGATCGTCGCGCCCGATCATATCAATGTTCAAATCAACCACTGTATTGGCCAGAGGGAAAACCGGATGATCGGTGTAATATTCGGACCCGAATAATCCGTGCTCCTCTCCCGTTACATGAAGAAAAAGGATGGATCTTTTCGGTCCGTTCCCTGCTTTTTTGGCCGCCTGGAACGCTTTTGCAATTTCCATAACAGCTACCGTTCCGCTGCCATCGTCATCCGCACCGTTGTATACCACGCCGTTTCTTGTTCCGACATGATCGTAATGCCCGGAAATTACCACAATTTCCTGAGGTTTCTCAGAACCTTCAATAAAGGCTAAAATATTTTCGGAGTCTGGAAGATTTCCCCCACCTCTTTTCTTCATAAAATCTGCAGGAACCTTCTGATAGTAGGAACCCAGTGCTTTCGGATAGGAAATACCCAGGCTTTTATAATAATTTACCATATATTCTCCCGCTCTTTTCTGTCCGGGGCTTCCCGTATCTCTTCCTTCCATTTCGTCAGAAGCAATAACATACAGATTCTTCTTTAAATCTTCCGCTTTAATTTCTTTGTAGGTAGAGACAAAAGCTTTACTTCCCTTCACAACTGTAGAAGACTGTGCAGTTTCCATACCGGAAGTTTTTTTTGCCGTACCGCAACTCACCAGTACCGCGACTGAAAATAATGGAATGAATAATTTTCTCATTGATGAATAATTTGCTTAAAAATAGGAAAATTTATTTAATCCCAGATGGAATGGTATTTTTCATATATTTGAATGAAATGCACATAATATGGAGAATATTTACGGATTCAATCATTACTCTTTTTTTTCGGAAATGTCTGAACTGGCTGTTAAGAACAACAGTTTCGATCTTTCACTGGGGTTACCAGATTTTAGCATCGACAGCCGTCTCCGGGAATTCCTGAAAGAAGCAGCTGATATGGGTAATCATAATTATGAGCCGCTTGCCGGAAATCCCCTGCTTATCCAGAATGTTATGACGTTTAATATAAACAGGAAACACAGCATCACCCTGAAAGAAAATGAAGTAACCATTGTCCCATGTGCTACTTTTGCTTTGTATACTTCGCTCCGCTGTATTTTGAACCAAGGTGATGAAGTCATAGTCATTCAGCCTTCGTACTATACTTACGGACCGTCTGTTTTCCTCAACGGCGGTATTCCCGTCTACTACGATCTTGACAATGATTTCTCGATAAACTGGGAAAAGCTGCAAAACTGTATTTCCGGAAAAACCAAAGCCATTATTGTCAATTCGCCTCAGAATCCTACCGGAAAAATATGGTCCCGTGAAGAATGGTACCAGCTGTATACGCTGATTAAAGATCGGGAAATCTACCTCATCTCTGAAGAGATTTACGATACTTACTGTTTCGACGGAACGGAACATTACAGTGCTTTTATGCATCCCAGGCTGAGAAAAAGGACATTCGGAATTTTTTCATTCGGGAAAATGTTCCATTCCACAGGCTGGAAAGTGGGTTATCTTCTGGCTCCCGAAGAACTGACCGCCAAATTCCGGTGCCACCAGCAATATATTTCTTATGGTGCCAGTGCGCCCTGCCAGTATGCAATCGCTAAATATCTTGAAGTTTTTGATCCTTCTGCCAATCAATTGCTTATGCAGAAAAAACGTGATCTTTTTTATGAACTTATCAATAAAACACCGCTAACGGCCGGGCAGAGAGCTGAAGGTGCGGTTTTCCAGATTGCCAATTTCAGAGCGGTTTCCAAAGCCATGACTGATGTGGAATTCGCAAAGTGGCTGACGGTTGAAAAAAAAGTTGCCTGCTTACCGCTTTCCGCATTTTACAATTCGAAACAGAATTCCGATTATATCCGGTTCAGCTTTGCAAAGAACGATGACCTGATTACGGATGCACTGGAACATTTGAGAAAGGTGCTCTGACTTGTTTAAAAGTAGGAAGCCGGATGATTGATGCTGGAAGTTTCTTTTGTTAGCATCACTCTCTAAGGTATCCGTTATTTAAGTAAATAAGTTTGGATGAAACCGCATTTTTAACTGCTATTATTACATCGGGCTAAAACCTGACGCTATTGCAAGATAAATAAGGGTTTAAATTCCAAAGGGTTTAAATTTATTTTTATATTGAATTCGCTTGGAGAAAAGTCTTCATATTATTCTGATATTAAAGCTTTTAATTAAAAAGCACTGCTTTCGGCAGTGCTTTCAATAATGTTTTCAATTCGGATTAAAAGGATAATACCCTTACATCGATTCTTCTGTTTTTTGCCATACACTCTTCGGTGTCATTGGCTGCACATACCGGATACTGGGAACCATAACCTTCTGCTTCTACCCTGTCTCCTCCTACGCCAAGCTCCAGTAATTTAAGCTTTACAGTCTGAGCTCTCAGGTTGGAAAGCTTCTGGTTGCTTTCTTCGTTTCCGATATTATCCGTGTAGCCGCCCAGCTTTATTTTCATGGTCGGGTACGCATTCAACAGCTCTACCAGATTCAGCAGCTGTGCATCGGAACCCGGTCTCAGATCACTCGACCCGCGTTCAAAATACAGATTTTCTATGGTGTACCATTTATTGGGGTCAAGAACACCCTGGTCTTTATTCTTAACGGCATTGTACAGCTGATACAGCTGGCTACCCTCTCCGATTTTTATTTTCTTTCCGTCTTTCAACTCTACTTCTTTTATGGCTCCTGTATCATAAACAAAATCTCCGCTCTCATTCAGATAGCCTTTTATCTGGGACATCATCACGGTTCCGGTACCGTTAGCACCAGTAGCAGTTGAATTAACCGCGGTAAGACCTGCAGTCCCCATTAAAGCCTCCAGTTTTGCTTTTCTGTTAGCCTCGATTTTATCTTTGTGCATCACCGCTAAGGTAGGTGCGATTACCAATGATACAATTGACATCAATTTGATCAGAATATTCATGGAAGGTCCTGAAGTATCTTTAAACGGGTCTCCTACCGTATCACCCGTTACCGATGCCTTATGCGGTTCGGAACCTTTGTAATAGGTTTCTCCATTGATATTTACCCCTTTCTCAAAAGATTTTTTGGCGTTATCCCACGCACCGCCGGCATTGTTCTGGAACATTCCCATCAACACGCCGCTTACGGTAGCTCCTGCTAAAAATCCGCCCAGTACCTCAGGTCCGAAAATAAATCCGATCAATAAAGGTGAAATAATGGCAATGGCTCCCGGCAGCATCATTTTCCTGATGGAAGCATCGGTAGAAATGGCTACACATTTTTCGTATTCCGGCTGTGCTTTACCTTCCAGTATTCCCGGAATTTCCCGGAACTGCCTTCTTACCTCTTCCACCATGGCCATAGCTGCCTGTCCAACCGCGGTAATGGCTAAAGATGAAAAAATGAAGGGAATCATTCCCCCGATAAATAATCCGGCTAATACATCTGCCCGGTAAATATCGATCCCGTCGATTCCTGCAATTCCTACGAATGCAGCGAACAGAGCTAAAGCGGTTAATGCTGCGGAAGCAATGGCAAATCCTTTTCCTGTGGCTGCCGTTGTATTTCCTACGGCATCCAGGATATCTGTTTTTTCACGGACTTCTTTCGGCAGTTCGCACATTTCAGCAATTCCACCTGCGTTATCTGCAATAGGACCGAATGCATCGATGGCAAGCTGCATGGCTGTTGTCGCCATCATTCCTGCAGCCGCAATAGCCACGCCGTAAAGCCCGGCACAAAGATAAGAACCGTAAATTCCGCCTGCCAGAACAATAATCGGAAGCAAAGTTGACTCCATCCCTACGGAAAGACCGCCGATGATGTTCGTGGCATGTCCGGTGGAAGACTGCCTTACAATACTTGACACCGGCCTTTTTCCTATGGCTGTATAATATTCCGTAATAATACTCATTAGTGTTCCGACAACCAACCCTACCATAATGGCTCCGAAAACACCCATTTTTGAAAATTCATGACCTCTCAGCACCATTTTGTCCGGAAGAATATAGGTCACCAAAAAATAAGAAGCGATGGCAGTAATCACAATACTTCCCCAATTTCCCAGATTAAGAGCATTCTGCACGCTGGATGTAGATGAATCTTCGTTATCGTTGATTCTCACAAAAAAGGTCCCGACCATCGAGAAAATAATCCCCGTCCCGGCAATCAGCATCGGTAAAAGAATCGGCGCAAAACCGCCGAATGAATCCTGAGAAACCGTTTCTCTACCCAACACCATGGTTGCCAGCACCGTCGCTACATAAGACCCGAACAAGTCCGCTCCCATCCCGGCAACATCCCCCACGTTATCTCCTACATTATCTGCAATTGTGGCGGGATTTCGTGGATCGTCTTCCGGAATTCCCGCTTCCACTTTTCCTACTAAATCCGCTCCTACATCTGCAGCTTTCGTATAAATTCCTCCGCCTACCCTTGCAAAAAGTGCAATGGATTCAGCACCTAAAGAAAACCCCGTAAGAATTTCGATGGTCCTTTCCATTTCGTGGGAATCTACCGGTGAATTGGGAGCAAAGATCTGTCTGATGATTAAAAACAAGGCACCCAATCCTAACACCGCCAATCCGGCTACGCCCATTCCCATTACTGATCCTCCGGCAAAAGAAACTTTTAAAGCTTGTGAAAGAGAAGTTTTGGCAGCCTGGGCAGTCCGTACATTGGCTTTGGTAGCAATTTTCATCCCAATAAAGCCGGCTGAGGCAGAAAATACAGCCCCGAAAATAAAAGCAATCCCGATGGTCCAGTGCGAATTGGCATTGCTCATGCCCATGACTGCGAGGAGGATGGCAACGATTAAGACAAAATAAGTTAAAATCCTGTACTCGGCTTTGAGAAAAGCCATGGCACCGTCAGCAATATGTCCGCTGATAAGTTTCATTTTTTCATTTCCGGCATCCTGCTTATTGACCCAATTGCTCTGGAGGTACGTATATACCAAGGCAATCACCCCAAAAATGGGTACTAATACAAATAGATCCATAGTTTAATATTTTTTTGGTAACAGATTATTAAATATAATCATTTTATCGTTATGAATCCATTAAAAGATCATCCCGGTTTAAGGTAATTATTTTAATTAATGATTGCGCTTTTCTTTCCTCCAAATAATTATTAATTTTGCCGTATGGATTTAAGAGACCAACTGAAAAACCTTTTTCCTGATCATGAAGAGCAGGATTTTGAAATGCCTGAAGAACAGTTTAAGCAGAAAGAGCCATTGGTGTGCAAGTTTGAAAAGAAAGGTAGAAACGGAAAGCCCGTAACGATTGTCGAAGGCTGGGAAGGTACTGAGGAAGAGCTTAAAAAAATTTCAAAAAAGATAAAAACCACTTTAGGTATCGGCGGCTCTGAAAAAGACGGCACCATTATCATCCAAGGTGATAACCGTGATAAGATCATGGCAATCCTTAAAGACCTGGGCTATAAAACAAAAAGAGTCGGCGGATGATAAGGTGAATGGTGAATTTTGCTTTGCAAGTGAATTTACAGCGTTAATACAATTGATTATTGATCCGCCGGAATGGAAAAAGGTAAATGAAAATTCTGCTGTCCGATCAGTATACTTCACCGTGAGTTTACCTATTGATGAGATTGGTCAGTAATCGGCAACATTAATTCCATTTTAAAATATCAAAAAGATAGAACTCCTACAGAGTTGCTATGCCGTAAGCCTATGACTGATCTAAACAGATATTACTCCTTTGGAACAAAATCAGCCGACTTATTAAATTTGAATTAAAGAATTTTCATGTTTAAACTGATTTAATATGCAAGAGGATATACCATATAATTTTTTTTATTAATTTTAAACCCCGAAATCACATTCATTACTAAAAACGGCCTATTCTACACAGGCTTTTCTTTTTAAATAATGAGGAAGGATATGGCGGAAGATTTTAGTAAATCACAATTTTCATTTATAAACGATAAAAAAATAATTATGCTCAATAAACTTGCAGCTTCAGAATTAGTGCTGAACGAAGACGGAAGTGTTTATCACCTTAACCTTTTGCCGGAAGATATTGCTGAAAAAATAATACTTGTAGGCGATCCTGACCGTGTGGCAAAGGTTTCAAAATATTTCGACACAGTAGAAATCAGAAAAAACAAAAGGGAATTTTATACGCATACGGGAACTCTGCGTGGCGAGAGAATTACGGTAATGTCAACAGGAATCGGTACGGAAAATATCGACATCGTGATGAACGAACTGGATGCGCTGGTCAATATCGACCTTCAGCAGAAAGAATTCAAAACTGAACATACGGCACTGCAGCTGTTCCGGATGGGAACCTGCGGAAGTGTAAATCCTGAGGTGCAGGTGGATAATATGCTCGTGACCCAAAATGTTGTAGGACTGGACGGCCTGATGCATTTCTATCAGGATTATGCGTTTGAAAACGAATTCTCGAAAAACTTTTCAGAACGCTTTCCGTACGCCAAAATCAAACCGATGCTGTATTTTTCGGAATGGGCGGAAGAGCTGGGCGAGCTGTACAAAGATGCCAGATACCATGGGAATACCGCTACCTTTCCGGGTTTTTATGCGCCACAGGGCAGACAGCTGCGGTTGAAAGCGGTTGATGACCAGTTCCTGGAAACCCTGAACGATCTTGGCGTGACCAATTTTGAAATGGAGACTTCAGCCATTTACGCTTTATCCAAAATGTTGGGCCACAAAGCCATTACGGTAAACAACGTGATTGCCAACAGAAGACGCGGGGAATTCTCTGCCGATCACCACGCCTCCGAAAAAAACCTGATTGAGTGGGTATTGGACAGGATTATTAAATAAGATGAGTTATTACATGACTTGTCTGGTCACAAAAGACCCGATCGAAACTGATGATAATGCCGTTTGCGTAAAATCAGACAGATTCATTTTTTTTCCATTTAAAGACAATTTCCAGTGGCTGATCAAAAATGCAAGAGATTTTGAAAGCACAGCTATTTACTTTGACTCTATCAGTTCCAGAGATGACTTTGAAGAAGACCCCCTAATGATGGAACTTATATCAGTTATTGAAAAATATAAAATAAAAAATTTTATCCTTGAGCACTATTTTGAGTTCGGGGATATTCCTGCCCATCACTTTTTCATGAAGGTTGCTGACGGATATATTGTTCATGATTCTCTCGTTTTCGATGAAGATGACGAAATCTCTGAACAAAATTACTTCAGGATGCATCAGCACAAAAAAGATTTCGGACTGGAAGATTACTGGTTTTCCGGAATGGATTTATAACAGAGTTTATCATCTGCAAAGAATTTATAGTAAAAAAAGAAATATAATGCTGGAAGGCTACATCCGATCCTTTTATTACGTATCAGACCAGAACTGATTGAAAATTTCAAAACCTTTTTAAAAAGATATAAAAGTTTAAAAAAAGGCCGGCCAAAATTTATTTGGCCGGCCTTTTTTTCAGTATGCGCAGTTTTTTTCATATTCCCGGATGATTCCGCCATAGAATCCCAGGTAGGCTTCAAGCATGTAATCGCCCAGTAAATCCTGACTTTGGTTATGACCTAGATTCTGCTTTTTACCATCATCGTAAGCCTTCTTTCTGATCTCTTTAAATTTTGCATTCATTTCTTTTTTGAAAGCCTTATCTTCAAATTTCATTTCCAGAGCGCTCATGTATTTTTGAAATTCCGGACAGTCCCTGCCGGCATATTTAAAAGCTTCTGCCATTTTATCATATAGCGAACCTGCAAAAAGCCCCAGTTTATCATAATCTACAGGCATCACAGCAAAATCATCTTTTGCATTCTTTATGTATAATTTTGAGTACACATAATTACAGACGGTCCCGCTGCACACTTTTAAATTCGAACCGTAGATCCGGATTTTTCCGTCATAAAGCAAAGGCTCAAAAGACCGCTTCTTCTTATCATTCACCTGCCCGTCTTTGTCAATATATTTCATATCGAGCCTTTCGATGGAGCTCGTTACATCTCCCTGATCATCATATATTTTTACCAATTTTACTTCATCTGCACCAAACTTTTCATCCTTCGAGGTTTTTGTCGTTTTATAAATGAAATTATAAATATCGTCCTTATTGAAAAAATCGGGATAGGTTCCGTTAGGATAGGTAAATCCAACCAGAAAGCCGGTTACTGTAGAACCGTTTGCCAGAATGAAGTCGGCTTTGGGTAAATCTTTGGTATTATGTTTTCCATAATAGGGCTGAGAGAAAAATTTCACAAAATTGATACAGAAGAGAAAAAGAATAAATTTGGTTTTCATAGATTTTATTTACTAAATAAATTTTGAGCAAATATAAATATATTAAGCAAATTTTATTTAAATTATCTAAAATTCATTAATTATTACATAAAAATGCGAAGAATATAAGCTTTCCGTGTTTGCAGAGATATTGGTAAGATTTACGGTAATGTTGGAAGTGGAAGTCATTCTCGGGTTTGAGATGGCAAATGTTGAATTTCCTGCAAAATCTGCTGCCGGTGTTACGGTAATTGTGGCTTTTGTTGAGGACGGAAGCATAGAGGCAGGAATAGCAATATTCATCGTAGTAGATTTACTGCACGGAAGATTATGTATGGAAACTGCGGGCCAGACTTCAAAGCTGATCTGGTTTTTATGAACCGTTCCCTGGTTTCCCATTTTATACGCTCCGCTTACATCCAGCCTTGCGGTTGTATTTGGCGTAGAGGTTCCAATCCCAACGTTTGCGTTGTTATTTCCTAAAACAATCGAATTCGCCTGTAAAGCGGAAGCATTGTACCCGATTGCGGTAGAATACTGGCCTACAGCGGAAGCTCCCGAACCAATAGCTGTGGAATTCTGTCCTCCGGTTACTGCATAAAATCCTACGGCCGTTTCACTGTTGGAATTTGTTTTGGCACTATACCCCAATGCCACCGACTGGAAACCCGCTGCTTCGGAATTATTTCCCAGTGCAGAAGATTCGTTGGCTGTAGTTTTGGCATTATAGCCGATAGCGGTAGACTGGAATCCGTCGGCCAGAGAATTATTGCCCAGCGCAGTAGATTCATTTTTATTGGTTTTCGCATTATATCCGACGGCGTTGGACTTATAGGCTGCAGCGACAGCTTTATTTCCCAATGCAAGCCCGTCATTTGCCGTTACGGAAGCCTCATTTCCAACCGAGACTCCCTGGTAGGCAGAACCGGATATTCCTATAGCAATACCGTTCTGGCCTGCGTTTGCCCCGGCTCCGAGGCTTATAGAGTTATCTGTTCCTAATCTGCCTGATTTTACCGAATTTACTTTAAAGATCAAATCATCATAAGTATTGGTTCCTAATGAGAGATGGGTATTGCCTCCGGTATTGTTTCCGCTGTTGGTGGCAGAATTATTCCACGCATTTCCGGAACTGCTCGAAAAAATAGTATTGGACGTATTGGCAACAGAAATTTTATTCCACTTCTGGCTGTTCCAGTAATACAGTCCGGTATCAGCAAGTCCGCCTGCCCCATTGTTCCAGATGACGAGTCCGTTTGCCGGAGAAAGCACCGTTATATTATCCGTAAGCGATGTGATGGCGATGCTGGGAAGCAGAACCCCTTTATTTGTCGATTTAATGTCGAGGATGGATGAAGGATCAGGCGAAGTAGTACCTATTCCAACCTGACTGAATGAAAAATTAAAATAGAACATTAGTAAGACCGTCACCACGATCTTAGATTTAAATGGTGTGTACATGTTTATGTATTTTATGGTTAAAGTTTCCGATGTCAAATATATAAATTATTTAATAAAAAACCAATTTTATTAAACAATCATCACAACAAATATAAAACACATGAAATTAATCAAAAACAATTGTTTTACAAATACTTAAGGCAATATAAAAATAATTACAATTATAAAAAACCTCAATTAAAAACATTAAACATCTTATTTTCAAATTTTAATTTTAAATCATATTTAATTAAAATATCATTTAATTAAATTATTCGCAATTCTTAACCTAGCTAATCCAGATTGTTTGCTATTTTTTACAACTGCTACCATCAGGTATAAATATGAATATTATACATTCATAATGATTTATAAAAACAAATCGTTTATTATTAAGCAATTATGCAAACAGGTTTCTTATTTCAATTTTGCATGGAATTAAATATTGTCTCAAAAAGACAGAAAGAATAATCATTGAGGATTCAATAAAAGCCGCATACCGATATTTATGAAAATTTTAACAATACCTGGGATTTTTAGGAATAGTTATTGTTTAATATATTACAACACAAACAAAATATCAACATTATGAACAATTCGGAATACAACAAAGCAGAAAACGCAGTAGACAACACAGAAAATTCATTAAAGAATGCTGCAGACAACGCAAAATGGAAAATCGAAGAGCTTTCTGACAAAGCCAAGGATTATATCAATGAAAAAAGAGCAAATGATGAAGAAGCAACTCATGAAGACTGGCTGGACAGAGTAAAAAACAATGCTTCCGATGCATGGGATGACATCAAAGATAAAGCTAACGACGCATGGGAAAAAACCAAAGACGCTGCTGAAGATGTAAAAGCAGAATGGAACAAGAAAACCAATTAAAATTTCAGTCATATAAATATTTTCAAGAAAAACGGAGTCTTTTTACAGAAGGCTCCGTTTTTTATGATGCTCTGAATATAAATTATTGCTACATTTGTATCTTATATAAACATTAAAAAATTATGTCATACGGTTTACTTAAAGGCAAAAAGGGAATTATTTTTGGAGCCCTTAATGAACAATCGATTGCATGGAAAGTTGCAGAAAGATGTCATGAAGAAGGTGCTGAATTTATCTTGTCCAACGCTCCTATCGCACTGAGAATGGGAGAACTTAACGGCTTAGCGGAAAAAACAGGTTCTGAAGTAATCGGTGCAGATGCTACTTCTCTGGAAGATCTTGAAAAGCTTTTTGATGCTGCTGTTGCCAAATTCGGTAAAATCGATTTTATCCTTCACTCTATCGGAATGTCCATCAACGTAAGAAAAGGAAAACATTATACAGAGATGAACTACGACTGGTTGGAGAAAGGCTGGGATATTTCCGCAGTTTCTTTCCACAAAGTAATGAGGGTAGCTTACGAAAAGGACTGTATAAACGAATGGGGAAGCATCCTGGCGCTTACTTATATTGCAGCCCAGAGAACATTCCCGGATTATAACGATATGTCGGACAATAAAGCGTATCTGGAAAGCATTGCCAGAACATTCGGAAACTATTGGGGAGAAAGAAAAGTACGGGTAAATACGGTTTCCCAGTCTCCAACTCCTACAACGGCAGGAAGTGGTGTAAAAGGATTCGGCGGTTTCCTTGGCTACGCGGAAGATATGTCTCCTCTTGGAAATGCAACGGCTCTTGAGTGCGCCGATTATTGTGTAACTCTATTCTCCGATCTTACCAAAAAAGTAACCATGCAGAATCTTTTCCATGACGGAGGTTTCAGCAGCTCAGGGGTTACGCAGAAAGTGATCAGTAAATATGATGCTGAGTAATTTTAGAAATCATTTATTAGCAATATAAACCAAAGTATAATCTGCTTTGGTTTTTTTATGGCCCTTATTTAAAAGATGAAAAAAAATCATGTTGCTCTTTTCTTTTTTGTAATCGTTACTTTTGGCTGTAACAGGAAAAATGATATTCCACAAGGTTTTAACAAGCAAACAATACATGATGCAATCCGGAAAAATAGGGAAATCAGGAAACGGGATGCGCCTGTAAATACCGGATTTGTTGTTCTGAAAAAAGAGAACAGCGGAATCATCATTCTTTATAACGAGGATTTATCGGTCTGGAAAACTTTTCTACTGGATGATTATCCCGGCCTGGCGGCGCTTGACCCATTCATTTTGAAACCGGAAGATGCCCTGATTGCATTTGAATTGACAGGGAAAAAAGGCGATTTTTATAAAGTGAGTTGTCGATAAGGAAAAAAAATTGACAAAGTACATAAAAGTTTCCGACCAGAATAGACGGTTCCCGAGTACATGATGCACGTCTTCTCTGTAGGCTTCGATCAATCAAAAAACCCGCTGCGTGCCGGACCGTGAGGATTCATCGAAGATATTTCCTGCTAATGAAGATTATTTTTACTCTCCTAAAAAGATTAAAAATGATTGGCTTATGGTTGAGGACGAAGACGGGAATTTGTTCTGGATCAAATGGTGTGACAAAAAAGGTAATCTGAGCATTGAACTTTATTATGACGCATAAAAAAATCGGCGGAAACCAAGTTTCCGCCGACCGTTAAAAAATAAATGTTAACATGAAGTGAGTCTTATAAAATCACCGTCTGTATCGAATGGGCCGGTGCCTTTAACTTAGCCGCCATTCCTTCGATCCACAGGTTGGTATCAATATCGTTATCCGAATCGTTCATGATCACGGTAACCAATTGTCCGTTCTGGTTCATGAAAGTTGTGGCGGTTAACGCTACCCTGTTTGATGAGCTTCCTATTCTTACCGCATTCGGCTTGATGAATCTGGAGACATGCCCGATGTAATAATATTCGTAGGTATAATGAATTTCGCCTGTTTTGGTGTTGGCAATGATTGGGGCAAAGCAGAAATTTCCAACATGATTCGGGCCGCCGGTTTCGTCAAGCAGTACGTTCCAGTCGGTCCATAAAGCGGTTCCTTTATTGAAGTCGTTCAGCATATTCCTTCCGTACAGCTCGCCCAGTTTTACATCATAAATTTTTGACAGATCAAACTGTTCTTTACAGCCTTCGGTGAAAGCCAGGAACTTATCCGGAAAAGCCCGCTGCGTTTCTTCAAGGTTATCAAAAAGCGGGGTTTTATTATTCCATGTTTCGTACCAATGGTAACCGATTCCTGACGCATATTTTGAAGTTTCGGGATCACTTAAAGTGGTGGTTGCCCTCTGATAGATCAGATCGCGGTTGTGATCCCAGATCATTACTTTTTTATCTTTGAAACCGTTCTTCCAAAGTGTAGGTCCTAAATTACTTTTCAGGAACTCCCCTTCTTCCTGCGCCGTATAAATGCAGGATTCCCAGGTCTGTGTGGCCATCGGCTCGTTCTGCACCGTCAGTCCCCAGACATTAATGCCTCTTTTCTCATATTCTTTAATAAACTTAATATAATAATCTGCCCAGGTCTGGTAAAAATCGTTTTCCAGTCTTCCCCCTTTTACCATGCTTTTATTTGATTTCATCCATGCGGGTGGGCTCCATGGAGAAAAATAAAAGGTAAAGTCTTTCCCGACCAATTGCTTTGCTTCTTTAATCATCGGAATTTTATATTTTTCGTCGTGGGCTATGTTAAATGATTTCAGCCACTTATCATTGTCCTCGACATAGGTATAGGAATCACTTGAAAAATCACAGGAATTCATATTGGTGCGGACGACGGTATATCCCAATCCGTTTTTTCCATAATACGCCTCGATAATTTCTTTCTGCTTCGCTTTAGGCATTTTGTAAAATGTTTCTGCAGATGCGTCTGTAATCGCCCCTCCGATTCCGATTAACTTCTGATATTTAAAATCCGGATCTACAAAAATACAGGCATCCGTTTCTTTAGGCTGGTCCATTTTCTCGAATTTCACCGTCCCTTTATCCACCATTTTTTCATTGGTTTTGGAATCGGTAAGGATTACCTTTGCCATCTTTCCGGCATTTTTTTTCCAGTATTGCTGTGCCTGTATATTAAAAGTCATTCCCATGACCAGGCAGCTTACCACTAATCTCTTCATTATGTCATTTCTAATTTTATTAATGTTGATCATTTCCCAAAAATACTTTCAGGAGATATTTTTATCTGTTCTGATATACCCTTACATAATCGACAACCAATTTCTGTGGAAAGATCTGGTCATCAATTCCCTCTTTTCCGCCCCAGAATCCGCCGACGGCCAGATTCAAAATAATAAAGTAAGGCTCATCAAAAGGCCATGTACCATAGGTCTTTTCTTTATTTTCGTAAGTGAAAAATTTGATATCATCCACGTATACATCAATTTTCTCCGGTGCCCAGTCGGCTTTGTATACATGAAACTTTTCGCTGGCGTCCTTTACAAATAAAGTATCGGTTTTCTGGGTCTGCAGGATATGATTGTACTTTTGGGTGTGTACAGAAGCATGAATATAACCCTGATGATAGCCTACATGTTCCATAATATCCAATTCGCCGTCATCCGGCCATTTTTTCATATTTTCGCTCATCATCCAAATCGCGGGCCATGTGCCCCTTCCTTTGGGAAGTTTTGCCCGTACTTCCACCGTTCCGTACCGGAAAGAAAATTTTCCTTTTGTCAATAATCTGGCTGATGTGTAGTTACTTTTTTCCCAGTTTTCCTTTTTGGCTTCAATAATAAGTTTACCGTTTTCAACGCGTGCATTTTCCAGACGTTCTTTGGTGTAAAACTGAGATTCTTCATTTCCAAAGCCGTGTCCGCCAATGTCGTAATTCCATTTTGAAGCATCCGGAAGACCATATTTGCTGAATTCGTCATTCCATATCAGTTTTCTTTCTGCTGCCGTTTTACTGGAAACGCAGCCCGAAACAGAAAACAAAAGGATTCCGCCGATAATTAACTGAACAACAGGTTGGAATTTCATCAATACATTCGGGATTTAAAATTCAAAATCAGGGTTGAGGCTTTTACCGCCAAAAGCGGGTTTCATCCCGCTTTCAGTAAGTAAAATCTGTATTTATTTTAACCAATTGATTCTTTTGGTCTGAACATTCTGAGAATCGGTACCGACCATGATGTCGAATTCCCCGCCTTCCCAATCATAGTTCAGCTGATCATCATAAAACTTCAGGTTTTCAGGTGTTAGGGTAAAAGTGACTGTTCTGGTTTCCCCTTTTTTAATAAAAACCTTTTCAAAGCCCTTCAATTCTTTTACCGGCCTTACTACTTTTCCAAAAAGATCCCTGATATACAGCTGTACGACTTCTTCCCCGTCATACTTTCCGGTATTGGAGACATTCACACTGATTTTTAAAGTCTGGTTTCCTTTAAGATCCGTTGCACTTAGATTCATATCGGAATATTTGAACTGAGTATAGCTTAATCCATATCCAAAAGGAAATTTGGGATCGTTGTCCAGATCGATGTATGCTGAGACGTAATTTCTGTCGGTATTGTTTTTCGCCGGTCTTCCGGTATTGTAATGGTTGTAATACACCGGAATCTGACCTTCGGTCCTCGGGAAAGTCATCGGCAGTTTTCCACCCGGATTTACCGTCCCAAACAGAACATCGGCGATGGAATTTCCTGCTTCCGTTCCCAGCCACCAGGTATAAAGGATGGTCGGAATATTATCTGCCGCCCAATCGAAAACCAACGGTCTTCCCGCATTGATCATCAGTACAATCGGTTTTCCGGTTTTCGCAATCTCTTTCAAAAGCTCTTCCTGCACCCCTGAAAAATGAATATTGCTGCGGCTTTTTGCTTCACCGCTCATCGCATGGCCTTCCCCCAGGGTCATGATCACCACATCCGCTTTCTTAGCCGTTTCTACTGCTTCGGCAAACATGGATTTATCCTGATCGTCAGCATTACAGCCTTTTGCGTATAACAAAATGGAACTTTTATCCAACTGATTTTTAATTCCTTCAAACTGTGTTACGATTCGCTGGTTATCATCTTTAAAGGCGACCGACCAGAATCCGTGATTGGCAGAAGTCTCCTTTCCGAAAGGTCCGATCAGAGCGACTGTTTTTACAGACTTTGAAAGCGGTAAAACGTTCTTCTCGTTTTTCAGCAGAACAATACTTTTTGAACCGAATTCCCTTCCGAATTTCCTGTTTTCGTTATTATTGGTCTGTTCCTGTTGTCTTTTCTCGCTGCTGAACCGGTAAGGGTCGTCAAACAACCCCATTTCAAATTTTTTAACCAGAATTCTTTTGGCCGCATCATCGATAAGTTTAGGATCTACTTTTCCTTCCTTCACAAGTTTTGGAAGCTCAGCCATATAAGCACGGCTTTCCATATCCATATCGCTTCCGGCCAGGATGGCTTTCTCCGCTGCTTCTTTATTGTCTTTAGCGTATCCGTGGGAAACCATTTCTCCAATGCTTCCCCAGTCTGAAACCACAAATCCCCGATAGTTCCACTTCCCTTTCAGCAAATCTCTCAGAATATATTTGTTGGCCGTAGCCGGAATCCCGTTGATGTCATTAAAAGAATTCATAAAAGTAGCGACTCCTGCTTCCGCAGCCGCTTTAAACGGTGGCAGATAGGTTTCATTCAGCTGTCTTAAACTCATATCTACTGAGTTGTAATCTCTTCCGCCAACTGCGGCTCCATATGCTGCAAAATGTTTGGCACAGGCCATAATGGCATCCAGATTTCCAAGTCCTTTACCCTGAAATCCACGGATTCTTGCCAAGCCGATCCGGGTTCCCAGATAAGTATCTTCACCGGACCCTTCCATTACCCTGCCCCATCTCGGATCCCTTGCGATGTCGACCATCGGTGCAAAAGTCCAGTGGATGCCGTATGCCGAAGCTTCGGTAGCTGCTATTCTTTCGGATCTCTCTATTAATTTAAGATCCCAGCTTGCCGCCTGTCCGAGGTTTACCGGAAAGGTTGTTCTGTACCCATGGATCACGTCTTGGCCGAACAATAAAGGAATTTTTAACCTGGAATGTAAAGCCAGCTCCTGAAATTTCTGGGTTTCCGCCGCTCCCGATACGTTCAGCATCGAGCCGACCTTTCCCTGTTTTATTTCATTTAAGACATTGGCGGAGTTGGAATTCTGAGGGCCGGTAGCATATTCAAAACCGCTGTACTGAACCAGCTGGCCAATTTTTTCTTCCAGCGTCATTTTAGACAATAGATCAGCAACTTTCTGATCGATGGTCTTCTGCCCGAATGCATTGAATCCCAGTGCTGCCACTGTCAGTAAGAAATAAACTCTTTTCATAGTGTAAAATTAAAAAATACAGGTTGCTGTAGAAGCTCCCGGAATGCTTACGGAAGCTGTTTTCTGATTGTATTTAATGGTAAACGTTTTATCCGATGTATTGCTGTTCTGAACGATCAGTACCGTTTTCCCGGCCGGTGTCTTAAAGGCTACCGTCGAGAGGTTATCGCCCTGCGTGGAAGCAATCCTCTGAGAATTTGCAGGAACAAACTTCGAGGCATGGGCGATGATGTAATAAGCTACATTTTTATCATAGCTCCCCGCACCGTTTACAGTAACAGCTCCTTTACATTGCGTGCATCCTCCGGGCGTGTGCGGTCCGAACGAGGCATCGTTTGCCACATTCCATTCCAATGCCGTCCTGCTCCAGTTTCTCATGGATCCAATAATAACGTTTTTTACGTGCCAATCCAAATCTCCTGAAAAATTTCCTGTAGAGCTTGTCCACTGTTCGGTAAAGTAAACATTTTTATTCGGGAATAAATTATGAAGTGTACCCAACGCCGAAATATCTCCGGCATAGAGATGGAAAGCGGAACCATCTACATAAGCGTTCGCTGCAGGATCATTAAGAATGGCTAAAGGATAAGCCGGATTGTCGCAGTTGTGATCGTAAGCAATAATTTTTGTATTAATATTTGCTGCCTGGAAGGCCGGACCTAAATTCGCTTTAATAAAAGTGGCCTGGTCACCTGCTGTCATATACATGCTCGGATTGTTGCCGGGATGCAAGGGTTCATTTTGAGGCGTAACTGCATCAATCTTAATTCCCTGGGCCTGCATCGCCTGGATGTATTTCACAAAATACTGGGCATAAACACCATAGTATTCAGGTTTTAAACTTCCTCCCATCGTATTTCCGTTATCTTTCATCCAGACCGGAGGCGACCATGGCGTTGCCAGAATTTTAATGTTCGGATTGATGGCCAGGATGTCTTTCAGCATCTGGATGACCGCCTGATCTTTGGTAAGGCTGAATTGAGCCAAGGTTGGATCGGTTTGCCCTGCCGGAATATCATCATAAGAGAAAACTTCGCTGTTCAGATCCGAAGCGCCAATGCTGATTCTGAGATAACTGATGCCGATTCCCGAGCTGCTGAACAGATCATTCAGCAATTCCTGCTTCTTGGCGGCACTTAGCTGGTTGATCACCTGAACACTGCCACCGGTAAGGGTATACCCGAAACCGTCAATCGTCTGGAAAACCTGTGCCGGATCGATCTCAATGGTCGTTCCAGAGCCAGAGGCTACTGAAAAGTAAGCCGTTCCCTGTTGCTGTAGTTTCACCGACTGGTCTCCTTTTGTAAGCCACACCTGTACGGGATCTCCGGTGGGAGTTCCACCGTTACCGTTCCCCGCATTGTCGCCATTATTGGCCAGATCCGAAGACGTACTGCTGCAGTTTAAAAAAGAAAGAAGCGCTACACCGCAGAGTGCAGCACTTCTAAGTACGAAACTATATGAATGTTGTGATTTCATATCATTTTGAATGTAGGAAAATTAGATTGCTAAAGGTTTTTGAGTATCTCCTTTCTCATTTTCACGTTTTTAGACCATACTGTTCATCTTGTTATGATAACGATACGCTCTTAACCTAAATCATTTTCTTAATTATATCCAGGATTTTGTTTTAAGATCGTTCCGGTAAGCTCAGGATAAGGTATCGGTAAAATTTCATTTTTCCCGGCAACAAATCCTTTGAAAGCTAATTTTGATGAGGCTTCTCCCCACCTTACAAGATCAAAAAAGCGATGACCTTCACCAATAAGTTCTCTCCTCCTTTCATCCTTAACAGCCTGTAAGTTTACTGTTACAGAGGGAAGTCCCGCTCTTGTTCTAACAGCATCCAACAATGCCTGTGCTCTCGCTCCCGTACCATTTAATGCTTCCGCTTCCATGAGATAAGTATCTGCCAGTCTTATAAGAATATAATTCTGACGGTAATTCAGTTCCGAAGCACCGGGCAGGGTTGTCTTTTCGTCTTGGGTAGGCATATATTTATTTAAGAAATATCCGGAATCCATATAAGCCGGAGAATAATCTGCCTTACCTTGTTGTTTCAAAGCTTTCAGATTAAGTATTGATGCGTTCATTCTTGGATCTCCTTGCATAAAGGTAAAGAGATCGTTTGTAACTGTATTAAATGCCCAGCCAGCAACAATATCCGGTGCATCAGAAGATATTTTACTGTATCCTCTTGGAGATGTCATTATACAAATTGAATTCCCTTCATCTCTTCCCTGTCCCCAGAAGCTCCAATCTGAGCTCCCCTGATTGGTATGCATCACTTCAATAATCGATTCCGAAGTAAATTTATTATCTGTAACCCACAGATCGGCAAAATTAGAAACCAGCTTATAGCCGTATTGATTAGCTCCTCCAGGTGTGCCATTAACATCTGCTAACTGAGCCGCAGCTTCAGCCTTTTTGTTTTGAAATAAATATACTTTTCCCAGTAAAGCTTTTGCAGCACCCTGAGTAAGTCTTCCTCTTTCGGTCCCACTAACGGTCTGAGGAAGATTAGGAATAGCCGCTAATAAATCCGATTCGATCTGAGCATAAACCTCAGTCGGAGAAACTTGAGGAATGTTATAATAATCATCTGAAGCTTTGATTTCTTTTGTGATTAAAGGAATATTTTTAAACATTCTTACAAGATCGAAATAATATAAAGCTCTCAGGGTTTTTGCTTCTGCCGTAAATCTATTTTTTATGGCATCATTCATATTGGCCTGAGGAATTTTCTCAATAAGTACATTCGCTCTGGCAATTCCCTGATAGTAGTCTCTCCAGTAACTAGCCGGCATAATATTCGGATTAATCTGAAAGTTGGAAAATCCCTGAATGCCCGCACCGTCTGTGGAACTTCCGCCCCCTGCGTAAAAATCATCCGAACCGGCATTGAAGAAAGTAACCATATTTTCAAATCCTCCGGCATATTTTCGTAAAACATCATAGGTTCCTACTAAAGCAAAGAAACACTCCTGTTCATTTCTAAAGAAATTGTTGGTATCAAAAGCTCCTTTATATTCTACATCTTCAAGATTGGAATCATTACAAGAAATATTTGCAATACCGGATCCTAAGATTAATGCTGCAGCTATCGTTATTTTATAGATTTTGTTTTTCATTTTAAAAGTTTTAGAAAGTTATATTAGCACCAAAGATGAATGTTCTTGCCTGAGGATAATAAGCTCTGTCTATACCAAAGCTGTCTCCAGCAGCAATTTCAGGATCGTAACCCGTATATTTGGTAAATGTAAAAAGGTTTTCACCGGTTACATAAAATCTTAATTTACTTACACCGAAATTTTGTGTTACAGACTGCGGAAGGGTGTAACCTAATTGTACCAGCTTTATTCTCAGATAATCACCTTTTTGCAGATAATAATTAGACATCCATGTATAATTGTGATTTGTATCATTAACCGTAAGTCTAGGAGTTGTATTCGATGTTCCTTCTCCTGTCCATCTATCCAATATGGTTGTTTGATAATTTGCATTTAAAAGATCCAGCCTTCGAAGACCCTGGAAAATTTTGTTGCCAGCCTGTCCCTGAGCGAAAATCATAAAATCTAAATTTTTATAGTTTAGATTTATCGTCATTCCAAAGGTAAATTTTGGAATAGAATTTCCTAAGTTCACTTTATCTGCATCTGTTATCGCTCCGTCACCATTCGTATCGGCCCATATAAAGTCTCCGGGCTTAGCGTTTGGAAGGATCATTTGGCCATTAGCATTTACATATGAATTTATTTGTGCTTGATTTTGGAATATTCCAAGTGTATTGTACCCGTAGAATGAGCCATAAGATTCTCCAACCTGAATTCTGGAAACCGATCCCATCGACTGGAAGCCTGGTCCGTCAATATAATCTCTACCTTTTTCTAATTTGGTAACCGTATTTTTAAGGTAAGCAAAATTTCCATTTACGGATATTCCCCAGTCAGACCAGTTCTTTTTATAACCAAGTTCTACCTCTACCCCTTCATTTTCCATATCTCCAATATTTGCAGTGGGAGCGTTGGTTACCCCAACATATCCAGGAATGAATATCTTTCTTAAAATATCCGAGGTTTTTTTCTTGTAATAATCAACGGTTAAATTAAAATTTGTAAAAAGTTTAAGATCTGCTGCAAAGTTAAGCTGTGATGTGGTTTCCCATTTTAGATCAGGATTAGCCAGCGTATTTGGATAATATCCGGGTAAAACAACTTCATTTCCTGCATTATTGAATCCAGGATAATTAGCTCCTGACACATAAAAACTCGCAAATTGGAAATCATCAATACCATCATTTCCCAAAATACCATATCCTCCTCTAAGTTTTAAGGTATTGATAATTTTATTTTCCGGCCAAAAGGATTCATTATTCACATTCCAGCCAAGAGAGAATGCCGGGAAAGTTCCCCAATGCTGATTTGCACCGAACTTTGAAGAACCGTCTCTTCTTATCGTTCCTGTAAATAAGTATTTGTTGTCATAATCGTAAACAACTCTTCCAAAATAGGAAACTTTGTGAGTATTAATATAATCCCATGCACTTACAGTTTGATTGGCCCTGCCTACATCAAAATTAAAGGATGCGTCTTCCCAACTGGAAATAGGCAAATTACTGTGTGTTACACTTTGACCAAACCCAATATTATACTCGTAATAACCATTACCGGCAAGTAAATTAAAGTTATGCTTTCCGAATCTTTTTTGATACGTAAGGGTATTTTCTAAACTCCATTCAAATTTTTCCTGAGTAGATCTTGAAAGGCTGTTTACCCCAAGATTACTGTAATTTGCATTAAGATAATACAGCGGCGTATAGTTCCAGCTTCCCCAATAAGCCTTTTTGCCGTTAATTGATGATTTAAAAGTAAGGTCTTTAATAATTTTAACTTCAGCAAAGACATTGCCTATAAAATCATTAGACCATCCGTTATTTCCAAGTTGAGTATATTTAAATGCCAAGGGATTGGACATTTCATTTTGCACAAGGCTTGATATACCATAAGGTATTCCATTAGCATCCCGTATTACATAAGGTCTAGCTGCAGCCGGTATAGCGGACAGATCAGGATTTAAAATAGGTGTTGTAGGATCCAGATTTACAGCCGAACTTAGCGGGCCACCGAATTCTCCATTTGAATTAATCCCTTGAGATTTTGTATTTGTATATGCAAAAGTCTGTCCTAAGGTTAACCAATCGGTAACTTTATGGGTAGAGTTTAATCTTGCATTTAATCTTTTATAATACGAAATATCGCTCATTACAATACCTGTTTGATCGTAATAACCGAAAGATCCATAAAAGGTAGACTTTTCGTTTCCACCATTAACACTGACTTCATGGCTTGACCTTTCTCCGGTGTTAAAAATTACATCCTGCCAATCGGTTCCTGCACCTAATGATTGTGGATTGGAAAACTTAGGAGCCTGGCCCGCATTTACATAAGCCTCGTTAAGAATTGTTGCATATTGCGTTGCATTAAGCAAGTCGAGTTTTTTCGAAGCATGCCCAAATCCGTAAAATCCATTGTAACTTAGATTTAATCTTCCCTTTTTACCTTTTTTTGTCGTTACAAGAATAACTCCTCTTGCAGCGGATACGCCGTAAATTGCAGATGAAGCACCATCCTTTAAAACTTCAATGTTTTCAATATCGGATTGATTTAACCAACCAATTCCATCTACCACAATACCGTCTACTACCCATAGAGGATCATTACTTGCGCCGAAACTCGTAATACCCCGTACTCTGATCGTGGCATTAGATCCCGGCTGGCCGGAATTGGTAATCACGTTAACCCCCGCAGCTCTACCCTGCAATACCTGCTCCGGTTTTCCGGCCGGGATGTTTTCAATATCGCTGGCCTTAATACTGGAAATTGCTCCGGTAACGTTGCTCTTTTTCTGGGTACCGTAACCGATCATCACGACTTCCTCGATTTTCTGCTCTTTCGGAAGCGTGTCGTTTTTTGTGTTCTGGGCACTGAAGCTGGCAGTAAAATACAGCACAGCCACTACCCCTAAATTCCTAGATATTCTTACGTTCATATACAGTTAGTTTTTTAATTCTCAAATTGAGACAATAAAAATATATTTTTTTTTAAATAATTAACATTTTATTAATAACTATTTTAATATTTCCAGTATTTTTGGGGGTTTCAAGGCATAAATTTTATCTTGTAAAGCATAAATAATTTTAAAAATCCCATAAAAAATTTCCCCAAAATGACCGCCAAGCTCTCGAAATTTTCCCTTCCTCTTAAGCTTACCTTTCTTATTTTCTCCATGGTGCTAAACTGCATGGGCATTGTAATCCTTCAACTTTCGGAAGCAAAAATCACCTACGATAAGCTGGGTTTTCTGGAGTCTTTTAAGGATCTTCCGATCGCTTTTATTTCACTTTTTGCCGTAAATTTTATTAGCAAAACCGGAACTAAAAATTCCCTGATCCTGGCTTTAACAATTGTTGGGATTTGCTCGCTGATTTTACCTTTTGTGGAAGTTTTCTGGTTCTACAAGTTGTGGTTTGCGATTATCGGGACCTGTTTTGCGATCGGGAAAATCTGTGTATTCGGAATGATTCGTAATAATGTTTCGGATGAGAAGTCATTGGCCAAAATCATGAACAGTGTGGAAGCATCATTCATGATCGGAATCTTTGTGGTGAATACCGGTTTTGGCTGGCTGATTTCCAGCCGGTTTTCAGAATTCTGGAAATTCGGGTTTTTATCGATCTCGGTTCTGTCGGCAGTTACGATATTTTTATTTTCAAGGCTGGAGATTTCGGAACCTGCAAAGACGGATCAAAGCAATGTTTTTAAAGAAGTTTCAGGCATGATCAACCCGCTGATGGTTATATTCTTAGCTGTTATCTTTTCTATTCTTTTTGTTGAGCAGAGCTTTAACTCTTGGCTGCCTTCATTTTATAAAAACCATTTGAAGGTGGATTCTTTTTTTGCCCTTCAGGCATCATCATTTCTGGCCCTCTTCTCTTACATCGGGAGAATCGTTACAGCGAATATCATCCAGAGATTTTCATTATCAAAATATTATATCCTTTGTATCTCTATAATCATCTTATTACTGATCTTAATTATCGGGATCCAGTTTGCGGATACGGATGATTCAAGGATTTTACTTTTTTTATTTCCGGTTATCGGGCTCTTCCTGTCACCTCTTTATCCGGTAATCAATTCAAATATGATTGTCAGAATCGATAAGTCAAAAGCTAATCTCCTTACTTCGCTGATCGTTATTTTTTCCTCCCTGGGCAGCTCTGTAAGCTCGATGACAATGGCCGTATTGTTCGGGAACCAGCTCCTTAATTTTTATCCATTCTATATTTTGTGTGCCGTCTCCCTGCTATTTATTATTAGCTTAATTTATTTTAGATTTGCAAATCAAAAAATTTAGAAAAAAATTTTATTTTTACCACCATGAAAATCAATAACGAAAAAAATAAGGAAACCCTTCAGGAACTCATTGATACAAAAGATTTTGTAGCACACGTATCTGTAGACTGCACTATATTTGGTTTTCATAACAATATTCTTAAAGTCCTTTTACTGAAGTATCACGACCTTGACCTGTGGTCTCTTCCGGGCGGTTTCGTTTTTAATGATGAGGATCTGCGTGAAGCTGCTGCCCGTGTTTTGTATGAAAGAACCCACCTTAAAGATATTTTTCTGAAACAGTTCCACACCTTCGGAAGAATCGATAGGACCGAAAACAATGTTCATCAGATCCTTCTTAAAAATAAAGGAGTTGAAGTGCCGAAAGACCACTGGATCTTTCAGCGGTTTATCACGGTCGGCTACTGCAGTCTTATTGATTTCTCAATGGCCAATACATTTCCGGATGCTTTCAATGAAAGTTGTGAATGGTTTGAGGTAGACAAGCTTCCCAGGATGGCATTCGATCATGACAGGATCATTGAAACCGGCCTGGAATACCTGAGAATGAACATCAACACCGAAGTCGCAGCAAGTAATCTGCTCCCGGAAAAGTTTACGATGAAAGATCTTCAGCTGCTGTACGAAACGATTCTCAGTGAAAAGTTCAGAAGAAACAATTTCCAACGTAAGATATTGAGCTTAAACATCCTGGAAAGACTGGAAAAGTTATATGACGGTTCAGCCAACAAGGCACCTTACCTGTATAAGTTTAAAAACAGAATTTACAATCCTACGAACCATTACCCTATTTCCAACAAAGAGGAAGATTGATTTTTAGGATCACCCTTACAAATACTGAATTTAACACACTAAAAATCAGCCGGTAAAAGAGATTTAAAAAAAATTTCCCTGAAATAATGAAAAGTCTTATTTTTAGGAAAATTAAAATATAATGTCATATTATTCCCTTACCAGCATCCCCGATTATTACGGGATCGATGCTTTACTTACCGAAGAACATAAGCTTATCCGGCAGTCTGTAAGAGACTGGGTGGAAAGTTTTGTAATGCCGCAGATCGACCATGCCGCCCAGAATCATACCGATATTCCCAATCTGATGAAGGAACTGGGACAAATCGGTGCGCTAGGACCTTACATCCCTGTAGAATATGGAGGTTCCGGGCTTGACCAGATTTCTTACGGGCTGATTATGCAGGAGCTGGAAAGAGGTGATTCTGCCGTACGTTCTGCTGCTTCAGTGCAGAGTTCTCTGGTGATGTTCCCCATTAATGAATTCGGTTCCGAAGAACAGAAGAAAAAATATTTACCTCAGCTGGCAGCCGGCGAAATGATCGGCTCTTTCGGGCTTACCGAGCCTAATCATGGTTCCGATCCCGGTTCTATGGAAACGAATTTCAAAGATATGGGCGATCATTATCTGCTGAACGGCGCCAAAATGTGGATCACCAATTCCCCACTTTGCCATATGGCTGTGGTATGGGCCAAAAATGAGGAAGGCAAGGTTCAGGGACTTATCGTGGAAAGAGGAATGGAAGGCTTCACCACGCCGGAAACCCATAATAAATGGAGCTTACGGGCTTCAAAAACAGGAGAGCTGGTTTTTAATAACGTAAAAGTTCCTAAAGAAAATTTACTTCCCGGAGTAACCGGGCTTAAAGGGCCTTTATCCTGTCTGAATTCCGCAAGATACGGGATTTCGTGGGGCGTTATCGGTGCGGCCATCGACTGCTACTGTACCGCTGTTCAGTATTCCAAAGAAAGAAAGCAGTTCGGGAAGCCAATCGGTTCCTACCAGTTGCAACAAAAAAAACTGGCTGAATTTTTAACGGAAATTACAAAGGCACAATTGCTTTGTTTACAGCTCGGGAACCTTAAAAATGAACATAAAGCAACGCCTGCACAAATCTCTATGGCCAAAAGGAACAACGTGAAAATGGCAATCGATATTGCGCGGGAATCCCGCCAGATTTTAGGAGGAATGGGCATTATGGGAGAATTCCCGATGATGAGGCACGCCGC
Source organism: uncultured Chryseobacterium sp. (assembly GCA_913774355.1). Lineage (GTDB taxonomy): Bacteria > Bacteroidota > Bacteroidia > Flavobacteriales > Weeksellaceae > Chryseobacterium. The sequence continues at coordinate 125,962 of CAJYGB010000018.1, read as the reverse complement.
CAACCTGGAATCCGTGATCACCTATGAAGGAACGCATGATGTACACCTGCTGATCACCGGACTGGATATTACGGGAATTAATGCTTTCTAAACTTTTAAAATTCATCTTATATAAAAAAGAGCCTGATTTTCAGGCTCTTTTAATGCTTATTTTTACTGAAACCCCATAGGTTTTCTAAAACCTATGAGGTTTAATTTAATTATTGCTGTACGCTTTAATTTCCTCCACAAAATTAATACCGGGGTTTAATATTTCTTCGATAAGGCTTTTCACCGATTTCATAGCATCGTCGATATCCCCTCTTTCAAACTGCAGGGAAACGACGCCCTTTTTGGCTTCCGCGAAACTCCATATTCCCGTTTCAATCGGCATTCCCCAGAACTCAGGAAGGTTCTGGACCACATATTGGTAGATACAGAGCTGTAAGGCCTGTTTCCGGTCGTTGCTGTGAAAGTATTCATCAACATTGGCCTCATCAATTTTTACAATTAAATTCTTGATTTTTGCGGTTTTATAATCGATGATCCTTAGTGTACCGTTTAACCGGTCGATCCGATCGATAAAGCCGAAGAAAGAAATTTTCCCCTGTTCGCCTAATGGGAAATCGACGCCTTCAAAACGTTTTTCAATATCTAAAATTTCCAGCGTATTTCCGCTCTTTACAAGTTCAAGATCATAAGTCAGAATGTTTTCAATTACTTTTTTTGCAATGGCTTTATGAATGAAGTTCATTCCTTTTTCATAAAACTCCGGCTGGTGTTTCAACTTTTCAATTGCTTTTTCGATATACTGATCTATTGCTTTAACTGATTCTTTTAAATCACTTTCCTTTAACCGTTTACCTTTTGACACCTCATAAATTTCTTGAAGGGTATAATGCACCAGGTTACCGTAATTTTTTACGGACAGTTCTTCTTCGATCTCATCACTTTCCGAAGTATTCAGAATCTTGGAAAGGTAAAAATCAATCGGGTTATAAAGGTAACTCGTAAGGTGGGACGCGGAAACTTTTTCTTTCCATTTTTCAAGCCGCTGCATCACAATCTCTGTTTTTGAAATTTCGATCGGCTGGGTAACGATCGGCTCCGAAGAATTCTCAATAATTACGTGTTCGATCTTATGTGCACTTTCCATTTCAATCTGGGTAATGAACCGGCTTTTCTCTCCCGTATTGACGCCTGAACTTAATGCGTTAAACAACAGATGCACATTCTTTGCATCCTGGATCAGGCGGTAAAAATGATAGGCATAAATGCTGTCGTTCTCCAGAAAGGTATGAAGATCAAAAACCCTCCGGATATCAAACGGAATATACGTGTTCTGTGAATTACCGAGCGGAAGTTTCCCTTCATTTACGGAAAGCATAATCACGTTCTCAAAATTCAGGAGACGCGTTTCCAGCAATCCCATAATCTGAAGCCCGCGCAAAGGCTCTCCCTGAAAGTCGATGCTTTCGGAATTGATGTGCTGGTTGATCAGGATCTCAAGGGTTTCCATTTTGATTTCAAACTGATAGGGCAACAGTTGGTTTTTGATGATCCTGAAAGCATTCTCAAAGTGAGACACGTTTTCGTACTGAATGTCATCAATTTCCAGCCATTTGATCTGCCGGCAGAATTCGATCAGCGTATCGAGATAGATATGGGTTGATTCCGTCTTAATCAGTAAATTATAGTAAGAAAGACTGCCCAGGAGTTCCTGAAGAAGCTTTTTGGAGATATATACGATATTCCGTTCTTCTATTTTGGCCCTGAAATTATTGATAACGAGCTCGTCTTCTGCAGATTTCGGGAGCTCTTCCAGGATCGGGAAAATATCACGGTAGTAGTAGGAAGACCTGTTCTTTTCCAATTGCTTCTGAAGATAGAACAACTGTTTAACGGCATTTGAGAACGAGAGGTTCTTTAAAGGAAAACCCATCGTAATATTGAGGTTCCGGACACCATGCATCACGTCAAGACTGGCCGGAAGCAGGTTTTCATCCAGAAGGACCACCGCCGTATTGGAATACGTCTTATCTTTAATCCCCTCAAAGATTTCCGGTAAAATTTTCGTCTGGGTTACATTCCCGGAAACTTCGTAGACTTTTATATTTTTAGGCTGGTTGAAATCGTCTTCAATCCACTGAAAAGTACGGTGGTCGTCGAATTCCTTCCAGGTTTTATGGTTCCTGAGAAACTTACCGGCTTCCTGCCGTTCGTCGTCAAAATAATACCGGTCTGCCTGGAAGAAGCACTCTGCCTTATTCCACTGCAACAGGCTTCTCACCAGTTTTTCTTCAGCCGGCGTAAAAGCATTGAATCCGCAGAAAATAAATTGCTGTCTGGTACTTTTAGCAAAATCATTAATTTTCGCCTTTGCCGTTTCGTTGATCATCCCGGAAGTTGCCCATCCTTTTTCCTGCAGCTTCTTCTTTAAAACCGGAAGAAAGATGTTCATGTTTTTCCAGAAATTAAGAAACTTCTTTCGCGGCGCTTCATCGTCTTCTCCGAGATCCTGTGCCCATTCTTTGATGCGTTCTTCATCGAACATATACTGCAGAACGGCGGTATCGCTCTCGGAAAACTTCAGCATATCGTCCCAGTCTTTCTGCAGGGTCGGAAACCACTTGAGGAATTCGGCAAAATCATCATTTGGAATTAGATTTAGACCTTTATATACATCAAAAGCAAAAAGCCAGAGCGCAATACCCTGGATTTCCTGCAGATCTGCAATTTTATTAATCAGTTCTTCAATCGTAAAAAAAGTCGGGAGAAACCCTGAATACTTACGGTCTTCCAAGATCCGCCTGATGAAAACGACCGGACGCTTTCCGGGAAGCACAATATTAAACTCGGATAAATCCGCGTTTTGCTCTAAGAGTTCATGGATGACTTTATTGAGGAATTTCAAGATGTTTTAAAGCTTTTATAATTTTCTAATTCTTCAGCAATCATACGATTATATTCCGATTGTTTTTCTTCTATCATTCCGTTCTTTGTTTCACCGTCATAAGCCCTCTGGAAATCCTGATATTCTTTTAAGATACTGTTATAGATGGATTTGAAATATTTATCGAAATCCGCACCCGTTTTTATTTTTTCTGAAGTTTCTTTTCTGAGTTTGCGAGCAAAGACTTCGGCCACATCAAAGTGTTTCTGTTCGTGAAGCAGTACATAATCATTGATCCGTTTATCGTCTTTCCATGATTTGTCTTCGTTGAAGATCGTTTCGATCGTTATTTTTACCGGTGCTTTGGGATTGGAGGATTTCACATAAGAATACGACCAGCCACAGTTGGTATAAGCCACCACATTGGCTCCCCGCTGGTTGTTGACCCGGCTCTTAAAGTTGTTCCAGTTCAGTTTTTTTCCTTCTGCCCAATATATTTTCTGGGCAAAGATTGTATTGGAAATCAGGAAACAGGCTAAGAAAATTCTCTTCATGTATTTATTCAACAACTATTGTTTTGGTAATCCAGCTGTTGTCTCCGTTCCAGAACTTAAAGGTATAGGTCCCCTTCTGCTGCGGACTGAAATTGATCTGGCTGGCTGCGGTGTAGCTACTTTGCGTGCACGGCCCGTCCGTAATGTATTTATAAGCGGTTACATTTCTGGTGAGATTATCGCCGTGAATATAATCATAGCCATAAAACCCCTGGCAATGAGACGGATACGTAGAATATGTTTTGATACTCTGCACCGTAAAGACATCCATCGTATCGTTAATGATCCTTACGCTGTCGATTTTTATACGGTCTACAGATTCAACCGTATTATAATTGTCATCGTTGTTGCAGGAAGTCAGAAATAATCCTAAAACCATTGCAGAAAACCCAATAGAGAAAAACTTTTTCATAGCTAAAAATTTGATTATTAAAAAATTAAACAAAAATTATTCCTCAGTGACGTTGGTTTGAACTTGCTTACTGTTTTATTAATTACAATAGATAATTATAAGATTAGATAATAAAGTTATGGTTAAAATTATTAGGAATTAAAATTCCCTTTTGACAGATACACTACTTTCTTAGTATCATAAAACTCTTCATCAAAATAAGTTTTAAGATTGAAGATTTCACATTTCAGCCCGGCAAGTTCCTCTGCCAGGTCCCCGCCTTTCAGATAAAGAATTCCATTATGCTTGGGATTGAACTGTTCCTTTTCAAATTTACCTTTCAGCCATCTCAGGAACTCCGGCATCTGGGTAACCGCACGGCTCACCACAAAATGAAATTTCTCCTTCAGCTTTTCGGCTCTTCCGTGGATGGCCGTTACATTCTTCAGTCCCACTCCTTCTGCGACAGCATTTACCACCGTAATCTTTTTCCCGATGGAATCGATCAGCGTGAATTCGACTTCAGGAAAAAGAATGGCCAGGGGAATCCCCGGAAATCCGCCGCCGGTTCCGATATCCAGTACTTTCGTCCCGGGAGCGAATGCCATGACTTTAGCAATTCCCAAAGAGTGTAAGATATGCTTTTCATAGAGTGATTCCATATCTTTTCTTGAAATCACATTGATTTTTTCGTTCCATTCATGGTACAGGCTTTCGAGTTTGCTGAACTGATCGATCTGCGTTTCTGTAAGATCCGGAAAGTATTTTAATAGTAACGTTGTAGACATCTGAAATATTATAAAAGGCAAAAATAAGTTTTTTTAGCCGCTTTATTCAAAAATTAGAGATTTCAAAACATGAGATTCACAAATAAGGTACCATCACCTGCTATCGTTTGCTGAATGCAATGTGCCATGCTGAGCCTGTCGAAGTACTTTTACGACCGAAAGATCAGCGGCTGGAATATAAACAATCCTCTGCGTTGATAGCTGAAGTTACCCATACCCTTAGTTTTTCATAATTAAAGTAAACTTCCGGCATCTATCTTCCAGTCCTTTAGCCGGAAACTAATTTCTTTCAATAGAATTATCGGTTCTTTTCAACCGCTTGGTAATTGCTTCGTCGAGTTTCCGGACTTTTTTCATTTCATCTGCTCCGAATCTGGCGACATAACCATCCTTCAGGCGGATGGATACTTTATTATCCTGTTTGCTTACGTCCATGCCTTCAATATCTTCATTGGTAAACGAATAATTGGCCATGGCTTGTTTATACTCCGCACGGGTAATATGCTTCGGGGATTTTGGTAAAACCACAGACAAAGCATTGATTTTTTTAATCTGAATTAAATTAAAAACATGGTCACTTTCAGCATCTTCCAGCCTGATAATCAGTCCGGGTAAACCGCTGAATTTATAAGGGCCGTCGTTTACCGGATATTCTTTGCTAAACCAGGCTTCCCAGGTTCTCCCTTTGTAATCCGCTGTTGCTTTCTGGCAGTTCATCCCGTTGATTTTCTTAAACTCTTTTTCGATTTTCCATTTCGGGCTTTCGGTTTCAGGGATCAGGATGTTCACTGTCTTGAAGTTGTCGTAAAAATCCATTTTCCCGGTGGCGTAATCCTTTTGGATAATATAGCTCAGGTTCTGGTCGTATGATTTAGCCTGAAAAAGATCTTTGAAGTCCTTCGTTACAGCATAGGCTGAATCCCGCTCATGCTTTGCCGAATTATAGAAATACGATTTTTTACCGTCCGTATCCAGGTTCATATAATCGACAATCACCGAATCCTTTTTAACCGTGTCGGGCTTCATTTTGTATTCGTAGACGAATCGGTAGCTTTGTGCTGAAACCATTGACATCATCAGAAGAAAAAAAAGTTTATACATTTTTATTTTATTTAAAGCGAATTAATAACTACAAATATAGTGATAAACCACTGCACCTTATCATCGAAGTCGGTTTTATTTATTTTTCGAGAAATACTTTTTTATATATTTGTTAAAATTTGAAATCGATATATGGAGAAACTTTCAGAAAGAGTAAACAGACTTGGTTACTCGCAGACTTTCGTGATGTCCAACAAGGCCAGAGAAATGAAAGCCAATGGAATAGATGTAATCAGCCTTACCTTAGGCGAACCCGATTTTGATGTTCCGGACAATATTAAACAGGCTGCCTTCGATGCCATCAACGAGAACCACAGCCACTACTCTCCTGTTCCGGGATTCCTGGAGCTTCGCCAGGCCATTGTCCACAAACTGAAAAGAGACAACAATTTAGAATATAATCCTTCGCAGATCTGTGTTTCCAACGGTGCCAAGCAGGCGATTATTAATGTCCTCGCAGCACTGCTGAACGACGGTGACGAAGTGATCCTTCCAAATCCTTACTGGGTAAGCTACGACGAAATGGTAAAAATGATGGGCGGCGTTTCCGTCATGCTTCCGACTTCTTATGTTACCGATTTTAAGATCACTGCCGAACAGCTGGAAGAAGCCATTACCGATAAAACCAAAGCCGTTCTCTTCAGTTCGCCGTGTAATCCTTCAGGCGGATATTATACGTATGACGAACTGAAATCTCTTGCAAAAGTTATTGCAAAATATCCTCATGTTACCGTTATTTCAGATGAAATTTACGAGTACATCAATTATGAGACGAAAACAACTTCCATCGCACAGTTTCCTGAAGTATACGAGCAGACTGCCGTTATCAACGGGATGTCCAAAGCCTTCGCAATGACGGGATGGAGAATCGGCTATTCCGCATGCCCGGAATGGCTGGCCAAAGCCTGTGAAAAAGTTCAGGGCCAGATGACCAGCGGTGCCAATACCGTAGCCCAGAGAGCTTCGATTACGGCTTTAAAAGCCGATCCTTCTGAATACAAATACATGATTGATGCCTTCAAAAAAAGAAGGGACCTCGTGTATGATCTAATCAAAGAAATTCCGGGGTTTAAAGTGGTGCTCCCCAAGGCGGCTTTTTATTATTTCCCGGATGTTTCCTATTATATCGGGAAAACCCTGAACGGTACGGAGATTAAGGATTCCGATGATTTTGCGATGTTCATCCTGGAGCATGCGCATGTCGGCTGTGTGGGCGGTGTTTCATTCGGCAGCCCTGAATGTATCCGGTTTTCGTATGCCGCTTCGGAAGAAGATTTGAAAGAAGCGATGAGAAGAATCAAAACCCTTCTGGATCAGTTTAATTAAACTAAATGATCAAACCCCGTTAAACTTTAAATCTGAAACTTAAATTTTAATTCCAAATTCAACAATGAACATCTTAAAAAAACTAACCATTGCCACCAGCATTGCTGCCGCCAGCTACTGCGGATATGCTTACGGGCAGGATTTCCAGTGGAAAGAAGCACAATCGAACGGCTACACGTACAGATACGTAACGAATGACCCGACGGCAGCAAGATACTATACTTTAAAGAACGGATTGACTGTTATATTAAGTCCGACCAAAAAAGATCCTAGAATCCAGACCTATATCGCAACCAAGGCAGGAAGCAAAACCGATCCTTCCGACCACACCGGCCTAGCGCATTATCTTGAGCACATGCTTTTCAAAGGAACGGATTCTTTCGGTTCCAAAGACTGGTCGAAAGAGAAACCGCTGCTGGACCAGATTGATGCCCTTTATGAAAAATACAATTCAACGAAGGACGAAGCCCAACGAAAGGAGATTTATAAAGAAATCGATAAAGTTTCCGGAGAGGCAGCCAAATATGCCATTGCCAACGAATACGACAAGATGATGGCGGGAATGGGTGCCGACGGTACCAATGCTTTCACTTCCTACGAACAGACCGTTTACACGGAAGATATCCCTGCCAATGTAACGGATAAGTTTCTGGCGGTCCAGGCAGAACGTTTCAGGCAGCCTATTTTAAGGCTTTTCCATACCGAACTGGAAGCCGTGTACGAGGAAAAGAACCGTGGGCTGGACAACGACGGAAGAAAAGTATACGAAGCGATGTTTGCGGCGATGTTCCCGAATAACAATTACGGAAAGCAGACCACCATCGGAACGATTGAGCATTTAAAGAACCCTTCTTTAAAAGCCATCCGGGATTACTACAACAATTATTATGTTCCCAACAATATGGGAATCATCATGTCCGGAGATTTTAATCCGGATGAAATGATTGCCAAGATCGATAAGGCTTTTTCTTATATGAAAAACAAGCCGGTTCCGGTTTATAATCCAGGTCAGGAAAGCCCGATTGCCGCGCCTATCACCAGAGAAGTGTGGGGCCCGAATCCTGAAAACATCATGATCGGTTTCCGTTTTCCGGGAGCTACGACAAAAGACGCACGGATGCTGAATTTTATCGGCAGCATGCTGACCAACGGACAGGCCGGCCTTATCGACCTTGACCTTGTGAAAAAGCAGAAACTACTGAGTGCATACGCTTTTCCTTATGTCCTGAAAGATTATTCCGCATTACTTTTACAGGGGAACCCGACGGAAGGCCAGTCACTGGACGAGGTAAAAAACCTTTTGCTTCAGGAAATCGACAAATTAAGAAAAGGCGAATTCTCCCAGGATCTGATGCAGTCCATCGTGAACAACGAGAAGAAAAACATGATCCAGAAATACGAAAAATATACATCCAGAGCAGAATCGCTGATGGATGAATTCACCTCGGAAGTGGATCACAAAACCCAACTGGAATATATCAAGGAGATTTCCAGGCTGACGAAAAAAGACATCATGGATTTCGCTGGAAAATACCTTAAAGACGACAATTATGTAGCCGTCTACAAAAGAAAAGGCGAAGACAAAAATATCTTAAAAGTAGATAAGCCTACGATTACCCCGGTTTCCGTAAATCGGGAAGACCAGTCGCCGTTCCTTAAAAAGATCGATGAAATGCCGGAATCGCCTATCGCTCCGGTATGGCTGAATTTCGACAAGGATATTGCGAAAAGCAAGGTAAAATCGGTAGACGTTTTGTCTGTGAAAAATACGGACAACGATCTTTTCAGGTTATATTATCATTTCGATGCCGGAAAATGGAACAATAAAATCCTTCCGATTGCAGCAGAATATCTTCAGTATCTGGGAACGAAAAACAAATCTTCGGAAGACATCAGCAAAGAGTTTTACAAGCTGGCTTCAAGCTTTAATGTAAGCGCCGGCAACGAAGAAACTTATGTCACTCTGGAAGGCCTGAATGAAAATTTCGATAAAACCGCCGCCTTATTTGAGGATCTTATTAAAAATTGTGTGGCCGATCAGAAAGCCCTGGATTCCTACAAAGCAAGACTGAAAAAATCAAGAGCCAACGCCAAGCAGAATAAAAATGCCATCATGAGCGGATTGAGAAGTTACGCCCAGTACGGACCTCAGAACCCTTTCAATAATGTGCTGAGCGATGCAGAACTGGATGCTTTAAAAGCGGAAGACCTGGTGAATATGCTGCACGGATTGTTTAATTTCAAACATAAAATCCTTCATTACGGACCAAAATCCGCCAACGAAGTCGCTTCTTCCCTTACACTGATCCACAAAGTGCCGAATGCGCTGAAGGAAATGCCTAAATCCAAGACCTTCACGCAGGTTCCGACGGATAAGAACAAAGTATTGTTTACCCATTACGATATGGTTCAGGCTGAAATTTTCTGGGTCCGTAACAGCGATCCGTACAATGTAAGCATTACACCGACGGTTAATCTGTTCAACAATTATTTCGGTGGTGGAATGGGTTCTGTCGTATTCCAGACCATCCGGGAATCCAAAGCCCTGGCATACTCTACTTATTCCTACTTCTCTCTTCCGGGGAAAAAGCAGGACAAAGATATGATCATGGCGTACGTAGGAACACAGGCAGATAAATTCAACGAATCGACCACCGCAATGAACGAACTGCTGACGACCCTGCCGAAATCCGACCAGCTTTTTGAAACAGCAAAAAATGGCCTGAAAAAGTCGATTGCTGCAGAAAGAATAACCCAGGACGGCATTATTTTTACGTATCTGAGAGCACAGAAGCTCGGAAATAATTCAGACATCCGTAAAAATGTCTACGAACAGGCTCCGAAACTGACATTTGCCGACATCAACAATTTCCACGATAAGGAAATGAAAGGTAAAAGCTACACCTACTGCTTAGTTGCTTCACAGGACAAAGTAAGCGAAGCCGACATGCAGAAACTCGGTGAAGTAAAAAAACTGACCCTGACTGAAATATTTGGTTATTAAATAAGAAAGAGGCTGTCGCAGGACAGTCTCTTTCAGTTTTAAATCAATTATTCTTTCAAGTAAAACAATCTAACCAACCTATACTTTCCACAAATAAATTACTCGTCTAACTTCTCCCTTGCCAAATCCCTCAATATTTTCTAAATTTACCCTTTACTAATCAAAAAAACACCGGTCATGGAACAAAAAGTACATCAGGGGCGCAACGTAAAAAGATTCAGGGAGATGCTGGGCATCAAGCAGGAAGCATTGGCTTTCGACCTGGGCGAAGACTGGAACCAGAAAAAAATATCGCTGCTCGAGCAGAAGGATGTAATCGACGATTACTTACTGCAACAAATTTCAGAAGTCTTAAAGATTCCTGCAGAAGCATTTCGCAATTTCGATGAGGAGCAGGCGGTCCAGATTATATCGAATACTTTTAATGATCAATCCAATGGATATAATTATTACCCGACGATTCACATCAACCCTTTTGAAAAATGGTTGGAAACCTTAGAGGAAATTAAAAGGCTTAATGACGAGAAAGCGGCTTTGTACGAACGTATCCTTAGAGAAAAAAATCAGACAATTGAAATGCTTGAGAAGCTTATACCGAATAAATAATATAGAGACCTGCCTCAAAGCAGGTTTTTTTTATTTATACTCGACTCTATGATTAAGCTCTACCGGATTATTATTTTCCCTTATTATTTTCTTCAGTCTTTCAGATTCTTCTCTTATATTCATAGAAACCGCATTGCCTGCTCCGTCATCTTTTTTTATGAGAACTCCCATGGATTTCATACGTGCAAAGGGATCTGAATAATAATTCATCGCTAATTTCTGAAATTGTTCCCAGGTCAATTCAAGACCTTTATTTCTATAATAGATCCTTTCATTTCCGTTTTTTATTTCAGTTAAAGTGAAATGGTAATTATTGTTATCATCTGAAATTTTCACAATCAAGCCGGGCAAGCCATAGAAAACATAGGGTCCATCCTGAACGGGAATTTCAGTAGTGAACCACGCGGTCCAGTTTCTACCGCCATACGTCAATTTGCCTTTCTGAACTTCAAAATTGCCTATTCTACTTTTCTCCGGTAAGATCTCCCAATTAAGTTTTTCATCAATTCTTATGAAAAAGATTTCACTGAATACGGTCTGAATACTTTTAAAAACTTCTTTATTAGATAGATTTTTTTTGGTGTAAAACTGATCTTCAAAACTCATTTTTCTGCCCAAACCTAAACCCTTAAGAGCTATAAGTGAATCCGACTTTTTTTCGTTTTCAGTTCTGAAAATTGATATATGATCTTTAACCTCCAAAATGGTTTTTTCTGAAACAATACTATCTTTTAACAGATCTGGCTTATATTCCAAGTCATATTTAAAAATTTTACTTTGACCATATACATAAATAATACAATGAAAAACGAAAAAGAATGATAATCTTGTAAATACTATATTTCCTTTCATATGATAAATTTATTTAAAAATAATGAGACGTATCAATTATACGTCCCATTATACCTTACACTATAAACATCTATTACACCAATTCCCGTTCTTGTCCTGATAAAAGCCACATGTTAATCCATATTGCGCACAAGTATCACCCGAACCTCCAGTAGGAGTACACATATCAGCGCAGCCCCCGGCTCCACCACCATGATAAATTTTACCACCTTGCAAATTTTTCAATTCATTTCTCGAAAGTTTTTTTAAATTTTTCATAATTAAAATGTTTTAAAAATTAAAATTAATTTGTTACACTACAATTTTTTCCGGATCAATTGCTTGTTACGAATATGAAAAATTCGTTATACCTTTACCAAACAGGAAATTAATTATTTCAGTTAGAAAATTAATTAAATCTAAACATGAACATCGGAACTAAAATCAAAAATTTAAGAGAAGAAAAACATATTTCCCAGAATGATCTGGCTTTTCAACTTGGCGTTTCCCAAGGAACTTTACATAATATCGAAAGCGGAAATTCTAAAAAGGTAGACTTTTTATTAATGGATAAAATCTGTAAATTTTTTGATAAGGATTTTGAATATTTTTTAGACTCAAACATTATAAACAAAGTCAAGAAAAATTCTGGATTGGTTGGACTAAATAATGTAGATACAATAAATAATAATTTCCCAGAAAATTTCCTTTAAGAATTCAAAAACTGGTAGAGAAAAACCTGGTTAATGAAAAAATAATTCAAGACCTGAAAAATCAGCTCAATAGCCATTAGCAAAATTATAAAATCCCGAAATCTCAATCATAATTTACTCTGTGATTCAATTCGATTGGGTTGTTATTTTCTTTGATCTGTTTTTTAAGCTGTTTTGTTATTTTATTAAGATCTGTAGGAATGAGATTTCCTTTTTCGTCTCCGGCCTGCACTTTCATATTCCTCGCTTTAATTTCTGCAAAAGGATCGGTATAATAATCCGACTGAATTTTCTGGAATACTTCCCAGTTGATTGCCTTTGCCTTTTTGACCGCAAATAAATTATCTTTCTCAAATTTTTTTGTTTTTATTAAATTAAATCGGTAATCCGACTGATTATCTGAAATATTCACAATAATTCCTGGCAAACCATTAAAAACATACGGTCCTTCCGGCAGCGGAATGCTTTGGGTAAACCAGGCGGTCCAGCTTCGGCCGCCATAATTTACCACTGCTTTCTGACAGTCCAGATCCGCAATCCTTTGTTTGTCCGGCAGAATTTTCCAGTCTAATTTTTCATCAATGGTAATGGAATACTTATCATTAAAAAAGTTTGTGAAAATAATTTTCTGAATATCCCTGGTCTTCAGATTTTTCAGAGTATACAGCTGAGAGTTAAAAACCGGGTTTCTGCCCAGTCCGAGCCCGGTTCTTTGGATCAGAGAATCAGAAGCACGCTCGCGCTCCGACCGAAAAGCCGATTCTTCGCCTAAAACATCCAGATAATAATTTTCCGAACTAAAAGCGGGTTTATCCGGATTCGCTTTATACGTAAGCTCATAAATGAGGGTAATTTGCTGCGCCCGGTACAAAACCGTTGTAAGACTCAGAAGCAGAAATATTTTTTTCATAATGGTCATTCAATTTTCAGCAATCTAGTGAGATTCATGGTTATAAATTCCCTCAAATTTCTGCAGCAAACTATCCTTATTTCCGGGAGTTTTCCCTTAAACCAGCATCAAAAACCATCATAGATTTTATTTATCGGAAGACCTTTGACTGATAGACGAAGTATAACTATCTTTGCACCAGAAAATTTAATTATAAAAATATAACAAATTATGTCTTTAGTAGGAAAAAAATTCCCTAATGTAACAGTAGATGCAATGTCTGAAATGGGGGATGATCTTAGAATCAACATCTTTGAAGAAGCTACATCCAATCAGCAGAAAGTTCTTTTGTTCTGGTATCCGAAAGATTTCACTTTTGTATGCCCTACTGAACTTCATGCATTTCAGGAAGCTTTGCCTGAATTCGAAAAAAGAAACACAAAAGTAATCGGTGCTTCTTGCGACACGAACGAAGTACACTTCGCATGGCTGAACGTTTCCAAAGACAACGGCGGAATCGAAGGGGTAACATATCCTCTTTTGGCTGATACCCACAGACAACTGGCCAACATCCTTGGCATCGTAGACCAGGATTTCGAATATAATGAAGAAGGAGAAGAAGTTTTCACCGGTTCAAACGTAACATACAGAGCAACGTATCTTATTGATGAAACCGGAAAAATTTTCCACGAATCGGTAAACGATATGCCGCTTGGAAGAAATGTAAAAGAATACATCAGACTGATCGATGCTTACACACACGTTCAGAAGCACGGTGAAGTTTGCCCTGCCAACTGGGAGGAAGGAAAAGAAGCAATGAAAGCAGACAGAACGTCTACTGCTGAGTATTTAGCTAAAAATTAATATAACAATGTAACAAATCTAGCAGTGTAACAATAATGCAGCAGGAAATAATATTGGTAAACTGTTGCATTGCTAGATTGGTACATTGTTAAATTTTATTCTAAAATTTAACTTATGTATACCGAATTAACAGAAGATACGCTTCAGAATATCGTAAGCGAAAATGAAAAAGTAGTGGTACAATACGGCGCAACATGGTGCGGGAACTGCAGAATCATGAAGCCGAAGTTTAAAAAACTAGCTTCTGAGAACGACAGCATCCCTTTTCTGTACATAGATGCTGAAAAGCTTCCGGAAAGCAGAAAACTGGCTAAAGTGGATAATTTACCAACCTTTGCCATTTTCAGAAACGGCGAACTGGTAAACCAGGTGCAGTCTAACCAGGCAGAAAGTTTAATCAACTTATTTAACGAATTGTAATTATGAAGTTACCGATCATCAGACAGTTTTATCAGAATCAGACTCCTGAAAATCTTGAAAAAACGCTGGAAGTACTGGAAAGCTTCACAGAATTCAGAGGAACATCCGAAGAGGATATGAATGTTGCCGGCGAGCTTATTACCAACATCTGCGGCGCTTTGGAAGTTCATGCCAGCGTACAAAGCGGAATGAGTGAAAAGGATGCTTTAAACTCGTTTGCCCAAAAAGTATTAGGTTCTATAGACAAATAGTTTTAAACAAATTTCACGAATAACACAGATCATAAAACCGTGTCATTGTGCCAACATGAGTTCTATTTGTTTAAACCACTAAAAAACAAAATCCCGATGCCGAGACATCAGGATTTTTTGGGTTTACAACATTTCTTTTATTTTCATTAATTTCTTCTGCTCATCAGAATGCTCAGGATATACCAGAACAGCAGCATAATGGAAGCAAACAACTGCAAAGAAGCGCCTACGTACTGATTCGTGCTGTACGCATTTTTAAGAATACTCGTCTGATACAGAATCGTTGCAGAAGCCAGGATCACCATTCCTACTGAGAACCAAAGTCCGAGATCGAATCCGAAAAGCATTCCTCCTACAATTAGTCCCAGTGAAATAAATCCTCCGATAATAATGATATTTCTCAGGAACGAAAAATCCCTTTTGGAAGTAAAAGCGACAAGCGAAATTCCTGCAAACATCGCTAAGGTAAGCATGGCTGCCTGAAAAATGACGTTCGGCCCGGCATATAGTGTCGCGATTTTAATTAACGGCAGGAAAATAACGGCTTCCAGCAGGACATAAAATCCAAGCCCGAAATACTGAGTCGACTGGCTCTGTGAAAGCGACCATTTGGTTGCCAGCACTGAAGCCAGCCAGAAGACCCCGATGATCAGCAGCCAGATATACCTTTGGGCAAACATGGCAAAGATCACCTGATCCGGAACCATTTTCAACAATACACTTTCTACCCCGATAAAAGCAAGGATCGATAAGGCTACATGAATATAGGTTTTCCTGTAAAACGCTGCTTTATCAACGTCATTGGCGTGCGCCACTAAAACATCTGTCATCATAGTTTTATTTTTTTATTTAATGTAAATTTAATCGTTTTTAATTCAATTGTTTCATAGGCTTTATTCCTAAAATATTTCCATTCTCATCAAAAAGGACAGATATTACTTCCTTAGGAGGAGAAATGTCATCCGTATATTTAAATTGAACCATCGGATGCTGATTCCCATCATCAGTGATCTGAAAGCCCGTCATGAAAATTTCAATATTCTTATCCAAATGAATGCTCCCGGCTAATGTTTTTAAAACATCATCTGTTGCGGAAACCTTTATACTTTCGACCAGAATATTTCTTGCTCCGGCGAAATCAGAAATTTTAAGCTTTTCAAGAAACTTCAGGAATTCCATCCGTTATAAACCTATCTTCTCTTTGCTTAAAGCATTACCGGCATCCTCCTCTTCTCTCTCATTCATTACATATAGTCTTATCTTATGAGTAGGAACAGTAGCCATCATTCCCTGCCTTTCATAATGCTCTGACAGGTCTATATTGGCTGAGATACTTATACTGTCATTAATCTTCCACTCATCACTTCGGTGAAGACCTTCGCTGGAATTGAGAAGATCGAGATTATCCAGATTCCCTTCCCGAATGCTTTTGCCATATTTTTTCGAAACTTCGCCGATAAGCTCAAGATATTTCTTGATCATGGCTTTATTAAAGGCGATAGCTTTCTTTACATTTTCACCTTTGTCAAAATTATGGACGTCCCACTCATAGAGAATTTCAGCAATGGCTGAATCTTTTTTATAGCCGTAATAAAATAAAGGTTGGGAATATCTTTTTCTTTCCGTTCAAAAATAAACGGTTTAAAAACAGGTTTCACGGAAACATAATTTTCATCCGTTTTGAATAGTTTATTTTCCAGACGATTTTCCAACTGAATGAAATCGTTTAATTTTTTTCCCTGAATCTCAGTTTGAATGATGTTCTGAGAAAAGCATAACGGACTGAATAAAAATAAACTTAAAACCATTATTTTCATTATGTTTATAAAAGGAGTATATGGTTTTATTTATTAATTTTTTATTTCACCGTCTTATACGGCTTGATACCCATTATTTTCCCATCCTTGTCAAATACGGCGGTGATAACCTTCGCTGGTTCAGCCGCTTTATCATCAGCATATTTGTATTGGATCATCGGCAACCTGCTTCCATCGATAAAAGGCTTGTCACCGCTTTTGATAATTTCAAATGTCTTGCCGGTATCAATATCGGCAGCCAGCTTTTGAAAAACCACATCCGTGACCATTTTTTTCGCTCTCTCGGAAAGCAGGGCTTCCATTCCTTTACGATCCGAAGCCTTCAGCGCATTGATGAATTTCAGGAAGTTTCCGTTATAAAGGGCGATTTCTTCTTTCGTTAACTGCAGCGCAGGTTTTGTATCACTGCTGATGCTCTCCTTTTGGGTTTCCGGTTTAGGTACTGCTTTTTTCTGGGAGAAAAAGAACGGCGCGGGTAAGACGGAAAGGATTAAAAATATTTTTTTCATGCTTAATTATGGCTTATAATAAACAGTAAACAGAATTATACTTTACTTTACTTTACTTTACCATTTATTTACTGTATTCCGGCTTTACCCCCAGAATCTTCCCGTCATTCTCAAAAATAACAGTGATCACATCCCTTGGCGGATCAGAAGCATCGTCGGCATATTTGTACTGGATGGCCGGGTAAGTTGCATTATCCAGCAGCTTCTGGTAACCCGATTTGTACACCTCGGTCTTCCGCTCAAAGCTGATGCCGCCGGATAGCTTCCGGATCACATCATCGGATACAATATCTTTTACCTTATCGGAAATCAGACCATTAACGGCCTGCTTGTCCGAATTTTTCAATGTCGTCACAAACTTCGTAAAATACTGATTGTAAATGGCAATCTGGTCCTTGCTCAATTCGGACGTCAGTTCAATTTTTTTGCTTTCAACAATTTTGATCTGGCTCGCCTGGGAAAATCCCAGCTGAAATGCCAGTACGGTAAGAACCGCTATTATTTTTTTCATACGGATCAGGATTGGTAACGGCAAGATACGAAGAATTATATTACCGATAAAAATTTCATGGTGTCCACATTATCTGCATACGTATCCAGTCCAGGGTTCTGGGCTTCTCCTGGCTTTACGGAATTCAGGCCAAGCTCTTCTCCGGCAACAATGCATTGGATGTTTTCTTCATTCTCAGCAATAAAGCTCTTCACTTCATCCAGAGAAGAATAGCGGCTGAAATTAATAACGGAAAGCGGACTGAAAAGTTTTTCATCCTCCTTCAGCATCACGAAATTGTTGTCCCAGAATTTTTCCTGGTTTAATAAGTAAATGGCCCGGTTGTAATCGTAATTGTTGGCGTACTTATTATGGTTGATGATGTCCTGGAAGTCCAGGAAACTTTCAAAAAGCCTGTCGATGACAAAATCCTGAGGAATAAATAGCCGTGTCACGTTCCTGCATCCCAATCCGAAATAACGGAAAATATCCTCTGCCAAAAGTTTCAGGTCCTCTTCTGTTTCATCACCCTTTAAAATAGCGATTGATGTCCTGTTTTTCCGGATAATATGCAGATGGTTTTTAAAATAATATTCCAGGTACCGCGCTGTATTGTTGCTTCCGGTAGCGATCACCGCATCAAAATTCTCAAGCTTTTCCACAAATTCAAAAGGAACGCGGCCTTCTGAAAATTCATTCCACTTTTTTAATAAAAACGGAATCATATACTTATCTTTTGAAGAAAGCTTGATGACGGGAATATGATTGCTCAGCACAACGGAAATTACATCGTGGAATCCTACCAGAGGAATATTTCCGGCCAGGATAAGCCCTACCCTTTTTGATATTCCTGAGACCCGGTATTTATTCAGCCAGCTGCCGATGTTTTTCTCCGTCAGCAAATCTGCCCACTGCCGCAGGGCAAATTTTTGATTTTCAATGGTAAACCACGGGTTTTCGATTTTGGATCTTTCTAACAACGATTCAAAACCGGCATCATCTTCGCTGTACGCTTCCTGATTTTTGGCTAAAAAGTCTTTTATGTATCGGCTAAGCCTTGTAAGTCCTAAAACTTGATTTTCGGTATTCATAATTACTGTAAAATTGGGGAATATTTTGTAATTTTGTGCAAATTTAAAAAAAATTAGCGATGGCTATTAAAATAACTGATGAATGCATTAACTGCGGAGCCTGCGAACCGGAATGCCCGAACAATGCAATTTATGAAGGAGCAGTAGACTGGAAAGCTTCTGAAGGTACCGAACTGAAAGGTACCGTAACCCTGACTTCAGGACTTACGGTGGATGCCGATGCGCCACAGGAGCCTGTAAGTGATGATGTATACTTCATTGTAACCGATAAATGTACGGAATGCAAAGGCTTCCACGAAGAACCGCAATGTGCTGCCGTGTGCCCGGTAGACTGCTGTGTACCGGATGAGGACCATATAGAATCTGAAGAAGCACTGCTTAATAAAAAAGCATTCTTACACGGAGAATAATAACTGCCGTCTCATTCATCATGAGACGGTTTTTTATATGCCCAAACCCTGATTTTTAATAAGAAACTATAAATGAAACGGTAAAGGAAACTTTACAGAAAATCCAAAAAAATAAATGATATGAGCAAAAAGCACAACTTCAGCGCAGGACCATGCATCTTACCTCAGGAGGTTTTCGAAAAATCGGCACAGGCGATTCTGGATTTCAACGGAATCGGCCTTTCCCTTCTTGAAATTTCGCACCGGAGCAAGGATTTCGTGGCGGTAATGGATGAAGCACGCGCCATCGTAAAAAGACTGATGAATCTGGGTGATGATTACGAAGTTTTATACCTGGGCGGAGGTGCCAGCCTGCAGTTTGCGATGGTTCCGTACAACCTGATGAAAGTAGGCGGAAAAGCAGCGTACCTGGATACGGGAACATGGGCTGCCGGCGCCATTAAAGAAGCTAAAAAAGTAGGAACTGTGGATGTGGTGGGTTCTTCCAAAGAAGAAAACTATTCTTTTATTCCTAAAGATTATACCGTAGGTGCGGAATACGATTATTTCCATTGCACTTCCAACAATACCATTTACGGAACCCAGATGAAATCCTTCCCGGAAGTAAATACACTGATGGTTTGTGATATGAGTTCCGATATTTTCTCAAGACAGCTGGATTTTTCGAAATTTGACCTGATCTATGCCGGAGCCCAGAAAAATATGGGGCCTGCGGGAGTTACGCTGGTGGTCATCAAAAAAGAAATTTTAGGAAAGACAGGAAGGGAAAATATGTTCTCCATTCTGGATTATTCACAGCATATCGCTAAAGAATCCATGTATAACACGCCGCCGGTTTTCCCTGTCTATGCTTCCCTGCTTACGTTGCAGCACTTGGAAAACAACGGGGGAATTGCAGCTGCCGAAGCCAGAAACGAAGCCAAAGCAAAATTATTATATGATGAAATCGACAGCAACCCTCTGTTTGAAACCTTCTGCGTAAAAGAAGACCGTTCTTTGATGAATGTTTCTTTCAAGATTACCGACGAGAGCAAAAAAGAGGAATTTGATGCCGCATGGAAAGCTTCAGGCATCAGCGGACTGAACGGGCACAGGAGCTTGGGCGGATACAGAGCAAGTTTGTACAACGCCATGCCAATCGAAAGCGTACAGGTTCTGGTGGACGTCATGAAATCTGTTAATTAATATAAAATACTAAAATTCAATCATTTAAACAATAACAGGTGTTATTTTAAATTTTCTTAATTTGCGCCACTGTTAAATTATTTAATAATTCACTTATTTAAATAATTAAAGAATATAAAAACATGAGAGTTTTAGCCAACGACGGAATTTCAAAAGCAGGTGAACAGGCATTGAAAAATGCAGGGATCGAGGTGCTGGACCACAGGGTTGCACAGGATCACGTCATCAGTTTCATCAACGAAAACAACGTAGACGTTCTTTTGGTAAGAAGTGCCACCAAAGTAAGAGAAGATCTTATCGATGCCTGTCCGGGACTTAAGATTATCGGAAGAGGTGGCATCGGGATGGACAACATTGATGTTGAATACGCGATTGAAAAAGGAAAATATGTGATCAATACCCCGACGGCATCCTCAAAATCCGTAGCGGAGCTGGTATTCGGACACTTCTTTTCGCTGGCACGTTTTCTCCATGAATCCAACAGGCTGATGCCGCTGGAAGGAGAAACGCATTTCAATGCCATGAAAAAGTCGTTTGCCAATGCATATGAGCTTTCAGGGAAAACCCTCGGTGTAATCGGTTTCGGAAGCATCGGCCAGGAAGTACTGAAGATGGGGATTTCACTCGGAATGAAAGTTAAAGTTCTTACGAGAAAGCCCATAACCAAATTCCTTACGCTGGAATTTTTCGACGGCCAGTCGGTGAACTTTGAGATCACTTCCACCAATGATACAGATGCTTTTCTGAAAGATGCGGATTTCATCAGCATCAATACACCTAAAACGAACGAATATATCATAGACACGCCTCAGTTTGAGAAAATGAAAGACGGTGTTTACATCGTAAATACGGCAAGAGGTGGTGTGATGAATGAAGTTGCCCTGATCGATTTTATCGAATCCGGAAAAGTAGCGGGTGCTGCGCTGGACGTTTTTGAAAAAGAACCGAGCCCGGAAGTTCTTCTTCTGATGAACCCTGCCTTATCGCTTTCCCCGCACGTCGGAGGAAATACGGTGGATGCCCAGGAAAAAATTGGTGTTGAACTTGCAGAACAGATTATTAAGATTAAAGAAACTATATTATAAAGTATGCCTATTTTTAAACCTTTTCGTGGAATAAGACCTCATAAAGACTACGAGAGCACTTTCCCCACTCATCCTCTGGACAATTTCACCCAGGAGGAGATCGCGGAAAAAGCTCAGGTAGAAAATACTTACATCCATATGATAAAACCCTATGTTGTAAGTAAATCCAAAGATATCGACAGGAATTTACGAAAGATCCGGTCGACTTTTGAAGACCTGATGGAAGAGAAAAAACTCGTTCAGGACAATTCTTCCTATTATCTTTATGAGCAGATTTATCCCAATAAACAGGTTTTCAGAGGGCTCCTTGGTCTGGCGAGCATCGAGGATTTCTGGAACGGTAAAATCAAAAGGCATGAGAGTACCATCCCCCAGAAAAAGGAAAAGCTGGCGCACTACCTGGAAAAGGTAAATCTTCAGGCAGAACCAGTATTGCTGACCTATCCTGCCAATTCAAAGATCGAATTGCTGATGAACCATGAGGAAAAAAATGTTCCGATCTTCAATCACGTGGACACGAAAGGAATCCGGCATAAAATATGGAGAATCGACAACCGCCTGAAACTGCAGCAGTTTAAGGAAGTTATTGATCAGATCGATGCATTCTACATTGCGGACGGGCACCACCGGATCGGTTCTACGGCTTTGAACGCCAAGCACCAGAAAGACAAAAACAAAAGGCATAACGGGACGGAACTTTATAATTTCGTCTACAGTTTTATTGTTTCCAACCAATCCATCAAAATTCACGATTATAACCGTATTTTATCGGATATCAACGGATTGTCGGACGAAGAATTTTTAAAGGAGCTGGAAAAGTATTTCCTGATTCATGAGAAAGGAGAAACCGCCTATTATCCTTCACAGAAGTTCCACATTTCGATGTACCTGGGTGGTAAATTTTATTCCCTTCACGTAAGGCATGATCTTCGTTCGCAGGAAATGTCTCTGGATAACCTGGATCATCATTTGCTGGACAAATATATTTTCAAGGATATTTTAAAAATCGAAGATCCGGACAGTTCTGAAAAGATTTCCTATATAAAGGGGACTTCCAATATTGAAGGCATCACTCATTTAAAGGAAAAAGTTGACAGCGGTGAAGCTAAGGCCGGATTCGGAATTTATCCCGTAAGTTTCAATGATATGATCAGGATTTCAGACCTGAAGCTGAGCATGCCTCCGAAATGTACATTTATTGAACCTAAATTGGTTACCGCTTTGCTAATGTACGATATGAAACAATAAACTATTAGTGATTTTTCCTTACTTTTAGCATCGGAAAAGAAAGGTAAATAAAAAATGAAAAAAGCATTCATTATCATTCCACTCTTTTTGGGTGGATTTTTATTTTCTCAGAAAAAGCCCTTCAAAAGACCGGCTAAGAAAACGTCGATGACCGTAAAATTAAACTATCCTGAAGAGTTTAAAAAGATCTCCGATGAAATTATGACCAACGGGACAGCCTATGAAAACCTGGGACAGCTTACCAAAGGCATCGGTCCACGTTTCAGCGGAACGCCCGGATACATGAAAGCGGTAGACTGGGCCGAAAAAAAATTGAAAGAAATCGGCATCGATATGGTGTGGAGAATGGAGGCCAAAGCCCCGGTATGGATCCGGGGAAGAGAATCCCTGCAGATCAAAGCAGGAAACGGTGACTGGAAAAACATCAGGATGCTTTCTTTCGGGAACTCTGAAGGAACCGAAGGCAAAGATCTTACCGGGGAAATCGTACAGATCAGCTCTACTTCCGAGCTTAACGCCATGGCGGTGGGACAGCTGAAGGGCAAAATCGCCTTCGTTAATCTGCCGATGGACCCGAAGATCATCAATACCAGCGATTCTTACCTGCTGACTGCCAAATCCAAACTGATTTCAGCTTCAGTGATTGCCAAGACCGGAGCGAAAGCTTTAATCATAAGATCTTTAACCACCGCTTCCGACGATACGCCGCACGCCAAGATGGTGTATTATGAAGAAGATGACAAAATAAGAATCCCCGCCCTTTCCATCGGTGTAAAATCTGCAGACGAGCTCGAAAAACTAGTAAAAACCCAGAAAGTTACCGCAAAGCTGAACATGACCGCCCAGTCCAAAGGCGACACTACAAACCCGAACATCATTGCTGAAATTCAGGGTAAAAAAGATTCAAAAGTGATCGTTTTGGGTGCCCAGCTGGATTCATGGGATTTCGGGGAAGGGGCGATCGATGACGGTACAGGAGTCGCCCAGTGCATGGAAGTATTAAGAACCTTTAAAGCATTGGGTATCGAAAATAACCATACGATACGGGTGGTATTTTATGCCAATAGCGAAAATGGAGGTCAGGGCCGCGAAATGTATGCTGCGTATGTGAAAAAGAAAGACGAAAAGCATGTCTTCGCTTTAGGAACGGATGCCGGAGGATATTCACCGAGAGGATTTTCCCTGGATATGCCGCCCCAGAGAAGAAAGCTGATCTTTGAATGGAAAAATTATTTCCTTCCGTATGGC
The DNA here is from genome assembly GCA_913774355.1 of uncultured Chryseobacterium sp. Lineage (GTDB taxonomy): Bacteria > Bacteroidota > Bacteroidia > Flavobacteriales > Weeksellaceae > Chryseobacterium. The sequence goes on along the minus strand of CAJYGB010000018.1, from coordinate 102,269 downwards.
GTTTATGATTTCGACCAGACCGATGCGATCCAGGATATTTCCCCGCTGAAAAAGCTGGATATTCCATTGGCTGAGCTTGTGGTGGATACCCAGCGGTATTTCGATTACCATCATTCCGAACAGGATACTTTTGATAAAGTGAATAAAAGAGAACTTCTTTTAGGAGCGGTCGCGATGACGCAACTGGTATTTATGATTGATAAAAACTGGTAAATGATTTATTAAGCTGAATGGACATATACAGATTTAGGAAATTTGCAAACATATTTCAACAGATTTTAAAAAGAAAACTTGAAGAAAATCGATATTTTAATGTAGAAGAATATTTGCGGAATTTTTTTGATTATTATGAAAAATACAATGCTCATAAATTCTTTAATAATGAAGAGATCATTCTTGACTCCCTGCATTTTCATTTGTATCGAAATACAATTCATGTTGAACGAATTATAAAAACCGAAGGTATTGACGAAGATTTTCAATTGAAATTTACCTTATATCTGGAATCAATAGTCAAAAGCCAAAACAGTATATTTTACGATATTGAACGGGATTTGTATGGTAATTTTTTTAATTCTGATATAGGATATTTCTATTTTTCAGATTTTAAAGAGTAATCTACTGCCCATCTTGCCACAAGATACTGCCTTGGAAATAAATATTGATCTCTGAAAAGTCATACCATCTAAATTACACGTATTTCTTATCGTAGCATTATGAAAAAAATTCTCACCTGCTCCATTATATTTTTAAGTCTGAATATATTTTCGCAGACCAAAGAAGACTCTGTACAATTTGCCAAAATTTCCAGGGAAATACTGAATAACGGAAAAGCATACACCGAATTACGGGACCTGACCAAAAATATAGGCCACCGTCTCAGCGGCTCCGAATCATATGAAAAGGCCGTTCAATGGGCAGCGCAGGAACTCCGTAACGCGGGAGCCGATAAAGTATGGCTGCAGGAAGTGATGGTTCCGGTCTGGGTAAGAGGAAAAGAGTCTTTGCAGATCAAAAGCGCCGGAAAATGGACAAGCCTGAAAATGCTTTCATTGGGGAACTCCGAAGGAACCGGTGGAAAAGATGTGACGGGAGAAATCATCATGGTGAAATCTATGGAAGAATATGATAAGCTTACGCCGGAGCAGGTGAAAGATAAAATTGTCTTTTTCAACTACCCTTTCAGCCAATCCTTTGTGGAAACTTTCAAAGGTTACAGTGATGCTTCTAAATACAGGACGACGGCAGCTTCGTTAACGGCGAAAAAAGGCGGTAAATTTGCCATCATCCGTTCGCTTTCTTCAGCATTTGATGATGTTCCGCACACCGGTGCGATGCGGTACAGTGGCGATCAGAAAATTCCTGCGGTTGCAATCGGAAGCACCACTGCCAATGAGCTGGCCCGACTTTTACAATCCGGAAAGGTAACTGCAAAACTCAACTCCAACTGCGGCATGAAAGGGGAAAAGCTTTCCCATTCGGTTATCGGGGAAATTACAGGCAAAAAAGACAGTCAGGTCATTGTTGTGGGCGGACACCTGGATTCCTGGGACGTTGGCGAAGGTGCCCACGACGACGGAGCCGGAATCGTGCAGAGTATCGAAGTGATCCGGACTTTTAAAAAGCTGGAAATCCGGAACAGCCATACGATCCGGGTAGTTTGCTTTGCCAATGAGGAAAACGGCGTAAAAGGCGGCATCCAGTATGGAAAAGCAGCAAAGGAAAACAACGAGAAACATCTTTTTGCCATAGAGACCGATGCCGGAGGATTCAGCCCGAGAGGAATTTCCCTGAATATGGAAGAGGTCCAAAGGAAAAAGATCCAAAGCTGGTCGGAACTGTTTTTACCTTACGGAATTTACGATTTTACAGGGAATTTTTCCGGTACGGATCTTTATCCTCTTCACGATATGGGTGTTCCCACAGCCGAACTTGTACCGGACTCCCAGCGGTATTTCGATATCCATCACACGGAAGAAGATACGTTTGAAAAAGTGAACCGGAGAGAGCTGTTGCTTGGAGCCAGTGCTTTGACGCAAATTCTGTATATGGTGGACAAGAATTGGTGATAATGCCTGACAGTGGAAGTTTTAGAAGTTATATAATCCCCTAAATTATTGGCATCTAGAACATTAATGAATGTCGTTTTTTAATCATAATGCTTACATCAGCATTCATTTGTCATTTCCGCAGGAATGTCAGCCACTGAAAATAAAATGATTTAGGCCCGTGCCGGAATTAGCAAACAAACCGTTGAAAACCAAATCATCACTAATTGCAGATATTCATAAAAAAAGTTTATTGAGACGGATCTCAATAAACCTTCTGTTTAATTGATCGTGATCTTTAATAGAAGCATTTTACCAACTATTTCTGACCATTATGTTTTTACTGCTTTAATAAACCTTTTAGAATTTATAGGCTACGAAGCGGTCGATGGCAAGTCCACCCGGAATCGACTGATACGGCGGGTTTTCTGCCGTACCGCCCCAACGCTGAAGTTTGGTTGCTATAGCTCCGTTATTGGCAGGCTGTCCTGCGATCGGCTTAATGGTTAAGAACAGATCCTGAGGGCCTGTAGTTACGATAAAAAAGGTATTATTAACGGTAAATCCTCCCATTCCCGAAGTTACGGAGTTATACAAGCTGTTCCAGGTACCTGGTACCGCACCTATTGCATTCGCCAGATTGGTTTCATTATTAATAGCTCCAAGGGTAATCAGATATTCTACCTGCCCCGGGATTGAGACTGCATTATCAAAACCGAAATCTGCGTTCAGGAACACCAGATACGTTCCTGCTGCCGGAAGAGAAAGCCTGGCAACCGAACTGTAACGGCCTGTCGGAATAGAATTATTCGTTGATGCCTGGACATTATTTATCAGCCAGGTTCCTTCTACATTGCTTGAAAAAGCCATTGACCTCCATGTGCCCACTCCGTTTGCATCACTCGTCAGTACTTTCCCTTCTCCCTGTGTACCATCCACAATCTTTACGGCTCCCGGAGTGCTTCCGTTATTAACCTCCAGTCTGGCAGCAGGACTGTTGGTACCAATACCTACTCTGTCATTAACGGCATCAACATTAAAAGTCGCATTGTCTACGGTAAAATGACTCGTCCCGCTGGTTGCAGAAGACGTGAAAGCCATGGTATTGGTTCCCTGGGAGACTGTACGGTTGGAAGTAAGCGTACCGTTGTTTTTGTACAGATCACTTCCTGCCCCTACTTTCTGCCAGAGGCTTCCGTCGAAGAAGTAATAGCCTACTGCTGTAATATTTACCCTTTGTGAATTTACATCTCCACCGGTAATATCTGTAATATAAATAATAGCTCCCGTATGGTCTGTTCCGTACAGACTATTGCCTTTAGCCGTAAGTTCTGCTCTGGTAAGGCGCGGGGCCTGAAGGCCGTCCGCATCGGTACTTCCTAGTTTTGCAGCAATATCAAGCGTTGTTTTGGGCGATGATGTGTTGATACCGACTCTCCCCTGCTGTGCTGATGCATTTGCAGAAAAAAATATCAGGGAAAGCGTAATCCCTAAGACAAATCTGTTTTTCAGTCCTACTGTTTAATCTGAATTGTTGATTTTAAAGTGGCAAATATAATTTAATTTAAATATTTTTCACTTATAATTAATTATTATTTAACCAAAACTCATTAAACCCATCAAAATACAAACATTACATAATTTACAAACACATTATTAATATTCATTCAAAATAAAATTATACAAATTGTTTTTTTTCAAAAACTTTGCAAACATAAAATACTACGATACTGAGGATTGCTAACGATGCTTATAAATTAAAAGCTGAAAATCTGCAGATTACCTTACCAAAGATTTAGGTGAAAAATTAACATCTGAATGACTTGCCTATTTAAAAAAATATGAACTACCGGAATGAGCTGCACTCCATTTCTGAAATAGCCGGTAAATATCAACATGGAAGGTCATTGATCATAAAAAAGACGGCAAATGAATATGTTGTCTTTTTTAAATATTAAATTAAATAGAATCGGGGAAAATCGATGGATGATCAGCCTGATTTTTAATTAAAAATCAATTAAGATAAGCTTTTCTTTCCAGCTTAAAATCAAGTATATTGCCATCGCGGTTTATTTTCACCAGGATTGCCTTCTGATCCCTTTCCACACGGTTCATAAAATAATGACATGCCGTCGCTTCGTCCAGATGATCCAGCATAACACCGTTGATACTGATAATGGAATCTCCAATTTTTAAAGGAAAATTTTCATCCTTAAAGATAAAGGCAACCACAGGTTTTCTTTCTACAAAACGGTATGTAAAGCCGAAAGATTCCAGCCTGGCAGGATTATCGCGGACCGGTTTCATATAAATTCTATTATTTTTCCAATCCAGGATAAAAGAAAAATCCCTGAGAAATTCATTCCCGATAAGGTTTGAAGTACCCGTAGAGATAATCTCATCGGTGAAAATCTTATTTCCCAATGTGAGAGAATCCAGCCGGAAAACAGCGCCGGCCACCGGCACTGCCGCACCGAACGCCCCCGTTGAATGGGTGCCGAAAGTTTCTATTTTACGCACGGCCTTGGCAGGATCGAAATCCTTTTCAGTGATTTCAAATCTACCGGAAAAACCGGTATCAAATGTAAGCTCGATATTCTTATCCCGGAGTGGGGTCTTTATGACGGGCGTTTTCTGAGCTCTCTGCTCAAAAGGCACTATAAAGGGATAGTCTTTCAGATCAAAAAAAGAAAGGTCAGAGGTGGCTTCTAAAGCATTCTCAGCATAATTGATTCTCCAGAAAAGGTTGGCCATCTGGTTAGCCCCAATGATTCCATCTACTTTCAGGCAGCTCAGCTCAGCTGAATTAAGATCCAGCACGATCGCACCGATGTTTTTGAAAATCAGCTGGTCAATAACCATTTCAGGAAGTTCGGTAAAGATCTGCTGCTTTTTGCTGTTGTTGGAATCCCCGACAAATCTTTTATACTTTTTCTTCAGTTTCAGTTCATCATAAATGGCACTGGAAATTACCGTAGGTGCCCCGGAATCAAACAGGAAATTGTAGGTTTTTCCTTTGATACTCACCTTTACAAACGGAAGGTTGTTATCAAATCTTAGATTTACTTTCTCTACAGGATGTTTAAGCTGTACCTCTCCTTTTGCAAAAAATTTCTTGGTCTGCGCATTCATTATCATGATTGAACATAAAAAGAGTGAATACAGAATCTTTTTCATGAGCTTATTTTAGACGAAATTAAGGTTTTTTGCGGGGATAGGGAAATTTTCAAAATTTCAGATCGATTTATGTAATTAAATTAATAAGCTTTAAATCTTATCCAGAATCTTCTTCGGCAACACTTTCACCAGCTGAGATTTATACTCCTTCTCAAGAATGACGAACTTCCAGCTTTTTCTATCCTGGGAAACGGCACAGGCTCTCATATTCGCATGGACAAGATAAGTGCTTTCATTGGCTAAATATTTTACATTGTTTTTACCGTATTTTTGAGTAAAGGCTGCACCGATTTTCTTTTTCATATCGTCATTTATTGAACTGACATTGCATCTCAGCGAAAAAAAATAAGGCGCAAGGGCGAAATATTCATTGCCGATCTTTTCCGGTTTTTCAATATTTCCGAATCTGAGATTGCTCATATCGATCTTCATGAATGGATTGTTGTAGGTCATCGTAAGGATCTGGACCATCTGCTCTTTCGGAATAATGGTAAAGAATTTCGGATAGATATGGTTTACGCCCTGCTCGATCTTTTTTTCCTTAATGCTGTTTACAAAGCCGGTAAGCGATTTTTTAATCGCAGCATCGTCAGGATTGGACTGGGCTTTAGAAAAGGTTACAAAAGAAAGCAATACAAAGAGGAATAGGAATGATCTGGTTTTCATCATGATCGGATTATTAAAATTTCTGCGTTATTTTTTAATAAAAGAAGTCATGACGCGCCCGTTGTTCTTTACGGTATGCAGTCCTAGAATGTACTTTCCGGCTGATAAATTCCTTACATCGATCTCACTGCCGGACAGACTTCCTGAAGCGATCATTCTTCCGGATACATCGTAAAGCTCGTACCTGCTAACCAGGACCTCTCCTTTTATTCTTATAAAATCAGTCGCTGGATTGGGATAAATTGTTACACCATAAGCCTTTTCCGTTTCCTCTACAGACAGAACGGCGCTGGTATTGTATAAAATATCCAACCCTACATTATAATCCGCGATAACAACATCTTTTCTTCCATCGCTGTTGATGTCTCCCAATGCAAGTCCGTCTTCGTTATAACTGGTGGCATAGGCCACCGGAAAAAGCTGATACCCGTTTACATAATTTCCGGAGCTGTTCTGGGAATATACGGTTACCCTGCTCCAGCCTCCGTGCACAGCCACAATTTCATTTCTACCATCGTTGTTAAGATCTGCTACCCTCAAAGCATCCGGCAGCTCATAGGCCGGCATTTCCCCCTGATCCGCATATACCGCACTACCTGTCACCTGATGCAGAATCCTGACCTTTGAAGTTCCGTTCGGTCCCCTGCATAAAAGAAGATCCTGTTTGCCGTCATTATTTACATCACCGAGTGTCATTCCATCATAGGTTTGCCCTGTATCGAATATAACAGGACTCGGATTGATGGTATTCGCAGAAGAGAAATAGGTATATACTTTTTTAAGGTTCGGGATATGAATGACCAGATCATTGCTGCTGTCATTGTTCATATCGGCAATTTCCATCATCGGAGCAGGATAATAGTAGGCATTGGCAGGTTTGGGAATGCTTATTCCCTGAAAAGTGCCGGCTGTGTTCTGTTGGTAAAGAACCTGAATATTCTGCCAGTTGGAAAGAATAATGTCGTTTCTTCCATCGCGGTTCATATCGGCAATTCTCACCCTTTCAATAGTTTCGGTAATCGGAGTGGAAACGATGGGATCCAGTGTTCCGGATGCGTTCTGATAAAATATCCCGTAAAAGGAAGACGGCGACTTTATTCCGACAATAATATCATTTTTCCCGTCCTGATTAAGATCCCCGATGTCAATGGAACCGATGATTTTATAATCGGTAGCATAAGGATATCTTACAGGTGCATCCAGTGTTCCGTTTGCATTTTGCAGATATACCAGAATGGAATGGTTATTTACGCTGGAACCGTAGGCCTGAAGCCCGAGAACAACATCATTTCGTCCATCGTTGTTTACGTCTCCTATTTTTACTACTTCCGGCCAGGATCCGGTCCATTTATTTTCATACGGCAAAAAGCTGATCTGGCTAAAAGCTTGAAAAGAAATTAGCAGCAGGAATAAAAAATATTTGTTTTTCATGGTTTATTGATTTTAGGATAATGCTAAAAAAGCCATCCTTACGGACGGCTTTTTTATATGAAAATTCGCTTATTTTACTTTTACCAGCTCTACATCGAAAACCAGCCATGCGTTTGGCGGGATTACGCCTCCTGCACCTCTCTCTCCGTAGCCCATTGCCGGCGGGATCAGTAAGGTAGCAGTCTCCCCTTCTTTCAATAATAAGATTCCCTCATCCCATCCTTTGATTACTCTACCCATTCCGATTGGAATTTCGATCGGCTCATTTCTTTTGAATGAAGAATCGAACTCGGTTCCGTCAACCAACTTCCCCGCATAGTGTACGGAAACATTGTCACCTGCTTTCGGTGCTTTTCCTTCCGTTGTTTTGGTGATTTTATAATAAAGACCGGATTCGGTTTTCTGCATTCCCGCTTTCAGGTTTTCAACCATTTTTTCCTGGTTTGCCTTGAATTCTTCTTCCTTTTTCTTCTTGTCAGCTTCTTCTTTTGCAGCCGCTGCTTTGTTATTTTCTGCGATCTTTGCCTTGCCTTCAGTAAAAGTTTTTGCAGGATCGTAGTTTTTGTACTCATCTCCTTTGCTGAATACAGAAACCTTTTCTAAAACGATATCGGTTTTAGGTTTGTCCTGAGGTCCTTTTTCAACATTGGCGATCGCATCGATCACGTCTTCTCCTTTTACCACTTTTCCGAAGATCGTGTGTCTTCCGTCCAGCCAGGGCGTTGCTACTTCGGTAATGAAGAATTGCGAACCGTTGGTGTTCGGTCCTGAATTCGCCATGGAAAGAATCCCTTTTCCGGTATGCTTCAGATCATTTTTTTCATCCTCGAATTTATATCCCGGATCACCCATTCCCGTTCCCTGAGGATCTCCCCCCTGGATCATGAAGTCCTTGATCACTCTGTGGAAAATAGTCCCGTCATAATAAGGAACTCCTTTTGCTTTTGCCTTGTTATCGATTTTCCCTTCTGCAAGTCCGATAAAGTTAGCGACCGTTACAGGGGCTTTTTTGTCTTCAAACTTTACAATCATATTGCCTTTTGTGGTCTGAAGATTTGCGTAAAGTCCGTCATTAAGACCTTCGTAAGTTTCTTTGTCTACGTTCATTTTTTTATAAATTGGTGTACAACTCATCAGCGAAACACTTGCCGCTGCCAGAATTATATTTTTGTTAAACAATTTCATGGATTATAATGCTTTTAATTTTATGATTAAAGGAATATCATTATCGATTTTCTTTTCATCGCCATAGGTCCCGTATGCCAGGGCAGAAGGAACAAGCAGGGTTACTTCCTCGCCATCGCGGATAAAACGTAACGCATCCTCAACTGCCTTCAGCTCATCAAAATGCCCGAATTTGGCATTTCTCCTCTCGATCGGCTGCTCGTAGATTTTGGTCTGGTCAAAATCGTAAAGGTCGTAGGAATAGGAAATCAGGCTGTTATCATGTCTCCTCTGCCGTTGGTCGAATCCTTCGGCACTCGTCCAGTAATTGAGCTGGGTCGGATAAAACTTTATGGGCTGGCCGCTGATCCAGTCCTGGATTTGTGTTCTTTCCAGTATATTGAGGTTTTTCATCCTGTTCCGGGAAACCTCAAGATCGTTCTTGCTGAGAACGCCACCAACAGGAGGATGGGTCTGCGCATTTTTGCTGCAGCTGATGATACCCAATACTGATATGAAGAATATTTTTTTCATAAACTTTTGCGAAAATACACATTTCGGTAATCATTAACAAAACTTGGGACCAAAGTTTGATGATTTTCACTGTCACTACTGCAAAAATAGAAAGCCGGAAAAACTCCCGGCCCTATGCTTATTATTAAATGCTGAAATTAAACGGTTTCCAAAACATGGTCAACTTTTACTCTCCATCCGAAAGGATCATCGGAAAGGTTGGTCTGAAGATTTACCAGGTCATTTTTAAGAATTACGGCGAAGCTTTCTTCATCCGATAATCTCGGCAATTCAAGTTTCTCCCCGTTGTATCCTAAAGCCTGGAATACGGTAGTTACGACTGCGGTTCCAACACCCCATACCTCTTTCAAAGTACCGTTTTTCTGAGCATCAACCACATCTTTCACTTTGATCGGCTCCACTTTCACATCAATTCCTCTCTGTTTAGCCAAGTTGATAAAACTGTCTCTGGTTACTCCGTCAAGGATCTTCTCAGACGTAGGAGGCGTATAGATCGTATCGTTGATTCTTACAAATACGTTCATCGTTCCGCTTTCCTCGAAATATTCGTGGGTAGCATCATCCGTCCAGATAATCTGCTCATAGCCTTCTTCAATCGCCAATTGCGTAGGATAGAAAGAAGCGGCATAGTTTCCGGCTGCTTTTGCAGAACCTACCCCACCGTTGGCCGCTCTGGAATAGTGGTCTGAAATTTTCACCGAAACAGGTTCCGTATAATACATTTTGGCAGGGGTTGCCACGATGGCGAACATATATTTATTGGCTACTCTCGCTTTCAGAGCTTCTTCAGTAGCGAAAATCAACGGTCTTATATATAAAGACATCCCTTCTCCTTCAGGAATCCAGTTTCTGTCGATATCCACCAAAGCTTTCAGCCCGTCTATAAACATTTCTTTAGTTACTTCAGGCATCGCCAGACGCTTTGCCGATTTATTGATACGTTCAAAATTCTTTTCAGGCCTGAAAAGGAAAACCTGTCCGTCTTTGTCTTTATAGGCTTTCATGCCTTCAAAACAAGCTTGTCCATAGTTTACTCCCATCATAGCGGGTGTAAAGGCTAAAGGACCATAAGGAACCAATTTTACATCACCCCACTTTCCATTCTCGTACTCACAGATGATCATGTGATCGATAAATGTGTTTCCGAATGAAAAGTTGTTTGGGTCGAATGTAGAAATTCGGGAGTTTTCAGTTTTTTGAATTATCATTTCTAAAATTTTTTATGAGGTTCTACAAATTTAATATAATTTTCTAAATATAAAAATTTTAGAGTAAATTTGTAAAAAAATAGCTTGAAAAGAGAAATCAAGACCACAAACGACGGCAGCAAAACATTGTTTATCAATGAATTGAACGAAAATTACCATTCACACCATGGTGCATTACAGGAGGCAGAACATGTGTTTATCAAAAACGGATTAAATCTTATAAATCATTATGAAATTAATATTTTAGAACTCGGTTTTGGAACAGGTTTGAATGTTTTGGTAACAATTAATGAATATTTAAAAACTGACAAAAGTCATGTCATCAACTACTTCACGCTCGAAAAGTATCCCGTAAATGAATCTGAAATAAATGATTTGGCCTATTATGACCTCTTCGATAACCCTGAATTCAAAAATATTTATCAAAAAATTCATCTTGCAGACTGGGAAAAATCAACTGAAATTATTAAAGGCTTCAACATAAAAAAGATTCAATGTGATTTTTTCGATCTGAAAAATATTGATTTACCGGCCATTAACCTTGTTTACTACGATTGCTTCGGCGCAAGGGTCCAACCGGATCTCTGGGAAAAGCCTCTTTTTGAAATGGTGTCGGATAAAATGGCGGTAAACGGTTTATTAACAACTTATTCTTCCAAAGGCAGTGTCAGAAGGATTCTTCAGGATCTGAATTTTCAGGTGGAAAAGAAGCAGGGTCCTCCGGGGAAAAGAGAGATGATCAATGCGGTGAAGCTGTAAATTTTCGGTTCACATTGACTTCGGTGCGTACTATTACTACAGAGCATTTTACATAACGAATTAGTTTTACGTATGGATAATTAACAAATAGAGTAAATTGGCTTCAGGATCTTTATATCAGAATACGGGAAAAATAGCAGTTCCTAATTTATTTTATGGATAAAAATTCAAGAGAGATTTTTCTTAAAAATGAAAAAAAAGGATAATACACCTGTTAAAATTATCTTAGATTGAGGTAAAAATTATAACAGAGCGAAGTTCGTAAATATTCACATACTAAAAAAAATAAAGCAGGAATACTTCTGCTTTATTTTTTAATACGTGTCATGAATCCTTTATACCGATCCCCAATCTTTTACCATTCGTAAATCAATTGACTACCGCATCTATATTGATACTGTATTCATTGTTCCCGACTTTTGTAATCGTGTAAGATCCGGCGATGAGTACTATATTGCTTGCGTTACCGGAAACAGGTAATATATAATTACTAGTTATGTCAAAAACACTTCCTGCATCATAACCATCATTGACAATAACATTCATATTTACTTTGGTATCAGTTATTGGTGTAACTTTCACCTTGAAAGTATTGTTATCAATCTGCATAGTGCTGTACTGACTAAAACTTTCCTCCATTAGCTTTGAACTTGGGCAGAATCCGATACCACTATTACAGGCTGGCTTAAATCTTCTCATTTTTATTCCTGCATAATAGGATACAGTATACTCTTTGGCTGCTACAATACTTTTTGAGATGACCTCATTATTGTACTGAGCTGAATTTTCTTCTTCCTGACAGGAAGTTGTAGAAGTTAACATTGCTAGAATCAGCAAACTACATGAAATTAGTTTTTTCATAATAAAAATGGTTATTGGTTTGTAAATGCAATATACAAAATAAAACTCAACAAATAGTGATTTTTTATCGATTTCTTAATAAATTGTTTTTAAGTATTTTACATGCTATTTTTTATCACTTGTTTATCTCAGTATACTGAATACAAATTGTATAAACAACACAAAGTAATTTTCACAAAGCAATTACCTTCTTGAGCAACAGTAACTGCTTTGCTTAAGAGCTGAATCCCGTTGATGGATTTTCAAATTAACCACCAGTAATGCGAAAGAATTGATTCTTCATCCAAAATTCCTAAATTAGCCATACAAATTATTAGATATGATAGACAAGATCAACATTAGAGTGTATGCCTGTGCCGTAAAGAACAGGAAAGTTCTTGCTTTGTTTGAAGAATACGCCGGCGAGCCATTAATGAAGTTTCCGGGTGGCGGACTAGAATTCGGGGAAGGATTAATAGAGTGCTTACACCGTGAATTTGATGAAGAACTAAACGTAAAAATAGAGATTACAGAACATTTTTATACCCAGGAAGATTTCGTGGTATCACGCTTCAGAGAAAACGAACAGCTGCTTACCATTTATTATCTTGTAAACATCATCAACGAAGAAGACTTCCTGATCCTCGATCCGTGTATTGAAAGAACAGAGTGGGTGAGTATAGACCAGCCGGGCAACCCGTTTCCGCTACCGGTAGACCAGATTGTTTTTGATAAATTAAAAGAAAAATTCCTGTAAGTTCGCTTACAGGAATTTTTTATATTTACTTGATTTATTTACCGGGATACCCTAAAAGTACCGGCACCCGGATAAGGCTGCAGATAGCCGGAGTTCCAGTTCGATTGCAAAAGAGATTCAAGGTATTCATCGGTGCGGTTTCGGTGCGGATTGTACTGATCCTTCAGATCGATGTCTGCCATCTTACCTTTTACATTCCACCAGAACGCGCTCCAACCGCCTCTTAATTCCTTGATGATTTCATAAACGTTTTTGCCTGTTGCGCGGTTCATCAGCTTGGCAAACACCTGACCTTCGGTAGTGGTTAGATCCCTTAGTTGCTTTTCATACTGGTCTGCCAGGATATTCTGACGGTCGCGGATGTATTTTCTCCTGGATTTATCATCCATGTTGGTCATTTCACCCTGGATGTCGCGGTACTGCTGTAAAGCCGTTAAAAAAAGAGGGTATACGCGGTACAGCTTTTTATTAAGGAAGTAATAGTAATTTCTGTCCAGCTGGTTGTTGAATTTCGGTTTATTAAGCAGAACCAGTTCATCCATTACCACTACGGTTTCCCCATTGATCTCATAAATCTTTGCCTTCTGCCGTTCATCATAAAAATATTTATTTCCGAATTCGTCTGTTTTCAGCAGTTCCTGAGGGTATTGGCTTAACGGTTTCGCAATCACAGAATCTTTCTGACCGAAAATGCTGATCCCAAAAAAGAAAAGGAAAAGACAGATAATCTTACTAAATTTCATTATTTTTACACTTATTAGAACAAAAATTGAACGCAAAAATCATTCCTTTTTATGAAATTTGAAAAGAAATCTTTGAAATTTTTAGAAAAATATTTAAACACCTCATCTCCAACAGGATATGAGCATGAGGGCCAGAAAATCTGGATGGATTACATCCGTCCTTACGTTGATAAAGTAGAAGTGGATCATTATGGCACCTGCTACGGAATCATCAACCCGGAAGCCGAATTCAAGGTGGTGATCGAGGCGCATGCCGATGAGATTTCATGGTATGTGAATTATATTACGGATGACGGGCTGATTTACGTAATCAGAAACGGAGGTTCCGATCAGACGATCGCCCCGTCTAAAGTCGTTCATATCCATGGTGAGAAGGGAATTGTAAAAGGCGTTTTCGGATGGCCGGCGATTCACACCCGAAGCAACCAGAACGAGCCGACTCCGAAAATTGAAAATATCTTTATCGATTGTGGCGCGACCACCAAGCAGGAAGTTGAAGAAATGGGAATCTATGTAGGATGCATGATCACTTATCCTGATGAATTCTTCGAAATGAATAACCGCTATTTTGTCTGCCGCGCATTGGATAATAGAATCGGAGGATTTATGATCGCGGAAGTGGCAAGACTTTTAAAGGAAAACAAAAAAACGATTCCATTCGGATTATACATTACCAATTCCGTCCAGGAAGAAGTCGGGTTGTACGGCGCGGATATGATCGCTGATACGATAAAACCAGACATCGCTATCGTTACCGATGTTACCCACGACACCACTACCCCGATGATCGAGAAGAAAAAGGAGGGCGACCAGAAATGCGGCGCAGGACCTGTGGTTTTCTTTGCTCCGAGTGTTCATCATACGATCCGGGAACTGATCATTCAGACGGCGAAAGCTAAAAAAATACCTTTCCAGAGAGCAGCAGCCAGCCGCGCTACCGGAACGGATACCGATGCCTTCGCACATTCAAACGGCGGCGTACCAAGCGCATTGATTTCTTTACCTTTACGGTATATGCACACGACTGTGGAAATGGTAGCCAAAGAAGATGTCGGAAATGTCATCCGGCTAATTTACGAAACCATTCTGGAGATCAAACCGGAAATGAAGCTGAAATACCACTGAAATATAATTGATGACTGATAGGGATGTATCGAATATCAGTTTTTTAAATCTAATTTGAAGTAAACGATAAAAATGAAAACGAAGCTTATTGCTCCCTCCCTTCTAGCCGCAGACTTCGGGAATCTGCAGAGAGATATCGAGATGTTGAATCATTCACAGGCCGACTGGATCCATGTGGACGTCATGGACGGAAGATTCGTCCCGAATATTTCTTTCGGGTTTCCGATGATGAAGACCGTTCAGCAGCACACCACGAAATTTGTAGATGTGCACCTGATGATCGTGGAACCTGAAAAATATGTAGAGGAATTTATAAATCAGGGAGCCGATCTGGTTTCCGTACATTATGAAGCCTGCACCCATCTGCACAGAACCATACATCACATACAGGATCTTGGAGCTAAGGCGGGAGTTGTCTTAAATCCTTCCACACCGGTTCTGATGCTGGAAGACATTATTGCCGACGTTGATCTCGTTCTTCTGATGAGTGTGAATCCCGGTTTCGGCGGTCAGAAATTCATTGAGAATACCTATAAAAAAATTGCAGAAACCAAAGATCTTATCCTGAGCAACAATTCTACGGCTTTAATTGAAGTGGACGGCGGGGTAAATATCGATAATGCAGCGAAACTTTTTGAGGCAGGAGCCGATGTATTGGTTGCCGGAAATGCAGTATTTTCTGCGGAAAATCCGGAACGCACCATTGAGCTGATGAAGATTTAATATCTTTCCACAATCACATACACAAAAAGGCAGTTCTCTCTTGAACTGCCTTCTTCTTTCCGAAAATTTGAGCCTGTAATGGTTATTAGTTTTTAGAAAACTTTAATGCTTAAATTTTCCTTTTGTTCTAATGCTGACGTAAAGATGAGAATAAATAACTGTAAATACATCCGTAAAAACACGTAAAATAAGTTTACGTATTTATACGGATTACCATGAAGGGATAAAACTTTTAATCTTCATTATTTACCTAATAAACAGGAACAAATAAAAAGAAAATTTAGAAATATTATAAAAATAAAAATCCGGAGACCATGATCTCCGGATTTTTTATGATAAAGCAATTTCCTTAGAAAATTTCTCTTCCTGAAAAATGGAACTGTGCTTCGATAAGTGCGTTCTCGTCAGAATCTGAACCGTGAACCGCATTCTCTCCGATGCTTCTTGCAAACATTTTTCTGATGGTACCTTCTGCCGCTTCAGCAGGATTAGTAGAACCGATCAATGTTCTGAAGTCTTCAACGGCATTTTCTTTTTCAAGAACAGCAGCCACAATTGGGCCTGAACTCATGAAATCAACTAATTCTCCGTAGAATGGCCTTTCAGCGTGTACTTCATAGAATTTTTTTGCATCAGCTACGGTAAGCTGTGTCAACTTCATCGCTTTGATTTTGAAACCTCCTTCTGCGATTTTCCCTAATATAGCACCGATATGTCCGTCCGCAACTGCATCAGGCTTAATCATAGTGAATGTAATGTTAGACATAAAATGGATATTTTTTTAATGGCGCAAAAATACAAAAAAATCTCGTCTTTTTGATTTTAAAATATTTTTAACATAAAAATAACATTCGTTAAGAAATTAGCCATAAAACTTTGGCACAGGATTTGTTTATACCATTACGATTCTCATGTTTAATTTGAGTTTTCATGGTTATTAGTTTTTACCCAGCTTCGGCTGGGTTTTTTATTATCTGGAATTCCCAAAAATGTATCCCAGCACTAACATTTACGTATAATTAAACAAATGCTTAATAAAAACGCCGCTATTTTAAGGCTGTTAATATATAACAAAAGTTATCCTGATGAACAAGTAATAATATCAGGACATTGTAATAAACAGCAATCCATACCAATAAGTCATTATGGCAGCACAGATTGTATTGCGTAAAAATCTAAAGACTGTCCGGACAATGATCCGTGAGATAAAAGAGGCACTACTTCTGGGAGTTTTCCTCCGCTTCTTCCATCAGCTTAATATAGGTGGCATATCGGGAATGCTGAATTTCTCCTGTTTCCAGCGCTTCGATAACGGCACATTTCGGCTCATTAATATGAAGGCAGTTATGGTATTTGCATTCTTCCCTTTTCCTGAAGATTTCCGGAAAATAATGCTGTACTTCTTCCTTTTCAATGTCGATCATCGCAAATTCCCGTACGCCGGGCGTATCGATTACATTGCCGCCGAAGTCCCAGAAATGCATCTGTGCAAAAGTAGTGGTATGCTTGCCTTTCAGATGGGTATCGGAAATTTCTGAAGTTTTAAGATTAAGACCGGGCTGTAAAGCATTCACCAACGTAGATTTTCCACATCCCGAATGTCCGAAAAATACTGACGTTTTATCCTGAAGCAATTCTTTCAGCTGATCAAGATGTAATCCTGAATAGGACGAAATTTCCAATGAGCTGTAACCGATTTCACCATATAGGAATTCTATATCTTTTACAATTTCCGTTTCCTCTTCGTGCAGCACATCCATTTTATTGAACAGAATTAAAGGAGAAATATTGTAGGCTTCGCAGCACGCCAGGAATCTGTCAAGAAAACCAAGTGATGTTTCGGGATGTTTTAAGGTAAAAATAAAGCATGCCAGATCAATATTTGAGGCAATGATATGCGCTTCTTTGGAAAGGTTCACAGATTTCCGGATCAGGTAGTTTGTGCGCGGTTCAATTTTCGTGATCCAGGCAATATCGTCCTGCTCCAGCTGAAATTCCACAAAATCACCCACAGCAAGCGGATTGGTAAGACGGGTTTTAATGAGCTTAAACTTTCCGCGGATTCTCGCCTCGAAAATTTTCCCGGTTTCTATTTCGAGTACCTGATACCAACTTCCTGTAGATTTAATGATTTTTCCTTTCATATAGTAAGATGGTGCAAATATAAGGAATTAGGTTCAGGTTTGGGAGTATGGGTGTCTGAGAGTTGGAGAATATTCATTTTGTATATACTTTCAGAGCATGCAACCTGACTATTTTCCAAACTCTCCTACCCTCAAACCTTTCTACCTATTGATCATAATACTGTTCTGCACCTCAATGGATTCTTCATGAATGGCTTTGAACACCTTTTCGATAAATTCCTGCGACATACCGGTTTCTACAGCCTTCTGGTTAGCATATTCGGTAATGACCTTCCACCGGTCAGGCTGAAAGATGGCAATATCATTTTCCTTTTTCAGCTTTCCGATTTTTTCAGAGATCTTCATCCTTTGCGATAAGAGTTCGATCAGCTGGAAATCAATATCTGAAATCAAGGTTCTATGTCTTCCCATATCTCCTTCGAAACCACCAAGGCCTGAGTTTCTCATTTTCAGGTTTCCGATGAGATCCGCCAGAACTTCAGGGGTAATCTGCTGGGCAGCATCGCTCCATGCTTCATCCGGATTACAGTGGGTTTCGATAATGGCACCCTGATAGCCTACATTCAGAGCCTCCTGCGTAACATCCGCCAGACCGGTCCTGTTTCCACAGATATGTGAAGGATCGATCAGCATCGGAATATTGGGAAACTGACTTTTAAAATCCAGGGCAATCTGCCAGTTGGGATTATTCCGGTATTTGGTTTTCTGGTAGGTCGAAAAACCTCTGTGAATAACACCTAAATTTTTAATATCCTGTCCGAGCAGCCTTTCCAGTGCGCCAATCCATAAAGCAAGATCCGGATTTACGGGGTTTTTTACCAAAACCGGCTTGTCGGTTCCTCTTAATGCCATAGCGATTTCCTGTACGGTAAACGGATTGACGGTAGAACGTGCTCCGATCCACAGAATGTCTACATCCGCTTCGAGAGCGGCAAAAACATGGTGGGCATTAGCCACTTCCGTTGCTGTTTTAAAACCGTATTCCTCCTTCACTTTTTTCAGCCAGTTAAGGCCGATAACGCCTACTCCTTCAAAACCGTTGGGTTTTGTACGCGGCTTCCAGATCCCCGCCCGGAAAATCGGAACATGGGCCTGGGTTTCACGTATTCTTCTTGCCGTTTCCAGCATTTGTGCTTCACTTTCCGCACTGCATGGCCCGGCGATCATGATGGGTTGCGAAAACTCATCTGTCCAGCTGCTTTTTAATTCTTTTAAATCCATTATTCTTACTTATTTTTTGTTTTTATATTGAGTACATAGCAGAAAAGCATCATAAAATAACTTTATAACTCTTTTCAAAAAACTGCCGTTAAAATCTTTATTAAAGGAAATAGGGATTGAAGAAATCAATATCCCGTTTATTTTTTGGAAAGAAATTCAGTTAGCAATACCAATAATAAAATCGATAATCGTTTCTGAAATTTCTAAAATAGGTAAACAATACACCGAAATCACCGCTAAAAAAATGATTAGCAGATTCGAAAAAAGACTGATATGGATGATTTAATTTTTCCATGTGAACGTCCGTTCCGGGCTTTTGTTTAAAATGTACAGATCTGAAAAAACAATTTTCCTGATCGAATACCGGACAAATATATAAAATTTATTTAAATATTGTTTTTTTGATCAGATATTTTTGTTGCAACCTGTGAAAAATCAGTTTTAAGAACCAGCTTCAAAGATAAATAAAGAAATTGTTTAGTGGAAATTTCGAATCAGTCATAAAGGTCGGAGATAAAATCTTAGAGGCTATCGATACAAATGCAATGGATAAAACCTGACAGGCGAGAAACCTTTTTAGTTTATTTAGTTAGATTTCATAACCTCCCAGCTTCAGATTGATTTTTTGATGCTGTTACGTAAGATCAAACCGCATCAGGTCATCAAGATCTTTCAGCAACGGGTTTTTCTCGGCAAATTTTTCAAAGATTTTCCTTTTGGTCATCACCTCGATCTTAAGGTTTTCGGTATCTCTTTTGTAAAGAATCTCAATGGAAAAATTATGGACCTTTGTTTTAAAATGATTAAAAAATTCACGGCTTACCTTATCGAATTCCACTTTTGCGGAATCCGAAGGAAACAATACCGTAATCTGATTTTCACCGGATTTCAGGAGCTTAAAGGTTTTAATGGCGTTGAAAACAAAAGGATCTTTCCGCTGAAGCTGCTTCAGCATAAGGTGCCATTCTGCCTGGAGATCGGTTTCGGTAAAATGATTCTGGGGAAGGTTTTCCGTTTTTACGGTAACCGCTTCTTCCTCAACAACATCATCTTCTTTATTTAAGAATGCAGTGATGCTGAATCCGGAGGAGATAACCTGCTTTGTAAGAGGTTTTGTGGTTTTCCTGATTTCAGCTTCCTGAGGTTTTGTAATTTCTGAATATTTTGCAGGTTCCGTTTTTATTTCTTTTGTTTCACGGACTTCAGGAGATTTTACGTCTGTATTTCCTTCTTTAGGAAACGGAGGAAGTATTAAGAACTTTTTTTTTTAGCAACGCCTGAATCAGCCGTTAAAGAAGCAAGCTGCATCAGAGCAATTTCTACGGTAAGCCTCGGATTTTTAGAATTTTTATAATTGATATCCGCATGGTTGCAGATTTCAATTGCATCGATCAGCTGCTGAGGGTTCCACTTTCGGGCCTGCTCAACAAATTTTGCCTTAGTCTGTTCGCCGACTTCAATAAGTTCGATGGTGGAAGCGTTCTGTGCCATCATCAGATCTCTGAAATGATTCCCCAGCCCCGCAATAAAGATATGCGGATCAAATCCTCTTTTAACAATTTCGTTGAACGCAAAAAGAACTTCCGGAATTTTATTTTCTTTAGCTAAATCTACAATTTTTAGATATTGGTCGTAATCCAGAATATTCAAAACTTCTGCAGCTTTGGCTACTGTAATGTTCTTTTGGGAAAAGGTGGAAAGCCTGTCGAAAATAGAAAGGGCATCCCTTAATGCACCGTCCGCTTTCTGAGCAATTAAATATAAAGCATCATCTTCATACCGAATCGTTTCTTTCTGAGCAATCGTTCTGAGATGACCCTGAATATCTTCAATGACGATTCTTTTGAAATCGTAGATCTGACATCTGGATAAAATGGTCGGAATAATCTTATGCTTTTCGGTGGTGGCCAGAATAAAAATGGCATGCGCCGGCGGCTCCTCAAGGGTTTTAAGGAAAGCGTTGAATGCCGCAGAGGACAGCATATGAACCTCATCGATGATATATACCTTATACTTCCCTGTCTGAGGTGCATAACGTACCTGATCGATCAGTTCCCTGATATCATCTACGGAATTATTAGAAGCTGCATCCAGTTCATAAATGTTGTAAGCAAAGCCGTCTTCCGAAACAGAACCGTCCTTTTCATTGATCTTCCTGGCCAGGATCCGGGCGCAGGTTGTTTTTCCTACTCCTCTGGGCCCGCAGAACAACAGGGCCTGAGCAAGCTGGTTTTCAGCGATTGCGTGTTCTAAAGTATCCGTAATGTGGGATTGCCCGACAACGGTGTCAAACTCCTGTGGGCGATATTTCCGTGCAGATACGATAAAATTTTCCATTGGCCAAAAATAAGAAATATAGTTCTAATTCAAAAATGAAAAGCTTTCAAATTATTATAAATACTTAATTCGGTCAATGGGAAATTTTCTCTCATCATTATTTTGATTCATATGCAAAGTCTATGATCTCGGCAATCGCTTTTTCGATTTCCTTTCTTCCATCTTCAGATTTCAAATCGATTCCGCAGAACATTTGTGCATTGTATGCTGTATAGAGATTGAGATAATAGGCTCCTGAAACCAATAAGGCAGCGATGGCACGGTATCTTACGGATTTGTCCCCAAAATGAGGATCTACAATATTCTTGAAAAGCATCTCTCCCATCTCTTCCCTGTCGTCAGCAACTTTTTTAAGGATTGGTTTACTCTCAGAAAGCCCCCAAAGAATGATCTTCTGAAGTTCCTTATTTTTCTTGATGTGTTCGAACTGATTGAGAATGGCAACTTTGGATAATTCTTTCCCGCCATCGGAAATATCTACCTGTATATTATCCTGGTTCATCCGGCTCCAGTAATCCTGCGAGCGTATATACTCATCGATCAGCTTTTCGGTACTTCCGAAATACTCATAGATCAGCTTTTTGTCGAACCCGGCTACAGCGGCAATTTTGCTCACTTTCAGCCCTGAATATCCTTTGGTTCTTAAAATTTTCCCAACTGCAGCCAGCAGTTTTTGTTTAGTTTTTTCTTTATCCCTGATAGGGCCCTGTACCACTTTTCTAGGCATGTTATTATTATTTTTTTGCAATATGCAATTTTTTATTGATATCTTCAAATGCATTGAGCGTTTTATCAAGATGTTCCCTTTCATGGGTTGCCGTCATACTCATCCTGATTCTGGCATCTTTTCTGGCTACTGCAGGGTACATTATGGGATTAGTATATACCCCGCGGTCCAGAAGCATTTTTCCGACATCCATTGTTGTTCGCGGGTCTCCGATTTTTACCGGGATTACTGCAGAACAGGTAGTTCCGGTTTCCAGTCCCAACGCATCCAACCCTTTCTTAAAATAGTTGATGTTATCCCACAATTTGGCTCTCAGCCGGGGCTCTTCATTAATAAGATCTATGGCTTTAACAATTCCCGCCGCTGTTCCGGGCGGTGTTGTAGCAGAAAAAATCTGCTGCCTGGACTGAAACCTGATGAAATTCGTTAACTTCTTATTCGCGATCACATATCCACCGATATTTCCGAAAGTCTTGCTGAATGTTCCCGTAATAATGTCGATTTTATCTAGCAAACCCGTATCTTCAATCGTCCCTCTTCCGGTTTTTCCTAAAATCCCTACCCCATGCACATCATCGATCATAAGATAGGCGTTGTATTTTTTTACTAATTTATAAATTTCTTCGATAGGTGCGGTATCTCCATCCTGCGAATAGACACCATCTATTACTACCAGTTTCGTACGGAACTGGTGTTCCGACGTTTTGAGGGTATGCTCCAATGCCTCGAGATTATTGTGAGGGAATGTTTTTCTGTTTGTAAGGATACACCCTTCATATACACTGGCATGCACCGCCATATCGATGATCGCAATATCTTCTTTCTGTAACAGAATCTGCAAAGTCGCACTATTAGCCGTGTATCCCGTGGTAAACGTTACGGCCTCTTCCTGGCTGCGCCCGAAAAATCCGGCTATTTTGGTTTCAAGTTCATTATGATAGGAATAATATCCACCGATAAGAGGGGTCGCTGCCGAACCGGTTCCAAATTCCTCAATCCCCTTTATGGCGGCTTCTTTTACTTTGGGATGCTGGGTAAGTCCCAAATAATCACTCGTTACAAAGCTTATAATCTCCCTTGTTACATTATTTTCCCCGATATTCATCACAGAACTGCAACCCGTATTGTTCTGCAGCCTATACTGGTGCCCGTTCGTTTTCATGTATTCCAGAAAATCATAATAGATATCTGCCCGCTGCATCATATCGAAACCCGGAATATTTTCAAAGTCTTTAAAAGTAGCTGTAGTAAAGTCGATTTTCATCATTATTAATATATTTTGTTAGCTGTTTGTATAACAAATATAAAACTATTTTTAAAGCAAATTAAAAGATTTTACCGATAAAATTTAATATGCATAGAATATTTTTATTAAAAAATCATAAACACTATGAACATTCATAATTAACAGGAAAAATTAACAAAAAAAATCCAATTGGCAAACTCATGATAAGCAATTAATAATTAAACGATTAATTAATACAGCTGAGACAATAATTCACTTCCCCAGACTGTTTGTAATAGCTTTCACGGAATTTTTCACTTTCAGCTTCTCAAGAATATTCTGGCGGTGACGGCTTACGGTATTAATGCTTATGCACAACATTTCTGCTATTTCCTTACTGGTAAAGCCCTCCCCTACATATTTCAGGATCTCCATCTCTCTGGAGGAAAGCACATTCTGATACGTCAATTTGTCTTCAGCAACAATCTCCCCATTTACAGAATTAACAATTAAAAATTCTGAAGCCCCGGGTTGGAATCTTTTTAAAGCCATATCATACAGGCAAAGCGCAAAGCGCAGCTTCCCATTGTCCGGAGAATAGAAATAAAACATGCGGTGCCGGACAAAACGGTAGCAGTCATCTTTATCCTTTATCCTAATATTAGATAATACGATAAACCCAGACCTCTCTAAAAAGCCTACCTCTTCCAGCATTTTAAAAAAACGCAGCTCGTGAATATATTTTTTAAGCTTATCATCCGGATGAATTTTTTTCAGGATATCTTCCTCCCAGATCGAATCGATTACCTTCGGATTTTCAGATGAATTCAGCCCCAGCTCATCAGCCGTTCTGGAAAAATAAACATAACTTTTATCTGCCTGCATATCGCTCAGTACGGCAATAGAATTTTCCACCTGAGCATAAGACCGTGCCATACTCTTATATATTTCGATATCCAGTGTGCAGCTTTTATCCTTTTCGCGGTCCCCTATGAGCAGGGTCTTGTTCAGCGTATCGACGATTTCCATAAAAATGGTTATTTATAAGTATTGATGAAGATCTTCATTCGTTTTACCTTTGCTAAAGTAATGATTATTTAGACGAATAAAGATTGTTGAAAAGAATGAAGAAAATATTTTTAAGTTTTTGCACCTTATGTATGATCAATAAAAGCCTTTCCCAGACCCTGGAAAAAATGACCTGGTTCAACGAGCCCGAGAAATGGGAAATTAAAAACAGCAGCCTGTCGATGTTTGTTACGCCGCAAAGTGATTACTGGAGAATTTCTCATTACGGCTTTACGGTGGATGATGCGCCGTTTCTCTATACTACATACGGCGGAGAGTTTGAAGCAAAGGTTAAAATCAGGGGAAATTATAAAGCCCGGTTCGACCAGATGGGTTTGATGCTGAGGATTGACAAGGAAAACTACATTAAGGCGGGAATAGAATTCGTAGACGGAAAATATAATCTGAGTACGGTGGTAACACACAAAACAAGTGACTGGAGCGTCATTGTTTTGGACAAAATCCCATCCGAGATCTGGATTAAAGCAGTACGAAGGCTTGATGCCGTTGAAGTATTTTATTCTTTTGACGACAAAAATTACATCCTGATGCGAAATGCCCATCTTCAGGACAACAGCCCGGTAATGGTCGGTTTAATGGCAGCCTGTCCCGATGGCAACGGCTTCAATGCGGTTTTTGAGAATTTCAAAGTAAAACACCTGCCGGACGAACGCCGACTGCAATGGCTCCAGAATCATAAATAAACTAATACTACTTTCAATATACAATCATTTTTAACCTCCTTTTTACAGGAGGTTTTTTCATTGACAAATTCTTTATAGAGCTTAATAATCGCTTTATTCAAATATCGTTTAATTAAAAAACAAATACAAGATACCACAAAATCAATAAACATTTCAGGTATTTTTAATCATAAATTACAATTTACATCTGTTTTATTACAAATTTTCAATATATTTAATAAAATTTATTTTTTTGGTGAGATATTTGAATTAGAAAAATCACTTTCACCCTACACCAACCACTTAAAACAGCAATATGTCAATTCACATTATTTCCCCGAAAGAAAGCCTGATCAGGTTCCTGAAGAGGTCTTTCCCGATTCCCGTCAATGGATAATCATTCATCACCAGCGTTTTGACTTTGTTTTAATTCCATAAAAACCTTTTACGATCATGATTTTTGAAGACAACCATTCTGTTTTGCAGGATAGCCACAACCTTTCGTTTGTGAAAAATGCAGTAAACTTTCACGGGGACAAATCTTTTATTCTGAATTCATTACAGAAAATAAAAAACAATACCCTCTGCCGGATAAAGAGGAAGATGATCAATAAACTCATCAGGGAATATACACGGCATCTTAATTATATTGAAAACGAAGACCTGAATTCCAGACCGGAAAACTACGAGCTTTCGCCTGTCTATGCAAGACAGTCTTACAATAAAGTAGTTAAGGAAAACGAATATCTGGAAAAAGTATTACTCCTCTTAATGAACCAGTAATAGCCTCTCTTCTTCGAGGTCGATCTGCATCAGATGTTTCCTGATCAGATCCTCATCAAGATGCCGCTGCTCATTCTTGTTCTGCTCGATCAGCCATGCCCGCTGCCTGTCCAGGACATCAAGATAGGCCTCGCGAATTTCTGAAGAAATTTTTACATCCGGTTCTTTTTCCATTTTATCCTGCCATTTTTTGCTGATCTGCTGGAGAAAAGAACTCTTCTCAAGCAATTCCCGATAATTTGTATCCAAATGATCCAGTGTGAGTTTTGACATTTCGCGCCGAATCATTTCTTCCGCTTCGTCGTTTGGAAGATAATCATTGTAATCAGGCAGATCGACCTTGCGGATGATAAGCGGCAGCGTGAGCCCCTGAACCAGCAAGGTGGTAAGGATGACGATAAAAGTGATAAATAAAATAAGATTCCGGTGCGGAAAATCCGGACCGTTTTGAGAAAGTTTTACGGGAATCGACAGGGCTGCAGCAAGTGAAACCACGCCGCGCATTCCGGTCCAGCCGAGAATAGCAGGCACTTTAAAACCGGGATGTCTCGAATCGGCTACATCAATGAAATTTCTGGCAATTAATGTAATAAAAACAGCCCCGTACGCAGATAAGATACGGACCGCTACCAAAACAAGCGTAATCATCAGGCCATATCCTATGGCCGTAGAAACACTCACGCCGTCCAGTCCTGAGATAATTTCAGGAAGATCCAGTCCGATCAGGATAAATACGAGTCCGTTTAGAACAAATGCCAGGCTACCCCAGACACTTATTCCCCGAAGCCTCGATGAAGTAGTCAGAAAACTGTGCCTGTGGTTAGACAGGAGCAACCCGCCGCTTACTACTGCAAGAACCCCGGAACTGTGGATTTCTTCTGCCGCAATATACATCAGGTATGGTGTAACGAGTGTAAGAACCGTATCCATATTGGCGTCGGTCGGAAGCATTTTATGAGCTTTCATAAAAAGCCAGCCGATCAGCAGTCCCGTACCGATTCCTCCGACGAGCATCCATGAAAAACTGAGTACTGCTTCGTGCCATACAAACTGCCCGGTAGCCACCGCAATCATCGCAAAACGGAAAATGATAAGCGAGGAAGCATCATTAAGAAGGCTTTCCCCTTCCAGGATCGATGACATCCTTTTCGGAACCTTTACAAATTTTAAGATAGCACCCGCACTTACCGCATCCGGCGGAGAAACAATCCCTCCCAGCAGAAAACCGAGCGCCAGAGAAAATCCCGGAATGAAATGATTGGCTACAAAAGCAACGATGGTAGCCGTAAGAAAAACGACAACAAAAGCAAAGCTTCCGATAATCCGTCTCCACTTCCAAAGTTCTTTCCAGGAAATTGTCCATGCCGCTTCATACAATAAAGGCGGAAGAAAAATAATCAGAATCAGTTCAGGATCTATTCTTATCATCGGAATATCCGGAATGATACTGATCAGAAGTCCTGCCACTACCAGCAGAACCGGATAAGCCACCCTGATTTTATTGGCGATCATGATCAGTAGAACAATAACGATAATAAGGGATAAGTAAAAGGGGAAATTTTGTATCATTCCGTTTACGGGTTTTCCATATAAATATACGCAAAACATTTATCTTCAAATCCCGGTGCAAATTTTAATTTTTCAAAACATCAGACACCAGATTAAGAGCCTGTTTAAATTTTAATTCAGCAAACTTTCCGTCATTTCTCTTAATTTTCTGAATTAAATAAACTTTGTTTATTCTTCACTTTAATACGATGATTCCAATTGATTTAATTGAATATCGCCGGGCAACCGACATATTGATTTTTTAAGCTAAAATGCCTTAAATTATTAATGTTAAAAGATAAAAGATAAATTTAAACAGGCTCTAAGAAATGGGTTTATTTTGATTTTTAACATTAACACGTAGAAAAGATAAATATCATCTTGTGAACATGCCGGATCTTAAAAATTTTGATGAACTTTACGGCCATTGAATTGATCCATTGCAGAAGCCAGAATTTCAAATGCATACAGAAGAAAAAGCAGAAAAAAACAGCAGGCGGTTTAAAATTATCCGGTTGTGTATTTTTTTGTCCGGCCTTTCGGTATTTGCACAACTGTACCTTTTCCAGCCTTTGCTTCCTTTGGTTGCTGGACATTTTAAAACCAGTGTCGGCGACAGTTCGCTGTTGGTTTCTTCCACAACCATCGGGATGGCATTGGGACTGTTTTTTTTCGCATTCCGGGCAGACAGTTTCCCAAGAAAAAACCTCATGGTTTTTTCCCTCATTTCCTCAGCATTGCTTACGATAACTTCGGCCTGGATCCCAAGCCTTCCTCTTTTGATTGCCATCGGTTTTTCAAAAGGCTTTATCATCTCCGGAGTGTCAGCCGTTGCCTTGGCATACCTTACGGAAGAAGTACAACTTTCAGCAGTTGCTTTGGCCATCAGCACCTACCTCAGCGGAAATACAATCGGTGGAATGAGCGGAAGGATTTCAGCCACCATCTTAGCGGGTGAATTCGGCTGGCGAAATGCTCTTTTGATGATCGGCATTGAGAGTCTTATTCTGGGTATGATATTCTGGAAGTTTTTTCCGGAATCAAAATTTTTCAATCCTCAAAAAACGGATTATCATCTTAAAGTAAAGCAAATGAAGCGGCTTCTGAGTGATTCCTACATGCTGCGCCTTTACTGTACGGCATTTCTCCTGATGGGATCTTTCGTGAGCATTTACAATTATCTTACTTTCAGGCTGGAGGCAGCTCCTTTTTCTCTAAGCCATTTTTTTATCGCTTTTATTTTTCTCATGTATATTTTCGGGGTTTTCGGAACAATGATCACCAGCAGGCTCGCAATGAGATTTGAAAGAAAGGATATTCTGAAAAGTTCAGTAGCACTGATGCTGGCAGGACTCCTGCTGCTGCTGTCTGGAAATATTTATATCATAATTTTCGGACTCGGATTATTTACGCTCTGCTTCTTTGCCGCACATACGATGGCGAGCCAGATGACCGCACTTTATGCGAAAGACGGAAAATCTTCAGCAACTTCCATCTATTGGCTTTTTTATTATTTCGGTTCAAGTTTTTTGGGAAGCGGAACGGGATATCTTCTTCACGCAACCTCATGGTCTGTTTTTATCATCACCCTTTCATTCATAATTATCCTCTGTCTGATCCTGACAAGCCAGAATAAATCACTAAAAATTGAGTAAGCAGTACCTTCCTGCAATCCATCCATACCACACACATACCACAAATTTAACATTTCGGAAGAGTTTTACTTTTTATGAACCTTTCATATTTACTGTATTGAAGAGCATTCTGGAGATTCCTTTCCATATAGATAAACATTTAATTCAAATATTATTCTAAACATAAGGCATGGTATTTGCAAACACCACCATACGATATAATCGCTTACAAAAAATAACTTAACACACACAAAATAGTATGAACGTTGCAGATTTAAAAATCAAGAACTTAGTGGAATATAAAAATCAGATTTATAATATTACTGAAATATTCCAGGATAATGATGGAAAAAATTATTTTGTTAAAATTGAGAATGATATTCACAGTTTTTCTGTTCCGGCAGAATCCATAAAGCCGATTCAGATTACTGAGGAATGGCTTGAAAAATTTGGATTTTCAAGAACATACAGTTCCGAACAGCGAATCAGATATGAAAGACCGGAAACATTCATTAAATACGATATTGATCTGAATTCAAAAAAAATCGTGGACGGATTAAAAATCTACGGAAATTCGATCAGATGCAAGTATATCCATGAGTTTCAGAATATTTTTTCATGCCTGTTCGGGAAAGAGCCCGCTTCCATAACGTACGGATTAGTCGGCACCGAATCTTAATAATAATATATTTTTCAGGAACAGCCACAACTTTTCAGTTGTGGCTGTTTTGTTTTACAGTAAGATTTAAAAATCAGGTTAATTAGTTGGAAAAGGATTCCGTATGCTGAAAGTTTTTACAGTTAATATACTTCTTATTAATCTTAAATATTAATTCATTCTTTTTTGAGTTCAAAGCGAGGTTACTTATACGGTTGTGTAATTCCATATTCCTGATACGCTCAATACTTCCAACCCCGGCTGTTTTTCACCATAACTGAATACGCCGATGTATTTTGAATCACAGAATGGGCAACCGGTCCCAAAATACAAAGTAGGCCTATTATTTACGGTAATTTCGCCAAGATGAAGCATGTGAGATGAAGTTTCTTCAGCCATTCCATTGTTCAGAAGCTCATGTTTAGACAAGACTTTATTTTCATGATAGAGCTGAAAAACAGGAAAACCTGACTCATAAGGCCTTATGCTCACAGAATTCTGATGCCCGCACTCACTGCAGGTAAATTTTACTTCAGCCGACAAACCGATCTCTTCATTGATAAAGGAATCTTTTTCCAGCATCGCTTTTTTACCAATAATAATTTTTTCCGTAATAGGATACATGGCCATATTATTTTTGGATGACGGTTCCTGACAGGTTATTGTATTTTCCGCTCGGGCTTTTGATGATGGTTACTTTAATATAACCTTCCTGCGCCAGTTTATTCCATGTTTTCTGATAGCCGGTCATCGGATCAATCGGGATTTTCCACATCATCTGGGTCCCGCCGCCTACCTGACCAAACCATGGAATCACATCGGCAAGCTGCCCTGTAAAGGGAAGCAGGTTATTCATAACATCAATCTCATAATAAAAGTCATAGGATTTCTCCGGCATATTGAGGGCCCGCTGGCTGAAAGTATACCGGTATCCATCAACAATCGGACTTGTAAAACTTCCTCCCAGGATCGGAGTTCCGGTTCCGCTGTAACTTCCGACAGCACCGCTGTAACGGTCGAATTTTTGTCCGGCAGAAAACGGAATATTATCTATGATATTGTATCCTCCGTTGGCAGGGGGCCAGCCACCGTTGAGGTTATTGTTTTTAAATAAAGCTTCCAGCGAGGTCCAGTTTCCCTGTTTGTAAAGATCAAAAATCTCATTTCTTAGCGATGGGCTTACTTTTCCGGAGGGATCATAGGTTTTCGCCAGCGCATCCGCATTCTGGTAAAACAACGTCATTACCGGAGGAATCCGGCTTTCTGAAACATCATCATCGGAAGAACATCCTGCCGATAAAAAGGGGATGCTGAAAAGTAAAATGTACTTTAATAGGTTTTTCATGGTTAAAATTTTAATGTCCGTAAATTTAAAGGAGATATTCCATTCATACAATATACAACGGCACAAAAAAAACCTTCAGATATAATAACCGAAGGCAGGAAATATAAAGAGTAAAGTATTTAATTGATATTCAGATAATCTTTGATGATTTTCAGGACCCCGAAGTTATCATTGGAGCATGCTTCAAAGCTGGCTGCCTTTTTTACGGAAGGATGGGCGTTTTTCATGGCGTACGAATATTTTGAGTTTTCCAGCATCTGAATATCATTCATATAATCACCGAATGCCATGGTCTGCTGCGGAGTAATATCCAGGGCTTTCTGAAGCTTTTCCAGCGCAGCACCCTTGTTAATGTCC
The DNA here is from genome assembly GCA_913774355.1 of uncultured Chryseobacterium sp. Lineage (GTDB taxonomy): Bacteria > Bacteroidota > Bacteroidia > Flavobacteriales > Weeksellaceae > Chryseobacterium. The sequence goes on along the minus strand of CAJYGB010000018.1, from coordinate 71,364 downwards.
TTGTTCATGATATCCAGCCAGTATTGCCCGGAAACGACAATATCCAGATCGTACTTTTCAAACTCTTTCAGCTCGGGATAAACATTCAGCTCCGAACCGCCGGAATGGTAAACGGCAATTTTAAAGATACTGTCATGCACTTCCTCCGTAAGATCTTTCCTTCTCTCGCTATCGGCGTAAAATTGTGAAATGTAATCGATAAATTCCTGATTATCCGTATCAAAATACGCTTTCTTCTTTCCAGAAAGAACAGCCGTGGCTCCGGGTACGGTACGGATTTTTGTAATGATCTCAGCAATGTATTTCGGATCAAGCTCATCGGCAAACAGCTCTTCATTTTTATAAATAACATATCCTCCGTTTTCTGCTATAAAGGCCATTTCGCTTTCCGTATCGCCGAAGTATTTGGTAATCCCAAGCATCTGCCTTCCGCTTGCCGGAACAAACAGAATATTTCTTTTCTTAAGCTCTTCGTAAATTTGAGGGAATTCAGGGCTTACTTCATGTAAAGAATTCAGAAAAGTCCCGTCCATATCCGTTACAATCATCCTTATATCATCCATAAAAATATTCTTCAGTAATTGAATTTAACGGCAAATATATTATATAAAAATTTAACCGCCTCGTTAGCAATGCAAACAGCCTGCCTTTATTCTGTCCCAATGTTTTTCAGCAAAATATATTATCTATTTATTTTCATATTACAGTTTTAATATCCACAAATCATTGCATTTATAACAAATAATTTGACTGATAATAATAAGATTCATAAATTTACATGGTTAGTTACCATCAAAAAAACAATAGCCCCTGAACACGAGCAAATTGTAAAAAAAAGCCAGCTAATTATATTTTGTCTTCTGTTTTTCTATGTAAACGCTTTTGCGCAGTCGGAAAAAAACATTTCCGGCCTTAAAAAAAAGTCACCGAAAACTCCAGGCTGTTCGAGGTCAACATCAATAAGGCTTACCTTGATCTGAACAGACTCATTAAAGAATCCAGAAAACTGAAGGATTCGCTTTCCGAAATGACTTTAATGGAAAGAAAATGCAGGTATTTTTATAGCAAAAACCAGATCGACAGGCTTGTCATCGCATCAGAACAGCTGCAGAAAGTTTCCGGCGATTACAGTAACGAATATTATGAAGCCATGGCCGATGTATACCTTGCAGAAACTTATTCCGTAAATAAACTATATAACAAAGCGATTCTCCATCTTAATAATGCCTATAATACGCTGCTGAAAGACAAATCTGAAAGCAAAAAGATATTCTATGCAAAAGCAAATGTCCTGAGCAGCTTTGCGAATGTATATATGGATAAGAACGAACCCGAAAATGCGGTACGGAAACTACGGGAAGAGATCAGAAGCGGTTCCGAAATCAAAAACAAAAATAAGTTTGCCTCCTTTCAATATCTTAATTATGCCAATATTTCAAATGCTTACACACAAATCTTTCAGTGAAGAAACTCATAAAAAACAGGTAATATCATCATCATTGATAAGTAGTATATTAGGAAAGCCTGGGGTAATTTCATTTGAAATGCTCAGTTTTTTTTGTTTAAAAGTGACATAGAGGATCGTCTGATTTAAATCAGCAGGAAAGTTTAAATCAATGCGTATCCGATATTTAACAGAGAATTCATCTTTTCTCTATTCCGAGTTCATATGGAACTATTTTTTTTAGACCATTGTTAAAACACATCTATTATAAACGATATTTTTTACTAAAAATTCATATTTTAACATTTAATTTTGAAAGATTCCAAATAAATACCATTTATTAAAATCCATATGAAAAATAGTTACATTTACATAAGAATAATCAAAAGCATCATTACATGAGTCTATAAATATTATTCTTTAAAAACTAAATCTAACCATTAAAATTCAACGAATGATTATTGAGAAAATCCTCAACGTCGACGATTACTATTACGACGTGTTCATGGCGATCTCAGAATCCCTTACCGGATTCTCCGTGAACGAACTGCAGGCTACCGGTTTAGCCGAGATTTATTACCGACATATTCTCACCCACATCGAAGCGGCAACCTTTATTGAATTTCTGAATATTTCCAAAAATATTCTTGAAAATTCCTATAGCCGGGATCAGCTTAAAAACGCAATCACCGCTGAAATCTTTTCTGATCCCGCCACGCAGGCGATTGCCCAAAATGTTATTACCCTCTGGTACATGGGAACTTGGGAAGGAGCCTACATCAACGATCTTTCCTACAAAGAAGGTCTGGTCTGGACCGTGATGCATGCCCATCCACCGGGAGCCAAACAGCCCGGCTTTAAATCCTGGAATATCAAACCCGTAAACAGCAACTCATGAACCAGACAGAAAGAGCACAGCCTAAAAAAGATGTGATTATTGTAGGAACCGGAATCGCAGGATCCCTGATCGCCAAGCTTTTAACAGACCACGTTTTTGATACCGAAGCAAAAAAGATGATCCACCGTGCCGAAATGAGCGACGCGAAAACATACCGGGAACTGTCCATTCTCATGTACGAAGCCGGACTGGAGGCCGGACTGGAACTGGATTCCGCATCTTCTATGACGAATTACAATGAGTATATCCGTAAATTTTACATGGAAGAAGCCAAAGTGCCCAACTCCCCTTATCCGGACCTGAAACAGGCACCTTCACCGAATGTGCTGGATATGCAGCCGATTGTTCCTCCGTTTCCCGATAAAAAGGGATACCTGGTACAGTTCGGTCCGATGCCTTTTGCGAGTGATGCAATCAGAGTCGGCGGCGGGACCACGCTTCACTGGTTGGGAACAACTCCACGGATGCTTCCCAATGACTTCAGGCTGAAGGAAAAGTACGGCAGGGCCATGGACTGGCCTGTAGATTACCATACACTAAAGCCTTACTATGAAATGGCCGAGTTTGAAATCGGGGTTTCGGGCAATGTAGCCGCGCAGGAATATCCGATAAAAGAAAGCATGGAGGAATATTACGGGAAGGATTACGTATTCCCGATGGATGAGATCCCTCAAAGCTATATGGACCAGCAGATCATCAAAAGACTGAAAGGAACTTCCGTCCAGCTGAATTTCGAGGATATTCCTCTGACGCTCGTTCCGTCGCCGCAGGGACGTAATTCCACGCCTAATACCGCTTACGGTAAAGCAAAATTAATTAAAGCAACACCGTCAGATTCAGGATATACTTTGTCTTTAGCCAATATTGAACATGAAGAATACAAAGCGTTAGGTGCTATCTGGAACCCCTACCAGGGAGAGCGCTGTGAAGGAAATGCGTCCTGCGTACCAATCTGTCCGGTCCAGGCAAAATACAACGCTCTGAAAACTTTAAAGAAAGCTTTATATAAAGTTAACAAAAATGAAAACCTCCAGCGAAATCCTCACATTCAGGTACAGGCACAAAGTGTGGTCTACAAACTGAGCGTTGACCCCGCAAACCGGGATAAAATTTCAAAAGTGCACCTGAGAAAATATTTTTCACAGGAAAAAACGGATTTTGCGGAAGAGGTAATCGAAACGAACGACTCTATTGTCATCCTGGCTGCTAACGCCTTTGAAAATCCCAAAATCCTTCTGAACTCAAAATATACTGTTGTTGAAAACGGACAGAAAGTTGAAAAAACGGTTGCCAACAGGAGCGATCAGGTCGGAAGAAACCTGATGGACCATATGGTCATGCTGACCTGGGGGCTGTTTCCTGATCCGATCTATTCTTACAGGGGACCGGGTTCCACCACCAACATTTCATCCTTCCGGGACGGAAATTTCAGAAGTGAATTTTCCGCGTGGATTTCCCCGCTTGATAACTGGGGATGGGCATGGCCGGCATTTTCTCCGGGCTCCGATCTTTCAGAATTTTTAAATGCAGGGCTCTTCGGTCAGGATCTGAAAGAAGCGTTGGCGCACAGGCTTTCGAGACAGGTCCTGTTTCATTTTGAGATTGAACAGCTTCCGAATCCAAATAACAGGGTAACCATCAATGATCAGTATCTGGATGTTTTGGGAATTCCCCGGCCTGTCATTAATTACGAATTAACGGAATATGAAATGCGGGCAATGGAACAGGCAAAAATGGCTTCCGACCAGATGTTTGAAAGATTGGGCATTGAAGATTTCACCAAATACAATGCAACAGACAATAATACCTTTGTATACCATAATGTAAGGTATTCTTACAACGGAGCAGGGCATATTGTAGGAACCCACAGAATGGGTGACAATCCGGATGATTCTGTGACCGACAGTTACTGTAAAGCGTGGGATCATCCGAATTTATACATCGTTGGGGCCGGTAACATGACGACCCTGGGAACTTCCAACCCTACCCTTACCCTGGCGGCCTTTACCATCCGATCGGTAGAATCCATTTTGAAAGACCTTGAAAACATTTTAAAATAAAAAAAATGAGACAAAGACTAATCCATAAAACGGAAATTCATGAACAGCCGGAAGCAAATACTTTTGCCAGAGGCTCTTTTATCCAAAATACAATTGTTGAAGAAACCATTTCCTTACATTCGTTATTGTTTCATTCAGATATCAGTAAAAACGACTGGATCGAAGGACTGAAGTACCACAGCAAAATGCTGACGAATTTGTTGTTAAACAACCAGACTGAAGAATTTAACCGTTATCTCAGCTCTCAATTGAACCAGGATATATCTGAACAATTAAAGACTGAAGAAATTCCAAACATCTCTTTGGGAACAAAGAAGGGCTTGCTGAAAATGGACTACCGCCCGGTATTGCAAGACCTGCTGCAGACGGCCATCCTGATCGAACACTCAACCATTCCTCCATATCTCACCGCCTTATATTCCATAAAAGACGGAACCAATATCCTGGCTTCACAGATTATAAGAAGTGTGGCAGTGGAAGAAATGCTTCACATGATCATGGTCTGCAATGTGATGAATGCCGTAAGTATACAACCGTCGGTCAACCGCCCTCAGAACTACCCTACCTATCCGATGAAATTACCCATGAATGTTGATTTCTTCGTAGGCCTGGAAACATTTTCTTCAAACAGTATCGCCACTTTTATTGCCATCGAAAGCCCAAGCAATCCGCTGGTGAAAGCACCGGAATACAATCCTGAAATAGAAACCGCCGGCCTGATGTCCAGAAATACCGTTCAGGAAAACAATTTCTGGACGCTGGAAAATATGAAAGACTTCATCATGAAGAATGTACACACCATCGGCGAATATTACGATGTACTATTCTTCTATATTGTTATTTTCCAGATCATTGCTTATTATGAAGAATACGGCAGGGTGCCTCAAAGCTTTGAAGAATTAAATACGGGCGGTATTTTTACCGGAGATCCGGCAAAACAGATCCGCCCGGAACAATATTACGGCAGCGGCGGTAAACTGCATCCTGTTGAATCACTGGAAGGGGTTATTCTGGTTTTCCAGGAAATAAAAGGCCAGGGCGAAGGAGCGGACGACTCTATTTTCGATGTCGATCCGTCTCAGTTTGAGGAAGGCGCGGAACTGGCACATTATTTCAGGTTTAAGGAAGTTTTTCACGAGCATTTCTATCAGGGCGGAGATTACAGGTCGTTTACCGACGAAAACGGAATGATGCCCGTAACGACTCCACCTGTCGGGAAGCCGCTTCCTGTAGACTGGAGTGCAGCCTATCCGATGATGCCGAACCCGAAAATGGCCGATTATCAGTCCAACCCGGGATTATTTGAACAGGGGAAGGCTTTTAATGCTACCTATAAAAAATTGCTGGATGCCATTCAGGCTGCTGTAGAAGGCAATCCGGAAGAAATCTCGAGATCCGTTATGTACATGTACGCCCTGAAAGAACAGGCCATAGGACTGATGAGCCAACCACTGAATGCACAGTATAACGCAGGACCTACCTTTGAATATCCTACCAACTAATAAAAAACTAAAACCATGTTAAAAAGAAACAAAAACAGCGCAGGACATGAAAACCTGATGGCAAGAACTTCCGCAGAAAACACAAAAGGGTATCTTGAAACCCTGATGGACGGTTATTCCAAACTCCTGATCGATGATCCGGTAAGACCGTTCAGGGAAGATAAATTACAGGAAATCGTCAATGATGTCGATTACGGAATTCTGGCAGCACTGGACGGAACCTGGGTAAGCTATAATGCCAATTATAATAAAAATATAGAAAGACCTTCGCTGGCCAGCGGAGTACATACTACGATTATGCCTTCCCCGGGTACTAATCCCGGAACCATCCCAGGAAAATTCAGCTTCGACAGTGAGGAATATATTGAGAAACTGACCTTTGCCTTAGTGCCGGGCGGGGTACGTAACCGCGGCGGTGCTGCCGAACTGTTTTGCGGTGCACTGAAATACGAACAGAGCATTAAAAGCGTCACCAGAGCTGAAGGACAGACTGTTTTACAGTACACCCCGATCCACGAAGAAAACGGAATGTATCTTTGGCTGAGTGATGTATATAATTATGCAGCTAACAAAGAAACCATCAAAAGAGACCGCGGCATCCACGCTTTCAGTACAGAGGATTTCGAAAAATACGGTTATAAAGGAGAATACCGGGACGAACCGCTGGTACAGGTAAAAGATGAAAACGGAAATGCGTCATATATCCTTCTGAGCCAACTGAAAGAAGGCCAGGAATATTATGAAATTATTCCGGCGCAGGAAATAAAACCGGGAGACGGCATTTCAGGACCTTATTTCATTCCTGACTATTCCATTTCCAGAAGCGGCGTTATTCCTCACGGGAGTACCATTACCCTTCTCGGCGATATCGCACCGAGCAACAACAATTATCTCATCAAAGGCGCTCCGCAGTTTCCGCAGGGTGACGCGGCATGGCAGCCTGAACATCTGGCTATTTCCCCGACCATGGGAGGAGCAGGAGCAAGCGTTACCCATCCCATCAATCTCGATCGGCCGGCTCCGGCTTGGGTTCACGAAACCCTGAATGATGAAAACGATCCGGGTTCCAATAAAATCTACACTCAGCGGATTCTTGCTGATGATCTGTACCCCTATTCCGTACGTCCGGACCTTAGACTGAGGGATACACTGAGCGGACAACAGGTTAAAAATTACGTACAGCTCCAGCTTTCTTCAAAGAATAAAACCGGCGCACAGGGCGGCATCCTGAACGTTCCTTTTGTAACCCGCTATGTTCCTACGGTTGAAGTGAGCTTTACCATGTGGATTGAAACCGTAATGGAAGAAGGAAAAGAAATCCTGCAGCTTCAGTACGAACAGATTATTCTGTTTGAATTCGATTTCGGAAATGACGGCGGTACGACCAGCTGGCCGCATATTCAGACAAATACCCTCCGTAAGCTCGAAGATATACCTGAAGATCAGAGGAAGATTATTGAAGAACAGTTCTATGACAGACCCGTTATCAATACGCCCCTTTCGGAAGCAGCAGGTTTGGCAGTAAATCCGCCGTCGGGATGCCCTATGCATAAAGGATAAGCTTTTATCAGCAATAACCCTGCAGTCTTTTTAACAGTTGACTGCAGGTTTTTTTATCTAATAACCAAAAATCCCGCTGTTCAGTACAACCTGAGGACAATTCATTCAATTTCAACAGATTGCTGATGCAAAAAATTCAATAACATGGTCAGTGATTTAGATTTAAAAAATCTTTCATACCTCATGAAAACCATTGAATCTTTAGGGCATCCGAATGCGACAATATTAAGATAAAATAAATTCACCGATATTATTTCCGGTCATTAAAAAATGATAAGGAATTTTATAATGGGACCCTCATTAAAGAAGTGAAAATAAGATCATTTGATATTTGAGACTGTTATTGATATACTAACAAAAGAACCGTGCAGGATCCAGGTTTCTTCTTCCATTCCATTAACCTAATTTCTGATTAGGGTTCGTATTGTCTGTTCAAATCATTAATCCATGGGTATTTTTTACCTGTGCCATCACAAAAGTACTGTGGGTACTCCCGATCGAAGGTACGGCTCCCAAAATATTGAACACAAAATTCTGGTACTGTTTCATATCCCGCACATGAACCTTGAGGAGAAAATCGAAATCTCCGGAAATACTGTAACACTCCGCCACTTCTTCAATTTCCAGGATCTCGCGTTCGAATTCTACAGCCAGGTAGCTGTCGTTGCTTTTCAGTTTCAGCTGACAGTATACGGTGAAACCGAGGTTAAGCTTTTCGGCATCCAGAATGGCCGCATACTTTTTTACGTACCCTTCCTGTTCAAGCCTTTTTACCCTTTCAAAAACGGGTGATGGTGAGAGATTAACTTCTTTTGCAAGTTCTTTTACCGTTAATTTTGCATCATTCTGAAGCAGTCTCAGCAGCTGCATATCCTTACTGTCAAGATGTTCCATAGAATATTATTCTTTAAGAGGTTATTAATTACACAAATATACAGAATATTATTCTATTTAGTAAATAAAAAATAGTTTAATTCACCTATTTTTGCAATATTTATCAAAAATATATTCTTTATATGTAATTTTACTCAAAACAAAATACCAGATTATGGTAGACGGTTTTGAGTAAAATATAAGGGAATATTTTATATCGAGATCACTCTAATTGGGGAGTGGTCTCTTTTTAAAAATTAAAGATAAAATAAAAAAGTTCATTTAAAGTACATATAAGTTATACTTAAATTAATCTTAGGGAGAGCAGCATTATGTAAGTAAAGCTGCTTTTTGTTTTTAATAGAAATTAGCAGAACTGCCTTTATTCTTAATCTGATCAACGTAATTAGGCAAAACAGTGATGGATAAAACAAAAGAGTATATTCCGGAAAAAAGAATCTTGAGCTAACTGCATGGTATGGAAATATACCGTAATAATAAGTTTGAAAGCCGTCGGAGTTTACGCATTATTTTACTCCGGCAGTTCGGGAACTGTAATATCCTGAGGTTCTGATTTTAGCGTCCTTAAAAATGCTTCCATCTGGTAAATTTCTTCATCCGAAAGTTCCAGCATCCTTACCATACCCGATTTTTCCGACCGTAACGCGATACCGTTATGTAAGGGAGCCCGTTTCTGGGAATGTTCGGGATTTCCCCTGCTGTAAAAACGGATCACTTCTGTTAAGGTCTTCATCGAACCGTTATGCATCCATGGCCCTGTACGGGATATTTCGCGCAGACCCGGCACCCTGAACCTTCCCGCATCTTCCGGATTCTTCGTAACCAGATACCGTCCAAGGTCCTCTCCTTTTTCGCCCATCAGCGATGTTCCTATGTTTTCAAACCGATTATTGGAAAAATACCCGGAATTATGACAGTTTATGCATTGCGCTTTTGTCCTGAAAAGATGCAGCCCCATTAATTCGTCATTCGTATACGCATCGGATTTTCCATCTATGAAAAGGTCAAATTTGCCGGGCGTACTTTTTACAGTTCTTTCAAAAACGGCAATGGCTTTGGAAATCCGGTCTTTGGTAACCGATTTATCGCCAAAAGCCTTATGGAACAACATTTCATAGCCCTTTATTTTGGAAATTTTTCCGGCGGCTACATCGATATGCTCTCCCATTTCCTTTTCGTCCTGGATCGGCATTTGCGACTGCTCTTCCAGTGTACGGGAGCGGCCGTCCCAGAATAGTGAACGTGCATAAGCTACATTCAGAATGCTCATAGCGTTGCGGGTTCCAAGCTGTCTGTTGTGGCCGAAGGAGAAAGTCCGGCTGTCGCACCAGCCCAATTCCGGATCATGACATGAAGCGCAGGCAATCTGATTGGATTTTGAAAGCCTGGGATCAAAGAAAAGTGTTCTTCCCAGCAGTTCCTTTTCTGCCGAATACGGATTATCTTCAGGAAAGGGAGTTTCCGGCAAATGACCGATCTCCGCAAAAGACGGAATAGATTCCGGATCCAGCACGGGTTTTGGCCACTGTGAAGCATCCCCTGAAGAATACAGTTTTCTCAGGTGATCCATAAAAGCATTTTTCCGGTTGATTTCTTTTTGTACAGAATTGCTCAAACAATTATGCAAAAGCGAAACAATAAGAAACAGAACCAGGGTCCAACTTAAAGCATTCTTCATGAAGATCCGTAGTTTCCGCAAAAGTATGATATTTTTATATTGAATTAAGGAAATTAATTTTGACAAAGCAGAAATTACATCAACCGGCTGTAAGAGGGATGCGGGATGCTGGAAGTTTTTCTTTTCCGTCGTATTATGACTTACGGAAGCAAATCGGACAAGATGCAGCCGTGTTTATGACCGCAAGGAAAAACAAACAATCAAATACATCCCGCCGGATATCAGGTTAGACAAAGACGTTTCACTTAATAAAATTATACAAGGAGATTAATTTTATATTTCATTAATATGAAGTGGCTTCGCCTACCTTACATTCAGCAGAGTGTACAATAAAACGTTTGTCTATCCCTGCGGTTTAAATTCTTTGATTCTATCAGTAGGTGTGAACAGTATTATACAACCCAAAGCTTCTGTAGTTACTTCATAAAAATTCACCAAATGTTTATATAATTGAAGAGTAATAAGCTTATCTTTAGACTTTCATTCAAATAATAAACAAACTTACATGCAGATATTATCCTTGAAAACCGCTACTTCTGCAGCTGCGATCTGCTTCAGCACAGTTGTTTTTGCCCAGCAGAATTATTCGGTGAGCGGCACGCTAAAAGATAAGAAAAACGGTGAGCTGCTCATCGGCGTCACGGTGAAAGTGGCTGAAGACCCTAATATTTCCGTTGTATCAAACGATTATGGTTTTTATTCCTTATCATTACCGAAAGGAACATACCATCTTATTATTTCCAATCCGGGCTTTAAAGATTTTCAGCAAATGATTTCGCTGGAAGATAATACCAAGCAGGATCTGCTGCTCGATTCAGGAGAAGGAGAAGACCGGACGGCAACGATTGATGAGGTCGTTGTTTCAGGTATTAAAAAAGACAAAAACCTGACCTCCGCCCAGATGGGCACGGAAACGATCAGCATCAAAAACATTGAAAAACTTCCGGTTTTGTTCGGAGAAAGGGACGTTATGAAAACCATCCAGCTTTTACCGGGAATCAAAAGCAATGGCGAAGGAAACAGCGGGTTCAGCGTACGAGGTGGTGCCACCGACCAGAATCTTATCCTGCTGGATGAAGCAACCGTCTACAACGCTTCCCATTTATTGGGATTCTTCAGCACTTTTAACAGCGATGCTTTAAAAGATGCAAGCATTATCAAAGGAAACAGCCCGGCACAGTATGGCGGAAGACTTTCTTCGGTACTGGATGTAAAAATGAAAGACGGGAACAACAAGGCCTACAATGTAAACGGAGGAATCGGGATCATCAGCAGCAGACTAAGTGTAGAAGGGCCTATCCAAAAGGAAAAATCGTCGTTCATCGTTTCGGGAAGAAGAACATACGCAGACCTTTTCCTAAAAGCTACGGATGATTATAAAGACAATAAACTGTATTTCTATGATCTGAATTTAAAAGCCAATTACCAGGTGAATGAAAATAACCGGCTTTATTTATCCGGTTATTTCGGACGCGATGTTTTGGGATTAGGAGATACTTTTGATTCAAACTGGGGAAATACCACCGCTACCCTGCGCTGGAACAGCATTATCAGCAGCAAACTGTTCTCCAATACCTCGCTGATTTACAGCAATTACAATTATGATTTCAGCTTAAGCAGCAACAACAATACTTTCGGCCTTTCATCCAAGATTGAAGACTGGAACCTGAAGCAGGACTTCACCTGGTTTGCCGGTAATAAGCATTCGGTAAAATTCGGGCTGCAGTCTATTTATCACACAATTACCCCCAGCAGCGCATCGGGAACCAGTGTAAGCAGCTATCCGAGAAATCCGAGATACTCCTGGGAAAATGCGTTTTACATCAATGACGATTTCAAAGCGACCGAAAAACTGACCATCAATTACGGACTTAGGCTTTCACTGTACAGTGTTCTGGGAGGAGATACTTATAATATCTATGAAAAAGGAGTACTTACCGGTTCGGAATTTCTTGAAAAAGGGAGATTCGGGAAAACGTATACGAATGCCGAACCGAGAGTGACTGCCAACTACCGGCTGAATGAAACCAGCAGCATCAAAGGAGGCTATGCACGCAATACGCAGAATCTGCATCTTCTGAGCAACAGCGGAAGCGGAAATCCTACGGACCAGTGGATCGGAACCAGCTATACCGTAAAGCCGGAAATTGCGGACCAGGTAAGCCTCGGATACAGCCGGAATTTCAGCAATAACAATTATGAAGTGAATGCGGAGGTATATTATAAATCCATGCAGAACCAGATCGACTACAAAAACGGGGCACAAATAGCCTTTGACACGGCCGCCGATGTGGAAAGCGAACTGCTTTTCGGGAAAGGAAGGGCCTACGGACTGGAGCTGATTGCCAAAAAGAAAAGCGGGAAACTGACCGGCTGGATTTCATACACCCTATCCAAAACCGAAAGAAAGATAGAAGGAATCAACAATAACGAATGGTACAATGCAAGGATAGATAAAACACACGATCTTGCGATAGTTGCTACTTATCAGTTTAATACAAAATGGTCCTTTTCAGGATTGTTTGTGTACAGCACCGGAAATGCCGTGACTTTTCCTACGGGGAAATATGTACTGAACGACCAGTCGATCCTTCAGTACAGCAGCAGGAATGCCGACCGGATGCCCGCTTATCATAGAATGGATCTGAACGCCACGTATGAGCCGGACGGCAACAAACGTTTCAGAGGCTCCTGGTCGTTCGGGGTGTATAATATTTACGGACGGGAAAATGCTTACTCCATTGCCTTTAAAGACAACCCTGACAATCCGGGAACTTACCGCGCGGTACAGACCTCACTATTCCGCTGGGTTCCGAACATTACGTACAATTTTAAATTCTAACCGATGAAAAACCTTTTTTTAAGTATATTATCTCTCTTCTGCCTGTGCTCATGTGAAAAGGATATCGATCTTGACCTGGAAGACCAAAGCGGAAAAATCGTTATCGAAGGAAATATTACAGATGATACCGGACCCTATCTTGTTAAAATCACCAAGTCGGTAGCATATACATCAGATGCCTATTATACGGCTATCGATAACGCACAGGTTATCGTAAGCGATAATACCGGGCAAGCCGAGACTTTGACTTATATGGGAGGCGGATATTATAAAACCACAAATTTTGCAGCACAACCGGGAAGAACATACACGCTGAAAATAACTGCCGAAGGCCAACAGTATTCTGCACAGAGCACAATGCCGCAGCCGGTATCTTTTGACGGGCTGGACCAGGATTCTTTTATGGTAGCCGGGGAAAAAAGCTATACGCTGCTTCCTGTTTTTACGGATCCGGCCATGCTGGGTAACCGTTATCTTTTTATATTTTCAGTAAACAATACCTCTCAGAAGTTTTTCGCTGAATTTTCCGATAATGTAAATAACGGCCTGCCCAATCAAAGGCCTCTACTGATGCCTAACGATAAAGACGGTATTAAAGTAAAAGCAGGAGATACCATTCATGTACAAATGCAGTGTATCGACCAGAATATATTTACTTATTATTCCGCCCTGCTCCAGATTTTAGACGGGGGTGCCGGTTCCGGTGTAACGCCTGCAAATCCGCCAAGTAACATCAGCAACGGTGCATTGGGTTACTTTTCTGCACATACGGTAAAGATGCAGAGTAAAGTAATCGAATAAATAAAATTCAACCAGAACCTGCCCTGAGTTTTTCGGGCAGGTTTTAATTTATAAATACCTGATGATATTCAAAGTATTATACCTTTTTTTTAAAAAATCAGTCTGCATGATGTAACAATAGCCCCCCTTTGGGTGTCTTATAGGCAGAAACCTGATTTACATGAAAAATATTTCGATACCTATCGCCTTTTTTGCAGGCATTCTTACTTTTGCCCAATCGGAGAAGGACACCTTGAAATCCAAAGAAAAAGCCATTGAAGGCGTCACCGTAACGGTGAGAAAGCCCACCATAGAATCCAAAGTTGACAGAACGGTCTTTAATGTGGCCAACAGTTCCATACTTGCGGGAAATACGACCTGGGACGTCCTGAGAATGACTCCGCTGGTGAGCATCGATAATAATGATGCCATTAAAGCAGAAGGCGAAAGCGTTACCGTCTATATCAACGACAGAAAATCCGTTTTTACCGGAAAAGAACTGAAAGAATATTTAAAAACGATTCCTGCCGACAATTTAATGAAGGTAGAAGTGATTACCAGTCCATCATCCCGTTACGAAGCTACCGGATCTGTAATCAATATTGTGTTGAAAAAACGCGACGACGAAGGAATAAAAGGAAGCGTCACTTTCAATAACAGACAGAATACCAAAAACTCACAATACACCAACCTGAATTTAAATTACCATAAGAAAAATTTTACGCAGACCCTCATCGGAAGTTACGGCGACTACACCAGCGTTCAGAGCAATTCCAGTATCCAGACGTTTTATACGGATAATTCCACCACATTCAGAAATTCAAAGACCATTTCCAGATCCAGAAACCCTTCCCTTTCTTCCACCTCGGAATTTGAGCTGAACAGCAAAAATACAATAGGTGTCATTCTGGAATATTACCAGAGCAATTCACTTTCAACATCTGATGCCGACGGTCTCAAAAACGTCAAAGGAGATTTTAACAATTCTTATACGCAAAACCAGAACTCGGACGGGCTGAACCGTAATTTCGGAACCAATCTTTTTTATAAATGGTACGATAAGGAAAAGAATAAGATCCTGGACATCAACCTCGGCAGCAATTATTACGGTGAATCGAACAATAGCTATTTTCTAAAAAACATGATTAACGCCACAACACCGAATCTTATTGAGGCCCAGGAAATAGGCGTGCTTACCGATACCGAAAACCGCAATTATTACGTCAAAGTAGATTATACACAACCCCTCGGAAAATCAGGCGGAAATTTTGAAGTCGGCGGAAAAATGGATTTTAATAATAATGTAATCCCGAACAGCCTGTATGGCAATATGCTCTCCGGACTCAGCAGTCGGGATGTTTTCCATTATCAGGACAACATCAACTCAATTTACGCCAATTACAGCAAGACTTTTTTCAAAAAGCTGGAAACACGGGTCGGGCTTCGGTATGAATATATCGATTATAAGATCCGTCAGGATGTAGCAGGTACTTCCCGGAAGGATTCCTATGGCAAACTGCTGCCAAATATTCTGCTTAAATATTCTTTTTCGGATAAATATGACCTGAGTCTAACCTACAATAAAAACATCTGGCGCCCATGGTATGCGGAATTCAATCCTTTTATGATTCCGAACAGCGACGGATTCTACACCCGCGGAAACATCAGCCTGGACCCGAACCCAAGCGACAGGCTATATATGAAGCTCGGAATTCTGAAAAAATATTTTATCTCTGCAAGGTATATGTTTACCGATCAGGATTACTGGACCGACTATATTACCGAAGGAAACAAAACAATTTCCCAGGAATCCAACTTTTTCGGGAAAGTGCATAAATATTATGTATTTGCCAATACCAATCAGACTTTTTTTAAAAATAAATTTACGGTGAATCTCGGGGTGGGATGGTACTATATCGACAACAGCGATTTCAACCGCAGAAACCACTTAGGAACAGACAACAGTTACGTCAATTACCTGAGTGCATCTACCAATCTTTCATACACGAACCTCTTTAACAAAAACATCAACCTGAGCGCGTGGCTGGAGGTTTCCAACCAGAACAACGGGAATTCCATTACCAATAAACCCAATATTTTCCATAATATTTCGGCGACGAAGATATTCCCGAAAACCCAGATGGAAGTCAGCCTGCAGCTGATGAATATTTTCAAGCGGCCGAATTACGATGCGACAACCTATGTACAGAGCGGAACTTTCAGAAACAGTTCAAAATGGGACTGGTACGGTTTCTCGATTTCATTCGTGAAACGTTTCGGAAACCAAAAGGTAAAGGAAAATACCAAAACGGATGTTGAGAAAAATGGCGGTGGCGGGAAATAATTGGTATCAATCAATTAAGCTTCTTATCTAACTCAAGTACATCTGTTACAAACGGGCCATGATTCAAGTTCAGGGCCCTTTATTTTTCCAGATCCGTAATTTACATACAAACTCCGTTGTTTTGCATACATCCGCTTCATGATTTCTTCGGAACTTTGTTCCTATAAAAATCGAAATATGAAATTAAGACACATTAAATTAGGAAACCAGGGTTTTGAAGTACCTGTGATCGGATTGGGATGTATGGGAATGACAGGCTTTGAAGAAGCAGATACTTATGGAAAATCTGACGAAAAAGAGGCGATTGCCACTATTCACCGTTCGTTTGAACTGGGGGGAAATTTTCTGGATACTGCCGATCTTTACGGCCCGCTGAAAAACGAGCAGCTGATCGCCAAAGCAGTTGGAAACTAACGCGACAGGTATATCATTGCTACAAAATTTGGCTGGGAAATCGATGATCAGAATAAAATTACCTGGGCCATCAACGGGACAAAAGAATATGTAAAAAAAGCCGTGGAAAGATCCCTGAAAAACTTAAAGACCGATTATATCGATCTGTATTACATGCACCGGCTGGATAAAAATACGCCGGTTGAGGAAACCGTTGGCGCCATGAGTGAGCTGGTGCAGGAAGGAAAGGTAAAATTTATCGGTTTGTCGGAAGTTTCTTCCGAAACGGTGAAAAAGGCCCATCAGATTCATCCCATCACTGCTGTACAAAGCGAATTTTCCCTTTTTGAAAGAACTGTGGAAGAAAAAGGAGTCCTGAAAACATTGCGCGAACTGGGAATCGGTTTTGTAGCTTACTCACCGTTGGGAAGAGGTTTCCTGTCGGGACACATCAGGACCGTTGAGGACTTGCCGGAAAATGATTTCCGCAGGGGAATCCCTCGTTTCCAAGGCGAATATTTCATAAAGAATATAGAGCTGGTGGAAGCCATAGAAAAAATGGCGCAAGAAAAAACCATTACCGCTTCCCAGCTTGCTCTGGCCTGGATTATGAGCAAAGGCATTGTTCCGATCCCGGGAACCAAACGCAGAAAATACCTTGAAGAGAATATTGCATCTGCTGCAGTAGAATTAAGCGAAAATGATATTTTGAAACTGGAAAGTATCGTACCTTTAGGAACCGATACAGGGGCACCGTATGACGAATTCAGTATGGGACTTCTGGATTATTAATTTATATTTAGATCATGAATACCATTCAGTCTCTTTCCGCTTTCCACCGCCTGCTTTCTCTTCCCGAACCGAAACATCCGCTGGTAAGCGTCATTGATTTATCCGATGCCGTCTTTGCTGAAAACGACGTCTGGAAAGGTTTTGTCAACAGATTTTATTGTATTGCTTTAAAAAGGGAAGCTACCGGCAAGATGCGGTACGGGCAGCAGCATTATGATTACGATAAGGGTGTGCTGAGCTTTACTGCCCCGAACCAGATTCAGTATCTTGACATTTATTCGATGGATTGCCACGGAAAAGGATATCTCCTTGTCTTTCACGAAGATTTCCTGCTGAAACATCCGCTTGCCCAGGCAATTTCCGATTACGGCTTTTTCTCTTATGCCGTTAACGAAGCCCTGCATTTGTCGGAGGACGAAGAAAACGACCTGGTAGAAATATTTTATAAAATAGATAAGGAATGCAGCCATATCGACCGTCATACCCAGGAAATTATTCTTTCCCAAATCGATCTGCTGTTGAAATATTCAACCCGTTTTTATGAAAGGCAGTTTATCACGAGGAAAAGCGGTAATCATGATATTCTTACAAAGTTTGAGCAATATCTTAATGATTATTACAGAGAAGATATTTGTGAGCAGGGAATTTTAACGGTGCAGCACGCCGCTGAAGCAATGAATCTATCCCCAAATTATCTGAGCGATCTTCTGCGCATCCATACCGGAAAGAATACTCAGCAGCATATTCATGAAAAGCTGATTGCCAAAGCGAAAGAAAAACTGTCCGCGACCCAGCTCTCGGTAAGTGAAATTGCTTATGCTCTGGGATTTGAGCACTCACAATCTTTCAGCACCTTATTCAGAAAGAAGACAAATATGGCTCCTCTGGAATTCAGAACAAAATTCAGGTTTAATTAAATGAAAAGGCTGAAAAAAGGATGATGAATGTCCGAAGTTATATTCTTAAAAACTTCCGAACGCTTTTTCCCAACTTTCAGCCTTTAATACAGTTTAAACTGACTATTGCCTACGAATTCGGTATAATTTTCCGCCATCCGTTACGGTATACAGGTTATTGTCCAGTCCCTGTGTAATATCCCTAAAACGCTGGTTATCACCGGCAAGAAGCCTTTCTTCACCGGTTACTTTATTGTTTTCGATAACCAGCCTTGCAATATGCATTCCGCTTAGGGAAGCTACGAAAAGATTATTCTGCCATTCCGGAATGTTGTTTCCTTTGTAGAAAGTAATGCCGCTTGGTGAAATCACAGGATCCCAGTAATAGACAGGCTGTTCCATTCCCGACTGCTGCTGGATGCCGTTTCCGATGGTGGCGCCACTGTATTCGATACCGTAGGTGATGGTAGGCCATCCGTAATTTTTACCGGCCTGTACCCTGTTGATTTCATCACCCCCTCTCGGGCCATGTTCACTCTGCCACAATTCCCCGGTTACCGGATGGATAGCGATCCCCTGTGGATTTCTATGCCCGATGCTATACAGTTCCGGCAAAGCACCCGATTGGGTAAAAGAAGGGTTCCCCGGTGCTGGCTGACCGTTGGTAGTGATTCTAAGAATCTTTCCCAAAGCTGCTGTTACTGATTGCGCCAAAGGTCTCGTCGAAAGATCCGAACGTTCTCCTGTGCTTACAAATAAATTCCCTGTACTGTCGAACAGGATTCTTCCCCCATAATGCAGATTTCCTACATTTGCTGATGGGTTAGCCCTGTAAATTACGACCGGATTTTCGATCATAGCTTCTGAATTGGAAAGTCTTCCTTTCGCTACGGAAGTTACGTTGCCACCCGAAACATTTTCAGAGAATACCCAGTACACCATTCTGTTGGATGCAAATTGCGGATCTGCACAAACACCAAGCAATCCGCCCTGCCCTCCCGAATTTACGGCAGGAAGTCCGGTAATGGCACTGCTTACTGTTCCCGTAGTACTTACGATTCTCATAGTTCCTGCTTTTTCAGTAACCAGCAGCCTTCCATCGGGTAAACCGGTGATTCCCCAGGGTGAGGATAAGGAAGAGGTAAGTACTTCACCAACATATGCCGTAGAAGTCCTCACACCGTTCGCCCGGGTTTGTCCAGGAAATGCAGGCTGATAATTGGTATTGGCGGCATTGTTTTCTACCGGTGGCAGTACCGGTCCGTTGTTTCCGGTATCTTCAATGGTCTCTGAGCAGCCGGTCAACAGCAGGGCTGCTGCAACCAGAATTTTGTACGTTGTTATTTTCATATCTGAAATTTTGGTGATTTGGTAATAATTTCAGTTTTTATGTAACAATTTTTTTGCCGCAAATCATTTTTGGACAACTTTTTGATAAGTATAATCAATCGGTTTCAAAAAATCAATATATAAAACTATATATGAACAATATTTAACCTGGTTTGCCGGAAGAGATTGTATAAAATCAAAAAAAGTAAATCTTCAGAAAGGGTTCCAAAAAGGAATTACAGGAGATCTTCCCAATGGGAACACAAAAATTCAGGTGTAATAAATAACAATGGCATGAATATTACAATAATACATGAAACACCCTACGAGATGGAAAACTTATCAGAAAATAAAGAATTAATTAATACTTATTTAAATTTAATTATTCAGCAGCAGTTTAATATGGAGATTGATCTTACTGATGAATATACTTTCATAGAAAACCTGGTTTCCAGAAAACCGATTATAGCAACTACCTTTTCAGATAAAATATTATCGGATCCCGAGATCAAAATGTTTCTTACTTCAATAATTACAGAAATAAATACCGGAAGCTGTACGATCCAATCAATCAAAACAAAGCTCAGAAATTATCCTGAATCCGGCTGGAGTTCACTGAGAAGAATTATATGAATTACATTCAGAAAAATTTATAAAATAAAAGTCCCTGCATCATCTGCAGGGACTTTTATCTTTCAGATTACCTTCTTTACTGCAGGTATTGCGCTACTTTGTCTTCAAGGTCTTCCAGGTTGAATGGTTTTGCTACATAATCGTCGGCCTGTGCCTGTTTGGCCAGTGCTACGATGTCGTTATTGGCCGTTACGTAGATCACAGGGATATTTTTAAACTCCTCATGACTTTTCAGAAGCCTGGTAGCCTCCACTCCACCTATTTTAGGAATCCAGTTATCCATCAGGATAACATCCGGCTGATACCTTGCGACCTTTTCCAGGATATCGTGCGAAGTTTCTGAGATTTCCACATGATAACCGTTTTCTTCAAAGATGATCGTAATTACTTCAAGGATTGTTTTATCATCATCGAAAATCAGGATTTTCTTTTTACTCATACTAATTTTATATTTTTAATGTCGTTAGGGATTTTCTTTTTTATTTCTTTACAGGTTATTAATATGATCTGCTAAGTTACCTGAATTAATAATTAAATCATAATCAATTTCTTCCACCGCCTGTTTCGGCATATAATTTACCTCCGCCGTCTCAGGATCCTGGATCCATACTTTACCACCGTTTTTTTTGACATAGGACAGACCTTCCACTCCATCCGCATTGGCTCCTGAGAGCAGGATGCCGACCAGGTTTTCACCGTAAATCTCCGCTGCCGACCTGAACGTGACATCAATCGAAGGACGCGAATAATTCATCTTCTCAGAGCTGTCCAGCGACATGATTTTTTTGTCTTCAAACAGCAGGTGGTAATCTGCCGGTGCAATGTATATTTTATTTAGTTGGATATCGGTTTTATCCTCAATTTCAATAACATCAACGGAAGAAAACTGCTGAAGGAGGGTCTGCAATATATTGGCTGCCTGTGCTTTTCTGTGTACCACAAGCAGAATAGGAAAGTGCAGGTCATCATCCAGTTTTTTTATCATTTCCAGGATAACCTGCAGGCTTCCTGCAGAGCCTCCTATCACAACCAATTCAATATTTGTGCTGTTCATTTGCATGGTGTAAAAGTTTATTGATGATCTACCTTTTTCCAGATTTTCTGATCGCCGACCTGGTGATAATTCTTATCCAATTTAGAAAACCTTATTGTTTCTTTTGCACCTAATGCCAAAAAGCCCAGATTTTCCAGGCTGTTGTCGAATAGCCGAAACACTCTTTCCTGTAAGCCACGGTCGAAATAAATAAGGACGTTGCGGCAGACAATCAGCTGAAAGCTGTTAAAAGAGCTGTCAGACACCAGATTATGGGTAGATAGGATCAGCTTTTCCTGAAGGCTTTTATCGAATTTCACACTGTCATAATTGGCAGTATAATAATCGGAAAAATCTTTTTTCCCGCCAGACTGGATATAGTTCTCAGAATACAGCTTCATCTGCTGCAACGGAAAAACTCCTGCCCTTGCGGTTTCCAGCACCGACGGATTAAGATCGGTCCCGTATATCAGCGACTTATGGTAAAGATTGGCCTCCTTCAGCAAAATCGCCATGGAATAGGCTTCTTCTCCCGTAGAGCATCCTGCCAGCCAGATCCTGATCAGAGGATACGTACCCAGCTGCGGCAAAATCTTTTCCCGTATATCTTTAAAAAACTGGGGATCCCGGAACATTTCAGTGACATTTACCGTAATTTCCTCGATAAAACGTTTCAGGTATTCGGGATCGTTCAGAATGGTATATCTTAATTCCGCAAAGCTGGTAAACCGGTCGATCAGACATATACGGTTCACCCGACGCTTAAACGAAGCGCGGCTGTACTCCGAGAAATCGTAACCGTACATATCATAGACATCCTTAATCAGATGTTCTACTTCGTCATCTTTTATAATACTCGGTTCCAGCATCTAGGTCAGTTTTTCAATGGCTGTTATCAGTTTATCCACATCAATTGGCTTGGAGATGTAATCCTGTGCTCCGGCATCCATGCATTTCTGCCGGTCTTCCGGCATGGCCTGAGCTGTAACGGCAATAATGGGAATATGGCTTAAATACGGCATGTCCCTGATGATTTTTATGGCCTGGTAGCCATCCATTTCCGGCATCATCATATCCATCAATACGGCTTGGAAATTATTATCTTTTTCTAAAACAGATATGGCTTCCTGAGCCATAGTACAGCTTTCAATCTGATAGCCCCGCGCTTTCAGCGTGAGTTTCAGGGCAAATATATTACGCGGATCATCGTCCACAATGAGAATTTTCTTATTCATCAGAATTCTGGCTGTTTAACTTTCATATAACCAAACACGAAGCAGGGAAAGAAGCTGATCGATATCCACCGGTTTCGATATATAATCCGAAGCTCCAGCAGTAATGCATTTTTCACGATCCCCAATCATGGATTTTGCCGTAATGGCAATAATCGGCAGCCGGGCGAATTTCGGCATCTTCCTGATTTCCTTTATGGTTTCGTATCCGTCTAGTTCCGGCATCATCATATCCATCAGGATAACATCCACGTCCGGGTTTTCTTTGATCTGCTGAAGGGCGTGTTTTCCATCCATTGCCACTACAGCTTCCACTTTATATTTTTCCAGTGATTTCGTTAAGGAGAAAATATTACGGACATCGTCATCGGTAATGAGTATTTTTTTACCGCTCAAAACCTCTGTTAGAGATCCTAATGCTTTATTGCGCACGGTTTCGATAGAATTATTCTTTTCTTCCACCAGATGTAAAAACAGGCCTACCTCATCCAGGATCCTCTGGTAAGAATGTGCCGTTTTAACCACGATGGAATCAGCATATTGCTTTATTTTCAGCTCTTCGGATTTAGACAGGTTTCTTTCGGTAAAAATAATGATCGGCAGGTTTTCCAGTCCGTCATAACTTTTAATGGATTCTACGATCTCGTATTCATCCCCTTTTGAAGCTCCGATGTCCAGGATTACACAATCTACACGGTCGGAAGTCAGGGCTTTTACACTGTCTTCCACATTATTTTCCACGGAAAGCGAAATATTGAAATTGCTTAAGAAATAGGATAATGCACTGGCATGTTTCGCATTTTCTTCAACGATCAAAACTTTCTGTGGTCCTTTTTTCAGGGCTTCCTCAATTTTTCTGAATACTTCCGTCATCTGATCCAGTGCTACCGGTTTGCTGATAAAATCAATTGCCCCTTTCATCAGACTTTCCTTTTTCACGTGCAATGAAGACATCATATGAACAGGAATATGCTTGGTATCCGGGTTTGATTTTAAATCGTCCATGACCTGCCATCCGTCTTTTACCGGAAGCTGAACGTCCAGCAAAATGGCATGAGGCTTAAACTTCAGGGCAGCTTCAAGACCACGGTCTCCCCTTACTTCAATCACCGCCTTATAATTCTGCAAATGGGCATATTTCAGCAGGGCTTTTGCAAAATTCGTATCGTCTTCGATAATAAGAATGACCTTATCGTCTTTTTTAATCTGGTTACGGTCATCATCTACATTTTCCGGAATCGCCAGGGTATTGACTTCTTTTTTCACTTCCTCTTCCCCTTCATCCAGAATATGCTGAATTTCCTCCACATCTTCCCTGATGGTCTTCACCAGGTTCTGATCATTTTCTGCCGGCTTGATTTCCGTAGCTTCTTTTACCGGAATAATGAGGCTGAATTCGCTTCCCTCATCCACTTTGCTCTTTAATATAAGTTCCCCTCCGAGCAGCCTTGCAATTTCCCGGCTGATAGACAACCCAAGCCCTGTCCCTCCAAATTTTCTTTTGGTAGAGCCGTCTGCCTGCTGAAAGGCTTCAAAAATAATTTTCTGTTTATCTTCCGCGATTCCGATTCCCGTATCTTTTACAGAAAAAACAATAAAGTCTTTTTTTACCGGATCTTTCTTAATATTCAAATCGATGCTTCCTATTTTAGTAAATTTAAGGGCATTCGATAATAAGTTTCTTAAAACCTGATCTACTCTTAACCGATCGGTCTGGATATTTTTCTGAACATCCGCTTCAATATCAATATTAAACTCAAGCCTCTTTTCCTGAAATACCGGGTTGAATAGGCTCTTCAGATCTTTCACAACATCGTCAATAACCACATCCTGATATTCAAGGGTCATTTTTCCGGATTCAATTTTGGCCAGATCAAGAATTTCATCGATCAGGGTTAAAAGACTGCTTCCGGAACTCTGGATCACTTTTGCCGATTCGACCTGGTCTTCATTCAGGTTTTCGTCCGGATTTTCGGCCATCAGCCTGGAAAGGAGAAGAATGGAATTCAGCGGCGTTCTTAATTCATGGGACATATTGGCCAGGAATTCCGATTTGTATTTGGTACTTAACGCCAATTCCTCTACTTTCTTCTGAATCTCATTATTTCGTTCGGCAATCAGGTGGTTTTTCTCCTCCAGCAGCCTTGAACGTTCTTCCAGTTCCGCATTTGCCTGCATCAACTCTTCCTGCTGTACTTTAAGTTCCTCTTCGGAAGCCTGTAATTTCTGCGTCTGCGCTTCAAGTTCTGTATTTAAGTTTTCCAGCTCAGAATGCTGTACCTGCAGCTCTTCAGACTGGGCCTGGGTTTCTTCCAGCAACTGCTGTTCTTTTTCACGGCCTCTGGCTGCACTCAGGGCAATTCCTATATTCCTGCTGCAATCGACGAAATAATCGATTCTGTCCTGCTCATAATTAGACGTTGAACCCAGCTCCATTACACCGATAATACCTCCGTCTGCAAAAATCGGGATCAGCATAATTCCGTAGATCTGGATGGTACTGCTGGCAAATGTTACCACAAAATCATCTTCATGCAGGTTGTTGTAAACCTGTGTTTTTTCACTGATGAAAGCCTGGCCGATCATTCCTTCTCCCGGCTCGAAAGCTTTTTTCATATTGTTTTCCAGTCCGAATGCGGTAATCAGTCTCAACAGGCCGTCGTCATACATATAGACGGAACCGTTGATGCATTTTCCGTAATCGATAAGCTGATGTAATGCGGCTGTAGCCACTTCTTTTACCGTTTTATTTCCCACCAGCGATTCATTCAGGATGGCAAGGCCTTTTTGTCGCCAGTCACTTTTATTAATGGTATCAAAAGAAAATTTCAGGGATTCCGTCATATGGTTTAGCGATTCCACCAGATCTCCAAGATCGTCTTCGGCATTATCTACCACTTTCTGGCTGTAATCTCCATTGGCTACACGGTTCGCAATCTTCTGGATAGCACTTACCCTTCTGGTGATTTCAAGGTCTTTCGCCTTTAGCATATTTTCCAGCTTTTCCCTACGGATAAGATCAGACCTTAGCTTAAGATAGAATATGGTAGTCACTATAATGGCTGCAATGGCAGAAAATATAATGAACATTACCGTTGTGTTCGACGAACGGTTAAGATCCCTGTTTTTTATGGCCAGCTGGTTTTCTTCGTACTGCGAAAATTCCTTCACAATCTGTCTGCTTCTGTCCATATACGCTTTACTTTCCTGGATCTGCTCTTTCGTCATCATCATTCCTTTCCTGCGGTTCTGCACAAAAAGTTTTAAACTTGCCAGATTATGCTCTACATTTTTCTCCAGCTCGTCCAGAAGTTTTTTCTGATGAGGATCCGTAATTTCCAGGCTTCTGGCATACTGAAAGGTTTTGGAATATTCCGCAAGACTGCGGTTGAAGGGCTCGAGGAAACTTTCCTGGCCCGTAAGCTGATAGCCTCTGTTACCGGTTTCGGCATCCAGAAGGGACAGCATGACATCCTTTACAGCGGTGACCGCCCTTCTGCTTTTCCCGACACTTTCCCGATGGTTCATCTGGTTCTGGATGCTGAAATAAGATGCTACGGAGCTCGCCATTAAGATAATAAGGGAAAAACCTACTCCAAACTGAAGATTTCGTATGATTTTTTTCGGCATGGATACTAATTTAAAGGTAAAGTGAAATAAAATGTTGAACCTTCATCAACTTTGCTGGAAACCCCAATATTGCCATGGTGCTGTTTGATGATTTCGGCACATATGAAAAGCCCGATTCCCATTCCCTGGAACTGAAGTGAAGATTCTTCGACACGATAAAATTTATGAAAGACGGCTTCCTGCTTATAATCGGGAATCCCGATTCCGAAATCGGTGACATTTACTTTTACTTCCTGTTCTTCTACATCCAGAAAAGTCGTCACAATCACCTGATTATTGTTGGGAGAATATTTTATAGCGTTGGTAAGAAAATTAATTAAAACCTGCTCGATGCGGATTTCATCAATGGGGATTAAAATTTCGGGCAGAATGCCGTCACGTTTTATTTTCACCCTGTTTTCATCGTGGGTCTGCAGGATCGTATCAATTGCATTATTGATAACGGTTGCCAGATTGGTAGGTTTCCTGGTGATCTTGAGTTTACCGTTTTCAATCCTGGAAACATCCAGCAGGTCGGTAATCAGGGTGTTCAGTTTTTCGATCTGGTCCTGAACTTTCGCGACAAATCCTGCTTCGGTACTTTCTTTATTCAGTTTCAGCTTTCTCTCCAGAAGCTGTACATAGGCTTTAATACTCGTTAAAGGTGTTTTCAGTTCGTGGCTGGCAATACTCAGGAATTCGTCCTTTTCCTTTTCCACTTTTTTCTGATCGTCAATATCTGTAAAAGTTCCTACCCAGTTTTTAATGCTGTTTTCCTCATGTACGGGTGTAATCCGGAGCAGATGGTAGCGGTAATTCCCGGTTTCCCTGTTTTTGATCCTGACTTCCATTTCGAGGGCTCTTTCTTTTTTTCTACAGCGTTCCAGCTCTTCCGTGATGTTAAAGTCATCCGGATGGGTCTCCGGAAAATGTTTTTCGGAATCCGAATACTCATACCATTTTACATTCACGAAATCCACAATTCCGTTTTCATTCAGAGTAAAGGCAATCTGCGGTAAAGATTCCAGCATCAGATGGAAGTGGTCGATCTGGGATTTCAAGGT
Source organism: uncultured Chryseobacterium sp. (assembly GCA_913774355.1). Taxonomy (GTDB): domain Bacteria; phylum Bacteroidota; class Bacteroidia; order Flavobacteriales; family Weeksellaceae; genus Chryseobacterium. Next base: position 44,381 of record CAJYGB010000018.1, on the reverse strand, counting down.
AACCTGGGATTCTCTTCTGCCCTTTACTTCAAGTTCCAGGCTCTGCTGCGTTTTTTTCATCGCAATATTCTGTTCCTGGAGATTATAGAAGGTTTTTACCTTGAGAAGAAGAATTTCGGGATCCACCGGTTTGGTCACATAGTCTTTTCCTCCTGAAGCATATCCTTTGGTGATAAATTTTTTTTCCGTATTTACTGCCGACAGGAAAATAATCGGCACTTCTTTTGTTTTGCTGTATCCGGCCAGCGTTTCGGCAACTTCAAAACCATCCATATCAGGCATCTGCACATCCAGGATAATCAGGGCGTAGTCGTTTTTAAGAGCTTTACCAAGTGCCTGTTCACCCGAATCTGCTGTATCTACCTGAAAATCTTTGGATTCAAGTAATTTTTTAAGTGAATAAAGATTACTTTGGTTATCATCAACAATTAAGATCATAGAAGCTAAAATCAATAATTAATTATTTTTAGAACAGTTTCAAAAATATCTACAATATTTTGCGAAAAAGTCATTCTGTATCTTGCAGCAATACATGTACCAGAATGTTAAAATTTATAAAAATTCCACAAAAAAGATTAATTAAAAAAGTAAAAATATTTTTTATTACATGATTTTATGATATTTGGTAAATTATTTAACCCAATGCCCCATTTTTCAATAGAATTTTCTTTTTCCAGAATTATTCACGGCACAGTGTTTGAATATAAAACAGTAACACTTTTTCACTTAAATATATTTTTCAAATTTAACCCCTGTTTATGCAGGGGTTTGCTTTTTTGTTTATATATTTGCAGCGAATTTCTCATGTTTAATTTGAGTTTTCATGGTTATTAGTTTTTATCCCTGGCGCAAGTCAGGGATTTTTTATTTTACCCATAGAATTATCTCTGTTATTACAACTTTGCTGCAGTTCGTTAAAAGATTAATTCCAATATTTCTTAGTAAAAACCATAGGAACTGTTATCTCAGCACTATAAATAATTCATCCCGCTTTTCATACAAATTCTTTAAAAAACTCTTTTCACTGATAAAAAAAGCGGACCGAGGTCCGCTTCAGCCAAGCATTTATAGTGTCATTACCAATTATCCGATTCATGCCATAACCATTTTACCTCGTAAAATACAGATCATGTAAATCCTTCCCAGGCTGCTGATCAATTTATATGGAGGAAAGCATAGGTAAGCCCTCATAATCATACCTTTATAGAAAAACCGGGAAGGTATCTCAATGGCTAAAAATTCAAGGTGCTTCCAGTTTCAGTCTTCTGAAGACAGCTGGCTTGGGAAAAATGCTTTTTCCATTTGGTAACCGTATTCCTGCTGAGCTGGAAATGCCGTGCCAGCTCGGAATTATTCATACCGTGTTTCTGCTGATGATCAAGGATCTTAAGAATTGTTATTTTATTATAGGACCTGAGCTTCTGATTATCACCCATCCTTTCCTTATTACGGTCGGTGATAATAGTATTCATACGGATAATATCCAGGAACTCAAGATCGTCCTTCTTTAAGATATCGCTACATTGGGCATGCTTTTCGGGATATTTGATGCGGATCATATCCGTGTAGATTCTTTTATAATCGGGTGTATTCATAGGTTTACGATGCTTCGGCATATTTGGTGATCCATTTGTAAAGCGTAGTCTTCGGGATTCGGTATTCTTCTATTACGTCGATTTTGGTTTTAGCTCCACTGCTTATAAGCTCAAGGATAAAATCAATGATCTCACGGGTATAAATATTTTTCCGGAACCGGGGAAGCGCCGTTTTCTTTTTGGATGCTTCAGTATGCGCAGAAGGCGGGGCGTAGAGGATGATATGCTGTGTATAGATCCTGAAAAAATCATAGTCCAGTAGCTTACTCCACCTAAGAAGGACTCCCGTACTGATTTCTTCAGCCAGGTAAGTTGCGTAAATTTCCTCTTCGGAACATCTCATAAAAGCGCAGAGGCGGGAGGTTGGCATCCCGCTTTCTGACACTCTCTGTTTAATTAGACTTCCGATGTGAATGTTCTTAAAGTCCATGGGTATATAATTGCATTTGTGTTTTATCCGTTTCTAAATATTTGGGAACTTCTCGTTTATTTGAGTAAGGTAAGTGTAAAACTGTTTTGAGCAAAATCATTTCTCGTTACATTAGAAGTACATCCTCCACTGTATCTTACAAGCATATAATAAGTACCAGCAGTCAGATAAGCAATATTTGATGTGTAAATAAAATCGTACTCCCCCGGACCTGCTGCCATGTGTACATCTTGCGCGAAAAAAGCCTCATTAAGATTCGTAGTGGAACTTTTACTTAAATTATATGCAATATACTGGCTGCATCCTGAGGTATTCTTATCAGTAATAAGTCTTGGAGAAATAATGTAATATCCCGGCGTGTTCACTATTGCACTGGCTCCTACATATTTCATTGAAACATCAAGCTGAGTACTTGCACCTGCTGTTGAATTAATTATAGTGGCACTTCCTGTAGTATCTTTCCATGTTCCTACCCCATTCGCATCCGAAACTAAAAATTTACCTGCTCCTTGCGTGCCGTCAACAATCTTTATCGCTCCTGCGGTATTTCCGTTATTGATTTCCAACTTGGTTGATGGAGACGACGTTCCAATACCTACCATTCCGGAAGCATCAAACACGGTAGTTGACGACGATCCGGCAATCTGAAGTACTTTGCCATTATTTGTTATTGTACTCGACTGTAAAAGATTACCTCCCAATACAATATTGTTAGCGGCCACCGAAAGACCATTGTCAGCTGTATATACTTCTCCCAATTTCTTCCAGAGACTTCCGTCAAAGTAATAATATCCTTCCGATGTAATATTAGCCGTCTTTGTACTTGGCGAATTTACGGCAACAGTAGCATAAATGACGGCACCTTTTTGACTGGAACCGTATTGTGCATCGGCAGCTTTGATCTGATCTCCGGTAAGACGCGGGGCGATGAGTCCTTCAGGTTTACTTCCATCGGTTGTTTTGGCAGCAATGTCCATTGTTGCTTTTGGAGTACTGTTGTTAATTCCCACCTGAGCAAACAGGGTGGCTGAAAAGAAAAGTGCAGCCACAGCAGATAAGTTTTTTTTCATACGTTTACATGTTTATATTATTCATATTAGTCTTTTGAAGACTAATGTGAATTTTTATATCATTATAAATAAATATGTTAAGAAAAAGCAAAATCCTGAAAACAGTATTTTATTCCATCATGCGCTATAAACAACGATTTAATCCATGCGCATTTGTATTGCATAATAATTCAATAAAATATTAAATTGCAATATTTTACACATTTATATTTGGACAATTAAAAATAATTATTACCTTTGTATTATTAGTCTTCAAAAGACTAATTATTTGGACTATTTTTGAATTATATTTAGTATACATTTAATTTTAAGTCCATGATTTTTTCTTTCTATTTGTCCAGAAAAAGCTCCGGTTCAGAATGCCAGATTTATTTTTCTTTTACTTCCTGCAGTTCCCAAAAAGCGAATCACAACATCCGTCTTCCACTTTTTATTTCCAGAGGTGACTGGGATGATGAAAAGCAGAGGCCATTGAATATTTACGGTAAGAAATACAAAAAACTGAACCATATCCTCAATCTTATTAAGATAAAGGCTACAGAGCTCATTGAGGAAAAGCCGGAGGTTTCCACTAAAACGGCTTCTGCAATCCTCAGAAAAATATGCCTGGAAGAAACGCCTCAATTTGCAGAAGGAACCTTCCTTTCGCTGATGAATGATTATCTGGAATTGAAAAAGAACTCCGTATGCCTTTCCACCTATCGCCGTTACCAGGTTTTTATGCGGCTGATGGAAAAATTTGAAGGCTTTTTGTGCAAATGTATATATACTGAAGAGATTGACAACCATTTCATTAAACAATTCTACGAATTCGGCAGGAAGGAGCAGTACACGGAAAGCACGATCCAGAGAAGCGCGGAATTCATCAAAACGATCCTGAATTTCGCGGAACTGAAAGGCATCAGGACCCATGTACGGCAGATAACAATTCCAAAGTCCAAAGTTCAGAGGAAAGTCATGACCCTGGACGAAAAGGAAATCAACAAGATCAGGCAGTCCAGAGTTCCCAAGAAGCTGCAACAGGCGAAGGACTGGCTGGTGATCAGTTGCTATACCGGGCAGCGGATATCCGATTTTATGAAATTCAGCAACACTCAGCTAACGAATATCGACGGAAAAAAGTGCATCTCTTTTGTTCAGCAGAAAACAGGAAAGGAAATTGTGCTTCCGCTTCATCCGATTGTCCTCAAAATCATGGCCCGTTACGGAAATACCTTTCCGCAACCTCTGGATCCATATATCTATAATGAACAGATCAAAAAAGTGGCAGCCTTGGCCCGAATCAACACGCCCGTAAAGATCAGGAAAAGAATCGGATTCCGTTGCAAAGAACTGGATATGGAGAAATGGCAGAATATTACCAGCCACATTGGAAGGCGAAGCTTTGCCTCGAACTTTTACGGAAAGATCCCGACGCCTTTATTAATGCAGGCGACCGGCCACAGCACCGAGCAGATGTTTTTAAATTACATCAATCCCGTAAACCATGCAAGGGTCATCAGCCTGGGCAATTATTTTGAGAAAATTTATGCGGAGGGAGCGTAATGGTAATTAATAATTCAATTTCATTAAAATCATACCCGGTATGGCACAACTTGTGATATAGCAGGAGTACACCATTAATATCATAACGCTATGTCGATTAAAATACAAGTCGCTGTCTGCACACATTGCAAAGGCTATTTTTCAGCTGCACCATTTGAACAAAAGAACGCAAATCACCCGGATATTATCGATCACTTTTTCTATCATGGTGAGCCTTGGTTTACCCTTGACTGCAAGACCTTTGAAAAGTCCAAAAACCTTGAAAATACACGGATTGTGATCACCGACCTGGAAGAACATGTAAAAGACGATCATCGTTATTGCCATTGTAAAAAGAAAGAAATTCCTGTCCGGTCACCCTATTCTTATGAATCCTCGCAAGCAGAAAAATACACTCCTTATCTTGAAAAAAACGAACTGGAGACAGAAATTTACTTCAAAGACCTTTATTATACCTATAACAATTTCCACAGTATCGCCGCTTCCGGCCATCACAGAAATTCGGCAAACAAATTCTAAGTTGCTATGAAGATTGCAACATATAACGTAAATGGCGTAAACGGTCGGCTTCCTGTCCCCATCAGATGGTTACAGGAAGCCGATCCTCATATTGTATGTCTGCAGGAACTTAAGGCACCACAGGAGAAATTTCCCGAAAAAGCCATCTTAGATACCGGCTATCGTGCGATATGGAAAGGACAAAAAAGCTGGAACGGCGTGGCATCCTTGCCCGAAAAAACCTGGAGATTACCGAAGTACAGAGGGAACTGCCCGGTAGTGAAAACGATGACCAAAGCCGGTACATTGAAGCCATCATCGATCAGATGGTAATATGCTGCCTGTATCTTCCTAACGGGAATCCTTATCCCGGTCCTAAATTCGAATATAAACTGGAATGGCTTAAACGACTTAAGAAACGTACAGGAGAATTTATTAAAATGGATCTTCCGGCCATTCTGATCGGAGATTTCAATATCATCCCTACTCCATTTGATGTTCATAAACCCGAACGCTGGCAAGATGATGCCCTATTCCGGACGGAAGTGAGGAAGGCTTTTGCTGCATTGATAAAAAAAGGCTGGACCGATTCTATCCGCACTTTGTTTCCTGAAGAAAAAATCTATACATTCTGGGATTATCTTTATAGAGCTTATGAACGTGATGCAGGAATCAGACTGGACCATATCCTGCTTAGCCCTTACCTGAAATCAAGGCTGAAATCCGGCGGTGTGGACAAATGCGTCCGCGGTTGGGAAAAGAGCAGTGATCATGCCCCGGTGTGGATCGAGCTTACAGACAGATAAAAATAAAAAATACAGGGAATCAAATCAATAAGGAAGACAATTGCAATAAACACGAATACCTAATATTCAAAATTTTAATATTTTATTTAATAAAAAAACGTTAAGCATTCAGCTTCCTTATTACCGTTTATTTCATGCTTATTTTCATCGATAAGATACTATCAATCAATTGATCATAAAAAGACTGCCTTTTCGGGGCAGCCTTCTTTTAATTTTTGGGTAATTTTTACAATTGTTTTCTATACCGGTTATTTCACGGCAGCTTTCGCTTTTTCAGACTCCATTAAATGATGTTCCAATGTAGGAAGCGTCTTGCTGGCAAAAGATTTTACAGAAGCATCCATACCTCCAGAAGCTTCTTTCTTGAATTCTGCAATATCCATTTTATGGTCGCTTACCATAAGGTCCGTATATGCACGGTCGAAATCCGCGCCTTTTTTAGCTTTCAGCTCATCGTATTTTTTTTGCTGATCGGCATCAAGGCTGGACGGCAAAGTGTATTTAGCCATGGAAGCCCATGACTTCAGTTCTTCGTTGGCTTTACCGTGATCTGTTACCATCATGGCACCTAAAGATTTTACAGCAGCATTCTGTGCATTGGTCTTGGCCAGCTCGCCCATCATAACTTCCATCATACCTCCTTTGGCGGCAGCGTCAACAAATTTCTTGTCCTGATCGCTTAAATTGGTGGACGCAGCTGCATTGTTCTGGTTCATCGCTGAAGCAGAGTCGCTACCTGTTGTGGCCATTCCGGTATCTGCAGGTGCAGACATTGACGTGCTGTCAGCAGAATCGTTCGCAGTTGTAGTTTCGTTTTTCTTACAAGCCACCATCGTTCCAACGGCTAGTAGGGCTAAAATTGTCTTTTTCATAATATTAATAAATGGTTGATAAATGTTTAGTGTGTAATGCTAATAAACTTAACGATAATAAGGATCGCAAGTTTATGCGCAGAATCATAATCTATAAGAATTTTTGTGTATTGATACCTGCATGATCATAAAATAAAAGAAGCAACTTCATCCTGAAACAGCTTCTTTTATGTAGTTCATACAAAATTATTGTACTTAATGTTACCGGTAGCTCCCATAGGAAGATAGACTACCTTTCTTTTTATCATCTTTGCTTTTTCCAGTGCCTTAAGGGCTTTCTGACGCTCGATCTCTTTGTTTAGGGATACCGAATTATCCCATTCGTTAGAATTTTTCATACTGTAATATTTAAATGATTGGTGTTTATGTATCAATGCTTTGCAGCTAATATTGTCTTTACATAAAACAGGCCATTTTTTATATTTTATGAAAAAAAATTAATCTTTTTTTTAATTAAAGTTAAAATTATTACATTGTTTATCCAAGACTTGTTTCCGCGAGATCATTTCTCTTAAATTTCTGAAAGAAAAATATATTCCATAAAATAAGCTCATATCCATATACGGTATCTTCAATGGGTATCGTAAGAATCCTGATGCCTATAAAATCTTTAGGATTATAATTCACAATCGGAGACTCCAGGCCGGTTCCTGTTAAAATACCGTTGACCATTAAAAATCCCGGCATCAGTATCAGGTAAATGAACGAAGCCTTTCCAATCCATCGTACCTTCAATACAAAATATAAAACGGTAAGGCTGCATGCAGTGGTAATAAACGTTAGGCTGGTATAAATTTTATCGATGAAATAAACTCCAATCATCAGCGCCAGAAAAATGCAGCTTATCACAAAAGCTTTTTCCCAAAACGGTTTCCAGTCGAGCTTAAAAAATTTGTTCAGACAGAAATAGGTAAAAATGCAGGCAAAAGGGATACAGAAAAAGAACATGATTTCTTCAATCGGCAGTTTGAGGAACCGGATGCCAATAAGATACCTGTCGTTAAACCACCAAACCCCTATTTTCGTAAACCAGGCATCCCAGATAATAAAGACAGCCGCTACAATAAATGAAGCCGTAAAAAATGCTCCGAAATACCGGTTAAATTTAATCTTGGGATGAAAAGAAAAAATAAAACAAATAATGACGGTGAAAAAATTGATCAGTAAGTATGTATATGGCAGCATCCTTTATTTGATTTTATTAAAGTACATCTTAAAGTATTTTACCGGAACCCAAAGAAAGCCGAAACATTCGCCTTCTTCTTTTCCGGTGTGCTTATGATGCTGCTTGTGTGCCCTTCTTATGGCAAGAAGGTATGGATTTTCCGTATCGCGAAGTACTTTAAGACGCTGGTGTATAAATATGTCGTGTACGAAAAAATAAGCCATCCCATACAAAGCAATTCCTACGGCAATATAGAACCAGTAGTTGAAGCCCTGTATGGTTCCGTAATACATCAGCATAATAGTCGGCAGGGCAAAGATGACGAAAAAGTAGTCATTTTTCTCCATGGGGCCATCACTGCTGTGATCGTGATGATCTTTATGCAGTGCCCAGAGAAATCCATGCATCACGTATTTGTGAGTAAGCCAGGTAATACCTTCCATAATGAAAAAGGTAACTGCCACGATGAGAAAGTTCATATCGATAGTTTAAGTAATAATTTTATATTATAAGAAAGAGGTTTTGTATTGTACATAGCAACTCATCATCAGGGAAATTTTTGCCCCGTTTGAAATCCTTATCCTTTCGCTCAGGATTTTTTCCGCTGATTTTCTTTTAATTTTTTTAAATAAGCATACATAATATTTGTATGCCAGATATACGCCGAACCGCGAAGAAGCCGGAAGCTTTTTAATTCCGTTTAAAGCCAGCCTGAATTCCTCCTCTATTTCTTTTTCAATGGTAAGTTTAACGTTATTATCAAATAACGACATATCCAGATTCGGAAAATAGCTTCTTCCCAGCGTATAGTAATCATCCTTCATATCTCTCAGGAAATTCACTTTCTGGAAAGCCGAACCTAATATCATCGCAGAAGGCCTCAATGCTTCATATTGTTCCTTATCACCATTTACGAAAATCTGCAGGCACATCAGACCTACCACTTCTGCCGAACCCAGGATGTATTCTTTATAAAGATCCGAATTGTAATCGATTTTCTGAAGGTCCATTTCCATGCTTTTCAGAAACTGGATGATCAGTTGTCGGTCGATATCGTATTTGTGAACCGTTTCCTGAAACGACTGCAAAATCGGGTTCAGGGAAATGCGGTCTTCAAGCGCCTGAAATGTTTCTTCTTTGAATTTTGATAAAAGTTTCTCTTTATTGTAATCGTGAAAGCTGTCTACAATTTCGTCGGCAAGGCGTACATACCCGTAAATGGCATAAATAGGATTTCTTATTGTTGATGAAAGGGCAAGAATCCCTAATGAAAAGCTGGTGCTGTATTGCTGAGTGGTTTGCTTACTTACTTTATAGGAAAGTTCGTCAAATAGTTTTTTCATACGTATCAATTTTTAGTAGCTTCTGTGGCGGCAATTTTTCCTGATATAATGGAAGGCGGAACTCCCGGTCCCGGAACCGTAAGCTGGCCTGTATAAAATAGATTCTTTACTTTTTTATTCTTAAGCGAGGGCTTCAGTACGGCAGTCTGCGACAGCGTATTGGCAAGGCCGTAGGCATTACCCTGGTAAGCGTTGTAATCTTCTTTAAAATCTTTCACACAATAACTCCTCTTGTAATCTATTTTTAACAAGAGATCTGATGCACCGGTATGTTTTTCCAGGCGCATCAGCATTTCCATGAAATACTGCTCGCGGATTTCTTCCGAATCTTCAATCCCCGGCGCAACCGGCATCAGAAGAAAAACGTTTTCACTGTTTTCCGGTGCTACGGAAGAATCTGTTTTGGAAGGACAACATGCATAAAACAACGGTTTCGTGGGCCATTTTTTATCCTTGTAAATTTCTTCGGTATGTAATCCCAAATCGTTTTCGAAAAACAAAGTATGATGTTTGAGATTGGGAATTTTTTCTTTAAAACCTAAATAAAATATCAGGCAGGAAGGTGCAAAAACTCTTTTTTCCCAATAATTTTCATCGTAATTCCTCAATTCTTCAGGAAGAAGACGGGATTCGGTATGGTGATAATCGGAGGATGCGATTATAGCATCAAATTCAATATCTTTATTATCAACCGTTAATGATGAAACTTTTTTATCTTTTACGTTGATTCTCTCCACATTTGAATTTACATAAAGATGGGTTCCCTGTGTTTCAGCAATGCTTTTCATTGCATCAATAATTTTAGAAAAACCGCCCATCGGATACCAGGTCCCTAACTTGTATCCTCCGTAATTCATTAAACTGTATAACGCAGGAATATCCTTTGGCGCCGCTCCTAAAAAGATTACAGGAAACTCCATCAATACAATCAACTTAGGGTCCTTAAAATATTTTCTCACAAAACGCTGAAAGTTGGTAAGAAGATCCAGCTTCAGGGCACTTTTTGCAATTTTCGGTGAAACGAATTCAAACCAGGAATGGCAGGGCTTGTTTACGAAATCCTGCATGCCCACTTCATATTTGTAGCGGGCATCTTCCATGAATTCGTCAAGCTTCTTTCCGGCACCGTATTCCGTTCTTTCAAAGAGCTCTTTCATCTCTTCATAATTCTGCGGGATATTCATTTTTTCGTCGGAAAAAACCATTTCAAACTGCGGATCCAGCGGAACAAGGTGGTAAAAATCAGAGGACTTTTTACCGAAATCATTGAAAAAAGATTCAATAATATCCGGCATCCAGTACCAGCTAGGTCCCATATCAAAGGTATAACCATTATCGGTTTTAAAATGCCTTGCCCTTCCGCCAATATCATTGTTTTTCTCAAACAGGTGTACTTCGTGGCCTGCTTTGGAAGCGTAAGCTGCCGCAGACAATCCTGAAAACCCTGATCCTATGATCGCAATCTTTTTCTTCATGGTTAGTTTTTAAATAAATATTCTTCGTATATGGTTTTAATAAGATCTTTGCTGTCTATATTTCTGGAAAAAATCGGATAATGGAAACGGTCAAGCTTGTTGAGAATTCTGATGAGTTCCATTTTTTCATTATAATTCAGGTTTCCTGCAACGATTTCTGTAGCGACCCTTATTTTATCCATATGTTTTTCAAGAGCGTCGACACCTTCTTTTGTTATATTGATAAGCTTATTTCTACGGTCTGCATCAGATTCGGTCTGTTCAATCCATCCCTGCTTCAGCAGCCGGGCAATAATGAGCATACCTACCGGTTTATCATGTATATTTTTTTTGATGAGTTCCATTTTGGTCATTCTCCCGAAAGCCCTGAGATTGATCAGATAAATAAAATCCTCCTGTGTAGCGAAATCTGAGTCTGAAATTGCAGATTTAGAATATGTCTTCGCATACCTGTTAAGGTGTACAAGTAATGTACTGATGGCACTCTCAACCGTTCTTCCGTTTTCCTTTCCTTCCCAGTAAGGTTCATTGCTTCCGGCACATTCATTTAATTCTCTATCGCAGATCCATGATTTAAACCCCTGAACGGTTTCAGGGTAATATCGGTTAGCATTTTCTCTTCCGAACTGTTCTAAAAGATCGATAACCTCTTTGGTCACTTTGTAATTCATGACGAATTTAATATATAAATAAACTAAGCTATCAATATATAGTTGATAAATAAACTTAAAAGCATTTTTTATGCCAAAAAATAATATTTTAAAAATTTAAAACATGGGCAAACAAGGCATGCTTATTGTAAAGTATCTTGCACACCAATTAAAAATTTTAATATGAACAACGAAAAAACAGTATCAACATTAAACGATTTACTGAACATCACCAACGACAGAATTGAAGGATTTTCAAAAGTAGAAGACAAAGTATGGGAAAACCATTCCGACCTGAAAACCGATTATGACCAGATGATTTTACAATCCCGGGAGATGAAATCTGATCTTATCAGAATGATTAATGAGCATGGAGGCGATGCGGATAATACGACGAGTACAGCAGGAGCTTTGCACAGAGCATGGATTGATGTAAAAAATACGTTTTCCGGAGATAAAAGCGAGTCCACACTGGAAAATGTGGTTTTCGGTGAAAAGGCGGCTATCGATGCTTATCAGGACGCCCTGGATAGCGAAGACTTAGATCCCGAATGCGCCAGAACGATTTCAGACCATTTGCATCATTTAAAATCTTCTTATGCTAAATTCGAAAGTCTGGAAGAATCAAGATCATAATCTTCTTTATTAAAAATAATGTTAAGAGAGCTTTTTACATAGCTCTCTTATTTTTTTGCAAACCTGAAGCTTATCAGGTTCCGAATTTTTTTACCCGGATCTTTTTTTCTTTTACTTTGATTACAAACGGCTCCATTGTCACGATCTTTCCGGCTTCCACATCCACTTCAGCATCGGTACGTTCAACAAAAGTATTGGCAGGCAGTGAATTTTCATTCAGCTCTATTCTGTATTTTCCGGATTCTAGGAAAAAGACGAATTCGCCGTTATCATCGGTAACCATCCTTTGCAAAAGCTGTTCGTTTCTGTAAATATTAAATATAATGCCTCCCAATTTCGGTTCAAACTCCATTGCTGTCTTGGCATTAAAATCATAATTAATATTTCCTTTTACGGTCCCGTTCTGATGCAATGGAATCTGCAGTACATAATTGTGCCTGTTCAGGTCTATTTCCGCCTCGTCATAGTACCAGCCTTTCTGTATAATCTGCTTCAGGGCATATTTTCCAAAAGGAAGCGATCTGTAATTCAGGTTTCCTTTGCTGTCAGTCTTAAATGATACGGTGTTAAGCATCACCAAATATCCTTCCGCAGCCTTGTCCCCTGCATCATAGATACCATTGGTGTTGTTATCGTAATATACAAAGGCCATGATGTTTCCTTTTTTGCCCGGATCCGGATTATTGGTTTTAAGGTTAAGAGTAACCCCCGCTTCCACAGTAAGAAGGCTGTTGTTACTGCTTCTGGAAGAATAATAAAACCATGACGTATTAAGGAAGATCCCATACATTTTTCCGGAATATTTCAGGTTGACAAAAGCAGATGGCGATTTCCCGTAAAAAATATCATCGGTATAGTTTGCACCTGAAGACATAGATAATTTCTGATCAAAGAAATTTTCGTTAACAAATGCCGACAGGGAAATTTTTTTATACGTAGTATTTTCACTGAATACTTTGGAAAATGCATATTCAGATAGAAAATAGCTTCCGTACTGATACATCATATTAAAATTAAACCATTTATAATTGTAATTACCCAGGATTTTCATCTGATATCCCGAATTATTACTATCGGGATATTCTACCCGGCCGGCTTCGAGACCGAGGACCGTAGAATGTTTTGCATTCGGACTGGACCAGGTCATATAATCCGTGATTCGCTGCGCTCTCAATATTTTTTTTTCCTGGCTGAGGGCCGTATTAAAGAAATTATTATAAGCGTTGGATTCTTCATCCTGATACTGGAAACCGACGGTAGATCCGACATTCCAGATTTTAGGCAAACTGATTCCGGTGTCGAATCGAAAAGAATCAGAAATTAAATTATTCTCAAAAAAGTAAAACTTCGGGGAGAAATTAGACACCAGGATATTTCCGTAAATGCTGTAATTTTTATTGATATTGGTGGAAATATTTTGCTGGATCTGCAGCATACCGCGCCTGTTTCCCGGGTAATAATCCGTACTGTAAAAATAATTTCCATTCAGATTGATCTTATGGTAATTTCCCGAATACTGAGATTCCACAGCCAGGGAAGGTTTTGTAACATTGATCTCATCGTAAACACTTAGTCCGGAATATACTTTTGCTGACATATTCCAATCTTTGTTGAAGGTATACTGTACATCCGTCCCGACAAGATTATGCCGCGCTTTTTCGTAAGGGTCGTTCCTGAAAGAATAGGTTGCCGAAAAGCTCTTTGCTGCATCTTTCATCATTGTTCCCCTGGCATAAAAACCGTAGCCGTATTGCAAAAAAGCATGCTTCTCTATAAGACTGAAGGTCTGGTCCACAAAACCTACTTCCACCTTTTTATCTTTAGCAGAAGAATTCCATGCATATTCCGCACCCCGCCCGAACATGGACATTTCCATCATCTTACTGATATTTCCTACCGTATACTCGTTATTTACGTTACGGTAAGTAACATAAGTATTGGTTATTACAGGCTCTCCCTGCCCGTTCAGTGTATATATATTTCCTCTTACCGACATATATCCGGAAGGGAGATTAAAACTTCCGGCTCCCCTAATCTGATACATATTGAGATTTTCACCCACTCTCCTGTAAGAAGCTGTGACGCTGTTTTTTTTATATTCCGAAAGTACCATACTCTGCGGATCCTGGTACCGCTGGGATGAAGCAACATTCTGAACCGATACGGAAGTATTTCCAAATATCTCTTTCTCAGGGTCCCGGAATCCGGCAATGGTTATACTGAACTGGGAAGTCCTGGCTAAAGGCCCCGATGGCATAAACCGGAAAATAAAAACCGAATCTTTCTGTACGGAAACATTTCCTTTTTTTTCCACGAAGATATTCTCCTGCGTAATTTCGGGGATTTTAAATACTACCGTAACATGCTGTTTTACATTTCCGAGATTGGAAACCCTCGCCCTTACTTCCACAGAATCCTTCATATTGTTGATATACAGTATAGGATTTTCGGCAATGATTCTTAGAGCCGTATCTTGTGCTACTTTAAATGTAGCGGATTTTTCGGATACTGCTTTACTCTGACGGTCGGCAAGGCTGAATACTAATGTTTTATCTCCCGCCACCGCATTATTGCTGATGATTATTTTTACAGGTAAAAAGACTGTTTCTCCGGGATCAAGCTCCGTCTCAATTCCATTGGCAGCGGCTATCCTGATACCTTCCGGTGTCTGGATATTGATCTTCCCACTGAATGGCATTTGCCCTTTATTTTTCAGGACCACTGTAAAATCCATTATATTATGGCCTTCGGTACCGGATTCACTCCTGATCTCCATATCTATACCGGGAATCTGCTGGGCAGAAATCGTCATAGTAAACAGAATCAAAAAAACAAATGTTATTTTTCTGAGCAGGAAGTGAAACATTATAAATTTATTGTGGGGTTATCTCAAACTGTAACGTTGTCGTATAATCTGCGGGTTTTGCATCGATAAACCGCTGGTCGTTCGCATTGGTAGAATAATTCATATCATAATATACATTGGACCCCTGTGTATATGCTCCTTTTGCTACAAGTTGCGACCAGGAAGCCAGCGAAATGGGATATACCGTTGCATTGTTTCCGTTAATAGGAGCCAGTGCAAATTTTACAGCATCCAGAGGAAGGGTATTTCCTGCAGCAGAAACAAAATTATTCTGTAAAGACCTTATTTTAATCTGATAGTTGGTATTACTACGTACCGCGAGAGCACCCGGATAAGAAGTGCTTACCCCGTTGGCATAATCGTTCCTGCTTTTAAATTCCAGTAATCCGTTCATGGCATCTGCCGAGAATTTCAATGATATTTCAGGGGTATCCGGTGGATTTCCGGAAAGCGTCCCGATCTGGAACTGGAAGACATGATCTATTCTTCCGATTACGTTATTATACCGGTCATAAGCCGTAAACTGCATGGGTGCCGAAAAGGTTGTCCATGCCGGATAATTTCCCAGGTAGGCCCCACCTGCAAGACTAAGGCTGTATTTGAGCTGAAGGTTATAATAATATCCGAAAAACAAGAAAGGAGAATTATAAAAAGCAGCATTGGACTGAGGTACCAAAAAGACTTCCTGCCCTTCCTGCATGACCACATTCAGTGGCATACCGATCTGCGAAATGGTAGGTACGGCATACGGAAAGGCATTTCCGGAGGACGATACGGGACTGAAAGAGATTTTGTTGGCAGGCAGTGTATAGTTACCGTCTGTGGAAGTTACAGGCTGTTTAAGCCTTACCGACAATCTCCAGTACGGGACATTCAGATAGCCATTTCCCGAAAAACTTGCAGTATAGGCATCAGGAATCGTATTACCTCCGTAAGAACTTACGGACATATACCCGTTGACCCACGAGTTATATGAAATCTGGGCCGGGCCATATAACCAGCACAGAAGAAATATAATAAATGATATTTTTTTTTTAGTAATCATACGTGAAGTTTAATTCTCCTAATTCGAGATTATCGCGGTCACCGTAGTCTATAATAACAGAAGCTGTATATTTTCCTTTTTCCAGACCGGAAGGAAGCGGAATACTAACTTCTCTTTTATTTCCTGGCATTGTATAAAAAACAATGTTTTCCAGTGTGGTTTTCTTACCGTTCTGTGTGTTAACAAGATCAGTAGATATTTTACCGTCTGCCCATACATCTCCCAGATTATCAAAAGTGAGATCAAGCGTCTGTTTCGGCTTTCCGTATGCTAAATTCTGTATTTCAAGTTTTTTGTTCTTGCCTGCAGGGAGCTTATGAAAAATTTTGATTCCCGACCGGATGCTTACCTTAATATTGGCACCCTTACTGTCTACATCATCCACTGGATTCATCTGGCTTACATAGAGCACTGCGGTGTGCGTAAAGAGCTTATCCTGTAATGTACCCGGAACGGTAACCGTAACCTCTATATCTTTTTTCTGGCCCGGAGCAAGAGTAAAGTAATTGTCATCTTTTTTTACGGAAACCCATCCGGCACAGGAAGCAGGAAGCGTATTGGCCGCAGACATTATATTTTCTCCTTTCTCATTATACTCCCAATCGCCAAGGCTTATGGCAAGATCGAGAGAATTTTTGGAGCTCACGTTCGTTACCGTTACAGTCTGGGTGCTGCTGTTTCCGAGACCAGACTCAAAATAAAGTCGTGGCGGAGATACGGAGACCCCCGTTTGGGCATACAGATGGCAGGAAAAACAAAGAAATAAATAAAAAAAAATAAAACAGAGTCTTTTCATTACTTAGATTTAATACTAAAATACATAAAAAGTGTTACAAATAATGTTGTAACACCTTAATATATTATAATATTTCAGTAAGTTTTCTTTTATATTATTGGGAAATAATAGTATAAGTAAGTTCTGTAGTATATATTGCCGGATTCTGTCCTGCTACGTAGTTATCAAGATATGCATTGGCTCCTGAACCTTTGTATTCTACACTAATTTTTTTATCTACACCTCCTGCAGTAGAAGTTACCAACGTTGTCTCAGTGGCAGAAAGAGGTGCTGTAGCAGAATATTGTGCTCCGTTTACAGGGTCGGATCCTGCGCTCGCTTTAACCTGGATTGTATTGGCCTGGATGGTTTTAGTACCATTTAGCAAAGCTGCGCCTGCAGTTTTAACTTTTACCTGGAATCCTCCTGTACTGTAAATCGTTAAATGATCTGCATTGGTAGAAGTAACTCCGTTTGCATAATCATCTTTGGTGTTATAGTCAAGATTAACGGTTTTTTGTGCTGTATTTACAACAAGAGTCTGGATTGGTTTTAATCTTACATTTAAAGTAACCGTGTTCTGAGCGTTTACTGTAGCGAATCCAATTAAGGAAAACGCAGCAAAAATGAATTTTTTCATGATGGGGAGGGGAATGATGTTTTTTATTATTTGGTTGATTAATTAATTTCTGGGTACAAAGTTAAATACATCATTAAAAAGCCCATTTGTAAAAAAATGCGCAAAATTTGCAAATATGGTTTTTGGTAAAATAATAGAAAATTTATTGCATAATCTTAAAAAAGACAAAAAGTAGAATTACATAATTAATAAAAATTACAAATATTGTAAATAAATTAAATTTATGTTAACAATAAATTAATTTTACAAGGTCATTTAACACAGAAAAATGACATTTTTTTTATATTTAGGACATAATTAATGACCTGTTTTTACATAGAAAATTCATTGAGAAATTAGAGTTAAGACTAAATCTGCAGAGTTTAGGGATGCATTATCAGCTTTTTTCTGATTTACGTTTTTATCGTAATCAACAGCAATATGCTTATGCACTGCTCCCTTTGTAGTATTAATAACATTCGTACGAACGAATTCACTGACCCTACGATGCACACTTACATCAAATCCTGTCGTACTAGAAACAGTAATATATCTCTGATCTCCAGCATTCACGGATTTTCCGCCACTTTCGATACTGTTTTCAATAGAAAGTATCTGTACCGGATGCAACCGCATCATAAGATGAACACCATCAATTTGTCCTGAAAGCCTGAAAAAAGCACAAAACAGAATACCTAATAAAAAAAATCTGCCCCCCATAGCAATTTATTTTCACCGAGTGGTTACTTAGGTAAATGTACAATTTTTTTCTGAATTATTTCATCTCAGATGGATTTTTTCCGGTATGTTTTTTCACAAAATTGCTGAAATTTCCTTCATCACTGAAACCCAGATCGTAAGAAATCTCCGAAATGGTGAAATTCGTAAAGTTCAGAGCCTTTTTAAATTCGCTGATTACTTTTTCGATTATAATGCTTTTGGCTGTCTTTCCCAGCACGTACTCTGTCATCTCCGAAAGTCTCCTGGCTGTTATGTTGAGTTCGCTGGCGTAATGCGCAACTTTTTTCTCCTTCTTATAATCCCGCTGCAGGAGGATCTTAAAACGGTTTACATAATGAAGGTAATCGAATTTTACATCTTTTCTGATTTCATCGCTCGGAACATAAAGAAGGGCATCAAGGATGAGCCTCTCAATTGCATTATGTGCCGCAGATACATATAAGTTTTCATCTTTAAGCCTGAAAGTTTCCATATGCTGCATGAAGATGACCCGCATGTGCTCGGTATTTGTAAAAGGTGCTATAAAAAAATCGGTATGGTAATTGAAAAACAGCTGGGAATTCAGGAAAAGGCTGTCCTTTGAAGACCTTTCGTAAAAACAGGACGAAAATGAAATGCAAAGCACATTTGCACCCCCCTCCTCACTGAAAACGATCTGTTTCTGAGGACCCAGAAAGGCAATATGCCCGGATGTTATGGAATAGGGGATATTTTCCACCTCAACATCCATATCTTCCATAAATATATATATACAATAAAATTCGAGGGTGCTGAATTGTCTGCTAAAATTATTTCTCTTGATTAACTCATTGATACGGGTCACACTGAACCCTATGTTCCTTAACTGGTCTGTTATGACGTACATAATACAATAATAAAATTTTCACACATCTGGTTTATTAAGATCAAATATTTAATTACAAATCTTAATACATAGTAATTTTTAAATGATAAAGTTTGAAAAACAAACATTTATTGTACCACAAATGTATGCCATACATAGACTCAAAAAAAGAGATGCGACAGAAAAAATGCGAGAAAATACATATTCAATACAGCGGTAAAGTACCACATTTTTTAGTAAATTGAAAATCAATAGTTTATCACTAGACTAATTTATATTTATCGGTAAAATATTATATTAAATTTCTGTAATTATATCTGAAAATTTTGCTATACGCTATAAATTTTAATTCGAAAAGTTTTGAAATAGCCCACAAACTCTTCCGATCATCCTGACTTTCTTTAAGATCAATAACAAAAAAAACCTAATTATATAACCGAAGAAATGAAAAGTCAGGCAAATCGTAACAGATGTTAATAATAAACGCAGCTGCGTTCTGAAAAAGACAGAATCAAAACTCGACAAAGTCCAGGAAAATGGTGACCCACCAAGTTATCCTGCTTCATATTATTGGCCAAAGTATATCCCCTCAGTAATTCAATTATTCTATTCCATAAAATAATTGAATTCTTTCCTGTATTGCGAAGGGCTTTTCTTAATGTATTCCTTAAAAGTCTTGTTAAAGTAGCTGAAGTTGTTGAAACCCGACTCAAAACAAACTTCTGTAATACTCAAAGGATGTTCTGCCAGGAGTTTGAGGGCATGGGTAATCCGGTACTCATTAACGAAATGGGTAAATGTCTTATTGGTTATTTTTTTAAAGTAACGGCAGAAAGAAGGAACCTTCATATTCGCCAGATCAGCCACTTCTTCCAGTGTAATCTGTTCCCGAAAATGATCTTTCACATAATTAAAGATAATATTGATCCTCTCATTATCCTCCACCTGAGTCTGGAGATAATATTTCCCGGCATTCAGTATTCTGTAATCCTGTGTGGTGGCAAGCTCTTCGAGGATATCCAGAAAACAGATCAGCCTCCTGAATGATACAGCCTCATGCATCGCCACAATTTTTTCACCGATTTCCTTTTTTACTTTTTCACCGAATACAATTCCGGCCTTAGACTTTTCCAAAAGTCCTGATATTTTCTGCATCTCTGGAATTTCCCATATGGTTTCCCCCAAAAAGTCAGGCTTGAACTGAAGCACCATTTCATAATCGTTATTGGTATTTTCATTGGTCATTCCGCAATGGGGAAGGTTACTGCCGATAAGCACCAGATCACCATCGGAAAAATATGAGATATTGCTTCCGATCTGCCTTTTCCCAGAGCCTTTACATACGAAAATAAGTTCGACTTCAGGATGGTAATGCCAGACATGGGACTTAAGATTCTCATTTCTTAAAAACTTTAAACTGGTGAAGCTACTGCCGATATTAGGCTTTACCGCTTCAAATGCAGGACTGGAATGTTTCATATTTTATCTTTTATCTGTACAAAATTAACAATTAATATTTAATTAACATTAAATAAATGTTAAAATAGAACATATATATGAAAATTATGGAGTAGAATGCAATTATAAACTGTTGTAGATTTGCAGTATAAATATTAGAAACAAAAACTTATCTATGACTACACTATTAAAATCCGGTTTACTTGCAGGTTTCTTATTGGTCTCCGCAAGCTTGATGAGTAAAGACAGAGACTTTTCTATTTCGGTAGGAAATGTTACGGCAAAAACGGTAAATTTCGAAATTGCCAACGCAAAAAATGTTTCTCTTTTTGTATACAATGATATCGAAGGCGAGCTCTTTTCTGAGAAACTTGATACGGAAAATGCAGTGATGAAGTCATACAATCTTGAGGATCTTGCTTCGGGAACTTATTACCTGGTTGCCGAGTCTGAGACAAAGGTAGAAAAATACAGAATAAGCATCAACAGCAATAATGCAATGGAAGTTGAGAAAACACCTGTAAGTTCAGTAAATAAACCTGAATACAGTATTTCCGGGAACATGGTGAGACTTCACATGACCGATATAAAAAATTCTGTAAATATTTCAGTTTATGATTTTTCAAACAATCTTTTTTATACAGCCAATAAAAATGGTGAAAACGGCGAGCTGAACATGGCTTTTGATCTTGATCCTAAAACCTCATCCAATTACATCATCAGGATTGAAGAAAACGGGAATGTTTTCAATAAGATTATTCCACTGAGATAAATCAGGATATATTTTTCACATATATACTATTTTATATAGACGTTCCGGATGATACCGGGATAAATTTTACGTACAGTTATTTTTTTGAGGCAATTCTTTTTTGTAATCACGGGAAAAGAGTTGTCTCATTTTTTTGCTTAATCGTTTCATATCTTAAATACAGGCTACAATCTTAAAATGCGGCTCTCCGGGACAGATTCTCACCTTGCCATTTATTCTATATTTAATCGGATATCATTCTTCATCCTTTTAATTAAATAGATGTCACGTTTCTTTTTGTCTCCGTCAAAAAACTGTTCTTGACTTCCAAATAGGTCATTTTTAGTTTCCACCGTAACCTGAATCTGCATAAAAAAACAGCACCCTCTATCCGACGCTGCTGTTATCATTTAACTTTAATTTTTAAAATTTAATTATCCCATCGCTTTTTCATCCGTGAAAAACATAAAGCCTTTTTTCGGACGGATAAGCTGTAGCGGATAAAGCTGCGGATTATATTCTCCATTCACCACTTCATGCAGCGCATGCTTTTTGGATTCACCAAAGGCAACCACGAGAATATGTTCTGCTTTGTTGATCATCGGAGCCGTAAGGGTAATTCTGAACATTTCCTGAGGTTTCAGATAGTAGGCATCCACCCACTTTTCTTTTTCCTCAAGGATTTTTTCACCCGGAAACAAGGAAGCCGTATGACCGTCGTCGCCCATTCCCAAAAGAATAAAATCAAATACACCTTCTTCTCCAATCACTTTCCTGATCTGTTGCTCGTATTCTATCGCATACGCTTCGGGTTTTACCCCATCTTTATACATCGGAAAAATCTGGTCTCCGTTTACGGGAACCCTATGAAGAAGTGTTTCAAAGGTCATTCTGGCATTGCTTTTTTCATCTTCCAGGGGAACCCAACGTTCGTCAACCCAGAAAAAATACACCCTGCCCCACTCTATTTTCTGCGAATACTCTTCGGTAGCCAGCAGGCTAAAGATAGCCTTTGGAGAAGATCCTCCGCTTAATGCCACCGTAAAAAAACCTTTTCCGGCAATTGATTGAGCGGCTAGCTCAACAAAAGTATCCGCCGCTTTTTTATATAAAGTATCTAAATCATTAAATACGGTAATATCCATTTCTTGTCTGTTTAAATCGTTATTTATACCCAGGTATGCCCCTGTCTTTCAACAAGGGTAAAGCTGTCCTTAGGCCCCCAGCTTCCGGCTTCATAGTTCGGGAAAAATACATCTTTGCTGTTTTCCCATGCTTCCTGTATGGTTTTTACCACATCCCACGCCTCTTCTACCTGGTCGGAACGCATAAACAATGTAAGGTCACCCATCAGCGCATCCAGCAACAACGTTTCGTAAGCTTCCGGCGTATCTTCCTGGCATGCAAAATTATCGAAGATCATTTCCACAGGCTTCAGCAATAAGGAAAGCCCCGGTTTCTTAGCCATAAACTGCAGCCTGATATCCATTAACGGCTGAATATTGATGATCAGACGGTTGGCAGACAAATGCTGCTCGCTGTCCGAAAATGTAGAATGCGGCAGCGGTTTGAACTGAACGGTAATATAGGAATGTTTTTCCTTCATCTTTTTACCGGTCCGTACGTAAAACGGAACGCCCTGCCACCTCTCATTATCCAGATAAAATTTTACCGCGGCAAATGTTTCCGTATTGGAATTAGGTGCAATACCTTCTTCCTGGCGGTAGCCTTTTACTTCTACCCCGTTTACGGTACCTTTTCCGTATTGTCCTCTTACGGCATAATGATCTACTTTATCCGGAGAAATTCTGCGAATGGATTTGAGGACGTCTACCTTCCTGTCCCTGATCTCACCTGCTTCCAGAGAAACCGGCGGCTCCATTGCCACCATACAGAGGATCTGCAGCAGATGATTCTGGATCATATCCCGTAAAGCCCCTGTCTGCTCGTAAAAGCTTCCTCTGGTTTCCACTCCTACCTCTTCAGCAACGGTAATCTGTACCGATTCTATGTATTTATAATCCCACAGCGGTTCGAAAATAGAATTCCCGAATCTGAAGGCCAGAATATTCTGTACCGTCTCTTTTCCCAGGTAGTGGTCGATACGGTAGATCTGCTCTTCTTCAAAAGTTTCTGCCAGAAGGCTGTTGAGTTCTATGGCCGACTGCTTATTGTGTCCGAAAGGCTTTTCGATGATGATCCGGTCTTTCTCAGGATCCGAAGCCAGCGATGAATTTTTAATATGGTTCGAAATCGTAGCCACGAAATTCGGGCCAATGGAAAGATAAAACAGCCTGTTTCCTCTCATGCCGTATATTTCATCAAGACTGTTCAGCTTCTGCTGGAGCTTCTCATAAGAACCTTCCTGATCCAGCTGGTGCTGGAAATAGGTAATATGTGCCTGGAAACCCGCCCAATCCTGCGAAGTTATTTTTTTTCTTGAAAAGTTCTCAAGGTTTTCTTTGATATAACTTTTAAAATTTTCGTCGGTGTTTTCCGATCTTCCCAGAGCTACGATATTGAAGCCTTTAGGCATTCTTCCGTCGATATATAAATTATAAAACGCAGGAAAAAGTTTTCTTTTTGCCAAGTCCCCGGTAGCACCGAAAATAATGATGGTGGTTGGCTGCAAGGTTTTATTGTCGTTCATTTCTATTACCTGAATTTAATTATTTACACTTTCCCACGAGGTGTGGAAAATACCTTCACGGTCGATTCTTTGATAGGTGTGCGCTCCGAAATAATCACGCTGTGCCTGGATCAGGTTTACCGGAAGAGATTCCGTTGTATAGGCGTCAAAGTATCCTAAAGCGGTTTGAAGCCCAAGGCTTGAAACCCCATTGGAGACTGCATAAGCAGCCGTACTTCTTAATGCCTTGATTTTTGATTTTACAATCCTGGAAATTGCTTCATCCAACAGAATATTGCTTAAGCTGTCATTTTCAGTATAGGCAGAATAGAACTTTTCCAACAGTACGGAACGGATAATACAACCGCCTCTCCAGATTTTCACGACATCCTTCAAAGGAATTTCAAAGCTGTACTCTTCGGAAGCTTTTACCAGCAGCGCAAGGCCCTGGGCATAACTTATCAGGGTAGCAAGATACAATGCGTCGCCTACTTCTCTGATGAACAGTTCCTTATTTTCCGGAACCGTAATTTCTTTTTCCGTATACAGTTGGGAAGCTTTGATTCTTTCTTCTTTATAGGCCGATAAAATTCTTGAAGTAACAGCAATATCTATTGTCGGGATCGAAACACCGATTTCCATAGCCTGTTCGGAAGTCCATTTTCCGGTTCCTTTCGCTCCGGCTTTGTCCAGGATGTGATCTACCAGATAACCATCTGCCAAATCGTCTTTCTGCTGAAAAATATCACGGGTAATCTCGATCAGGAAAGAATTCATTTCGCCGTTGTTCCAGTCTCTGAAAACTTCATAAAGCTCATCATTGTTCAGGCCGGCTCCTCTTTTCAGAAGGTCATATGCTTCGCTGATGAGCTGCATGATAGCATACTCAATACCATTATGAACCATTTTCACATAATTTCCGGCAGAGCTTTTACCCATATAAGCCGTACAGGCTTCACCATCAACTTTTGCGGCAATTGCTTCCAGCATGGGTTTCAGGAGTTTAAAAGCTTCAGGATCACCTCCGGGCATAATGCTGGGACCCTTTCGCGCTCCTTTTTCACCTCCGGAAACACCCATTCCCATAAAATGGAGATTTTTGGCAGCCAGATCGGCAATGCGCCTTTCAGTATCCCTGAAATAAGAATTGCCCGCATCGATTACAATATCACCTTCGCTAAGCAGCGGTGTAATATTTTCAAGGACGGCATCTACCGGCTTTCCTGCGGGAACCATTAAAATGATTTTTCTTGGGGTTTCAAGTGCTGCTGTGAAATCTTTCAGGGAACCGATTCCTTTAATATCCATTTCCGGCGTTGCTCCTTCGTGAAGTTCCCGTACTTTTTCTGTATCCAGATCGAATCCGGCAATCGAAAAACCGTTCTCTGCGATGTTGTACAGAAGGTTCCTTCCCATCACTCCGAGTCCGATCATCCCGTAATTATATCTTTCCATTGTCTTGTTATTAATATGAATTCTATTATACGGAGTATAAAATTACGCAAATGCTTTTTAGTAAAAAAATAAAAAGGTCTAAAAATTATTCACCACCTACCTTTACGCCTCATTTATAATACAATACATTATTCCTGCACATCTGCCTTATCATATTTTACAGAGTTAAAAATACATCGTTTTACGGAATGTTTTCCGTTGGATTATCTTATTACGAATGGGATAAATACGATAAGCGGATAGAGAAATTTTTTAATACCTTTAAAAATTCTTTTAATTGAAATCAATGAACCGAAAACTGAAACCTTCCTATTACCGGAATCCCGATGCTGAATTTCTGGCAAAAGACCTTTTGGGTAAAGTTTTATACACCAACAAAGAGGGGAACATTACCGCAGGAATCATCACAGAAACGGAGGTTTATTTCGGGATCGATGACAAAGGGTCGCACGTTTACGGAAACCGCAGGACAGGCAGAACGGAAATCATCTATGGAGAAGGTGGTTTTACCTATGTTTATCTCTGCTACGGAATTCATCACCTGCTGAATATCGTTGTTTCGGAAATTGATGATCCGAAATGTGTTTTGATAAGATCCATTGAGCCGTTTGCAGGACCGGAAATTATAGAGCAGCGAAGAAAAATACCCGTTAGGAATAGTGCGGTTTCTTCAGGTCCGGGTTCCCTTACAAAAGCCCTGGGTATCGATGGCGCATTCAACAAAAAAGACGTAACCGGGGATGAAATCTGGATCGAAGATATCGGAAACCGATACGCTCCGGAAGAAATTGCTGCTGTTCCCCGGATTGGAATTGCCTATGCAGAGGAACATGCGCTTCTGCCGTTGCGGTTTTATATCAAGAGTAATCCTTATGTGAGTAAAAAGGTTAAATCCGTATAGCTATCAACATCTTTGGACCGCATGTATTTCCTAAGATGAAACAAAAAATCCTGATACGGAATCAGGATTTCGATATATACTTTACTTTAAATCGTCTTTAGGTACAGCCCCTGGAGTTCCGATGCTGAGAAATCTTTGGAGGGAAGATACTGAACGAGTTCGCCCTGCTTCATGATCCCTATATTGGTGGCAACACTCACTGCATTGAAAATATCGTGGGTAGCCATAAAAACCGTACGCCCTTCCTGGCCCAGTTGGCGTACAATTTCGGTAAATTCTGCCGTAGCGATAGGATCGAGTCCGCTGGTAGGCTCATCCAGCAAAAGCACTTTGGCATTTTTGGCAAGGGCAATGGCAATCCCTACTTTCTGGCGCATCCCTTTAGAATATCCTCCAAGAGCTTTATGATGAGCTGTTTCCTGTAATCCTGTCCGCTTCAGAAAGTTGGCCAGCTCCTCCTCCGTATATGAAAAACCGGCTATCTGAGAGAAAAAATCCAGGTTTTCGATCCCGGTAAGATTGGGGTAAAGCAATACGGTTTCGGGAATATAGGCCAGATGCTTTTTTATGTCCTGAGGATGGTCCTTTACGGAAATATTATTGATGAATGCATCTCCAGAAGTGGCTTTAATAAGTCCCAAAAGAATATTAATCGTCGTGCTCTTTCCTGCTCCGTTCTGCCCGAGCAGTGCAAAGATCTCCCCCTTTCCCACTTCAAGGTTAAGGGATCGCAGTGCAGTAAAATCATTGTATTTTTTATGAAGGTTGATGGTTTTTAGCATAATTTTCTGAATTTATTTTGTGAAAGAATAAGAAGTATAATAATTATTAGCAGATAAGGAAAAAATAAAACGGCCGGATCCAAAAGTTCGGCACCATGGAACGTCTTTACCGTCTGCGAATTCCAGTTTACCGCATCCGGTGTCTTGCCTGAAAATATCAGCGGATAAAAGAACAGGCGTTTTTCTTCGTGGAATTTCCGTAATGCATCCCCGAAAGCCAGGTGATTCTCCATTCCCGTTTCTGCAAGCCGGCTGCCCTCTAGCTGCGTATGAATATTCGGAAGAAAATATCCTAATATTTTTGCTGCTTCATTACGTTTTGCCATTTTTTCATTGTACTGCTGCGAAGAAAAGGAAGCTTCCAGATCGCCCATGTGCTGCATCGCATAATACCAGGTCCATGAGAAGCTATCGTCTTCCTTTACTGTAAACTTTGCAAACTGAGGATAAGCTGTATAAAATTTCTGCATCGTCGGCTGTTTCGGTTCATCCCATTTATTATGATACCCCTCACGCTGCTGCATCACGGCCTTCAGAGACTCCTGAACAGGATAAAATTTCTGGATCAGGATATTGCTGCTCATCGGAATGATAAAATTCATGCTTACCCATACGATAAGTAAGATCAGGGCATTCTGAGCAGACGATTTCCTGAACGAAATAATCCACCGGCAAAGCATAAACCAAAAAATAAGATAAAGCCATCCGGTAATAATAAATGCAAGAAAAAGACTGTTGAAAGAAATGGAAATCCAGACAGCCGCAACAAAAACCAGCAAAAAATAGACGATACTTACTGCAGAGAAACGGATGAACAATTTTACATCCAGCAGCTTTCCCAGATGACGGCTCTGCACCGAAAGCAGTTTCCAACGGCCGCTTTCCTCTTCTTCTGAAATCAGGTTGTAGCAGAAAGCCACAATAATCAGCGGGAAAAGGAAAACGAGGACAAAGCTGAAATCGAAATTTCCTGCCGCCGCACTGGCCGGATTATAAAAATCTGCATTATACCGTTGTTCTTCCAGATTCCGTATCGTTACGCCCTGAACGGATGGGTTCACGTCCCGCATTCCGATATTCAGGGCCGCGAGTTCCGGCGTTTCATTAATCAGATTAAATTTTACATAATACAAGATGAGCCCCAGGTCGTCTTTATGGTAATTTACATTTTTCCTGATGCTTTCTTTCTGAAACTGTTTGCTTTTGCCGATAATATCCTGATTTCTTTCCAGAAACTTTTTTCCGGTATATATTGACATCATTCCTGCCGCAAAAAGGAAAATCAGTGCCGCAACATAAGCTTTATTCCGGTAAAACTGTTTATATAAATAATTTTTCATTTAGATTAATTTTAAATTCCGTCCTGTTGTTTCGATCATTCCCACACAGACTGCCAGCCAAAAAACCAGTGCAGCCACAGAGATCCACTGCTCCGTAATACTTTCCCGAAAAGATGCCTGCTGATATTTGAAATCAGGGAATTTTTTCCAGTTTCCGGCATCCACAATAGCCGGACGTCCGCCCTTTTCAGGTTTTATGTTACTGATCTTTTCAATCTGCAGTTCGTTAAGCTTCTGCGCCATGCGGTAACGGTATTCTTCAGCCTGTTTCTGAAATCCGGTATATGAGAAATAATCGGTTCCCGAAGCAGCCATGGAAAGATTTTTAACGGCCATCATCGGATCGAAGAATGCACTTATTTCTGAAAAGCGCTGTTGCTTCCGGAAAGTTTCTTCCAATGCTTTCTGATGCCGGATGTAAATCTGAGAACTTATCTTTTCCCCTTCTTTCATCACAAAACCACTGTAATTGAACGGCAGTTCGCTGGTCGCATTTACTTTGTAACGGGCGAGCAGGGAATCTTTTATTTTTTTAAAATGCGGGTCGTCCGGATTATGGCTGTCCCCTGCTTTCAGAATATCCTTTTCCAGTGCGGTTTCAAAGGCTATTCTAGAAGGTACAGGATACAGGTTCTGTGCGGCAAACTGAATTCCTTTCGGCAAAAAAATTACCAGAAGGAGCCAACTCCCGATCAGGCCTACCAATGCCAGCGAAGAACTCCTGCTGACTGCTGAAACCAGGACCGTTACAGTAGAGATAAAGAAATAATAGATGAGGTATCCCGATAAAATAGTGAGCAGCCGGACTGAAACATCTGCAATTCCACTCATTCCGGACATTAGGGCTGCTACCAGAACAACAGGCAAAACAGGCAGCAGGAACAAGAGGGAAAACTGCCAGAGCCCCAGGATTTTCCCTTTTACAATCGTTGTCCCGGATGCACCCTGTGTGCTCAGGATCTTTAAGGTGGCATCTTCACGTTCCCGCGCAATCAGGCCGAATCCCAAAAACAGAAGGATCAGCGGTACAATGCACTGTAAGATGAACGCACTGCTGAATGTTCCGAAACGTACCAGGATCCCTGAACTGCCCGCCTCCGAAAGATTGGCTGAATTTTGTTTGTGGGCCTCGAGGAAGATCACATTCCCAAGGTAATCGTCCAGCCCGTTATCGAAAATGCTCAGCGGATGTGCCATCCTGAAAACAAGATATCCGTAATGGGCCATTCGGTGCGGGTGCTTGGCGGGCCTGTGCTCCCACTGGTCGCGCACCTGCCGGCGGTATTCCTGTACCTGCGCATTGGTTTCCGTATATTTTGTAAATCCGATCCCGATGCTAAGCATACAGAACAGAATAATGGTGAAGGAAATCAGCAGGTTTTGTTTCCCTCTCATCAGGTCCTGCCGCGTTTTCCTGATGATCAGCTTTAATGTTGATGTTGTCATAATTAAAATTTATAGGCTGCTGTTAGTAAAAAATTTCTCGGTGCCCCCGGAAACAGGCGCAGGTAATTCTGTGCACCGATCCAGTATGCCTTATCTGTGATGTTATTGATATTCAAAGCCAGTTGAAGTTTCGATTTAAAAAGTGAGTAATACAATGCGGCATCAAGAGTTGCATATGCAGGAAGCTCAAAACTCCGGGTAAACCATGGAACTTTTGAGCTCTGATACAGCATTCCTATCCCTATTCCCAGATCTTTCAGAAAGGAAACTTTTGAAAAGTTGTAACGGCTCCAGAGATTCACCGAATTTTTCGAGGTATTTTCTTTCCGCTGTCCGATTAGAACCGGATTCGCATCATTCATGATTTTCGCATCGATGTAGCTGTAACCGCCGTAGATATGCCAGTTCGGAAGGATATATCCGGTAAATTCCGTTTCAAAACCCCGGCTGTGGTCGGCACCCCGCTGTACAAGCTCATCCGGTTCTGCAGGGTTATTGGCATTGATGAGGATATTTCTCTGATTGATTTCGTAAACCGCCAGGCTCAGGGAGAATTTTTTAAAAAGGCGGCCTTTTATCCCGAACTCTTTAAGATCGGAAGTTAAAGGCCTGAATTTCGCGGCGGATACCGAGCCTGTAAAATTCCCCGTATTGGGCATCAGTGAAACGGTATTGGATTGGGGCTGATAACCTGTAAGATATGTCCCGTAGACGTTAATGTCATCCGTCAGGCTATAGGTTAACCCGATCCTGTAAAGCAGTTTTGAATTATCGAACGAGGTCTGGTTATCGTTTTTAAAATTGGTAATATCCCGGAACCATTCCTGGCGTAATCCTGCAAGCAATTTGAATTTTTTCCATGTTAAAAGATGCTGGAGATAAGCAGCGTGGGTACTGGTAAGTGCAGGCGGCAGAGGATTGATGACATTTACAACGTATGCTCCTGTTTCCCGATGATTCTGAGCACCAGGGCTGAGATCAAAAGGATGAACATTGGGTTTCGGCAATACGATTCCGTTGTATTCCATGGTCTGATAAAGATCTGCATTAGCAGGATTATAAGAAGAAGCTACCGTTCCGTCCTTGAGCATAAACCCTCTGGCTGCATCCTGCCGGCCACCATCCTGTTTTTCCCAGATCTGGCTGTCGTAACCGACCAGTGTCTGGTGGAAAAATGCCCGTGTCTTATAAGTAAAATTAAAATACGCATTTACATTATCTACTTCCCAACGCTGTTTCCGCTGAACAAACTGCATCATGGCCAGACTGGAAACGGGATTATTGCTGATGTCTGGGACAAAAGTATTTGTGGTACGGTGTTCCTGAAGGTTTTCCTGCCAGAACTGTTTCATGTAGGATGCATTAAAACTGATGTTTTTCGTAAAATAATGTGACAGGGAACCCATGATGATAAGCTCTCTGGTTTTAAAGAAATCGCCCGGGGCACCGAGATTTAAACTTCTAGGCGTACTGTTAAGATCTGTTTTTCCCGCTACCGCACCGAAAATAGGCTGTCCGCGGTCCAGATTGCCATGGAGGTCGCTGTAAATGAGCTCAACATTAACGGAAGTTTTTTCATCAGGGATAAAAGTGATCGAGGGGGAAAGCAACATTCCGCTATTGTTTACATTTTCCCTGAAAGAACCTGCATCCTGATAAGCACCATTGAATCGGTACAGGAGTGTTCTGCTTTTGTTAAGCGGGCCGGTAAGATCTGCAGTTGCGCGGTAAGTATTGAAACTTCCCGTGGAAAAGCTGATCTCACGACGCGGATTCGGCAGCGGCTTTTTGGTCACCATATTAATGGTTCCGCCAGGATCTGCACTCGACATGGTAATACTCGCAGGGCCTTTAAATACTTCCACCCGCTCTATATTGGACGTCATGGGCTGAAGGAAATAATTCTGGCGGGTCCTCATTCCGTTGATGATCTGCCCTTCCTCATTCTGGCTGATTCCACGGATGCTGTACTGGTTGTAATAGCTGGAAGGGGAAACACCACTTACGTTTTTCATGACATCGCCCAGCTGAAAAGCCTGCCTGTCATTCATCAGTTCTTTGGTTACGGTATTCAGCGTTAAAGGAAGATCCATATTCTTCATCGCAATCTTGGTAGCCGCAAAAGAATAATCTGAAACATAATCTCGGGATTTACGCCCGATTACCTCAACAGTCCGGATGGTCACCGAGACCGAATCGGCCTGTTTCTGCTGTGCGGTAAAAAAGACAGATGAAAAGCAGAATAGAGCTGCCGAAAGCGTATGCTTTGTGCCGGGAATACATTTTTGCAGTTCCCTGCTATAATACAAATTGGTTTTCATTTAAAATAAGAATGATTCTGACATCAGCCTGTCAGATATTATTGAAATACCCTCTGCATCAGTAAACTGATCCAAAAGGTCACAGATATTGCCCTGCAGACCGGATGATCTGCATCAGATTGCGGAATAATAATTTATGATTTAAACTATGCTACCGCTAAAAAAGAATGCGGCGGAGCCCTCGAACTGAAATAATCGAGTAAGCAGTAATAGGCAATGGCTTTTGTATGGGCCATCTCTCCTGAAAAGGTATCGCCGTACGGCAGATCAATAACCATAGGTTCCGGAAGCAATACATGATTCATTTGCATATGAATAGCACACTGGCATTCATCATCCTGAGAAATGGAGGTGCCTTTTCCTGTTTTCTGATCCTTCAGTTTTGCAGCAAAATTTTTAGCATGCCTTGCGTGTTCAATGCATACACTGATCCCGCTGACATTATATAAAAATACTGTCAGCAAAGAGAAAACAAAGAAAGTTTTGAGAATTTTCTGCATACCGGAAGCACAAAATTACAATATATTTTTTTTATGGAGCGCTCCGATGCTGCGATATGGAGTAAATATTAACGTAAATATCTCATCATAAAACAAAAAAATTAAAAGAAAGACCGCTACTTTATCCGGAAATAAGCTAAAAAAATTACAAATACAATGTACGTAAATCGTATTCAAACAGCAACATAATGAGAATCGTCGATAAAATGATCCTGCCAATACAAAATATTTCCCGGCATAGTGTATTCCAATTGAGAGAAATTTATTATCTTCGAGAAGAACCAAATCTTATGTTTATGAAAAATTTAAAAAAGATCAACAGACAGGAAATGAAGACCATCACAGGCGGAATTACATGTCCGGGCGGTCAGTTATGTTTTATCGGCGGTAAATGGCAGTGCCGGCCTTATGACGGATGCGGCGGCGGAAACCAGCCTTAATTTGATAGTCAACCCAAACTTTTTATTATGAAAAATTATAAAAAAATCTCAAGGGACCAGCTGAAAGGAATCAACGGCGGTGCTTCAGGCTGTTCCGAAGAATGCTGCCCTCCTCCGGGAATCAAACGATGCCCGTGGGTAATCTGTATCGTTGCCTGCCCTGTAACGAGTTAACATCTACAAATTTTATTTTAGGTAAAACAAAACCTGCAGAACGAATAATTCCTGCAGGTTTTGTTTTACATTTCCATTTATAACCTTTGCGTGTTGCTGATCACCGGGGAACAATACCTATATTCCCAACAGGTTTCTGAAAAAGCCTCCCTTTTTTCCGGCGTATTCGCGGGTAATTTTCAGGTTGTTCTGTGTATGCGGTAAGGGATTCAGTTGTAAATATTTTTCAAGGTTCGTCAGAGCATCCTCATAACGCTCCCGGTCGATCTGTGCAGCACCAATATACTCATAGATTTCCGCTATTGATGTTCAGTTGCAGGCATTCCGGGATAAGCATCCAAAATCCGGTTGATTTCTACCCCGGCATTATATGCTTCCATAGCGGAATGGGTATCGCATGAGATATTCAGTTCTGAAAAATCGGGCTACCCTTCACCCTGATGCCGGATGTTGAAGATACGGATCTGCAGTACCGGTGAAGGACGTATGGCATTACTCCTAAGGTAATACTGCAATGCTCCTTTTGTATCGTTGAGCCAATAGAGAGCGGAACCGGCATTCCTGCTGCAGGTATAATGCTGAGGATCTTTTTCGAGCGCGCAGATACTCCAGTCGATATATTTCATCAATGTTTTTACCCGGTCGTATTCAAAAATTTCGTTGTGATCCAGCGCAATCAGTCCCAGAATGGCACAAAGATCCGGGTGGAGCGATTTTTCATTTAGTTCATTAGCAGTCTGACATACTTTTTCCAGTTCCGTTTCATCGTCCGGAAGGCCGTATCCCAGGACCTAGTATTTTGCAGCCGTGGCATAAGCATGTTCTTCGAGTGCTTTCCAGGCTAGCGAATGACGATCCTGTTTTATTATCTATGAATTTTAATTAAAATATATTTCAAATTAACAATACCAATCTGTGCGATCTGTGGGAGAATTTTACCACGAAAGCGGCAAAAGACATTCATGCTACATAAAGAAGTTGAATGTTTCACGCTAAAAACAGCGCACAAAAGTTTTTTAAAAACCTGAGATTTTATACCCTGTGATTAAGTGAAATCAATTACGTTGGCTGAGCGGAGCAGAAGCCATGCACTATCATATGTTAAATCTGAGCAAACCCTGGGAAATAAGGAGAAACGGGTTTTAAGCTGTCCGGGCCGGAAAAACAAAATTCAGTCCGTCAAATCAGCATATTGGATTGGGGTTTGTATTTCAATTAATCACAAACTTCAGAACCACTTAAAATCATGAGATGACGAATGAAAGAAATAATACCAGCGATCATCTGGCCAATGAACGGACTTTCCTGGCCTGGCTGAGAACTTCCGTGGCCCTAATGGGTTTCGGATTTATATTGGTGAAATTTTCCCTGTTCCTGAAACAGATTGCCCTGTTGAATACAGAACAACAGCTGGTCCATTACCAGAAAGAATATTCCGGAGTGACCGGGCTGGTCCTGGTAGCTGCCGGCATTGTAATTCTCCTCCTATCCTACCTGAATTATAGGAAAACCCGGAAAAGGATCATAGAGAATGTATTTGTAGGAAATAATTCCCTGATCTTAGTCGTAACGGTCCTGATTATGTCCATCAGCATCTTTCTCATCGGCTATCTGTTCAGCAGCCTGTAAATATGAATAAACAGTGATTATTTGTTTCGATATGCTGGCATACATTTAGCAAAGCTTAATTTTTAAATACATTCCGAATCTTTCCATTTGATGACAGCCCATGGCCAATAACCGCAAATCCATTTACAGTGCCCTCGCTGCCAATCTGCTGATCGCGATCACCAAGTTTGTAGCAGGAAGCTTCACCAACAGTTCTTCCATGATCTCGGAAGGGATCCACTCCACTGTTGATACCACCAACCAGTTTCTGCTTTTGTATGGAATCAAAAGAAGCAAAAAAGCGCCTGACGAATCGCATCCTTTCGGGTATGGCAAGGAACTGTATTTCTGGTCTTTTGTGGTTTCCATCCTGATATTCGGCCTTGGCGGTGCGCTTTCCATTTACCAGGGAATCCTTCACATCATCAAGCCCGAAGTGATGAAAGATCCGTTCTGGAATTATATTGTTCTGATCCTTTCACTGATTTTTGAGGGAACCTCGCTGATTATTTCCGTTAAAGAATTCAACAAGACCCGCAACGGCGTAAGATGGTGGGATGCCATCATCAAAAGCAAGGACCCGTCCAGCTTTCTGGTTGTTTTTGAAGACGGCGCGGCGGTGGCCGGTCTTACGGTTGTGATGATCCTGATGGGAATCAGCCATTCCTTCGGGATTCCGGAACTGGACGGCGTAGCATCGATCATCGTGGGGCTGATCCTTGTTTTTGTATCGCTGATCCTGGCGCGGGAAAGCAGGAGCCTGCTGATGGGTGAAGGCATAGCACCCGAAACCCGGGAAAAGATCAGCAAACTGGCAGAGCGGGATGATGCGGTGGTAAGGACAAAAAATATACTGTCTACCTATCAGTCACCCGAAGAGATCGTGCTGGTGCTGATCATCGACTTCAAAGACCACCTCGATACGGAAGAAATCACGGAAGCCGTCCAGCGCATTCGCAGAACGGTAAAGACCGCCTTTCCGCTTGTCCGTTATGTCATTATTCAGCCGGAATAACCATAAAAACGGTCATAAACTTTATTTTTAAGCCTTCAGGGCTTAATTCATAAACAAAACTTGTTAAAGCGGTTGAATTTTATCTGTTGAAACATAGAACCATAGACGCATGACAAAGCTTTTTCAAAAATATGTTTTGCCGGTATTAAAAATAATCCTATATTTGCACCACTGAAAACGACGATAATATCGGAGTTCAGGGAGAGTTGGCAGAGTGGTCGATTGCGGCAGTCTTGAAAACTGTTGACTGTAACAGGTCCGGGGGTTCGAATCCCTCACTCTCCGCCAGTTGGGAAACCAAAACAAGCTAAAACGCTGTAAACATCAATGTTTACAGCGTTTTTTGTTTTAGCGCAGTATCAAAAAAAACTAAAATAGGTCACGATTTATATGACCTATTTCGTGTCCCATTCAAAAAATTACAAAAATGGGTCACGAAAAATCAAGGAAAGCCCGACCAGTAGGCAGTCTAGCGATTGTACATCTTGCAAAAAGTGGTAACAAAAAGTAAATTATTAAACCATTAAAGTTATCACATTATGAACAAAACATTCAACCTGTTATTCTTTATCAAAAAGAACAAGATCAGAACAAACGGAACCGCTCCCATCTACCTACGAATCACGATAGACGGCAAGGCAGCGGACATTGCTGCCAAAAGATATATCGATCCGAAGAAATGGGATGTTAAAGCACACAAGGCATTGGGTAATTCGCAAGAAGCCAAAACGCTGAATCTCTATCTTAAAACTTTGGAGCAGAAAGTTTACGACTTCCACTACCTGATGCTGAAAGAAGAAAACTTTGTAACTGCAGAGAGTTTAAAATCTAAACTGCTTGGAACTGATATTGAGAAAAGAATGCTTATTCCCATTTTTCAGGAGCATAATGACAAAGTGGAAGCCTTGGTTGGTCATGATTTTGCCCCAGGAACATTGGAGCGCTATAAAACATCTTTAAAGCATACGCAGGAATTTATTAGTTGGAAATACAAAGTCTCTGATATTGATATCACGCAAATCGATCACGGTTTTATCAGTGATTATGACTTCTGGTTGCGCAGTGTAAGAAAATGCGCAAACAATACCGCTGTGAAGTATCTCAAGAATTTCAAAAAAATCATCCGATTATGTATGGCGCACGGATGGATCACCAAAGACCCTTTCTTGGGCTATAAAGCAAAGATCAAAGCTGTTGAACGTCCATATCTTACCAAAGAAGAAATTCAGATGATCTATGAAAAGGAATTTGCATCAGACCGATTAAACCAAGTGCGAGATATTTTTCTTTTCAGCTGCTATACGGGACTGGCTTATGTGGATGTCAAGCAACTGTCAAAATCTAACATCAATATCGGCGTTGATGGTGACAAATGGATTTTTACTCATCGTCAAAAGACCGATACCTTAACCAAGGTTCCGTTATTACCTGTAGCTCAAGAAATGGTTTTAAAATATGAGAATCATCCGCAATGCGTCAATTCAGATGTGCTTTTTCCTGTTCTCAGCAATCAGAAAATGAATTCGTATCTAAAAGAAATTGCGAGTGTATGTGGAATTAATAAAGATTTAACATTCCATATTGCAAGACATACGTTTGCTACGACTATTACTTTGTCAAATGGTGTTCCTATTGAAAGTGTGAGTAAAATGCTTGGGCATACGAATATTAAAACCACTCAGCATTATGCGAGGATTCTGGATAAGAAAGTGAGTGAGGATATGTGTATTTTGAAGGGAAAACTATAAAGTATATGAAACATAATGATTAGCAAATTAGTTGTAAAAGGAAGAGCTGCATTATTAAACTAAAAATAAAGAGGCAGTCTCAAAAGATAAATTAATTCTCAGATATTCTCCTAAACGACAAAATTTGTCAGATAATGAGTCAAGGGAAACACTTTTGAGACCGCTTCTTAAAAAGGAACAAAAATTATTTTAAAAATAACTATTTTAAAAATTTCAGAGTATTGGATTCTTAAACTTGGCAAAAATTCTTGTATTGTATTTAAATTCCAAATATGAATAGAAAACAAGTGATTTTAAGCAGAGTTTTTTTCTTGATATTTTTTGTAAAATGGAGATGACTTTAAAATATAAGCCTTTCCATTTACTACAAAACCATCTAACTTATGTTGAATAGCGTATAATGAAAGATCACAGAGCCTATTAATAAAACCTCTTCCATTAAAATTTAAAGATGTATTGCATAAAATGCCATAACCTGTTCGACTTTTAAAAGCCATAAGTAGATTATACATGTTGCTATTTGATGTGGGTGAAACTGTTTGTATTCTTGCTGTTTTATTAACATGAGTAACAGCAGCTAATGCGTCATTATTTGTAACATATGTATAAAGCATATATGGACTGGGATTTTCGCAATCAAACCATCGAGCAGCATCTTCTTCCAAGCAAACTGGAGCAATTGGTCTAAACTGTTCACGTTGCTTAATATCATTCAGTCTGGTCTTAGTTGCCTCTTTGAATGGAGCTGCAATAATTGAACGATTTCCCAGTGCCCTAGGACCTATTTCATATTTCCCATTAATCCAAGCTAAAATTAAGTCATTTGCTAACATGTCAGCTACTTTCTCATTGGTGGCTTCAAAAATGTCATATTCTTCTATATCTATTTTACAATCAGTATCAAAATATTGTCCGGAATATACATCCCAATCAATTTTAGGGTTTCCAGTAAAATAGAACTGAGCATCAATAGCAGTTCCTATAGCTGAGCCAGAATCATTTGCGACTGGAGGTACAAAGATCTCGGAAAAAAGACCTGTTTGCTTCCATTTCGTATTCCAATCACAGTTTAATCCACATCCTCCAGCAATAACAAGTGGTAATTTTTTTTTCAAGTTATTTTTAGCAAATCCATAAAAAATATTAAAAATTCTATCACTAAAAATACCCGCAAAATTTCTAAATTCCTCATCATCAATTCCTACATTATAATATGGCGTGTTTTCGAGATTATTATATAAACTTAATTGAACGTGTGGAGAATCTAAAAGAAAATCCATTAGTTTTTCTTCACTTACTGAGGGAATGCTTCGTTTAGAAAAAGATGATAGTGCCATTAACTTACCTGCATCAGAAAACCTGGAAAAAGGAGCATCTTTAGGAAAACTTGGGTCTGCTAGACCATATATTGCAGTATATCGATTACCGGGCTCATTTAATACGTTTGAAATCAGTTTAATGTTCAAATCTGAGTCAACTTCATAAAATGCTCCTATTGCTCCTTCCCATATTAAAGCATAAAAGGGGCTTCCCTTAGGTAGATTTGACATGCCAAAAGCAGAAAACAAATGTGACCTTTCGTGTGAAGATGAAAAAAAATGTATATCTTTTCCTAACATTCTTTGCTGACGTATCATGATCCCATTTTTATCAATACCACGATATCCTACATGCTGGACCGAACCAAGTATCGGTTCCTCTCTTGGCCACCATCCTCCTGTACAAATAACATCAGGAATTTCCTCGATTTCACTTAAAATATCAATCACATCATGACTAGATATTGGTGAATATCGGTAATTTGAATTTTTCTCTGCTTCAATTGAAAATATCAACTTGTTATTTTTTAAATAAGCAATAGAACCATCATGTCCTGGGTTGAAAGAAAGTATATTCATATCTTAGATTTTTTTGAATAAATTTTAACATTGTCGAAAACAGCAATTGCAGGAAGCGATTTATTTACTAGTCTTCCCGCGAATTCTTTTGACCTACATGGCCAAATATTTAAGTGAAGAGACATAGGAAGATGTGGAATTGGGG
Organism: uncultured Chryseobacterium sp.; assembly: GCA_913774355.1. Taxonomy (GTDB): domain Bacteria; phylum Bacteroidota; class Bacteroidia; order Flavobacteriales; family Weeksellaceae; genus Chryseobacterium. The sequence goes on along the minus strand of CAJYGB010000018.1, from coordinate 4,795 downwards.
TAGGATTCCATTCGATACGTCTATGTACTAAATTATCATCTACAAACCAACGTATTTCATATTCATCCCATTCAATAGTATATTTGTGAAAGGATTCGGAAGCATCAAATCCAAGATTAATATAGGTAGGAGTTCCTCTATAGCCATAATCAAATTTTGCACCTTCATCACCGGGATTATAAAATACATTAACAAGTAAAAGATTAGGATTTATACCAGCGATTTCAATATCAATTTCTTGGCGAGGAGAATTTCTGTGCAGAAAAAATCCAGTTATAACGCCAGGTTTATTAGATGCTTTTAGGACGGTTTCAAATCTCCCGTATAAATATTGATTCTTAGTTGTAAGAGCTCCTGCACTATAATCTCTAACTCCAAGATTACTTTTTTTGACAATCAATTTAAGACCTTGTTGTAAATCAATCTCTGCATTATCTTCTCTAAATAATGCTAGATTATCCGTGAAAGTATCATTCCTTAGTGTCCAAAATTTATTATCTAAATCTCTTAGATTTTCTTCTCTTACCAAAAGGTTTTTCTTTACTTCATTACTATGCATTATATCAATACCTTTCCAATAAAAATCAGTTTCTACCATCCAAGGAGAAGTATCGCACTTTAATTTCCCTAACTCAAAAATTTTCCTGTTTTCCTTAAGTAAGATTTTAATCTTTCTATGTCTCTTATCTTTTAAATCAGGAAAAGAGCAATTGGGCGGTGCAATTCTTAGTAGCTGACATATAATCTGCCATTTATTTGATGCTGCTGAATCTAAAATGACAAAATTATTTTTATTAAGATTTTCAATTAGATCTAAATAACTTTTATCCATAGATTCGTTTCCATGCGATGTAAAAATAAATTTAGCATTAGGATATAACTTCTTTAAATCATTAGTATGTTCTTTTAAAATGCCAATATTGATATAAGCGTTAAAAAGTTGATTTTTTTTCCCAGATGTAAGTTTATCAAGTTCACTATCTGGTATTGTTTCCAAATCACTACAACATCTGTAGCCAAGCATTGATATTGCCATTGCAAGAGATGTAAGTCCCGAATCTTTCGAGCCAAATGCAAATACTGGATATTCTATTGGAACATTATGAAATAATGATGCTCCTTCGCTTGTTATAGCTCCAATTTTAGTAAGTGTAGGTAATATAGAATAAGAATTAGTGGAGATTAGATCAAATCGTTGGCTAATAATAGATTTATGCGTAGCAAGGACATTCAAAAACTTAAATTTATGATTTATCCATAGATCTATTGGACCTGTACATGGAAGAAGCTTAAGAAGTTTTATTGCCCCTTGTTTTGAAATGACATAGCCTGATAGATTCCACAAACCGCGAGTGGGACGAAATATTTTTTCGGATATAAAAGTTTTTGGAGCTCCGTTTTTTACTTCTTCAAAAGATAAATATAGTATATCAAATTTATTTTGCTTGTTTTCATCTATTTCTATCCAAGCTTTGCTGAGTTTATTAGAAAAACCAGGCTTAAACCAAACGTCATCTTCAAGAATAAGAGTGTATTGGTTGTCATTTGAAGCTATGCTTTTCCACAATTCGATATGTGAATATGCAACAGCTATTTCAGGTCTACTCATTTGGATTTTAGAATGAAGATCCAAAATCGTTGGCATCGCAAGAGGTTGCGGTTCGACAAAAAGCTGATCTTCAAGAGTATATACAGGATCTAAATCACTGGTTTTAAGAGGTTCTTCATCAAAGTCCTTTGCATCTATAGCATTAAATCTTTCTACTAAATTATTGAGCTTATTTCCAGATAAATCTAGTATTTGTTGTAATTCTTTTTCAATATCTTTCCAACGAGAAGGCTGACGCTTTAAATTGATTACATAAATATGGCTTATTAGAAATTTTTCATTATTATCTTTACTTCCGAATGCTTTACACTTTTTACTAGGAAGTAATCTACGGTATCGTAAAGCAGTACGAAACAAATATTTTAAAGCTAAAGGCCACTTAGAATTTTTTCTCATAAACTACTTATTAAGACCTTTGAAATCTTGACAATTTGACAAGCGCCAATTTCTTGCATCATTTCTGTAACTCAATGGCCATTTACTTTTGGCAACATTTTCCCAATCTGTCAATACTAAAATTAATTGCTCTTCACTTTTAGTTTCCTGTAAAAAATTTGTTACTGATTTTGTAATATTACCTGGGCCCGTTGTCGATTGTATTTCAGGTAAACTATCAATTGTATCCGATTCTAACAATAATAAGGTTGCTAAAGAAAGAGCTTGTTCAATTATTGGGTGATTACTTTTGGCAATTAGAGGATTATTATTGAAATAGAAAATCCAACTGCTTGAATATGCTCCTGCTTTGGTGAAAATAGATGGTGAAACCATTGACTGCGTAGAAATATCATAACAAAGTGGTTGAAGTTTTAATCTGTTATCATCAAATAGGTAATTAATATCTTCCCCACTGTAAACATCGTCAGCATCTATATAGCATCCTCCTTCAATAAAAATGTAACAAAGACGGAAATAATCTGATTGCATTGCAGGATGATAGCATTTATCATAAGCCTTTTTATATTTATTGCCTAGTTTTTTAAGAATGAATTTTCCTGCTTTTTTATTGTCAAAAAGCAATCTTTTATATCCTAAAGAATCAAGTTGAGACCAACTTTGAATGCATTCGTTTACATCTGCGGGTAGTTGTTCACTGTTATCCCAAAATTGTATAATCTTCTTTGGAATTTTATTTTTATCAAATGACAAATTTTCAAAAATACCCTGAACAATTTCTTTTACAAAATTAGAACGAATTTGTTCATCTGTTGTTTTTTGTGTAGACATTTCGTTACAATATTTGGATACATTATTTTTTTAAGATTTTTTTAACTCTTATATTAAAACCTCTTGATAATAAATCTTCAAGTGTTAATCGAAAATTCACCAAGCTGAAAAAAGGTAATGAGTCAACAAATTTTCGATGCTTATCTTCAATAATTGCATATGTTATTGTATAATTATAAGGATGAATGTCCTTATTTTCTATCGGGATTAGGTTACGATTGTCTTTTAATATAGTTCGAATGTTTTTGCGATACGTTTTATCTTTTTGTAAAGAATTGGCCGATACTTTTCCTTGTGAGAACAAGTGACTTAGAGTGGAAGAACTCTCTCTGAATTTAATATGAATTAATTCATTATTTGATACATTATATACATCACACACTTCAATCTGAGACCTATTTATATCAGATTTTACGAACTTCCTGTCAAAAAGCAGATAGTCTGCTTTTGAATTTGAAAGCTGGATGTTATAAAATCCCTCATCATATTTTCCATCCTCATTTTGAATACAATCAATAAATACTGATTCTGATTCTTCAATTGATGAACAATATTGATAAATTTCATTATAGTAATCTTTATTTATTTTATACCAATTTGAAGATGTAAAAATATATCTGAAACCATTTAATTCTGTTTCAAAATTTAAAAATCTCCATAATTTATATGAAAACGCCTCTTCGTAAGTAGAAAACTTGATATAGAAATTTTGATACGTCAATTTATCCCAGTCATCAAATACAAAATCATCTTGGAATTTATAAAGATATAAATGTTTAATATCGAATTGATTGAACTTATCTCCCTTTGGGGTGTATGATAAATATTCAAAATTTTCCCAATCTATTAAGAAAGGTGGAGCAAGATGTAAAGATGAGCTTTCTTTAGAATTTATGGCTTTAAGTAGTCGTGTCTTCAATTTTTCTAAGGTAGCAGGGTCTTTTTCTGGCTTTATGTTATCAATCCAGTCAAAACGCTCCTTGTAATCATCAGATAAATAAGATGTTCTTAACTCTTTTAGAATTTTGGGAACATTACGAAGTTTAACTCTAGGTGCAATATGAATAGCTTCATTACCAGTAATTATTTTACCAAATAATTTATCGCTGGTATTCTTTGGTTCGCCGGTAATTCCTTTCACCAAATCTCTTAAAATATCTATTTCAAAATGATATGGACTCCCTTTTTGAGATGCTTGTGTTTTTGTTAGAAGATTTAAATCGCCAATATTTGCTTTGTCGACACTTATCAATTTATCAGCATCAATTATATTTAACGCCGTTTTTAATCCAAATTCACGTTCTATACATTCATCTCTTAATAAGTACTTTCCATAACCAAAACAAATCGCAAAAATTCTTTCTTCACTTTTGAAGAATAATACAGCTCGATTAGATGAATTATTTAAATCGGGAATTTCATCTTTACAAATTGTTTGTAACAAATATTTCCATTCTGGCTTTTTCTTTTTTTCATGACCGATTACAACCAATCCCTCATTTTCAATATCATCTTTAAGTTTATATTTAGTAATAGAATTCGACTTTAATGTAGAATCAAATGTGGTATATTTTTCTTTCAATAGAAAAATAGCTAGCTTTTTAGTGAGAAAGTTGCTCATAGTTTAGTTTTTATTATCGACCTATAAATATTTATAAGTTCAAACTGACTCTATTAGAGAGTGACTGCAATTATTTAAAAGTCAAAACTATATATAAATTTATTGCTAACATTACGGGTTTCCGTAAAAACAAAAATAAAATCTACTACAAAATATCCATTCAGTATTTTCACTGAATTTTCTCAGCATTATTTATGTGCTAGTGCAAAACTGGATATGCAAACAAAATTTCCAGTATAAGTTAAGCTACATTTTGATAAATTTTGTTTTGATTGTTAAACTCTTCAATAGTTTGATAATTCAAAGTACTGTGCCTTCTTTTTTTGTTGTACCAGATT
>CAJYGB010000017.1 GCA_913774355.1 uncultured Chryseobacterium sp. | reverse complement strand
CCTGAAACAAGGATTCTTTCATTAATATCAAAGTACCCGTTTCTGTTGAAATCGATCCAGACCGCTACCCCTGCATTTGATGAAGTGGTTTTATCGATGCTGATCTTATTATCCGCAGATCCCTGGATCAGTTCGATGAACGTGGTCGGATCTCCCGTGTAGTCGGTATAGTTCGATGCTGCTGACACATTCGTCATTACAGGTTTGCCATTAGGCGTAACGGTTACTTTTGAAATGTAATTCGCACTTGCCGTCGTAGCCTGCATTTGGCAATACACTACCGTTGGTGTTGTGAAATAATAAGGAAGCGTATATGTGCCCGGCGTTCCGCTGCATACGTTAGCTACCTGCATCTCATACGGTGTCAACTCCAACAGACCTGTTAAGGTAATGGTATTCGTATTGGAAGTTACCGTTGTCCAGCTCGGAATACCCACTTTTCTATATCGAAGGATATACGTCGCACCCGGGAATGCATCCCAAACCACTACCGCCGTTGTCGGTGTAAGATTGGTGATGGTTAATCCCGGAGGAGGCAATTCACATGTTCTTTGTGTTGTAAATACTTTAGGGTTAGACCAGGTATTTACCGTTGTTTCCCCGTTACAGATATTCGCAACCTGTACCTCATAAGTTGTATACGGGCTTAAACCGGTTAGCGTATACGTATTTAAAGGAGCTGCAGTAACATTTATTGTTGTCCACAGGGATGTTCCTGTAACTCTGTATCGAACCACATAGGTTGCACTTGGTACAACCGGTGCCCATGTTACAACCGCAGAGTTTGTGGTAACGTTGCTTACAGTTACAGCCGGTGGTGTAGGATCACATCTTGTTGTGAATGTCTGCGATGGCGTGTATGTTCCTGCAGTCGTTCCGCAAGTTGCGGCCATTTGTACTTCATAGGTTGTAGCCGGAGTTAACCCGGTTAAAGCCAACGGCGGATTACCGTTTAATGTTGAAACGACAACTTCCGTCCATGTCGAAGTACCCTGAACTCTATATCTCACGATAAACGTAAGACCTCCTGTCGGTACTGTCCATGTTACGTTTGCGGAAGTATGCGTAATGGTATTAAATGAGATATTTGTAGGTGCTGTTGTAGAGCAAGGTCTCAATTTTACCGCATAATCTTCAACTTCCCCATTCACTGCATTCTGACACATCACCGGTGCGCTTGAGCGTTTCAATACAACTCTCATGGTTGTTGTAAGCGGACCGTTATATGCTGTTGAAGGTACATTGAATAATGCCGTTACAGGAGTTGTAGGACTTGCTGCAGAATTCATAATCTGTTCTGTAGATTCAAATACTCCATTTCTGTTAAAGTCGATCCACGCAGATACAGCATCACTCTGCCCGCCTCCTTTAGCTACTGAAATCTTATTTCCGTTAGAACCAATCTCAAGATTGATCAGGGTAGCCGGAGTTGTGTAACTGATATAATTGGTCTGTACTGAGGTATTACTCATCGGAGGAATACCTGGGTTAACGGAAGTCATGGTAACATTTGAAATGTAATCCGTAGTTCCCGTACCTGTCATATTACAGTAGATAATCGGTGTTGTGGTAAATGGTACCGATGTAGACCAAGGGCCCTGTGTTCCTCCACAAATGGTAGAAACCTGAACCTCATAAGCGGTCTGCTCCGTAAGACCTGGAATATTAAAGGTATTACCTGCAATTACAGTAGAAGTAGTCCATGTACCTACAGGGTTTGTGGTTCTCCATCTTACCTGATAAGTCGCTCCTGTAGAAGAGATCCATGATACGGTAGCGGTGGTTGCTGCAATATTTGTTACAGTGATTCCTGTAGGAGCCGCTGTAGTACATGGCTGGATGTCTATAAATTTCACCTGGTAATCTTCAACTTCCCCATCACTTGTAAGTGGTGAGCATGCATTGGCTGGTGTAAGGTAATATACGATCACACGCATTTTCACTTTGTTCGTACCGCTGTATGCCCATGCCGGCACCGCAAATGTAGCTGTAACCGGAGTTGTAGAAGAATATCCTAAGTTCATAATTCGCTCACCTCCGCCTGTACCGATTGGGTTGTTATCGAATACACCGTCACCATTTAGGTCAAGCCATGCATAAGTGGAATAGGTACCTGATAAAATCGTACGTCCTACGGATAATACGTTACCTGTGGAGCTACGTGCCAGTGTAATGATCTTTGTAGCATCGTTGGAGTAATCCGTATAAGTACTTGAACCGGAGTTATTCGACATCATCGGTGTATTGGTACCCGTTACCGTAACATTATTAATAAAACCGTTGGTTACACTTGTTGTGGTAGGAGTACAATAAGTTGAAGCCGGAGTCGTAAAGTTTACGGATCCTGACCAAGCTCCTGTAGTACCGCCACAGATCGTTGCCACCTGCACTTCATACGTCGTCGAAGCATTTAAGTTCTGAATCGTGTAAGGATTTGTAGCAGGGTTAATAACCGTCCAGGTACCTGTACCTGTTCTATATCTCAATGTATAGGTAGCACCTGTCGCACTGATCCAGGAAACCAAAGCCGTAGAAGCGGTAACATTGGTTACAGCAATTGGCGATGGAGGAGCAGTAGTACAAGGCGCAAGGTCAATAATCTTCACTGCATAATCTTCAATCTCCCCATTGGCTACAGTAGCACAAGGGTCTGAGATCGTAGCGGTAGAGAAGATTACTCTCATTCTAAGCGTTAATGGCCCGTTATAAGAAGTTGTAGGAACCGTAAACGTTGAAGTGATAGGAGTTGTCGTATTTGCTGTTGTACTGATCACTCTTTCAGAGGCTTCAAAAATACCGTTTCTGTTAAAATCGATCCAGGCTCCTACTGCAAGTGAAGACGTGGTAGTCGTTAACCAGGATTTAGAAACAGAAATACCGTTATTGGTGGAGTTACGAACCAAAGTAATCAATTTGGTAGGATCTGCAGAATAATTGGTATAAGTATTTGCTCCTGAATTGTTACTCATCACATAAGAGTTCGTCGGGCTCACCATTACGTTAGAAATATACCCGTTTGTATTGTTGGTCGAAGTGATTGTACAATAAGTAACCGCCGGAGTAGTAAACTGATATGGTGTAGTATACGCACCCGTTGTACCTGAACAAACATAGGCTACCTGAACTTCATATTGAGTGGATTCAGTTAAACCACTAATAGTATAAGCATTTGTTGTTAAAGGAACTGTAGTCCAAGCTGTAGAACCTACAGGTCTGTATTGTAATACATAAGTAGCTCCTGTAGCAGGATCCCACGTTGCATATGCAGAAGTCGCAGTAATATTTGTTACAGAAAGATTTAAAGGAGCATTACTAGTACATGCAATAGGCTGTATTAATTTTACAGCATAATCTTCAACTTCACCGTATGTATAACTTGTACACATTACCGGAGAAGAACTAAACTGTAATGCAACTCTCATTTTTGTGGTTGCCGGTCCGTTGTAAGCAGTAGCAGGAACATTGAACGTAGCCGAAACAGGAGTGGTAGTACTTGCCGCAGAATTCATTACCTGCTCAGTAGCTTCAAAAACTCCGTTTCTATTAAAGTCGATCCAAACACCAACAGCCTCACTAAATACGGTTCCTGTCCAGGATTTACCAACTGAAACAGTATTTCCTGTAGAACCAATCACTAAATTTACCAATGCACTTGGCGTAGTAGAGTAGTCTGTATAAGTAGCACCCGCAGAGTTGTTACTCATTACACCAGCTCCTACCGGAGTTACGGTAACATTAGAAATATATTCTTCTGTTGGGTTACTAGATGTCATTGTACAGTAGGTAAGACCTAGAGTGGTAAAGTTCGTAGATGCAGAGAACGGTCCCTGAACACCTGAACAAACCGTAGATACCTGAACTTCATACTGAATACCATCACTTAAACCGGTAAGGTTAACAGAGTTTGTTGTACTGTTAACTGTAATCCAAGTTGCACTTCCAACAGGACGGTACTGAACCACATAAGTTGAATTTGCCGTAGCCGCCCAAGTTACAGTAGCTGTAGTTTGAGTTATTGCAGAAACAACAATACCTGTTGGAGCAGCACCTGTACAATTCAACAAAGAAGTGATCGTAGCACTTCCGATTGCATAGAATACGTTTCCTATTGAGCTTACCCTTATTTTAACAGTACCTCCGACAGTAAGACCAGTTAAATTTAAAACCTCACTTCCGTCATTAGCTGTAGAAGCAGAAGCTACCGTCCAGGTTACACCATTATCAGTAGTATAATCAATTTTAACGTTTGCAACATTATAAGGAGCTGCCGTTGTATTTACCACATCCCAGGTTACATTGGTCGGACCATTGCTGTATGCGGTAGTGGTAGTTACTTTAAACGGACCATCATTTCCGACAATAATCTGCTGGTTGGCAAATTGGGTCTGCTGCTGCGCAGGATCAGGATTATTATCCCTCACCGTCACCCTGAAGTTGGTAGTTCTCGCTACCGTGGAAACAGATTCCCATCCATTATTTGAGTTATTTAAAACCCCTGCCAATACTGAAGATAGCTTAGGGAAATATCTAGTAGGGCTTGTGGTAGGGTTAAATGACCTAAACGAGGCACCTGAAGTTGTGGTACCTAAATTATTTTTATTAATGGTAACGCTTGCATTATCCATTTCCTCCCAACAGTACGTTATCGGATCATTTTCAGGATCCGTTGCAGAAGCTGTTAGGGCGAAAGCCGTTCCTTTAGGAATATTGTAGGTGGATAAAGCAGCAATAACCGGCGGATTGTTGCTGATGCTTGTTTCAATATCACAGGTCTTACTTATCAGGTTTGCCTGAACCTGACCGATAGTAGCTGCATGGAAGTAAGGATCCGAGTGTGCCTGTACATCGGTATTGGCTCCGGTAATCCCCGCATATCCCATAATGGTTGAACCAGAACCCGGCTCAACATTCACCCCTGTACCTTCAAGAGCATGGGAGAAGGTATGGTTTCCTCCAAGCTGGTGTCCCATTTCGTGGGCGACATAATCAATATCAAAATTATCTCCTTGCGGAATACCATCTGCCGGAGAAGTAAATCCTGAACCTTTACCTTTAGGCACAGAAGATGTCGGGTCTACACAAACGCAGCCAATACATCCTGCATTACCACCGCCACCGGAAGCACCAAATAAGTGACCGATGTCGTAGTTGGCATTACCAACATTTGCTGTTAAAGTTTGCTGTAATTCTGTGTTCCATGCTCCAGCAACCCCTGCCGCTGCAGCTGAATAAGGGTCAGTCGCGGGATTCGTGTAAATTACTCCCGGGAAATTTTGTAAATTCAAGTGTAAAGCAAAATCTTTTTCGAATACACCGTTTACCCTGGTCATGGTTGCATTAATCGCAATTAAAGCATTTGCAACAGTTCCCCCAAAATATTGAGTATATTCTCCCGTTACAGACATTGCCAACCTCATCGTTCTGTATTTCTTATCAGAAGATTTGGCAAAGTTCATAGGCTGATTTGCGAATGTCTTTCCTGCTTTATAAAGATTTGCTATCTCTTGTTTAGATAGTTTATCTTCATTCATAGAACAAAGAAATCCTTCATTGCTCTTATCAGTTTTTGAGTGCACCCCATAAACCGTTTTACCTTTGTCGACCGGCTCTATAAATTCAGACGTACCATCTTTGATGATCATCGACTGAAAATCGCCAGGCGCCAAACTGAATCTTAAATATTTGCCGGGATCATCAATCCCAACACCTACGTAAGATCCTAACTGATACTGATCTGCCAGTTCTTTTACGACCACAGGGAAGCTGTAAACGGCAAATTTTTCAATTTTTCCTTCTAAAGTTGGCAAAGATATGGTAACGGGCTTTGCATTTTTTCCCGTTTCCTGCGCTTTTGCCAATTGAGACTTTAGTAAAGAAATGTCGAGAGAGTAATAGTTCTTTATTTCAGAACTCACTCTCGTCTTTTCCCCCCGAAATGTTGCAGGACTCCATTGTGCACTGGTAACCGCAAACAGAAAGAGGAAAAAGAAAGAAGTAAAAATTTTCTTCATAACTTTCTCAATATATTCTATTAATTACACAAAGCTAAACATTTTTTATTATTAATTTAAAAATACATTCATTTTTTTCCTATCTATATCACAACGATTTAAATTATGTTTTTAAAATGAGAGAAATTATAAGCATTTTTATATAAATATTAATATCTCACTTTTTGGAATTATTTCCTATGGATTGTAAATAATAAATCCCCAGGATGACCTGAGGATTTTATTATTGAAATGAAGTTTTATATTATTTCTTGATAAATTTGGAATTGAATGTATCTTTTCCTTTATCTTCAACAGAAATTACATATCCACCTTTAATCAGTTCCGCAACATTAATCCGTCCGCCGTCAATCGTCCCCTGTTTCACCAACTGACCGGCAGCACTGTAAATTTTGTAAGTTGCCTTGTCTGATACTTTGGTAATGTTTAGGATATCTGATACCGGGTTCGGATAAATCTGAATACCGTTCTTAGGATCTGCTACGTCGTTTGTGGCCAATACTGATGCTACCATTATATTATAGTCTTCTGTCTCTCCATAATAGAAATTAGTACCACATGCGAAAGAAGAAGGAATAGATGCACCGTTATTATTAGCACCTGCATATATATATACTACCCTCATCCTCAACGGCTGATTTTCTACTGCAGTAGAAGGTACTGTAACTGATGAAGTATATTGAGATGTAGCAGTAGCCGATACCGCAGCATTCAATACTTTTTCAGAATCCTCAAATGTTCCGTTTCTATTCCAGTCTATCCATACTGAAGCACCATCGTATGGAGTTGCGCTTCCAACCCCTACTGTTAAAGCATAAGGGGCTGCTCCTTTTACCAGGTTAATCTGCAGTGCAGGGTTTGCTGTATAATTAGTATAAGTAGAGGCTCCTGAAGTATTGTTCACATTTGATAAAGAAACATTTGAAATATATTCACCCGTCGCATACACTGTAGAAGAATCACAATAGGTAACAGTAGAATAAGTAGTTACTGTAAAATTTACGGATGCAGAATACGAACCTGTAGTACCAGAACATACGGCAGCTACCTGAGCTTCGTAAGTTCCGGCTGTTAAGCCACTAACATTGATTGCAGATCCTGATGTAGTTACTTGCGTCCAGGTAGTTGCAGTAGTTTTCTTATAACGTACAATATAAGTAGTAGAAGTTCCTGAGTATGGCGTCCAATAGATAGAAGCTCCGCCCAGTGAAGGAATTACCGTAAGTCCGGAAGGTGCCGTACTACTACAAGGCGATAATGGATTAAGCACAACACTTCCAATAGCGTAGAATACATTTCCGATGGAAGATATTCTCACTTTAATTGTAGTTCCATTCAATGAAGTAGGAAAAGTAAAACTCTCAGAACCATCATTTGGTGTTGAGGCTGAAAGCAAAGTCCATGTACTACCATTATTTGTTGTATATTCTACTTTAACATTTGCTACATTATATGGTGCAGCAGTAGTATTTGCAACGGCCCACGAGATAGGTGTAGGGGAACCGTTTGCTTCTGCCGCCGTAGTTGTTATTTTAAATGGTCCATTGTCTCCTACTATAATAGTTTGAGTAGCATACTGTGTTTGTTGTTGCAACGCATTGGCATTATTATCCCTTACCGTCACAGCAAAGTTGGTCGTTCTCGGAACCATAGATACAGATTCCCAGGTATTATTGCTATTGTCTAGTACTCCACTTAATACAGAAGAAAGCGCAGGGAAATATCTTGTAGGGCTGGCGGAAGGTATAGCAGAACGGAAAGATGCTCCCGTCGAAGTTGTCCCTAAATTGTTTTTATTAATCGTTGTACTTGCATCATCTATTTCTTCCCACGAATAAGTCATTGGATCACCTTGTGCATCCGTAGCTGAAGCAGTTAAAACGAAAGCAGTTCCTTTAGGAATGTTATAAGTTGGTAAAGCGGTAATTACCGGAGGGTCATTAGCTACAGAATTCTCAACATCGCAAGTTGTAGTTTGCAGATTTTCTAATATTTGTTCAATACTTGCTACATGAAAATATGCATCTGAGTGGGCCTGAACATCAGTAGTTGGTCCTGTAATTCCGGCATATCCCATAATGGTAGATCCGGAACCCGGCTCCATATTCACTCCGGAGCCTTCAAGATCGTGAGAAAATGTATGGTTACCTCCTAATTGATGTCCCATCTCATGAGCAACATAATCTATATCAAAGTTATCTCCCTGAGGAATATTATTAGCAGGAGAAGTGAAGCCTGATCCTTTGTATGCTTCAGGAGAACCGTCTGGATCAGTTGTCATATCATTGCTGCAAACACAACCAATACATCCTGCATTACCTCCGCCACCGGAAGCTCCGAATAAATGCCCTATATCAAAATTCGCATCTCCAACATTTGTGTGCAAAACATTCATCAATTCCCCATTCCAGGCACCGGCAACTCCAGGACCGGCATCAGAGTAAGGGTCCGTAGCCGCATTGGTGTAAATAATTGAGGGATAACTTTGAAGATTCAAATGTAGAGCAAAATCTTTCTCAAAGACTCCATTCACTCTGGTTAAAGTAGCATTTATGGCAACAAGAGCTACCGCTCTCTTCTGGTCATCGGTAGCGGTAGCAGGCAAGTTAGCCTGGGTCGCAAAAAATTGAGTATACTCTCCGGTTACCGACATTGCCAATCTCATAGTCCGGTATTTTTTATCGGAAGATTTAGAAAAACTACCTGGCTGATTGGTAAAAGAACTACCATTTTTCAACAGTCCGGCAATTTGCTTTTTCTGAGATGCCGTTTCGTCTGTACCGCATACAAATGTACTGCCCGGTGTTTTATTTGTTTTAGGGTGTACTTCATAAATGGTTTTATCACCAATTTGAGGTTCGATAAATTCATAGCTCCCGTCTCCGATAATCATGGATTGGAAATCATTTGGAGCTAACGAAAATCTTAAATATTTTGTAGGATCGTCTACTCCTACTCCTACATAAGAACCTAACTGATATTGATCTGCCAGTTCTTTCACCACTACAGGAAAGCTGTATACCGAGAATTTCTCTATTCTTCCACTAAGGGTAGGTATAGAAATAGTCACCGGCTTTGCATTAGCTCCCATCTCCTGCGCATTTCTCAGCTGAGATCTCAGTAAGTCCAGGTCTAATTTGTAGTACCCGTTGGTTCTTACATTAGATTTACTTACCGTAAATTCCGCACTTTTTCTCTTATTGTCTTCTTTTTTAAATGAAGTGGGCGTCCATTGGCCGAAGACAGTACCCCCTAAAGCCGTTAACAGTAAGGCAGTAAAAAATTTATTCATAACATTTAATTAAATTTACCCGCCAAATATAAATATTTTATGCTGCAAATATTATATTCTTAACCTTTTTAACTAAAAAAAAATAATTTTGACACCATAATTGTAAAAAAAACAAATAATCCTCAGGTTAACCTGAGGATTATTTGTTTTTTTAATTTCTATTAAATAAATGTTAATTTTTGATAAACTTGATGCTTTCGGAAAGCTTTCCATCCTTAATGGTAATAATATAAGCTCCTTTCACTAATTCTGAAACTCTTACTTGATTATTACTGATATTTCCACCTTTCACCAACTGTCCTACTGCATTGTGGATTTCAAATGTAGCTTTCTCGGAAACTTTGGTGATATTCAGCACATCGTTCGCAGGATTCGGATATAGTCCAAATATATCTTTTTTAGGTGTTTCACCTGTAGCCAGAACCTGTGCCTTAAGAAGCCTGCTCTGTGTTGTAGGGAAATTTGATCCGGCAAGAAGTGTTGCTCCTGATGTTGTTTTAATATTATAATATCCTCCGTACAAATAGAAACCGTCTCCATATGAATCATTTATTGTAAACGTATAGCATTCATTAGGATTTAATGTCCAGTTCTGTGTAATTAAAGAAGGCATACTCGGCGCAGAGTTTGTATATCCGCCTGCAGGGCTACTGTATATCGTAGTCCCGGCACTGTTTTTCAGAGTCCATGTGATTTCAGAACCATAATAATCCAACTGAAGATTAAATACAACATTGGTTCCCACAGTCGTAGGCGCACCTACATAACTTCCTATTACGCTATTGTTAGAAGATCTTTGATCTGTCCCCCCGTTTGCAGAAGCTATAGTTACGGTTACAGGTCCTGCAGTGGCATTAGTCGCTACCGGAAGACTGATCAGCTGGGATTTGTCCTGTGCCAGATTTCCCGTCCAGTTGAAAGACTGGGCATTTCCGTTGATGGAATAATTAATAGTAGCTGATGTTAAAGCACTTGTTCCTCTATTGAAAATAGATACCTGTAAAGGCTGAGGAGTTCCGCATACCGGAATTCCGCATGCTCTTTCCAGTTTTACTTCAGCATCGTTTGCGAATAATGGAATCACAATATTTTTTGTAGAAGTTTTTAAGGAAGATCTTCTTGGAGAGTTATTCATTACTGTCGCAATTCTTGTTTTCTGATCATTCGTAAAAATGTTCATACAAGTATCATTCGTATAATCCATATAATTTTCAAACATCTCATCGGCTGTACCGCAGGTATTTGACTTTGGATGTGCAGGACAACCTCCGTTGGAAGTTTGATGGACAGGAGTATCTGCACAATAATCCGTACCGCAGGTAGCATCTCCCCAGATATGTCTTAATCCTAAAAAGTGTCCGACTTCATGGGTCATAGTCCTTCCTTTGTCATAAGGGGCGCCCATGATAAATGTACCGTTGGTATCAAAGTCGCTGCTACCGAATGTTGAAAAATTGGCAACCACTCCATCTGTAAAATCGGGTCCTCCAACAGCATTAAGCCCCTGAAGGTTGGATCCGTCCGGAAATTGTGCATATCCTAAAAGATTGGTATTTGGGGAAGCAAAGGCCACGCTCCACATATTCATATATTGTGTAGGATCCCAAATGGTTTCAGGTTTTACAAATGCTTCAATAGCATCTTTTTTAAAGGTTGACTGGCACATTTTAACCCTGTCAATGCCATTTGTAGGATTTCCCTGAGGATCTACCTTAGCTAGCGCAAACTCAATCTGAACATCAGCCCCTACCGCATTGGAATTGAATCCTGGAGTTCCTGTCAATTTACGGTAATCCTGATTCATTACTGTAATCTGTGACATTACTTGCTCATCCACAATATTTGGTGCGGCACCATAGGCCTGTCCTCCATGAATAACGTGAACCACTACAGGAATTGTTATAATATTACCATTCTGTGATTTCTCCGTTTTTGCTTTTTCTATCAGCGGTTTCAACCAGGCTTCGAACTGCTCGGTAGTCATTCTGCCAGGAAAATTTTTTCTCAGAAATTCTTCATATTCAGTTGTCGCACATCTGTCGTAGCCATGATGTTTTGCAAGCTCTTCTGCCGATTTTTGAGGAAAATCGCCCTTTATCTGTGCATTGAAAATTCCTGCATATAATAAAGGTAATAATAGAAGAGGTTTTGAAATAGTAGACTTTTTCATATATAACTCAATTTTTGCAAATATATATTTTTGTAACATATTTTGTGATATTTAATTATATAAATCCATAGATTTACATAAATATACACCAAATGAAATCGTATTATACTATAATCGCATTATCCGTATTACTCTGTCAAAATTGCAATTCCCAATACCATATGGACACTGATAAGAATATTACCTCTGCCTCCCGGAAAATAAATAGCATTGAAAAAATACAATTAAAAGAGCTGACAAGGGGAAGAAATAGAATATATACTTTCAGCCCTGATGCTTTACATATTAATCTAAACGGAGCAGACACCCAACAAGAATTATCACCTGCCAACTGGGAAAGTATGGCTAGACAGGCTGCTTTGCTAGACCTATCGAAAATTTCTACCTATGCTGCCCCCACAACCGGAAGGTATTCCGACAGTGCCCTATCTTCCACCATCATTATTACTTCAGCGGGAAAGACGTATGAATCTGCCTCTTTTGATGAAGGAATCCCCCCCAAAAGAACTGGAGGGATTATATCTATTGTTAAAAGGTAAATCGAAGATTATAAAAAAACGGTAGCCTTCTCTTATTTAAAACTTATACGCCAGGTTCCAGGCAAAGCCCATGGTAAATTTGGATGAGCTTCTGCCAAAGCCTGGGACAATCATCGGCTGGATTTCGTCTTGTTTAGTAGTGTATACCAGATAGCGGGGCTGCATATTAACATCAATATAAAAATTGGTATCGAACAGCTGCACCCTTCCTCCCAAAGTACCTTCCAGCCAGTACGAAGACTGCGTGGAAGAAGGGAAAGCAATGGATGAATTACTGCCGCCAAAACCCCTTACGGGTACTGCCATATATTCCTGTGTATAAAATGATCCCGCCACTTTCCCTCCGGCATAGAAACCGTTGAACTGGTTCTCCGGATCTTTGGCCAGCATATAGAAAGCGCCCAATTTAAGGAAAGGGCCATTAACTTTGGCATCATAACCGTTTTTCTGATAGATATTGGATTCAAAACCGGCTTCTGCAATAGCATGGATGTTGTCTTTTATTCGGGATGAGATAAATCCCTGGTATAATTTCCTGTCTGAAAAGAAGGAAACTGCCGTATTGAGAACATCCCCCCCCACCATAAAGTTCGGTTCATATTTCCATTTTTCTTTTTTAGCTTCTTTGGTATTGTTTTCCTGAGAAAACCCCAAAAAGCTGATGATGCTAAAAAAGAAGGTAAAGATTAGTTTTGTCCTCATTTTCTATAAAATTTTGCCCGGCCTGGATGCTCTTTACCGGAGTGGTGGTTGTTACCGGATCTAGTACGGCATTTAAATTCTCGTAGTTTATCTTAATACCGCAGCCCGGTGAAACATAGCTCGATCTGGTGGTATAGTTTACCCTTACTTTGGATTCAGCTCCTTTATTGGTTATCCTGAAATAAATATCGGTATAAGGAGAATTGTCTACTCTCAAAGGAATAATTCGGGAAGTAATCTTCGCCTGGCCGCCAAGCTGCACTTTACCGGAACCGTAGTCCACGGCAACATATAAAGAGTCTACTATTTTCTCTTTACCGCTTTCAGCACTCAGAAAAGAAACTTTCATTCTCGGTGTTCCTTCCCCGTTTTCACAGATGTCATCATCACTGCCGCAGGAAAACAGCAGGCTGAGAAATCCTAGGGTCATCAGAAATTTAAAATACTTCATGAATCGTAAGATTTGGAATTCAAATGTAACTAATTTATTTCTTAATCAGTAAAGCAATATTTTCAACATGGTGGGTCTGCGGGAACATATCGACCGGCAGAATTTTTACCACATCATACTGATCTTTCATCAACGCCAGATCCCTGGCCTGAGTGGCCGAATTACAGCTTACGTACACTACTTTTTCAGGTGACAGTTTTAAGATCTGCTCGACTACTTTCTGATGCATCCCGTCTCGTGGCGGATCGGTAATCAGGACATCGGCTTTCGGATGGCTGGCGAGGAATTCATCATTAAAGATATCCTTCATGTCTCCACAGTAGAAAGTCGTATTGGTAAGGCCGTTCAATTCGGCGTGCTCGATGGCCGCATCAATGGCTTCCTGAACGGATTCGATACCAATCACCTGTTTGGCATTTCTGGCCACATATTGTGCAATCGTTCCGGTTCCGGTATATAGATCATAGACCACTTCATCACCTTTCAGATCAGCAAATTCAAGGGTTTTTCTGTATAATTCGAGTGCCTGCTTATAATTTGTCTGAAAAAAGGATTTCGGCCCGATTTTGAATTTCAGCCCATCCATTTCTTCCATCAAGAAGCCTTCCCCGAAGTAGATATTAATATCAAGATCGTAAATAGAATCATTGGCTTTCGGATTAATGGCATACACCAGCGTTTTGATCTGAGGAAACGTTTCCAGCAAAAATTCAAAAAGCTTTTCTCTGTTGTCTTTTTCTTCCCTGAAAAGCTGGAAAAGTACCATCCACTCCCCTTTCGAGTTCTGTCTCATCATCAGCGTCCTCAGAAAGCCTTCATGATTTTTAACGTCAAAGAAATCCAGTCCGTTTTTTACCGCATATTCTTTTACGGCAAGCCTTATCGTGTTGGAAGGTTCTTCCTGAAGGAAACATTCTTTAAGGTCGAGGATCTTGCTCCACATTCCCGGAATATGGAATCCTAAGGCATCTTTATTGCCGAAGTTTTCTTCCGAGCTGATCTCGTATTGGGTCAGCCAACGGGCATTGGAGAAAGAAAACTCCATTTTGTTCCTGTAGAAATACTGTTCCTCAGAACCCAGGATTGGCACGGTTTCGAAATTATCAATTCCTCCGATCCTTTTAATATTATTATAAACTTCTTCCTGTTTAAATGCCAGCTGCTTTTCATAACGCATATTCTGCCATTTGCACCCTCCGCATACTCCGAAATGAATACATTTCGGATCTACCCGATCCGGTGATTTCTCAAGCAGGTCTATAGCTTCTCCCTCATAATATTTGGATTTTGCCTTCTTTACTTTTACATTAACAAGATCTCCGGGGATGGCCCCAGAAACCATTACCGTTTTTCCTTCTTCAGTTCGCCCGATAGCAATTCCCTTGGCTCCGGCAGTGACAAGCCTTATGTTTTCAAGAACTATATTTTTATTTTTCTTTCTACTCATTCCGATTCTATTTTTCCTAAACGGAACATTTCTGTTCCGGTCTGCAAAAGTACAAATAAAAAAACCTTATCCGGGGATAAGGTTTCTATCTATATTCAATTTAAATTATTTTGTCTGAGCCGGCTGAGGATTTGCCTGTTGCTGAGGCGCCTGTTGGGCAGCCGCTGCAGGATCCATTCCCATACCTCCCGGCTGTAGCTGAACATTCGGATTTACTTTCGGAGCAGAAAGCCCGGTTTGCTTATCCAGAACGGTTACCAATTCAGGATCTCCTAAGTTGAAGAACGGCTTACTGGCAATTTTACCGTCTTTATCCACAATGATAAAGCAAGGAAGCTTAAATCCGTAAACCCCGTATTTTTTAGCAATATCAGAATTTAATCCGTTTTCTGCATATACGTTTGTTCCGGGAATACCCTTTAGTAATGAGCTGCTTGTTTTCACAAACTGATCTTTCGTATCGTCTACATTTACAAAAACGAAATTCATTTTGGATTTGTAGAAGTTCACTACTTCTTTCAATACAGGAACTGTTGCCTCTCCGATGTAAGGATTCCATGAGGCATAAAAAGTAAGCATATATGGTTTTCCTTTATTTTCAGAAAGATTATAAGATTTTCCGTCTGCTTTTAACAATGCTGCTTCAGGAGCTGCTTCGCCGATTTTGAAACCATTAATTGCAAACTGTATTTTCTTAAGATCTTCTTTAATGGTGTTATCTTTAATATCGGTATCAATAATCTTTTTGATTTTCTCTACTGTTTTTTCAGGAGTACCCGGATGAATATCAGACTGCGCCATCACGAAAGCCAATAAGTAATCTTTAGCGGTCTGTGAAAGATCCTTCTGATTTTTATTCAAATATTCAGCAAATAATTCTGAAGTCGTTACATCCGTTTTCCCGGCAGTTTTTGCCTGAGCGAATTTCTGGAAATCAGGGCTCATCTTTGTTAAAAGGTATTCTCTGTATAAAGGATGCTCTTTTACCAGGACATCTTTGTTTTCCTCCAGTTTGTTAGCAAAATCAGTAAAAGCTTTAGTTACTTTAAATGAAGGATTCCCCATCTGCTTGTGGCCAAGTTCATACTGGTTTAAAATCGTAAGTAAAGTACTGGAAAGGTCGTTTTTCTTCCAGGTTACCACTTCGCTGTCAGGGCTGAATTTCTTAGCGTTCTCATCGATGTTTTTGTTTACATCCGCCTGTACTTTTTCAATGCCTTTAAGGAAAGTTTTTTCATCTTTCGTCATCAGCTCATTCATATTTACGGTCTGAGCATAGGTCGCAAGATATTTCTGGGTAGCCATAAAGAAATCGTTGTTCTTTTTAGCATCTCCGGTAATGGTATACTCGGTAGGGAAAGTCATGGCATTTCCTGAAATTTCAAGCTTCTGGCCGCCTTTCAGATAAATTAAATTCCTTTTTCCTCCGTAAGAGACCATGTACATTCCGCTTTTCGGAGCTTCAAAGTTCCCTGCAAACGTACCGTCCTTATTTATTCCGATATTAATTAATGGTAAAGTGGCTACTCCCGAAGCTTCAATGAACTCGATTCTTTCCAGCGGAGAACCGCCTGTCACCTTTCCTTTTACTTCTACTTTTTTAGAGCAAGACATCGCAAAAACCGCGATGATAAACAATAAAAGATATTTTTTCATTTTGAATTTATAATTACGCAAAAATAGTTTTTTCGATAAACTAAAAGCAATTTAATGCTGTTTTTATGAAAGATTTAACTAAAAAAATCGCCATCCTTCAAGGAGACGATTTTTTTCTGTATCTCGATTAATTTTAACCTCTGTCAGCAAAAGCCGCCATATATTCCCTGTTCATCCGGGCGATGTTCTCCAGAGAAATTCCTTTCGGACATTCCACTTCACATGCTCCGGTGTTGGAACAGTTTCCAAAGCCTTCTTCATCCATAGCCTTCACCATGTTCAGCACTCTTCTTTTCGCTTCGATTCTACCCTGCGGCAAAAGTGCATACTGGGAAACTTTTGCTCCTACGAACAGCATGGCCGATCCGTTTTTACAAGTAGCCACACAAGCCCCGCATCCGATGCACGCTGCAGCATCCATGGCTTTATCGGCATCTTCTTTGGGAACAGGAATCGCATTGGCATCCAGGGTATTTCCTGAAGTATTCACCGAAATGAACCCTCCGGCTGCCATTACCCTGTCGAAAGCACTTCGGTCTACCATTAAGTCTTTAATCACCGGGAAAGCAGCACTTCTCCAAGGTTCGATCACGATGGTTTCACCGTCCTTGAACATTCTCATGTGAAGCTGGCAGGTGGTAATTCCAGTATCCGGACCATGTGCTCTGCCGTTGATGTAAAGAGAACACATTCCGCAGATCCCTTCACGGCAGTCGTGGTCGAAAGCTACCGGCTCTTTTCCCTCATTGATTAAGTTTTCATTAAGGATATCCAGCATTTCCAGGAATGAGGAATCTGTAGAAACATCCGATATTTTATAAGTCTCAAACTGACCTTTAGATTTGTTATTTTTTTGTCTCCAAATTTTCAGCGTAAGATGTAAGCCTTTTTTTGCACTCATAATTGTATATTTATAGGTTGGAGATTATTTTGTTGGTTTATCTGCATTTTCAAATTTCATATCTGAAGTTAGAACTGCAATTTTATTTGAATTTTTACTTTTCAACTCCTGATATTTCTCCATTGCTTTTGCAATATTTTCAGATTTATCTTCGTCGGATTTAGTATAAAATTGTTTGGTATCATTTTTTACAACCTGATAAAAAACTTTTTTATCTCTAAACTCATTTGGATTCATTGGTTTGAGATTTACACCTGCAACAAAAGCTCCCATTTGTCCTTCAGCGTTAATTACGTACACTGAATTCGGCTCAAGATTTGCCTCTACGTAGTCTCTGTTTTCTGCGCCGGCCCAAAACAAATGCTGCCCGGGTTCACATTCATAAGCTAAATATTTTCCACTTGGAAGTGACCCTAAGAATACATCTTTATCATAGATCCTAAAGTTGATCAAAGCTCCCGCTCCTGTCTTTAGAATATAAACCAAAGATTTTCCTTCCGATGGTTTATCAATTGCCTGCGTTGTAACTTTCTGAGCAAAAACAGTAGAAATTCCGAAGAGAACTACAAAAAATAATAATACTTTTTTTAAACTCTTCATCTTATTTGTAACTTCTTGTTTTAACTTCGATGTTATCGTAGATCAGCTCCTCTTTATGCAATACTTCCGCATTGATATCGTTTCCTTGATACTCCCAAGCACCGACATATTTGTAATTTACGTCATCTCTTTCCGCTTCTCCGTCCGGCGTTGAATGGTCTTCACGGAAGTGTCCTCCGCAAGATTCATTTCTGTGTAAAGCATCGATCGCCATTAATTGTCCAAGCTCAAGGAAATCAGCTACCCTGAATGCTTTTTCAAGCTCAGTGTTCATTCCGTCGTTATCTCCAGGAACTTTTACGTTTTTCCAGAAATCTTTTCTTACTTCTTCGATTTCTCTGATGGCTTCTCTCAAACCTTCCGGTGTTCTTCCCATTCCTACTTTATTCCACATGATGTTTCCTAACTGCTTATGGAAATGATCTACCGAATGCGTTCCTTTATTATTTAAGAAGAATTCCACTTTTTCTTTAATTCCCTTTTCCGCCTCGTCGAATGCCGGCGTTGCGGTAGGAATGGCTCCTGTTCTGATGTCTGCAGAAAGATAATCTGCAATGGTGTAAGGAAGTACAAAATAGCCGTCTGCCAATCCCTGCATTAAAGCAGAAGCCCCCAGTCTGTTCGCTCCGTGATCCGAGAAGTTAGCCTCCCCGATTACGAAACATCCCGGGATCGTAGACTGAAGGTTATAATCAACCCATACTCCACCCATGGTATAGTGAACCGCAGGGTAAATCTTCATCGGTGTTTTGTAAGGATCATCCGCTGTAATTTTTTCGTACATCACGAATAAGTTACCGTATTTCTCTTCAACCCACTTTTTACCCAGATCATAAATTTGTTGTTCCGTCGGGTTATGGATATGTTTTTCGATAGCGGCTTCTCTACCCTTTTTCATAATCTCCGTAGAGAAATCAAGGTAAACACCTTCCTGAGTATCATTATTTTCGATTCCGTATCCTGCGTCGCATCTTTCCTTGGCGGCCCTTGATGCAACGTCCCTTGGTACAAGATTACCGAATGCCGGATATCTTCTTTCCAGATAATAATCTCTATCTTCTTCCTTAATATTTTCAGGTCTTAATTTACCCGCTCTGATCGCTTCTGCATCTTCAATCTTTTTAGGAACCCAGATTCTTCCGGAGTTTCTTAAAGATTCGGACATCAGCGTAAGTTTAGACTGCTGAGTCCCGTGAACCGGAATACATGTCGGGTGGATCTGTACATAACAAGGGTTTGCGAAATACGCTCCTTTTTTATGGATTTTCCAAGCTGCGGAAACGTTGGATCCCATTGCATTTGTAGAAAGGAAATATACGTTTCCGTACCCTCCTGAAGCAATAACCACCGCGTGAGCCGAATGTCTTTCGATTTCACCGGTTACCAGGTTTCTTGCGATAATCCCTCTTGCTTTTCCGTCTACGATCACAAGGTCCATCATTTCATGACGGTTGTACATTTTAATCCTTCCTTTACCGATCTGGCGGCTCATGGCAGAATAAGCACCTAACAACAACTGTTGTCCGGTCTGTCCTTTTGCGTAGAATGTTCTTTTTACCTGAACCCCACCGAAAGAACGGTTATCCAGCTGACCTCCGTACTCACGTCCGAAAGGAACCCCCTGTGCCACACACTGGTCGATAATATTGGCAGAAACTTCTGCCAGACGGTAAACGTTAGCCTCTCTTGCTCTGTAGTCTCCACCTTTGATGGTATCGTAGAACAATCGGTAAGTAGAGTCACCGTCTCCCTGATAATTTTTAGCGGCATTGATACCTCCCTGAGCTGCAATAGAGTGCGCTCTTCTAGGAGAATCCTGATAGCAGAATGCCTTTACATTATATCCCTGCTCTGCTAGAGTAGCTGCGGCAGAACCACCTGCCAAACCTGTTCCTACAACAATAATATCAATCTTATCTCTGTTGTTTGGTGCAACAAGGTTCATATGGTCTTTATGATTTTTCCATTTGTCCTTTAATGGACCTCCAGGAATCTTTGAATCTAATTTACTCATAATTTAGTATCTTGATATTATTGAGTTACAAAGTGATAAATTGCGATAAAAATAAAACCTGCCGGAATAAGGATAGAATACCATTTCCCGAAAGCTTTAATTACCGGTGTATATTTCGGGTGTCTTGCCCCGATCGACTGGAATGAAGACTGGAACCCGTGAGCCAAGTGCAATCCCAATAAAACGAATGAAATTACATATAAAGCCACTCTCCACACATCTTTGAATTTTGCGTGCAGGTCTCCCCAGAAACGGGATTCTTCAACCGGTAGTCCATCGATGTACTTATAGTTCATTTCATGGAACCAGAAGTCATACATGTGAAGAAAAATAAACGCCAGAATCACAGCCCCTGAAATAATCATATTTCTGGACATCCACGTAGAATTGTGAGAAGGATTATTTGACTCGTACTTAACAGGACGTGCTTTTTGGTTTTTAATTTCCAGAACAAATCCCATTACAAAATGGAAAACCACAGCAAAGATCAGAACCGGCTGCATTATAAATTGGATCAGAGGATTGTACCCCATAAACTGCGAAGCATTGTTGTAAGCATCCTCACCAAAAACCGACAAAAGGTTTACAGAAAGGTGCATTATCAGAAATATCAGCAAAAAAATAGCCGACAATGCCATAGCATATTTTCTACCTATCGTAGAACTCGTTAAACCTGCCATATAAGTTTAAATTTGATTTTCCACAAAATTAAGAAATGTTAAGAACATCAAAAAGTGAGAAATCTCACAAAAAGCCAGTTTGTAATGCTTCTAAATAAGATCGTAAAATATTATAAATAAAGGAAAAAGAAGAAAAAATACAGCATTAATTCAAGTCATAGATTTTGCCGTTACACACTACTTTTTGTACATTATCAGGGAGCCTTCTGAATTCTGTTTTTCCGATGCGCCTCGAAGCGCAGTAAGGATTAACAACAAACTGTTTAACTTTTTGTCCATCAACATCTTTTCCAATCCAAAAACAAACTCCTTCCCCATTCTTAACCGATAAAAATTTATGCCCGGAAAAATCGTGAATCAAAACTTCCTGCTGCTGTTGTGCATAACTATTAAAGCCCATCCGAACAACTAGGAATATAAAAAAAGACATAATCAATCTTGTTGAAGTCTTGATATTGAATTTTGTGACCGTAAACCTCAGAAAATAGATGATGATGAAAAGAAAGAAAACTTCTATTTCATTCATCGGGATATTTTCCACAAACACGGAATCAAAATCTGCAAACCAATGGATAATCCTTAACAGCAGCTGAATAACAAGATCGTAAACAGTATTGATCCATTCAGAATTAAAATTAAAAGCGATGAAAGCGGTCATTAAAAAAGAGAAAATGATAATAATCTCCGAAAACGGAACAATGAAAAAATTGGCAAAAACAGATATAAAAGAAAACTGATGGAAATAGTACAATACCAGCGGAAGCGTTGCCAGTTGGGCAGAAATGGAAATCGAAACCGTATTGAACAGGAGTTTTTTTAGCCGGTTATCCTGTCTTGGGAAATAGCTGAGTATCGGCTGATTCAACCAGTAAATACCGAGAACGGCAAGAAAGCTCAGCTGGAAGCCGACATCAAATATCTGCTGGGTATCGAAAACTAAAATGACTAATGCAGACAATGACAAAGAATGTAGCAAATCCGTTTTCCTTTGCAGCAGTACATAAATAAAATAAATGCTCAGCATCAAGCTGGAACGGACTACCGAACTTCCGAAACCGATGAAAGCGGTAAAAAGCCATATCAATACCAGGCTTGAAATGATGGCCTCCTTTCTGAATCTCAAAGGCAAAACCTTTATAAAAATGAAGTAAAACAATCCAAAAATAACCACGATATGTGTTCCTGAAATGGCCAGAAAATGCACAAGCCCGGACCGGCTGAAATCCTGGACCGTCTGTTGATCGATCTCTGTTCGGTCTGCCAGAATAATGCCTTTCAGGAACTCCCGTGATTTTGGGGATAATGACGTTTTATTAATATTTTGCAGCACTTCCAGCCGCTTCTGTGAAAAATTTTCACTCCAACTTGATTCACTATGTTCTGCAGAAACAATGATATCACTGACAAAACACTGGTATTCTATATTTTTCCGTTTTAAATATTTTGAGTAATCAAACTGGAAATCATACTGCGGTGTTTTAGGTTTTGAAATGTAAGCATGGGTTTTATAATAATGTTTAAAATCCAGTTCTTTCTCTTCTTTTGAAATATATACAACCGCATTAAAATGTTCTTTTCCCGCCTGTACTTCCGCTTCATATTTCCGATACTTCACACTGGAATTTAGCTTTCTGGAAATTTTAAAAACAATGTTTTCATTTTTGGAAATCTTTAAATCCTGAGAATAACCGCTATTAAAAAAATGCAGGATGATGCCGATAACGAAGAACAGAACCCCTAACAAATAAGGCCGGACTTTAAATAAAAAATATTTGTTGAAAAATCCAGGGAATGAGAACAGAAGATAAACTCCTCCAATCCAAAGAATGCCATTTTTATCCAAAGAAAAACAATCCTGAAAAAAAATTCCAAGGATGAAGCAGATCGCGAGAATAAGAATCGGCTGTTTATTCAATTCCAAGATTTGTGATATCCAAAAATATCCAATCGTATAAAAAAAGGCAAATTAAAAGGCTGGAATTTTCCAAAACGAATTCTATTCGTCGTGAAAAATAAAAATCGCAGAAAAAATTTCTACGATTTCATATTTTGAATTTATTTTTTACAGTTCACAATCACCTCCGCCGCATTCTCACTCGCCCCTTTTCCGCCAAGTTTTTCCCTCAGCAGCTGATAATCGCGGAATACCTCGGACCTTTTTTCGGTAGTCAGTATTTTTTTCAGCTCTTCAACCAGGCTATTCGTATTCAGCTCGTTCTGGATCAGTTCTTTCACGACTTCACGGTCCATGATCAGGTTGACCAGAGAAATGTATTTAATATTTTTAACCAGGCGTTTGGCAATAGCATACGATATTTTGCTTCCGCGGTAGCAGACTACTTCGGGGACATTCAGCAGCGCAGTTTCCAGCGTGGCTGTTCCGGAAGTAACGAGAGCGGCTTTGGAGCACCTCAGCAGATCATAGGTCTTATTGGAGACAAAATGAACGTTATCATCTACGTAATTCTGATAAAATTCTTTCGGCAGGCTGGGGGCTCCGGCAATCACAAACTGGTATTCCTTAAAGTAAGGCCTTACCGAAAGCATCATCGCCAACATTTTTTCGACTTCCTGTTTCCGGGAACCGGGCAATAAAGCAATAATTTCTTTGTCGTTCAGGCCGTGGTCTTTCTTAAACTCTTCTACATTCATGTCTTCCAAAGTCGAAATCGCATCCAGCAGAGGATGGCCGACGAAATGGGAATGGACACCGTGCTTTTTATAGAAATCCTCTTCAAAAGGAAGGATCACCATCATTTCATCCACATATTTCTTAATGATCTCCACCCTGCCCTCTTTCCAGGCCCAAAGCTGCGGAGAAATGTAATAAATCACCTTAATATCCAGTTCTTTGGCGAACTTGGCAATCCTAAGATTAAATCCCGGGTAATCCACCAGAATGAGCACATCCGGCTTATGATTGCGGATGTCTTCCTTGCAGAATTTAATATTATTCAAAATTGTCCGCAGGTTCATAGCAACTTCAAGAAAACCCATAAAAGCGAGATCACGGTAATGCTTTACCTGCGTTCCGCCCTGTTTTGCCATCAGATCACCACCCCAGAACCGGAATTCCGCAGCAGGGTCTTTCTGCTTTAAAGCTTTCATCAAATTGCTTCCATGCAGGTCTCCGGAAGCTTCACCGGCGATAATATAATATTTCATTCTTCTGAAATCTTTTAAATTTAATTCCCTCAGAACCTCTTTTAAACAATTGATGATGGGAGGTTTCTATAAAAGGAATAGAGAACAAATAAGATGTTGTACGGTCTTAATTTGTAAATTTGTCCAAAGATAATGATAAAAATGTCAGAAGAATTTGAAATACGGAATAAAGTAGCGGAAAGCGGACTGATTAATTTTGATCTTACCGATCTGGTTCCGAAAGGGGTGCGGAAAGGAATCGATCTGAAAGATTTTCTGTTTATGGAAATGATCCTGAAGGAAAAAGACTTTAGGGAAAAAGTGGCAGCGATCGATGTAGAGGAATACCGCGATGCGTATGTATATGTTTATAATTCGGCGGATGCCATTGTTCCGCTTTGGGCTTATTTTTTAATTACCGCTAAGCTTACCGGTGTCACAAAAAAAATAGTCTTCGGAAACCGCGAAGACCTTGAAGTGATTCTGATGCACAACGCCATTCAACGACATGATTTTGAAGAAATGAGAGGCAAAAGGGTTCTGGTAAAAGGATGTTCTGACAAAGAAATCCCGGAAAATGCCTATATCGAACTCGTAGAACAGCTTCAGCCGCTTGTAAAATCACTGATGTTCGGAGAGGCGTGCTCCAACGTTCCTATTTTAAAAAATTAATCCTGTAAATCAACTATTTAAACATCATTAGTGGAAATAATTTGTCCAACAATACATAAGGAATATTTTTTGATGCATTAAGTAACAATACAAATAAACACAAACTATGAGTCTTATCGATTTACTTACAGGAAACACGGGCAACCAGGTTGCCGAACAGGCAGAAAACAAGTTCGGCATCAGCAAAACACAGGTGATTGCTTTGCTCGCAGTGGCCGCACCGCTGATCATTTCTTATCTGAGAAAAAAATCACAGGATGCCAATGAGGCGGAAGCACTGAATAATGCATTAGATAAAGACCACGACGGAAGTATTTTGGATGATGTTTCACAGGCCGATGCCAGACAATCTGAAGGAGGTTCCATCCTAAACCACATTTTCGGTGACGAAAAACCGAATGTAGAAAACAGGCTTTCCCAGAATACGGGAATTTCAATAGATAAAATAGGACCTATCCTTTCCATGCTGGCCCCTGTAATCATGGGCTACATCGGCAAGGAGAAACAGCAGAACAATGTAGGCGCCGGCGGCTTAGGGGATCTTCTAGGCGGTATCTTAGGCAATGCCTCCAATGAGTCGCAACAACAGCAATCCAGTCCTTTAAATGATATTCTGGGAAGCGTCTTAGGCGGCGGAAATTCACAGTCTTCAGGAAATCCGCTGAATGATATCCTGGGAAGTGTCCTAGGAGGGAACGATCAGAAGAAACAGCAAGGCGGCGGATTGGGAGATATCCTCGGAGGATTCTTCGGAAAATAATACTTTAATTTTGTTATATTATAAAAAAGACCGGTGATTGATTTCTCCGGTCTTTTTATTTCTAATTTTTGGTTTTCTCTTCGGAAACGACTGCTGACTTTGAAGCTTTTCTCGGTCTTCTTTTCCCGTAACTTCCATTGTTGATTTTGCCTCTTTTGGATTTTTTGTCTCCTTTTCCCATAAGTAATAGATTTTGTTGGTTCACTACGAAATTAGAAAATACAGCATAAAAAATCAAGAATGACAGCTGTTAAAATTTTTATAAAATCATATCCCGGTGGAATACCTCATACTATTGCAGATTATTATTAGAGGCTTTAAAAAGGTTTCAGATCCCTTCAAAAACAACGGATTTAATTACTCCTCAATTTCTTCAAGAAAAAATTTAAATAAAATCAATAAATTTTTATCGTAAAACAATAATTATTTATATCTTTGCAATAAATAAAAATTAATAACCATGAAAATTATTGGAAAAAATTCGCTTTCACACGTTTTGAGTTATCTGATGCTTGTACTGTTCGTTCTATTTGCTGTTCAATGTGTTTATGAAATAATAGGCTTTGCTATTTTAGCATACAATTTCAAAACAGGAAATACTATTCTTTCAGACTTTTTTATTACAGGGACAGATGTGGGCTGGGCGAAAAATCAATGGACCCGTACGATGGATGATCTGATGAAGTTTAAAATCTTTGTTCCTTTTACCCGGCAAAATCTATTGACTGGAATATTCAATACCTTCAGCATTTTAAATTACATTTCCAATGCCGTTTTCGTAGCTTTGTTTTTTTACGCGGGTTACCGGTTTTTACGGGAAATAAGCAGAGAACAGGTTTTTAATGCCAAAGCCTTGCGTTGGCTTAAGAGATTCGGATGGATCAATATCCTGTATGCGGTTATTACGATGGCTATTATCCCATTCACTGTAAAAACCATGTTGTCTCCTAATTATAACGTAATGCTCTTCTTGTTTTTCGGAGCACTGGTATTGTTCATCGTGGAATTTTTCAAGAAAGGACTGGAACTTCAGGAACAAGTGGATTTAACGATTTAATTATGCCGATCATTATCAACGTAGACGTAATGCTTGCCAGGCGCAAAATGCAGTCGCAGGAACTTGCCGAAAAAATCGGGATCACCCAGGCCAACCTTTCCATTTTAAAAACCGGAAAAGCAAAAGCCGTGAAACTTTCTACTCTGGAAGCCATCTGTAAAGCCCTGGATTGCCAGCCGGGAGACATTCTTGAATATGTGAAAAATTAAGAATTTTTATGAAAATAATTCAAAATAATTTGTTAAAATACCACATTGAAATAATAAAATCCCATAAATCAAAGGTTTGATCTTATCAAACATCTGTGAGATAGCCTACTTTTGCCCCAGAAACTAATAATCGTGAAGAAGCAGTTAATCTTCTTTTATTTTGCGGGTGTACATGCTTATGCTCAGCACACAACCACAACACACAAATCATCCGGGGCCTTTAGAGGTTCCGGAATTTTTAATATTGCAATTTTACGCGTATAGTTTTAGAAAAAACCTTCAAAAATATTATCTTTGCCAACGGAAAATTCAAAAGTTCTGTAATGAACTTTAGACCTTCAACTTTAAACCAATAATTTATGTTTCGATCGCACACCAACGGAGAATTGTCTCTTAAGAATCTGAATGAAGAAGTAACCCTTTCAGGATGGGTACAGACCATCCGGGATAAAGGATTTATGATTTGGATCGATCTCCGGGATCGTTACGGAATTACGCAGCTGGTTTTCGACCAGGATCGTTCTACGGCAGAACTAATGGAAAATGCAAAAAAACTAGGTCGTGAATTTGTCATTCAGGTGATCGGAAAGGTGATTGAAAGGGTAAGTAAAAACCCGAATATCCCAACTGGAGAAATTGAAATTTTAGTAGAAAAATTGACGGTTCTCAACGAATCCCAGCTTCCGCCTTTCACCATTGAGGATGAAACGGATGGCGGCGAAGAACTGAGAATGAAATACCGTTACCTGGATATCCGTAGAAATCCTGTAAAAGATAAGCTGATCTTCCGTCACAACATGGCGCAGAAAGTAAGAAATTATCTTTCGGATAACGGATTTATTGAGGTGGAAACTCCGGTTTTAATTAAATCCACTCCAGAAGGGGCAAGGGATTTCGTTGTTCCAAGCCGAATGAACCCGGGGCAGTTCTACGCATTGCCGCAGTCTCCGCAGACCTTCAAGCAATTGCTGATGGTGGGCGGAATGGATAAATATTTCCAGATCGTGAAATGTTTCCGTGATGAGGATTTACGGGCCGACCGTCAGCCGGAATTCACCCAGATTGATTGCGAAATGGCATTTGTGGAGCAGGAAGATGTGATGAATGTCTTTGAAGGAATGACCAAGACTCTATTGAAAGATATTACCGGACAGGAATTCGGAGATTTCCCAAGAATGACGTTTGCCGATGCGATGCAGAAATACGGAAATGATAAGCCGGACATCCGTTTCGGAATGGAATTCGTGAAACTGAATGACCTGGTACAAGGAAAAGACTTTAAAATATTCGATGAAGCAGAACTGGTTGTGGGGATCAATGTAGAAGGCTGTGCGGATTATACCAGAAAGCAGATCGACGAACTGGTAGATTGGGTAAAAAGACCGCAGATCGGTGCTTCCGGAATGGTCTGGGTTAAATTCCAGAACGACGGCGTGAAGACTTCTTCCGTTAATAAATTCTACAGCGAAGAGGATTTAGCCAAGATCATCGAAAAATTCGGGGCTAAAGAAGGCGACCTTATGCTGATCCTTTCCGGAAACGAACACAAGGTAAGAACCCAGCTTTCTGCGTTGAGAATGGAGCTTGGAAACCGGTTAGGTTTGAGAAAAGGAAACGAATTCGCCCCGCTTTGGGTAGTGGACTTCCCGTTATTGGAATTTGATGAGGAAAGCGGCCGTTACCATGCGATGCACCACCCTTTCACCTCTCCGAAACCGGAAGATATCCATTTGCTGGAAACCGATCCGGGGAAAGCTAGAGCCAACGCCTATGATATGGTGCTAAACGGAAACGAAATCGGCGGAGGTTCCATCAGGATTTTCGATAAAGACCTTCAGTCCAAAATGTTCGACCTGCTAGGTTTCAGCAAAGAAGAAGCGGAAGCCCAGTTCGGATTTCTGATGAATGCTTTCAAATACGGCGCTCCGCCTCACGGTGGACTGGCCTTCGGTTTTGACCGTCTGGTAGCGATCCTCGACGGAAATGAAGTGATCCGGGATTATATCGCTTTCCCTAAAAACAATTCGGGACGGGACGTGATGATCGACGCACCGGCGTCCATTGCCAACGAACAGCTGGATGAACTGGAATTGCAATTGAATTTAAAATCATAAATTAGAAGCGGGGAATTTTTCTCCGCTTTTTTGTTATGAAAAAACTAATAATTACAACCTTAATAGGTGTCTTCGCGGTGTCTTGTCATCCTGAAAAACAGGAATATTTACAAAAAATAATAGGTACATGGATTATTGAGAAAGATGATAAACAAAATCCGGAAGAACCTATACTACCCTTCACAAATGATGATCCGCAGGTGTTAATTTTTGGGAAAGACGGAACCTACACTAATAAAAATGGCTTTTTCAAATTTTTACGTGATCAGGTAACAGGTGAAAACCAAACATTTTATTTTGGAGAAAAAACGAAATATGTAGTAAAAAATGATTCGCTGCTGATTTTTGATCAGGCAGAAAATCGATTTACAGGAAATAAGATTTTACATTTTACCGCTAGAAAGATTATTTTAGAACAAAAGGATAAATCAACAATTACCTTAATCCCATTCTCCGAAAAAAAATTCGACAATCCACCGATAGATGAAATTATCGTTTCAAAATCACCCTGCTTCGGCAGCTGCCCTCAAAATTCATCCGTAATAAATAAAACCGGCTATTTATTTTTTTACGGAGAATCTAATAATTCCATGAATGGCTTGTATAAAAATGGGGTTGCTGATAAAAAGATAAAAGATATTTTTAATGAACTTGATAATCTTGATATCAAAGCCTTAAAACCGGAATATCAAATATCGGTTACAGACTTATCTTCACAAAGCGTCACCTTTGTATCGAAAGGAAAAATCATTAAAACCGTTTATAATTATGGTAACGAATCACCTTTTGAATTAAGAAGGCTAATCCGGAATGTCAGTTATTTGTATCAAAATATTCCACTAAAATTTATTGATTTAAAGGATCCTGTTCTGGTGCATAGACTAAAGTCAAAAGCACAGGAAGTCATCCTTAAAGAATCTGAAACCTTTTATCTCTTTCATGAATTATTAAAGTCGAAACAGATCACGGACTATACCCGAAATTTGCCATTCTCTGGAAAATACTATATTGATTTGCCGAAAGATTACGATTATCAACGTATACAACTTTACGAAAGGATAATAAATACTGACGGAAGATTTTTCAGAGTCCAGAAAAGAGACGAAAGTTTCACAATATATGATTTGGGTTATAATTTCTTTATAAGAAATCATCTAATTCAGCCACTGACCAGAGACGAAAACTAATAAAACCGACATACCACACAGATAAATAAGCCATTACGCGGCACAATGATTGTACTTTTCATAGCAAATTACAGTACAATGAAAGCAATCTGGAACGGCGCCATTGGCTTTGGACTGGTCAATATCCCTGTAAAAATATATTCCGCTACCGAGACGACCAAACTGGATCTGGACATGCTCGATAAGTCCGATTTCTCAAATATCCGATTTAAAAGGGTGAATGAAAACACCGGCAAAGAGGTGAAGTGGGAAAATATTGTAAAAGGCTATCTCATGGACGACAAATACATCATTCTTGATGAAGAAGATTACGAGGCTGCAAGTCCTGAAAAGTCCAAGATCCTTTCGATCGACCAGTTTGTAAAGGAAGATGAAGTGGATTCGGTTTATTTTGAAAATCCTTATTATCTCGAACCGCAGAAAAACGGTGAAAATGCCTATCGACTTCTTCTGAAAGCACTGGCTAAAACTGAAATGGTAGGCGTAGGAACCTTCGTTCTGCGAGAAAGCGAGGCTATCGGAATGATCCGGCCGTATAATGATGAAGTACTGGTTTTAAACCGTTTAAGATTTGCCCAGGAAATCAGGGATTATAGTGACCTGAAAATCCCGGCTAAAAAACCGCCGAAGCCGGCCGAACTGAAAATGGCCGTCAGCCTGATCGAACAGCTTTCACAGGAATTCGATCCTGAAATGTATAAAGATACCTATTCCGAATCTTTAATGAAGATCATCAACCAGAAAGCGAAAGGTAAAACCATAAAAGCCAAAAAAGCGGAGCCTGCTCAAGAAGGTAAAGTGATCGATCTAATGGCTCAATTAAAAGCCAGTTTACAGAATCCCAAATCCAAAAATGCATCCTGATGGCACTTAAAGATTACAATTCAAAGCGAAAGTTCGATGAAACCAGCGAACCGGAAGGCAAGACGAAAAAGAGCAAAGACAAGCTTATTTTTGTGATCCAAAGGCATGCCGCATCCCGGCTGCATTATGATTTCCGCCTGGAAATGGATGGCGTGCTGAAAAGCTGGGCCGTACCGAAAGGACCTTCACTCAATCCGAAAGACAAACGGCTTGCCATGATGGTGGAGGATCACCCGTATGATTATAAAGATTTTGAAGGGAATATTCCGGAATGCAACTACGGAGCCGGACAGGTGGAAATCTGGGACAGCGGCACTTATGACCCTTTGGATAACCATTCCAATTTATCCGACGAAAAAGAATTGCTGAAAGAATTAAAAGCAGGATCTCTGAAATTTATTCTTCACGGAAAAAAATTGAAAGGCGAATTTGCATTGGTTAAAATGAAAAATAACGAAGAGAACTCCTGGTTACTCATCAAACATAAAGATGATTTTGCAGAAGAGGATTATGATTCGGAAGACCATATTTCCAAAAGTTCTGAAGTAACGAAATTTTTAGAGGAAAAAAAAAGCCCAAAAAGCGGCAAAAAAGCACATTAGCTACTGAACCGAAACCTGATTTCCAGCACTTCAATTCTTTGGCCGGCGAAAAAAAGATTGAAAACTATATTAAGCCGATGCTCGCTAAACTTACTGATGAAGCGTTTGATGATCCAAATTGGATTTTCGAAATAAAATGGGATGGCTACCGCGCTGTCGCCGACCTCAGCAAAGAAGAGCCCCTCTTCTACTCCCGCAACGGCATCTCTTTTTTATCTAAGTTTGAAAAAGTATCGCGTGATTTTAAGAATCAGGTTCACCATATGATCCTAGATGGCGAAATTGTGGCTTATGATGAA
The DNA here is from genome assembly GCA_913774355.1 of uncultured Chryseobacterium sp. GTDB lineage: Bacteria > Bacteroidota > Bacteroidia > Flavobacteriales > Weeksellaceae > Chryseobacterium. The sequence continues at coordinate 139,301 of CAJYGB010000017.1, read as the reverse complement.
AACGGACGGCCTAATTTTCAGCTTTTACAACAGATCGGGGAGAATCCGGATTTAGCTTTAACCTATCAGATTTTTGATATTTTGTGGCTGAACGGTCATTCTACGAAAGAACTGCCGCTTATCCAGCGAAAAGAGTTGTTGAAAGAAGCTTTGGTGGAAACGGAAGTTATCAAATACTGCGACCATATCCCGGAAAAAGGCATCGACTTTTTCAGCCAGATGCGGAAAATGAAGCTGGAAGGCATGATCGCCAAAAAGGCAAACAGCCCCTATACTGAAAATCATCGTACTAATGACTGGCTGAAGATCAAATTCAACAATACCGAAGAAGCGATCATCTGTGGGTTTACGGAACCACGCGGATCACGTGAAGGTTTCGGAGCCCTGATTTTAGGGAAATACGTGGACGCAAAGCTGATCTACTGCGGCCATACCGGAACCGGATTCAACCGTGAACGGATCCATGAAATCCTGGAAAGACTGGAGAAAATCACAACCAAGACATCACCTTTCGAGAAAGCCCCGAAAACCAATATGCCCGTTACCTGGACAAAACCTGAAATTGTCTGTGAAATTAAATATTCCGAAATTACCAAAGACGGCATTTTCCGGCATCCCGTTTTTATGGCCATCCGTGAAGACAAAGAATCCGAAGAAATGAAACGCCCTGCCAGAGAATTAAAAGAGACTTCAAACATCATCAATATGAAAACCACCGCCCCGAAAAATACAAAACCTTCTGAAAACGAAAAAGAAATTACCTTAAACCGCCATAAAGTAAAACTGACCAACCAGGATAAGATCTATTTTCCAAAGGATGGCATCACCAAAGGTGAAGTGATTGAATATTACCAGTCGGTTGCCGATTATATCCTGCCACATCTTAAAAACCGTCCGCTTTCTTTAAACCGTTTTCCTAATGGAATTGAAGAGCAGAATTTTTACCAGAAAGAGGCCGGGGACAACATCCCCGACTGGATCAAAACCACGCAGGTGTATTCCGAATCCAACGATAAGGACATCGATTATATTTACTGTAACGACAAGGCTACTTTGGCTTATTTGAATAATCTGGGCTGTATCGACATGAATCCGTGGAATGCTTCCCTCCCCGATTTGGAACATCCCGATTTTCTGGTGCTTGATCTCGATCCTTCCAAGAAAAATACATTTGACGATGTGATTGAAACCGCCCTACAGGTAAATGAAGTCCTGAAAACCGTTAAGATCGAGGGCTACTGCAAAACCTCGGGCAGTACGGGAATTCACGTGTATATTCCAATGGGCGGAAAATATGATTTCGACCAGGTAAAAGATTTTGCCCATATCCTGATGAAACAGGTGCATGACAGACTTCCGGAAATCACTACGCTGGAAAGAAGCCTGCAGAAGCGGGACGATAAAAAGATCTACCTTGATTATTTACAAAACCGGAGCGGGCAGACTTTGGCAAGTGCCTACAGCATCCGGCCAAAAGAAGGCGCATCTGTTTCCATGCCCTTGGAATGGAATGAACTGAAAAAAGGCTTAAAACCAACAGACTTCAATATTCATAATGCACTGGAAAGAATTGAGGCAAAAGGGGATTTATTCAAACCGGTCTTAGGTAAGGGAATTGATATGATGAAAGCTTTGGAGCTGTTAGGAGATACAGAATAAAATTAATCATCAAGATTATCGATAATTTTCAGGCAATGATCAATGCTGTTTTCATCTTTGAGATGATTAATCAGCAGATACAGATTGTTAACGATATCTTCAAGAGGCAGGATTAAACTATTTTTAAAAAATTTTCTTTGCATCAGATGTAATTCCAGATTGTCATATAAACATTCCAAATATTCTACCCTTTCAATTTTTGAAAAGCACTCGCAGAAAACGTAAGAAGATTCATATCTGCCTTTCAAATCATAATCTGTAAAATCTAAAAATCTGGCTATGAAATAAAGATAAGGATCTCCGCTCTTAAATATTTCTTTTATAAAATCTTCCTGTTGCTTTGTGGTAAAAGTATCCAGGATATTCTGTAAAAAAGGGCAAAAGTCATATTCGAAATTCTCTGAAGTACCATGAATATCGATCTCGTCAATATAATTCTTTACCTGTAAAAGTTCATCTTTCATCATTGAATTTATGGCAGTTTCGCCACCAGGCTTTCCGGCAGCAGTTTCAGAATCAGGTAAATCATTTTCCACTTGAAGTCCGGAACGATGGTAAAGGAATTCCCGGCATTAACAATGAATTTTGCGACGTAATCCGGCTTCATGATCAGCGACTCATTCAGTTGGAGGCCTTTGTTGATTTTGGTGCGGATGTAGCCGATGACCAAAGCATTCACTTTAATATTTCTTGAAGCAAGCTCCTGTCTTAATCCGGCAAGATAAGTGGTAAATGCTGCCTTTGTACTTCCGTAAACGAAATTGCTTTTCCGGCCGCGAACCCCGGAAAGCGAAGACAATCCGATAATTCTTTCTAAATTCTCATTGTTTTCATCCGTCGCTATGATATTCAGAATGGAAACCGCCCCCATGTAATTCACCATCATCATCTGTCGGGTGTCCTGGAAATCTTTTAAAGCCTTTTCATTATCCACCAAAAAGCCTGCGGCATATACGACAATATGGGGCTTTGCCGGCAGTTCGTTATAAAATTTCCTGTGGGAATCAAAATCTACAGCATCAAAAGATAAAATACTGACTTTTGAACCTAAATTGTTTACTGATACAAATTCTTCCAGAGAAGCTGTATTCCTGGAAGCAGCGATCACTGAAAAGCCTTTTTCAAAATATAGTTTAATAGATTGCTTGGCCACATCGGAATTGGCACCAAGAATGAGAACGGTCTTGTTTGTGTTTTGATTCATGATGGCAAAGATATTTGTTTAAACACTAACCTCACGAATGTTTCTCATTAATAAATGCACTTAGATTATAAAGAAGATGTATCTCTGAGCACTGCTATGGAATGCCTGTAAAAGTTTCGGCGGGGTAAGCAAAGCTTACCCCGCCGAAACGGATATCTTAAAACGGGAAATTATTTTTTCTCGAGGTCGATTTCTTTTTTCTCCGCTTCTTTTTTCTCTGCCGCTTTTTCAGCAGTTTTTGCCTTATCTCCGAAACGGTTTTCCGTAAATTCTCTGGAAACGGCAGCTTTCTCAAATTTCAGTTTACCTGATAACGTTTCGATCACAAAACCGTCATCCTGAACCTGCGCGATTCTTCCGTGAAGACCGGAAGTAAGCACTACCCTGGTTCCTACTTTAAGGCTTTCCTGAAAGTTTTTTTCCTGTTTCTGCTTCTTCATCTGCGGTCTGATCATTAGGAAATAAAATCCGACAAACATTACTCCCATCATGATCAGCATCATAGAATTTCCTCCCTGGGCAGGAGCCTGTAAAAATATTGATAGTAGATTCATGATCTTTATGGTTGAATATTCGCAGTGAACGTTAATTTAATAGGCATTTTTTCCACATTGGCAAATACATCGGCAAACTTGCTCACATTTCCGTCGAAGTTGGTAGAATCGAAATGTAATGTGATTTTTCCCTTTTTACCAGGCATAATCGGTTCTTTCGTAAAATCAGGTGCCGTACATCCGCATCCCGGTTTTACCTCAGAAATAACCAACGGATTGCTACCCGTATTGGTAACTTCATAAACATGCTGAACCTTATCTCCTTTTTTAATTTTTCCGAAATCGAAATTACTTTCGGAAAGAGCTATTGTTGTCAGCGGCTGTTTGGAAGCAGGGTTAGCAGCAGCAGTCTGTTCTGAAACCGGAGCTGTAGCAGCTGAATCTCCCATAGGAGCAGGGGTTGTAACAGCACTGGAATCTGCTGGTGCAACCGCTGTTTCCGTTGCCGCAGTTTCTTTATTTTCCTTTTTGCAGGAAACCGTTCCAAAGGCTATTACAGACAAAGCGATGATTGATAATGTCTTTTTCATATTTCAATATTTATATTCTATTTAAATCTTTACAATATTTATCGAGAATACCGTTAACGAAAATATTAGAACGGTCTGTGGCAAATATTTTTGCAATTTCGATATATTCGTTGATAATAACTCTTGAAGGGGTAAAAGGAAAATTGTCCAGCTCCGCGATGGCCGTTGATAAAATTACTTTATCCATTAAAGAAACCCTCTCCAGATCCCAGTTTTCAAGTCTTTCTTCCAGTTTCTTTTCGTTGTTTTCCCAGCTGTCCAAAGTATTTCTCAGTAATTTGACGGCGAAAGTCTTATCTTCATCATCTTTAATCATTTTAATTAAAGTACGGCTTTCTTCATCTTCTTTCAGGAAACCGATGGTTTTCTGTACCATGGAGTTCGCTATGTGGATATCGTCATACCATGAAAGTTCCTTGTCTCCGAGATAATCGTGGAAGTCGTCATTTTCAGCAATATATCTTAAGAATAATTTTCCGATAAATTTCTGATCATCTTCAAAAGAATATCCGTCCTCCTTCATAAAATCCTGGTAACGCTTGCCTGCCGTAATCCTCTGGAATGTTTTCACCAGAAGGTCATCATGCAGGTCCCACTTCAATTGCTTGTGCTGCCCTGTGAAAAATAACCTTTCCGGGTTTTCCTCCAATTTAATTAAAACCTGATTGTTGATGAATTTTTGGTTAGGATTAATATCGGCATCGGTTTTCAGATATTTGTTTTTACCGATTTCGATCTGGTTTTCGGCCAGTTCTTTCAGGGAAACCAGGAAATTCAGTTCATAGATATAGAGATGATAGATTTTCTCTATTCCGGCGAACATGTTTTTCTCTAACACATCAAACTTCACAGGATTCTGGTAATAAGAATACACAGTCTGTACTACTTTTTCACGGATTTGTCGTCTTCCTAACATTCAAAGAGCTTTTTTATGGGTGCAAAGATACAAAATTTAAAATTTATGAAATTCGAAGTCGGATACATTTTCGTAATTTTGTAAAACTTTATGAAAGCGCTAAAAACATTAAACCCGTACTTCTTTAAACACAAACTCCTGTTGTTTTGGGGAGTATTATTCATCATCGCCAGCAACTTTTTCAACATTTATAAAGTGCAGTTCGTGGGAAAATCTGTGGACGAGCTTACAAAAAACGGAAACCTTGGCTTCAACCGTCAGGTTTTGATCTATGTTGCCATTATTGTCGGCTGTTCACTGCTCACCGGCTTTTTCACTTTTATGATGCGTCAGACGATTATCGTAGCCTCAAGAAGAATCGAATATGAACTGAAAAACAGAATTTACCGGCATTATCAGGATTTATCGTTAACCGATTATAAACAAACTACCATCGGAGATTTAATGAACCGATTGAGTGAAGATGTTGTAGCGGTACGGATGTATCTTGGGCCGGGTGTTATGTATGTAGCCAACCTTATCGTCCTGGTCGTCATCACTGCGATTTATATGCTCAAAACGAATATTTCGATGACGCTCTGGACCCTGCTGCCGCTTCCGGTTCTATCGTTTGCCATCTATAAAGTAAGCTCGATCATCAATAAAAAGTCGAAGATCATGCAAAAAAGCCAGTCGGGGATTTCCACTTTTGTACAGGACAGCTTTTCCGGGATCCGTGTGGTGAAGTTCTTCGCCAAGGAAAATTACATTAAGAAAAATTATGGAGCGAAAGTTACCGATTACCAGGACAAAGCTCTGGATTTAGCAAAAACAGAAGCATATTTCTTTACGATTATTTTATTTGTGATCGGTCTGCTGAATGTAGCCATTATCTGGGTCGGCGGCCAGAAATACATTACCGGAGAGCTTAGCATCGGTAAAATTGCCGACTTTTTCATGTACATCAACACCCTTATTTTCCCTTTCTCCATGGTAGGTTGGGTGACTTCCGTGAACCAGCGGGCTGAGGCTTCCATGCAAAGGATTAATGAATTTATGGATAAAAAATCAGAGATTGTCAACACCAATTTTGAAAAATACGGCATCAAAGGAGACATCGAGTTCAGGAATGTTTCTTATATCTATCCGAATACCGGAATTAAGGCACTTGATAATTTAAGCTTTACACTGAAAGCCGGGGAATCTATGGCGATTATGGGAAAAACCGGAAGCGGAAAGTCTACCATTGCCCTGCTCTTATGCCGCCTGATTGATCCTACGGAAGGGCAAATCTTAATCGACGGTAAAAATCTTAAAGAGCATAATCTGGAAAATTACAGGAACTATATCGGCTATATTCCACAGGAAAGTTATCTCTTCTCCGATTCCATAGAAAACAATATTGGTTTTGCCATCGACCATCCTTCCCATGAAAAGGTGGTTGAATATGCCAGAATAGCCGATGTGGACAAGAACATCGTGGGATTCAAGGAACAGTACAAGACGATGGTTGGGGAACGCGGCGTCATGCTTTCGGGAGGCCAGAAGCAGAGAATATGTATCGCTAGGGCATTGATTAAGGACCCGAATATTATCATTTTCGATGACTCCCTTTCCGCACTCGATACGGAAACGGAACAGAATATTCTTGAAAATATCGACCGCAAAATCCGCAATGCTACCTCTATAATCATCACGCACAGAGAGTCTAGCGCACAGCGGGCCGATAAAATCCTTAACTTAACCGAAATTAACAATTCCATAACCGCATAGCTTATTCATTCACAAATGTTAAATAAATCATAAAAAAAATTTTGTGATTAAAAGAAAACTTTTATATTTGTTCCTAACAAGATTAAAAAATATCTAACAATGAGTGAATACAAGGAACGCCATGAAAATGAAATTTTCACAAAGGTGTTAAAAGCAGGGAGAAGAACTTATTTCTTTGATGTGCGCGAGACGAAAGCAGGAGATTATTATCTTACGATTACCGAAAGCAAAAAGAATTTCGGAGAGAATGGAGAAGCTACATTTGAGAAACACAAAATTTATCTTTACAAAGAAGATTTTAAAAGTTTTCAGGAGATGTTTAATGAATCCACAGATTTCATCATTAACGAGAAGGGTGAGGATGTAATATCGGAAAAGCATGATAAAGACTTCAAAAGCAGATCATACACGATCGATTCTGACGACGAAGTTTAAAAAAGAATAATTCTAAAAACACAAGCATCTGGAAAAAGATGCTTTTTTTGTGCCTGAAAAAGATTATCAGAAAAGCACTCTTATAAAATATACTTTTATGTAGTTATAGTATTCAGATTAGCCAAATTTTTTGCTTGATCCCTTTTTAGATCAACCAAACTTTTTGCTTAGTTCCCAACTTTTGTGCTTGATCCGTTTAATCTTGAATTTATATAAAATAAAAAAGTACACTTTTGAAAAGTGTACTTTAGTTTGGGTGAATGATGGGTCTCGAACCCACGACCTTCGGAACCACAATCCGACGCTCTAACCAACTGAGCTACAATCACCGTTTTGTGAGTGCAAATATAGGAAAGATTTTTTAATTACCAAACAATTCCGTCAAAATTTTTCAATGCAATCAGCTTCTCAGACGTAAATCCCTCAGCATACGTCACTCCCGAAAGCCTCCCTAGATCCTGAGCCCGGTACGTCAGGCTTTCGAAAAAGTCTTTTGAAGTAATTGGAGTCTGAGGTTCTTTTGAAGCCGGGTCATAAAACTGTGTTTTAAAGGCCATACAGGCAGCAATTTTTTTATCCAGATGGTCTGAAATATCAATAACAAACTCAGGCTCGATATTTTTCCACTGGATGTAATGAAAAATATGCTTCGGCCTCCAGACCTCCTGACTTTCTCCCTCCAAAACCGTTTCAATTTTTCTCAGGCCTGCTAAAAAGCACGCATCCGACACTAATTTCGCTCCTTTTGCATGATCCGGATGTCTATCATCAATTGCATTTGCCAAGACGATTTCCGGCCTGTATTTGCGGACCATTTTTACGATCCTCATCTGATAGTCCTCGGAATTTTCAAGAAAGCCATCTTTCATTCCAAGATTTTCTCTTGCCGCAACTCCTAAAATTCTGACTGAGTCTGCCGCTTCCGCTTTCCGGGTCTCTTCATTTCCCCGTGTTCCGAGTTCTCCTTTTGTAAGGTCGACGATGACACAGGTTTTTCCTTCTGAAACCATTTTGGCAAGTGTTCCGCCACACCCCAGTTCTACGTCGTCAGGATGCGCCCCAAAAGCAAGTATATCTGTTTTCATATTTTCAAAGATAAGATTTAAAATAAAAACTTCCCAAACCTTAGGATGGGAAGCTGATGATCTATAATTTAGAATTTAAATTATTTATTAATTTCTGCGTTCAGTTTTACCGCGTCCTGATACGTAGGATCTAATTGAACTGATTTCGCTACGTATTCTTTTGCTTTTGCAGGATCAGAATCTTTATTCATATACGCCACTGCGAAGTAAGCATATGCCAATGTCTGCTTGTTAGCTTCCTGATCAGCCGGCTTAACGGTACTGATGAATTTTTCGTAGGCCATTTTAGCTGCATCATTGTTTCCTGCCTGCTGGTAAGAATATCCTAAGCTGTAATAACCAGGTGCCCAATCAGGTAAAAGGGCATTCATCTTCTGCCATGTAAGGATCGCTCCGTTCCAGTTTTTAGCATCCTGATAAGCCGTTGCCAGTTTGAAAAGGGAATCCGAATCCTGAGCATTGGCAGCAACTTTCTGTTTCAATCCTTCAATCGTCGGGTTGGTAGGACCCGCATCTACATCAGCCTGAGAAGCTCCTCCTCCTGCAATTTTCACTAACTCCAAATCCCACTTTAAGGTTTCATCCTTAGCTGCTTTTGCAATAGCTATTTTTTGCTGTGCCTCTGACATCAAAGCAGTTTTCTTAGATGCATCAGTCTCAGTTTTTGCTAATCCTGCTGCGATAAGTCCCTGAAGTCCCTGATCTGCAGGCTGTACTCTTGACTTTTCAGCCTGAGAGATAAAACTGTCTAAATTTTGTTTAGCTTCTGCATATTTGCCATCAGCGTATAATTGATAAGCTCTGAGCTTAAATTTAATCGGATCATTGATTTTGTCGAAAATTTTATCCAATACCTGCTTAGAGTTGGCGTAATCTTCATTGGTAAAATAAAGTTTGGCAATTTCCAATTGGGTATAAGGATCTTCATCCGCATATTTCGTATAATTGATCAAATCCTGAGTCGCCTTGGCATTCTGCTGATATCTGATATCATAAGCTGCTAACGCTTTGTAGGCAGGCGCATAAGTAGGATCCGTTGCAATGGCTTTGTCAATGCTTGTCTTAGCCTGCTGCCATTGTTGCGCAGCCATCCAAAGCGTACCGATTCTCGTATAAACGGAAGCTTTATTTTTAGCCAAAGGCAATGCTTTGTCGTAAGCCGTCATGGCATCTCCCGGCATTCTCTTGATACGGTATGCATCTCCTAACGTATAATAATAATTAGCTGGAACTCCTTTTTTCTCTGCTCGCTCGATTGCTTTATTCAGGAACTGAATGGCAAGGTCCGGAGAGTTATTCTTTTCAAATAATGTCAATGCTTCAGCTGCTCTGAACAGTACTTCAGCATCTTTCTCTCTTGAATCGGATACTATCTTCTGAATTTCAGCGACTGCATTTTTATCCCCTTTTCCAAGCTTCACGGTAGCAAGACCAATTTTATTCAGATAGCTTTTGCTGTCGGCTGCAAGACCTTTATTAAAATTTTCTGTAGCAGCGGTAAAGTCAGGCTCTCCCTGTTTCAAGTATGTATTTCCCAAATAGAAATAATTTTCAGCAGTAGGTGCTGAAGCAATCATGTTCGTAAAATTAGTTTTTGCCTGAGCGTATTTATCGCTGTCTACGCTGTTAATACCATCCTGTACGGTCTGCGCATAAGCAAAATTGGTAAAAAATACCACAGCGGCTCCAAAAGCAATCTTCTTTACATTCATATTCATTATATCTTTCATTTTATAATTCAATCTAAATTTCGATTTATATTTACACAATTTCCAGACCAAAATACTATATTTATTTTGGTTAAAGGATTAATTTAATACTTTTTAACGCATTTGTACTTCTCTCCTGTACAGGTTATAGGGCTGTAATCCTTCTTTCTCAACGATCATCTGCCCAAGCTGTGTGCAGGAATACCGTATAAAACCGTTAGCAATATTAAAGTTACCTTCATTTGTTAAAAAATACAAAACTCTGGTAAAAGGGTAAGTCATGTTTCGAAGGTTTTCATAATCTGTACTGTATAATTTTCCTTTATTTTCAACAGGAAGAATTTTCACCATACTTCTTAGCTGTTCCGATTCTTTATCATAAGGACGACTGAAGGTATTCAACCCGATAACACCTATTTTATTGGGATATTTGTTTAACTCCTCTATTATATTCTTACTGCCCGGAATAACAGAAAATTTTAAATTTTTCGGCTGTTGATTAAGCTTTTGTGCAACAAAATTAAGGTTACTGGAATTAGTCCCGTCAAAAATGAATTCTTTGTTATCAGATTGCATTCCTTTGGTTATTTCCTCCATTGAAATACTATTCTTTGGGGAATCTTTAGGAACAATAAAAAGTACTGCATCTGCAGCGAACCTGGCAGGTAAAAAGTTACGGTCCACCCGCTCTTTATAAGTTTTCATTTCTTCAGGAGACAAATCTCTGGACATGACGATAATTCTTGTTTTATCATTCAGTAAATCAAGAAATCCCAAATCTTCTTTTTTCGTAGAAACCTTTATTTTGGTTTCCGGATAGCTAAGCATATAGCCTTCCGCTAAAGCTTCGGTAACGCCTTTAAAAGATTCATCCGTAAGAATCGTCATTTCCCCTTTATGATAAGATGGTGATTTGTCTTCGTTTTTACAACTATGCAATACTATAATACCCAGGAAAAACAGTATCATCAGTCTAAAATTATTCTTCATTTCCTGAATTTTTAATTTTTGTAACCGCTCTGTAGATCCTGAAAATACCGTAAAGAATAAGAAGGGTGCCTAATGCATACGCAACACCCGGCTCCAGAACTGTAAAGAAGAATTTATAAAAAATCACCACGCCCCCAAGGACGATGTAAAACAATCCTGTAACCAAGGATAACCAATTGAACATCATATAACAAAAATACCAAAAAAAATAAAAAGAGAAGCATAAGCTTCTCTTTTTTCATATTATTTAAAAGATAGATAACATTTATCCTTCAAAGTTCATTGTCAGCGGTAATCTGAACCGGTAACGCACAGACTGTCCGTTAATTTTAGCCGGAGTCCATTTGTTTTTAATTGACTTAATGGTTCTGATTGCCTCAGCATTGAAATCTGAATTTCCCCCTGACGCTTTTACGTCTGTAATACTTCCATCTCTTTCTACTACGAAAGTAATTTCTGTTTTTACAGTACCTTCATCACCATTCATTGCAGAACCGTCAAAGTTACTGGAAACTTTGTTTCGGAAAGCATTAATCCCTCCAGGGAATTCCGCAGTCTGCTCTACTTCCGTATATACTTGGTTTTCATTAACCTGAGGCTTAACTTCGGCAGTTGAAGCTCTGGTACCGGTAGATGGCGGCGGAGGTGGCGGTGTATATGCCGGAGCTTTTACCCCTTCCTGATTTGTAAGACCTGTCGTAGTTTCCAACTGCTTGGAAATCGGTGGCGGTGGCGTTTCAACCTTCGGCGCTTTTACAGGCTCAGGAACTACGTTCTGAATCACCTCAATCTTCTCCTCTTTCGGTGGAGGTGGTGGTGGAGGCGGTTCTTTTTCTTTAGGCTGCTCGATAATTTTATCTTCCTGAAGAACATCTACCAAGTCTGCCTTCACTTCCTGTTTAGGCGGCGCGGTAAGCCTCTTAATGGTAAGATAAATAAATGGAGACAAAGCAGCCACAAGGAATAATGCGGTTCCAATGATAAAAGATTTCGTCAGAAGTTTTGGATACTGATTTCTTAAATCGTACGCGCCATATTCCTTGTTTCTATTTTCAAATACGATCTCATCTAAAGTAAGATTAGAATCGTATACATTTTCATTTGCCATAGATTTACAATTTTATGGTTTAAATTACTTTGTAGCCGGTGCTGTTGTAGCAGCAGCCGCTCCGGAATTACCAACTTTTCTGTCATAAATAGCTTTCTCCCAAGGTTTCAGATCGGTAACCCCGTACTGCTCACTCTTCGTGATGGCCATTTCGTCAAGAATATCTACAAAGTTTTTGTATACGGCATCATCAGTCGGTTTGATAATCACTGTAAATTTGGATTTATCTGCCGCATTTGCTTTTGCCTGCTCAATCACCTTTCTCACTCCTTCTCTATCAAAAGTTGTTTCATTAAGATTCTGGTCTGTCAGAGAGGTATTATCCTGCTGGTGCCAGAATATCTTATTGTCTTTTCCTAATAATAAAGAAATAGAATTTGAAAGTTTAATTTCCGTTGGAGGTGGTTTTTGCTTGTCATCTTTCGGTTTTGCCGGAAGACCCAAATCCATCACATTCGGTTTAGAGAATGTCGTGGTGAACATAAAGAAGGTAATCAAAAGAAACCCTAAGTCCACCATCGGAGTCATATCTACGCGGGTATTCTGCTTCTTGGATCGAACCTTGCCGCCTTTCCCGCCTTTTTCCTGTACTTGTACTTCTGCCATTTCTAAATGATATTATTCATTAGGTTTACCTTCTTGTGATGTAATCAACCAAAATTTAAGAAAATCAATATCTCTTAAACCCTCAAATAAGCTTTTTACTTTAGGATACTGAGTAGTAACGTCACCTTTAATCGCTAGTTTATAACCAGGATTAACGGCCAAACTTTCTTTTACCCAATCTACTAATTGCTTATTTGTACTATCCATAGGAATCCCGGTAGGACTCTTGAAACTCTTCTGTGCGTCATCTGGCAAATCAAGATAGCTTTTCAGCTGGTTCATAGGAACGCCGATAGCCTGTACTTTTTTGAATGCAGTTTTTTCGTTATTGTCAAAAGTAACGCCGTACTTTTTACCCATATTCTCTAAAAGCTGTACTCTTTCCGATCCATTATCTACCGGCTGGAAATAAAATTTTCCGTCCGGAGTTGCGTTGATGGTCATCAAGCTTGCATCTGGAAGTAACTTCTCTGATATTGAAGATGGCGGTTTGATCTGCTCCACATCAGGTTTTTTAAACTGAGTGGTCAAGATAAAGAATGTAAGCAGCAGGAATGCAACGTCACACATTGCCGTCATATCCGTCACTACTCCATGTCTTTTTGGTTTGACTCTCGCCATTATTATTAATGATTTTTAATTAAACTTCTTTTTACTTAGACAAATTCTCTGCTGATTAGTTAAATTCAGCGAAAGACTGCTGGATGCTCATAGCGATCTCATCGATCTTATAAGTTAATCCGTCGATTTTAGAAGTAAAGAAGTTATAAAGGATGATAGCGATTGCCGAAGTACCAATACCTAAAGCCGTGTTGATCAAGGCCTCGGAAATACCTGTAGAAAGAGCCGCAGCATCCGGAGTACCACCTCCTGAACCTAATGCGAAGAATGCCTTGATCATCCCGATTACCGTACCTAAAAGTGCTACTAACGTTGCAACAGTACCTAAAGTAGAAAGAATCATCATGTTTTTCTCAAGCATTGGCATCTCAAGCGTTGTAGCTTCTTCGATCGCTTTGTTAAGCGCTACCATTTTCTGTTCTTTGTTCAGCGTAGTATCATGAGACAGAGCCTTGTATGTGGTAAGACCTTCTTTCACAACATTTCCAACAGAACCTTGCTGTCTGTCGCACTCTTCCAAAGCTTCATCAATTTTGTTTTGATTCAGCAGGCTTCTTACCTGAATTACGAAGTTATCCAAGTTACCTTTTCCTGCAGCTCTACCTAAAACCAATGCTCTTTCAATTGAAAATACGATTACGGTTAGCATGAAGGTAATAAGGATCGGTACAATAACACCACCTTTGTAGATAATACCTAAGAACGACTCTGGGTGAATGTCTTTTCCTTCAACATCTGAGAAAGCAACAGATCCTGCACCAAGTTTGTCTGCATCTTTAAAGTTTCCTGGACTACCCAGAACGAATAAATAAATACAAATTCCTATTGCAAAGATGATAGGAATAATAATAGCAGGGTTTAGACCTCCCGATTTTCTAGCAATTACTTGCTCATCATTTTTTGAAACATTCATTTCCATATTTAACTAAATTATATTGTTTTAAAATTTTACAAGATGTAAATTAAAGGCAAAAATAATTAAAATGCAAGAGTCTTAAATAAACATTTTGCTTTTTTTTGATAACAAAATTTTAATACAATTCCGATATTATAATTATTTTCTTTTTTTTTGGCAATATTTTTTAATTTAAGCTTTTACATTAAAAAGTTAAAAAAATTCAGCCTTCATTTTTTTTAAATTGCCAATGTTAAATTTTATTTAAATTACTATATTCACAATTCTGTGAGGCACCACAATGATTTTATTGGGTATTTTACCTTCCAGAATCTGCTGCATTTTTTCATCTTTCAGTACGACTTCTTCCACTTCTTTTGCAGTAAGCTGTGCAGAAAGCGAAATTTTAAACTTCATTTTACCGTTTACACTTACCGGATACTGGATTTCGTCTTCTACCAGGTACTCTTCATTAAGTACAGGGAATTTTTCAAACTCAATGGATTTGTTGTGTCCCAGTAAACTCCAAAGCTCTTCACAAATATGAGGTGCATACGGAGAAATGATAACGGCAAGAGGTTCCAAAATATTGCGTTTGTTGCATTTTATTTTTTGCAGTTCATTTACCGCGATCATAAATGAAGATACTGATGTATTGAAAGAGAAGTTTTCAATATCGTAAACGACCTTCTTTATTAAGGTATGCAACACTTTATATTCCGCTTTCGTCGGCTCTTCATCGGAAACAGAGAATGTATCGCCGTCAAAGTACAGGTTCCAGAATTTTTTCAAAAATCCGTAAACGCCGCTTAATCCTTGCGTATTCCAGGGCTTGGATTGTTCCAGGGGTCCAAGGAACATTTCGTACAACCTCAATCCGTCGGCTCCGTATTCGTCACAGATGTCATCCGGGTTTACAACGTTGTATTTCGATTTGGACATCTTTTCCACTTCACGGCCGGTAATGTATTTTCCGTCTTCCAGAATAAATTCGGCATCGGCATAATCGGGTCTCCATGCTTTAAAGGCCTCTGTATCCAGTTCATCAGAAGTCCCTTTTAATAAGGATACGTCTACATGAATTTGCTGGGTGTTGTAATCTTTGGCCAAACTTTTAGATACATATTGATTAGTACCGTCAACTCTATATACAAACGCACTCATTCCCAAAATCATCCCTTGATTAATCAGCTTCTGGAAAGGTTCATTATGACTGATATATCCTCTGTCCTTTAAAAACATGTTCCAGAATCGGGAATACAACAAGTGGCCGGTAGCGTGTTCGCTTCCGCCGATGTATAAGTCTACTTGTCCCCAATAATCTGCAAGCTCTTTTTCCACAAAAGCCTTATCGTCATTCGGATCCATATATCTCAGGAAATACCATGAGCTTCCTGCCCATCCCGGCATGGTAGATAATTCCAACGGGAAAACGGTGGTTTCATTAATAAGATCAGTATCTACAACTTTCTGAGCGATTTCATCCCAGGCAAAAGTTTTGGCATTTCCCAATGGCGGATCACCGTCTTCAGTCGGTAAATATTTTTCTACTTCCGGAAGTTCCAGCGGCAAAGCCGAAACCGGCAAAGTGTAAGGCATTCCATCCTTATAATATACGGGAACCGGCTCTCCCCAATAGCGCTGTCTTGAAAAAATCGCGTCCCGCTGTCTGTAATTTGTTGTTCCGTGGCCGATTCCTTTTTTTTCAATAGCCGAAATGATCAATGCTTTGGCATCGTTATAATTCAGTCCATTCAGGAAATCGGAGTTTACGCACACCGAATCTTTAGAATCGTAAGAAGCTTCCTGAACATCTTCGTCCGTCTCCACTACTTTTTTAATCTCAAGATTGAATTTCTTTGCGAAACGGTGATCCCTTTCATCATGCGCCGGAACAGCCATTACCGCTCCGGTTCCGTAGCCCATCAGCACATAATCCGAAATAAAGACCGGCATTCTCTCATTGCTGAAAGGATTTACGGCATAGCTTCCGGTAAAGGCACCAGAAACATTCTTCACGTCAGACATCCGGTCCCTTTCGGTTTTTTTGGAAGTTTCTTCGATGTAGTTTTCGATTTCCGTTTTCTGAGCTTCTGTTGTAAGGGCTTCCACCAAAGGATTCTCAGGAGCCAGCACCATAAAGGTTGCTCCGAAAATCGTATCAGGTCTTGTGGTGAAAACTTCTACCGTTTCATTCTGCCCTTCGATATTAAATTTAACCTGTGCGCCCTGCGATTTCCCGATCCAGTATTCCTGGGAATCCTTCAGAGGCTGTGGCCAGTCCAGTGTTTTTAATCCCTGCAGCAATCTTTCGGAGTACGCGGAAATCCTCATGCTCCACTGCATCATCTTTTTCTGAAAAACCGGGAATCCTCCTCTTTCGGATTTTCCGTCTTTTACTTCATCATTCGCCAGTACCGTTCCTAGAGCAGGACACCAGTTAACAGTAGTCTCTGCTCTGTAAGCCAGACGGTAATTCAATAGAATATCTTCTTTATCCATTGCAGAAGCGGCGTTCCATTCTTCTGCGGTGAAATCAAGCTCATCATTTTGATTAGCATTTAATCCTTCTGTACCTCTTTCTTCAAAATGTTTGATCAGGGTCTGGATAGATTCTGCCTTATCGGCATCTTTGTTATACCAGGAATGGAACAGCTCAATGAAAATCCACTGCGTCCATTTATAATAAGATGCATCGGAAGTTCGCACCTCACGACTCCAGTCGAAAGAGAAACCGATTTTTCTCAACTGCTCTTCATATCTTGTAATGTTTTGCTCAGTTGTGATCGCCGGATGCTGCCCGGTCTGGATCGCATACTGCTCAGCAGGAAGTCCGAAGCTGTCGTAACCTACCGGGTGAAGCACATTAAATCCCTGATGTCTTTTGTATCTCGCATAGATATCAGAAGCAATATATCCCAGCGGATGGCCTACGTGAAGACCTGCTCCGGAAGGATACGGAAACATATCGAGAACATAAAATTTAGGTTTATCTGTGCTGTTGGAAGTTTTGTAGGTTTGATGCTCTTCCCAGTATTTCTGCCACTTTTTTTCTATCTGCTGATGATCGTAAAACACTTTATTATTATAGATATTATATGTTAGACTTTTGAAATCAGATTATTTTATAATTTATCCCTCATTCAAGATTCACAAAAATAATGATTTTAAAAGAAATGTAAATTTAATTTTGAATTAAATCTCATAAAACAAAAAATCCCATCCGAAGATGAGATCCTGTATGGTATGTTGATTAATTCGTTCAGAGCATTACTGTGGAATTCTCTTGAAGGTATAGGTTTCGGAATGAAATTCTGTAGGGTCCGTTTTATCTTCAAACATTATATTTAAAGAAGTATCGCTGATGCTGATGATCCTTCCCTGATCAGGCTCAACAATTCCCTGATATTTTATCTGGATCGCTTTGCTTGATTTATCATAGCTATAGCTGAAGGTTCTGTCGAAAGTAGGCGTACAGGTTCCCGGCGTTGAGCTGTCTCCCATATCTTTTCTTTTCCCGGCGTTTCCTGAGGAAAAAGTCCATCTTGATGTTTGCTGGCATGTAGTATCAAAAGAAATCCCATCGGAAACCGGCTGCCCACCGGTTGGCACTCTGGTTACTACTTTTTTTACCGGCTGCCACACTCCTACCAGCGGAGCTTCCATCACTTCCGTGGTATCGTTGTTACAACCCGTTGCTACGAATAATGATAAACCTGCAAATAATAATGCTAATTTCTTCATGTATCAAATTTTTCAAGGGCTAAAATTATGATTTATTTATATTATTATACAATATTTTTGAAAAAATATTATTAAAATTTATCATTTTCTGATTACGGCCTTTATAAAATCCTTTAAATGACCTTTATTTAATAAACATTCATCAACCGCAACCCTTTTGTATTCTGTGAAAAAAACTATTTTTGCACAAAACAATGCAAATGCAGGACTTAACGAAAAATAATTTTGATTTCATCCGTGTTCTTCTCGCTTTTATCGTTTTCGTCGGGCATTTGGGGGCACTGAGTGCTTCTCCCGATCTTAAAATTTTTGAGAACAGCCCTATAGAAATTGCTGTTTTCGGATTTTTTGTAGTAAGCGGTTTTCTGATTGCCAGAAGCTACGAGCGCTCGTCGAGCCTCAAAAGTTATATCAAAAAAAGGATACGGAGAATTGTTCCTGCCTATCTGCTGGTTGTTTTCCTCTGCGCTGTTTTATTGAGCCTTGTCAGCACTTACACTTTTCAGGAATATTTCAGCAACATCCAGGTTTACAAATACCTGTTCTGGAATTCCATCTTCCTGAATTTCAAGGCACCGTGGCTGCCTGGAGTTTTCGGAAATCAGGCGGTGAACGGAGCTTTATGGACGCTCAAGATCGAAATGAGCTATTATTTTTCTGTTCCTCTGCTGTTTCTCCTTTTCGGAAAGAATAATAAATATAGAAATATCAGCTTAATCGTTATTTATTTCCTTTCTTTGATCTATCTTAATTATTTTGAATCGCTGAATAAGATCTCCGTAGCCAAGCAGCTTCCGGGCACTTTGTCATACTTTATTCCGGGAATGCTGATTTATTTTAATTTTGATCTGTTCATCAAACATAAGCACACGCTTTTTATCATCGCCATTCTTACGGTCTGGATCGATTTGATTTTTAACATCAAATTCTTTTCGCCGATGATGATCGGGATTATTGTGCTATACATCGCTTATTCCTTTAAATTTCTCAACAATTTCGGGAAGTACGGGGATTTCACGTATGGCATTTACATCTTCCACTTTCCGATTATCCGGACTTTTACGACATTAGGTCTTTTCAGGGATTACAATCCTTATCTCATGGCTGTAGCCTGTATGCTTGTGGTGATCGCCGTTGGGATAAGTTCATGGCATTTTTACGAGAAAAAATTTTTATAAAACACGAATGAAAGAACTTGTTTCCATTATTACGCCTTCTTACAATTCCGCAGAATTCATCGGGGAAACGATACAGTCGGTCCTGGACCAAACCTATAAAAACTGGGAATGGCTGATTTCCGACGACCGTTCTACCGATAATACGGTTGAGATTATCCGTCAATACAACGATCCCAGAATCAAACTTCAGATATTGGAACAGAACGCCGGTGCAGGAAATGCCCGCAACAAAAGCCTGGAAAGGGCTGAAGGAAGATTCATCGCCTTTCTGGACTCCGATGACCTCTGGCTCCCGGAATATCTGGAAACGATGACGGATTTCATGCAGGAAAACAAAGCAGAATTGGTATACTGCAACTATTCAAGGTGTGACGAACATTCGATGGAGCCGATTTTAAAGGATTTTGAAGCGGATACGGTTGTTACGTTTTCCAATCTTCTTAAAACGTGCAGACTGGCCCCTGTTTCAACAATATATGACACCCAACGCGTTGGAAAATTTTTCTTCCCGGTAAAAAGCAAGCGTGAAGATCACGTGATGTGGCTGAATCTGCTGAAAGAAATTCCGAAAGGCTATCCTCTGAATAAGACGCTGGCAAAATACAGGATGCGCGAAAACAGTGTTTCCCGCAAAAAGAAAAACATCATTAAAGACCAATATCTTGTTTACAAAGAGTTTATGGGGTTTTCCACCCTAACTTCTTTATACTATACCGCCAACTGGGCCCTTAACGGGTTTTTGAAATATTCGAAAATTTTTAATTAAATTTAAAAATGGAATATTCAAAAGAGTTTAAAGCTGCCCTCAGCAATTTTTCATCTGTGGAAAAGGATAAGCTGATTTTCAGATTGCTTAAGAAAGACAAGCTGCTGTCTAAAAAACTGTATTTCGAGCTGATCGATCCCGAAACTACCGATAATAAACGCGATGCGATGGAAGAAATTGTGCAGGAGAAAGTTCTGCTGGCTTCAAAATACATCGGCAACCAGAAATATTTCCTTTCGATTATCCGTAAGATCAGTGCGGAAATTACCGAACATGTAAAGATTACCACCGATAAGTTCGGGGAAGTTTCCCTGAATATCCTTTTGGTAAATGAAATCCTGAAGCATAACGAAGACCTCAGCCGCCAGAGATTCGATAATGTTTATAAACTGTACTTGTATTTAATCAACAAAACGGTAAAGGCTCTTCTGCTAACCAGAAAACTGGATGTTGATTACTGGATGGAGATTGATGAACACCTTGACCATTTGAAAGAAAAAATCCTTCAGAACAAATACCTGTCGAAGCTGTTCATCAACAACGGAATCGATTTCAATTGGCTGACCAGTGACCGGATTCCCGAAAATTTCGACCAAATTATCAAAGACATTAAAAGCCGGGGCTTTTTACGCTAGAATCTTCTTCAGAATCAATTCAGTAGATTCCGATTTTTCGGAAACGAATTTTTCAGCATTTTCAGACATTGATTTAAGCAATTCTTCGTTATTGATCAGAAACATAACAAAATCGGCGGCAAGTCCTGTATTTTCAAAAGCTCTGCCTCCATCAACGGAAATCAGTTCATCAGCTTCCGGATTCTTCTTATAATGATTTCCGAAAATTACGGGAACACCAAAAGTTGCCGCTTCTAAAATATTATGAAGGCCCGCATCGTGAAAACCTCCGCCCACTACGGCGATATCGGCATAGGAATAGAGTTTCGACAGAAGTCCGATGCTGTCTATGATTAAAATATGGGAATTAAAACCAGCTACGGAAGAATCAATTTTACTGTACAAAAGGGCATTCGGAAACATCTGTTTCAGGGCCTCAACCCTTTTCAGATCATGCGGGGCAACAATAAGCTTTGCATAAGGGCTCAACTGTGAAACTTCTTCCACTATTTTTTCTTCCGGCTGCCATGAACTCCCGAAGACAACAGCTTTATCTTTTCCGATGAATTCCCGGATAAAATCAACATGGTTGTTGCGGTCTCGTAGCTGCTTTACCCGGTCGAATCTTGTGTCTCCCGTCACTGAGGATTTCGTTAATCCAACACTTTTTGCCAGCGCATAAGACATCTGGGTCTGATGAAAAAACCAGTCAATATTTTTTTGAAGCTGCCCTACAAACCATTTCCCGTAAGAGGTAAAGAAAGACTGGCGGTCGTAGAACAAAGCAGAAATCACATAGGTTTTGGCTCCTTTGCTTTTCAGCTCTTCCAACAGATGATACCAGTAATCATATTTCACCGTAAAAAATAGTTGAACATCAAACTGGCGTACAAATTCTTTTACACAGGATTTTGTATCAAAAGGAAGATAGCAGATCACATCGGCAATATTTTCTTTTTTAACCACATGCTCATATCCGGAAGGTGAAAAGAAAGTTATCAGGATTTTATGATCGGAGAAATGGTCTTTCAATCTTTCCAGAACAGGCAGCCCCTGTTCATATTCCCCTAAGCTCGAAGCATGCATCCAGATCACTTTATCGGATTTTAAAAACCCGGTTTTTACTTTCTGCAGGGATTCTTTCCTGCCTTCAACTCCTTTTTTAGTTTTATCATCAAATAAAGAAAACATTTTCATCCCGAAAATGAGAAGATGGATGAACAGATTATACAGAAAAGCCATCATAATTCAATTTTAATTTTTCACAATCATTTATGCTGAAGGATCTGAAACAGCATCCATTTTAACCACCCACAGAAGTATTTCTGTCTGCACCATTGGAACCGTATTGTTTTATCATTTAAAAACACCTACGAAGATGAACAGGACGATCAGGCTTCCGATTACCGAAAACAACGTAGAAGACACGGCAAACCTTGGTTTTGCCTTCTCATCTTTGGAATATCGGAACATATAATCCTGGCCGTTCAGAAAGATCAATGTAATCAACAGAAAAAGCCATCTTACAAAAATTTCCATAATCAAAAACTGTGCATTTTTATTTGCTTCGGTAATTTCTACAGGATAGTTGGAGGACTCCGGACTTCTGACCACGTAGGCAAATAGAAAATAAAGACCCGTTAAGACCGCCGGCATCAGAAAGGCATATTTCTTATTCCCGAAATTATCCGCCTTTCCGTCGAAATTGAAATGGATCGGAATGACCTGTGGTAAAGATTTATACTGTTTTACGGTAAACCACCACAGAAAAACCAGTAGTACGAAATTTAAAATATCAAAAACAGTAAATAGAATATTTTCCATTTCAGACAGATTTTAAGTTAAAGCACACTTTTAATCACTCTCAGTTTATGCGTGTGCTTGTTCAGTTCTATATTGAAGATCCCGGTAGAATCCAGCGTATCGATTCTCACTTTTCCGGAAGCATGAATAATTCGCTGATTTTCCAGCATGATCCCGACATGTACGATTTTCCCTTCCGGATTTTCAAAAAAAGCAAGATCGCCGGGCCGACTTTCTTCCACAAAGCTTAAGGATTCGCCAACATTTACCTGCTGGGAAGCATCCCTCGGTAATTTTATATCGTGGATTTTATAGACCAGCTGGGTAAAGCCGGAACAGTCTACCGCAAAGAAACTCTTCCCGCCCCACAGGTAAGGTACATTGATAAATTCTTTTGCCGTCAAAGCAATGCTTTCGCGTACCTCATGGCTTCTTTTTGAAGCAACCACCGGAAACTCCACTTCCGAACCCATCGAAAGCAGTGTTTTTCCGTCGTTCATTAATACGGAAGCGAAATCTTCGGTAACAACCGTCACTTTACGTTTTGCAAGTACCTCATCTTCAACCGGACGGAGCTGTTTGGTATCCATCCATCCTTCATAGCCGTCGTAATGCATTTTTATTCTGGTCCAGTTTTTATTCACTTCCAGAATATCCGCACTTTCGCCAAAGAGGATCTCCGTGACAATTTCCGCACGGTCGGATGCTTCCGCCCGGACTGGTGCTACCGTAACGCTACAAATTCCTTTATTCATCAGTTTATATTTGGTTTACAGGTTGAAAATAAAGCTTAGAAATGACACATGATCCTCACATTATACTCATTCGTCTATTTTCTTCTCAGGAAGTTTACCCCGTCCCGCAAAGGTAAAATAAGATTTTCAAAATCGTCGTCTTTCGCGATCAAATCATTCAGTTCTTTAATCACCTGAGTAGATTTCTGTTTTGGATTTTCTTCCAGCACTTTTCCGTACCAGAGCACGTTATCGAACATCACGACCGATCCCGATTTCGTTCTCGGCTTGATCAGCCTGAAATATTCCGCATAATTTTCTTTATCGGCATCAATGAATACCAGATCGAAAATCTCATCGGTTTCTTTTAGAAATTCTTTGGCATCCTGAAGCTTAAAATGGATCTGATCGGAAAATTCGCTTTCCGAAAAATATTTTCTCGGCAAATAGGCCAGATCCTCATTTACATCCAGAGTGGTGATCTTCCCGTTCTTAGACATTCCTGCAGTAAGACATAGCGTGGCATATCCGGTAAAAGTTCCTATTTCCAGAATATTTTCCGGCTGCATCATCTGGGAAATGATCGTTAATAATCTTCCCTGCTGATACCCGGAAATCATATGGGGCTGCGTAGTTTTCTGATAGGTTTCACGTCTCAGTTTTCTCAGCATTTCAGGTTCCGACGAAGCGTGTGTTTCCAGATACCTGTCCATCTCCGGATTTTTTTCTTCAAAAAAGCTCATGCTACAAATTTTAGGCAGTTCAAATTTACTTAAATATAACAAAAACGAGTGTAAAAACCGGAATATTCTGCCGATATGGAAAATCCCGGGCGCAATTACAGTAAAAATATAAGATATGTCTAATTTTTTGTCTAAGAGTAAAAACATATGCAAACATGTTTTCTGAAAAACTACTTACCCATAAACATCCAATTCATTTTTTAAGAGAATTATTTATTAAAACAACAAGATTTAATTTGAGAAGATAAAAAAATCCCGAATGACTTCGGGATTTCTTTTTATGTCGGTTACGGTTTAAAACTATTTCTTCGGCGCGATGTCCATCAGTTTCATGAATTCATCCAGCTTAGGCATAATGATGATTTCGGTTCTTCTGTTTTCAGCTCTTCCGGAAACACTCATGTTGGTTGCTTTAGGATTGTATTCTGAACGTCCTCCTGCAGTAATCCTTGCCGGATCCACTCCAAACTGCGTCTGTAAGATTTTAGCTACCGAAGTTCCTCTTAAAGCAGAAAGATCCCAATTGTCTCTTGGCAGGTTCGGTGAGTTTAAAGCGGCGTTATCCGTGTTCCCTTCGATCAGTACGGAATATTTGTCGTAGTCGTTGATTACCTTCGCTACTTTTCCTAACACTTCCTGAGCGGCAGGCAATACATTGTAATCTCCGGTTTTGTATAACATTTTGTCTGAAAGCGAAATCATAACCACGCCTTTCAGCACTTTTACCTGAACATCGCTGTCTGCTACGTTATCCAAAGATCTCTTCAGTTTATTGGATAAAGCCATGTTCAGACTGTCATTCTTCGCATTGTTTGAAATCAGCTGCTTGATGTATGAGTTTGAAGAGTTGATTTCCCCAACTAACTTATCGATATTCGCAGAGCTTTTCCCTGAGTTCGACAGACACGCATCCAATGAAGATTTCAACGCATCATGCTGGCTCTTCAGTAAACTATTCTCACTGGCCAAAGCTGAATTCTGAGATTTCAGATCCTGAATTTCCCTCTGCCTTTCTCCTACGTTTTCTATACACTGCTTGTAATTTGTGCTTAACGCATCATACTGCTTTTTGCTGATACAAGATGTCATTCCCAGCGCCATTGCAGAAACTGCTAAAATTTTAAAAATTTTCATAAATAATCATTTTTAGACGGATCAAAGGTAACAAAATTCAATTTAATTATATGGATTATCTTTGCAGAAAGAAATTCCGAATCTCTATGTTGGACATATCAGCATTTAAAAACCAGCTGGCCCTGTTAATTCATAGTCCTGAAAATCAAAGCTATCTGCTTGCGGTTAGCGGCGGCGCCGATTCTATGGTATTGGCCCAGTGTTTTAAGACGTTAGGGATTGCATTTCAAGTAGCCCACATCAATTATAAACTTCGCGGAGAGGATTCTGAGCAGGACCAGAAAGTAGTGGAGGATTTCTGCAAAAGGCATTATATTAAATTTCATTTATATTCGGTTTCGGAAAAAGACCGGAAGCCTGAAAATTCCATCCAGCTCTGGGCAAGGGAACTGAGGTATACTTTTTTCAAACAGATCCGGAAAAATGAAAATCTGGAATTCCTGGTGACGGCCCATCATCTGAACGATCAGCTGGAAACCTTTATCATCAACCTTTCCAAAGCTGCGGGAATTAATGGACTGAGCGGGATTCCCGCCAATGAAAATCATATCCTCCGGCCTTTGCTGCCTTTTTCAAAAGAGGAAATCTACACTTTCGCGAAAGAAAACAGGATTGAATACCGGGAAGATCTTTCCAATAAAAAAAGTGATTATCTAAGAAATAAAATCAGGAATAAGATAGTTCCCAAGTTGATGGAAACCAATGAGCATTTTTTAGAAAATTTTAGAAAGAGTTCTTCTTATCTCAATCAGGCCCGGGGGTTTATTCAGCAGCAGATCCTGGATATTGAAAACCGAATAACGATATTTAACCCTTCCCATAAAATTCTGTCAAAGGAAAAGCTAAACAATGAAAGTGATTTTGTAAAATTTGAGATTCTGAAAAAATACGGCTTTCATCAGGAAAAGGAAATTCCTAAAATTTTTACTGCCGGAAACGGGAGCCTATTTTTATCGGAAACCCATCAGCTGATGATAAATTATAATGAACTTGTTTTAAGCAAAAAAACAGAAGAAGAGGTACAGGAATCTGAACACGAAATTATTTTGATGGAGAAATTCGACTTTTCCGAAAACCGGATGACAATTAATCTCGAATATATAACGGGAATTGAGGAAATCAATAAAAGCATAAACTGGGATTTTGACGCAATGAAACTTCGCTTTCCATTGCGGTTGCGGAGGCCGAAAGAAGGGGATGAATTTTATCCTTTGGGATTTTCAGGTAAAAAGAAAGTTTCCAAGTTTTTTAGGGACGAAAAATTATCTATTTTAGCAAGGCAAAAAATATGGCTTCTGACCGATGGCGAAAATTCCGTACTTGGGGTGGTTCCTTTCCGGCAGGACCGAAGATATTCTAGGGATGAGAATACCGAAGCTGTTCTCAAAATTTTTAATAAAAAGTAAAAATGAAATTTAAAAACTGGTTTTTATTGATTCTGTTGTTTCTGGCAACCGGAATCAATGCACAAATCAAAAATCCTGTAAAATTTAAATTTACAATCAACGAATTAGGCGACAATCAATATGAAGCCGTACTGAATGCAACCATAGAAAACGGTTGGCACATTTACTCCAAAGACCTTCCGGAGGACACCGGTATTCCGACGGATTACAAAGTTTCGGGAAAAAACATAGAACTGATTGGAAAGTTTACGGAAACCGGTAAAAAGCATGAAGAATTTTCAGAAGCTTTTGGCGGAAAAATCGTTTATTATTCCAATGCAGCGGGCTTTAAGCAGAAATTTAAATTAAAGGACGGAACCAAGCCGGGCGATGTTGTTGCTGAAATTACCTATCAGACCTGCGACGACAGGGTTTGCCTTGCACCGAATACGGTAGAATTCAACAAACAGGTTACCCCGAAAGGAACTGCTGAACCTGCAAAAGCAGATGAAAAAGCTGAAGCTGCAAAAGATTCCCTGCAGCCCTCACCCGATACGATAAGTGTTGTTGAGACTACTGCGCCTTTAGCCAAAGCAGCTGCCCTGGATCCCAAGCAGCTGAAAATATCGTCTATTGATATAAAAAATCCGCTGACGGACTGCGGAACGGGATCTTCCAAAATCAATGAAAATTACTGGACCTATCTTTTGTTAGGGTTTATCGGCGGACTGATTGCATTACTTACACCTTGTGTATTCCCAATGATTCCGCTAACTGTTTCTTTCTTTACGAAAGGCAATAAAAACCCGGCAAAAGGAAAGAGAGACGCTCTGATCTACGGGTTTTTCATCCTTCTGATCTTTGTTCTGTTAAGTGTACCTTTCCATCTGATCGACGGGATAGCCGGAAATATTTTCAATGAAATTTCAACCAATGTCTGGCTGAATATTGCTTTCTTTATCATTTTTATTTTCTTTGCAGGAAGCTTTTTCGGATATTATGATATTACACTGCCAAGTTCCATTGCCAATAAATCTTCCAAAGCTGAAGAAGCCGGTGGAATTATCGGAATTTTCTTTATGGCTTTAACCCTTGTGATTGTTTCCTTCTCCTGTACAGGACCAATTTTGGGAAGTTTACTGGGAAGCGCCATTACCGGATCAGCCAACGTTCCGATGCTTTTGACCTTCGCTTTGGGTGGTTTCGGACTGGCGTGGGCCATTGTTTTCGGATTGTTGGCTTTATTCCCGCAGGCTTTGCAGAGCCTTCCGAAATCCGGAGGATGGATGAATACGGTAAAGGTTGTTTTAGGGTTTGTAGAGCTGGCTCTGGCTTTAAAATTCCTTTCAAAAGCAGACCTTGTTTCCAAAACATTTTTAATTAAAAGAGAACTGTTCATCGGTATCTGGATCATTGTGGCCATCGGCCTGGCGGTCTATTTGTTCGGATTGATCAGATTCCCTCATGATGATAAAAAGCCTAAAATTTCCATCACCAGAAAAGTATTGGGTATTTTGGGAATCGGTTTCGTAATTTACCTGATCCAGGGACTGATCCCATCCGACCGGCCAAAACTGCAATTGCTAAGTGGAATTTTACCTCCGCTGAACGTAAGCTATTTCCATGATGAAAAAGACGGAATCCTGGGCATGCATCCTGAACACGATTTCTTCAAAGCCATTGAAATTGCCAAGAAGGAAGATAAACCGATCCTGATCGACTTTACGGGCTATGGCTGCGAAAACTGCCGTAAAATGGAAGAGTTCGTCTGGAGCCAGGAGGATATTCTGCCGATCCTTCAGAACGACGTAGTCCTTGCTTCCCTGTATGTAGATGATAAAGAAGAGCTTCCTGAAGAACAGAAGACCAAAATCGATCTCGGTGACGGACAGATGAAAAAAGTACAGACCATCGGAGACCGCTGGAGCCTGTTCCAAACCGCGAATTTCAACAACAATTCCCAGCCGCATTACGTGTTGCTCACTCCGGACGGAAAAGTAATCAATACCCCGGTTTCCGGATATATGGAAAAGGAAAAATTCAAAAAGTTCCTTGAGTGCGGTGTCAATTATTACAAACAGAATAAATAAGAATTTTAAAATATTTTTAAAACTCATGCTGAAAGGCGTGAGTTTTTTGTTTTACCTGCGGAACAGGTCATTAATTAACGAATAATGACTCATTCTACTGACACATAACCTATTTAATACAAAAACCATTATTCAATTAAATATTTAACACTAATTTTGTTTTTTGGGTACAAATTTTGTATTTATTATTTCATAATAAGAAGTATTCAATACCTTATTAAAACTGTTTAACATTTAAAAACTAATAATTATGGCAGAAGTAATTGCACAGGAAAAACAGGGCGGCAGTAAACAAAAAAGAAAACTGATCCGCGTAGATATGACACCGATGGTCGATCTGGGATTTTTGTTGATTACCTTTTTTATGTTCACCACCAATTTTACAAAACCGAATGTGATGGATCTGGGATTGCCGGCAAAAGGACCGCATAATCCAGGTGATGTAGTTGATGTCAGAAACCAGGTTACCTTTATCCTCGGCAAAGACAACAGGGTATTTTACCACCAGCAGGCTAAAGAAGATTTGAGTAAAGACAATCTGAAAGAAACGGATTTCAACGGACTGAATATTACCAAAATCATCTCCGAGGCTTATAACAAAGCACCTAAAAAAGAAAATTTCACGATCATTATTGAGCCGACCGATGATGCGAATTATAAAAACTTCGTTGATGTACTGGATAATATTGCCATCTCTAAAAAAGAATGCTATGGCATTACCGACATCAAACCGTGGGAAAAGAAAGTTTACGAAGAATTAACCAAATAAACAGGAAGGGCATTTTTAGAATGCTCTTTTTTTATTTATTTTTGGATATAATTATTTTACTGAATGAAAAACTTTTTATCCGCACTCGCTGTTTCGGCCGTACTTGTTTCATGTTCTAAAAAAGATGCTACTCCTGTTCCCGAAAAAGCAGACACTGCCAAAATAGTAGATTCCATTAATGCTGCGAGAACGAAAATCAATGACAGCATCCGGTCTAAAAACCATTTTAAGGATTTCAGCGGGCCCCATACATTCACTCATAATTCGATAAAAAATCCAGGTTCTGTACATTTTGAAAAAATAAAGGGAGAAGCCGACCATTATAATATTAAAGGAGATATAAAATCCGGTAAAAGCTATGTACACATCGATGGTTTTATGGCAGTAGTCTCCGACAAGCACATGAATTTCACAGGAAATATTTCCGAAAGTGTTGCTGGAAGCGAAAACGGAAAACCGTATGTAAGACGGGGAACAAAAACATTTATGTCTAAAGACGGCGGAAAAACGTACAGACTGCAGGATATGGTAAATGGTTCGGGATTTGTTGAATATATTGACATTCACTTTTAATTATTGAATTATGCTGAATTTCGAGAGAAAAGGAAACGGAAAGGAAACCCTCGTCCTGTTGCACGGCTTTATGGAAAACCTTTCGATATGGAGCGATATGGAACCTTACCTATCCGAGCATTTTTCACTGCTGAAAATCGATCTTCCCGGCCACGGCCAATCGGAAATTGTCGCAGAAGTCCAGACCATGGAAATGGTGGCGGAAGAGGTAAAAAAAGTACTCGACGATCAGAACCTGGATAAAGTCCATCTGCTCGGGCATTCCATGGGAGGCTATATTTCCCTGGGCTTTGCAGAGAAATATCCGGAATCTCTGAAAAGCCTTACGCTGTTTTTCTCTACCTATCTCCCTGATGATGCAGAAAAAAAAGAACAACGCATTAAGAGTTACCGGATCATTAAAGATGCATTTCCCCATTACGCCAGAGCCGGCGTCCCGAATCTGTTTAATCCCAATGAAAGAGATATTCTGGAGGGGAAGATAGAAACCGCCCTTGAGGTTGCTCTTTCCACCAATAATCTGGGTGCACTCGCCTCCGTAAAAGGAATGGTGGAACGGACCGATAAAAAGCATATCCTCGAAAACCTGGAGGCTAAAATTTTGGTCCTTGCCGGGAAACATGATAATGCCGTAAAAACAGAAGCTCTTATCAAAGGCCTGCCCGACCGTACCAACATTAAATCGTACATCCTCGACTGCGGACACAACGGCCACTGGGAAAAACCCGCTGTCTGCGCAGCGATCATCAATACCGAAATCCTTCATAATCTTCCGAAACACCTGGTTTTCTGATATGTTTGATTTTTTCTCCTTCAAAAAAAAGAAGCCGGTGATCGGCCTGACGCTCTCAGGCGGGGGCATGCGCGGAATCGCCCATATCGCCGTTCTGAAAGCTTTGGAAGAGTACAATCTGAAGCCTGATATTATCTCGGGAACCAGTGCAGGCTCCATTGTCGGTGCCTTTTATTCTCTGGGGAAAACTCCGGATGAAATGATGGACATCGTAAAACAGACCACTTTTTTCTCCAGATCTTATCTGAAGCTTTCCAAGAACGGCATTTTCAGCTCTAAGTTTATCATGAAGCTGTTTACAGATTATTTTCCGGAAGATAATTTCAACATCCTGAAAATCCCGGTTTATGTTGCTGCTACAGAAATGACGCACGGTATTGTGGATTTCTTTTCGGAAGGTGAGCTGTTTGCTCCGTTATTGGCGTCTTCCAGCGTTCCGTTTATCTTACCTCCTGTAAAAATAGGTGATAAAATCTATGTAGACGGAGGAGTTCTGGACAATCTTCCCATAGAACCCATTATGGATAAATGTGATTTCCTGATCGGCTCTCACGTAAATTCTATCAGCTATGACAATCTGGAAAAAATGAGTCTGATGAAAGAATTTGACCGGATTTTACATCTTGCCATTGCCAAATCGGTGTATTCCAAAGCAAAATCCTGTGATATTTTCCTGGACCCTCCTAAGATGACAAAGTTCAGTTTATTCAATAAGAAGTTTCTGGATCTAATGTTCCAGGAAGTATATGAACATACATGCAAGGAGCTGGAAGAGAAGGGATATTCACGGTTTGACAAGGGTAATATTTAAGTTTAAACCAACCTAAGCCTAAGGTAAAAATCAGTTAGTCAGCCGGAATAGGGAAACCGGATGCGGAAAGTTTTCTATCAAAATTCCGACTGAAAGCCTTTAATATCAGATACTGCTGTCATTTTATTAAACGCTGGCCTATTGAAATAAGTTGACGGTTATAAATCTTCTCCCTCTACTCTGGCTTTAAAGGTTTCAATAGTTCCCGGCAAAGATTCAAGAGACTTTCCTCCTGCTGCATTGATGTGCCCTCCCCCATTGAAATATTTTCTTGAAAACTGGTTCACATCCATATCATCCTTGCTTCTGAAAGAGATTTTAATGAAATCTTCATACAGGTCTTCCATAAAGAAAGCCGCCATTTTCACCCCCATAATGCTTAATCCGTAATTAACAAAACCTTCGGTATCCCCTTTCTGGAAACCATATTCCTTCAGTTCGTCACGGGTAAGGTACAATACCGCTACTTTTCCGTCTTTTACCACTTCAATCCTTCCTAAGATCAAAGCCAATAAATGAAGACGTGAAACGGTGTTGGTATCCCATGTACTTGAAGTGATCATGGCAGGATCTGCGCCTTTTTCAATAAGGTTTGCAACGATTCTATGTGTTGCTGCGCTGGTGGAACGGAAACGGAAGCCACCGGTGTCCGTCATGATTCCGGTATACAGGCATTCCGCGATATCTTTATTCACAAGCTTTTCGTCACCCATCGCTTCAATAAAATGATATACCATCTGGCAGGTCGCCGGAATAATGGTATCGGAGTACACAAAATCGAATTTTTCCGGCTGCTGGTGATGATCGATGAGGATCTTCTTCCCTCTTGCATTGGTGAGCCAGTCTCCTAAGATCCCGATTCTAGAAGGAGCATTGAAATCCAGGCAGAAAATAACATCGGCTTCGTAGATGAGATCGGAAGCAAATTTCCTTTTGTAGTCGGCAATCAGGATCCTTTTGGCTTCCGGCATCCACTTCAGAAATTTCGGGAAATCATTCGGAACGATCACTTCGGCATGAATGCCTTTTGCTCTCAGATAATGTTTAAGGCCAAGACTCGAACCGACCGCATCACCATCCGGATTGTAGTGCGTAAGGATTACAATTTTGTTTTCTGGAGTAAGTAACGTGTTGATTTCTAAAAGTTCTGCCGGTGTAAACATCATGATGTTTATATTTCTTTAAATTTGAGTCTCCAAAGATAGAGCTTTTAAATAAATCACGGCGATTATTTTTAATGATCGGGAAACCGTCTGCCGGCCTGGCTTTATAAAAAGCCGGCTAAAAAAGAGATTAAAAAATTCAAAAAAATATTGGTAAAGTTTGCAACTTTTAAAAAATTCCATATCTTTGCAACCTGAAAATTAATAGATAATTACGATTTAAACATAAAGTAATGAGTAAAAGAACATTCCAGCCATCAGAAAGAAAAAGAAGAAACAAACACGGTTTCAGAGAAAGAATGTCTACGCCAAATGGAAGAAGAGTTTTGGCTGCGAGAAGAGCTAAAGGCAGAAAGAGTTTAACTGTAAGTGCATCACGCGCTAAGAGATAATCTTTTTATTATCATATACAAATCATGCTTGAAAAGAATTTTTTCAGGCATTTTTTGTTGTTAAAATTTCCTAAAACTTAGGTTTCTAAGTCTTCTTTTTCCTATTTTTAAAATCTGAAAAAATATTTTAGAATAGTACTTTTAAAACTGAATTATGCCACATACCCATATCGCCGGAGACAACATCATAAGCCTGCAGCATGCGAAGATTGCGCAAAAAAACTTCACGGTTCTTTCTGATGTTAATCTGAACATCAAAAAAGGAAGATTCTGCTACCTTATCGGAAAAACAGGTTCCGGGAAAAGTTCGTTGCTGAAAACCCTGTACGGGCATATTCCATTAGCTTCCGGACACGGAGCAGTCGTAGGTTTCGACCTTGCTAAGCTGAGAGCTTCCGATGTGCCGAACCTGAGAAGAAAATTAGGCATTGTTTTCCAGGATTTCCAGCTGCTGTCCGACAGAACGGTTGAGAAAAACCTGAGATTCGTACTGGAAGCCACAGGCTGGAGCGATAAGGCAAAAATAGAAGAACGCATCAATGAAGTATTGGCAAGTGTAAATATGAAGAGTAAAAAGCACAAGATGCCGCATGAACTTTCAGGAGGGGAACAGCAGCGTATCGCTATTGCAAGGGCTTTACTGAATCATCCGGACCTAATCTTAGCGGATGAGCCGACAGGAAACCTGGACCCTGAGACTTCCAATGAAATCATGACCCTTCTGAAGCAGGTAGCTTTGGAAAACGGAGCGGCCGTGGTTATGGCCACCCACGATTATCACATGATCCAGAATTTCCCGGGAGAGGCAATTCGATGTGAGGACGGGAAAGTTTCCGTATTGGATACTGCTGAATTATTTGAATAAAATATTTTATTTACGAAAAACATGAAACTCTTTGGTGAGTTCAAGATATGAGTCCGAGTATTGCCTCGGACTTTTTTCTATAATGAATTCTGATTCTGAAAGAGGTTGCTTTGTTAAAGAAAATTCAAGGATCAACCTTTTTACACCGGACGTCTCAATACCTTTGATATTAATCCTGCGAGTCAGTTTAAGGCTGTGTTCTTCCGCAATTTGCATAAATCCTATTCCGGCTTCCACAGGGATAATCACAGAAAAAGTGCCATTTCCCGTAAGCAATCCTGCTGATTTTGAAATCAGTTGTCTGAAATTCAATTCCACGTTCTGACGGGCAATTTTATCTTTTTCAGAGTCTGAAGTTTCAAAGTAAGGAGGATTGGATACAATCAGATCAAATCTTTCTGCGGTATCAAAATATTTAAAATCCTGATGAATATTTTTCATCCTGGATGCAAAAGGAGAATTTTCAAAATTAAGCCGGGTCAGTTCGGTAGCTTCTTTGTTTATATCGATTCCTAAAAATTCTGCCTGATGATTTCTTTGGGCGAGCATCAGGGAAATAAGTCCTGTTCCGGTACCGACTTCCAATACTTTGGAAGCATGAGCTACCGTTGCTGAAGTACCCAGCAGCACACCGTCCGTACCCACACGGAACACCTCTTTCGACTGCCGGAGCTCAAATTGTCTGAACGTAAAAGATTTCACTATAAATTGGTAGGTAAAGTAATGATAAATGTCGTGCCCTTCCCCACTTCGGATTTCACGGTAATTTCGCCTTTATAGTCTTCCACCATTTTTCTTACCATGGAAAGACCTAATCCCATTCCGCTGTTCTTGGATGTAAAATTAGGTTCGAAAATCCTTTCGTACATATTTTCCGGAATTCCTACCCCATTATCCTGCACGGAAATCATAACCCTGCGCTGATGCTGTTCAATATCTACATTAACGATCAGTTTCCTGTCTTCGCTTTCTGCCTGCTTGGCATTGGTCACGAGATTGGTAATGATCCTGGACAGATAAATCTTATCCATGCTGATCATGATATTGTTTTTATTGGCATGCATAAAAACACTTTCGTCATTAAATACACGCAGAATATCTTCTACCTCCAGATTCAGATTGATTACCTCGTTATGTTTTTCGGGAAGCTTGGCAAATTCGGAAAATGCGGAAGCAACAGTGGCAATGAGATCGATCTGGTCCACCATTGTTTTGCTCATCTGCTTTACCCGCTCCCGGATATTCGGATCTTCGGGATCGAATTTCCTTTCAAAATTCTGAATGGTCAGCTTCATCGGCGTTAATGGGTTTTTCACCTCATGTGCTACCTGCTTCGCCATCTCTCTCCAGGCTTCTTCCGAAGCTTTAAAACGAAGCCTTTCCTTCTGATCCTGAATCTGAAGAATCATCCGGTTGTAGGCCCTTGCCAAGGCATTAAGTTCGTCATTTTTATAATAGCGGATCGGGCGCATTTCATTTTCAAATAACGTAATACGCGTAATCATATCCGAAAATTTGGTGATATTTTTCGCCAGGTTATTGGACATCACCCAACTAAACCATACGCTGAAAAGAATCAGTAAAACATCAACCAAAACGATATACTTCAGATACGTATTGAGAACATCAAGATAAGAACCTTCATCATGATATAAAGGAATATACACAATTGCAATCGGTTCAAAATCATTATTTCTGAGCAATAAATAAGAAGAGGTGAGAACAGCATCTTTGGAAGCATCATATCCTTTTATGTCGACCCTGGCTTTCGTAGCCAGAATTTTATTGACAATAGTAATCGGTATCGCTTTACGGTAAGATTCGTTTCCCTCTACACTGGACAGTAGATAATTTCCTCTTAGATCGTAGAGGACAATAGGATGCTGATTGATATCTGCGATTTCGTAGATTTTGTTATCAAGCATTTCAGGCAGATCCCGGGCTTCTGTGTGCTTCATGCTTATGGCATAATCCAGAAATCTCATAACGGCACCGGTTTTATTCTGCATGTCGATTTCACTTTGCTTTTCAGAATTATTTCTTAAAACAAAGTAAGGCACCAGCGAAGACGCTACAACACTTAAAAGGCATACCAACAGGAAACCGAAAAACACGCGATTCCTTAAGCTATATCCTTTATACATATTAATTGACATTCGCTATTTTTTAATTAACCTAGCAATATACTTACCAACTATATCAAATTCTAAATTAACTTTATCACCAGTTTTTAAATATTTCATATTCGTAAATTCCCAGGTGTAAGGAATAATCGCTACTGAAAACCGGGAATCTTCGCTTTTTGCTACGGTAAGGCTGATTCCGTTCACGGTGATGGATCCCTGCGGCACCGTTACAAAGCTTCCGTTGTCCTCATACTGTATGGTAATAAAATAACTTCCGTCTTTATTCTCGATGCTTACCACCTCACCGGTTTTGTCGACATGCCCCTGCACGATATGCCCATCGAGTCTTCCGTCCATTTTCATGCAGCGCTCAAGATTTACGACACTTCCGGTTTTCCATTGTCCTAGATTGGTTTTTTCCAGCGTTTCATTGATGGCCGTTACAACATATTGGCTGCCTTCGATTTTTACTACGGTTAAACAACAGCCGTTATGGGCGAGGCTTTGGTCTATTTTCAATTCATCGGTAAAAGGACAGGTTAAAGTAAAATCGATATTGCTTCCGTTTTCTTCGATCTTCTCAATTATCCCGACTGCTTCAATAATTCCTGTGAACATATTATTTTTTGCTAAATTTGTAGTTTATTAATCTTCAAAGATAATCAAAATGAACCCAAAAAACCATACAGTAAGAGTAGGAATTTCAATAGGAGATTTCAATGGCATCGGTCCCGAAATCATTATGAAATCCCTGGCGGACAAAACCATCACGGATTTTTTTACGCCGGTAATTTTTGGTTCGGGAAAATTATTTACCTATCAGAAAAATATTTTTAAACTCAATCTGAATTTCAATTATATCAACGATGCTTCACAGGCCCACGCCGGAAAACTGAATATGGTAAACCTTGTGAAAGAAAATTCTACGGTAGAACTGGGAACCCCGACGGAAGAATCCACCAAAATGGCTATCGACTCTCTGGAAGCTGCCACAGAAGCTTTACTGAAAGGAGAAATTGATGTTCTGGTAACCGCTCCTATCAATAAGGATGAAATGGTAAAAATGGGTTTCAAGCATGCAGGGCACACAGGATATTTTGAGGAAAAATTCAATAAAAAAGGACTGATGTTCCTGGTGACGGACGATCTTAAGGTAGCCGTTCTTACTCACCACATTCCTCTTTCACAGGTTGCTGAAAATATTTCCAAAGAAAAGATCAAAAAACAGATCAGGATTCTAAATCAGACATTAATTGAAGATTTCAATATTGTAAGGCCTAAAATTGCGGTTTTAGGATTGAATCCACATTCAGGAGACGGTGGCGTCATAGGAAATGAGGAAATTGAAATTATTTCTCCTGCCATCAAGGAATTATCGGATAACGGCATCATGACTTTCGGACCCTTCCCTGCCGACAGCTTTTTCCAGCCGGAAAAATACAGGAACTTCGATGCGGTATTAGCAATGTACCATGATCAGGGCCTGGCGCCGTTTAAAACACTGGCTTATGAAGAAGGCGTGAATTATACAGCCGGGCTGCCATTTATCAGAACTTCACCGGATCACGGGACAGCATATGATATTGCGGGTAAAAACATAGCAGATCCTCAGAGTTTTACGGAAGCTATTTTTACGGCTATTAAGATTTTTAAGCACAGAAGCGAATACAATGATTTGATGAATAACCGCCTTCAGCCCAGAAAAATGGCGGTAGATAACGGAATAGATGAAGATCTGCCGGAGGATTCTGAAGCCTAAATCTTTAAACTTTAAAGAAGATTTTAAAATTAATTTGTTAGAAATTTTATTTGTTATTATAAAAAAATTGCATATTTTTGCACACTCATTTTATGGACAAGTTAAGAAACTATGATGTAAGCTTTTCCGGGCTGAAAACCGGCAAGCACGAGTTCAGGTTTGAGATAGATAAAGAGTTCTTTCAATTGTTTGACACTGAACAGGAATTTACAAATCCTAAAATTGCGGTAGATGTTCTATTGGACAAGCACAGCACATTTCTGGAATTTGAGATCAAAGTAAACGGGACAGTAGAATTGGTTTGTGATATTTCAAGCGAAAATTTCGATCATCCCATTGAAAATGAAATTAAAGTATTGGTGAAATTCGGGGAGGAATATGACGACAGCGAAGAAGACGTGATTACAATCCCAACTGCAGACCATGCCTTTAATGTTGCCCAGCTGATCTATGAAAGCGTCGCTCTTTCCATTCCGATGAAGAAAATTTCACCGAATGTAAGTGATGAAGATCTGGCGATCCTGGAAAAGTTCAGTCCGAAAGAAACTGAAGAAGAGGAAGAACACGAAAGCGACCCGAGATGGGACGCCTTAAAAAATTTAAAGAACAAAAATTAAATAGTTTAATGATGAGATGATGAATCTCATCGCTCATCAATTAAAAAAGTTATTACACAATGGCACATCCAAAGAGAAGACAGTCGTCTACAAGAAGAGATAAGAGAAGAACACACTACAAAGCGGTAGTTCCTCAATTGGCTAAAGATGCAACAACAGGAGAGCTTCACCTTTACCACAGAGCTCACTGGCATGAAGGAAAACTTTACTACAGAGGTAAAGTCGTATTGGAAAAAGAAGTAGCGACTACTGAAGAAAACTAAGAGTCCGTTTTCGCCCGAAAACACTCGTTTTAATACAAAAACCGCCCGATTTTGATAAAATTTGGCGGTTTTTTGTTGTTTTTTATGTTTTTTTGGTATCTTTGGAGCAAAATCAAATATCAATTTTATGGACATTAAAGACATACAAAATCTTATCAAGTTTGTATCTAAAGCAGAAGTATCTGAGGTAAAATACAAGACTAAAGATTTCGAAATCACCATTAAAACTCCATTAGCGGGAAGCGAAGTAGCGTATGCACAGCCTGCGGTCTACCACACGGCACCTCAGCAAATGGCTGCAGCACCTGCACCAGCTGCTGCTCCGGCTGCAGCCCCTGCACAAAATACAGAAGCGGCATCTGACGACAGTAAATATGTAACCATCAAATCTCCGATGATCGGTACTTTCTACAGAAAGCCTTCTCCTGATAAAGAGGTTTTCATAAACGTAGGAGATGAAGTTTCCAACGGCAAAGTAGTGTGTGTGATCGAAGCGATGAAGCTTTTCAACCAGATCGAATCTGAAGTAAGCGGAAAAATCGTTAAGATTTTAGTGGATGATGCCACGCCGGTAGAATACGACCAACCTTTATTCTTGGTAGATCCATCTTAAGGAATTTTAGATTCAAGATTATAAATTTTAGATGAATCCTTTTTCATTTAAAATAATTTAAAATTCAAAATTTATAATTTAAAATTTCGGAGAGATGTTCAAAAAAATATTAATAGCCAATCGTGGCGAAATCGCAATGCGTATCTTACGTACTTGTAAAGAGATGGGGATCAAAACCGTTGCGGTATACTCTACTGCGGATAAAGACAGCCTTCATGTAAGGTTCGCTGACGAAGCGGTTTGCATCGGTCCTGCTATGAGTAAAGATTCATACCTGAAAATCCCTAACATTATCGCAGCAGCTGAAATTACTAATGCAGATGCGATTCACCCAGGTTACGGATTCCTTTCAGAGAATTCCAACTTCTCCAGAATATGCCAGAAAAACGGTATTAAATTTATCGGTGCCACGCCTGAGCAGATTGAGAAAATGGGAGATAAAGCCAATGCCAAAGCAACCATGAAAGCAGCAGGCGTTCCATGTGTACCAGGTTCTGACGGCCTGATCGAATCTTATGAAATTGCTGCTAAAACAGCTGAAGAAATCGGGTATCCGGTAATGATCAAAGCAACTGCAGGAGGCGGTGGAAAAGGAATGCGGGCGGTATGGAAGGCTGAAGACCTGAAAGACCATTGGGAATCTGCGATTCAGGAAGCGGTAGCCGCATTCGGAAACGGTGGGATGTACATGGAAAAACTGATCGAGGAGCCAAGACATATCGAGATCCAGGTTGCGGGTGACCAATACGGCAAAGCCTG
Source organism: uncultured Chryseobacterium sp. (assembly GCA_913774355.1). Lineage (GTDB taxonomy): Bacteria > Bacteroidota > Bacteroidia > Flavobacteriales > Weeksellaceae > Chryseobacterium. Next base: position 99,543 of record CAJYGB010000017.1, on the reverse strand, counting down.
CCACCTTTCTGAAAGAGATTGTTCCGTACAGCGAAGAAACCAGAAGTTAACGGAAGAAACCCCTTCTCCGTTCATGACGGACGAGCTTCGTGAGAAAATGGGGGACGCCGCCGTGAAAGCAGCAGAATTTATCGGATACGAAGGCGTGGGAACCATTGAATTCCTTGTAGACAAGCACCGGAATTTCTATTTCATGGAAATGAATACCCGAATCCAGGTAGAGCACCCGATTACCGAGCAGGTAATTGATTATGACCTTATCAGAGAACAGATCTTATTGGCTGCGGGAACGCCGATTTCCGGAATCAACCATTATCCTAAGCTTCACTCCATCGAGTGCAGGATCAATGCTGAAGATCCGTACATGGATTTCAGACCGTCTCCGGGAAAGATCACAGGATTAAACATTCCTGGCGGACACGGGGTAAGAGTAGATACCCACGTGTATTCAGGATATACCATCCCTTCCAACTACGACTCTATGATCGCTAAGCTGATCACAACCGCTCAGACGCGTGAGGAAGCAATTGCCAAAATGAGAAGAGCTCTGGAGGAATTCTATATTGAAGGCGTGAAAACCACCATTCCATTCCACAGACAACTGATGGATCACGAGGATTACCTTGCAGGAAACTACACGACCAAGTTCATGGAGGATTTTGTGATGGACAGAAAATATGATAATCATTAAAATAAAAACCGGTTTCAATCAGAAACCGGTTTTATTTTGTTTAAAATCTTAGCTTTTCTAATTTATCAGCTTCCCAATCCAATCCGTCTTTATTATTCCCCAAATATTCTCCAGAATAATAATAGTAATAAGAAACATAATCATAGTGAATTACTAAATAATTCGGATAATAGGAAAAATAAATTCCATTGACTTTATCCTTAGGATCTATCTTTTTACCATTTTTATTAAAAGCGAAATTTTTCTGATTTCCTTCTTCATCTTTTTCAGTTTCGGAATACGAGATATAAAATACCGGATTTTCTTTATAGATTTGGTTTTCAGATTCTGGAATAATCTTTTCTCCTTTATAATTTAATGCTCCATAAAATTCTTTATCCTGCTTGCCCGGAATATTTTTATAGGAACTCCAAATAAGAATCCCGTTGCTGTCAAAATCTTTGAAAGATCCCAGCGTATTATTACCATTATTTATTTGCTTCAATCTTTCCAGATTTTCATTAATTAAAAACATTTTATTTCCATCATTCAGATATGCAAAACCGTTATAAAAATTAGTAATATCTTTTCCTTTTATTTCTTTAATATTTCCTTCTTCATTAATGATGAATAGTTTTGTATTCAAATCATTATACACTTTAATCACATTATTTTTAGAATTAAAAGATATATTAAAATTCACGGATCCAAAACTTTTAAGCTCATTCAGTTGTTTTTCATTAACTTCAACAGTCTTATCCTTTTTTACAATGTAATATTTGCCGTTTTCAGGATTTTGCGTTAGAGCATTATCAATAAAAAACTTCAAAATAGGAAATTCCGAGTTCAAAACGACACGATCTTTATCTAAAACAGCATATCTTTTCGCAGGATTTTCGGGATTTTTATACTGCACAATTTGGTAGCTTTCAAAATTCTCATTATTCAGATCGTCAACCGAAAAAGTTGAAAGTATGTTGTACTCCAACTCTTTTCCTTTTGTAATATACAGTACAGACGGATCAAAGCCATAATATTCCACTATTTTTTTTATATCAATAGTTCCGCCATCTTTACATGTGGTGTAATCACCATGACTTACAGGTTTATTGCAGTACGTCATTTGCCATGGATTTACATTTTGATAATACGTTTCATACAGTTTTCCGTTCCGGTCTGAAAAAGTAACTCCTTTTTGATTTTTTATAAGGAACAGATCATAAGGATAAAGTTCCGGTTTACTGTCATAGATAGAATCGTTCCTTAAGTAAACACTGCCATCTATATTGTAAAAAGCCTTTTCGTTGGATGGAGACAATGCATATAATTTTGATTTTCCTGAAAACTCCACGCTTAAAAAAGGGCCTGCAGGATTTATTTTATCCAATCTGGTAAAATAAAAGAATCCATCTTCGTCGTTATACACAACCACTACGGAATCCTGAAATTTTTGCGGAATTCCTTTAATTTCAGCGAGTTTTTCATTTTTAAGGTTTAAAATAACCGTTCTGTTATCATGAGTACCGGCTGCGCAAACTCCTTTATTACAAAGTAATGTTTTGTATTGTACAGGAATGATCGTCTTCCCCTTCTCATTTACCAGGCCATAACTACTTTTTATAACGATATTGCTTTGCTTATAGAATTCATCTTTCTGCACCACAGCAACTGTATCGATCCTGATTCCCTGATATGTATAGAAACTCTGAACGCTTTTATATTCGGATTTTAAAATCCATTCGCCTGCAGAATTTTTAAATCCATATTTCAGATTTTTGCTGTCAAATGAAGGAAAAACAATCTGAGAGAAGGATTCTATATATAAAAACATCAAAAAAATGAACGCAACTTTACCCGATAAAGTTAATTTTTTCATATGTAAATATTTTGCCTGTTTTTGTATCAAATAAAAAATAGTTGAGCGAGCCAACGTACACTTTCCAGAAAAAAACACCATTAATTTCGATTTTTTCAATTCCTGAAAACTCATCCTGTATAAGAATTTTACTTTTACTTCCCGGATTTATTTTAGGAAGTGCTTTTATCATGTGTTGATAGCTGTAGCCAAGAGAATCTTTATTTTTCTGGAGATAATCATTAATTTTTTCCTTGTATGTTTTCAATAAATCTTTGAGCCCAAACTCAATATTTTTATCCCAATCTTTAGAAGATATTAAATTTCCAGTCTTATCATAATCTTTGTTTATTCCTACAGGAAAACCATAAGTACTATTAGCGTTGCTTGACGAAATAAGTATTCCTGCGGACTGATACCGGTTGGTTGTTTCTGTTTCATTTTTCAGATCCGTTATCCTCTCAAAAATAGCATCCCTCGAAAAATCCTTCCCCAGTTTATCAATATATGCTACAGATATTTGTTTGTCTTTACCCAACATAAAAACACTTCTTCGATTGGCTCTCATGTAGAAATCACTTTCTTTTAATCGGAAGTAAGCAAAAGGAAGGATAACATCATCAGGTTCCTGCTTATAATATTCTTCTATTTTCTTGGGATCAGAATATATTAAGGATAGTTTTGCTTTTTTCAGTTTATCTTTAATCAAAAGCAAGCTGTCCAGTTTTTTCGGCGAATAATAATCATCCTGTATTTTTATTGCTTTCTGTGGGTTTTCGTTTACATAAGCAATATATTTTTCCTGAAATTTTTTATAGTCTTCAAGCTTAAAAGGAGAAATTGCGGTCTGCTGTCCCGAAAACAAGGCCAAAACTCCAGTTAACACCAAAGACAAAATATTTTTTATCACTATTGTATTAATTTAATGGTCTAAGATAGAAAAATATACACAATACTTTCATTTTTGTTATAGGAGATGATATTTGGTCTGATCAGGCATTTTTTAGCTACGCATAAATAAAATTACACTTAAAAGATATAATAACTACAACGCCTAATTAATTTGGGCAATATTTTCTAACGTTCCGATTATTAGCCTCAAAATGCCCTTACATCAGGAATTAATTCAGTGTTTGCTTTCTGTTTATTCATCTCATCAATAATGTTTACATTTGTAAAAACCTAAATTTATGTCAACAGCAGAAACAGTAAAAGACTCACAATATTTTATTGATCTTGAAGATAAGCACGGTGCCCACAATTACCACCCACTTCCCGTCGTTCTGGACCGCGGAGAAGGTGTTTTTGTATGGGATGTGGAAGGACGGAAATATTATGATTTTCTTTCCGCTTATTCTGCCGTAAACCAAGGACACTCCCACCCGAAAATTGTAGAAGCATTGGTAGAGCAGGCTCAGAAACTGGCGCTTACTTCAAGAGCTTTCTACAATTCTAAATTGGGCGAGTACGAGCAGAAGATCACTACCCTGTTCGGCTTCGATAAAGTGCTTCCGATGAACTCGGGCGCCGAAGCGGTGGAAACGGCCGTAAAACTAGCCAGAAAATGGAGCTATGAAGTGAAAGGTATTTCCGAAAATGCTGCGAAAATCATAGTGTGCGAAAATAATTTCCACGGAAGGACCACCACCATTGTATCTTTCTCCAACGATCCGGATGCCAACCAAAATTACGGGCCATTCACTCCGGGATTCGTTAAAATTCCTTACAACGACATTACTGCGCTGGAAGAAGTTTTAAGCCGAGAAGCTGGAAATATTGCTGCATTTTTAGTAGAGCCTATCCAGGGAGAAGCCGGAGTATATGTTCCGGACGGCGGATTCCTGAAAAATGCTTCCGAATTATGTAAAAAGCATAACGTTCTTTTCATTGCCGATGAAGTACAGACGGGAATCGCAAGAACGGGAAGACTGATCGCCTGTCACCATGAAGACGTACAACCGGATATCCTGATTTTAGGAAAAGCCCTTTCCGGGGGAATGTATCCCGTTTCGGCAGTACTCGCCGATAATGAGATCATGAATGTTATCAAGCCGGGGCAGCACGGTTCTACGTTTGGAGGAAACCCGATTGCCTGTGCCGTTGCGGTTGCTGCTCTGGATGTTGTAGAAGAAGAAAAACTTTCCGAGAGAGCGGAAGAATTAGGAAAATTATTCCGTTCTGAAATTGATAAACTGATTGAAAAGACGGACCTGATTACCAAAGTAAGAGGTAAAGGTTTGTTAAACGCCATTTTAATCAACGATACGCCTGACAGTTCCACCGCCTGGAATCTTTGCCTCCAGCTGAAAGAAAACGGACTTCTTGCCAAGCCTACGCATGGAAACATCATCCGACTTGCACCGCCGTTGGTCATTACCGAAGAGCAGCTGACAGATTGTGTAAAGATTATTGAGAAGACGGTGCTGGAATACAAAAATTAATGAAGATTTTAATCATACAGAAAAAATTCATGGGAGACGTACTTGTCACGAGTACGATCCTGCCTCTGTTAAAAGATAAATATCCAGGTGCCGAGATCAGCTTTCTTCTGGAAGAACGATACGCCCAGATTTTAATAGGGAATCCTTACATCCATCAGGTTATTTTTTTTAAGGATAGCCTGAAGGACACGTTATCTGAAATCAGGTCTAAAAAATTCGATCTGGTGATCGACCTTTATTCAAAGCTTGAAACGGCACTCATTACGTATTTTTCCGGAGCTAAAAAACGGATCGGTTTTTTTAAAAATTACACTCAGTTTTTCTTCAATAATTCGGTCAAAAGAGATAAAAAGGTAAAATCAAAGAACACGACGCTGGGTATCGAACACCGTCTGTTGCTACTGGAACCTTTGGACATCCCTTTTCAGGAAGCTTTCCCAAAAGTTTATCTGAAGGATGAAGAAGTACGTAACGCGCATGAAGTTTTAGCTAAATACGGCTTATCTGAAAATGACAATTTAGTCATGATCAGCACTTTCGGAAGTTCGGAAGAGAAAACGTATCCTGTGGCATACATGGCTGAATTGCTGAATTACATTGCCGGATATAGGCCAGACGCGAAAATCCTGTGCAACTATCTTCCCTCTCAGAAGAAACTTTTTGAAGAGCTTCTTCACCTTGTTTCCGCTGAAACAAAAAAATCGATTATACAGCAATTCGATACGAAAGATCTGCGGGAATTTGCAGCCGTCACCAGCCTTTGCCAGTGCCTTATCGGAAATGAAGGCGGTGCGACAAACGTAAGCAAAGCACTGAATATTCCCACTTTCACCATCTTTTCTCCTCACATCCAGCTTTCGGACTGGGCCTGGAGCAGCAATCCCGAAACAGACAGGTTCCTGCATGTCAGCAGTTTTGTGGAAGGCTCGGATAGCTATGAGGATTTTAAGCCCTCACTTTTAAAGAAAGATCTGGAACAATTTTTAGATAAAACATTAAAGTAATTTGATTACAAAGAAAAAACAGAGATGAAAGAAAAGAAAAATATACTGCTGATTACCTATGACAATTGGGGGTATAATCAATATATTGCCGATGCACTGGAGAGAAAATCTTTCACGATAAAACATATCAATTTCCACAGTTTCCGATATAAATACCCCAGCTTCAGACACAAAGCTTTAAATTTTTTCACTAAAAACTTAGGTATTTCCAACCTTAAACATATCCATTACAACGAAATTATCCTGAAAGAAATACAGGATTTAGAATCGATAGATACTTCTATTTATATAAAAGCAGATTTTTTATCCCCTGAAACCATACAGGCCATCAATAAAAAATCGCGCCGGTCGGTGTTTATTATCAGCGATTCCATCAACCGGTATCCGAAAACCAAAAAGATCCTTTCCTTATTTGATAAGGTTTTTTCATTTGAAAAGAAGGACTGTAGAAGATACAACCTGGATTTTAAGACGAATTTTATTTATAAGACCGTGGAAAGTACTCCTTCATCTTATAAATACAAAGTCTTCAACATCAGCTCCTACGACAAAAGATTTCCTGTTTTAGAAAAAATCGCCAAGGCACTTTACCGGATGGAGATCAAGAGTAAAATTATTGTTTTTAAGCCTAAAAAAAACAGCGAACCTCATCTTGAATTCGTAAACATTCCCCTATCTATTTCGGAAATCAATGCCTTCATGGAAGAATCCGAGATCATCCTTGATGTAAGCAGAGCCGGGCAGCAGGGCCTGAGTTTCCGGGTTTTTGAGGGCATGGGGCTAAAAAAGAAACTAATCACGACCAATACAGACATCGTGACTTATGATTTTTACAATCCCGAAAACATCTTTGTTATTAAAGACATCAACAACATTCAGATCCCCGCTTCTTTTTTTACTACGCCCTATACTGAAATTCCGAAAGAAATTTTCAATAAATACCTAATTGATAACTGGGTGGATGAATTGGTAGAGTAATAAATTGTAATTTTGAAAATTAATTGATATTATAGCATCATCAAACGATAAGCGCTTTCCATCATTAACAAGTTTCCTATGATCTCTTATAAAAATACTTCCCGTATCATCATATTCTGTCCTGCGAGAAAAGTCACAGGTGGTCCGGAAGCATTGCATCAGCTTTCGGATAAGCTTTACCGTCTGAATTATGACCATGTTTTCATGCACTATGTTCCGCAGAGGAGCCATGCCAAAGCAAAGAACTATGATGTTTATAAAACCCGTGAAATCAGCTATTTTGAAGACAACGAGGAAAATATCCTGATTATTCCGGAATCAATGACATACCTGGTTAAAAAATATCCTAAAAGCCAGAAAATCATCTGGTGGCTCAGCGTTGATTTTTATAAAATATTAATGGATTACCGAATCAGGAAACAAAGTTTCTTCACCAAATTGTTTTATCAGCAAAAGGACAAGGAATACCATTTTGAACCGCTTCCGAATGTTTTTCAATGGGCACAGTCTTTCCGGTCCGGAATTTATTTGAAGAATCACGGGATTCCTGAGAACCAGATCGATTATGTCTGCGATTATATCAATCCTATTTTTACGGAAAGCAGCCAGCCTATTTTAAAGGATCTGAGCAATAAAACCATCCTTTATAACCCGAAAAAAGGGAAGAAGGAAATTGCCGCACTTATTCAGGCTTCTCCGGAATTGGAATGGATTCCCATCAAGAATATGAATGCTGCCCAAATAAAAGATATCATGTCGAAATCGCTCCTGTACGTAGATTTCGGAGAAAACCCCGGAAGAGATAAGATGCTCAGGGAATCGGTATCCCAAGATTGCTGTATCATTTCAGGCAGAAACGGCTCTTCAGCTTATTATGAAGACCTGATGATCCCCGATGATTATAAATTTGATTTCAGTGAAGATCAAATTCCTGATATCATTACGAAAATGAAAGAGGTTTTGGAAAATTATCCGCAACATATTCCTCATTTTAAAGTTTATAAAGAAGTAGTTTTAAGGGAAGAAGCTTTGTTTGAAGAAAAATTAAAAGAAATATTCAGGAAATGACGGTAAAAAAGATCACATTAATCTATCCTTTTGCCTATGGTTATATTGATTTTGTAGTGAATGAATTACGCTCACACTCCAATATAACGGTTAATGATATTAAAACCGATACTATAAAATATAAATATCCAAATGTAGGTGTAAAAATTCTTAACGGAATCACCAAATTGTTTGGTAAAAATATAAAAAGAGCGTTTTTCAATAATCAAATTCTTGATAAGATTAAAGATAAGCAGGATATCATCTTTATAATACGTCCTGATCTTATGGATATTTCGGTTTTAAATGAATTAAAAAAAAGAACAGATAATTTTATCGCCTATTATTACGACAGCTGTAAAAAATATCCTAAACAACTTGAAATTGTTCATTTTTTTGATGAAATCTATTCTTATGAAAAAGAAGATATTGAAAAATATCATTTCATGGAAACAACAAACTTTATTTATGATCAGGATATAAATCCCGAGGAAATTCAGTTTGACATGTTCAACATTTCCTCGTATGATACAAGAATTAATGAGCTCGATCATCTTTCGAGGGTTTTATCTGGTGCCGGATTTAAGATTAATTTTATGTTATTCTGGTATGAACCATTGAATTATCCGTATCTGACTTCTACTACAAGATATATAGACCTACATGAAACAAAGAAAATGATTGCAAAATCGAAAGCAATAGTAGACATTCAGAGGGCTGATCAAAAGGGGTTATCTTTCAGGACTTTTGAAAGCTTAGGCTATCGAAAAAAACTAATAACAACAAATCCGGCAGTAAAAGATTATGATTTCTTCCATCCTGACAATATACTGGTTATTGACTGCAACAATATCGATATAGCACAAATAAAAGAATTTCTTCATCTGCCTTATGTAGAAATTTCACAACATATTATAGACCAATACAGCGTGAAAAATTTCACCAATACTATTTTTAAACTGGAATCCAATGGGAATTAAAAGGAAAATAAAAAATTATATACATATTAAAAAATATTATCCTCTGGCAGAAAAGACAATTGTCCCGGATGAAAATAAAAAAAACATACTTATTGTAGACAGCCAGATTCCGACTTTCGATAAAGATTCGGCATCAAACAGGCTTACCGAAATCGCTAAGTTCCTGGGGAAATATTACAATGTATACCTTATGGATTGGAGAAAATCCATTCCAACTGTAGATTTGAAAAAATATGTTCAAAACCTTAATGATCATAACGTTATCGTATACACTCCCTTCATTAACAAATACGGAATTATGAAAGGGAAGAAACATTTTATTGATAATCTGCTGCCAAAAATTGATTTCGTATGGTGTCACAGGCCCGAACTTTTTGAATATTACCTGAATTTTTTCAGAAAAAAAGCACCCCAGGCAAAAATTATTTATGATATGGTGGACATCCATTACCTGAGAATGGAAAGAGGTCTGGAAATAAAATACGACAAAAACAGGGCTAAAGAACTGTCACACTACAAATATATCGAAACGGAACTGTGTAAAGAAGCAGATAAAATTGCGGTCATCAGCGATAAAGAAAAAGAGTTCATGAAATCATTTGTTGATGAATCAAAGCTTGTAACGGTAAGCAATGTCCATAACCTTAAAGTAAAACCTGAAGAAATGCCTCCGTTTGAAAGCAGAGAAGGTATATTTTTTATCGGAACATTTTTACATGACCCCAACGTAGATGCTGTCGAAATTCTTTATAAAGAAATAATGCCGTTAGTATGGCAGAAACTGCCTGATTTAAAGATCACAATCATAGGTTCCGAAGCTCCGGAATCTATTGAAAAGATGAACTCTGAAAAATTTAAGATCGCCGGATATGTAGAAGATATTATTCCTTTTTATAAAAATTGTTTTGCCTCAGTTTCACCACTTCGTTTTGGTGCCGGAGTAAAGGGTAAAATCGGACAGGCTTTAGAATATACCCTTCCGGTTTTAACCACAGAAATAGGCGCCGAAGGAATGTTCCTTGAAGATGGAATAACAGCACTCATTGCAGGCAACAATGATTATCAGAAATTTGCAGATAACATTATTGATATCTGTACCCGCAAAGAGCTTTGGAATACACTCCACAGCAATTCTGAAAAGGGAATTTACCCCTTTTCTATTGAGGCTCAGAAAGACGAAATTTTTAAATTGTTTGAATAAGACAATATTTAAACTTTTAATGGCTAAAATTACGCATTCCCGTTTTAATTAAAATTTTAAATTGTCATAGATATGGGCTGATTCATACAAGATGACCAAATTTGAATTTCATAATGTTTCAAATACAAAGACATCATTTTAAATCCAGCTGATGAAAAAACAGATCCTATTCTTTTTTCCGGAAAACCCATTCTCTGATAAAGCGGGGAACGTTATACGTGCAAAAACCAATCTTAATATCCTAAAAAAATTAGGTTATAATATCGATTTGGCTGGTATTGAAGATATGTATAAGGCGCTGAACGACAATACAGATTTCGACAATAATTTAGTTGATCACTTGTTTCTCCTTTCCCGCAGACCTTCAAAGAGAATCACTTCACTGAAATATTGGAAATATAAAATCATCAAAATATTTTCAAAAAGAAATAAATCAAATCCCTTACTTACAGCATATATCAAAGGATGTTTCAGAGAGCTCCTCAAAAAGAAAAATTATGACTACATTATTATCAATTATGAACAATGGACAGGCCTCCTCGATGGCAAGTTATCTAATAATCCTGTAAAGATCATAGACACGCATGATTGGATTACCTTAAATGAATTCTATAAAAACCCTTTATTAAAAATAGGCGACCGGTTTCAGGAAGAAATTAATAATCTGAAAAAATTTGACCGCATTATTACCATTTCCCAGGATGAGTATTTTATATTTAATAGCTTTTTAGGAGATAAAGTCATTAATATTCCCCCATCTTTTCCGGTCTGTTTTTCTTCAACTTCTAAAAAAAAATATGATCTTATTTTTGTCGGATCAGATAATATTTTTAATATCAAATCCATGCAATGGTTTTTCAACAGTGTCTATCCATTGCTTCCTGAGAATATTAATATCCTGATTATCGGAAAAATATGCAGGCATCTTGAAAAAAAGGAAGGCGTTGAACAGATAGAATTTTCTAAAGACCTACAAGAGTATTATGATGTTTCAAAAATTTCGTTATGTCCAATGCTGGAAGGTACGGGAATCAAAATCAAAGTTATAGAAGCTCTTTCTTATGGGCTTCCAGTTGTAGGAACAGAACGTGCGGTAGACGGTTTTTCTTCAAAATATGCAAATGGCTGCCTGATAAGCAATGATCCGGAAATATTTAAAGATAATATAATGGCTTTACTACAAAACGAGTCTTATTATCAAAACCTGAAAACCCAGGCCGAAGAATATTTCAGAAATAATTTTTATGAGGAGAAATCTATTCAACAATGGAAAAAAATATTGATATAATGGAAGACTTAGCAATTATCATCCTGAATTACAACTCTTTTGATGATACAAACCGGGAAGTCAGCTCATTGCTTAAAGAAGGTGTTCCTGCCGGGTCTATTTATGTCGCAGATAATAATTCACAAGACAGACAGCGGATTGAGCAGTTGGGGTCGGAAAGAAACATCCATATCCTTCTTAATAATTATAACGGAGGCTATGCCTATGGTAATAATGTAGCCATAAAAAAAGCTTTGGAACACGGTAAAAACTATTTTTTACTCTTAAATCCGGATATCGAAATATCAATAGCCACCATAAGCAGACTGTATAAAGATCTGAAAGAAATCCCCGGCCTTGCTATGATCGGCCCCAGAATATGTTATAGAAACGACCGCAATAAAATATTTTCTGACGGAGGGCTCCTGTTTCCGGAAAAAGGTTTTATGGGCGACCATGTACATTATGAAAAGCCTAAAGACAGTATAACCATATCCGATTATAACTATGATATAAACTATGTGGACGGAAGTGCGCTGATGTTTCGGAAAGAAATACTGAATGACATCGGATTCATGAATGAAAAGTTTTTCATGTACTATGAAGAATCCGAATGGTGCCTTCGTCTTCTGATGAACACCCCCTGGAAAATCGCTGTGAATACTCAGGCAGAGGCATACAATCTTTTTACAAAGAGAAGCAGTTTCTATCAATATTACATGACAAGAAACCGCATCTGGCTTTGCAGGCTCTATAACGGAAATATAAAATATGTTACCAAAGAGCGATGGACCCTTGCCAGGAGAGCTTTGAAAAAAGGTAAACTGATGATGACAAAAGCCTATGTAAAGGGGATTTATGATGGAATTTATTCTAATTTGGAAAAATGATTATGAAAAATAATAAGAAAATAATTAAAGTAGGATACCTCTTATCATACGACTACTCATATATTTTTACCTCTCTCAAGCATGTATATGATCACGCAGATTTTATCGTAATAAGCTACGATGAGAATAATAAAACCTGGGCAGGCAATGACATTGAAATACCGGAACAAGTTTTTGCCGATATAAAAAAGCTGGATACAGATCATAAAATCCTTCTTTATAAAGATTCTTTTTACGTCAGTGGAATGCAGCCGATGGATCTAGAAACCAGGCAAAGAAACCTAATGGCCAAAAAAATGGGTGCCGGAGGATGGCATATCCAGATCGATGGGGATGAATATGCTTATGATTTCGGGATCTTAACGAAATTTTTAAAAAAACATACATATCTGCTGAAAAATCCTACTAAAAATCCTTATAATTTTCAGGTTAATTTCGTTACCTTATTTAAGAAAAACAATGAAGGTTATTTCATTATAACCCCTTTTGAAGAGAAATGCATGCTCATCACAAGCTATCCGAAATATGAATATGCCAGAAATACAAATAAAGGTAAAATTCTTCCGTTAGATTATTATCTTATTCACCAGTCCTGGGCAAGAGATGAAGCAGAAATTCTTGAAAAGATAAATAATTGGGGGCATAAAAATGATTTTAATACTTCAGAATTTTATAATTTCTGGAAGTCGATTAATGCTAAAAATTATAAAAATCTTAAAGACTTTCACCCACTTTATAATAATTTATGGAAAGAACTGGATTTTTTCCCGGCAGAAAGCATCAATGAGTTTATAACGTCATTTTCTAAGAAATACCCTCAGAAAAACCTGCGTTTAGATATATCTTTTACAAAAAAAATTAAGCTTTATATAAAAAATCTATTTTAAATTACCTTATAGCTCTTTATAATTTTATTTGCAATGTTTTTAAGAATGAATCCCAATCAGCAATTATCGATTCAGGGGCAAATTGTTTCATTTTTAAATGTCCATTTCTGCCCATTTCCGAACGGAGATCGGTATTAATGATCAGTCTTTCAATATACATCGTTAACTCATCTGTATCTTTTGCTAAAAAGCCATTTTGATTATGGTCTATTAACTCATTAACTCCGGAACAAGCAGAAAATCCCAAAGCCGGTAAACCAGATGAAATAGCTTCTGTTAGGGCTAAAGGAAAACCTTCATATTTACTCGGAAAAATAAAAATATCGGATTCCTTTAATTTTGAAAGCGGATCATTTGTAAACCCATTTAAAAATATCCTATTCTGAAGATGAAGCATTTTAATTTTATTGTCTAAAAATTCAAAATCGCTGCCCTCCCCCCAGAAGTGCAACTCCCAGTTCGGATATTTTTCTGAAACAGCAGCAAATGCTTCTATAGCTATATGTTGCTGTTTGCAGTCGCTTGCCAAAGTACCTATATTTATAATTTTATAAATTTCTTTGGCTGTTTTATGATTTACAATATCTTCATCTTTAAACTGGGGCACAGGATTAGGGATAATCTCTGCTCTCCCATTAAATGTCTCCGGAAGAAAATGTTTATAACTTTCAAATAAAACCTGAATTCCTGCAAGATGCCTGTAGGCATTTTTTAGCAAGGTGATTTCAAAAGGACTGCGGTACCAGAGAATATCCGAATAATCATAATCGGGTCTTCCATTAACTGAATTTACAATAGGAATTTTATATTCATTTTCAAAAGTGATTTCCAATAAAGAACCTATAGACATGGTAATGATCAGATCAGGCTTTTGAATTTCTATATAATTTTTCCATTGGTTAGCCCTGAAGCGCAGGTTATACTTCAATAGACCATCAGCACCTCCAAACTTTTTTATTAATTTCCTATTTTCTCTTTTTGTTATTTTTTTTTGAATTTTATAGAAAATCCACTTCAGAAGATTTAATCCTGTATAATTGAAAACAGGTTTCAATTCGATTTGAGGAGTGTTTTCATCAAAAATATTAGTAACCGTTATATTACTTTTTAAAGGAAAAACAGGTTTTCCTTTAATATTCTGATGGGTTGCGATTTCAATCTCATGCCCTAAACCGGCCAGCCCATTAGCTATGAAGGTGCAGATTTTCTCTGTTCCTCCTGAGCCATTCAGAAAATTATGATGTTGTATCAGAAGAATTTTCATCGGGAATATTTTTTACTTACAGTTCTTCTAAGTTCACGGCGAATCCTACCGAACGGAATAAGCTTGACAAGAATTAATCTGATTTTTTTTTGAAAGGATCTATTTCTTACATATTTGCTGTAAAATTTATCAAATTCACATGCGTTATTACAGCTTAAAAAATAAACAAAAGGCCTGCTCAGTGCAAAATAATCATCTTTATGAAGCCAAGGCAAAATATTTTTGTCCGTAAAATCTCTTATAATATTAAAAAGTCTTTCTTTTTGTTCTTTGGTAAATGGAATATTCAAATATCTGAACTCAAAAGGTTCATGCTCCATAAACAGAGCCAAATGGTAAGCATGGGTTTCATACAAATTATATTTTCGGTAAAAGTCTTCCAAGACTGTAAGCCATATAGGAATCTGCTGTAAGACCTTTTCAGAATCTTCATTAATTCTTAAATGATTCTGATTTTCATGAAGCCTGTAATGATAAAGCCCCTGAAAATTTGTCCCGATCTTTTTTGTAAGTGCAATCAATTGATGGGAAAACAATCCGTCTTCACAGGGCTGGATATTTTCAGGAAATCTAACATCATAATATTTTTCCAGAAAGTTCCGTCTTAAAAACTGAGCGCAGGTCGGGAGCGCAGGTACATTAGGCAATCGACTGCAGAATTCTTCGCCAACGATAACAAGATCACTATCCTGCATTTGGGCACATTTGTATGATGTATTTATAAAATCATGATCTAGTGTATCATCAGAATCCATAAAAAACACATACTCTCCCGTTGCATGGAACAGCCCCAAATTTCTCGCTATAGAAACTCCTGAATTATTCTGAGAAAAATATTTTATCCTGCTGTCTTTTTTCTGATAGTCCTTACATATCTCAGGAGAACGATCAGTACTTCCGTCATTAATCAAAATAAGTTCAAAATCTGTCAGGGTTTGATTAAGAATACTTTCAATAGCTTCTGAAAGAAATTTCTCAACATTATATACAGGTATAATAACAGATACAGGAACTTTATTTTGATCACGACTCATTGCATTTCTATTTGGTCAGACATTCGTCTATCTTATGCTTATTTAATTGAAACTCCCTATATTTAAACACCCCAGTTTTGTAGGCGACCACAGCACCAAAATTAATAACATCGCTCGTCGTTGTCATAGGGAAAACGCATGATCTGTAGGTGTTATGCTCTACCAAAGGTTTAGGCAGCACTTTAAAATTCAGTCCGTCTTTAGAAAATGCAAGATAAAGACTGTCTGCGGTGTATTTTTTCACATCACCAGCAGCAATGCATAAAAAGTAATATCCATCTACATAAGTTGCCTGTATATGCCAGGGAGCAAAAGCTGAGTTTGTTTCAGTCCATGGTTTATTAATAAAATTCACCACTTTACTTTGCTTAAAATTTGAAAAATCCAATCCGTTATTTGATGTTCTTCTGATAACATATGAAGGATCATTACCTGGAAAATTTGAGCTGATGTTATTCTCCACCTCAAAGCTTACATAACTTTTTCCATTATACACAAAGCTTGGAGAGATGATGTGATTATTTTTAGGAGAATACGGCAAATTACTTGTGTAAGCTATTTCAAGAGGGGTCCAATGGATCCCGTCTGATGATGTTTGCCTTACAATTGTCCGCTGAGCATTTTTTTCTCCCTTACGTAAATTGTTCTGGCTTTTAGCCCCTCTGTTTTTAAAAGCTGTTGCCTTAATGAAACTCCCTCTGTAGTATAATGAAAACTTACCGTTTTCAAAGGTCCAGTCTACATCCGACCAAAACCCCTGTTTAGGTTCATCTTTCTTTTCTGAAAAACTTTCGGCAACAGAAGGGGTTCTTTGAAGCGGTTCCTGAACATTTGTCGCAGGGCTCCAGTTTAAACCGTCATTGG
Organism: uncultured Chryseobacterium sp.; assembly: GCA_913774355.1. Classification (GTDB taxonomy): domain Bacteria; phylum Bacteroidota; class Bacteroidia; order Flavobacteriales; family Weeksellaceae; genus Chryseobacterium. The sequence goes on along the minus strand of CAJYGB010000017.1, from coordinate 83,161 downwards.
ATACCACAACCGTAGGATTTTCAAACCTTTTGGCATCCTGGGCAGTCCCTACCGTACCGAAGTAAGGAGTGAAAACCATCCAGTACTTATATCCGTTGAATCCATTGGGGAAATACTGAACATCCGGATGGCAATAGCCAACGTTGGGCGAATTAATATTTTTGAGAAAGGCCGGATCGTTCTTTCCCGGGTGGTTTCCGTTTGCTATCACATTAATATTAAGGGTACCGATATCGGTAAGGTAATCTACAGGGCCTGTATAACTTTCATTATTTGAAACAGGATCTACATTTTCTGCGTATAAACTCTCTTCCTCTCTTGAGCACGAAAACGAAAAAATCAGAAGCAGAACAACCAGTAGGCTCTGCTTTCTTTTATGAGCTGACATCCTTAGTGTGTGTTATTATTGTCGTTCATAGTCGTCTTCGAGCCTCACAATATCATCCTCCCCAAAATAAGTCCCCGTCTGTACTTCGATGAAAACGACAGGCTCATTTGAAAGATTCATCATCCGGTGCTTTGCCCCCAGAGGAATGAAGATACTTTCGCCATAAGCCAATTTAATTTCTTTATCATCAAGAACTACCGTAGCATCTCCCTCAATGACAGTCCATTGCTCCTGCCTTTTGTGGTGATACTGATAAGATAATTTCTGCCCCGGGTTTACTTCAATTCTTTTTAATTTGTAATTCGGCTCATCTGCCAAAACAAAATATTTACCCCAGGGTCTTTCTCCGATTTCTAACATATTTTGATGTTTAAGGTTACAAAAGTAAATTAATTTTTAAAATAACAGATGAACAAAAAAACTATTTTAGATATTGAAAATTAAAATAACAACTCTATAAACAAAAATGAATTTTCCTGAATAAACTTCATTTTATTTAAATATATTTTGCATAATTAATTGATTGGGTAGTAATCCATTTATTTCCGACGGCAGTTGGCAAGTTCATCTGTACGAAATTTCAGAATGCATTTTAGAGTATATATACATACGCCGTTAGCATAACTTATCCCGACCAAATAGGCATCAGAGAATACAAATTAATTTTCCAAAATAATTGCGGCTTCAAAAAAAAAGTAAGATTTTTGCTTTTGCTAATATTACTAAATGAAAATCAGCGCATTCAGCTATGTCAGAAATGGCTTTACTTATGGAGTACCTTTCATAGAATCAATCAGATCCGTCCTTCCTCTTTGTCAGGAATTTGTTATTGCCGTAGGAGATTCCACAGACGGAACCAGAGAAGCCATAGAAAATATCGGAGATCCGAAAATAAAGATCATCGATACGGTCTGGGACGACTCGTTGACGCGCGGAGGTAAAATATTTGCCCAGCAATGCAATATTGCATTTACCCATGTGTCTCCATCAGCAGATTGGGTGATCCATATCCAGGCAGATGAAGTTTTGCATGAGAAGGATTATCCGCTGATCCTGGAGAAGATGAAAGAAGCTGATCAATATAAAGAAATTGAAGGCCTTCTTCAGCCATTTATTCATTTCTGGGGCGACTACAACCACATCCGGAACAGCAGAAGGGTTCATAAGAATGAAATCCGGATGTTTAAATACAATCCTAATATAAGAGCCTATATCGATTCGCAGGGATTCAGGAAATTCAATTCCATTGAAAACTATGAAAACGGTTCCGAAAGAGGAGAAAAGCTGAAAGTACTGGCCTTAAACGCACCTGTTTACCATTACAGTTCCGTAAAATCCAAAAGGACAATGTCTCTGAAAGCTAATAATTTTGTCTATTACTACGGCCATACGGATAAAAAGCTGGAAGAAGCGCCGAAAGACGAATTTAATTATAATACTGTAGATCGGGTAACCCGATTCAAAGGGACACATCCCCAGGTAATGGCAGAGGCCATTGCAGCCTATGATTTTGTTTTCAATCATGACAAATCCCAGGCGGTATGGAAAAAGAAAGACCGGTACTTACAACCTATCGAAGACCTTCTGAAAATCCGTTTTGGAGAATATAAAAATTACATCCTTATTAAAAATCCAAAATAGAATTCCTTTTTTTTAAAAGAAAGTCTCTTTAACTTTGCACCAAAATAAATTGAAATGGACAAAGTAAGAGTACGTTTTGCTCCGAGTCCTACGGGACCATTACACTTGGGTGGCGTAAGAACGGCATTATATGATTATCTTTTTGCTAAAAACCAGGGTGGTGAATTTGTATTGAGGATTGAAGATACGGATACTGCCAGATACGTGGAAGGCGCAGAAGAATACATCGAGGAAGCCCTCGAATGGTGTGGAATCATCGCCGATGAAAGCCCTAAAAAAGGAGGAAAATTTGCTCCGTACAGACAATCCGAAAGAAGAGACATTTACAACCGGTATACAGAGCAGATCTTAAAAACAGATTATGCCTACATCGCTTTCGATACGGCTGAAGAACTAGACGCCATCCGTGCTGAGTATGAGGCGCGAGGCGACGTTTTCTCTTATGATAACAAAACCAGAAATCAGCTGAGAAACAGTTTAACGCTTTCTGAAGAAGAAATTCAGAAATTACTGGATGAAAAGACGCCTTATGTAGTTCGTTTCAGAATGCCGGTAGATCGTACTTTGAACCTTGAAGATATCATCCGTGGAAAATTCTCAGTCAATACCAATACTTTAGACGATAAGGTTCTCGTAAAAAACGATGGAATGCCAACTTACCATTTCGCGAACATCATCGACGATCATGAAATGGAAATTTCCCATGTGATCCGGGGTGAAGAATGGCTGCCGTCCTTGGGACTGCATACTTTATTATATGAAGCAATGAACTGGTCAGCTCCTCAGTTTGCCCATCTGTCTCTTATTTTAAAACCGGAAGGCAAAGGAAAACTGAGCAAAAGGGATGGCGATAAATTCGGGTTCCCGGTATTTCCGCTGAACTTTACGGATCCTGCCACAGGAAATGTTTCCAAAGGATACCGGGAAAGCGGTTATCTTCCGGAAGCATTCATCAATATGGTGGCCCTGCTGGGATGGTCGCCGGCAGATGATAAAGAAATTTTATCCCTGGATGAAATGGCAAAAGAATTTGACCTGAATAAAGTCCATAAAGCCGGAGCAAGATTCAGTAAGGAAAAAGCAGAATGGTTCAACCACCAATATATTCAGCAGAAATCTAACGAAGACCTGCTTCAGATTTTAAAAGATTCTGATTTAAACCTGGCGCTTTCCGACGATAAATTATTAAGAGTTATTCACCTGATGAAAGAAAGGGCTACTTTCCCGAAAGACATTTATGAAAACGGGAAATTCTTCTTTGAAGCACCGGCTTCTTATGATGAAAAAGCAGCGAAAAAAGCATGGAATGAAGAAACTTCCGGAATTTTACAGGAGCTTGCCCAACAACTGGAAACCGTGGAATTCAGCGCTGAAAATCTGAAGCAGGCCGTTCATGATTTTGCAGAAAGCAAAGGTCTGGGAATGGGTAAAGTAATGATGCCGCTTAGATTATCTCTGGTAGGCGAACTGAAAGGCCCGGATGTCCCGGACATTATGGAACTTCTTGGAAAAGAAGAAACTACCTCCCGGATAAACAATGCGATTAATAATTTTAAATAGATTTTGATAATTTTTCATACATTTGAAAGATTTAATTTACTTCAAGAATGGAATATTTAAGTTTCGAACTTCCTATAAAAGAATTAATGGACCAATACCAAACCTGTTCTTTAGTAGGAGAAGAAAGTGGTGTTGATGTAAAATTAGCATGCAGCCAGATCGAGGATAAAATCATAGAAAAGAAAAAAGAGATCTATGGAAATCTTACGCCCTGGCAGCGGGTACAGCTTTCCCGCCATCCGGACCGTCCTTATACCCTGGACTATATCAACGGGATGGTAGACAAAGGAAGCTTCCTGGAACTTCACGGAGACCGGAATTTTGCAGATGATCCTGCCATGATCGGCGGCCTGGCCACCCTTGACGCACAGAAAGTAATGATCATCGGTACCCAGAAAGGAAGAACCACCAAAGAAAGACAGCACAGAAGATTCGGGATGCCGAATCCTGAAGGATACCGGAAAGCATTGCGGCTGATGAAGCTGGCTGAGAAATTCAGAATCCCTGTAATAACATTAGTGGATACACCGGGAGCTTATCCGGGACTTGAAGCGGAAGAAAGAGGACAGGGTGAAGCCATTGCCAGAAATATTTTCGAAATGACAATGCTTAAAACCCCGATCTTTACCTACATCATCGGTGAAGGAGCCAGCGGCGGAGCCTTGGGAATAGGTGTCGGAAACAAAGTATACATGCTGGAAAACACCTGGTATACCGTAATTGCACCGGAAAGCTGCTCTTCCATCCTCTGGAGAAACTGGGACCATAAGGAAGATGCGGCCAACGCCCTAAACCTTACCCCAAAAGATGCCCTGAGAGAAAAATTCATCGACGGCATTGTGGAAGAACCGCTGGGAGGAGCACATTACGACCCCGAAACGACCTATGCCAATCTAAAGAGTTCGATCTTACAGAATATCAAAGCCTTTTCAAAATTCACAGGAAAAGAACTGGAAACCCAGCGACAGGACAAATTTATTGCCATGGGGCAATTTAAAGGATAAAACAAAACCACCGGGATTCCGGTGGTTTTTTCTTTTAGTAATATTCGATATGCCTGACCCACCTGTATAAATCTTTTCCGTTTACATTTTTGATGATCTCTGTCCAGTTTTTATGCTTGTCAAATTTATATCTAAAAAATAACTTCTACAGGTTCTTTATTTTTTCCTCCGAATTTATCCAGATAGTAGAGCTTTGTTAAATAATTGCCATTATACTCAAAATTTATATCAGAGGAAACTTTATTATCATAATAAACAATTTCTCTGACTAGCTTTTGATCTTTTGTGATAGACGGAGTCTTTCCATTTTTCATAGCTATTACCTGCTTTTCTCCATATCTCATTGGTTAGGATAAAAATGCTGTCTGTTTTTGTAAAGGTATTGAATTTTGTTATTAGCAAAGACTTTACCGCCCCGAAATTGGTAATAACCTTTTTTCAGGTTCGCTTTTCCATTTGAAAATAGATTCCCTGAACTTTCTTGTTCGGCTGTCTTTTTCATAGAAATAATGTGATGTATCTTCCGAATAATCATTTCTTGATCTTTCCGTGATTAATCTGTTCAGATAATCATAAGTATACTCGTAATCATCTACCATTCTCCCCGATTTATGACACCATGTTTCTTTTGTAATATTCCGGTTTTTATCATAATAAGTTTCATTGTTGATGTACCTGCAAAAATCGGTTTCAAACCAGGTACTTCTCACCCTTTCTCTTAAAATTTCAGGTACTATAATTGTGGCGTGGCCATATTCATCATCTCCTCTCATAAAAGTGAATGGAACGGAATTATTAAAAACTCCACATATTCTTTTACAGATTTGAGCTTACCCAAAACCGTATCTTTTATAATCTGGGAATGGCAATACGCAGATAGTAAGAATAAAATAGGTAAGATCTGTTTCATATTTCATCATTTAAAAAAGCCTCCGAAGAGGCTTCTATTATTTTTTTGTGAAAATGATATCACTGGTTTCATATGGCAAATTTATTTTTATCCCATTTGCCGGATAATCTGAACAATTTTTATTTGTAACAACTGTAGATTGTGGCTGATAATTCCATTTTAAATGCGTAGAATCAATATATTCAAGAGTTATAAATCCATTTCCTATCAAACATTTTAATCCCTTATAATCAAAGATAACGGAGCCATCAATTTGTGTTCCCATGCTAATTGCGTTAACCATATCATTTGAAGAATTCATAGTATCTTCAACAATTTGATTATTAACTAAAACTTTATATCGTATTAATAAAACATCTCTATAAAAATGTCGATTAAATAAACTTGTACTTCTGTTATCTTCCTTACTAATTAATAGAGTGATTTGTTTTCCATTGATTGTAGTTTTTCAATTTCCAATAAATTTATTGTACTCATTATTAGTATCTTTAATATAAGAATTGTCGGGAATAATTCTATAATTTGTATTTAAAGGGTATTGTGCATTACAATAAAACACAAGGAAAATTCCTAAAATTGTTATCAAATTTTTCACTACTGTTTTGTAAAAATTATATCATCAGGTTCATAAGGTAAATTTATCTTTATACCATCTACAGGATAATCCGGACAATTTTTGTTTGTTACCATTGTAGATTGAGGCTGATAATTCCATTTCAAATGTGTGGGATCAACATATCCAATATTAATTGTTCCCCATCCCACTGTACATTTTCCTCCGGTGTAGCCAAAAGTAACCGAATTATCTATTTCTGTTCCTAAACTAATAATATTAATTTTATCATCGGTAATATTAGTAGTATTTTCTACTATCTGATTATTAATTAAAACTTTATACTTAACTAACAACACATCTCGGAAAAAATTTTTGTTTAATCGATTTATTGATCTATTTTCCTGTTTAGAAATATAGAGATAGACTTCTTTAGTTCCTAATACAGCTTTCCAATTACCAACAAATTTATTGTATTCATTGTTCAAATCTTTTATGTAAGAATTATTAGGGATTATTGTAAAGTCTGCATCTAATGGATACTGCTGTGCTTTACAGCCTATAGACAATAAAATAATTGGTAAGTATAAGAATATTTTATTTTTCATAATGTTTGTTTTAACAAGGATTTGATACTTTAGGAGTTCCATCAGGATTAAATTCTATTGTAGAAGTGTTACCATCTTGTTCTTTTATAAGAGTTATTTTACCATTTAGTCCCATATTATTTAGTAAGTAATTAAAAAGTTTTTCTAAACCACTAGTAGATAAATTTTGTTTAAAACCTTTTCCTTCTTTTTTCAATAATAATTTAGTAAAATCTATATAATCTATTACTAAATTATTAACATATATCGCCTCTTCTGCGTCTGTCATAGCGGGTGGTAAATCTGAAGCAGTTCCTGTAAAGCTAATAAAATAAGTTCCAACAGAGGAAACAGTTCCGCTATATGCATTTCCTAGATCATTTGCATCTTGTTCCCGAACAATATGCAAAAAAGTAACAATATCTTGTGGCGCAAAAATACCTATGGTTCCGGGTTGATGTGTATGTACAGTTCCTAATGAGCTTGATCCTATTCCAAAATACATTTGATTGTTGCCGTTAACATTTCCTGAAACAAGAGTTCCACTTTTTAATTGTTGAAATCCTCTTTCAGTTTTCTTTGATGCATTTTGCGCATAGTTTCTAAGAGAGTTTAAAGAATCTTTTACTTGCGGGTTGTTTACAATATTTCTTGTTTTCTCGCAGGGATTCTGATTGTCTGGATTATTCGGGTCATTATTTCCATCGCCGCCATCGCCGTAGTCATAACCGCCACCGCCGTTATCTTCCCATCCCGGACTGGAATAATCTAAAAAGCTATAACAATTGGTATAGTAGTTGGTTTCCCAGTGACCTCCCGCATCAGGATTGGATTCATTATTAGGATACCACATAGATATACTGTTTGTAATACAAACTATGCCTTTCTGTGTATATGAATTTACATTGTTTTCTGGACCCGTCTTATATCGTGTATATTTCCCGAACATAATGCCCTGAAAGAAAGAGTTATTGCTTTCTGAATTTTCATAGCGGAAATACACCTTACTATCGAAACGACCGCATACAAGGGTATTTACAACTTTCCCATTTTCTACAATAGGAACTGCCATGAAACTTTCATCGTATTTGCCCATACTCATGGCATAATCCCAATCGGGAATCCCAGAGGACTTTTTGATATCCTTTTCATGTTCGTTGTAAATTTTCATCACTTTTTTAATATACTTTTCATCTTCTTTCCAGAGACTTTTAGAGCGGTACTCTTTAGAATCAGGATCGGAGGAAGAATAGATCTCATCGTGTACACAAGAATACTGGGTAAAAAGAAAAACCGCCATACAGGCCAGCCACGAAATCATTTTTTTCGTCATGGTTATTGTTGTTTTTTATGGGTTAAAGATAAATATTTTTTCAATTGCTCAACAAAGATGTGGAAAAAAATGTGGTAGGCAAAACCGGTTTTTGCATAAAATTACCCGATTATCGGGTAAACGGAATCAATGGAAATATTTTTTTATATTTGTTTTTAAATATCTATACCGATGACCAATACCGTAGCGGAGAAAATAAAAAGGCTGAGAAAATCCAAAGGGTTTTCCCAGGATGACATGGCAGAGAAGCTGCATATTTCGCAGTCGGCCTACGCCCGGATCGAAAGTGGGGAAAGCAGCTCATGGATTCATCACATCGAAAAGCTGAGCGAAATTTTCGAAATGAAGCCGGAGAATTTTTTATCGGATGAAACCAATAATTTTAGTAATCTCGACCAGTTAGGAGGTTTCGCTTTTCAAAATGTGGGAACCATCACTACAATAAATTCTTTTCTATCTGAAAAGTTAGTAGAACAATATGAAGAACGCATCAAAGAATTAAAGGAGCAGGTGGAATTCTGGAAAGACAAAGCAGGAAATACCGGTAACTCCACTTATTAATAAGCAAAAAGTCGGTTTAGGAATTCCTAAAACCGACTTTTTTTATTGCTTTTCTTTTTATATTATTTACTCGCTCAGATTCAGCTCAATCTCAATATCCTTATTGATCTTTTTCAGGGAAGAATACTTGGCATCGCAAACCATCGTGGTAAGGACATATTCCCCTTTTTCCACCAGCAGGAAATTCTGTCCGTTGGCCGGAACGTCGAGGTTATAATATTTTTTTCCGCTTATTTTTACGATCAGACGGCATTTAGAGCGGTTCTTGATGTTGATGTAAGCTTCCTTATCCATCGGGTCATTGTTGAAAAGGTGGGTAAGCATCGCAGCCGTCCTTTTGTTCTGTTCGCTTGGCCCGGAAGATTTTTTGCTGCTGCCCGTTGCGCTTTCCATTTTTACAGAACCTGCTGTACCGGCCGCGGCTATGGTTTTGGCGTTATTCAGTTTGTTGTTATCAAGCACCATCTGGCGGATTTTGTCTTCGCTCACTGCCTTGATCGTTGGTTTGGCCTCCGGAGAATTGTTGGCCATGATCATCTGGATAAGCTTCTTTTTAAAATAATCGGTTTTGGCATGTCCGGGATTCTGTTTCAGGAAGCCGGCCACCACCCTTGCTTCTGCCGTCGTTTCGGCGTCATTCTCGGTGTAGATGATCGCTGTTTCCTTTTCTACGATGGCTTTGGATTTCGTTTTTTTCTTTTTTTGAGAAAAACCCAAGGTGAAAATACATAAAAATATGAGGAGGAATATTTTTTTCATTAAGCAAACATTTAAAAATTTATTAAATATACAAATAACGCAAAAAGTCATTTTTTAGTTTATCATTAAAATCATTATCTTTGCATCGCTTTAAAATTAAGCTAAAAATTAATACTAAACCTTAAATAAAAAAATAATAGATATTATGTCTTATACACCAGCTGCTGCAGACGTAGCAAAATTGAGAAACCAAACAGGTGCAGGTATGATGGACTGCAAAAAAGCTTTAGTAGAAGCTGAAGGAGATTTCGAAAAAGCAGTAGATATCCTTAGAAAAAAAGGACAGAAAGTTGCGGCTAACAGAGCGGACAGAGAGTCTACTGAAGGAGCAGTAATCGCAAGAGTAAACGAAGACAACACTTTAGGGGTTGTAATCTCTTTGAACTGTGAAACCGATTTCGTGGCTAAGAACGAAGCGTTCATCGAATTGGCTTACGAATTGGCTGAAATGGCAATCTTCGCGGCTACAAAAGAAGAATTACTGGCTACGGATTTCCACGGACTTACGGTTGCTGAAAAATTAATTGAGCAGACCGGAGTTATCGGTGAGAAAATCGAGATCGGTGCATTCGAAAGAATCGAAGGTCCTTTCTTAGGTGCTTACATCCACGCAGGAAACAAGATCGCTTCTATCACGGCTCTTTCTGCAAATGTAGAAGGTGCAAGTGAAGCAGCAAAAGCGGTTTCTATGCAGGTAGCTGCTATGAACCCGATCGCCCTTGATGAGAATTCCGTTTCTCAGGCTACGATCGACAAAGAACTGGAAATCGAAAGACATAAACTTACGGAAGAAGGGAAGCCTGCCAATATTATCGATAATATCCTTAAAGGTAAAATGCAGAGATTCTACAAAGACAACACTTTGGTACACCAGGATTTCATTAAAGACAGCAGCATGTCTGTTGCCGACTATGTAAAATCTGTAAACGGAGACCTTAAAGTAACTGGATTTGTAAGAGTAAGCTTATAATCTTTTCAGGTTTAAAATATTGGATCCCGGTGATTTTTATCATCGGGATTTTTTTATTCCCTGAAATAATCAGGTCAGCACAATATTAACTGATTATTAAATATTTAACAATTTCATCAATTAACACATTACGAAGGAAAATTTCATCATAAAGCCGGTTATTAATGCTTAAATTTGCAGCCCTTTATTAATAGACATGAAAAAATTTCTACTAATCTTTTGCACTTTTTTTTATTTAATCTTTAATGCGCAACTGGATACGGAACATTGGTTTGCCCCGATGTCCGCAAGCTCCCTGCAGGGAACCCCGGAATGTTACCTGTATCTTTCTACGAATGAAACGGTTCCTTTCCCGGTACAGATCTCCAACAACAATGTTGTCTTTTCCACAGTACAGATCAGCAAAGGAAATCCCGTTCAGGTAACGGTTCCGAATAATTTTATGATTGCCTCTACCCTGTCAAACCTTTTTGTCCAGCGGAACATGGGTCTCCATGCACAAGGCAACAAAAAATTCTTTGCCAATTTCCGGTTTGCAGTCCCCAACCAGGCCGAAATCATAACTTCCAAAGGACTGGCAGGCATCGGTAAAAACTTTTTTGTAGGAGTCGCTCCGAATACGACGGCAAAACCTTACGTAAATTCCACCATCGGAGTTGTAGCAACGGAAGACAATACCACCGTAACCTTATCAGGATATAATCCCGGAGTAGTTTTTTCCGACGGCATCTCCGCACCCTCGAGAACGTTTACGATTAATAAAGGGAAATCCTATATCATCGAAGCACAAAGCGATCTTTCCAATAATAATTTAAATGGATTAGTCGGAGCGAAAATCACTTCCAACAAACCGATTTCCGTCACCAATGGAAATTTCAACAGCATCTATACGACACAGAACAACAGCAATGTCGATATCCTGATGGACCAGGCCGTCCCTGTGGAAAGACTGGGCAAAAATTTTGTTATGGTCAAAGGAAACGGGCCGGCGAATTCAGGAATGGAAGCAGCGCTGGTTATTGCGACAGAAAACAACACCAAGCTTACCGTAAACGGCAATCTGCTGGGGAATATCACGTTAAACGCAGGACAGTATTATATTGTACAGGGAACCAATTACATCAATCAGGGGAACGGACATTATAATATGAGTATTGCTGCTACCAATAATGTATATGTGTATCAGCTTCTTGCCGGAACATCAGGCAGTACGGTTTATGCTACCGGCGGCATGAACTTTATCCCGCCGCTGAGCTGTTTCCTGCCGAAAGAAATTAATGAAATCGGATTCATCAATAAAATAGGAAGCAATTCTTTTGATACAAAACTGAACATTATCACTCAGACCGGCGCCAATGTTACATTTAACGGAAGTGCCATAGGTAATATAAGCGGGCCTTATCCCGTTAACGGAAATCCGGGCTGGGTAACCTATTCTCTTCAGGGGGTTACCGGAAATGTAACCGTCAATTCAACGTTACCGGTAACTGCCGGAATTGCTGCCGGAAACGGTGCCGTAGGTTATGGCGGATATTTTGCCGGCTTTTCTTCCGTACCGGCCATTACCAAAACAGGAGACTGTTATTCCGGGATTCTTTTGCAGGTAGATAATAATTACGATAGCTACCAATGGTTTTTAAACGGAAATCCTATTCCCGGAGCGACTGCCTTTTCCATTAATCCTGAATTGTACGGAGCAGGAGATTACACCTGCCTGATTACCAAAAACAACTGCGAAACCAGGCTGACCGGTGTTTACAACTATACGCTATGCCCTCCGATTTCTACGACAACATACACCATCGGATCCTGTAATACGAAGGTTATCACTCCTGCATTTACCAATTCTACGCAGACTATCGTTCCATCGCTTACAAACATCATTTCACCGCCTACTTCAGGAACTGCTACAGTAAATCCAACAACAGGACAAATTACTTATACGCCAAATCCTTCTGCAACAAACACTACCGATACTTTCATTTATTATATTCAGGGAAATGGGAACCCTTTTGATTTTGAATATTTCAAAATTATTATTAACACTCATGTTTTACAGATAAATAACAGCGCGCTTGCTTCGTGCGCAGACACCAACGGAAACGGTATTTATAACCTTACTTCCGTAAATCTATCTTCTGATCCGGGAACCACCGTTACGTATTTCACCAATCCCGCCTTAACGGGAACACCGATTGCCAATCCGTCAGCCTATAACGGACCGGCAGGTATTATTTATGCTAATGTAACTTCGCAATACGGCTGCTCAAAAACAGGCCAGATTACCTTAACAATTACACCGGCCCCGACAGTTAATAATGCTTCCTTAACGGCCTGCGCAGGACCCAACGGGAACGGAACTTTTAACCTTACTTCCTCCAATATTTCTTCCGATCCGGGGATAACGGTTACATATTTTACCAATCCTAATTTAACCGGACAAATCACCAACCCGGCGACGTATTCAGCACCTCCGGGAATCATCTATGCGAATGTAACTTCGCCCGCAGGATGTTCCAAAACAGCCCAGATTACTTTGACGGTAAGTCCGCTGCCGAATGTGAACAACGGTTCTCTGGCTGCCTGTGCCGGAACCAACGGAAACGGAACATTCAACCTGACTTCACTAAACCTTTCTTCTGATCCGGGGACTACCATTACATATTTTACCAATTCAAATTTAACCGGACAGATTACGAATCCCGCTACGTATTCAGGACCTTCAGGAATAATTTATGCCAATATAACCTCACCGGCAGGATGTTCCAAAACAGCCCAGATTACTTTAACGGTCAACCCGTTGCCGAATGTAAACAATGCTACTCTTACATCCTGTGCCGGAGCAAACGGAAACGGAACTTTTAATCTTACCTCAACCAATATTTCTTCTGATCCGGGAATAACGGTTACGTATTTTACCAATTTAAACTTAATGGGTCAGATTATGAATCCGGCAACCTACTCCGGGCCTGCAGGAATTATTTATGCCAATGTAACCTCATCCGCAGGATGCTCAAAAACGGCTCAGATTACACTAACGGTTACCCCGTCTCCAGATATCAATACGGCAAACTATAATGCCAATCTTTGTGATGATAATTTCGACGGCATTATCAATGTAAATTTCCCGGGCATTACACCCCAGATTGTTACCAATTCGGCGAATTTCAATGTACGGTATTACCTTAGCCAGGCAGATGCAAATGCCGGAAACAATAATACCATACCTGCCAACTGGACGTACACAACCAATACAACAGTCTATGTAAGGGTAGACGCCCTTAGCGGAACATGTCCTGCGGCATTCGGACAGATTAATTTCAAAACAGGAAACAGAATATCTTTAATTTCAAATGCTGCCAATATGGAGGTTTGTGATAATGACCTGAACAGTTCGGAGAATGTAAACCTTAATGATTACAAAAATCTATTTACAGCCAATCCTGCCGTCACGGTAACTTTCCATGCTACGTTGACAGATGCCCAAAATGGCACAAACACAGTTTCTTCCAACCAGACCATTATTGCTCCGAAAACATTTTATCTTCGATTTACAAGTGCAACGGAATGTGCGAATACAGGAACAGTTACTTTTACTTTGAATACACCTAAAAAATCGGAAAAATTACGGGATCAGATTATCTGCTCTACAGAAAAGGCACTGCTGGATGCCGGACCTGAATTTACTTCTTATACATGGAGTACCGGGGCCACTTCACAAACCATCCTTGCAGGTGCCGGAAATTATTACGTAGACTTAGGTTTTAACGGCTGCGTATACCGCCAATACGTAAACGTTACCGTTTCACAGGCCCCAAGCATTACAAACATTAATATTACCGGATCCAGCGCAACCATACAGGTTTCAGGCGGAACTTCACCATATCAATATTCCCTGAATGGAATTGATTATCAAGCTTCCAATACTTTTACCGGTTTGAACAGAGGCGTTCATACGATATATGTTTTAGGAAAAGACGGGTGTTCGCCGACAATCAAAGAATTTTTAGTATTAAATCTCATTAACGCCATTACACCAAATGGCGACGGAATTAATGATATACTGAATTATTCGGATTTAAGAATAAAGCAGAATGTATCCATCGATATTTCTGATCGTTACGGTGCTTCGGTATACAAATCTACCGGCAATACGTACAGCTGGGACGGAAAATCCGGAGGCAGGGCACTTCCTACCGGAACCTACTGGTATATCCTGAAATGGATAGAGCCGGATACCAAATTGCCGGTTTCCTATTCCGGATGGATTTTAATTAAAAACCGTGAATAATCACTTATCAAAATATAAAGCTGCAATCCCGATGACAGAGAATCATCGGGATTTTTATTCCTCTTTTTATAAAATGCCCTTCAATATTAAAAAAATATTAAAAATTCAACAATATATATTATTATAGAAATTAGTAATTAAATTTTATGTAAAAAATTGATTTTTAATATTTACATTTGCATCCCTTATTGAGAATTATGAAAAAACTTCTACTAACCATTTGTACGTTTCTTTGTTTATTATGCAATGCCCAGCTTGATACGGATCACTGGTTTGCGCCAATGGCGTCCAAAGCAGGAACAAGCAATCTGCAAGGTTTTCTATACCTTTCCACAGATGAAGTAACGCCTTTTTCCGTACAGATTTATAATTCCAATTCCCTTTTTACCACGGTTCAGGTGAGTAAAGGAAACCCTGCGCAGGTAAGTATTCCTAATAATTTTTTGATTACGGACAATCCATCCAATCTTTTCACGCCCAATTCCATGGGCCTGTATCTGAAAGGTACTAAGAAGTTTTTTGCCAACTACAGATTTTCACTTACCAATCATGCGGAAATCATTACCTCTAAAGGACTGGCTGGTCTGGGAACTACTTTTTACGTAGGGATGGCGCCGATAACAGGAACTGCGAACTATGTAAATTCTACCATAGGTGTTACGGCAACGGAAGACAATACTTCCGTGGTCATTTCAGGTTATAATCCCAATGTTGTTTTCTCAGACGGAACTTCAAGCCCAACCAAAACGTTTACTTTAAATAAGGGAGAATCCTATATTCTGGATGCATTAAGCACAGATTCCGTCTATAACCTGGATGGCCTGATAGGGGCAAAAATACAGTCGACGAAACCCATTTCAGTAACCAACGGAAATTTCAACGGAATTTATACCAGCCTGAATTTTTCGAATAATGACATCCTGATGGACCAGGCAGTGCCGGTCGACCGGTTAGGAAAAGAATTTGTTGTGGTAAAGGGCAACGGGACCGTAGCCTCCGAAATGGAAACGGCTTTGATTGTCGCTACCCAGAACGGTACGAATATTACCCTTAATGGCATTCCCTCAGGTATTACCCTGAATGCGGGACAGTATTATATGGTTCCAAGCATCAATTATATACAGCACGGAACCGGGGATAATTACAATATGGGCATTTCGTCGAATAATAACATCTATGTCTACCAGTTGCTGGCAGGGGTTTCCAGTCTTAATGGAAACGAATATGCTACCGGTGGAATGAACTTCATTCCGCCATTAAGCTGTTATATGCCGAATAAGGTGGATGAGATCGGTTTCATCAATAAGATTGGAAGCCAGACTTTTAATACCAGATTAAATATCATTACCCAGACCGGAGCAACCGTTACCTTAAACGGAAACCCGCTTGCTGCGGCAAACGGGCCTTTCCCAGTAAACGGGAATCCAAACTGGGTTACCTATACGGTTCTTAACGTAAGCGGAACAGCAACCGTGAATTCTACAAAATCCGTTACAGCCGGAATTGCCGCAGGAAGCGGTGCCGTGGGATATGGCGGATATTTTGCCGGGTTTTCGTCTGTTCCTGTAATTTCCAAAACGGGAGATTGTTATACAGGGATTTTACTACAGGTTGACAACACCTATGATACTTATCAGTGGTATCTTAACGGGGCTATTATTCCGGGAGCAACTACCTATTCTATAAATCCAGAAGTGTACGGAGCGGGTAATTATACCTGTGTGGTTACCAAAAACAATTGCGGAAGTGTAACTACGAATGCATATGTATATACGCTTTGCCCTCCTATCACAACGACAACGTATAACATAGGATCGTGCAAAACAAAAGTGATCTCTCCGGTATTTTCCAATTCCACGCAGACCATCGTTCCATCCAATACCAGCATTATTCTGGCGCCGACCTCCGGAACTGCCACAGTAAATCCAACAACAGGACAGATTACCTACACGCCAAATGCAGGGCTTACAGCAGACACGACGGATACATTTATTTATTATGTTCAGGGAAACGGAAATCCTGCCGACTTTGAATATTTTAAAATTGTTATTAATATTGACGTCCTTCAAACGGCCAACGGTTCTTTAAATTCCTGTGCAGATGCAAACGGAAACGGAACCTTTAATCTTACTTCCGTTAATGTAACTCCGGATTCGGGAACAACGGTCCAGTATTTTGCCAATGCGGCCTTAACTGGAACACCGATTGCCAATCCGGCAACATACAACGGACCGGCAGGAACCATTTATGCCAATGTAACCTCATCGGCAGGATGTTCAAAGGTTGCTCAGATTACATTAACCGTTACTCCGGCCCCGAACGCAAACAACACTGCATTAAGTACGTGTGCGGGAACAAACGGAAACGGAACCTTTAACCTTACTTCAGCCAATATTTCTTCCGATCCCGGGATTACGATTACATATTTCACCAATCCGAATTTAACCGGACAAATTACCAATCCTATGGCATATTCAGGACCTTCCGGAATTATTTATGCTAATGTAACGGCACCGTCAGGATGTTCAAAAACAGCTCAAATTACTTTGACGGTAAATCCGCTGCCTAATGTAACCAACGGCTCTCTCACTGTCTGTGCCGGAACGAACGGAAACGGAACTTTTAATCTTACTTCAGTAAATCTTTCCGCGGATCCGGGAGTAACGGTAACTTATTTTACCAATTCAAACTTAACCGGCCAGATTAACAATCCGGCAACCTACTCAGGGCCTTCAGGGATTATCTATGCCAACGTAACCTCATCGGCAGGTTGCTCAAAAATTGCTCAGATCACCTTAACGGTAAATCCACTCCCTAATGTAATTAACGGTTCGTTAAATTCCTGTGCGGATGCAAACGGAAACGGAACCTTTAACCTTACTTCTGTCACTATAACTCCGGATTCGGGAACAACGATACAGTATTTTACCAATGCGGCCTTAACAGGAACACCGATTGCTAATCCCGCAACATACAACGGACCGGCAGGAACGGTTTATGCCAATGTAATTTCAGCGGCAGGATGTTCAAAGGTTACCCAGATCACCTTAACGGTTACCCCGCTGCCTAATATCAACACCAATAATTATAACTCGACACTTTGTGATGATAATTTCGATGGGTTAGTGAATGTTAATTTCCCAAGTATTACTCCTCAGATTGTGACGGGTTCCACAAACTTTAATGTAAGATATTACCTTTTACAGGCCGATGCTACGGCAGGAAATAATAATACTTTATCGGCAAACTGGACGTATAATGCCAACACCACCGTATATGTAAGAGTGGATGCCCTTACGGGAACATGTCCTCCTGCTTTCGGGCAGATTAATTTTAAGATCGGCAACAGGGTTACTTTAATTGCAGGAAATGCGGCAGCTGAAATTTGTGACGCCGACATCAACGGCTCCGAAAGCGCCAATCTGAACGATTATAAGAATCTTTTTACCGCCGATCCCGGGGTAAGCATGACCTTTTACACAACTCTGGCCAATGCGCAGACAGCAACGAATGCGGTTGCCTCTGTTCAGACCATCACAGGTACCCAAACGTTCTATATAAGATTTACAAGCGCTACGGCCTGTCCGAATACAGGAGTGTTAATAATCACTCTGAAAACACCGAGAAAGTCATCGTTGTTAAGTGATAAAGTAATTTGTCCTGATGAGAACGCAACATTAGATGCAGGTTCCGGATTTACCTCATATCTTTGGAGTACGGGAGCAACCACCCAGTCTGTTAACGTAGGTGCAGGAAGTTACTATGTAGACTTGGGATTCAATGGTTGCATATACCGTCAGTTTGTTAATGTGACAACCGCTCCTGCTCCTAAGATTATGAAAGTTGAAGTTTCAGGTTATAATGCCACCATTTCCGTATCAGGAGGAACACCGCCTTATAAATATTCGTTAAACGGAATCGATTATCAATTTTCCAATATTTTTACCGGCCTTTCAAGAGGGGTGCATACCGTTTATGTAACAAGTGCAGACGGCTGTTCTCCGGTAACGACAGACTTTCTGGTTCTCAACCTTATTAATGCCATAACACCGAATGGGGACGGCCATAACGATGTTCTGAACTACTCCGATCTGAAAATCAAGCAGAATGTTTCCATTGAGATTGCGGACCGCTACGGAGCCATTGTTCATAAATCTTCCGATAAGAATTATATCTGGGACGGAAAACTTAACGGATCTCCACTGCCTACCGGAACATATTGGTATTTATTACGTTGGATCGAACCCGATACCAAATTGCCGGTTTCCTATTCCGGATGGATTTTAATTAAAAATCGTGAATAAATCTAAAATTTTATTTACATTTTAGTAACAATATGTATATAATTATTTAAATTTGTAAAAATCCTAAATCATTGTACATGAAAAGATTTCTATTATCTTTCGTATTATTACTCCTCAGTTTTAATACCATTTTTGCCCAAAGGGATACGGACCATTGGATCGCACCTTATTATGCATCCGTAACGGGATACACCAATGCGTTGTACCTTTCGACAGATTCAACGACTCCTTTTGACGTCAAAATTTATAACAACAACAACCTGATCCAGACGGTTACCATCAGCAAAGGGAATCCGCAATCCTATACCGTAGCGGTAGGCCTCGTTTCTGCAACTGCGACATCTGAAGCTTTGCAGGTAATTACGAAAGGGCTTTACCTGAAAGGAGACAAGCCTTTCTATTGTACCCTAAGATCTGCACAGATCTCTCACGGCGAAATCATCACCTCTAAAGGGAAAGCCGGAATCGGTAAATTATTTTATGTAGCCAATGCACCCAATACCAACGCGGGTACCGGCTCCGGAAATAATTTCACGGCAGGTGTTTTGGCGACTGAAGACAACACACTGGTAACGGTAACCTGGACGACTCCCGGGCTGGTTTTCATCGGTGGAACGCCGGCCGGAAACTCCCAGTCTTTCACACTGAATAAAGGACAATCCTATATCATGGCAGGGAATAATTCAACCACTGCCAATCTTACAGGCTTTATAGGGGCAAAAATTGTTTCTGATAAACCCATCAGTTTAACCAATGGTAGTGCTAACGGTAACTTTGGAGCGCTAGGCTCTTCCGGTTCCGACCTGATTATGGACCAGTCGGTTCCCGTAGAAAGATTAGGCAGCACATTTGCCATGGTCAAAACAAGGTCTACCGCACCTTCTGAAAATATGGAAGGAGGAATCGTTATTGCAACGGAAGACAATACCCAAATCTTTGTAAACGGCGGAACCACACCGTTGGCAACAATTAATGCAGGTCAATGGTACAGAATCAACGAAACCAATTATATTGAACAGACTCCGGGAAGCGGGCATTTCAACATGCTGGTTTCCACATCCAAAAACGTATACCTGTATCAGCTGGTAGGCGTAGGAACCAACAATAATACGGGAGGATACAACTATATTCCACCTTTAAACTGCTTCCTGCCAAGAAAAATAGACGAAATAGGAAAAATTGATGAAATGCCTAGTGTGACGGGTATTACTTTAAAATTGAATATTCTTACGGAAGCTGGAGCAACTGTTACCTACAGTACAAACGGTGGTCCCGCAGTAACTCCAACCGCCGCCGAGGGACCATATCCTTTAACAGGAAATGCAAACTGGGTAACCTATGCCATACAAGGAATCTCAGGTAATCTGACGGTAAACTCTACGAAAGCAGTAACTGCCGGGGTAAACGGAGGATACAGCTCTGCCGGATATGGAGGTTATTTCGCAGGATTCTCTTCGATCCCTGTTATTGCAAAACAAACCGGAGAATGTATTCCCGGAATCATCCTTGAAGTTGCAGACAGCTATGACACTTACCAATGGTATTTAAACGGTGTAGCCATTACAGGTGCTACTCAAAATACGATTACGCCTTCGGTAGCTGGAAATTATACTGTAAAGGTAACCATCGGAAGCTGTCCGCCTGTTACCACTCCACCCTATAAAGTATTTACCTGTCTAAAAAATACAACAGCAGCTCTGAATGCATGTGCTACAAAAGTGATTACACCTGCGTTTTCATTTACAACGACACAAACACCGGTACCGAGTACAGTGACCATTGTTACACAACCTATGAATGGAACGGCCACGGTAAATTCTGCCGGACAGATCACTTATATTCCGAATCCCGGATATCTGGGCCCTGATAAAATCGTCTACAAGTTCTGCGGAAACGCACCGGAATTTGTGGATTGTGAACAGGTAACCCTAAACCTGACGGTCGTTCCTTTTATTTTAACGGATACCACCATCAAGGCATGCCAATACAACGGAAAAGGATTCTTCGATCTTACAGCAGCCAACGTAACAACTTACAACCCTGTAGTTAAGAAATTCTATCCGACACTGGCGGACCTGAATGCAGGAACCAACGAAATCACGACCAATATTACAAACTATTTCTCAGGAGCCGGTTTCGTGTACGTAAAGGTAACTACGAATGAAGGCTGTACCGGGAATGCAAAGATTACCCTGGATTTCCTTCCTACACCGGTGGTGACCGAAGCGACCGTAAGCGAGTGCTTCCTGGCAATCGACGAAACAAAAGCGGCATTCAATCTTTCCCTTGCCAATGTTTCAACGCAAACGCCTATTACCAAAAAGTATTATCCTACTTTGGTGGATGCCAGCAATGCAACCAACGAAATACTGAATCCTCTGGCTTACATTTCAGGAAACGGAACGGTATATATCAGAGTATATAATTCTAACGGATGTTATGCCATTGCAAAAGTAAACCTTACCGTTATTCCACCGAAAAGATCCGCTGTATTGGCAGACAAGACCATCTGTATCGACGCAAGAACCAATCTTGATGCCGGACCTGGTTATCAGTCTTACCTTTGGAGCACAGGCGCTACCACACAGGCAATTACAGGGGTAGGCGTAGGAAACTACTGGGTAATTCTTAAAGATAACGGATGTTCTGTTAAGCAGCTCGTAAGTGTGAAAAAGGCTGAAGATCCTGTAATTTCAGAAATTGAAATTTCCAACAATACGGCAACCGTTCATGTAAAAGGAGGAAAGTCACCTTATCAATACGCCGTAGATTCTCCTGCAAACTGGCAGGACTCCAACGTATTTACAGGGCTCTCAAGAGGTCAGCATATATTTTATGTAAAAGACTCTTACAACTGTACACCGGTTTCCGTAGAAGTTACCGTACCGAATTTAATAAACACCATTACGCCAAACGGTGATAACAAAAATGATTATATTGATTACAGTGCATTAGGTTATAAAGAAAATCTCAGCTTTGTGATCTATGACCGGTACGGAAACAAAATTTTTACCGGAGATAAATTCAATAACTATAAATGGGACGGCAGACATTTCGATAAGAAAATTTCCACAGGGACTTATTGGTTCCACATCAACTGGAATGAACCGAATAAAGAAAAGACACCGATCAAATATTCCGGTTGGATTATGGTAAAAAATATAGACTAAAAATTCTTAAGCCACGATTTTGAAATCGTGGTTTTTTTATGGACATTTCTGCAATTTTCAACAATAATTGCAATATCTATTGCATTTTATATTATTTTTGTGAAAATCCATATTCCATAACTATGAATAAAATTTTATTATCGTTCGTATTGATTCTTTTTGGGATTAATACAGCCTTTGCACAAAGGGATACAGATCACTGGTTTGCTCCTATGGCAGCCAGAAGCCCTGTTCTCAACAGTCCGCAACAGGCTTTATATTTTTCGACGGACTCCGCAACTCCGTTTCCTGTGCAGATATTCAGTAATAATGCTCTAATCGGTACGGTAACTATCAGTAAGGGAAATCCACAGACATTTCCTGTTCCTTTGGCATCAATTATTACTTCCTCAGATTCGGATCTTTTTACACCTGTTAATAAAGGATTATATACAAAAGGTACAAAACCTTATTATGCTACCCTGCGTTTTTCCGTATTAAGCCACGGTGAAATTCTTACATCGAAAGGAAAAGCAGGAATCGGTACAAAATTTTATGCCGTTGTATCACCGATAGAAAATATCACAACAGGATCTGCTTCCTCTGCAATTCTTAATTTCACAGCAGGAATTTTAGCAACTGAAGACAATACAACCGTTACTGTTTCCGGCTATTCTCCAAACATTGTATTTACCAACGGATGGACAGGCGCTACCAATCCTACGCTCACTTTTACCTTAAACAAAGGGCAATCCTATGTTATCGAAGGGATCGGAAATACAGCTGCCAATAAGAAATCATTTATCGGTGCCAAAATTGTATCCAACAAACCGGTTTCGGTAACCAACGGAAATTTTAACGGGCAATTTGCTATTACCACCGGTTTTTATGACGGATCCGATACCGTTATGGACCAGTCTGTACCCACTGACAGGCTTGGAAATGAATTCGTAGTGGTAAAAGGAAACGGAGATATCAGCAAAAGAATGGAAGATGCCCTGATTGTGGCAACGGAAGACAATACCGAAGTATACATTAATGCAGGAACCACTCCTGCTGCTGTTCTTAACGAAGGACAAAGTTACCGTGTAAATGAAGTAAGCAATACAAATTACATCGACCAGGGGAATGGCCATTATAATATGTACATTAAAACAACAAAGAATGTATATGTTTATCAGTTATTAGCCGGGGTGGCCAACAGCAACGCGACGATCGGGTTTAATTATATTCCACCGTTAAACTGTTATTTACCGAGGAAAATTGATGAAATTGGGATGATTAACATCCTTCCGCCAACAACGAACAGTGTAAAATTAAACATTCTTACGGAAAAAGGAGCTGCAGTAACGGTAAACGGAGCTACTCCTACACCAGCCCAGGGACCTTATAATGTGACAGGAACCAATAACTGGGTTTCCTACTCCGTTCCCAATGTCACCGGGAATATGACGATTACTTCTACAAAAGCTGTCACAGCCGGTATTTCCGGAGGCAGCGGCGTTGTAGGATATGGTGGTTATTTTGCAGGTTTCTCTTCCATACCGGTTATTGCAAAACAGGCCGGAGACTGTATTCCGGGGCTTATTCTTGAAGTAGACGACGGGTTCGATTCTTACCAGTGGTTCAGAGGAAACACACCTATTCCGGGAGCCACTTCAAACACCTTCACACCTACCCAATCCGGTAATTATACGGTACGGGTTGTCGTGGGTACCTGTGCGCCGGTTGTAACTCCTGTATTTAAAGTATTTACCTGTCTTAACCAAACGACAAAAGCACTTACTGTATGTGAAGGATTTCAGGCGATAGTTCCTTCGTTTACCAATTCTACCCAAACCTATGTGCCGAGTACGGTAACGATTGTAACACCCCCAACTAACGGTACGACAGCTATTGATCCTAACGGGGTTATTGTCTATACTCCGACTTTCGGGTTTGCAGGAACGGATACCGTTGTTTACAAATTCTGCGGAAACGATCCTGAATTTACAGACTGCGAACAGGTAACCTTGACGTTCACGGTTTCGGCGAGTCCGGATGTAAGCGATGCGACTTTAAGATCATGTTTCATTACAGCGACTCCTGCTATGGCACAGTTTGATCTTACAACGGCTTTAGTGACAAATACGCCGGGAACCACAAAAAAATATTATCCCTCTCTTACAGATGCACAAAACGGAACGAACCAAATTTTAAATTTTTCAAATTATGTTGCTCCTAACGGAGTTGTTTTTGTAAGAGTGGCCAATGCAAACGGATGTTTCAGGATAGCTAAAATTACGCTGGTAGTGCTTCCTCCTGTATACTCCAGCCTTCTTGACGATAAGATCATCTGTATGGAAGATACTACAACCCTGGATGCAGGCCCAGGATTCACATCCTATAAATGGAGTACCGGGGCTACAAGCCAAAGCATTACTAATGTAACGGTAGGAACATACTGGGTGGAACTTAAAACGGGAGAATGCGTCACAAAACAAACCGTAAAAGTGTATGCTTCCGAGCAACCGGTAATTTCAAGTATCGATATTTCAAACAATACCGTTACCGTGAATGCGACAGGAGGAACAGCCCCTTACCAGTATTCTATCGATAATATCAAATGGCAGGATTCCAATGTGTTTACCAACGTTCCGAGAGGAAATAATACATTCTATCTTAAAGATTCTTACGATTGTGATCCTATTGATGTAGAAGTTACGGTTCCGAACCTTATCAATATCATTACACCAAACGGAGACGGAATAAATGACGTACTGGATTATTCGGCACTGGCCCATAAACCGAATTTCGTATTTAATATTTATGACCGTTACGGAGCAAAAATGCATCAGGGGAATAAAACCAACGGATACAAATGGAATGGCAGTGTAGGAGGCACAAAGGTGCCTACCGGAAATTACTGGTTTGATCTGAGCTGGAACGAGCCGAACAGCAAACAGACTCCAATAAAATATTCAGGCTGGATTGTCGTTAAAAACAGAGATTAATATCATTGGTAATCTATAATCAAAGCACAGTGTAAGGCTGTGCTTTTTTTTGCCTCATTCTGAAATAACCGGGCTTTACAAATCCTGCATGACCTGAATTGACAGAGCGCATTCCGCTGGATACGGTAATGGCAGAGCTGTAAATTAAAGATATACATTCCGGAAAAAATGGAAATTATAAAATGCTGATACTCATGATGTGAAATTAGCGGGTTTTTATTAATTTTTTAACAGGATAATCCTTTTTATTATTAAATTTGTGTTAAAAGGCAACTTAAATGAAGAAAATTCTATCCCTTTTATTTGTATTTTATTTTTTCACCTTTACATTTGCTCAGCTGGATAGGGAACATTGGTTTGCCCCCATGGTAGACAGAACGGGAAATCCCAATCCTTATCAGAAATTATACCTTTCCACCAACCGTACAACACCTTTTCCGGTAAGCATTTACAATAACAATATATTAATTGCAACAGCAACCATCAGCAAAGGAAATCCTCAGAAAGTGGACATTTTACGGGATTATATCATTACAACCCAGCAAACTGATCTTTTTACGCCAACCACAAAGGGGATTTATGTAAAAGCGGAATTTCCCTTCTATGCCAACTTACGGTTTTCGGTTTTCAATCATGCCGAAATTATAACTTCCAAAGGGATACCCTCTACCGGAAAACTGTTCTATGCAGCCGCTGCTCCCATTACTGTTAACAATTCGATCCTGAATTTTATGACGAGTATTCTAGCAACGGATGATAACACCACCGTTACCGTTTCGGGATATAAGCCCACCGTACAATTTTCAAACGGAACGACAGGAGCTACTACCCCCACCATGACATTTACTTTGAACAAAGGACAGTCGTATATTATTGACGGGATAGGAAGCAATACCGGAAATTTCGACGGGTTCATCGGAGCCAAGATCGTGACCAATAAAAACATAAATGTAACCAACGGAAACTTTAACGGACAGTACGCGGGCAACCTTCCTTTTAGTTCTGATATCCTGATGGATCAGGCCGTTCCTGTAGAAAGACTCGGAAATGAATTTGCTCTTGTAAAAGGCAACGGAAGCATAGGAGCCAATATGGAAGGAGCCCTTGTCATTGCCACTGAGAACAATACGGAAGTCCGGGTCAACAACGAAACCGCACCCATTGCCGTTTTAAATATCGGGCAATATTTTATGATTCCCGGTACGAAGTACCAGCTTCAGGGGAACGGGCATTATAACCTTTACATTAGGACTACCAAAAACGCTTACATTTATCAGGTGCTTGCCGGTAATGGCACTGCAGGAGATGAAGTAGCCACAGGTGGTTTTAATTTTATTCCTGCGCTCAACTGCTACCTTCCGAAACAGATCAATGAGCTTGGTCTTATCAATGAGAATTTTGTTTATTCCCAAGGAAATCCAAATGGGATTTTGAATATTCCTACAAAG
The DNA here is from genome assembly GCA_913774355.1 of uncultured Chryseobacterium sp. Lineage (GTDB taxonomy): Bacteria > Bacteroidota > Bacteroidia > Flavobacteriales > Weeksellaceae > Chryseobacterium. Next base: position 56,710 of record CAJYGB010000017.1, on the reverse strand, counting down.
CTGAACCTGATTACCGAAAGAGGCGCCGTTGTAACGGTAAACGGAACTGTTCCCCCTGCTGCTACCGGTCCTTTTGATATGACCGGAACAAATAACTGGGTAACTTATGGCATCCCGAATATTACAGGAACAATTACCGTTAATTCATCAAAAGCCATTACGGCCGGAATCAATGCAGGAAGTGATGCTGTCGGCTACGGCGGTTTTTTTGCCGGATTTCCCACACAGCCTGTTATCCTGACATCAGGAGGAAGCTGTATCCCGGGAATTGTACTTACCGTAGATCCTATTATTTACGATACTTACCAATGGTATATCGGCGGGGTACTGATTCCGGGAGCTACCGGTTCATCGATCACCCCGACCCAGCCGGGTTATTACACCTGTTCCGTAACCATGGGAAGCTGTGCCCCTTTGGTCACAGAACAGTTTAAAGTATTGAACTGTACAAAACTTACCAGTACAACCTATGGAGTCTGCACTACCAAAACCATTACTCCAACGTTTACGAGCTCAAGCCAGACACCGGTACCTTCTACGGTAGCCATCCTTACCGCACCAACACTGGGAACAGCCGCTGTAAACCCCACTACCGGGGTCATCACTTACACGGTTACCAATCCCGGAACTACCGGTACGGATACATTCACTTATACATTCTGCGGAAACAATCCTGATTTTCCCGATTGCGAAACAGTAACGGTAACCATCAATATCCAGGTTCTTACGGTGAATAATGCAGTACTTAAAGCCTGTGACAACGCCTCAGGACAGGGAACATTCAATTTAACCGCCGCGAATGTTACCGGCAATTCTCAGGTAACGATCACCTATTACACGTCTTTGCTGAATGCTCAGAATGAAACTGCCGGAACAGCCATTACAACTCCCGGCACCTATAATGCAGCTAACGGAACCGTGGTTTACGCAGTCGTAAAAAATAATATCGGCTGTAAGGAGATTGCACAGATTACCCTTAACTTATACCCTTTCGCAAATGTACTCAGCAATTATACGGGAACTTTCTGTGATGATAATCTTGACGGTACGGTGAATGTGACGCTATCAGACATTACCCCTATCGTATTGAGCAACCCTTCTTATTTTACCAATGTAAGATATTATGCAAACCTTACGGAGGCCAATCTTGGAAGCACGAATACGCTGCCTAATAACTGGTCTTACACGGCGACAACGACAATTTATATCCGTGTGGAATCTCCGGACGGATGCCCGCCTGTCATTAAACCTCTTACTTTTACGATCGGTTCCAGAATTCCGCTGCTTAAAACCACTCATACCGTGACGATGTGTGATGATGATCTGGACGGGACCAAATCGATTGACCTGCTGTCTTTCATCAACCAGTTTACAACCGATCCACAGGTAACGGTAACCTTCCATCCTACTTTACCGGACGCCCAAAACAATACGGGAGTGCTTACGAGCCCTATGAATATAACCGGCACCACCACCATTTACATAAGATTTCAGAAATCAGGAGTATGCCCCAATATTGCATCCATCACCGTAACCATTAAAATCCCGAAACATTCTGCGGTATTAAGCAATAAGATTATCTGCCCCAACACTTTAACAAGCCTGGATGCAGGACCTGGCTTCGACAGCTACCATTGGAGTACGGGAGCTACAACGCAGTCTATCTCCAACGTTTCTTCCGGAGCTTATTATGTAGATCTTACTTTTGACGGATGTACATACCGGCAAACGGTAGACGTTACGGAATCTACCCTTCCGGTGATTACCCTGATCGAAATTAACGGGAGTACCGTAACCATCGGGGCAAGCGGCGGGACTCCACCATATGAATATTCCGTGGACGGTATAACCTGGCAGAGTTCCAATGTTTTCTATAATGTACCGCGCGGAAATCATGTTGCTCACGTACGAGACTCCAACAGATGCGAGGAAGCAACCAGACCATTTGTAATCATCAACCTGATCAACACCATTACCCCGAATCTGGACGGCTACAACGATGCGATTGACTATTCTGCATTAATGAATAATGAAAATATCATATTCCGGATTTTCGACCGGTATGGTGCAGAGGTTTTCCGGGGCTCTAATTCCAATAAATTTACCTGGGACGGAAAAATAGCCGGACGCCCCGTAAATACGGCAACGTACTGGTATTTCGTCAGCTGGACGGAATTCGGAGGATCAACAACAGTGAAATATACAAGCTGGCTGCTGGTAAAAAATTATTAATCATAACCATGAATGTAAGGTGGTCAGCTGTGGATTCTAATTAAATCAGAACGTTATAACATTCATTAACAGTTTTGAATTAAAGTTTAATATAACTTTAACCTGCTTACAAAGTGAAAACAGGTACGAATTAGGACAATTTCTGTGTAATTTTGCAGTATTGTATGAATAAACTATTTACCTTATTGCTGTTGGTTTTTCTGGCAAAAATTAACGCACAGTCATATTCCGGCGAAGTATTCCTGAAAGATAATTCCGTATTGTATCTCAACCAGATTTATGTTACCAATCTTTCAACGCTTAAGACAGTTCTGAGTGATTACAACGGTGATTTTTCGATTTCGGCAAACCCGGGTGACGTGATCCGTTTTACTTCCATTGTAACCGAAAGGAAAGATATTAAGCTGACGCCACAAATGATTGATCAGAAAAATTTAGTGGAACTGAAAATTGCCTATCATGATATTCAGGAGGTGGTAATCAGCCGTTTCAGGCCTACCGGAAACTTAAGGTACGATATCAATTCGATCCGGAAAGAAGACAAAGCACTGGCCATTAAAAAAGTAATCGGTCTTCCGGAGCCGAAAGGCGATGGCACCCCTCCGCAGCTGCCGGTGGCAGGGTTACGTGACGGCGGACTCACATTCAGTCTGGAAAGCATTTATGATATTCTTTCCGGAGAACGAAAGAAAAAACAACGGTATGTAGCGTACGAAAAAATGAACAGCTCCATTACCCAGATCAAAAATTACCTGGGAAAGGATTACTTCACAAGGTTCAAAATTCCTGAAAATCTGATCGATAATTTCCTTCAGTTTGTATATACCTCGGAAAATATTGAGCCGTACGTGCTTGCAGGCAATTTTGAAGCGGTAAAAATTCCGATAGAAAAGTACCTGCCGATTTACCAGAGGAGACTGAGAAATTCTCATCTTCAGGATATTATAAAATAATTCAGATAACGTCTATAAAAAATGTATATTGCAAATTCGCGGTATACATTTTTTGTTTTATTCAAATAATGTTTAATTTTAGCAAAAATTAAAGTGTGCCATGCGACAGCTTGATCAACACCAGCGTTTTATCCGCCGATAACCTTAATTAAAGAGAGAAATTGATATTGTCTTTTTTAATCCTAAATATTAGTAAATGAATAAATTGCTTATATTTTTCACTGCCATTCTTTGCATTAATCTTTCTGCACAATCAAGAGGGAAAGATTACAGTAACATTTTAAAGAGCAAAAGCATTTACGAAATCAATGCCTTCCTGAGGGATGCCCATCCGGATGATCCGAGAAGAAGTGTACTGAAGCCGCGGGTGATGGAAATGATGAAAGAATACATTAAAGATGCCAAGCCCGGAGACACCAAAGTAAAGCAGATGCAGGACTGGCTGGCTATGCTGAAAAGGCGTCCTTCCACGAAAATATCCTTTGATGAAATGAATGCCATCATCAAGCAGAAGCAGATTGCGAAATACCAGAAAGAATTACAGGTGGGCCAGGCTGCCGTAGTGTACACGCCAAGTAATCCGAAAAATGTATATGTTGCCGCCGCTGCCGTTACGACAACAACGGTTGCAGCAATTCCGGATGCCGAGGCATCGGAATTCAATATGCTGATGGCAGAAAACCCTTCTGAACATAAAAACAAAACCGTAAAGATCTTAAATTCACTTTTTGATAATGACCCGAATGCGAAAGAATGCATCGTCATGATCGAAAACAAATCCGACTGTAACATCATCGTAAGAATAGAGGGAGTAGGCACCACGAAATACAGGCTTCCCGTACCTTCCCACGGCGACAATTCCATCGTTGTCGAGAAGGGAGATTATCTCTTTACCAGTATTGTCTGCGGTGCGCAGTATGCCTCCCAGAAAACCATACAGAAACCTCTTATGGTTGCTTTGGGAAGTTCTGCGAAGAAATAAAACCGGCTGGTCTTATTTTTAGCTCTAAAAAAGAGGCATTTGCGTAAAATTCATTATTTTTGCGGGATTTTATAAATTTCTCATGGGTAAAAATAAATTAGCAAGATTCGCCGAAAACAAAACATTACCAAACGTAATCCAGCCGACAAGAGAAGAAGCTCTGAATGGTTTTGATCTTAAAGGAAAATGGAGACAGGATTTCTTCAAAAATGAAAATCCTATCGTTCTGGAGCTTGGATGCGGAAAGGGAGAATACACCGTAGGTCTTGCCAAAGCGTTCCCGGAAAAGAACTTTATAGGAATAGACATTAAAGGGGCAAGATTCTGGTTCGGGGCAAAAGAGGCTGTTGAAAACGGAATGAAAAATGTTGCTTTCCTAAGAACCCAGATTGAACTGGTGGATTATTTCTTCGGTGAAAATGAAGTGGACGAAATCTGGATTACCTTCCCGGATCCGCAGATCAAATATAAGCGGACCAAACACAGGCTTACCCACCCGGATTTTTTAAACCGATATAAAAAGTTCCTGAAACCAGGTGGGATCATTCACCTTAAAACGGATTCGGAGTTCCTTCATGGATATACTTTAGGATACCTTCAGGGAGCAGGCTATGAAATCCTGACGGCTCATCACGACATTTACGGCGCCGTGGAATACAATCCGGATACGCCTCACCTGAAAGACATCCGAACCTATTACGAAGAATTGTTTTCGGCAAAAGGAAAAACAATTACCTACATTAAATTCAAAATTAATTAAATAAAAAAACATGATGAAAAACACATTTATTTCGAGAACTTTAACACATTCAGCGGTAATTTTTTAAGTAAACTTTATTTCATTTTCTTTGATAGCAGGCTGTAACAAAGTACATCCTTTTATCGTCATATAAACACAAACTGTATCATGAAAAAAATTACCCTATTTCTGGCGTTATGTGCTATTGCCATATCCTGCCGTACTGCTCATGAGAATGTCCATTCCCCAAATATTCTCGAAAGCAAAAATATCGCTGAAATCGAAAGATTCCTGGAAACATCCCACCCCGACGATCCCAGAAGAAGTGTTCTGAAGCCAAAGCTTATTGCCCTGAAAAATTCAGAATGGACCAAAGGAAGTAAGACGGCTCATCCTATGGAAGCCCGTCCTGTTATTTCAGAAATCCCGGGCCATCTTCTAAAAAACTCGAATTCAGCAGAAGCAGAAGAATTTAAGCAGCTCATTGCCTCAACCAGCAAAGAACATTCTGAAAAGACAGTAAAGCTTCTTAATGCCATGTTCAATGAGGATATCAGCAGCAAAGAAGTCATTCTGCTACTCAAGAATCAATCAGACTGCAACATGATCGTAAGGATCCAGGGAAAAAGCTTTTATAACCTAGCCGTTCCCGCTAAGAATGAAAATTTCATGGTCATCAATAAAGGAAGCTATACCCTCACCAGCAATGTATGCGATGTTGTTTATACTTCAAAGAAAGAGATCAGCAAGAGCCTGTTTCTGACAATCAACAATCCAGTTCCTGCCGGAAATAATATTTTTCCGGAAAAGAAGTAAAAAGATTACATTTATATTGAGAAATATGGTATAATGAAAAACTTTTTTTACTTATCTTTTTTAACCTGTATGATTGTCAACAGCTGCGGCGGTGCAAGCGCTCCGTACAGACCTCCTGTGAAAAGATCTGTTGCAACAGTCTCCAGAACAAGACCGGCTGTCATTCCTGCCAATCAGACGGAAATGGAATTTCAGACATTAAGCAAGACTTACAAATCTGAAACGGCAGCTGTCTTAACGGATATTCTTAACGGTTCCTCCGATCAGGACAAAACCTCTGTGACGGTAGAAAATAAATCCCGGTGTAATATGGTCCTCACCATCAGCGGGAATAATTACTTCAAGAAAGTTCCGATAGCCGCAGGTAAAATTGGAGCCGTTATGCTACCCAAAAACCAGAATTACAATCTTTCGGGAATGGTTTGCAACGCAGTGTATCAGAAAACCAAATTTATATCGGGTCCGCACCGGACAGCGGTTTCGGATTAATTGCTATTGAATATTCATTGAAATTCCTAAGCCGAAAGTATTCTGATGTACTACCGGATAGCCCGTTAAAGAAAGTTTTCCGGCTGAAGTACTAAAAGAAAGTTTTGATAACGGATTCCAATGATCTACGATCAGTGCCACTGCAATGCCGATACCGGCGCCGGTGAGCACATCTCCATTCCAGTGCCTGTTGTTGGCTACCCTCAGCAATGCAGTAGCCGTGGCAAAGACATATCCCGAACTCGCATACCATAAGTCGGAATCCTTATATTCGAGAAATTGTATTGTCGCTAGGGTAAAGGATAACGCGGAATGGCCGGACGGATAAGAATTTCGTGCGGAATTATCAGGTCTTATATCTTTAAATGACTTCTTGCCTATAAAAACAATTCCTCCCGTTATCATTGAGGCCGCTAAGGTATTTTTCTCCATTTGCAGATACGTATTCTTTGATTCGAATCCTAATGAATTTCCTGAAAATATAAAAAATACCGGAGCATACTGAAGATAATTATCTGCTTTCGTTTTAAAATTCCGATATACCATTTTTTGTGCGTTCTTCTGAAGATTCTGCTGGATGCTGTGAATTTTAAGTACGGCACCTATGGTAATCATACCGGCAGGAATGATCAGCTTCTTATAATTGAAATCTTTTTTTTCAGGTTTCAGAGGCTTCATGACGGACAATGAATCCTGGGCAGAAAATAAAAGGGAATAAAAAACAAAAATAATTACAAAAGTTCTGTTCATCTCTAAAAGGAAACTTTAATTCCTGCCATATTGTAGTTCATCGCACGTGAAGCAGTAAATTCTACTTTATAACGCACTCCTGCACTTTCCTTTAATATGGTGGTATATCTGCTTTTTGAAATTGTTTTACCAATAAAATAGCCTAAAACCAGTGCCAAAGGATAATCTGAAGCCCAGTGTACCTGGCTCTGCATCATCTGAAAACAGAGTGCAGTTGCCAAAGTGTAGCCTACGGGTTTGATCCATTTCACTTCAGGATAATTATCTGCAATCACTGTAAGCCCGGCCATAAAGGTCGTAAGATGTCCGGAAGGCATCGCATCGTAGTGAGGAGTCCGGGTGGCAAAGGCAGAGAAACTTGGAAAAGGATTCCAGTCGCCTCCGGGATTTCCGTTTTCTATGGCAATAAAAGGACTTTCACGGCCTGTAATTCTTTTGAGGGTCTGTGAAAAAACGCCAGCCAGGATGAGACTTTCCATCAGGCCACTCGCAGTAGCTTGTGCGCGGTAATCATTTTTAATGAGTCCATAAGTCCCGAATCCGATACCCAGTAATACAAGGGTGGAGCCGTTTCCCATGAGATACAATGCAGAACCGACATCTTTGGGCAGCTTAAACACTTTTGCCACAGTGCTGTAATTATTGTCAACGCTCATTCCCCATTGCTGGGCAAGTTCACGGCTGTTATCAATCAGCTTCTGATCGACCGGCAGCAACAGAACCGTTCCGATCACAGCTCCTCCTACATAGTAAGCATGATCTTTCGCAATCAGATTTTTATTTGTATTGATAAAATTTCCGGGAGCTTTGGTGATAAAATCAAAGAATTTCGGTTTTTTATAAATTCTTACAGAAGCATCAGGCAGATGATAAGCCTGTGAACCCAATGAATCGGTTGGTGAAGAAACTTCGGTGGTTTGTGCGGATACCATCATGGTAAATGGCAGCAGTAAAAAATTAATTCTTTTCAGCATTTGATAATATGAAGAATTTTTAATTAGATAATTGTTATTAATTACTCAAACCTATCCCTTCATATTCAAATCAATCATTTTTGCAGGCTTAATGATGTCGTAAATATTGTCAGTCTTATTCGTTTCATGATATTGAGAAATTACTGTAAGTTCCCTCTTCCTTCTTTAGAATAAGTATTGTTTATTTTACCGCTGCGAAATTAAAAAAATTCAGCAATATACCTACCACAGAAAGATTACGGAATCCTTAAAATAACATTAAAATTCATCTCATAGAAAACCAAAACCCGCTGAATTTAATTCAGCGGGTTTAATATTTCAAAGAAAATCTTTAATTATTCAGCGTCGAAATCAGCATCTTTATCAGCAGATACTACTTCTCCTTCTTCTTTAGATTTTTCTTTATCAGCTTTTCTCTGAGACTGACCTTCTTTGATAGATTCAGAAACTACGCTAAGAATCATATCGATAGATTTTGAAGCATCATCGTTTCCTGGGATTACGAAGTCTACTTTTCTTGGATCAGAGTTGGTATCAACAATACCGAAAACAGGAATTCCTAATTTCTTAGCTTCCGTTACAGCGATATGTTCTCTCATGATATCCACCACGAAGATTGCAGAAGGAAGACGAACCATGTCTGAGATAGAACCTAAGTTTTTCTCAAGGTTAGCTCTTTGTCTGTCTACCTGTAATCTTTCTTTTTTAGATAAAGTTTCGAACGTACCGTCTTTTTTCATTTTGTCGATAGAGTTCATTTTCTTTACAGCCTTTCTGATGGTAACGAAGTTCGTTAACATTCCTCCAGGCCATCTTTCTGTAATATAAGGCATATTCAGTTCAGCAGCGTGTTTTGCCACTACTTCTTTCGCCTGCTTTTTAGTAGCTACGAAAAGAACTTTTTTACCTGCAGAAGTTAATTTTTCCAAAGCGCTGCACGCTTCATCCAATTTAACAGCTGTTTTATGTAAGTCTACAATGTGAATACCGTTTTTCTCCATAAAAATGTATGGAGCCATATTTGGATTCCACTTTCTGGTCATGTGACCGAAGTGTACGCCAGCCTCTAAAAGGTCTTTTACATTTGCTTTTGCCATGTTTTCTGTTTTTGTTAGTTTACTTTCCGTCTTTTAAACAATCAACAACTTCTTTAGATGGGAGAAGCGTTTGGATGCTAAACGTAACGGGCAAAGTTGCTGTTGGCTTATTGCTTTTGGCAACTGGCTTTCCAGCTTTGGGTTAAAAAATAATTTTTTAAAAATTTTTCTAAAGCTATCCGCCACAAGCCAATAGCCATACGCTTTTTTAACGTTTTGAGAATTGGAATCTCTTTCTTGCTTTTTTCTGACCTGGCTTCTTTCTTTCCACCATTCTTGCGTCTCTCGTAAGTAAACCTGCAGGTTTTAAAGCCAATCTGAACTCAGCATTGATTTCGCATAAAGCTCTTGAAATACCTAATCTGATAGCTTCTGCCTGACCTGTATTACCACCACCGAAAACATTCACGGTAACGTCATACTGACCAACAGTTTCAGAAAGGATGAACGGCTGGTTCAATTTGTAAACCATCACGTCTGTAGAGAAATAAGTTGCAGCGTCTTTACCGTTTACTGTAATGTTACCAGTTCCTGGCTTTACATAAACTCTGGCTACAGAAGTTTTTCTTCTTCCGATTTTGTGAACTATAGACATAATTTAATTATTTAAATTCGTTAACATTAATTGTTTTCGGCTGTTGAGCTTCGTGCTTGTGCTCAGTTCCTTCATATAAATAAAGGTTCTTCAACAAGGCAGATCCTAATCTGTTTTTCGGAAGCATACCTTTTACGGATTTTTCCAACACTTTTAAAGAATCTTTTTTCTGAAGTTCAAGAGCTGTCATAGACTTCTGTCCACCAGGATAACCTGTATGCCAGATGTAAGTCTTATCGTTCCACTTGTTTCCGGAAAGCGTAACTTTCCCAGCGTTCAAAACGATTACGTTATCACCACAATCTACGTGAGGTGTGTAATTCGTTTTGTGCTTACCTCTCAAAATCTTTGCAACCGTAGAAGCTAGTCTTCCTAACGGCTGTCCTTCAGCGTCTACCACAACCCATTCTTTATTAGCAGTAGCTTTGTTCGCTGAAACAGTTTTGTAACTTAATGTATTCACACGTTTTAGTTAAAGATTAAACATAATTTCCCCTAAAAGGGTGTGCAAAGGTACAAATTATTTCCGGAATGCAAAAACATAATTTATTTTAATCTGCTGATTATCTGTTCGGCACTTATAAACCTGTAAATTATAATTGAAGAATCTGGCATTGCTCTCAAAGCAGAAGAATTGACGAATCACATAGCAAATCCATGAATAAATCCGAATTAACAACAGGTTTATAAAAAAATCCATAATTAAATTCAAATGTATTCTTAAAAATATGCTGATTTGATTATGCAATTCCTTCAAATAATTAATTTGCCGGAACCCTCTATTAATATCATGAGCCATGGGAAAATCAGAGAAGACAGGACGTGTCTTAGCTGCAGACACCCTTTGGAATCAAGATTCGGCTTCCATTGCGGACAGAAAAATACGGAACTCAAACAGCCGCTTCATTATCTTTTCACTCATTTCATCGAAGACATTTCGTTTCCAGAAACAAGGACCCAGGAAGGATTAGATATCGACACGTTCACGAAAACCATTGTACACTCTCTTCCGAAAGCATGGAATCTTCCTGTGTATTGTACATTTATTTGCGCTCTTCTGTATGTTTCTTTTACTAATCTATATAAGCTTTAAACAATATATTAATTGCGCAGCGTTTTACTCGCCCGGAAGCTGGCTATAAGATAATATGCGACGAATACAGTTGAGAATTTCAGAATAGACGGAATGGCAAACTCAAGCGTGAAGATTAAAGACCCCACTAAAACGAGCAGTCCCATTGCCACAAAAGATAATCCAAGCTTCTGAAGGAGTGTAAAATCCGGAGTATCGAGAGAGTAGGCAACGCCCCAGGCAAAACCAAAAGCCACAGCATAATAAATTTCCAGCCCTATGCTCAGATGCTCTGTAAATAAATAATTAATAATAAAGCTGACAACGGTTCCGAGAACGAAGTACAATAGTGCTTTTTTCATAGATTTTTTTTTAAAATTCCAGTTCTTTATTACGGTTCTTCATATAATAGGACGGGCCGATTCCTGTAATCTGTTTAAATGAATTAGAGAATGCCCCTAAAGATGAATATCCCAAATAATCCGCAATATAAGTAAGTTTAAATTTACGGAACCCACTTTCGGTATCTAATTTCTGTATAAAATGCCGGGTACGCAAATCATTAATATACCAATTGAAATTCATATTTTTTTCAGTTTTAATGAAATCAGAAAGTGTCCTGGGGCTTACTCCCAGCAGAGATGCAAGTTTTGTTGAAGTAAAGTTTTTTTCCAGAAATGCAGTTCCGTTTTCAAAATTATCCAGTCCCGCACGTAAAAGCTCCGTTGTTTTCTCTGAAACTGAAACTATGTTTTTAGAAGATTCCCCGGATTGCTCTTTCCCAGGATCCTTTACTGTTGTTTCCTGGATTACGGGCATTGGTACATTTTCAGGCCGGTCTTCGCTTTCTATCACGGTATTGATCCTGCTCCTCAGTTCCTCATATCGCCTTTTATTCTGTTTTGATTTGTAAAGATAAAAAACGATAAGCAGAATCATTACCAGCAATAAAAAAATAAGGATGCCTGAATAAACAGAAACTTCGGCATTCTGGTGTTGAATTGTGAGATTTTTATCCTGCAGGAATTTTTCCATGCTGTGAAGATTTTTTTTATTTGAAATGTCCGTAAGCTTTTTTAATTCCCCGGAATATATAATAAAATCCGACTGGTCTCCACTTTCGGAATAAGCCTGAGAAAGATTTTTCAGAACTTCAATTTTTTTATTTACAAAACCCTCATGATCAGGTAAAATATTCAGCGCTTTTTTTAAATATGCTATGGCTTCCGGATAATTCCTGTTTTTAAGATGAAGATAGCCGATATCATGATTTACAGCCGCCTGAAGATAATAATTATCCGGCTTTACGAGGCTGAGTGCCCGTTTAAAATACAGGTTTGCCGAATCTGTATTTCCCAGATCAGCGTAATTATATCCAACGTTGGTATAAGCGGAAACCATCTGGTTATCTCTCAGTTCCGGATTTTTGATATGTCGGAATGCCTGAATTACCTGTAGTGACACATTTAATTTTTCCTTCATCACGTTTACCTCTTTATCATCACCCAGGGCAATTAGTTTTGAATTGAGAATGAGCCCTTTCACCTCGTAGGATTCCTGTGAATTCATTTTATCCAGAATGTTAAGGCCCCGGTCAAAATTTTGCATGGCAAGATCAAATGTTTCCATTTTCGCATATTGAGTACCCAACATCCGGTAAGCAAGGGCCTGCCCTTCTTTGTAATGAATTTCTTCCGCCAGATCAAGAGATTGCTGTGCATTTTCAAAACAGCTGTCCGGTTCTCCTTTCAGCAGGTAGGCAAAACTTTTCAGATACAGCCCTTTTACGATGAATTTTTTCTCCCCGGAATTGCGGGCATCCAAGATCAGCCTGTCGATTTGTTTTAACGCAGAAGGAATATCGCTCTGAACACATTGCTTCAGCCTGTTATATTCATCCTCAAAATAAATTTTTGTTTGCCCCTTGATATTATAGAAAATCAGAAAGGATAAAAATACAATGCCCTTAACAGCATATGTTGTTAATTTTTTTAACTTTTTCATCTTTGTTTTTATTTGTAAAATTCCGCAACCTACAAGTAAGGTGCAAATTATTATTTTGTAAATTTCTGCAATTTGCAAATAAGTCACAAATGATCCTGATGCAAAAATTGAAACGAATGATAACTTTGTGAGCATCAAAAGAAAACAAAGTGAAAAAAATTAATTTATCTTTTACAATAATGTTGCTTTCCTATCAGCTTTATTGTTCACAGGTTGGTATTAATACCAGTAATCCACAGGGAAGATTCCATGTAGACGGAAATAAAGACAACCCCGCAACAGGGTCTCCCAACAGCACCCAGGCAGCCAATGACTTTTTCATAGATTCGGTTGGAAATACAGGCGTCGGAACATTGATTCCCAGCGTAAAATTGGATCTGCGTTCTGCAGGAAGCAACAATTCATTAGGAATAGGGAATACAGCCCAGACAGCAGCGCAGGTTTCTGCCGGAACCCTACGCTATGTACCGGTGAACGGGGGTGTATTGCAATATTCTGACGGAACGGCCTGGTTCCAGCTGAAAACCCCTGACATCGAAAAAACAAATGTTGTCGCCAGAATACGGTCAGCCGCATTTCAGCCGCAATACCAGTTTCCCTACAATATCGATAAGAAAGTTACCCAATTTGAAGAATTTTCCGATAATAAAAATGCATTCGATCCCTCATCCGGAGAATTTATTGCCCCCCGCAACGGAATATATCTTCTGACGTTCAGTTATGACATGGTGAAATACTGGGTACTGAAAGGAGGAATGATTGAAGTTGATTTTGTAAAGACCACGGATTCTGGAGCAATCTCCATAGAAAAAAAATGCGTCCGCAGTTTGGCCTCTTATGGTGATAATTCCAGCGTTACCTACGCCCGGCAATCGCAGGTAGGAGGATCCTGTGTAGGCGCAATATCCCTTAATACCAACGAAAAGATTTATGCGACCATCCGCCAGACCACTTACAACGGAGACCTCAGCCTGAGACTTCCCCCGTCAGGAGCTGTGAATGATCTTTCCAATACAGAGCAGGGCTTTAACCACCTAACGATAACTGAACAATAATTACCATGAGATATTTTATACTAATAGGATTTCTGACATTCTTGAATTTTTCTGCACAAAATGTTGGCATAGGAACTAAAAATCCTGAAAAACCTTTACATGTAGATGCCCGAAAAAACAACCCCCAGGTTCCGTCATCTGATGCAGCTTATTACTATGATGATGTAGTCATTAGTGAAAAAGGATATCTGGGAATCGGAACCAAAGATCCTGTAACGCGAGTAGATGTCCGTTCAAAGGATGACGACAATGCCATTGCATTCGGAAACACTTCGCAAACTGCCGCAAACGCAGGCCCCGGTGCTATCCGGTATAACGGAAACAATATTGAATATTCAGACGGAACCACATGGAATATATTACCCGTATCCATCCCCAATGCATTTGTACTGGCCAGTAAAGCTTCCGGCCAGTCTGTTAATGACAACACCACTACAACGATCACAAACTGGGCTGAAAGTAAAGATTTTACAGAAAGCTTCGATCCCGCTACAGGTAATTTTTCAGCAAATAAAGACGGACGTTATCTGGTTACTTTCAATTTTGAATTCCAAACGGCAATTTTAGGAACCAACGCTTATGTGGAAGCTATTATCAACAGCAACAGGACTAATAATAATATACCGACATTTAAGTGCATTTCTTCTTATCCCGGGAGTTCCAACAGCAACATTCCCGCTTCCGGTGCCTGCAGTGCCATTTTTAATCTGAAGCAAAATGATATCGTAAATGTACAGATCAAAAATGCTACAGGCGGAAGTAAAGCGATTTCTTCTGATCCCGCAAAAACGACATTAACCATCTTCGGAATTTAAAAAAATTGAAAAAATGAAAAAAAAATATCTTGTACTTCCTGTCGTCCTTATGTTTAAACTCACTTATGCTCAGGTGGGTATTGATACCTCCGCACCCGTTGGGATCTTTCATATCGATGCTTCAAAAAATAATCAGAATACAGTACCTAATGCCACGACTGTCGTGGATGATGTGATGATATCAAATTCAACAGATACGGAAGGCTATACCGGTATAGGAAACAGTTCGCCAAAAGTAAAACTTGATGTAAGGAACACGGCAGGAAACAACAGTGCCATCGGCATCGGCAACACCACCCTTACCGCCGCAGAAGCCAAAGAAGGTGCCCTGCGGTATAACGGGACTCTTTTGCAGTACAGCAACGGCTTAGAATGGGTGAATGTGCAAAGCACCACAAATTTAAATAAATCCGTAGTGATTGCCAATAAGACAGACACCCCCAATATCCCTCACAGAACATCTTATTATTTCGGATGGAATAAAATTTACGATTCCAATAATAACTTTACCATCGGAACGAACGGGGCCGGGGAAACGAATCCTACAGGAGGATATTTTACTGCGCCGCGAACCGGAAATTACTTGGCCACCTTTACTTTTGCCACCAATACACCGGTTCAGGCATTTCAAAATGCAACCTTCGACGACCCTAACCAGATCGAAGCAATATGGGAAATAAGAAGCGATGCAACCACGATCCTCAACCGGCTGAAATGTGCCAACAATTTTCCTGCAAACAGCCGGAATCCAAGCGGAACTGTTACGTCTATGCTTATCGGCAGCAACTGTACAGTTTCGGTACATTTAACTGCGGGACAAAGACTTTACCCGCTGGTCTGGGTAGATTTGAACCCCGGCACCGGAGTCACCCTGCTGAACGACTCTTCATATAATACTCTTACAATCGTTGAACAGTAAAACGTAATGCAAACTACAGGTCCCGGACATAAATGTCTTCCTTAATTATGCCAAAGGCGGAAATATCACATTAATGAACAGACCTGATATTTTTAACTCTTAAAAAAAGAATCCGTTTATCCAAAACACAAATTCTATATACCTTTAAAAAACCCTAAGAGGGAGGACTTTTCTCCTCCCTCTTTACTATTCAAAAATTAACACAATATGATTAATCTAAAAGAAATATCTATCGGAGAACTCATAAAACTCAAAGTTGAAGAATCCGGAATAACAATGCAGCGCATCTGTAAATTCCTGAAATGCAGTGAAGATGAGATTTGGACAATGTACAATAAAAAAAGTATAGACTGCGAACTGTTTATGAGATGGAGCAAACTCCTGAAATATGACTTTTTCAGATTATACAGCCAGCATCTTATCCTGTTTTCGCCCGCTCAGAAAAACAGTGGAAATAAAGACAAAGCATCAGAAAGCAGGCTCCCGAACTTCCGTAAAAATATTTATACCAAAGAAATCATTGATTTTATTCTTGATCTTATCCTGAGTGGTGAAAAAACCAATTTGGAAATCAACAGGAAATACGAAATTCCCACAACCACTCTGTACAAATGGCTGAGTAAATATCGCGCAGATAGATAAAAATAAATTTCAATTACTATAATACTGAAGAAAAATGCCTAATTACAAAGAAATATACAAAGATATCATCATTAGAAAATATCCCGAAAAAATAAAGTTTTGTCAGAAAATACTTAAAAAGAAAACACTCTCATCACTTGACATTATCAATCTAAATCATCTGATTTTCGGAAATCCCTATAAGGATACATTGGTTTTTAACCAAAAACTGAGATCCTATGATGAAATAGCAATCCTGCAAATTCTCGCTGACCAGAAGATAAATAATCTCACCAATACAAACCTTGCTAAAAAATATAATCTAAGCAGGAATACCGTTACAAAATGGAAGAGACTGTATGCTGGTGTAGAAACCTCCTGAGTAAAAGAATTACTAAATTGTGACCCTAATGGCTGTATGGAACTAACCTAAATTTCAGTAATAACCATATAGTCCAATCCTGCTTTTTATATGGGCAGTACAGGATAGCACCTTACCAACCGACTGAGCTTGGGATAAATATCCTCCGGAATAAAAGCATTGTTTTACAGATAAATAAACAAGGTATATCCGGAAGCATATGCTTACTATTACCGCCAGATCAAATAAATTTATATTTATGTGACGTCCTCTGATCAATTTTTTTATCTTTGAAAAATTCAGAAATTTTCTAAATTTTTTATGGAAACCCAAAAATATACCCCAAACAATAAAGTAAGAATTGTAACGGCAGCATCGTTGTTCGACGGTCACGACGCGGCAATCAACATCATGCGCCGCGTGATCCAGGGAACGGGATGCGAGGTCATTCACCTCGGACATGACAAATCCGCTGAAGAGGTTGTAAATACCGCCATTCAGGAAGATGCTAATGCGATTGCCCTCACCTCTTATCAGGGCGGTCATAATGAATATTTCAAATACATCTACGATCTTTTAAGAGAGAAAAACTCTCCGCAGATTAAAATTTTCGGCGGCGGCGGTGGTGTGATTCTGCCGGAAGAGATCCAAGATCTGATGAATTACGGAATCGACCGGATTTATTCTCCGGACGACGGACGTGAGCTTGGCCTGCAGGGAATGATCGACGACCTGGTTCGGAAATCAGATTTTGCCACAGGAAAAGAAGTTACCGCTCAGGACCTGGATGCTATAAGCTTTGAAAACCCGACCAGCATTGCCAAAATCATTTCAGCGGTTGAAAACTTCTCGGAAGAAAAACCCGAGCTGGTACAGGCTATTGACGAAAAATCAAAAGATTTGCACATTCCGATTATCGGGATCACAGGAACAGGAGGAGCCGGAAAATCTTCATTAACAGATGAATTGGTAAGACGTTTCTTACGTTCAAATACCGATAAAAAAATTGCCATCATTTCCATCGACCCTTCCAAAAAGAAAACGGGAGGAGCACTGTTGGGTGACAGGATCCGTATGAACGCGATCAACGACCCTAGGGTTTATATGCGTTCGATGGCTACAAGGGAAAATAACGTCTCTGTTTCGCCATTCATTCAGTCGGCCTTAAATGTGCTGAAACTGGCTCATCCGGATGTGATTATCCTCGAGACTTCAGGGATCGGGCAATCCGGATCTGAAGTTTCTGATTTTGCCGATGTTTCGATGTACGTGATGACCCCGGAATACGGAGCGTCCACCCAGCTGGAGAAAATCGATATGCTGGATTATGCGGATTTGGTGGCTTTAAATAAATCTGACAAAAGAGGAGCTCTTGATGCGCTTCAGGCCGTAAGAAAACAGTTCCAGAGAAACCACTTATTATGGGAACAGCCGCTGGATGAAATGCCGGTTTATGCCACAAAAGCATCGCAGTTCAACGATCACGGAACAACCGAATTGTACAACAGATTGGTTTCTAAAGTAAACGATACCCTCCGACAAGCTCAGGGTGACAATGCTCCACAATTTCAAGGTTTTGTTGAACAGGAAATTACAGATGAAGTAACCATTATTCCTCCGAAAAGAGTACGCTACCTTTCCGAAATTGTTGAAAACAACAGACAGTATGATGCCAATGTAGAGAAACAGGCTGAACTGGCAAGGACAATGTATCATATTGATGGCGTTAAAAAAATCATTTCCAATGAAACTCTGGATGCTGAATATCAGAAGGCTGAAAAAGAACTGCAACAGGAGAACATTGACTTTCTTAAAACCTGGGATGATACAAAAGGAGCTTTCAAAGCGGAATTTTATTCTTATTTTGTAAGAGGTAAGGAAATTAAAGTGGAAACCTCAACGGAATCTTTATCCCACTTAAGGATTCCGAAAATCGCTTTACCGAAATACAATGATTGGGGCGACCTGATCAAATGGAAAGGCCAGGAAAACCTGCCGGGAAGCTTCCCTTATACAGCCGGAATTTATCCATTTAAAAGAACCGGAGAAGACCCGACGAGAATGTTCGCCGGAGAAGGAGGCCCGGAGAGAACCAACAGAAGATTCCACTATGTTTCTGCGGAAATGCCGGCCAAACGTCTGTCCACTGCTTTCGACTCGGTAACCCTGTACGGACAGGATCCTGCTTTACCACCGGATATTTACGGTAAGATCGGAAATGCCGGAGTTTCCATTGCGACCTTGGATGACGCGAAAAAATTATATTCCGGTTTTGATCTGGTGAACGCATTGACTTCCGTTTCAATGACCATCAACGGACCTGCGCCGATGTTGTTGGCTTTCTTTATGAACGCAGCGATCGATCAGAACGTAGAAAAATACATTGTTGAAAAAGGCTTGGAATCTAAAGTTGAGGAAGTTTTAAAGGCAAAATTCGACGATAAAGGTTTGGCGAGACCGAAATACAACGGCGAATTGCCTCCTTCAAACAACGGTTTAGGGCTGAAATTATTAGGAATTACCGGTGATGAAATCATTCCGGCCGATGTGTATGCTGAAATTAAAGCCAAGACCATTGCAACGGTTCGTGGTACTGTTCAGGCTGACATTTTAAAAGAAGACCAGGCTCAGAATACCTGTATTTTCTCTACGGAATTTGCCTTAAGATTGATGGGTGACGTTCAGGAGTATTTTATCAAGGAAAAAGTAAGAAACTTCTACTCCGTTTCCATTTCAGGATATCATATCGCAGAGGCTGGTGCCAATCCGGTTTCCCAGCTGGCCTTCACCTTGGCAAACGGTTTCACGTATGTGGAATATTACCTTTCCAGAGGAATGGACATTAATGATTTTGCACCGAACCTTTCTTTCTTCTTCTCGAACGGAATCGATCCTGAATATTCGGTGATCGGGCGTGTCGCCAGAAGAATCTGGGCCAAAGCCATGAAGCTGAAATACGGCGCCGACGAAAGAAGCCAGATGCTGAAATACCACATCCAGACTTCCGGACGTTCGCTTCACGCCCAGGAAATTGATTTTAACGATATCAGAACGACTTTACAGGCACTTTATGCAATCTATGATAACTGTAATTCTCTTCACACCAATGCTTATGACGAGGCGATTACGACTCCGACCGAGCAATCCGTAAGAAGAGCGATGGCCATTCAGTTGATTATCAATAAAGAATTGGGGTTGGCGAAAAACGAAAATCCGCTTCAGGGTTCATTCATTATCGAAGAGCTGACGGATCTTGTGGAAGAAGCGGTTTATGCAGAATTCGACAGGATTACGGAAAGAGGTGGTGTTTTGGGTGCTATGGAAACCATGTATCAGCGTTCCAAGATCCAGGAAGAATCGATGCATTACGAATGGTTAAAACACACCGGCGAATATCCGATCATCGGGGTGAATACGTTTTTAGGAAAAGACGGTTCGCCAACGGTTCGTCCGGGAGAAGTGATCCGTTCGACCGAGGAAGAAAAGCAGTTCCAGATCGAGATGCTTCATAATTTCCAGAAATCGAATGAAGATAAATCAGAAGAAGCCCTGAAAACGCTGCAACACGCTGCCATCAATCAGCAAAACTTATTTGAGGTCATGATGGATGCCGTAAAATACTGCTCGCTCGGGCAGATTACCAATGCCTTGTTTGAAGTAGGCGGTAAGTACAGAAGAAATATGTAGGTCCGGTCTGTAGCCGGACCGGCAATTTTTACAATTAACTGTTTTAAAAATTATAAAGTAAACCTCAGAGAATTTTCTTTGAGGTTTTTGTATTTTTGAACTATCTATATATTTAACTCAATCTAAAAAAATTAATGAAAAAATTCTCTTTCTTAACGCTTATACTTTTCGCTGTAACATCCTTAAAAAGCTGCAATTCATATCCGATGGCTGACACGCGTAAAAGTGACATGAACAGGAATACTGAGGAATTACAAAAAAGGCAAGAAGCCGAAAGAAAAAAAATAGAACCTAATGAATTTAATAATTTCGGAAAACCGGATAATAAATAAAACATTATTGAAAAATTTAAATTTTCAAATTATTAAGTTCATATATACTTAAATGAAACCCAAAGCCATCTTCAACTGGAGCAGCGGAAAAGACTCTGCCCTTGCCCTGTATAAAATTTTACAGGAAGAAAAATTTGAAATTACTTCTTTGCTCACCAGCATCAATAAAGAGTTTCAGAGGATTTCCATGCACGGAGTCCACGTATCATTGCTGGAAAAACAGGTGGAAAGTCTGGGTTTCCCTCTAGCCCAGTTGGAACTGCCGAAAGAACCATCGATGGAAGAATACCGCGAAATGATGGAGAGTATCATGACTGATTTTAAAAAGCAGGGCGTTACCCATTCCATTTTCGGGGATATTTTCCTGGAAGATCTGAGGAAATACAGGGAAGATCAGTTGGCGGCAGCAGGCATACAGGGCGTCTTTCCTTTGTGGAAGAAGGATACGAAAAACCTCATTGAAGAGTTTATGGATCTCGGCTTTAAAACCATTGTCACCTGCATCAACGAAACCTATCTGGACAAAAGCTTCGCCGGAAGGGTTATTGACAAACAATTTATTGAAGATTTACCTGAAAATGTAGATCCCTGCGGAGAAAATGGCGAGTTTCATACGTTTACTTTTGACGGCCCTATTTTTAAAGATCCGATTGGTTTTGAAATAGGTGAAATCGTAAAGAAAACCTATCCGAAACCCAAGTCCGGCAGTGATGAAGAAAACGGTGAATATGTTTTCTGGTTCTGTGATCTGAAAGCAAAATAACGAGGTACATAAGCCAGAAAATGGATTTCCTTAAGGCATGCATATTGCTTAAAAATGAAAAACAATAAATGCTTAAAAAATCCTCTCTTTTCATTTCTGTTACCAGTCTGCTTTTCTGCTTCATTTCCTGTCAGCAAACCAAGCCGGAAACCAATACAGTAATTGATAAAAAAAAGGCTATTGACAGTACGATTACAGCTTTCGAGAAGAGCCTGCTTAAAAATCAGATCGATTCAGTTTTTAAAAAGCATCAGTTTACCGGAAGTGTTGCGGTCTTTAAAGATTCCGTTGAATTGTACAGGAAAAATCAAGGATTTTCGGACTTCAGAAATCAGGTTAAAATCGATGACCAAACGATTTTTGCCATCGGATCCGTGAGCAAACAGTTTACAGCCGTTCTTATCCTGCTACAGATGGAACAGGGAAAATTAAGGATAGAGGATAAAGTTTCAGAATATCTGCCGGAGTTTCAGAATAAAACGTACGAAAACATCACCCTCCACCAGCTTTTAAATCATACGTCAGGACTGAATGTGATGGGAGAGCAACTCCGTTTTAAAAGCGGTACGGATTTTCTCTATTCCAATGACGGATTCAATGCTTTGGGAAAAGTTGTAGAAAAGGTTACAGGGAAGCCGTTTGACGAAAATATAGCTGCATTATTTAA
Source organism: uncultured Chryseobacterium sp. (assembly GCA_913774355.1). Lineage (GTDB taxonomy): Bacteria > Bacteroidota > Bacteroidia > Flavobacteriales > Weeksellaceae > Chryseobacterium. The sequence goes on along the minus strand of CAJYGB010000017.1, from coordinate 34,787 downwards.
ACAAGCAGGCATGAATTCTTCGTTTACTGGGACTTCATTTAATAATACGGAAAGAAATTTTGCCGGAGCTTACCTGAGTAACGATAAAGTGTATGAAAAGGTACAAGATATGCCCGAAAGATTAAGCAGCAAAGCCATCGGAATTCCTGCAGGCGGCGTTCTCTCAACTGTTGAAGACCTCCATCAATGGAACAATGCACTGTACGGCGGAAAAATCCTGAAACCTGAAGCCATCAGAAAATTCAAAACAAGGAGTGCTGAAAGGCATCATCCTATTTTTGGAAAAATGGGTTATGGATACGGGATCATGGCCAATACCGGGAAACCTGAGGCATTTTTCCACAGCGGCTATATCAAAGGATCTCCATCTCTGAATATTTTTTATCCCAAAACAAAAACTTCAGTGATCATTTTATCAAATATTGCCAATGAAGAAAAAGGCAAAGGATCTACCTTCAGACCTCATGCAGAAATTAAAAAAATTACAGACGATCTTGAAAATATCATTTCTTCAATGAATACTGAAGAAGAAAACAAATGAAAATGTAATTTATCCGGTGCTGAGAAACCGCTCTACCCTGACCAAAGCTTTCTTATGCTCGAAAAAACTCATCATCACAAAAATAATCAGTACCTGCACGATGTAGGGTAAAAGCAATGTTACCACCACATATCCGATCTCTCCGTAATCATTCTCTCTGAAAAACAGATATGGGTATTTTCCGTCTTTTACGATGATTTGCCCCATCAATCCTATCATTGAAAGGCTTAAGGCTGCGTTTTGCTGATACAGAGTATAAAACAGTTTGTTTTGGTACTTATAATCATGCTTGATATACTTTAGTATTTTATAATTATAGGCCCAGATAACGATGGGAACAACAATAAATAACCCGTTCTGTATCCTGAAAAAATCCGAGTAAAGATCCACATCGTTTACCAGATAAACAGATAAAAAACTGACGGCTAAAGAGATAATCCCCAGCAGGAAAGCTTTTTTAAGGAGGCTATTATTTCTGGCACTGACAATTTTCCTGACAATAACAGGAATTTCTTCTGCGTAGAAAACGGAATATTTTGTCATCCGAAATTCACTTTCCCACAATTTCTGGGTCTGATGAAAAGCCTGCTCAAAACTCATGTTTTCTTCAGCCTGAATATCTGCAACCTGAGATATCATGTGGTCTTTCACTTCCAGCAGAATATCCAGTGGTAGCTTATGGAGCAAAAGATAATCGGTTATCTGTTTTTCTTCTTGATTTGAATACATACAGTTTAGTTTTAATTAGCTTGCACGGTGCCGGTATTCAGAAAGCCCTGCATTTTATCAAGAGACTTTTTGTGCGCATAAAAACTGATAAGCACGAAAAATATAATGGCATGAAGGATGTAAGGCAGGGTAAGCGATAATACAAGCGGAAATACAGCTACAGGATCGCTTGTATGGAAAAATCTGAAAACATGTTTATCGTCACGGATAATAAGTTGAAAAATGATATTTCCACAAATACAAAGCATTCCGAAATTCCGTTGATATATCGTAAAAAATGATTTCTCCCGGTATTTAAAATCTTTTTTCATGTATCTTCTTATATTTTTACTTAAAGCCCAATATGAAAAGGGAACCATGACAATAAGCGAGTTACAGAACCGAAAAAGATCGTTGTATATTTCATGATCTGCCGAAAAATATACCAGCAATAAATTAACGGTAAAAGATGCCAGTCCTAAAAGCAAGGATTTTTTAAACAAGTCAAAATACTTTTCCTTTACGATTTTTTTTAAGATTACAGGAATCGGTTCTTTGTAAAAAAAGGAATAGCTTGTCAGTTTAAATTCACTTTCCCACAATTTCTGCGTTTTATGGAAAGCCTCCTCAAAACTCATGTTTTCTTCTGCCTGAATATCCGCCACCTGGGAAATCATGTGGTCTTTTACTTCCAGCAGAATATCCAGCGGAAGCCTGTGAAAAATAAGATAGTCGGTAACTTGCTGTTCCTGTTCTGTAGTTATCATTTTATCTCTCTTGTTTAAACCAAAACATTAATCTTTTTAATTCTGAAATAAAGCAGCTGAATCTGTATCGTCACCGAATAAAAAATAACCAGCTGATTGCAAACCGGTTTCCAGAATTCATATTCTCCCGAGAAATAGCATCCTGCCGGAAAAATAATCATACCGAGGATGAGATTTCTTATGATCAGAGGATGAAAACTTGTCCGTTGGTAGTCAGTAAATTTTATTTTCCCGGAAAAAATTCCGAATAATACGGTTGACGCAAATGCAATCAAGGCGAAAATCTGGAAGTAATCATAAACTTCATCTGCAACTACATAAATACCGGCAGAGATGAGTGAAACAAGTAATGCCGTAAGCGTAATTTTATTAAATCTTCTCTGCAAAAGCTCTTTCTCTATTCTCGCTATTTTCCTGAATGAGAAAAAGTCTGCCTTTACCATTTCAAGCTCTTTTTGCCAGCTGATTCGGGCCATTAGAAATGCTTCATGGAAACCCATATTTTCATTTTCCATAAGACCCCCTATTTGCATTATGAAATGATCTTTAATCTCATCAAGTATTTGAGGTGACAATTTTTTCGAATTCAGATAAGCGGTAATCTGCTTTTCCTGTTCCAATGAAATCATATATTAAAAATGGTATTTAAGTTAAACAAATAGCTTTTCATTTCCTCTTCCTGTGTGACTTGCTGTTTTTTTCCCTTGTCGGTCAACAGATAATATTTGCGGTCTCTTCCGTTGATCTTCTGAATTTCGGAAGTAATCATTCCTTCCGCTTCCAACTTATGGAGAAGAGGATACAGCGCGCCTTCCGTCATTTCCAGCTCACCTTGGGTAAGTTCTTTCGCACGCTGGGTAATCTGGTAGCCATACATTTTCACTTCCTTGGCAAGCAGCTTCAGAATGATGTTCTGCAATGTTCCTTTGTAAAGACTGTTCTTTTTCAATATCGAATCTTTTATACCTTACAAATCTATACATAATTTTCTTATGTATTATGATTTAATTTTATTGTTTCTAATTTTAGAATTAAAAAAAAATTATTGATTTTAAAACCCTGTTTAAATGGTATCTGATAATTTTTCATGAACTCTACTTAATGTACTTCATTCAAATAAACGAAGTTTATTCTCAATTTTAACAGTAAGAAATCTTGAGAATTGACGTAATTAATTCAGCTGATTAACGGAAAAAGTTAAGAATTTAAACCTTAACTTCTTAATTTTAAAATATTTAGAATTAAAACGTGTTTTAAAGTTATATAGCCGAAATTTATAGTTGAAGCACCGAAACATTAATTCCTTATTTCTCCATAAAAGGTTAGAAAATCATATCTTTGTCCCAATGATTGCAGAGAAGATTATTTTAGGAATCGACCCCGGAACAACGGTGATGGGTTTTGGAATTATTTCCGTGAAAAAAGGCAAAATGGAGATGATATCGATCCATGAATTGTTGCTTCACAAATATCCCAACCACGAAACTAAACTCAAATATATTTTTGATAAAACCCTGGCGCTTATCGATGAATTTCATCCGGATGAAGTAGCATTGGAAGCCCCTTTCTACGGTAAAAACGTACAGAGTATGCTGAAACTGGGCCGGGCACAGGGTGTAGCCATGGCAGCCAGTCTTTATCGCAATATTCCCATTACGGAATATTCTCCGAAAAAAATAAAAATGGCCATTACCGGAAACGGAAATGCCAGTAAGGAACAAGTCGCGGGAATGCTGCAAAACCTTCTGAAATTAAAAGAATTCCCGACCAAATACCTCGATGCCTCCGATGGCTTGGCCGTTGCCGTCTGCCACCATTTCAACTCCGGAACAATTGCAGACACAAAATCGTATACCGGCTGGGAAAGTTTCCTGAAACAGAATCCGGACCGCTTAAAATAAAAGATCCCGCAGAATACAATATTCGCGGGATTTATTATTCTTTACCGAATTTTATTTTGCTTTGTATTCGTCGGGTGTAATTTTAAAATCTGCCGTTTTCTTACCGTCCTTATCGTAGTAAGTATAGACCATGGTTACATCCCGATCCCGAAATTCCTTTATTTCCGGAGATGTTTTCACTACACGCAATGCCCCTTCTTTGGCAGAGGTTTTAAAGGTCTCGATCTGATCCGGACTTACCGCGTCTTTGGTGTCATCCGTTAAAGTATAATTATACCTGAAAATTTTACCGGGCTGTACCGAAACACTATCCAGGCGAACCCCATCGGCAAGGATCTGAGGTGTGGTCTTGTTGATGTTTGCCGCCACTTCTTTAAGGTCGTCATCAATTTTATCTTCTTTTTTACATGAAGTTAAAGTCACTGTAAGGCACAGCAGAGAGAAGCTGATTACATTTTTCATATTTAAATTTTTAATGATTGTTACTTAAAGATAAGAATATTTCAGGAATAAATTTAATTTACTGGTTAACAACCAAATAACTATCTAAGCAGCCATACTTGGTAAAACATAATACTATCTTTTACATTGGTATAGATTTTAGTAGTACCTTTGTATAAATTTTCTGTCATGAAAAACAACCAACAAACTATAAATCAAGCGAATCATCACATCAATTGGTTCCAGAAGTTTCTTATAATCTGCTCCGGAGGAAACATTCACATCCTGAGAAAAACACCGAGCGAATGGAACAAATTTGCCGGAATCGGCGGCATTGTCCTGTTTACGGCAGTTTTTGCCACACTTTCCGCAGGCTACGCCATGTACACGGTCTTCGATGAGATCTGGACGGCCATCGGCTTCGGCGTCTTGTGGGGACTAATGATCTTTAACCTGGACCGTTACATCGTTTCTTCCATCAAAAAAACGGGAACCTGGTGGAATCAGGTTCTGATGGCCATTCCAAGACTGATCCTGGCGACTTTTCTGGGGATCATTATCTCCAAACCTTTAGAGCTCAAAATTTTTGAGAAAGAGGTAAACAAACAATTGAATACCATCATTCAAAGAAATAAAAAACAGCTTCAGGGAGAAATGAGCGGCCGGATTCTTCAGCAGAGCGGACCTTTTGAAACTGAAAAGAAACAGATTTCCGATAAAATTGCCTACTATCAGAAATCCTATGACTCCGCATCCGTAGAGCTGGAAAAAGAGATCCTTGGAAAACAATCCGGGTTAACCAGTGGTAAGGAAGGTTTCGGACCAAATGCCAAACGTAAGCAGGAACTGAAAGAACAGAGAAGGCTGGACCTGGAAAATTACCGCAGGCAGGCCGCTCCGCGCCTGGAGTATCTGGACAAGGAAATTTCTAAAGTTTACACCAATCTTGAAACCGAAAGAAAATCCACGGAAACATTTGAAGATAAATTCAACGGGTTTGCGGCAAGGCTGCAGGCATTGGACGAATTGGGAAAAAATTCTGCGATCATCGGATTGGCGGCAACGTTTATCATGGGACTTTTCATCTGCCTTGAGATTTCGCCGGTACTGGTAAAACTGATTTCCCACGTCGGACCTTACGATTATCTCCTGGAAAAAACGGAAAACGATTTCCGTCTGTATTCAAAAGAAAAAGTAGAAAAAGGAAATGCCCTAACCGACTTCCGGATCGATGATTTTAAGGATAACCTCGGTAAATAATCTTTATATGATATTTCAATTAAAACCTCAAAGCTTACTTTGAGGTTTTTATCTTTTATTATTTTGTACAGATTCGCAAATTTTCACAGATGACACTTCGTGTAAAGTGATTTTAATAATGTTCAATTCCTTTCAATAATTTAATGTAAACCCGAAGAAAGCAGAATTATAATCAGAGGATTTTTAAATAAGCGTTCATCCTTAACAGAAAGGACAAGATCATTTGATATTAAAAATTATTGGTAATCCATTAACCAAAGAAACTTATGCCATCCAGCTTCCCTCTTCAAGTCTTTTTCTCCTGCTTTATCTGGAATTTACGCTAACTCTTACAGACTACTTATTCTTTGAAGCGATTTTCAGGAACAGTTCTTTCCGGTCTTTTAATCCTAAAGCAAGATAAATATTTTTGATATGATACTTTACCGTATTTTCGGAAATAAAAAGCTTTTCGGCAATCTCTTTATTGGAAAGGCCTTTGGCCATCAGTTCCAGGAGCTCTTTCTGCCTGTCGGTAAGTTTGTTTTCGTGCAGGTCTGTATCTATCTGTCCTTCGGCATGGTTTTCATAGACCGGCACCTGATTTTCTTGTATTTCCTGGAGATTTGCGCTCATATCAGATTTCTCCTTCTTATATTTCCGGGATTTTCGGTAAAAAATAAACCCTGCAATAAGAAGGCAGACCGCCGAAACTTCCAGCAAAATGCTTTTCCAGAAAAATCCCTCTTCTTCCTCAACATCTTCTTTCTTCAGGTCTTTCTGATTATCGATCTGCATCTTAGAAAGCTTGGCTTCCCGGTTATCTATATTCCGCAGCGAGTCCAGGATTTTAACGTACTGAAAAACTTTCGCGGCATTCTCTCTTTTTTTATAAATCTCCAAGAGTTCCTCCGTAGCATAAATTTTATACTTCAGGATCGAACACTGACCGGCTATGGCCACACATCTTTCATAAATGTTACTGACCGAGTCCATCTTGTTCAATTCACCGTACAGCTGCATCTTTTTTACCAGGACCACCGGTTGATTGCAGGGTGATACCTGCTTCAGTATACTTAAACTTTCCTCATACATCCTTTCAGAAACGGAAAAATCTTTTTTCAGGTATTTTAAATATGCGATCTGCATAATAATGTAGGCTTTGTCCACGGGATCCAAATTCCTGAAATTCAGTTTTATAATATCCTGCATTATTCGATCTGATTCTGCATATTTATGATGATCGAAATAATTGAAAGCCATTTCAGACTTTATATGCATCCGCAGGGAATCTTCCGTTTCGGGAAGGTCTTTTGCCAGCTCCATGCTTTTTTCCAGATATTTTACCGTAGTGGGATAATCATTCAGGCTGCGGAAGGTGCTTGCCAGCAGGAAATTTACAGACACCTCATCTTTCAGGGTAATGTTTTTATTGTCTAAAATCTCAAGAAGTACTTTTTGAGACTGATCATGTTTTCCTAGTTGGTTATTATGGATAATTTCTTTTTCCAGGGCGGGAAAATGGATGTTCTGTGACTTTAGGACACAGGAGATCAGCAATAAAAAAACGACAATTTTATTCATAAAAAGATGATGCAAAATTAGTTTTTTTTAAATAATAAAGAAATTTTAATGAAAGCATTCATCCATAATTCTCTTTAAATTTATATTAAGAAATATGACTGTCATAATTATGAGTCTATCTGAATATGATCCAATTCTTTTGCCTTCCTATGAATGAGCAGGATAAATTTTAGATACAAAAAAAGCACTCTCTTTCGAGAGCACTTTTAAGAGTAAAAACATGAAATACTTACTTTATAATTAATTTTTCGCTCTTTACTTTTCCTCCGGCATTTATTTTCACTACATAATTGCCTTTGGTAAGATGGGAATCTATTCTTACCATTCCGTTCTGTGCTTTTTCCTGAGTTTTGTAAACAATTCTGCCGGACACATCCAGTACCTGAATATCCAATACGGTATTTACCGGTGTTTTGATGTTGAATATCCCGTTTTCAGATGGATTCGGATAAAGTACAAAATCCTGGTTTTTAACGTTATCTTCCTGTGTTGCCAGGGTACTGCTCACGATGGAAACTTCATAATCTTCTACCTGCCCGTAAGCCAGCTGACCGCACGGAGCAGTGCTCATATTGTTTGAATCTGCGATTATACGCATTCTGAGCGGAGTATTCAGCACAACGCCGGTTGCCGGAATATTGAAAGTAAGATTTGTATTTGCTCCCGGGGCCACAGACTGGTTGTTGATAACCAGCTCATTGCTTTGAAAGCTTCCGTTGTTATTATAATCGATCCATACAGAAAAATTATTTGCATTTGTACTGCAGGCTACCGTTAGGGTCTGAGGGTTGCTCATGACCGAAAGGTTGGTTTTGTATGCCGTAGAAGTACAGCTGTAGGCCGCATAATCGTAATACACCTTGTTGTTGTTTGATGTAGAAGAAGCGGCTGACGTATTTTCGATATCCCCGATCTTCACATACGTAGGTCCGAAATTATAATCGCCCGTGTTCTGAGCGGTATTATTGGGAATACAGCTTGTGCTGGAGATCACAGGATTGGAAGAACCTCCGGGAGCTATGCCACCCAGCGATTTGGTAAGGTTTTTACGGTTCTGCATAAAAAGGGTTACCGCCCTGTTCTTCTGTCCTGCTGTAAATAATCTGTTGGAAGGGGTATAATTCATTACATTATACTGTACATTGTTCCAGCCCGCAGCATCACAAGGATTGGATGAGGAATTGGACGGCAGCGAGGATGCCTGTACGCTCAGCAGGCTCTTTGTGGAAGGCGTATCGCACACCATATCGTTGTCTGTAGCGCAGCCTCCTGCCGTAACGGTAGGACAGGCCGTTTCCGAACCTGTATTGAAAGGATGATGCAATCCCATGGAATGTCCGAATTCGTGAGGCAGCGTTGTAGGATCTGAAGAATTAGTCACAACCGAAGCTTTCATAAAACTATCAAAAGAAGCATCCGGATTGGTAGGGAAGCTTGCATATCCCTGAAGTCCCGCTGTATTGGACAGGGGAACGGAATCGAAAGTATTTACCACATAGATATTATAGTATAGATTGGTATCCCATCTGGAGAGGGCTCTGGCCTGATCGGCAGATACGCCGTCCGTATTGTCCGAATTCAATCCTTTTGCGGAGTATTGAGGATAGGTAGCGGTTACATTTACCTGAACGATTCCGTTGGTAGCGTTGCATGATGCATTTCTCTTGGCAAGAACCAGCCGGAAAGGGATTACCGTCCCTCCCTGAGCCGTCGTATACCATTCCCCACCGAAGGTGGTGCTGTAAAATTTATTGCAATTATCTATCCATGCGTTTATTTCCGCATCCGTTTTCAGCGGAGTGGTTCCGTCATTCATCAGGTGTACGACTACAGGAATATCATACACCGTATCCGCCGTATTTTTACCTGTAATGCCCTGGCTGTTCAGGTATTTCTGAATATCCGTAGCCAAAAGGCGGGCTTCCGCTTCCAGGCGGGCCTTTTTTACATTCGGATGTTTGGCTTCAATAGAAGCCTGGGCCTTATCAAAGTTACAAGGCTCCTGTAGAGATTGGGAAAAAGCATTGGTAAAAAAGCATATCCCGGCAAAAAATAATATTCGTTTCATATGTAAATTATTGACTGCAAAATTAGGGACTGCCATAAAAAGAAAGAACTACCCCGGAAGGTAGTTCTTGCCTGTTTATTTAAATACTACCCGTAAGAGTAGTCGCTTTTAATTAGCTAATAATCAATAATAACCGAATAATTACAAAGAGTAATTCGGAGCTTCCTGCGTGATGATCACATCGTGAGGATGAGATTCTTTCAGCCCGCTTCCTGTGATCATGACCATCTTGGTTTCCGTTTGCAAAGCTTCTATGTCTTTTGCGCCGCAATACCCCATTCCGGCCCTTAAGCCTCCTGTTAACTGAAAAATAACGTCCTCCAGTTTTCCTTTGCTCGGAACCCGTCCTTCGATTCCCTCCGGAACGAATTTTTTAGCCTCACTCTGGAAATATCTTTCCTTTCCGCCTCTCTTCATGGCAGAAAGGCTTCCCATTCCCTGATAGGTTTTGAATTTTCTTCCCTGGAAAATAATTTCTTCCCCCGGGGCTTCATCTGTTCCTGCTAAAAGTGATCCTAACATTACGGCTCCTGCTCCGCTGGCAATCGCTTTTACAATGTCTCCTGAAAGCTTGATTCCTCCGTCTGCAATAACGGCTATATTTTTAGTTTTGGCATATTCGTACACATTGTAAATGGCAGACAACTGAGGAACGCCTACTCCAGCGACTACTCTCGTTGTACAGATAGAACCTGGCCCCACCCCTACTTTAAGTACGTTTGCTCCGGCTTCGATCAGGTCTTTTGCCGCTTCAGCCGTTACGATATTTCCGCCTACGATATCCAGATCCGGATAGGCTTTTCTGATTTCTGAAATTTTATCCAAAACACCTTTAGAGTGGCCATGAGCAGAATCGATACCGATAATATCCACTCCTGCTTTTACCAGAGCTTCGATCCTATCTAAAGTATCTTCTCCTACTCCTACTCCTGCTCCAACGATTAACCTTCCGTTCTGGTCTTTATTGGCATTAGGGTATTCGAGCTGATTGTCAATATCTTTAATAGTGATTAAACCTACCAGCTTATTTTCGGAATCCACGATCGGAAGCTTTTCCACTCTGTTTTTAAGAAGGATTTCCTTGGCTTTTTCAAGGTTGGTATTTTTATCTGAAGTGATCAGGTTTTCTTTCGTCATGATCTCTTCCACTTTCATGTTAAGATTTTCCTGATATTTTACATCCCTGTTGGTAATAATCCCGATCAATACGTTGTCCGTATCGATCACCGGCAATCCTGAAATCTTGTATTTTGCCATAAGTGCTTTCGCTTCTTCCAGGGTAGCCTCTTTGAAAAGGGTTACAGGATCAGAGATCATTCCGTTTTCGGAACGCTTTACCCGGTTTACCTGGGCAGCCTGTTCGGCAATGGTCATATTTTTGTGAATAAAACCTAAACCTCCCACTCTTGCCAGGGCAATCGCCAACTCAGCTTCCGTTACGGTATCCATAGCAGCGGAAACGATCGGAACATTCAGCGTAATTTTGTCGGTAAGTCTTGATTTTAATGAAACCTGGTTAGGTAAAACTTCTGAATAAGAAGGGACTAGAAGCACGTCATCGAAAGTGATGGCTGTCTCTACAATTTTGTTATGAATAGACATCTTTACTTTCTTGCAAAATTAAGGTATTTTATCGGAATACGAAAATCCAGTTTGATAGTTTAAATAAAACTTAATAATCAATGGTTTAAATCGAAAAACCACTCCTTTCAGAATGGTTTTAACAAAATAATTTACTCCTTTTAAAGCACTGAATCATCATTTTTCAGTTATTTCTTATCACTTTCCATCTTCATTACGTATCCGGTGGGCAAGATTATTTATCCGATGCAGAGGCTATCATTTTAGAAATATCACCGGCTGTAAAGTTCCCTTTTACATCGACAAATAAAAGCGATTCTTTTGAATTGACGGTAATCAGCATATTTTTAATGGCGTCTTCCTTCTGCTTGACCCGGATATTGATCCGGTCGCCATCATGCATAATGGTTGCCCAGTCTTCGTAATTATTGTCATTTAAATAAGATGCAAAATCTCTAAGCATCGTTCTATCCCCGTTTTCTACCGTCAGCACTTTAATTTTTGAAATCTTTTTAATGATTCGGATGAGATCTTCATGATCTTCTCCGTCTTCCCGCAATGCTTTTTTAATGATGGGCTTTGCCATGAACATCGGGAGATTCATACTCGTAAACTTCGCGCCTTTAAATTCTTCTCCAGAATCTGAAAAATATGTCATATTCGATTTTCCGGAAGATACGATGCAGGACTGCATCATCATCAATGTGCAAAGCATCAGAAAAATGGTTTTTATTATTTTCATGGTGATTCGTATTTAAAATTAATTGATCGGTTTTAAAGTTCCACCGGACATCTTGCTGATATCAGCCGTAATTTCAGGATTTCCTCTGTATTTAATAAGACCGCCTGAAGATGCTTTTGCTTTTAAAGTACGCGACGCGCTTACCGATAAGCTGGCTCCCGAAGTAGATTCTGCCTCTACATGATCTGCGCTGAAGTTTTCTCCTTTACAAACTGCGCCGCTGCTGATGTCAAAAGCTGCTGATCGTGCCTCTCCTTCAATATTTGTATCGGAACCGCTGGATCCTTTTACCGTTACATTTTTGGCATTTACCCCAACTTTGATACTTGTTCCGGAGGAAGCTTCAATCTTTGCATTATTTGAAACATCAAACATTCCCTTTACCATTGCCCCGGAGGAAGCATCAATACTCAGATTGTTTTCCTGAACCGGACTAATGGCGGTGAACAGTGCTCCCGAAGACGCTTTGATATTATCCATCCTCGGCGAAGAGACATTGACACTGATGTTTTTGAATTTCAAATTTTTCTGTCCTTTGTTATCGACATAGACTTTCAGAATACCGCCTTCAACTTTGGTAATGATATACTGAAGTTTGTCGGCATCAGCAATTACTTTCACGCTGGTCGGGTTTTCCTGCTTATAAACCAGATTAACGCCCGTACTTACCTGGATCCCTGAGAATTCCCCTACATTTCTGTTTTCCCCATTTAGATACGAAGAGGTATTTTCGGAAATCGTATTATTTCTGGAATTGGTTACCGGATTGATGTTGGTTTCCGTGGAATTGATGATTTTATTAATGTCGTTCATCGACAGTTTTCCGTCCAGTTTTATCAGGATGTTTTCTTCTCCGCCGTTGTCAATGCTGAGCAATAAGTCATCAAGGACACCGTTTTTTTCTTCCGCGGAAAGGAATTTGATCTTCGCGCCGTTGCTATTCACGGACATGATTTCACTATAGTTCAGATTGCTCAGATACGATTTAATATCTTTATTGATCTGAGCCAGCTGTTGCCCTTTTGCAGAATTTCCTTCCTGTGGCTTTTCGGCGATAAAAACTTTCAGTCCGTTAATTTTAGACAGTAAAGGTTTGATCTGGTCTAGTTCTGCATCTCCCAAATCCAGACTGCTCAGCATCCCGAACATCGGTTTGGCAATCTTGATGGTCGTTACGCCCTCCACTTCCTGATATTTATCAAAAAGCTGGTCTACTTTATCTTTCTGCCCGTACACATTGAAAAAATGGGTAAAGGCCAATGCGAATATGATGAATACTTTTTTCATGAGTCAATTTTTATTTGATTACAGATGCCTGATCAGGTGCATAATCTTGGTTAAGGTTAATTAATAATTGTCGTCAACGACTTTAGGTTGCACTAATTTTTCACTGACGTTATTTGCAAATATCTGGAATGAATACTTAGTCACGTTAATTGCTTCTTCTACATTATCGATTCTTTTTCCGTTTACGATAACGTAAGAATCTTTATAGCCTGTAGAATCAGTTTTTGAGGAATTATATACATATTTCGGCTTCCTTTCCTTTTTCAGCCTTCCTCTTTTCGGCAGGATTTCATCAAGAACATCTTTTTCCGCAATCCTGTTCTGAAAGATTGAATCTTTTTTGGCTTCAGAAAGGGAATCATTTGCAGGATTAAAGGCTACCTGTTCCCGGTGTTCACTGTTTTCTTCGATAAAATTGTTTTTCTGCTGTCGTATCTGGCTTTCCACAAGTTTCGCCTGGTCCTCGACCGGAGAATGCTGATTCATATTAAAAACAAAGCCGACACTCAGCAACACGATTACACTCGCGGCCATCCAAAACCATTTCGGGAACGAGGGTTTTGCTTTCGTACCGATCGGGATGATCGGTGTTTCCTTCTGTTCCTGAACCTCATCTTGTTTACTTTCCGTTTTTTTCAGAAAATCTTCAAAATCCCAGTCCATTTTTTCTTCCTTTAGTCCCTGGAAGACCTCATTATATTTATCTTGAAATTTGTCGTTGCTCATAACTCATCAATTGTGAAATTTGATCTTTTACTTTTTGTCTCGCCCGCATCAGGTTTACCCGTACTGCGTTTTCTTCCATTTCCAGCATTTCGGCAATTTCCGAAACTTCATATTCCTCGACGTCCTTCAAATGGATAACCGCCTTTTGCTTTTCCGGCAGCTCATTGATAAAACCGATGATGTGTTCCTTCAGATTATTCACCTCCATGCTGTAAAGCTCGGAACGGTGAAGCTGCATATCGGCGAAGCCCGTCTTTACTTCATGATGCTTCAGCCGGTTCAGGCACTCGTTCCGTACCGCTTTAAGCGCATAGGATTTTAAATTTCCAAACTGTGCCAGCTCTTCTTTCTTCTGCCAGAATTTCATCATCAGGTCCTGCACCACATCTTCCGCCTCGTCACTGCTCATGACAAACCTTTTCGCAAAGCGATACATCTCATTTTTGAGACTAAATACCGTATCCCTGAAGGTTTCCTGAGTCATAAGTTTTGTTTCTATAAGTAAGACAACCCGAAATCGAAAAATATTACACTGAAAATAAAAAAAACTTCAAAATTTTTTGAAGTTTCCTTTATCAAAAGTATTTAATACATATCAAAAACATGCTTTAAAATCGCCTTATCCTCTTCTTGCAGCACCACATTCCTTCTGGCCATGGCCCTTCCGGCAACTTCATAGGCTTTATCCAGTTTAAATTTCTCATCATCTTTAAAACCACCCCATGAAAAGTTTTCAACGTGGTTTGGCGGGAAACCTTCTTTAAAGATATTGGAGGCCACGCCAATTACGGTTCCCGTATTGAGCTGGGTATTGATGGCGGTTTTGGAATGGTCGCCCATAATCAGGCCGGCGAACTGAAGTCCGGTATCTTCAAAAGCTTTGGTGCGGTAGTTCCAAAGTCTTACGTTTCCGTAATTGTTTTTCATGTTGGATGAATTGGAATCTGCTCCGAAATTACACCACTCCCCGATCACAGAATTTCCGATAAAGCCGTCATGCCCTTTATTGGAATAGCCGAAAATGATGATGTTGTTTACTTCTCCGCCCACTTTACAATGAGGACCGATCGTTGTTGCGCCGTAGATTTTTGAGCCTAAATTAAATTTAGAGGCTTCACAAAGCGCAATCGGACCACGGAGATGGCAGCCTTCCATTACCTCAGCATTTTTTCCGATATAAATTTTCCCCGTTTTGGTATTAAGGGTGGAAAATTCAATCTGCGCACCTTCTTCGATAAAAAGGTCATTTTTATCTCCTAAAAAACCGTTGGTAGAGGAAAGCTCCTGAGAAGTTCTGCCTTTGGTCAGCAGTTCAAAATCGAAATCGATTGCTTTTTGGTTATAGGTAAACAGATCCGTTGGCTTTTTAAAGAAAACCAGTTCTTCTTTAATATCGGTCATCTTCTCGATCTGCTGGAGAGAGAAACCGTCCATATTGATTTTCGCAGCAATCAGTTCATCTTCATAAACCAACGCCTCGCCTTGCTTCAGGTCTTTTATCTGTTGGATGACATTTTCACTGGGAAGGAAATTTGTTACCAGAAAAAGACTTTCTTTTTTTTCAGGCTCAGGAAATTTTTCCTGCAGGTACATTTCCGTGAAGAAAGAAATTTCCGTATTGTTTAAAATTTTCTGCCATCTTTCAGAGAAGGTAAGAATGCCGCACCGCATTTCTGCTACGGGACGGGTAAAAGTAAGCGGAAGGAAATCTTCCCAGTATTGCGCATCTGAAAATACCAATTGCATCGTTCAGTAAGTTTAAGGTTTAGAATTCAATGTTCAATGTGTAACAAAAGTACAAATAAAAAAGTCTCCCGAAATTCGGAAGACTTTTAATATTTTAATTTCAAAAAATTACTTAGCGAATTTTTTGTATTTATTCATGAATTTGTCAACTCTACCTGCTGTGTCAACCAACTTCACTTTACCAGTGTAGAAAGGGTGAGAAGTTGAGGAGATTTCCATTTTGATCAAAGGATACTCTTGTCCTTCATACTCGATGGTGTCTTTTGTTTCTGCTGTAGACTTGCAAAGAAATACTTCGTCGTTACTCATATCTTTGAAAACAACAAGTCTATAATTTTCTGGGTGGATTCCGTTTTTCATAATACAATTTTTAAAAAATTAAAGTTTGCTTTCGAAATAGTAATGGATATTTCTCTGCTAATTTTAGGGTGCAAAAATACAATATTTTTTTGAAATTGCAAATAACACATCAATAATTTTTTCTTCATAAGAAATTTGAAGTATTTTCGTTACATTTGAAATCTATTTAAACTTTATTTTCGATGAAATTCAAATTATTACTGGCTTTTTGTTTCTGGATGCTTGTTATGGCAGTCTCCTGTAATAAGGATGACATCAGCTTTGATCAACCTTCACAGGAATTAAGTTTTTCAAAAGATACCGTTTTCTGTGATACGGTGTATCATCAGGTCCGTTCCGAAACTTATGCCGTAAAAGTATATAATAATGAAGATAAAGACATTCTGATCCCGAGGATTCATCTTGAAAAAGGCGCGACTTCCTTGTATAAGATCAATGTAGACGGAAAACCGGGCTACGATTTTAAAGATGTTCCTTTAAGAAAGAAAGACAGTCTGTATATTTTCGTTGAAATTGCACCGGAAGCAAGCGGCCCCGAAGCCATAGCCGAAGACAAAATTTTGTTTCAGAGTCCGGCCGGCCAGCAGCAGGTGGTCTTATTCTCCGTCGTGCAGGATGCGGAATTCTTTATTAAAACGCCTACCAATCCGAATATTCTTACTTCAACCACCAACTGGACCAGCAATAAAGCTAAGATTATTTACGGCGATCTTACGATTGATCAGAATGCGGTTTTAAATATTCAGCAGGGCACCAAAGTATATTTCCATAAAAACAGTGGGATGAAGGTACTCTCAGGGGCTACTCTGAATATTAACGGAACCCTGGCCAATAATGTTACCCTTCGCGGCGACAGGAACGACCCGGCTTACGATACCATTCCTAAAAACTGGAACTCCATCAAGATGAGCGCCGGCTCTACGCTGAACATGAATTACGCACGGTTATTCGGCGGTACGCGAGGGCTCGATCTGAAACAAACCAATGCTACGATCAATAACTCATTTATCCATACCTTCCAGGAGTATGGGATTTATTCGGTGGCTTCGACCATCAATGCAAAAAACTTGGTGATGAACAATTGTGGGGAATCTGCTGTTGCCCTTTTCAAAGGAGGAACGCATAGTTTTACCCATTGTACCATTGCCAATTATTCCGATCTGCTGCATTCTTACAACAGAAACGGTCTCTATGCCAGCAACGAATGGACCAATGAATCCGGGACGAAAGAACAGGGCGCTTTGATTCTTAATGTAAGAAACAGCATTGTGTATTCGGACCGCGATAATTCGGTGAGCTTTGAACAGACTCCGGGGCAGTTGTTTAATTTCACTCTTCAGAACTGCCTGATCAAATATTCCGGCACCTCTGAAGCGGGCTTTAATTTTGACACGAGTACAAGCGTTATACAATCGATCAAAAACCAGGACCCTCTGTTTGTCAATTATTTTGCAGCAAAAATGAATATGCGGGTAAAGCAGAACTCTCCTGCCATCGGAAAAGGGAGTGCATCCGTGGCGGCGACGGTTCCTACCGATATTGCCAATGTTTCAAGAACATCCAATCCTACACTGGGCGCTTACCAGTATTTTTAAATATAATCTAAAAAGTCAATGGATTTTAATATTGTCAAAATAGGGGCTTTTATCATATTGATTGCCGTATATTTTACCGTAAGAAAGCTTTTCAAAAAATTTGCTGATTTCACCGAAAATCTTGGGAACATAAGCCACCACACAGAGGAATTGGAAATTTTGCAATCTAAAGTTACTGTTTTTGAAGAGCAGCTTAAAGATAAACCATAATGGAAATTACGACCCTGCAGAAGCAAGTAGACGAATGGATCAGGACGATCGGTGTCCGTTACTTTAACGAGCTGACCAATATGGCGATGCTTACGGAAGAAGTTGGCGAAGTGGCGCGGATTATTGCCAGACGATACGGCGAACAAAGCGAAAAGGAAAGCGATAAAACCAAGGACCTGGGAGAAGAACTGGCCGATGTCCTGTTTGTGACTTTGTGTTTGGCTAACCAGACCGGCGTTAACCTCCAGGAAGCTTTCGATAAAAAAATGAAGATAAAAACCGATCGCGACAAAGACCGCCATCAGAATAATGAGAAATTAAAATAAGGTATGAAGATGGCTGACAGAAGTTTAGCGCAGTGCACAACTTCAAGATTGCTGCCTTCGGCCTTTCAACTCAGAAGAATAATGAAGAAGTTAGAAAAATCAAAATTACAATCCAACAAGACCATACAGATCAGCGGTTCGAAAAGCATTTCGAATCGTTTGTTGATTTTGGAAAGCCTGTTTGAAAACATAAAAATCGACAATCTTTCCAATTCGCAGGATACGCAGTTATTAAAAAAAGCCCTTTCGGAAAAAACGGAAGCCGTAGATATTCATCATGCGGGAACAGCCATGCGTTTCCTGACTTCCTATTATTCGATTCAGGAAGGAAAAACGACCATTCTTACGGGATCCAAACGGATGAAGGAAAGGCCGATCAAAAATCTGGTGACAGCTCTGCAAAACCTTGGGGTAGAAATCGAATACCTGGAAAATGAAGGCTTCCCACCTCTGAAAATCAAAGGCCGGAAGATCACAGAAACCCGGGTAAATGTTCCGGCGAATATTTCCAGCCAGTTCATCACCTCTCTCCTGCTCATTGCCGGAAAGCTGGAAAAAGGATTGGAGATTAATCTGGTCGGAGAAATTACCTCAAGGTCGTATATTGAAATGACGCTTGATATTTTAACGAAATTCGGTATTGAAGCCAGCTTCATTGGAAATACGATCAAAGTAGAACCGTTTACTGATCATCAGTCATCCATCATCCATTACGAAGTGGAAAGCGACTGGAGCTCAGCTTCTTATTTCTACTCATTTGCCGCGTTAGGAAGGAAGACCATTCGTCTGAAAAGCTTTTACCGGGAATCTACCCAGGGAGATTCTGCGATTGCAAAAATCTATGAGGAATTTTTCGGGATTAAAACCCTTTTTACAGACGAAGAGTATACAATCACCTTTCAGCCTGTTGAAGGTTTTACCTTTCCGGAAAAGATTATCCTGGATATGAATGACTGTCCCGATATTGCCCAAACCCTTTGCGTAACGGCAGCAGCCCTGAAGATCCCGTTTGAAATTTCAGGCCTGGGAACGTTGCGGGTAAAGGAAACCGACCGGCTACTGGCTCTATACAACGAATTACAGAAGCTGGGAACGGAAACCGAAATTACGGATTCCACCATACGATCGGTCCGCTTTGATGAGCCCCAGGAGAATATCTCGATCAAAACCTATCAGGATCACCGGATGGCGATGAGTTTTGCGCCGTTTTGCTTAGTTAAAGAACTTACTATTGAAGATGAAAATGTGGTGGAGAAGTCTTACCCGATGTTTTGGGAGGATCTTGAAAAAATCCTGATCAGCAATACCACTGAAATTAATGTGAACACGAAATAGAAATCAGGTCTACAGGCTGGAAGAGAGAAGCCGGAAGCTCCTTCGGTCAACATACTATTCGGAGTCTTAGTACCAAATGATTTTGTTCGCTTTTTTTAAATGCAGGCTCTGTTTATCACGTTAAAATATTGATTTAAAATAAACGAAAAGGCGGCCCCAAAAATTCAGACAGCCTTTTCCTATAAAAAATAAATCAATTTCCTATTTCTGAATGCCGTAAGCCGTAAGGATCTTATTAAAAATCTCCTTATTCTCAAAGAACCCTGTAAAATCCCCGGAATTAGGACCGTAAGCAAATACACTTGATGGAAGTGCGGTATGATCATTGGTACTGAAATTCCCGAATACCCAGCCTTCTGTAAGGCTGCCGTCGAGAAGGGTAAGCCCTCCCGTTTCATGGTCTCCAAGTACAACCACCAATGTTTCTTCATTTTCATCGGCAAATTTCATGGCTTTTCCGACTACGGAATCGAAATCCAGCAATTCGGTAACCAGCTGCCCGATGTTATTGCTGTGTCCGCCGCCATCGGTCTGGGATGCTTCCACCATCATGAAGAATCCCTTTTCATTGGATTTCAGCTCGTTCAGAGTAAGATCAAAAGCATCTCCAAGCCATTTCCCTCTCCCATCGGTAATTCTGCGGGACGCTATCGGATCAACAATTAATGTCCGGTTATTGATTTTTCCTGCTGATTTCAGATCGCGATACAGGTCAATATGGGCATCCTTAAATTTTTGTTCCGTTTCTTTTGTTAGTCCGCCGGAAGGACCTCCGATCAGGATTTTCGTTTTGGAAGCCACAAAATCTTTCAGAATCGTCTCCGAATTGTTGCGGTTATCCGAATGGGCATAAAAGTCTGCCGGTGTGGCATCGGTAACATCTCCGGTAGAAATCAGTCCGGAAACCCGTCCTTTTTCTGCAATAATATCGGGAATCTGGGCCAAAGCTTTCCCTGATGCATCAACACCTACAAATGTATTTTTCGTTTTTACGCCGGTAGCAAAAGCAGTGGATCCCGGAGCAGAATCGGTAATGTAAGCGTTGTAGGAATTTGTTTTGGATAATCCTGTCGCTTTCATGTTGAAAACGTTCAGCTTTCCTTTATTGGCTGTAAAAGCAGCATAATATTGAGGCAGTGAAGTTCCGTCCGGTATAAGAAGGATCACATTCTTTACCTTTTGATGAAGGCCGTCGGTTTTATAAGTCGGTTGATACGTTTCATACGCCACCGTGTTTTTATAAAAATTTTTCGGAATGGAATTCATGAACCTTTTAAGGTCGGGAATATGATCGGTGTTGATATAATCCACGCCTGCATCGATAAGGTTCACCCACGCATTCGTAAAATCGGGGGCTCCGTAAAAACGCATGGGTTTTTGCTGCGCATGCGCTTTTTCCACTTCCTTCCTGATCTTTTCCGTTTCTTCATCTCTCGGAATACCTTTACCGCTCCATTTCACCAGATCAGTAAATGATTCACTGAACATCCCTACTCTTTTAAGCTGTTCCGCCGTGTAATTCTGGTTAAGATCCCCGTCGAAACACAGATAAGCAGGATAATTTTTAAAATCTTCAGGCTTCGGCCTTTCTCCTGTGATAACTATTTTAATTTCAGGATTCACGGTAATTTCGGGGTACTTTTTCAAGGTATTAATCAATGCAGCCAGACTTGCCTTCTCGTCCCGTTTAATATCAATCAGCAATTGCAGCTTTTGGCTTCCTTCGGAATAAATATGCCCATTATTCAGCTTCAGCTGTCTGGAAATATTCTTCAGATAAAGGCTTTCCAGCGTTCTGTCCGGAGAAAGCTCTTTTTCGGTATGAGCCACCCACAGTTGATCTTTTACGAGAAAAACATCTGCTTCTATCGATCCGAAATGAGCATAATAGGCATTCCAGAACGGAACATCCTGCATATAATCATTATGCGAATGCGCATTGGCCACACTGTAATTCAAATAATTCTGGGCATAATTCTGAGACCAGATTCCAAGAGCCAGTGCTACTCCTATTTTAAATATCTTCATACTGTCTTTGAAAAAACCGCCGATCACGGAAGATCCGTGACCTGCAGTTCTTATTTTAAATTAAATTTTACCAGCCTTCATTTTGTTTGATCACTCCTTTGCTGTTGACGATTTCTACCTGCGGAACCGCCCATACATTATGCACCGAAGGATTGAAGTTCCTGGCTGCCCAAACGGTCTGACCGTTGATCCCGTGCAGCGGTTTTGCGTAATTGGCCTGTGCATCGCCCCAACGGACAAGATCCCGGTGGCGGTCCGCCCATTCTCCGGCAAGTTCGCAACGTCTTTCATGCTTCAGGTCTGCCAGGGTACATCCTGTTTTCGGTGCCAATCCTGCACGGACTCTGATTCTGTTGATTTCCTGGTCGGCATTCTGCCCCATCATCAGTAAAGCTTCTGCCCGGATTAATATCACCTCAGCATAACGCATGATCGGAACGGCAAGGTCAGTACACGGATAATCCCCATTCGCACTTACATGGCCGCTGTTCAATGGATATTTAAAGGCATCCATATATTTATTGAACTGATATCCGGTAAGCGAGTTGGTAGAAGCATAGGTTCTCTCCGTTCCGTTAAAGGTAAATTTATCTCCCAGCTTTAGAATGGTTGCGCTCCTTCTCAGGTCTCCCGTTTCGTATTCATCATACAGTTCTTTCGTAGGCTGGAAGTATCCCCATCCGTTGTATTGTCCCCATCCTTTGTTCTCCAGCATTACGCCAGGAAGAATACTTCCTACGGAATTGAATTTTGGTGTGCTGGGTACGGACCAGATGTACTCTGAGCTGTAATTATTTTCCGCTTTAAACACATCGGCATAGTTGGCCAGAAGATTTCTGTTTCCTTTCGTCATGACTTCGTTAGCCCAGAATGCGGCATTCTGCCAATCCTTCATAAACAGGTAAACTTTTGCCAGTAAGGCCCATGCTGCCGCTTTATGCGGTCTTCCGTAATCTTTCGCAGGAAGCTGTTCCTGGTACGGAAGCAGTTCGGCTGCTTTTTTCAGGTCCTGAACGATATAGTTATAGTTTTCCATAACGTTGGCTGCCCTCGGAACCGGATCGGAATCCGGCTCTTTGGTACGGTCTACGATCGGGACTCCGGCTTTTTCGTTCCCATAATTGTAAGCCAGTTCGAAATACATTCTGCTGCTCATAAAAAAAGCTTCGCCGAGATATTTGTTCTTCACGGTTGCGGAAGCCTGGATGTTGTCAATATTGCGGATGACACGGTTTGCTACCCCGATTACCGTATATCTTTTATTCCATTGGGTTTCCAGGTCGCCGGCCGCAATATAATTGCTGCTGAAATTCTTGGCATTATCGGGTTCGCTTTTGGATCTTCCCGTCACCATATCGTCACTGGCATTAATGAACCAGAAAAGTCCTCTTCCGTAAAACTCACTGTCCGCGAGTGGCCTGTACATGGCATTTGCTCCTGTAATCAGATCATTCTCGGTCTTCCAGAAGCTAGCTTCCGTAGGCGTACCTTCTGGCTGAACGTCAAGCTCCCCTGTACATGAAAGAAGCATTACTGAGATTCCCGACACTAAAAATATTTTATTAAAAAAATTCATTGTTTTCTTTTTTGATGGTTAAAATTATAATCCTACTTCTACCCCGAAAATGAACGAACGTGCCTGCGGATATCTTCCGGTATCCACCCCGTAAGAGTTCATCCCGACTTCAGGATCAAATCCTGTATATTTGGTAATGGTAAAAAGGTTATTGGTGGTTACATACACCCTGATCTTATTTACATCCAGCTTTCTGTATAGATCTTTTGGCAGCGAATAACCGATGGTAAGGTTTTTAAGCCTCAGATAAGATCCGTCCTCCACGTAGAAATCCGAAACTTTGGAATAATTTCCGCTTGGGTCACCCTGTACCAGTCTCGGAATATTGGTATTGGTATTTTCCGGTGTCCAGGCATTCAGGATATCCCGGTCCATATTGTAATTCTGTCCTGTTCCGCCGGGATTTAAAGAGATAAATTTAAATCCGTTGAATATTTTATTTCCGTATACTCCCTGGAAGAACAGATTAAGATCGAAATTTTTCCATGTCATGTTATAAGAGAATCCGTAAGAGAATTTAGGATACGGGCTTCCGAGATTTACAAAATCACTGTTGCTGAGAACGCCTGTATTTCCATCTTTTTTCAGGAATTTAATATCTCCCGGTTTGGCATTGGGCTGGATCAGATTACCGTTGGCATCCTTGTAATTGTTGATCTCTTCCTGAGACTGGAAAATCCCTCCCGTCCGGTAACCGTAGAACGAATACAAAGGATCGCCTACTTTTATACCGGTAGGTCTTAGTACTCCTCGTACACCGTTGTCATTAATGAAAATCTCATTCGTACCGGCCAGCTGTTTTACCGTATTGTTGAGCTGGCTGAAAACGGCACCGATGGAATATGTGAAATCTCCCTTTCCTGTACTATTGTAATTGATTCCCAGTTCGTACCCTTTGTCCTCAATCAGTCCGGAATTCAGGTATTTATTTACATATGTTGTTGTACTTGATAGAATTTGGTTAAAAATTTGGTCTCTGGAATTCTTGACAAAATAATCAAACTGCAGGGAAAGACTGTTATGAAAAAAGGAAACATCCATTCCAAAATCCTTCTGCTCAGATTTACCCCATCGTATATTGTTATTTGGAAGGGTGGTGGAATAATAAGCAATATTCTGAGAAGGTTCCTGTCCGAAAACCACGTTGTTATACCTTGTCATCAATGGGTTTACAGCCTGAGGTGAAATTCCGCCAAGATTTCCTAAAATCCCGTAGCTTCCCCTGAATTTCAGGTTGGAAAGCCAGCTGATATCCTGCATGAAATTTTCTTTGGATACGACCCATGCTCCGGAGAGTGCATAGTAATTAGCAAATTGATTCTGTTTTGCAACCATTGAAGAACCGTCCCGGCGTCCTAAGACACTAACGATATATCTACCTGCATAATCATAATTGATCCTGGCCAGATAAGAAACCAGGGCCTGCTTGAACCGGTAGCTGGAAACATCTTTATTGGTGTCTGCCGCGTTCTGTAAGTACTGAAACGTAGCCGCCTCGCTTCTGAAATCATAAGCTCTCGCCATAAAACCTTCGTCGATCGTTTTCTGGAAAGTAAATCCTCCGAGAAAATCGAAGCTATGTTTACCCGAAGAAAATTTATAGGTAAGAAGCTGCTCGGCAAGGGCCGTAGAAGAATTATTGGACTGATATTCCAAATTATTGGTATCGAATATTTTTCCGACTTCCAGCACTCTCGATGTAAAATTCTTGACATCCCCTAACCGGAAAGTCTGTGAAAAGTTGGAACGAAATTTCAGATCCTTTGCCAGCGTGATCTCTGCATACGGATTGATAAGGATTTCATGCGTAGGATTTTTTATATTGATCCTTTGCAGATAAGCCACCGGATTGATAACGTCCCCGTAACCACCGGCCACATCAACAGGTAATCCCGAATACGCTCCCGAAGGGGTATATACTGAAACATTCGGCGGATAATACATTGCGGCCACCAAAGCGCCCGTATATGCACTTCTGGTATCGGCAGAATTTCCGTCGGAGTAATTGTAATACATATTTTCCCCGATGGTAAGCCAGTCTTTCACTTTATGCTCAGAATTTACCCTGAAATTGTATCTTTTTGCCTGGGTATTCAATAAAATCCCTTCAAGACTCCGGTGGTTCATTCCCACGAAATACCTGGATTTTTCGTTTCCGCCGCTTATGTTTACATTATATTCCTGAATGGCTCCCGTACGGAAAATCTCTTTCATCCAGTCGGTTCTGGTAATTCTTCCGTCCGGATACAGGTTAGGATTAAAAGCGATCGGTAAACTATTCAGTTTTCCTGCATTCTCATAGGCTTTATACATCACATCCTGAAATTCGGCAGCGTTCAGGGCTTCTTTTATTCTCCAGGCCTGGTTCAGCCCGTACTTCACATCAAAATCAACGGAGAGTGCACCTTTCTTTCCTTTTTTAGTGGTGATCAGGATAACACCTCCGGAGGATCTTGCTCCATAAATAGCGGCAGAAGCGTCTTTAAGTACAGAAATATCCTGAATATCATTCGGATTAACAGATGGCGTACCGTTGAAAACAACACCATCCACCACATAAAGCGGCGTTTCACCATTGATTCCTCCCAGACCGCGGATATTTACTTTAGGCGTACCGTTCGGATCGCCGCCTTCGTTTACGACCGTTACACCGGCTGCTTTTCCCTGAAGTACTTCCCCGACGCCGGATAATGACCTGGACATAAGTTTATCCAGTGAAGCTTCCGTTACCGCTCCGGATACCTTGCTTTTTTTCTGGGTGCCGTAGCCTACCATGACCAATTCGTCAAGCGTTTTTCCTTTTAAGCTGTCTTTTTTCTGAGCAAAGAACAATGGTGAAGCTGTTATTGCACCAATAAGTAATACCCGTCCTGTAAAATAGTTTACTGAAACCGGGATTTTAAATACATTCATAAATCCTTGATTTAACCTGGCGCAAAATTAGCCTACCACACATCAGGACTTTATTAAGTTATTATTGTTCTTTTATGAACTAATTTTTTTATTTTTAAAAACCCTGTTTTCAGATTCGGAAGAAAAATGCTTAAATGTTTAATCCAATTTAATAAGAAATCTTTCCATTGTTAAATTTTACAATTCAAATATGCAGTATGTTAAACGTATTTTAAGTTTAAAACCCGACCATAAAAGTAGACTTATTTATTTTCTTTACTTTCGCTTCATATCCTTTAACGGATAGCAAAGAAATTTTGGTTCCATTTATTTTCTTTGAGTGGGATATAGATAATTTAAAAACTGAAGACGATAAATAGGTTTCTTTTGTCTAAAAATGAATAATTTTAGGTCCTGAAAAATCTTTAAAAGCCTTTAATCAAATAAATACTTAAATTATTCATGTCAAAAACAATCATCATCACAGGAACTTCATCGGGAATCGGCTTTGTACTGGCTGAATATTTTGGTAAGAAAGGCCATAAAGTGTACGGGCTGAGCAGAAAGCACACCGAAAGCCTGCATTTCAGATCCATTCCGACGGATGTTACAGATAACGATGCCGTACAGCACGCGGTTGCCGAAGTGTTGAAAACGGAAACCAGGATCGACGTACTGATCAACAATGCCGGAATGGGGATGGTAGGTGCCGTGGAAGATTCTTCAAAAGAGGACATCCTGAAGCTTTTCAACCTAAACCTGGTAGGTGCCGTACAGATGATGAGTGCCGTGATGCCGAAAATGCGGGAAAATCAATTCGGACAGATCATCAATGTTTCCAGTATCGGCAGCGAAATGGGATTACCGTTCCGGGGATTTTATTCGGCTTCAAAATCGGCACTGGATAAGGTAACGGAAGCGATGAGGTATGAAGTTTATCCCTGGAATATCCATGTATGCTCGCTTCACCTGGGCGACATCAAAACCAATATTGCAGAAAACCGGGTACGCACGAAAGTTTCGGAACCCTATAAAAATGTTTTCGACAAAGTATATGCATTGATGAATTCGCATGTCGGCAACGGCACAGAACCACTGGAAGTAGCTGAATATGTAGATCAGCTTCTTGCTAAAAACAAATGGAAAGCACATTATTACTTTGGAAAATTCGGGCAGAAAATCGGGGTTCCATTAAAATGGATCCTGCCACAGGGAACATATGAGAATTTGATGAAGAAATATAATAAATTAGCTTAGTTTGAGTTATTAAAACACATTTATTTTAAAAATTAACAGATCCTGAACCGTAAAGATTGATTTCAGAAGTCGAGAAAGATTTCTTTTAATAAGATCATGACTTTAATGATTTAGAAAAATCAGAATTGAAAGTATTCCTGAAAATATTTTTTGTCCTCTCTTGCATCTTCATCCAGGCGCAGAAGAAGCCTTATTTCCTGATCGATTCGGAAACGAAAGTCAAAAAGAAGGTAAAGGATTCCGCTTCGGCCGTGAAATTCCTTGATTCGCTGGCACAGACCAATTATTTTTTTACCCAGCTGAAAGAAGTGCGTAAAAAAGGAGACAGTACGGAAATTATTTATGATAAAGGAAAGAACTTTAACCAGACCTACGTCAGCCTTTCGGATTCTATCGTACAGAAAACAAAGATCCGGAAAGAATTTTTCACGAAAAATTTAGATTCTACCAAAAAAAGCATCAATAAAGCCTACATCAATGACGGTTTCGCCTTCAGCAGGATCAAATCCAAATATAAAGGCCAGAAAAACGGTTATCCGATTGTAGAGCTGGACATTAATAAAAACAACAAAAGAACAATTGACGGCTTTGTCGTAAAAGGTTATACCAGCGTTCCGAAGAGATTCATCAAAAACCTGGAAAAGGAATTCAAAGGAAAGACGTACGATGACAAAAACCTGATCGCGATCAATAAAAGCTTTCAGAGCCACCAGTTTGTCAGCCTGGAACGTCCTCCGCAAACGCTGTTTACCAAAGATTCCACGAGCATCTATCTTTTCATGGAGAAGAAAAAAACAAACAGCTTCGACGGGGTGATCGGCTTCGGAAACGACAAAACCGACAAATTTACGTTAAACGGTACCCTGAATGTAAATTTCAGGAACATTTTCAACGGCTTTGAAACGGTAAACCTTTACTGGCAGCGGAATCCCGATAAAGGCCAGACATTCGACCTGCAGACGGATATCCCCTATCTTTTCAAATCCAATGTCGGCCTGAACATGAAGGTGAATATTTTCCGCCAGGATTCTACCTTTGCCAATGTAAAAGCACTTCCTGCTTTTTATTACCATATCAATTCACGCAACAAGATTGGTCTGAGAGGCACTTTTGAAAGTTCCAGCATTATCGATACACTGTATGTACAGGGGAAAGATTATAATAAAAAGGGAATAGGAATATGGTTTGAAATGGTAGAACCTACGGATATCGACCTTTTTCTTTACAAAACGAAAATCAACGGCGGTTACGATTATCTGACGACTACCTATACCAAAGACAATATAACAGCTCCACAGAATCAGTTTTACTTTTTTGGGGAACACAATTACCACATCAACGGCAATCATTTCCTGAACATTAAGGCAGAAGGAGCGATGATGGATTCGAAAATCGATTTTTCGGCGAATGAACTCTACCGCTTCGGCGGCTGGAACTCGATGCGGGGCTTCAATGAAAATTCCCTTGCTGCTGATTTCTATTATTATGGCAGTCTGGAATACCGGTATCTCATTGGCAGCCAGGCTTTCTTCGATGTGTTCGGGCAGTACGGACAGCTCAACAATAAATCCTTAAATGTTAAGCCTAAGCTTTACAGTGTCGGTCTCGGATTCAATTTCTTTATTCCGATCGGCCTGATGAGTTTCCAGCTTTCGAATGGAAACGAGTTCGGGAACCCTTTTAAATTCAATGATATCAAAATCCACTGGGGAATTTTGAGCCGGTTTTAACGGAACGGAAATGCCCCTGCTTCTTATTACTTTTTATTGCTAAAAATAACAGGTAAAAACCCAAAAAATCCGATTTTATTTTTATATAATGATAGTCGAGTCAATTAAAAGAATATTTTAAAATATTACACTATGTTGTGAAAAATATTTAATCAAGTGATTTAAGTCATAAATTCATGATCCGGTTTAGTATTAATATTAATAAAATTTAAGGCCTGTCTATGTCCCTAATTAATTGATAACGAAACATTCATGAAAATTAAATGTTAAAAAATTTTTATGGAATGCTAAATTTTACTAATTTCATATGACTAAATATTTCACCATGAAAAGATTTAAATTCACTTTAGCTTTGTCTTTTGCTGCGTTTACCATTTCTACAGGTCTTAACGCACAAGACACCAACACAGATAATCATACGATTACCATTTCAGTCCCGGAAGTCGCGCTGGTAGACATCGAACCGGCTGCCACTAAAAACATTACTCTGGGGTTCACAGCACCCACGGAAGCCGGTAACCCGATAGTGGCAAATGCAGCCAACAATACCCTCTGGCTCAATTACTCCTCCATTAAATCTGTTGCTGACCCTACCCGTAATGTCTCCGTAAAATTAAATGCCGTTATTCCGGGAATCGATATCCGTGTAACGGCAGCAGCAGCCACCGGTACAGGAGGCGGGACCTTAGGAACCCCGGCCGCCCAGCTTACTTTAAGTGCTGCAGACCAAACCATTATTTCAGGGATCGGAAGTGCCTACACGGGAAATGGCGCCAATAACGGACATAATCTTACCTACTCTCTGGCGCCCGGAAGCGGTCCCGGCGGTGTTGCCGTGTATGCCGATCTTCAGGCTACTGCAACTACAGTTGCTACCGTTACTTATACCATTTCAGACAACTAATCATTCCACGATTTCAGGATGAAATTCGGAAGAAGCATACAAATGCCTCTTTCAAAACTTGTACTGACTACCATTTAAACCCAAACTTTACATGAATATGATAAAGCATATATTGCTATTTCTGATTTTCTTTTTTCAGTTTTGTTTTTTACGGGCAGGAATTGTCGTTCTCAACGGGCTTTCCCATACCCACAAAGTGGAAAACGGAAAAGTATACCGAGGGAAATTAGCCCTAGAAAACAACGGTAAACAGCCTCAGAATGTAAAGCTTTTCCTTCAGGATGTAAGTTATCAGGCTGACGGTACCATTCAGTATTCGGTTCCGGAAAGTAATATCAGGACAAATGCCGGCTGGATCAGGATAAATACAAATCTCATAAATCTTAAAGCGAAAGAAAAGACGGAGATCTTTTATGAAATTACCATTCCTGATAGAGTTTCTGCCCCCGGAAGCTATTGGAGTGTCATTATGGTAGAACCTGTAGAAGATATCAAGCCGGACGAGAATATACAGGGCGTGAGCATTACCTCGGTAATACGGTATGCAGTTCAGATAATCACAGATCTGGAAACTGAAAAGGCAAAACCGGAACTTAAATTTGAGGGGGTGAAAATGGACAAAGAAAATGGAAAAACATTTCTGAAGATAGCCGTTGCCAATAAAGGAAATCTCTACTGTAAACCAACGGTAACCGTTGAAATTTATAATAAAACCAGCGGACAAAAAGCAGGAACATTTTCCAGCCAAGCCATGGGCCTATTGCCGCAGACTTCAAAATTATTCCTTCTGAATCTCGAAAAAACACCCGCATCAAAGTACAATGCTGTTCTCATTGCTACCGATGAAGACGAAAATGTATTCGCCATTAATGTGGAACTGGAAGTAAAGGATGATTAAAAACTGTATAATATATCTATTTGTATTTTTTCCCGTAATCATCTTTTCACAAAAAAAAGATTCTGTCGATAAGAAAGATGATCTGCAACCGGGAACAACTACTTCCATTTCCTTTACCATAGAAAATGCGGATCCCGAAAATAGAGTTTATGATCTGCAGGTGGGTACTTCAAGCCCGTTCATCGTTCCGGTAATTACAAGCGGATCCTTAAAAATTACGGGTTCTGGAAAGAATGTTTATATCACTCCGTTAAAAATAGCTTCCGAAACACCCCAGGGCCGTTACTCGGTAATTTTAAAAGGTACGGAAAAAACTACCGGTGAAAAGTTTCTCCGCCATACTCAGTTTACGGTTTCCAGTAAAAGGCAAATCGTATTAATTGCTTTGAGTACTCCCGAATTTGTAAAAGCCGGTGAAACCATATCATCTACTTTTCTTTTAAAAAATAACGGAAATGTAACTGAAAATCTTGTCCTAGAAAGTAAAAACGCCGTTATCGACCGGAGTACGACTTTGATTTTACAGGGAGGAGAAGAAAAAATAATCACCGTAATGAAGAATACCCATAAGGATCTCGGTAAAAATGAGTTCCAGAATGTAAATCTTTCGGTATACAATGCAAACAATCCAAAAGAGATTTACAACGCATACAGCAGCATCAAGGTTATTGCCGTGAATCCTGTGGAGGATGATATTTTCCATCGGTTGCCTGTAGCTGCTTCAGTGTCTTTTATCAGCATGCAGAACCGCGGGGAATACCGTGACGGTTTTCAGGGTGAAATATATAGCAGGGGAAGTATTGATAAAGAACACAAACATCTTCTGGAATTTCGTGCCGTGACTAAAAATCCCACAGAATTCAATTCCTTTACTCCTTATGAAGAATATTTCGTGAATTATAAACAGAATAACTTCTTTGTGCATCTCGGAGATAAAAATTATTCATCTTCATTTTTAACGGAGTATGCCAGGTATGGACGTGGAGCAGAAATCCGGATGGACACTAAAAAAGTCAGCATCGGCGGATTCTATAATCATCCACGGTTTTTCAGGGATATCAAAGATGAATTCAATGTTTATTCAAAATATAAAATTGCTAAGGAATCCGAAATAACTGCCGGTTACCTGTACAAGATTCCGAGGCGAGAAAATACAGGGGTAAGTTTTTCAACCTTCAGGTTAG
The DNA here is from genome assembly GCA_913774355.1 of uncultured Chryseobacterium sp. GTDB lineage: Bacteria > Bacteroidota > Bacteroidia > Flavobacteriales > Weeksellaceae > Chryseobacterium. The sequence goes on along the minus strand of CAJYGB010000017.1, from coordinate 3,161 downwards.
ATTCAGATGCGCATCTGCCGTATGTTATGGGAAAATTTAAACTTACTAAAAATATAGAAGTTTCCGGGGAAGTTTCTTACAGCAAAACCGATAAGACGACTGGAAATGCTATGATGGCTCAGACGATTTTTAATTTCAGTAAAATCAGCGGTAATATGATGTATATGCGAACCAGCCCGGAATATGCAGGATATTTTAATAATACGGGTACTTTTAACGGAAATCTACAATATCAGGTTTTTAAGAAAGTCAGTATCATGGTCAATTACGTCCAGGATGCAAAAAACTTTCAGCGGGATACTTTATTTCTGGCTGCACCTTACCGGAAATACCTTCAGTACGGAATACAGTACCGGTATTCAAAAAAGGGTTCGCTTATACTGTACAATGGATTCCAGCGGTACGAAGACCGTCTGATGCCCAAGGAGTTTGATTATAAAGAACAATTTTTCAGGCTGAGCCTCGATCAGCAATTGGGAATTTTCCAGGTCAACCTGCAGGGCCAGTTCGGCAAAACGGATAATTATCTTCTGGGATTTTCCGGAAATTCCAGTTTTTATACAGTAAATATCAGTTTCGAGAAATTCAGAACGTCATTTAATCTGTATGGAAGCTATGCCGTTACTTCGCGTTATCAGATGCCAAACCAAAAACAGATTTACTACGGAGCAAGAATATTGAGCCGTTTTTCGGATAAAACCAATTTCAGCATTTTCTATCAGAACAATTATATGCCTGAAGAATATTTTGCAGACCGGAATCTTTTTGAACTTCTTTTTCATCAGCAGATTTTTCCCGGCCATGAATTTGATCTTTCAGGAAGATATACCTTGCAGCGGGGTGAATTGGGAAACAAAGATTTTATTTTTTCCATGCGCTATACGCTGCGTTTAAATGTACCCACTCAGAAAAAAGCAGAATATACCAGCCTCCATGGAAATATCAGCAATTTAGGTGTTAAAAAAGTGGAAGGCATCCGGCTTATGCTGGGAAACCATTTATCGGTAACAGATCAGCATGGAAATTTCGTCTTTAAGAATGTGGTTCCCGGTGAGTATGTCTTAGAAATTGACAGATCTACAACAAATATTAATGATATTGCCAGTGTTAATATTCCGGCTTCAATTCATTTAACCGATAAAGAGAATACTTTCAACTTCGGACTAACTGAAGCAGCAATGGTTCACGGAACCATCGATTATTCTGAAACAGGTCATTCAGGCTTTATCCGTCTTCCGGTTGAAAAAAAGAAAAAAGAGAACCTTATTGTGGAAATATCAGATGGAGAACACACTTACCGAAAAATGGCAGTTTTGGGAGAAACATTTGATTTTACGTATCTGCGGCCCGGCGAATGGAAAGTAAAAATTTACCGCAATGGGCTTGATAAAAAGTATAAAATTCCTATTGAGCAGTTTGAGCTTCATCTTAAACCATCGGAAATTAGAAAAATTATGTTCAATGTGATAAAACAACAGAACGACGTGAAGTATCAACAGGAGTCCATCCGGGTAAGTTATAATGAAAACAAAAAACAGCAATAAGCATGATAAAATTTATATTTCTTATCAGTTTATTCCTTTCCTGCAGTTTATTTTCGCAGACAACTGGGAGCAGAACGGTTACCGTAACCTTACCGGTCGTAACATTAATGGACGTAGAACCCGCAGGGACAATTACCTTCAATTATACAGCCCCTACCGAAGCGGGAAATGCCGTAGTTCTTCCCACCTCAAATATAACAAAATGGATCAATTACACCTCTGCCATTACAACTGCAGGTGTTACAAGGAGAATTACAGCCTCCATCAGCCAGATTATCCCGGGAACCGATATCAGAATTCAGGCAGCTGCCGCTTCCGGATCCGGTGGTGGAACTTTGGGGATCTCTTCCGGGCAGATTATATTAACAACTACGGCACAAACCATTATCAGCGGCATAGGCGGAGCATTTACAGGAAACGGAGCAAATAACGGCCATCAGCTGACAATTTCTCTGGCTACAAATTCATATACCAATCTGGCAGCGAGATCCAATACCCCTATCGTGATAACCTATACCATAACCGAATAATCAAAATGAAATTTCTCCAAATACATGTAAAGCAATATATAATGCTTACTCTTTTACTGATATTTCCAACATTGAAATCACAAAGAACCTTAACGGTTAGCGGAACGAACTGGACTGTAAATATTCCTTCTATTACAGAAGCCGGAACCAACTATATCGGAACCTATGAAAGTGCTCCCGATGAGATCCTGCTGAATGCGACGGTTCCTCTACTTTTAGCAAGTGGAAAGGTATCGATGCATTACGAAGTGAATCCCATCTGGAATTCCAGCCTTATCTTAAATGCCCGAAGAACAGGTAACGGAACAACATCGTGCTTGGCCTGTACTATTACCGGTGGAACAACATATACAAATGTTTCCTTAAATACCGATATTGAATTATTCAGAATTACAGCCGTTGTTGCACTGGCTTCCTATAGCAACATTCCGATACAGTTGCAACTGACGGGTGTCTCGGTAACCATTCCCGTTGCCACATACAGCAGTCGTATTGTTTTTACGATAAGTGCACTATAAATATGAGCAATGAGTAAAATTACGGTTCTCTTACTTATGTTTAAACTGTTAACTAGTAAGAATCGGAGTCAATATAGGATTAATTATCCTGGGGAAAAAATGGACAATAGGTAACAGGCCACCCCTTACGGGATTTAATAAAACAAATGATTATAAGCTATTAACAGGTAGCTCCTGTGGAACCTTCAGCCTTGCCCTGGTTTCCTGTTTCCAAAGTGTATCCTCCAAACTTTAAACCCTGAACTTTAGGCTTTAGGCTTTGAACATTAAACTTTAAACCTTAAATATTAAACTTTAAACTTGATTCCTTTCCCCCGGCTTTTTCCTTGGGATCAGGTAAAGTTTCTTTGTTGGGGTATGGACATAAAAAAACCTCACACATTGCTGTATGAGGTTTAATAAAAACTGGCGGCGACCTACTCTCCCGCTATTCGCAGTACCATCGGCGCTGGTGGGCTTAACTTCTGTGTTCGGAATGGGAACAGGTGAGCCCCACCGCTAAAACCACCCTAAAGGCTGTATATAGGTTTAAGGTTTTTAGTTTGATGTTCAAAGCGTTTAACCTTGAA
>CAJYGB010000016.1 GCA_913774355.1 uncultured Chryseobacterium sp. | reverse complement strand
GGCAATATTCAATTAAATCAATTGAAATCATCGTATTAAAGTGAAGAATAAACAAAGTTTATTTAATTCAGAAAATTAAGAGAAATGACGGAAAATTTGCTGAATTAAAATTTTAAACAGGCTCTTATTGAGACACTACCGCTTTGTTCTAAAAGGATATAAAATTTTCCAAAACCCTTCAATACCTGAATACATCAACCTTACACCTGACCTTCTAATCCAACTTTTATCCTACCTTTGAATCATGAAAAAATTGGAATCAAGAGAAGATATTGAGCTTCTGGTGAATTCGTTTTACGATAAAGTCGTTAAGGATAAGGAGATCGGCTTTTTCTTTAATGAGATTGCCAGAGTAGACTGGGACAAACATTTGCCGAAAATGTACGCGTTTTGGGAATCGGTACTGTTTGGGCAGATGTCGTATAAAGGAAACCCGATGGGTGCACATTTCGCGATCAATGAGATCCGGGCGATGGAGCAGAAACATTTCGACCGCTGGCTGAAGCTTTGGACGGAAACCGTTGAAGAGCATTTCGCCGGGGAAAATGCGGATCTGGCAATTTATAAAGCAGAAAACATCGCCAAACTGATGGCTTTCAAAATGGACCTGGCCAGAAGGCTGTAAGGGTTTAAGGTTTTGAGTTCAAGGTTTAAAGTTTAAAATTGAATTTAAATATTGAGTTGAAGTTGTTATTAAAGAACGTGATTCAGTCGTATTTAATTCATCCCTTTGATAATGTTGACAAGAGCAACTTCCAGCATCCCGCTTCTTTCTTCCAGCCGTTAATCTGATTTCGGATTCGCTTTATTTAAGACAGGCGGAAATGATTTTACCCGGAAAACTTCCATCACCCAGCCCATTAATCTGATTTCTACTTCGGATCCAAAATATTCAAAACGGTCGGCAGTGGTCTTCACCGAGAAGCTTCCAGCACCCAGCATCCAGCTTCCAGATTCCCTCTTAAGGCACAATCACCGTGAAAATATAGGCGGCAAGGTTCACCAGCAATACCGTTCCGTAGAGGATATTCGTTTTTCCGCGGCTCAAGGAGAGCATCACGATGAAAACCGAAAGGGAGAGCAGGATCACATCTTTTTTATCCAGTCCCAAGACTAATGGGATATCATACATAATGCAAACAACGGAAACTGCAGGAATCGTTAAGCCGATACTGGCCAATGCCGAACCCAGTGCCAGATTGAGGCTCGACTGGATCTGATTGCTGCGCGCCGCACGGATCGCCGCCACGCCTTCCGGAAGCAAAACGACCGCTGCAATGATGACGCCCACTAAAGATTTCGGAGCTCCTAAACTCTGGACCATGTCTTCAATGGTTGAAGAAAGTCCTTTCGCCATTACCACCACAATAGCCAGGCAGATCACTAAAAATATAAAGCTGACCGTTGTCTTTTTCACAGAAGGCGCATAATGCTCTTCGGGATGTTCTTCCGGCGCAATGAAATAATTCCGGTGCCGGATCGTCTGCACCATCAGGAATACTCCGTAAATTACCAGGCAGGCAATTGATACGAAGATCAGCTGGGCCTGGTTGTAGAAAGGTCCGTTGACGCTGGACGTGAAATTCGGAAGCACTAAGGTTAAAATTAAGATTGAAACAATACTTACCAGATAGGTGGTAGCGGAAGTCCTTGCGAAAAACTGTTCGTAATATTTTACCCCGCCTACCAGGATACAGATGCCGAGAATCCCGTTCAGGATGAGCATGACGGCGGCAAAAACCGTGTCTCTCGCCAGAGTAATGGCCTGTTCTCCTCCGGCGACCATCAGGGAAATGATGAGTGCTACTTCGAGAATGGTAATACACAGGGCCAGGATAATCGTACCGAAAGGTTCCCCGACTTTATGGGCAACCACTTCCGCATGATGAACCGCCGACAGCACACTGCCCGTTAATAAAATTCCTGCAATGATATCGAATACCACGCCTGTTCCCATCAGTCCGGAAAAATAATAGCCCACGGCCAGAACCGGGAAAACATACGTATAGTGTAAAAGTTCTTTTAATTTCATAAGCCTCTGTAAAATACAAAAAATCAATGGTTTTTAAAATACCAAAAGGAAATATTAATAAAAACTTATATCATTTACTACAGTTTACAATCCGGTAACAGGAGAATGCCTAAAATCAAAAATTTTTAAAAACTTATGTGCGCTTTTCGTGACATGAAGTATCCAGCTTTGTTATTCGGTATGAATATCTTTTGTAACTGTTGTGATTAAAAAAACATCAGTGCTGCCACAAATAGAAATCCTGCAGGTCTGTCAGCATGTGAAACAAGAGCCCGATGCCGATGATCCTAATATTCCCTTTAAAAAAAAGCATCAAAAAATACACCGCAATGGCATAGTAGGAATGCAGAAAATGAAACCCCACGCTCGCCCGGTCCGGATCGAAAATGGGAGTGGCAAAAAGGTGATCGAGGTCTACAAGCATGGTCGCCAGCAGGATGAGGTATACTTTTTTCCAGTGTTCCCGGTAGAAAATCAGGGCGATGAATACCGGAAAAACGAAGTGAAGGAAATAGTGGGTAAAAGTTTTAAGCAAGGCAAGGTGTGAAGAATCCATAATCCGAATCTGTTCAAATAAATGATAAATGTAAGAATAAAGAAATAAGGGTGATGAACTTAAAGTACCGAGCAGATCAAAAGTCCATAAAAAGCAGATCAAAGATTTTGACAGAACTGCGTTAAACTAAACTCTTTACTGAATCCGTCAATTAAAAACTGTGATTCCCATAAATTCTGATGGTTACAATCTGTCGGGACCATGCGGCTGTTTTAGCGAAAGTAGGTTTTAGATTCTGCCCTTCAGATAATCCTGCCGAAGGCCTTCGTCCAGCTTTTCGATGGCATATCTCAGACACGCTCTGGGCATGTCCCGGTAATATAGATTTAAATAACTGATCAGTTCCTGTTGGTTTCTCTGTCCCATTTCCCGGAGCAGCCAGCCGTTGGCCTTGTGCATCAGATCATGGGGGTATTTCAGATTCCGGGTAACGAATTCTTTCGTCAGCTCAAAAGAACCTTTCTTTACATAATGCATGGTCCCGACAACAGCTATTCTTTTATGCCATATGATATCGGAATGGGAAAGGTTTCGGAGCAGGTCGTCCCGTTTATTTTCAAAGCAGTACCGGCCCAGGAGTTTATAACACCCTGAATCCACCAGGTCCCAGTTGTTGAGGTACTGAAGATGGTTCAGGTAAAATTCAACAATAGTCTCCCGTACTGCTCCGTCTTTCGTTTTTTCAAATTTAAAAGTTAAAATGAAAATGGCGGTCAGGCGGTGCTCATGATATCCTGATGAGAGAAGGAAGCTAAGCTCCTGCGGTGAAATTTTTGCATAATATTCTTTAGCCACCCGCCGCTGGTCCGGGACTTTTACGCCTAAAAACAGATCGCCTTCGCCATATTCGCCTTTTCCCGTTTTAAAAAATTTCGGGAAAAACTGTGCCTTTTCGGGAGCAGCAAGAACAGTTAATGCTTCTTTTATTTCCTCAACTGCAGGATTTGTGTTCAGATATTGCATTGACCGGCAATTGATTATTTATTCTCTTTTAAGGCAACACTTTCCAGTTTCTCTTCCTCTATGGCAATTTTATTCGGATTGGCGACTTTTGCGATCGTAAGCCCCTGAACGATAATGGAAAATACCACCACGCAATAGGTAATACTTAAAATAATCTCACTGTATTCGTTTTTGGGAACAGACATTGCCAAAGCAATGGAAACCCCGCCCCGGATTCCGCCCCAGACCAGAACCTTAACGGTCTGCGGACTAAAGGTCCGTTTCATAAATTTCGTAGGGCCCCAAATAGAAATGACTCTGGCCAGCAGAACGATAACAATAGCCACCAGTCCCGGAATGATAAAATGCCTTAAATCTTTAATCATCAACAGCTCAAAGCCGATAAAAAGAAAAAGCACTGCATTCAGGATTTCATCGATCAGCTCCCAGAATTTGATCAGATAATCCTGGGTGATGGATTTCATTTTGAATTTAAGACTGAAATTACCCATAAAAAGCCCAGCGGCGACCATCGTCAGCGGTCCTGAAATATGCAGCTGCCTGGCAATAAGATAACCTCCCATCACCACGGAAAGAGTAACCAGCACGGAAATAATATAATCATCCACTTCACGCATCAGCCTGGAAGTGATCCAGCCCAGAATAATCCCCAGCAAAAGCCCCCCGCCGGCTTCTTTCAGCAGCAGCATTCCGATGCTCTCAAGCCCTAAGTCCACCTGTTCGCCAATGGCCAGCTGTAGCACAACCGAGAAAATCACTACGGCCATACCATCGTTAAAAAGCGATTCTCCGGCGACTTTTGTTTCCAGCGATTTCGATACCTTGGCCTGCTTCAGAATACTGAGAACAGCTACAGGATCCGTAGGGGAAATCAAAGCCCCGAACAGAAGGCAGTATATGAAAGGCAGTTGAATGCCTAAAAAGGGTAGCAGGTAAAACATACCGAATCCCACGACGAAAGTGGAAATAAGCACGCCTAAAGTAGAAAAAATCAAGACCGGCCGGAACTGTTCCTTGAGGTCATCCAGATTGATATGGATTCCTCCTGCAAAAAGCAAAAAGTTAAGCATGGCACCCATCAGGACTTCGGTAAAGTCGATGCCTGTCATCAGGTTGTGGAGATGCCCGTAGGTTTTCGGTAAAACCGTTTCTCCGAAAGAAACCAGAAATATGGAAACCACAATGGCGATTACCATGATTCCGATGGTGCTCGGAAGTTTAAGGAATCTGTAATTAAGGTATGAAAATATGGATGCTAAAACGATAAGAGCTGAAAATGAATAATATAATTCCACTAAGCTGTTTTTTTTAATTTTATTTTTTTAATAATCAATATAAAGTACTTTAATATAAACTTTGCTGTTGTCTTTTTCCCAGATGTCGAGAATGCCGTCCTTTACGGATTTTGAACCCCTCGTATAATCTTGCCCGAGGTTCAGGATATTCAGCAGGATGTATTCGTCGCCCACAGTATTCACGAGATACGGTGTTTTTTCGGTTTTGCCGTCGCCGGAAGACTTCATACCGTCCGTTAAAGCTCTGAACTGGCTCAGGTGGTACATGAAATTATCGCCGTCCTTCAGATAGTCGTAAGCTTTCAAAAGGATCAGGAGGATATCCAGGTTGGTCGGGTCTTTATCGTAAAGGATTTTCCCCTGACGGATGCAGTCCTGGAAATTATTGCTTTTAAAGGCTTCCGCTAAACTTTTAAATTCCGGATCGGTTGTAAGGACGGGATCTTTTATGAAATTCCGTCCATAGTAAAGATGCTGTGCCTCAATGGTATCCAGTGATCTTGGATAAGCTTTGTATTTAAAAGTCAGCTTCTCGTAATTGTAAGGAGATTTCCCGTTTTTAAGATCTTTTTCAATCGTTTTAAGGTCGATTTTCGGCTTCTGGCTGAAACCGAAAACCGAAAAGAAAATCAATAAAAGGAAAAAGTGGTATTTCATCTATTCTTTTTGATTTACTTCTTCCTCGTCGTTATCGAAATATTCGAAAAGGAAATCGTTGTACGGGAACCTGGAAATATGGATCTTCATGACCTCATCGTAGATCAGCTTCTTCATTTCCGGGAAGTTTTCCTTCGTCAGTGCGGAAATGAATACCGTCGGATATTTGGATTTGGCCATCCATGTATTTTTCCACTCTTCCAGAGAAATGTTTTTTCTTGTAGAAGGTGTAAGATCGTCTTCATCCTTTTTCTGGTAGCTGAAATCGTCGATTTTATTAAACACCATGATCATCGGTTTCTGATGGGCATTGATCTCCATTAAAATCTGGTTTACGGAATCAATATGGTCTTCAAAACTTTCATGGGAAATATCCACCACATGAATCAGAAGATCTGCTTCACGAACCTCATCTAGCGTAGATTTAAAAGATTCTACCAGCTGAGTCGGCAGCTTCCTGATGAACCCTACGGTATCCGTTAAAAGGAAAGGTAAATTTCCGATCACCACTTTTCTTACGGTCGTATCCAGCGTTGCAAATAATTTGTTTTCCGCAAAAACTTCAGATTTCGATAAGGCGTTCATCAAAGTCGATTTTCCTACGTTGGTATAGCCTACCAAAGCGGCTCTAACTACCTTTCCGCGGTTGTTTCTCTGGGTCGCCATCTGTTTGTCGATGGTTTTCAGCTTATCTTTCAGTAAGGAAATCCGGTCGCGGATGATCCGCCTGTCGGTCTCGATCTCCGTTTCACCGGGACCTCTCATCCCGATTCCCCCTTTCTGACGCTCAAGGTGGGTCCACATACGGGTCAGCCGCGGAAGCAGGTATTGGTATTGTGCCAGTTCCACCTGTGTACGTGCGTAGGATGTTGTTGCCCTTTGTGCGAAAATATCGAGGATCAGGTTGGTCCGGTCAAGGATCTTCACCTCCATTTCACGTTCCAGATTTTTCAGCTGGGAAGGGGAAAGCTCGTCATCAAAAATAACGGTGCCTATCGCGTGTTCTTTTACGTATTCTTTTATTTCCTGCGCTTTTCCACTGCCGATAAAGGTCTTGGAATCGGGCTGTGTCAGCTTCTGGGTAAAACGGCGGTCTACGGTAGCACCGGCCGTGAAGGCTAAAAACTCAAGCTCGTCCATATATTCCTGAAGCTTGTCTTCGTCCTGGTGCTGCGTTACCACCCCCACCAAAACGGCCTTTTCATAACTATGTTCTTTCTTTTCTAGCATTAAATTCTGTCTGTATGTTGTAAGATTTACAAGATACCATTTTTCATGAAAAAAAACAAGACGATTTTTCGTGGCAGCTGGGTGCAGGGATTTGTCTAGCTTTAATGTGGACAAAGGGAAGGATGTAATTTTTCCGGCTGAAAGTGCTAAATTTTGGTATTGCTAATACTTCATTGAGAGATTTCTCACCATTTTACAGATTCCCATGCGACCTGGGAAAATCCTCAAAGCAAACTTATAAAATATAACCTTCCGGGATTATGAAATTTGTAATTTCTACTCATCATGGTATATTTTTATAAAGATAAAAAATAATACCATTTCAGAGAATGATGTTTAAAGAAAAAGCCACACGAAAGGATTCGTGCGGCAGCGCGGGCAAAAAATCATGATTTTCAAATAATGAATTAATTGCAATTAACCATAATGGTATTTCTTTGCCTTTCAATTTTCCATACTCTACCAATTCCCTCGCAAGATAATTAATATTCGTATCTATACAATTTTCAGTATAGTACTTCCCTTCCAAATCTTTCATTACCAGTTTTGCTTTTGCAATTATTTGCTCTTTTGTATATTTCATAATTTTATTTTTAAAGGCATAACTCCTGCTTTTGACCTTTCTCTGTTTACATACTTTAAACTAACACTTAATTCTTCTTTTGTCCAAAGATGTTTTTGTGACCAAATTTTTTCAAATACGTAAGTTTCTTTTTCCCAAGGCTTTAGTGTATGATACACTTCTCCCAATTCTTCAAAATGTTGTAAATGAGCCTTTTCATGAAAAGCAACTAATTCTGTTGATTTTTAACTCAAGATTAACTGTTTTGTTTTGGCATCAAAAGCACCAGCAAATTCTTTTTGTTTCATGTAAAAAAATAAATCTTGAGTATTTTCAAACTCCATCCCATTGAGCTTTATCCAGCTAAGTCATCTGGTCATATGATCAATTATATTATTTCGAGCCTTTTTTAAGTTTGCAATTAACTCTTGATCCTTGAAGTGAGAAAAATCCCAATACCTTATTTCTTTTATTACTTTATTTCTAAAGTTTTGCCATTTAAGTACCCTTTGGATTTCCTCTGGAGTAAGTGGTGGGATGTTTCTTCCTATGGAGCTTAGCTGATCTTCGGAATTTCCTCTTGTCTTTCTTTTTTGTCTTGCTCCTCCTACATCTTCTGTAAGTTCTGCAGCCTCTTCTACTTCATCCAAAACATCATCTTTCTCCCATTGAGTAAGTTTCCATTTCGTACCATTCTCTTCAACTACCGCTTCATCCAACTGTTTCTCAAGCCTAACAAAATCCTCTTCTTTTTCTACCAGTCTTACAGCAGACCGCTTCAAGCTATTTAGAATGAGTATGGTAAGTTTTAACTCAATACATATACATTAAAAAACCACCCGAAGGTGGTTATACTAATATTCTACTTCTTTCATGAAATATTTTCCATCTTTATCTTTTTCTACGTCGAAAATGTAGCTGTTGAAATTTTGATAATATATAGGTTCTCCTGTCTCATCAGAGATATGCAAAAAATTATGATTATCAAATAATGAATTAATTGCAACTAACCATAATGAATCTTTTTTTCCTTTATATTTTCCATATTCGATTACTTCTTTTCCTATGTATTTAATATCTTCATCTATACATTTCTCAGTATAGTACTTTTCCAAATGATTTTCCATTACCAGTTTTGCTTTTGCAATTATTTGCTCTTTTGTATATTTCATAATTTTATTTTTAAAGGGATAACTCCTGCTTTTGACCTTTCTCTGTTTACATAATTTAAACTAACACTTAATTCTTCTTTTGTCCAAAGATGTTTTTGTGACCAAATTTTTTCAAACACGTAAGTTTCTTTTTCCCAAGGCTTTAATATATTATACTCTTCTCCTAATTCTTCAAAATGTTTGTAAATGAGCCTTTTCATGAAAAACAACTAATTCTGTTGATTTTTCACTCAAGATTAACTGTTTTGTTTTGGCATCAAAAGCACCAGCAAATCCTTCTTGTTTCATATAATAAAATAGGTCATGAGCGGTTTCAAATTCCATTCGATTTAACCTCGTCTTTTTATATTGATTTGTAATGCTTTTAATTTTCAAATCTTCTTCCAAAATTAGCAAAACACCTTTTTGTTTTAGCTCTCCACGCAATTTTCTAATTTGTGATGCATTCAAAACCTTACCTCCTAATTTCCCAATTTCATTGGGCTTAGCCATCAGGTCTGCATTAGCTAATTCCCGCAACTCTTTAAATGAATCATCTGCTTCTTTACGAGTAACTTTACCTTCTTCTACAGCTTCATCAAACAGCTTCTCAAGCCTAACAAGATCCTCTTCCTTTTCTAATAGTCTTACAGCAGACCTTTTCAAACCGTTTCTGATGGAAATAGTAAGTTCTCCACCCAAAGATGACATTTCTATCCATCCTCATTTCACAAAAAAACCACCCGAAGGTGGCTAAATTATTATAAGATTATTGTGCTTCTGTCATTAATTTTTCTACTAGTTTCCAATCTACTTCTTTATCAAAATGATCCCAATCTATATCTGTATTTGGCCAATCTTTTGGCTGCAAAGAAGATATTACAAGAATAGAAGAATATGCTGTTACTCTTATATATTCATCATTATTTTTATTTTTTAATATAGAATAAAGTATATTCATTGCTTTTTTTAAGTTTTTATTACGATAAGTATTAGCCCAACTTGACAATGCTGTTGTACGAACTGCACTAAGCTCTTTTTCATTGGAATACATCTTCCATGCTTTATCTCGATATTCTTCCATTCCCCAATAAAAACACAATACATAAATTGCGATTCTTCGTATTTCGGTATCAGGATGAGAACATAAATCATAAATAACACTTTTGAGTTCCTCTTTTTCTTTGGGAGAAAGGGCATATCTTTTGCCGCAGTTAATCAAAACTCGGTACAATTTATCTGGATCATTTTCTTTTAATTGTTGCTTTATTTCTTGTGTATTCATAATTATTTTTTTTTGGAAATTCTTAATTCATTGTATTTATCTTTTATTATGTTTAATTCACGATAAATATCTTGAAGTTCTTTGATCTTTTGTGACTAGTCTTACAGCAGATCATTTCAATCCGTTTCTGATAACAATGATAAATTCTTTACCCGAATATAATATTTCTATTCATTTACTTCATAAAAAAACCGCAACATGTAGGTTACGGTTCTTATATTAAAACTTATTTCTCTTCTGGTCTTATGTAACGAGTTATACGCCTAGGATCAATAATATAATTTGTTTCTACAAAATTATAAATTTCTTGAATATCATTTTTTTTTAAAGATGAATTAAATTCAATATGTTTTTCTTTCAGTTCAAATATTTGTTTTAATTCCGGCAAATATTTAAATAATAAGTAAAACTCTTTATAAACTTCTTCTTTATAAAATTCTGCGTCCATAAAATATTCATAGAGAATATACTTTTCCAGATTAGTGTCTGAAAAGTGATGTCTGGGATTTAACCAACTTAATAAATTTTGTATTCTGCTTATGATAATTTCACTTCCAATTTTTTCATAAGCTGCTTTAATATAAGAATCATCTTTTTTTAATTTTTTAGTATTTGAAAAAGATATCATTTCTAATAATAATTTTTTAATAATTGCTTTCATATTATTTATTTGTATATTTTAAATATAAAACTAATCATTTCTGCTACGGAAGAAAAGTCTAATTTTTGTTTGGCTACTTGTTGAAATTCTCTTTCTACTATTCTAGCTCTAAGTTCGATAACTTGTCCATCAGTCATTTTATCTACATAGTTTCTCATAGAAATTTTATCATGAACAATTAATTTAGTTTCTTCTCTTAGTTCTGCAATATCTTTTAGCTCATCAAGTGCATGTTGCCCTTCATGTACTATTTCACCAAAAGCTTTATCTAAGGGTCTATCGTTTCTTATATATATAACATCTTCTATTTGAGAAGCTAATACATCTTCAATATCCTCCATTTTCTCTCCAGGCATTTTTATTGCATTCAAAAATTCTTTTTCATCCAATTTTACAAGCTTAATCTTCCCTTTTTTAAGAGCTTTTGATATTTCTGTTGCTGCATTAGTTATATTATGTAATTCTGTGATAATAACCTCTTTAGAAATACTTCCAATAGTCTTACCATTTGCCATATTTCTTTCTATAAAATTATCTATCTTAAAATTTCTTCTTTCATTAAACTCTTTAACGATTTCATCCTTCTCATTTTTTGACAACTTGCGTTTTGCCCCATTTTCTTCAATTACAGCCTCATCCAACTGCTTCTCAAGCCTAACAAGATCCTCTTCCTTTTCTACCAGCCTTACAGCAGACCTTTTCAAACCGTTTCTATTGGCGATGGTAAGTTCTCCGCCTATAGATATCTTTTTCGTTTATACTTACTTCAAAAAAAACCACCCAAAGGTGGCTTATGATTAGACAAAATTATAGATATTTTCCTGTCTTGTATTCTTATATATAATACTCCATTTCTTTTAAATCTTCATATTCAATAATCTTACTTACGATTGATAATAAAAATTCTAATTTAGGATCAAATACAGCTTTTACTTATCAAAAAAGACAAATTTATGTTCGTAAGTTTATTTTAAGGGAATCATTAATTAGCTTTCGGAAAATTTTTATCTCTTCTGTTGATAATTTTTGATTTAAAATAATTTTATCTCCGTTCAAGTGGAATATTTTATTAAGATCAGAACTTTCGGCTATAACTCTAGTATAAATATCTTTCCCTATCTCTTGTTCTTTCAAAAAGAATTGGTCTTTATTAAAATAATTCCATGTTTGTAAATAATTAGGATTTCGATAAACAGTTCTTTGCCAAAACAATAACTCTGCAATAATATGGGAAAGATGTGCATGCCCAAATTTCTGCTCAATAGTAATTAAAGATTGTGGGAGCTTAGAATCATTGACATAATTAATAAGCTCACTTATTATTTTTTCACTAGTTTTCGTGCTGAGAATATAATGTTTAAATATGATTTGTTTGTTCTTTTTTTGTTTTAAACATCGGTTTTTGACCTGTTGACTTTTGCCAATCTACTTGATGACTATAAGCCCTCTCTTCTTGATCCCAAAGATTACCTATTATTTGTTCTATTTCCATTTTTGATTTGCCTTTTAACTGTAGTTCTTTTTTTATAAGATAATCCCGTGCGTGTGATGCCTCATGTGATAAAAAATCTAAAAGTTCATCAGGGAAATTAGCTTCATTAAAATACATAATATTTTTATAAGCAAACGCAGTAGTTCCCTCTACTCCTTGCTCTAATTGTTCCGGTGTTGCCAAATCTTCGAATATACCAGAAAAATTCTCCTCAGATTCAATTCTAATAAATACCTTATTTTCTTCTAATAGCTGAGCTTAATAGAAGACAAAGACCATTTTCCAAGAAATTCATTATAACGCTCTATATTTTTATTTTTAATTGAATTCTTCGAATTAGAACGTCTTGTCCTTTTAGGAGGTCCTTCACCTTCTGTAGTAATACTTTTTTTGAGTTCTGCCGTTTCTTCTATTTCATCAAGAATTTCATATTTTTCTTTTGATGTGAATTTTCTAATTTCATTTCCATCTTGGGCAATAGCTTCATCCAACTGCTTCTCAAGCCTAACAAGATCCTCTTCTTTTTCTACCAGTCTTATAGCACACCGTTTCAAACCGTTTCTTATGGCACTGGTAATCTCTCTACCCAAAGATAACATTTCTATCCATCCTCATTTAACAAAAAACCACCCGAAGGTGGTTTTTACGATCAGACAAATTTAAGGATATCTTCCCATTTCGTATTCTTGGATATAATATTCGATAGTATTGCCGGAACCAAATTCTATAATTTCTCCATCAATATTTTTGACTAAAAAGGAACATTTCCAAGTAATGTATTATACTTTTCATCTCTCGTATCATAAAATTTTTTACTCACATAGAAAAAAATCATTCCATAACTTTTTTTAATAGTAGCTTCTTTGAAAAGAGAAAGCTTAATCCCAGATTTTTTACTGGATTTATCAATATGATCTTGAGCAATCTTAGTAATTTCTTGTTCTGTTAGCATACTATTTTATTTTTTTAATTTTACCTGCTTTTGTATAATTAAATTGTCTATAACCTCTTTCAAAATTTTTAGATTCTATGGAAGTTTTATCATATAATTAAAAGTCAAACATTCTAAAAACGACAACATTGTACAAAAGTCCTTTTTCATAAGAATGATCTATAGCACTGCTGTATCTGTAATCTTCTCCACGTAAAACCAAGCCGGCTTTCACAGGATTTTGATGCACATAATTTATTTTTTGGCGGATAACGGGATTGCTCCAAAGTTCAATCGATTTATTATCATGTCTCCAAAATTGATATGGATTTACATTTGAACTTTTTGAACCTTCTTTAAGAAAGAAATCCAGCAGGAATTCCTTTCTGCTCTCTTTAGGGTTTTCTTTGATGGCTTCTACCACTGCTTTGCTGATAAATCTTTTTAAATCACCGATAAGAAGCTCCGGTTTTTGTCCGCCTATACTTCTAAAACCAAGTGTAAATGGCTGGGCATGATGCACCAGGCATGTATTTCTAACCCTTTATTTTTTTGGCATAATCTTATACTTTCTAAAAGAATCTCTTTATACTCATTTCTTATAACTACATCAAGCCATCCTACAACAGCAAAACTTATAAAATATAAACCTTCCGG
Source organism: uncultured Chryseobacterium sp. (assembly GCA_913774355.1). Taxonomy (GTDB): domain Bacteria; phylum Bacteroidota; class Bacteroidia; order Flavobacteriales; family Weeksellaceae; genus Chryseobacterium. The sequence goes on along the minus strand of CAJYGB010000016.1, from coordinate 347,685 downwards.
ATTATGAAATTTGTAATTTCTACTCATCATGGTATGTTTTATAAAGATAAAAAATAATACCATTTCAGAGCATGATGTTTAAAGAAAAAGCCACACGAAAAGATTCGTGCGGCAGTAGGAACAGTTGGGTGATAAAATTAATTATTATCTTCAATTATACTTAAATAAATGTGTTTTCCCTCTTGTAAACAAGAATTTATAATTCCAATCAACTTATAAAGTTTCCAGATTAAATGATCATTATCATTATGGCCTGTAGGACGTGGATCTATCTCAATCTCTTCTCCATTAAAAATAATTACATAAACACCTTCTCCTTTTTTATAAAGTTCTCTTTGTTTTAAAAGTTCTTCTATTTTATTCTCTAAAATAGATTTCATTTGTTCAGATTCGTCTTTTGACAAAGTTTCATCTTTGAATTTGCTTTTTCCTATTCTTAAAAGCACATTTTTAGGAACTAAAAAAAGATCCTCTATTCCAAACGTAGAATACTTATTTTTAAAATCTTTAGTAAAATCTTCAAATGATTGATTAAATCTAATCGTATTTGAAATTAATATCATTTCCATATTTATTTTTTTAAAAAATTAATAATTACTTCATTTTCTTCAAGTACATTCTCTGGCATATTATATCTTACTTTTCCAAATCCTCTTACTTTCATCCTAGACCCTGTAAAAGTTGACAATGCTGCATCTTCTATATTTTTACCTGCTTTTCTTGCTTCCCAGAATTTTTTTAGGTTTATTGACTGTCCGCCGTAATCTTCATACATACTTGCTCTCTTCCACCAACCAATAACTCCATCTAACCGTCCAAATTTCTTATTGGATTGATAAAAAATAATTGCATCAGAAAGAATTAAATCTCCTAACCCTGAGTATTTATTTGTTATATTTGTAGGAATATTAAAATCACCCATCAACATTTTTTCGTCTCCAAAAACAGGCAATCTATTCACCTTAGCACTATTAATATCTAATAACCGAGTAAAGCAATTTAATTTTTCTGTCTTTCCTTTTATTTTAAGACTATATGTTAACTTGTCTGCTTTTTCTTGTGCACGGATAAGCTCACCTACATAATTTCCAAATTCATCTTTTAAAAGAAGACTTTTTTTAATTCCTTTTACAGGTGTTTTACCTAAAACTGAAATATCATCTGCAATTACAATTCGTCTCCTATTAATAATTTCCTCTAAAATATCACCAACTTTCTGTGAATTATAACTAATCCGCTTCAACTCCATCAAAGTTTTTTGATAGGCTTTATCATACCGGCTTCCCTCAGCGACGATTTCTCCTTTATAAACCAATGCAAATCTTCTGTTTGGACTGATGGACCCTATCATATCAGGGTTTATTCCTGCTCCCTTATTGATACTTTCCATAATGGCCGCCGCATCCAGCTCCATAAAGAAAGCTCCATTCTGGACTAATGCATCGCATTCAACCGTTTTTGAAAAGAACCCCGCACTTGGGATTACCCATTCTGTCGGTTGGAATAAACGGAGATACTGTCTTCGGAAAGCACCGCTATTCAAATCCAAAAATAAGAATAAAGAAAAACCACCTTATAAAGGTGGCTCATATTTTATCCAAAATTTATATATTCAAAGTCTTCAAATTTTATTTCTTTAAGTTTAGAAATAATAAATTTTGCCCTTTCTTTTTCCCAATCTTCTTTTATATATGGTAAAAGTTTTTCCCACTCTTCGATTATTTTTTTTAATTCTTCTTTCTCAAAATCATGAGGAAACTTCCAATTGCTTAAATTCTCTAACTTATTTTTTTCAAATAAAGGTAACCAATAATCATGGAATAAACTATGTGTTGAGATTGGAATTTCATATCCTGTTCCATCCTTTTTTTTTGCTATAATACTATATGCCATTTTATTAATTTTTAAATAATGTTATTTTCCAAATTTAGCAGTAAATTCCCAATCCGGAAATTCTTTTTTTAATCTTTGCATTTCACTATGTACTGCTTTTTGAATTTCAATATCAGTTTCTAAAATTTGAAATTCAAGTTTTCTTATATCTCTAATAACGGCAATATCAGGAGACAAACCATCTGATAATCTTGCTCTAGTGGTTTTTGCAACTTCTAAAGCTTTGATACGGTTATATGTTTTCTCATATACCTGCTTGTTAGCCCAACTTTCAAAAGTTTGCCACGGTTTCCCTGTTTTGGGATTGATATTTTGGAGTAATCCCTGAGCTGATTTATCTTCCACAAAAATTCGTTTATTATGAAATATTTCATCAAACTCACCAATTGGAGATCCTCTATGATCTAAAATTTCTATTAGTTGGTATGACTTTGATTCCCAAAGTTCTGTTAATGTTTTTAATAGAGAAGCTTTACTATAATAATTTTTAGCTATTTCTCTTACTACTTTTGTAAAATATTTGTCCTGACTCATTACTCCTTGTGCCAAAATCTCTTTTTGATAAGAAATAATATATTGATTTACAGGTCTATTATTTTTAAAGACTTGTACTTCAAAAAGCGCAACTCCTTCTTCTGCTATAACATTAGCTTTAAAACTATTCCAAGCTCCCTTAGTAGGAAAAACCCATTCTGTAGTTTGTAAAAAAGTTAACTGGCTTCGCTCAAATCTTCCAGCATTCAAATCCAAAAATAAGGAAATTGCCATTGTCCGCAAACCCTGCTGTACATTTTTTGCCGCTTTGGGCATCAATACAAAAATTCCTCGGTAAGCAGAAACAATAAGCTGTGGAGCGGCTACAATAGCTCCGCCGACACCGTAAATAAGATCCCAGTCTTTCAGGAATTGTTCCCCGCCCGGCAGTTTTGCAATTTCCTGCCGCAAAGCCTGCACCGTTAAGTCTATGCCGGCTAAACTGAGATCTGCCATAGCCGCCAAAATCAGATACGGGTTTCCGGTAGTAGCCAAAGTAGCAATTCCGAGAACGACCGCCAAAATATCGGCCGTTATACGGATAAAGTAATTGATATCCTCCCATTTTTCCGCATCTGCCATCGCTTTTACATAAATGGCAGGAACCATCATTGTTACGGAAGGAAGTTCTTCCCCTGTCTCAGGATTTATATTTTTCTCATCCTCATTTACAAAATAGACCATTTCTAACGGGAAATATTGTTTTCCTTCGTCAAGATCTTCCGTTACCTGTTCAGTCGCTTCAGGATTTCCTTCTTTAGCGACAATCCTGACATTTTGTGTGATTTCCTTCTGCTGCTGCAGGAAAAAGGTTTTTTCATCCGACTGCCCAAACCCCAGCCATTTTCCCGAAAGTTCCGTTACATTTGTTGCAATCTTATAATTTTTACCGATATGAAATGTAGGCGCATCTTCTTTTGGACGATGAGGAGAAAATAGACAATACTGCATCAGAATATTGGCAAAAATCAACCGGTTAGCCTGAGGTTTTCCATCAATGAAACTTACTCCATCCAAATTATAATAGATCCGGTTACAGAGTTCGGGTTCTTTCCTGAATTTATTAAGGATGTAGGTGTTTGTTGAGAAAGCTTTCAGGACATTCACCAAAGCCGAGCTTCCGTCTTTCCAACCGCTGAAAAATCCGGTATCATCATATTCTGTAAGCGTAAGAAGATGATCCATGATCTTTTCATCTTCTAATGACATCCTCTTAAAAACAAAATCCGGAGTATTGGTGTATAGAAACATCAGTTGTTCCGGGGTACTGGCCTGCTGAAAATAAAACTGGTAAATTTTAGAGAAGTATCCGAGATAATCGTATGAGCTATCTTTTTCAAAATCACCGTAGCCAACATACTGTACCAGATTCCTGAATTCATCATAAGAAAACGTTTCAAGCACAATTGCCTTGTTTCTCTGAAGTTCTTCCGTATCTGCATTCCTGTGAAAAAAATATTTTAACCGGAAATATAATTTTTTCTCTTTTAAATCTATATCCAATTCTATTTCTGTCTGCCTCTGAACCAAATCTACAATTTCCCTATTTTTGTTGAGATATGTTTTTAACCTGATTGTATTTTCTGCTTGGTCTTTTACAGAAATCTGCTCTGCATGGAAGTCATAATCATTGACATCATATTCTAGAATATAATGATTGGAAAAGTAATTGCATCTTCTCAGGTTATAACATAAATATTGCTTATTTATAAAATCATCTATTCTCCAATCTTCCCGTATTTTTTCAGGACTTTGTAATTTTTCCATTGCCTAAACTTTTTTAGTTAAACATTCCAATTCATTCACTGGAAAAAGTTCTTTAACAGTCATATTTTCAGTAAAGACTTCAGTCTGGGCTTCATCCAATACCAAAAGATCCAGATGATAACCTTCATCCACCAGAATGTGAGCATTTCTGAGCTTACACTTTGCCTGTACCACAATATCCCAGTCTTTTCCCTCCAGTTCATTCCATCGAGCTATGGGAAGTCTGCCCCTGCTTCCGAAAAGAATAATCTTTTCTACCGCAGTCATGTCGTTAATCTTATCCTTTAAGGACGTGAGGATATAAGGCAGCACTTTTTCGTGCTGCCAAATAGCCCCGGGTTTTATCCGGCTCATTTTTTAAATTTTTAAATGATTAGATTTCAGATTACACCAAAAACCGGCTTAAAGGGATTGTTGACAAGTATTCTGTCTGAGAGATTGTCTGAAGATTTTTATCCAGAATTCTTTCATAACCGTATTTGTTGTATTCGGGAGATGAAATTTTTAAGACTGAATTGGTTAAATCAACAGAAAACTTAAAGGTATCATGACCGTCATCGCCTCCCGGCTTGGTAAATGCAAAGTTTTTAAGCTTGCTGGCATTAATCCTGAACGTCAGACCGTTTTCTCCGGTAGCAAAAGCTTCCACAGCTTCTATCTGGGATACTTCTTCAGCCAGATACTTATATGCTTTGGTAATAGAATCAAGACTATTCCACGAAGCATCACGCTCGATAACAATGTCGTTATCCATACATCTGTATTTCCTAGGGAACACTACATCACCGATATTTTTGTAATTCAGATGATCCATTTCATTAAACGTAATCTCAATCCATTTATCTCCTGAATGTCCGATCTGGTTGTTATTCAGTTCAAAATTGCTGACACACATCTCACCCAAGTTATCGTCGAACTTCACGCCCGGCTCACAATTGCCCGGCAGTGCCTTTTCAACTCTAAGACCGATGGAATCTGCCTGAAGGATGGTAAGGGATGTCGGGATTTTCTCTCTCCAAGGCTCGCCTTCTTTGGTCGCTTTCGGAGATCTCATCTCGTCTACTAAAGAAAGGAACAACGGATCGTCGATCACAGGAACTTCACCGCCGTTCCAGATCTGCCCGGTCGCCATGAAATGTCTTACCGCTTCTTCGAATCCTGGTCTTACGGTAACAATTACTCTAGCCATCCCGGACTGCATAAAGGCCCGGAAGATCGGATCATTGTCATCAAACTGGTACAGCTCCGCCCAGGATTTTCTGTCGCCCCAATAGTACGGGTACAGGTGATAGCTCATGATGTCCCACTCGAATGCCTGTTCCATAAATTTAATGAAGGCCGCATATTGATCAAACTTCCCATCTAATTTGATATCTGTATTAAGGAACGTCTCATCCCCTGAAGAATACCCGTTGTTGTAATACTTCCCTTTACCGAACGTAAGATCTGCATTCGGATTCTGGTTTAGCATATAGGAAATACAGTTTCTTCTGAGAATGGTATTTTCGATCTTTCTATAGAAACCGGGATTTGAACCTTTGATCTGTACGCCTAATGCTTTCGCTTCAGCTAAAGCTTGATTATATTTTCCAAGTTCTGTTTCGTATGCCTCAATAATTTTGTTGAAGGTTTTTTGTAACCAAGTATTTTTGGCTTCTAATGTTAGTTGGATATCAACAGTAAAATTTACTGTCCCTGCGAATTCGTTATATCCTGCAGCTGATATAGGTACTAATTTTGAATATGGAGTTGAAAAAAACTTTCGGTCTCCTACATTAGCTTGGGCATGGAACCCATGATAGTGATAATGCTGGTCTCCTAAAAGTAAATTTACACTTGACCCATCACCATCCGACACTGCTGAATAGCTAACCAACCCTGATACTGCAATGTATCCATCAGGCACTTGAATTTCATCCTTCATGGTGAAATATTCAATTTCTGATATATCTTTACCAGTTTGTCCATTCAAAGATTTTCCAATGGAGAAAGAGTCCAAAGGCTTTTCATCAGCTTCAACATTATAATATCCTAACCAATATCTTAAAGTAATTTCATTATTTAAGTCTGCGAAATTCTCCATTTTATGAATAGAAGCTTCACGTGGGTTAACAGGCTTTACCAGCTTATTTTCCGTTGTGTTGACAACCTCCATTCCCAGCCTATGGATTTTAGCAGGTTCCGGAATCATAAATTCAAACATCATCCGCTTGCCGTAGTTGTAGATCTGGTTTTTCACCACTTTATCCACCCAACGGTAAACGCCTACCACGTGGCTGCTTCCTTTGGTATTGTCGAAACCATGCTTGTTGTTTTCTTCAAACTCTTCCAGGATTTTATCAATACGCTCTTCTTTTACCTTGGTAACGATCCGGTCCAATGCTCTTGCAGTAATATCCTTCGCTTCAGTCACTGCCTGACGGTTACTTTCTTCTTTGGAATTGTGGGTGGCATAGCTTGCATTCGCACTTAAACCAAATTTATTATCCATCGCTCCCCAACTGGCATTAAATCCTGCATTTGCAGCAAAATCTTTGGATTCCTGAAGAATTTTAGCAACCTCACTTTGCATTTCATGCCTTTCGGTAGAAGTGGTATCGGTCAGTTTCTCTTTTTCGGATTCGGAAGATTTGGTGGTTTGGGATTCACTTCGTTTCAGTCTTCTGGTTGATCTTTCTTTATACTCCCTGGCCATAATGTTCTCAATATGGGCTACTTCTCCTTCCACATAGCAATAGGTACTTTGCTCTACTCTCTTATAATCCGTTATTCCGATATTTTTCATCCCGAAACCTGAAGGGATGAAAACATCTCCATCTGTAACTGTAATAGGATTACTATCATTGTTGTTATTAGACTGTTTCAGGCACAATCTTCCGTCGCCGGACAAGTTGTATGTTTTTGTAAAATCATCAAGTCCGGCTGCGGTATTCGGAGTCATCGGAATTTTACAGGTATATACTTTACCGTTACTCAACGTGAACTCTCCTTCAAACTGAAGGCCGGCTTTGATCGCATCGGTAATCTGAAGTTTAGGAACCACGCCATCGGTAAATAAAGATAAATAATCGCCTCCGTCAATCACTTTCAGTTCAGTGGAAGATTGTACGGTGTTTCCGTTATTATCCAATACCTTAAAGGTGGCCGTTACGAAAGAGAATAAATCGGTCGTGTCCAGCGGGGTCATGCTTAGCAACCACTTGTCATTGTAACTACGGAAAGATCTTGTTCTCAAAGCTACGGGCAGACAGGTGTTTGTTGTTGCTTCCGTCGTACTTTTTAATGTAAATACCGAACTTCCTCTAAAAACAGGCTGCTTGATTAAAGGATCAATACTGGCAGGATCAACATTTAAAGTAACATTAAACCTGTACTGCTTGCCGTCCGAAAGAGCAACATTTCCCTGTACATTAAAGAGCTCCACGCTTACGGTTTGCGAACCTAAAATCCTCGGATTAATATCAAAAAGGATATTTGCTCCGCCTGCACTTTTGGAAACGCTTGAAGAAGTAATTTCGTTTCCGTTGATCAGTGCTTTATAGGTTCCTGACAGAATACTATGGCTGTAATTGTTTACGGCTACCAAAATACTCAATTCCGAAGCGTTCCGCGCAAATGTTTTGACGCTGAAAGGGATATCTCCCGATGTGGAATCAGCAATTGGAACCACTACTCCTCCTACCGTTGCAAAAGTTTCCTGATTCAGAACGGTATTATTGAGTATGGTATTTTGCAAAGACTGGTTGTTTTGAGCAATTGCCTGATTAATTTCATCATACGAAGTAATTCCCGATAATGCCGAAGATAGGCTTGAGGCTCCAAAAATTTTGTATAATGCATTTTTCTCCTCATTTTCCAGCGATCTTTCCAAAGCAGACGTATTAATCTCAGGATCAAAGCTGAAACTGAACTCTGGAATTTCCACTTCGCTGGAAGGAATATTTAAAATCTCATCCTTGATGCGATGAAGTTCCATATCCAGTTCGCTGTTGGCATAAAATTTCTCAGGATCTGCAACACTTAGCTGTGTAAGATAATTGATTCTGTTCTCAAGGATCTGCTTTTTATTATCCGCCACTGACACCTCTTTCTGAAGCTGCTTCTGAAGAGGTTTTACTCTGGCCTGATAGCTGGCAAAGGAAGTATTGTAAGCACTGTCGTATTGTTTCTTATAATTATCCTGTAATTTTTTCAAGGCCGCCGACAGGTTTTGATTCTGATCCAGCAGTAGTCCTGCTTCGGCCACTTTCATGCTCTTTTCATCATACATCACATTTTTAGATGTTGACGATGAACCTGAAGATGATCCGGACGAGCCCTGTACTTTGAAAAGCTCCTTCGGCAACACGACTTTGGCCTTTACCACATCCTGATAAGCTTCTTCCGTAAAATCGTATACCGAAAGTATATGATGAAGATGCAGGATCTGCATGATCAGTTCCTTTGCATAAAATTCCTTTTGGGTAACGACCTGATAGACCAGATTGTCCCAGATTCTGTAATCTACCGTAGGAATTCCGTTAGCTGTTTTGCAGGCTTTGATCTTTTTATCAAATTCTTCTTTTGTGGCGGTCGCTTTATTTCTGGCTACCCATACCGCATACTCATAAAAAGGGGCATAGCCGCTTTTCAGATCTTCTTCAGTAAGTACCGTAAATCCGGTAATACTACTCGGATTCTGTAAAATCTTTTGTAAAGATTCTCCGGCTTCCACTTTCGGATCAAACTTTCCTTTTTGAGTAGTATAATCCCTGAAGATAAATCGTCTTTTTATGTTTTTAGGATCAGACAGTTCAGGATTTCTCATGGTAGCAAATCTGAACAGGGTCTGTGCGCTGTTGTTTGTATTTAAATCTGTTGTAGACATTTTAATTTTTGGTTTTTAAGATTAAAGTTGGAAAAGTCCTTTTTAATAGGATCGGTTCCTGTTTTGCAGCCTCTATTTTTTAAGGTGGTTCACGGCCCTGCTATCCACCGTCCTTCTTAATTTTTCTTTTCATTGTCAATCTGTTTTTATTAATTTTTGAACATACTTCGGGCTGTCCGGCATTTTTGGATACTGAATTTTAAAAGTTCAAAAAATAGTAATGAATAGGCTATGTGTTTCTTACTCCTGAAACAAAGATATTCCGCACCGGCGACAAAACTCGACGCAATAAAAAATTATTTTATAAATTACTGTAATTTTTTAAAGCCGGTTTCATTGTATAGCAATACTTCCCTTTCATCACTGATATACAAGGTTACCTGCATTCCGGGAGATAAAGGATAAGGCCTTAACCCATCAATATTCAGGTTGATCCGGTCTTTGCTGAAGTTGAAAACGACGATGGTCTGCCTTCTCAGCGGCTCCCTGATATTCAGCTCCTCTCCTTCCCTGAACAGAACGTGCACCAGTTTCTTTCTGCTGCCGATATCATAAGCACCACTTCCTTCCAATGAGAATTCGTCAGGCTGAATGGTTAGGGTATCATCTTCCAGGATGACTTCTTCCGAGGCAGATGATTTGCTGAGGGTGTTGTTCCATTTTGATACATCCGCAGCCGTGAAATCATTGTCTCCCCAATGTCTTACCCAAGTACTCCATACCTCATCAGCCTTAGACCTTGATATAAGATTTCCTTTATATCTATGTGTTTGAATTTGCATTGCTGTCCATGGATTTTCAGCTTGAAAATGCAATAATGCTCTAGCACCACCATTATTAGAGTAAGTTCCAGCATCATTAAGAGTTCCAAAGCCAATATTATAAAACCCTGTTTGAGATAAGGTATTTAAATCATAACTCGCTCCAGTATAACCAGTATAATCAACAGCAATTTGATTAAAATAATTTGCACCCCCATAAGCAGGGGTAACAAAATTATCAGTTACATATTTTCTCTGTACATAGTTACCATCTTGTGTAGGGAATTTATATTGCGAAATTATACCATTTGACGTAAATGAATAATTTGTAGCATCATCTCCATTTGCAGTAGATATATAAACTCCGTTTATATTAGATGCCAAACTAGTATATTGTTTAATTGAAATGTAAGAACTAGTGTTGAATCCATCATCTATATTAGCAATCACTTGGAAATTCTGTCCTGGAAAAATAGGATTGTTACTGTCATTTAAATATAATTGTGCATTATATTCGGGAGAACTTCCTATTGACATACTTCCATTAGAGTTTATTATGGCTCCTGAAAAATTATTTGTTCCTGTTAATGGAATATAGCTGTCTAATTGATTTGTTGTAGCTACCTCTTTCCAATCGGTCCAAGTTGTTCCGCCAATAAGAGATCTTTTAAAAGTTTTACCTTCTTTTACTGATCCTGTTCCATACGAAGTAGCTTGTTGACTACACCAACCCATGTAATGATATTCACTGGTTATGAAAAACCATTCTTTACTATTTATTGGAGCATTTACCAGATTATTTCCTTTAAAAAAACCCGTTTCTAATAAATCATTTAAATTTATAATTCCAATATCATTTAAAAAGATTGAATCTTTATAATCAGTCCTCCTGATATAATTGTTAAGGTTGAAATTTAAGCCTGAAATAGCATTCTGAATATCTTTTGTCTTTGCATTTGTCAAAATACCTCCGCTCCAGATTCTTGATTTTGTAGGTTCTACAGTCTCGTCATAGATACTAAAAGGTGATGTGTGAAGCGATGGAGCAGATGTATTGTTAATATCAAACCAATACTTGGAACCTCCCCTGACATAAATCACCACATTCGATGATCGTCCCATATGATCATAGCCAATAACCTTAATATTATCATTCACCCAGGATTCGTCCTCATAATTGCAAGTTGCTTTAAGTGGATTCGTACCCCAACCGTTCCCATAGACTTGAAATTCATAATAGCACCAGAATCCTCCACCGTGTGTGGAATAAGACGGAACTCCCATTGAAGCATCCAAAGTTCTATATACTTTAATGGTAGAAGGATAACTGCTGTTACATTGGATAGTAACCGGATAATATTTGGATTCATCTAAATCCAGAGTATCAATCACAGCCCTTTTCCCAAATATTCTTCCTCCGATTTCAGAATCATTTCCTGCGTTGACTGCATTTTTCGCTGTTACATTTCCATTATAGTCTATTGTAAAACTTGTATTCCCTTTATTGGAAAAAATATGGTTGTTTCCCGATTCATGATAAACCGTATCTACTGTAGGGTTACCAAAATAAAGTTGGTTCTTATTTCCTGCATTGATAATCTGGGATCCGTCTAAAACGTCAGATTTTAAAACTTTTAATGATAAGTCTCCTGATAAAGATCCACCCGTAAAAGGAAGGTATTGATTCTCTACCCAACCTTTAAATGCAAATTGAGACCACGTTCCATAATTTCCAGCACTAACTCCTCTGAAAAAAACTTGTCCATTATCATTAAAACCTAATTGACCTCCATAACCTCCCGGATGAGAAGCAATGCTCAAAACAGCATTGGCATTGTCAATCATAGGAAACATATTCGTAGAACCCCGTTCTACTCTCTGGTTGAATGTTAATTTATAATCTTTTAATAAAGAATTGGCATCCAAATCACCTGTATCCGAAGAAAATAAAATTTGATGTGTGTGTGATGTTCCCAAATCATTTTTTAAAGTATGTCCACCTCCTCCGGTCAGAACATAATCATTATTTGAACCATCCTTCTTAATCCCTTTTGTATTTAAATAAGCAGAAGCACTGGTTCCTATATTGGTTAAACGGAACTCATCACCGTCAAAACCCAATGCACCGGAACCGTATCCGTCTTTGTAATAAACAGCAGCAGGATTGGATCCGTCAAATGACCTTAGCCAGAACTTCTGATTAAGAATATCATTTCCATTGGAGGTTACAAAATATTTTCTGCCGCTTACAGACTGTTCTGTGCTGAGCGTCATTACATTTTCGTCGGAACTGATCTCAATATAAGCCGAGCCGCCCCACCGGAACTGTTTGTTGTCCGTTGTCGTAATATATATTTTTCCTTTCTCTCCAGGTTTTGGTAAATCCGTGTAGGCATTGAATTCCAGTACATCATCCACATAGCTGGGAAGCTGGCCGGCCGGAACTTTTCCGTTTACCAGATCGGCCTTTTTCCGCCAGTCCGGATGGGCAGGCGGAAAACTTCTGTTAGTATGCCAGTACGACTGCATCCAGTCCCAGAATTGCCCAGAGATGGGCATATTTTCATTTGTTGACATTTTTTCTTATTTTTGTTTTGGTTTTTAAGATTAAAGTGGGAAGTTCTTTTTAGTAGAATACTTCCGGTTTTAGCCTTATTTTTTAGGGTGGTGTCCGGCTAACGGATGTCCACCTTAAATTTTGCCTTTTATCTGCATTTCTCTTTCTTTTATGCAAATATCTAACGGCACAACGCCAAAACTCGACGTATAAAAAAATTATTTAAAAAAATGTTGATTTTTTATTTATCTCAAATAATTAAAATGACCTTTTTTTAATTATTATCCGGTTTTACCACATAAACCTTATCTATATTTCAAATTACAGGGATATTTATAGAAAATTCAAATCGCTGATTATGATATAACTCTAAAAACTCAACCCGTGATAATCCTGAAATTATTAAATCGTTTTTTATAAAAATTCATCCTGACAAAGTTTTATCTTTGCATGTCGATCGAAGAAAAAAAACTGAATCTGAAACGACGGTTTTTAGTAAAAATCAAATAAATAACATTACCACCGATGGCCAGAGGATTTAAAGAAAAAATCCAGCAGAAGAATACGGAAAACAGCGGATTTGGCGATAACGCTTCGGGAAGATTCATTAATAAGGACGGCCTCCCGAATGTCAGCCGGAAAGGGGTAAATATCCTCAACCGGTTCAGCTGGTATCACACGATGCTGGATTTATCCACCTTCCAGTTTCTTTCCTATCTGGTGATTGCCTACATTCTGGTGAATATTTTCTTTGCCTTCATTTATTACCTCATCGGGGTAGAACATCTGACGGGAATCGACAAAAGCAATCCGATGAATGAATTTATCGATGTCTTTTTCTTCAGTTCGCAGACCTTTACGACCGTCGGTTACGGAAGAATTGCACCCGTCGGATTTACCGCGAGCCTGGTGGCCACTTTTGAGGCTTTTCTGGGATTGCTTACCTTTGCCATTGCAACGGGTCTTTTTTACGGAAGGTTTTCCAGGCCGAGAGCTTATCTTAAGTTTTCCGATATTGCGGTTATTGCCCCTTTTAAAGAGGGTTCAGCACTGATGTTCCGGCTGGCTCCTTATAAGAATAACGCCCTGACGGATGCTGACGTAATTGTTACGACAGCCATTGAAGTGATAGAAAACGGTGCGCCGAAGAGTAAATTCTACCAGCTGAAAACACAATTAAGCAGGATCAATACCCTGGCGCTGAACTGGACCATTGTACATGTGATCGACGAAGATTCGCCATTTAACGGATTTTCGGAGGACGATTTTAAGAATACGGCTATTGAAATTATTGTTCATATCCGGGCATTTGACGAAGTATTTTCGAATACGGTGGTTCAAAGGACGTCCTATGTGAGCCGCGAGATCATATATGGGGCTAAATTTGTTCCGATGTACTATCCGGATAAGCAGAATCTGTCTACAATTCTGGATCTGGATAAAATTAATGATTATCAAAAAGCAGAACTTCCCGTACTGGCAGAGAAATAAGAATAAATGGATTTGGAATTCTACAAAAAGCAGGCTTTACAGAAACAGAAGGAGCATAAAAAATTTCTTGACGGACTGAAAAAGAAACCGCCTAAAAACCTCGACTATGTCGTTCAGGAAACCCATGATGAGGTATTTGAACGCATCGACTGCCTGCAATGCGCCAACTGCTGTAAAACAACGGGACCACTTTACACGGAAAAAGATATTGAACGGATTGCCAGACATCTCCGGATGAAGCCTGCCGATTTTGAAGCCAAATTCCTCCGGGTAGATGAGGACAACGATAAGGTTTTACAGAACCTTCCCTGTTTTTTCCTGAATGACGACAATACCTGCTCCATTTACGATGTACGTCCGAAAGCCTGTAGAGAATACCCGCATACCGACAGAAAAAAGATTTACCAGATCAATAACCTGATGATTAAAAATACCATCATTTGCCCTGCCGCGTATGAATTTGTAGAGAGAATTATGAAGAATTTAGCAAAATAAACTCCAGTTCTAAAACTGTCTTAAATAATGATAAAGTGCGTTAAATAAGAGATTCTGATATAATATCCTATATAATGGCTTCGTTTTAATTAAACAACCATTTAAAATATTACATCATGAAAAAATTAGTTTTAACGGCAGCACTTGCCATTGCCGGAATCGTATCAGCCCAGACGGAAACAACAACGCAAAACCAAACGCAGACATCCGCGAACCAGCAGACCGGGCAGCTGCAGCAGAATTCCCAGACGACTTCAAACTCGGGCACGGCTTCTTCACAATCTACTTTGAATCAAAACACCGCAGCGACTGCTACGGTAGAGGCTTACGGGGCTAGCAATTCAACAAATACGGATGCGAATACAGGAATTGCAGCAGATACCACCAAATCTACCATCACTATACAGGAAGAAAAGAAAACCAAAAAGAAAAAGTCTAAGTAAATATTTAAATTCAAAACAAAGTAGAAATGAATTCCGGGATGTATCATTCCGGAATTTTTTCATGATACCCAAAACGTAATTTATCATAATTGGTTATAAATCAAGTTAAAACATAAATTTCCGGTACCATTTTGTACAATAATTGTACTTAACATCATATCACCAAACTTAATAGTACTTTATGAAAAATTTAATGTTAGCAGCAGCTTTCGTAGCTTTCGGTACCATTACCGCATCTGCACAGACCACCCCACAGAAAAAGATGGACACGACCCGTTCTGATACGACCCGTAACAACGGAAATATGGGAACCGGGAATATGAATAATCCCAACGGAACAACCAACAACGATTGGGACAAATCGAAAACCGACACAGCCAACTGGAAAAACAAAGACGGCATGAAGACCGAGAGAAAAATGAAAAAGAAAAAATAATCGATAAGCAAAATACAGGATCCTGGAAATTTTTTCAGGATTTTTTTATGTTCTGGTTTTATAGATTGATATTAAAAATTCCTGGTAATATCTCCACTGAAGATGCTTCCAGCATTCAGCACGCCTACTCCAACCTTTTTAAATATGGCTGTAATTCGAGTTCACGTTACAGTAATATTCACAGCTGCTATTTGCTGAATGAAATGTGTCATGCTGAGCTTGTCGAAGTACCTTTGCGATCAAAAAAATATACAGCTGCAATATAAACTACTCTTCGCATCCATAGCATTAAAAACTTTTAAGTTCTTAGGTTTCCTTATGCCCATGCAAGTAAAATTACAGCCTACAAAAAAAGCGCTGAACTGATTCAACGCTTTCTCCTTTCACTTTTTTACTTTTATCCCATTTATAAATCCCGGGAACAGGTTATACGAAAAAAGGCCGGGAATTTTCCCAACCTTTATATGTTATACGACTCCCTGAGCGAGCATGGCCTCTGCTACTTTTACGAAGCCGGCGATATTGGCGCCTTTTACGTAATTTACATAGCCGTCTTCCTCTTTTCCGTAGTCTCTGCAGGCTTTGTGGATTCCGATCATAATCTCTTTCAGTCTGGCATCTACTTCTTCGGAAGTCCAGTTCAGACGGATTGAGTTTTGTGTCATTTCCAGTCCTGAAGTGGCTACTCCTCCTGCGTTGGAAGCTTTCCCCGGAGAGAACAGTACCTTATTGTCTAAGAAATAATTGATGGCATCCAAGGTAGAAGGCATATTAGCGGCTTCCGTTACGCATACACAACCGTTTTCAACCAATAATCTGGCATCCTCAAGATCCAGCTCGTTTTGGGTGGCAGAAGGGATGGCTACATCACACTTCACTTCCCAAGGACGTTTTCCGGCGAAGAATTCCGCGTTCGGATATTTCTTCACGTAATCTTCTGCTCTGTTATTTCCCGAAGCTCTCAGTTCCAATAAATAATCGATTTTCTCTCCGTCGATTCCGTCTTTATCATATACATAACCGTCCGGTCCGGAAAGCGTTACCACTTTTCCGCCCAGCTCGTTTACTTTTTTAATAACGCCCCATGCTACGTTTCCGAAACCTGAAACCGTCACCACTTTATCTTTGAAGGTCTGTCCGATAGTCTTCAGCATCTGCTCGGCAAAGTATACCACACCATATCCTGTAGCTTCAGGACGGATCAGTGAACCTCCGTAGGCCAGCCCTTTTCCGGTAAGAACCCCCGTAAATTCATTTCTGATCTTTTTATACTGACCGAATAAATACCCGATCTCCCTGGCACCTACCCCGATATCCCCTGCTGGAACGTCGGTTTCAGGACCGATGTGCTTGCACATTTCCGTCATGAAAGCCTGGCAGAAACGCATTACTTCCATATCGGATTTCCCTTGCGGATCGAAATCCGAACCCCCTTTTCCACCACCCATCGGAAGTGTTGTCAAAGAGTTTTTAAATACCTGCTCGAAAGCTAAGAATTTAAGAACGGAAAGGTTTACGGTAGGATGGAAACGGATTCCCCCTTTGTATGGACCGATCGCAGAATTCATCTGGATTCTGAATCCTCTGTTTACCTGGATTTCTCCTTTATCGTCAACCCATGGAACTCTGAAGATAATTACTCTTTCAGCTTCCGCCATTCTTTCCAGAAGCTTCATGCCCGTGTACTCCTTCTTCGTCATAATGAACGGAATTACCGTTACGGCAACTTCTTTTACCGCCTGTAAAAATTCCGGCTCATTAGGGTTTTTCGCCTCAATTTTAGCTATAAATTCTTGAATTTTCTGGTCAATATTATATTGTTCCATATATTAGGGTTGAATATTATTGTCAACAAATTTAATTTTTTTTTCAAAATTCGCAATACCTCATTTAAAGATTGTTAAAAATTTAATAATAATGTCCCGAAATATTATTAAATCAATAACATCAATGTAATTTTTATTAAAAATTAAATGTTAGGTCTGATATGATGCAATATTAAGAAATCATTAAATATCAGATTGCCAAAAATTGCCTCCCTGAAAACGATTTTACTTTCCCCAAAAGTTCCAATTCTAAAATTACCGGTAAAATCTTGTGGGAAGAAAGGTCTATTTTATCAGCGAGATCATCTAAAGAAATATGGGGATTTTCAAAAATAGCATCAAACACGACTTTTTGATTTCCAGTAAATTGAATGGTAATTTCACTGTACGGAAACAATTCTTCGGTTTTGGCCTGCGGCTTATTAAATCCAAGATCATTCGCCAGATCTTTCACGGTAGAAATGGCAGAAGCTTTATGCTGAAAAATGAGATGATTGCAGCCCTGGCTCTGTTTATCCGTAATCTTTCCGGGTAAGGCATAAACTTCACGGTTGTACACATTCGCGTAGGTCGCCGTACTGATGGAACCTCCTCCAAATGCAGTTTCCACAACAATGGTTGCCGGGGAAATTCCTGCCACGATCCGGTTGCGCTGAATGAAATTTTCACGGTCCGGCTTTCGGGACGAATTAAACTCCGTCAGCAGGCAGCCGCCTTCTTCCATGATTTTTTCTGCCAGTTTTCTGTTTTTTGAAGGATAAAGCGTATGGAATCCGTGCGCTAAAACACCCACCGTAGGAATATGATGATGAAGAGACTGCTCGTGTACTTCTTTATCAACACCCAGGGCAAGACCGCTCACCGATATAAAATCGCAGCACTTCGCTTCTTCAAAAAAATCTTGGATAAATTGCTTTCCATAAGGTGTAATATTGCGTGTTCCGACAATGCTTACTGTCTGCCGGGAATGATCGAATGTTCCTTTCTGATACAGAATTGCCGGAGCATCATCACATTCATTCAGCAAATAAGGAAGTTCATTAAGATGCCTTACATTGATTTTAATGTTGTTTTTTTCACAGAATTTAAGCTCTTCTTCAGCAAATTTAAGATGTTCAGGATTTTCAATGTCCGAAATAATCTTTTTGCCGAACCCGTCAAGCTTTTTGTATTCTTTCCTCGCATTTTCCCATGCTGTTTTAGCACTTCCAAAAGTACGGACAAGTTTATGGAAATTAATATCTCCGATCAGGTTGGATTCACGTAAAGCGATGGAATACAGGTGTTCCTCAGAATACATTTGTGCTGTTTTTTACAAATGTAGAAAATTTTTAATTTCTTTCAAAAGGCCGGAAGAGGGAAAGCCGGAGATTTTTAATTACCTGATATAAAAATTTATTTTCCCCTTAATTCATCCAGCCGGTCCCAGATATCATCTTTCTTTTTATACGGCAGCTCCATAAAATCTTCAGGATGGTTTTCCTTGTATTCCTGCCAGAGCTTATCGTCTTTTTCGCTGTAATAGTTTGGAAACTCCCAGATGAATTTTTTTTTCCTGTCTCCTACCCTTTTAAACATAAAAGCAAGGATGATTCCTACAATACCCCCGGCAAGATGCGCCTGCCAGGCAATCCTGCTCGGCTCCTGAAGGTTGGAGAACAATTCCTCCGGCAGCATGCCCCATACCAGACTTCCGTAATACAGTACGACCAGCAGGGAAATCGTCAGCAATTTTATACTCCATTTAAAAACCCCGCTGAAAAAAAGGAAAAAGGCCAGAACATACACCACTCCGCTTGCCCCAATGGTACAAGTGTAAAGATAATCGCCGGTCATAATATCGATCGGGGGAAGCAGCCATACCAGAAATCCCGTTGCCAGCCAGCCGATAACAAAGACTTTATTGGCCACCAGCGGATAAAACTCGTACAGCAGAAACATCAGCACTGCGATCGGAATCGAATTTCCGATGATGTGATCCAGGCTTCCGTGTAAAAGCGGAGACGTTACGATTCCCAGCAGGCCTTCCGGCAGCAAAGGAATAATCGCTCCGAAGCAACTTGCAAAAAAGCCGTGCAACTGCAGAAAATAGCCTATCCACATCGCCGAGAGCATCAGCAACGGATTTACAACAGCTCTTTTGGAAATTACATTATTTTTAAACATAAAGATTCTACGTCAAATGAAAAGCCAATGCTAAATTTCGGAAAATTTGTCGATGAATCGCCACGACCCGGCTTCATTTCAGCCAAAAAGTAATGATTTTCATCTCTTTCGGGAATCCCGCCCTTGTGTCGTGTCATGAACAGTGTAAGAATTGCCTTAAAAAAATATTAAAATACGGGAATAATCTAAAGACAAAGTCTCAGATTCCTACCCGTAAAATTTATATTTGATATTTTTGTACAGAAATTTTGTAAAATAAAATATTGAAGTCATGAAGAAGTTTTTGTTAATGCTTTCATTTTCTTTCGGAATTTTCGCTGGTGCACAGGTCGTTATCATTGATACGGCTGCCGTTGTAAAGGACACAGTAAAACATTGGTCGGTGGTAGGAAAGCAGTCGGTAATGATCAATCAGGCTGCGTTCTCCAACTGGGTCGGTGGTGGAGCCAATAACGTAGGATGGCTTGCCGCGCTGGACTACAACCTGACGTATGAAAAAGACAAAGACCTTTGGGAAAACATTATCCTCCTGAATTACGGACAGAATGATACGAAAGGGGTGGGCGTCAGAAAAACCCAGGATGTCATCAACATTTCCACCAATTACGGACGGAAGTTCTCCAAAGGCTGGTACCTTTCCGCAGGTGCGGGATTGCTTTCCCAGTTTTCAGCGGGCTATGAAGACGGCAATAATCCGGATGCAAAAAAGATTTCCAATTTCATGGCGCCCGGCTACCTGAACGTCGGGATGGGGATCACCTACCGCCCGAATGACAACATCAACGTGACGCTTCGCCCTAGTAATGCAAGGTGGGCTTTTGTACTGGACAAAGAGTTGCAGCTGGCCGGAAGCTATGGGTTGAAGGCTGACGGGGATTCCTCTATCCTGCAGTATGGTTTCTTGGGAACGGCTTACTATAAAGTGAAGCTGATGGAAAACATTAACGTCACCAATACGGCCTCTATTTTCTCCAACTATCTGGATCACCCGGAAAGGTTGGTCCTGGCTTACGGAATGGTGCTTAATATGAAAATCAACAAATTCATCTCGTCCAATATTACCGTGGATTTGATGTACGATCACAACCAGATTCAGAAGACACAGCTTAAACAGACCCTCGGCGTAGGTTTTGCCTATACGCTGAATAATGGCGTGAAACGCTCTGACAGGAAAGACAGCCAGTGGTGGATCAAGAAATAAAAAGTATATAAACGATAGATCATAAGCTGTTTCAGGATGGGAACAGCTTTTATTTTTATATTTTTAATACATTTGTTAAAAGCATATTTTCTGATGAATTCAGGCAACCTGTATATTTAAAAAGTATGCATATCAGAAAGCCAAATTTAAATCAGATCTAAAACACGAATATTAAATCACCCGTTGCAATGAGCATAAAACCGGAAATTTCCTGGACCGATTTTGAAAAAATAGACATCCGCTGCGGAACTATTACCGCCGTCCATGATTTTGATAAAGCAAGAAACCCGTCTTATCAGCTGGAAATAGATTTTGGGGATTTGGGTATTAAAAAATCTTCCGCGCAGATCACTTCCCTCTATCGGAAAGAAGAACTTATCGGGCAACAGGTACTGGCTGTGGTTAATTTTCCCAAAAAACAAATCGCCAATTTTTTCAGTGAATGCCTGGTTTTAGGTGTTTACGGTGAGGATAAGAAAGACGTTACTCTTTTAACCCCGTCGTTGCCCGTAAAAAACGGAATGCAGGTTGGCTAAAACACAAAAAAATGATACAGAAAATCCCTTTAGAAAGAATCTTATTCCTTGATATTGAAACCGTTCCGGGCTTCGGGTTATGGGAAGAATTATCAGAAGCAGAACAGATGCTCTGGGATAAGAAGACAAGATTTCAGAGAAAAGAAGAAGTAACAGCAGGAGAATTCTATACGGAAAGAGCCGGGATTATGGCAGAATTCGGGAAAATCATCTGCATTACGATCGGGATGGTAGAGAAAAACGATACCCTGAAGATCAAAAGCTTCGCCGGAGACGATGAAAAGAAGCTGTTGCTGGAATTTGGCGAAATTTTCAACAGCCAGCGGCTCCGTGAGGTAATCCTCTGCGCGCATAACGGAAAGGAGTTCGATTTTCCGTGGATTGCCAGACGCTATCTCATCAACGGAATGATGCCGCCTACACCCTTCCAGATGTTTGGGAAAAAGCCGTGGGAAATCCCGCATATCGATACGATGGAACTCTGGAAATTCGGAGATTATAAAAGCTTTGTTTCGCTGGAACTGCTGGCCCATGTTTTCGGAATTCCCACCCCAAAAGACGATATCGACGGCTCAATGGTTTCATCAATCTACTACATAGAGAAAGACTTGCAAAGAATAGTGGATTATTGTGAAAAAGATGTCTTAACTTTGGCAAATGTTTTCCGGCGCATGCGTCAGGAGGATTTATTGAAAAGGTACATCAATTTAGATTAAAAAATGAAATTTACAGACGATCAGGTTGCTGACATCGGTGAGGAGATCATCGGTGTCCTGAAAACCGTTTATGACCCGGAAATTCCGGTGGATATTTATGAATTGGGCTTGGTTTACGATGTTCAGATCTCCGATGAAGCAGACGTTAAGATCATTATGACACTAACCACTCCCAACTGCCCGGTGGCGGAAACCCTTCCTCAGGAAGTAAAGGATAAAGTGGCGGAAGTGGAAAATGTGAAAAGTGTGGATCTGGAGCTTACATTTGAGCCAAGCTGGCACAAAGACATGATGAGCGAAGAGGCTAAGTTTGAACTTGGAATGCTTTAAACCGTATTAAAGATAAATAGAGGCTGTCCAAAAAGGGCAGTCTTTTTTATTAACCCTTTTTTTCAGGTTCTTTTTATAATAATGTTACAGGATAGCGCGTGAAATCACCTTTTAATTTGCTCCGTAGGAGCAACATCTATGTAGACATACATTAGCATCTTGTAATACCTGAACTCCTTTGGAGTTCTATCTTATCACAGCACACCGACGGCGTGCTGCCATTCTATTATTTTTTCTAAACATATATTGCTCCTCTGGAGCATAAAAAATTACTTGTTCATTTTTTACAAAAAAAGAGACTGCCTAAACTTTTAGGACAGCCTTTATTTTTTATACCTTCTTTGCGATTTCTTTTCCTTCCTGCTCCACTCGCCCCACGAGCCGAAATAGATACAAAATAAGGAATCTGCAGGATCTAAAGCTAATGTTATCGCAGGAAATAGAAAACCGCAGAAATTTCTGCGGCCCGATATTTTTATTGATAAATGAAAATCATGGTCTGCACCAGATCCGGATGAAGGCTTTTCGCCACCGGACAATTATGGGCGGCCTTTTCTATAAATGCTTTTTCCTCATCGGAATAGGAATCTGAAAAAACAAAATTACATACAATTTCACCGATCCTCCTAGGCTCCCCTTTCATTATTTTTTGAAGATTGCAGTATGCACCGTCGATATTGATGTTTTTTTCTTTGCCCAAAATCGCAATGGTGGTCAGTGCACATTCGGCTAAAGAGGTTGCACACAGATCCGTAGGGGAAAATTTCTCCCCTTTTCCGTGATTATCCGTCGGAGCATCGCTTTCGATAAGCGTTCCGGATTGTAAGTGTTCTGCCGAACATCTTAAACCTCCGATATAGGTAATTTTTGAAGTCATTGTATTTAATTTTAATTAAAGCTAGGAAAATTTTTGTTTAAAAATGAAAAATATCCTTGGCTTTATTATACGAGCTTTCGAAATTCAGGAGGTTCAGTTTATGATCGGCTTTCTCCACACTCATGAAATTGATGACCTGCTCGGTCGGCATATTTCCCACCAGGTCATCTTTTGCCATCGGGCAGCCTCCTATTCCTTTGATCGCACTGTCGAACCTCATACAGCCCTCATCATAAGCTGCCTTTAATTTTGAATAAGACTCTTCGTACCGGTTATGGAAATGCGCTCCAAAATTGATTCCCGGATATTTTGAAGGAATTTTCTCAAATAACAGCGAGATGGATTCCGGCGTTGCAACACCTGTTGTATCAGATAATAAGACATCTTTAACTCCTATTTCCGAAAACCGCTGTGCCCAGAAATCTACATCCTCCCATTTCCACATTTCGCCGTAAGGATTTCCGAAGGCCATGGAGAAGTAGATATTCAGCTGCCTGTTTTCTTTTCCTACCAGTTCCAGCATTCTGATGATTTCATTAAAAGCTTCTTCCTGGCTTTTATTGGTATTCCGGTGCTGGAACGTTTCGGAAATCGAAAACGGAAAACCGATGATATCCACCGACTGGTGCTTCAAAGCTTTCTCCGCTCCCCGGTAATTGGCAACAATCGCGGAGACTTTTGTATTGGAACGGGACTTGTCGATATTTTCAGCCACTTCGGCAGAATCGGCCATCTGCGGAATGGCTTTGGGAGAAACGAAGCTCAGGCAGTCCAGAACATCAAACCCCACATCCATCAGAGAATTGATATAATCTATTTTTTGATCAGTCGGGATAAATTCTCCCCACCCCTGCATTGCATCACGCGGACATTCAGTAAGAAACATGTTTTACTTTTAGATTTTCTCAAATATAATAAAACTAAACAAGTTCCGGAAAGATCTCGTCAATCACAATACAAACCTGAATTTCAATCATTTACACTAATTATTCAATCTCAGCACCTTATTCTGAAGTACAAATAAGAGATTCTGAGCCTCAAAATTGTTAACTTTACAGGAAATTTATACCAATAATGAGCGCAATAGAATTCAACCCTTTGTGGAAAGAAAAGCTGCTGAACCGTTTTCTGAATTATGTAAAAATATATTCGACCAGTGATGCCGAAAGCGAAACCACCCCATCTACCGAAAGACAGTGGGACATCGCGAGATACATCACGGAAGAACTGAAAACGATCGGCCTTGAAAATGTATCGATTGACGAAAACGGCTATATCATGGGCTACGTGCCTTCCAATCTGGAAAACGACGATAAACCGACCATCGGATTTATCTCCCATTACGATACATCGCCGGATTTCAGCGGGGAAAACGTGAAGCCGCAGGTTTGGGAAAATTATGACGGAAATGATCTGATACTCAATCAGGCCACAGGATTTACGTTATCGCCTTCAAAATTTGAAAGCTTAAAAAAATACATCGGCCAGACGCTAATTACCACCGACGGAAATACGCTTCTTGGAGCGGACGACAAAGCAGGCTGTGCGGAAATTGTTACGGCGGCAGAATATTTAATGGCGCATCCTGAAATCAAGCATGGAAGAATTGCCGTAGGCTTTACGCCTGACGAGGAAATCGGAAGAGGAGCGCATAAGTTTGATGTCGCTAAATTCGGGGCAGAATTTGCCTACACCATGGACGGCGGAGAAGTCGGCGAACTGGAATATGAAAATTTCAACGCCGCAGGAGCAGTGGTAAAAATCCACGGATTAAGCGTTCACCCGGGTTATGCGTTCGGAAAAATGGTTAACGCGGCTTTACTGGCTTCTGAATTTGCACAAATGCTTCCTGCCAATGAAACCCCTGCCACGACGAAAGGTTTTGACGGTTTTTATCATTTAATGGATCTTAATGCGGATATTTCTGAAGCTAAATTGCAATACATCATCCGTGATCACGACGCTGATAAATTTGAGGCAAGAAAGAAATTCATGGAAGAAAAAGTGGCTGAATTTAACAAAAAACACGGCGAAGGAACCGCTGAAATCCAAATTAAAGAGCAGTACAGAAACATGAAGCAACAGTTTGAAGGTAAAATGTACATCGTGGATCTTGCGGCCAAAGCAATGAAAGAAGCAGGAATCGAACCAAAGATCAAAGCCATCCGCGGAGGAACCGACGGAGCGCAGTTATCTTACATGGGACTTCCTTGTCCGAATATTTTTGCGGGAGGAATCAATTTTCACGGACCGTATGAATATGTAGCTTTGGAGAGTATGGAGAAGGCTATGGAGGTGATTCTGAATATTGCGAAGGCTTAAAAAATTCTAACTTATATAATTAATCCGGCTTTGTTGAGCCGGATTTTTTTATTCAAACACAGTCTTTTCCTTTACATAATCTGTATTTCCCGAATATTCAATTACATGTAACTGTGAAATATATTTTGAATGGGTTTTTGTTGACTCAAACTCAATTTCATGTGATTTTGATCTTACAGTTATTGTATCATTATAATCAAGATCGGCTGGTACAGTTGTATAAATTTCTGCAACATCACCAATGATTTTATACGGATAAATTCCATTTTGTAAACTATCATTAAACATATTCACAGAACTCTCTGTTAATTTTAATTGTATAATCCCAAATCTGTGATTGTTGGATGTTCTCAAATCATTTACATATCCTTTAAACTCAACACTATTATCTAAAATCTTGTCTCTTTTAATTCCTTCATCTGTAGAAATTATGCCCAAAAATAACAACACTACCATGAATAAAATTAGTAAAATGATCATTTTGAATGCTTTTTTCATATTATTTGTATCAGTCACAATACAAATTTATTGCTTATAATCCTTATAAAATCCCTCATTATTAAATTATTCTGAATTTTTATACACTATTGGTTTGATTTTTGTTGAAAAAACGAAAAAAACATTCTCCTAAATGAAAAAGAGATTATATTCAGCAGCATTGATTCTTTTAATTGGAATCGGTATATCTGCACAAAAAACAAATTCTGTAAAGCAAGAGGTAAAAAGAGATGCCAAAAAAGTAGGAACCGCTGTTAAAGACGGCGCAGAATGGACCGGCAAAACCGCAGAAAAAGGTTATGATGCAACCAAAAAGGGTGTTAAAAATGCAGCGAAATGGACCAAAAAAACAGCTAAAAAAGGTGCTGATGCGGTAGACAAATCCTACCAGAATGTAAAAGCAGATATTAAGAAAGATTAATTACTTAAAAAACCACCGCTATTGCAGTGGTTTTTTTAATATCTAAACAATAAGATTATCTATCCTTGCTGATTTCCTAAAAAAGCATCCCAGCCCTGTGCCGTTAGTGCAACCAATTGGTTGGATCCTCTTGCGACCATAAAATTACCGTCCTCTTTGGCAACGGCATGGCCGATGATGGTGAAATCCGGATGGTTTTTAATCTTATCGAAATCATTCGGAGAAATCGTGAACAGCAGTTCGTAATCTTCACCTCCGCTTAATGCCGCCATCACGGGATTTAAATTAAATTCATCCGCCGTAGTAATTGTCAGGTTATCCATCGGGATTTTCTCTTCATACAATCTGAAACCTACTTCCGACTGATCCGAAAGGTGAAGAATTTCCGAAGCCAGGCCATCCGAAACGTCAATCATGGAGGTAGGTTTAATGTCCAGCTGTTCCAGGATGCCTTTCACATCTGTTCTGGCTTCCGGTTTCAGCTGTCTTTCCAGGATATAATCGTAGCCTTCCATTTCCGGCTGCATATTCGGGTCTGCCAGAAATACGGCATGTTCTCTTTCCAGGATCTGAAGTCCCATGTAAGCGCCTCCCAGATCACCGGTAACCACGAGCAGATCATTGGGTTGGACGCCGCTTCTCTTCACAATATTTTCCTCGTTTTCAATTCCGACAGCCGTGATGCTCATCACCAGACCGGCATTGGAACTCGTTGTATCTCCGCCGATTAAGTCGACTTTATACCGTGCGCAGGCCGCCTGTATTCCGGAATAAATTTCTTCCAGCGCTTCCACCGGGAAACGGTTGGATACCGCGAGGGAAACCAGGATTTGTGTCGGCGTGGCATTCATGGCTGCAATGTCACTCAAGTTTACCACAACAGCTTTGTACCCCAAATGTTTCAGCGGAACATATCCAAGATTGAAATGGACGCCTTCCGCCAGTACATCGGTCGTAAGAACTACTTTTTTCCCTTCAGGGTTTATCACCGCTGCATCATCGCCTACGCCAAGCTCCGAAGAATCGTTGGCCAAAGGAAAAAACTGCGTCAGGTGTTTGATCAGTCCGAATTCTCCCAGTTTGGAAATCGGCGTCAGTTCAGGATTTTTATCTTCAAACATATCTTTATTTATAAGTAATGGGTAATGAGTAATTAAACTTTGAACTCAAAACCTTAAATTTTAAACCGTAAATGCTGCCGGATCTATATTCTCCGGGCGGAACGGCAGGTTTTTGAAATCTTCCCGGGTCAGCACAGCCGTTTCCGGGGATTTATATTTGTTCATCGCTTCCACCACATCATCCGGCGGGGTCGTCATTTTCCTCAGCATCATATCGATCCATACCCCGGTAGCTTCTGCGGTTGCACAGTGTTCGCCATCAGGCGTGTAGAATTTGTGGACGAAACGGTAAATCGAGGAGTCCTCGGCGCATCCGTCGATTTCCAGGCTTACGATAACCGTCTGATCGGCATAGATTTCTTTAAAAAAAGAGTATCTTTCATGCAGGATTACCGGTCCGATTCCCCATCGGCTGAGCTGGGTAACCCCCATTTTTTCTTTCGTCATAAAAGCCATTCTCGACTGGGCACAGTACTGCATGTAAGACGAATTGGCCAGATGTTTGTTGGCATCCAGATCACTCCAGCGCACTTCAAAGGTATGGTAGAATATCATTTTAATTTTGTTTTAAATAAAAACTTAAATTTCACCACAAAATTCTCAAAAGCTTTTAACACATCAGGCACATTAGATTTTAAGCTCCCTGCATTGCGTATATTCAGATCACAGAAGAAGAAAATCAAAGATTTTCAAAACCATAATGCTCTTTTTACTGTAGGAAGACAATTAAAAAAACTTTTATGACTTTTGTGGTTTATCATTTCCCGGTTTTGACCGAAAATTACATTCTTCAAAATTACTCAAATAAGATGGTTTATAAAAATTGTAGTTTTGCAAAAATAATCTTGAGCATAAGATTAACGAATTATGAAGCGAATTATCATTATCGGAGGTGGTGCTGCCGGATTTTTCTGTGCGGCCAACCTAGACGAAACGAAATATAAAATCATTATCCTTGAGCAGAACTCCGATGTCCTGCAGAAAGTAAAGATTTCCGGCGGCGGCCGGTGCAATGTAACCCATGCCTGTTTCGACCCGCGGGAGCTGGTACAGTTTTATCCCCGGGGAAACAAAGAACTACTCAGTGTTTTCACCAAATTTCAGCCGGGCGATACGATGGATTGGTTTGAGCAGAGAAATGTTGCCCTGAAAATAGAAAACGACAACCGGGTTTTTCCGGAAAGCAATTCTTCACAAAGCATCATCAATGCGATGTTGAATGAGGTTCAAAATAAAAACGTGGAAGTGAAAACCAAATGTTCCGTTAAAGAAATTGAAAAGCTTGATGAGAAATATCTGGTGAAAACAAGCCTGGGGGATTTTGAAGCTGACATTGTGATTTATACGACGGGAAGTTCTCCGAAATCTTTAAAGATGATTGAAAACCTGGGACACAAAATTGTGGATTTGGTCCCTTCTCTTTTTACCTTCAACATCAAAGACGATTTGCTGAAAGATTTGGCCGGAACGAGTTTTGAAATGGCGGAAACCTCTATTCCGAAGCTTAAAACCGAAGAAAGCGGACCACTGCTGATTACCCATTGGGGACTTTCAGGGCCGGCCATTCTGAAAATTTCTGCCTGGGAAGCGATCAATCTGGCGAAAGTGAAATACAATTTCGAAATCGAAGTGAATTTTATCTCTAAAGAAATAGAGAACGCAGAAAAACTGTTCCAGCAATTCAGGCAATCCAATCCAAAGAAGACCATCGGGCAATCGAAAATTTTTGAGATCACCAACCGTTTCTGGCAGAGAGTTCTGGAAGTTTCAAAAGTCGACCTCAACAAGCAGGTGGCGAATCTTACCGGAAAAGAAATGCAGACCATCATCAGCAATTTATGTCAGAAGAAATTCCAGGTAACCGGAAAATCCACTTTCAAAGATGAATTTGTCACCGCCGGAGGGGTTGATTTAAAGGAAATTAACTTCAAAAATATGACTTCCAAGATCTTACCCAACTTCTACATCGCCGGGGAAGTATTGAATATCGATGCCGTGACCGGAGGTTTTAATTTTCAGGCCTGCTGGAGTGAAGGCTGGCTGATTGCACAGGATTTGAATAATACTATAAACAAACTATAACATGAAAAAATTAATTGTACTTGTTCTTCTGATTTCTTTTGCAAAGGTTTTTGCTCAGGAAAATGCCATGCCAAATAAAGAAATTGTTTCTTCAAATAATAATATTTATGAAGAAGTTGATAAAATGCCGGAATATCCCGGAGGACTCAATCTTTTCAGAAAAAATTTTTCGCAGAATTTTGATATAAGCAAAATTAATGGTTCAGGTACTATGAAATCTGAAGTGCAGTTTGTAATTTCTAAAGAAGGAATGATTACAGACATCACAGTAACTGGGAATAACAGATCCATGAATAAAGAAATGGAACGCACCATAAAAGCATTGTCTATCACCAGGTGGAAACCGGCTGAAATAAAAGGTTATCCTGTAAAGTATAAATTCAGACTCCCAATGACGATGAATTTATAGATTACCTGAATATTTTCAGCTAGATTCTTTTTTTACCGGCGATAATTTAAACACAAATCACACAAATATCTTCACTAATAACACCCTATGATTTGTGAATATTTGTAAGAAAATTTGCGATATTCGTGGTTAAAAAACCGCAGATTCCATGCTTTCAGTCAAAAGAAATACATTCAATGCTTTAAAAATCCTTCTCATTCTGGGGTTCGGGTATTTCTTTTGGTTGATGCTGAATATCACATTGGAATACATTCCGCTGAGACCGGATGCCAGTTTCCTGATGATCAAACAGACGGAAGTTACCGACCGGCCAGAGTATCTTTGGTTTTTCTACACCCATGTCTACACCAGTATTTTCGTATTGTTCAGCGGGTTTTTAGCCATTCTTAGAAAAGATTTCGGGATAAAAAATTTTCACAGGAACGCCGGCAAGATTTATATTTTCCTGATCCTGATATTAGCTGCTCCCTCAGGAATTTATATGGGAATTTTTGCCAATGGCGGACTGTATTCCAAAATTTCATTTGTCCTTTTGGGTGGCCTCTGTTGGTTTTCGACCTTTAAAGCATATCAGTTAGCCAGAAAGAAAATATTTGCAGCCCATAAACAATGGATGTGGCGGAGTTTTGCCTTTGCCCTTTCAGCCATCACCCTGAGAATGTGGAAGGTGATTCTTATTTATTTATTTCATCCGGATCCGATGGATGTTTACCAGGTTATTGCCTGGCTCGGCTGGATTCCTAATATTCTGATTGTAGAATATTTAATTGCAAAAAAACACTTGTAAGGCTTGTTCATTTCTATTATTTCACGATCTTTATTCTATTAAAATCACGTCACAATCACCCATGAAAAATTTAAAATTGACATCCGCTTTCCTGCTCGTTTTGGCTTTAGCAAGCTGTAAAAAAGAGTCTAAAGCAACCGATTCAGCCCAAAATAATCCTTCTGCCCAAAAGGACACCGCCGTCGCCCCGGAAATCCATAAAGAATATTACGGCATTTACATGGGCAATTTTGCCGGGAAAGAAATGATCACCCCTGAAATCGGAGAAGAATATGAAGGTGATGTGTATAAAAAACTTTCCCTGAAAATCAACCGGATTACCAAAGACAGTGTTTACGGGCAGAGCATAGTCAATGGTAATCAGCGCCCTTTCCGTGGTATCTTCAACGAAACCGCAAAATCTTTTATCCTGGACGAACCGGGAACTGATAAAAGTGACGGAAGATTCGAGGTAAAACTCAGTAAAGATAGTCTTACCGGAAAGTGGAACGCCTTCAATACCTCAGCCGTAAAATCACCACACAAAATACTGAAGCTGGCGAAAAAAGAGTTTGCCTATAATCCGAATTTTATGCTCAGTGAAAACAGTGATCTGATCGACTGGGAAAATCCGAAAGATTTTACCGAAAAATATACCGACGAAGAAACCGGAAAAACGGAAACCTATATGGCTTCCAAGAACAGGATTGCCTCTGATGCTGTATTTAAAATCAATGCCTCCAAGCAAAAACTTACGGAGAACGATCTTAAAAAGCTGAGAAAGCTTGATCTGGAAATCATTAAAAATGCTGTCTTCGCAAGACATGGCTACGCCTTCAAAAAACAAACTTACCGGAATTTCTTTGAGCAGACCGACTGGTACATCCCGGTTTCAAACAATGTCGATAAAGACCTGACTCCTATAGAAAAGGAAAATGTAGCTTTACTGAACCGCTTCATCAAATACGCGGAAGATAAATACGACAGTTTCGGGCGGTAATTATGATTTTATTTTCCTGTAAATTTCACAAAGATAAAAAGCATAAAGCATCCAACGGCGTAACAGAGCATATCAATCCAGGAGAATGAATTCCCTACTACGATGTACATGATACTTCCGGGTTGAAAGCCCAGCTTTTCTGCAATATTGAAATGCTGTGCAAATTCTACCATGAAAGAAAAGATGAGAATACCGGAAATTAGTTTTACATCACGCTGAGTGTTGAAAAAGCTTTTAATAAAAGTGTAAAGCAGCATCACGACAATGACGTCGCCCAGATACGCTCTGATGAAGAAAATATCTTTAAAGACAGTGGCGATCAGAACTTCGGAGAGAAATATAAGAACAGTAGCCAGGAAATATTTGTAATGAAACTGAAATACAGATTTTTTCACATGCAGTGTGTATGATTTGTTTTCTGCAAAAGTAAATATATAACACAATAAAAATATAATTTGGGGGAAACAAATAATGAAAAGCACGCGAAAAAGCCCGGCTTTATTTTTGCTGTTCTAAAAATATTTATTTTTGTAGCTATGAAGAAGTTCCTATTTTTTGTAAGCTTGTTTATAAACATTTCTTTACTTGCACAAACGCAATACAACACCGTCAGAGAGCTGCCGGATTACACTGTTCTCAAAACAAAAATGAAGCTGGATGATGCCGTTAACAAAGCAGATACGCCCGCTGAATTTCCGGGCGGCATGAAAAATTTCAAAAAGGAATTTGCCGATAAGATGGACGTTATCGACGTAAAATCCAAGAAAATCGATACCCGCGTTTATTTTATCGTGGAAAAAACAGGATACGTACGGTACGTAACGGCTCTGGGAAGCGATAAAAACCATTCCCATGCCGCCGAAGTGGCCGTAAGAAGGCTTTTCGTAAAGTGGAAGCCGGCTATGATTAATGGACAGCCGGTACGATATCTGCTCTATTTTCCGCTAACATTGAAAAAGTATGATTGAAAGCAAGTCCTGGAAATTCCGGGACTTATATTTATCCTCCGATCATCTTTTTAATTGAATTCAGTTTCATTAGAGCTTCAATTGGCGTTAAAGTATTGATGTCTATTTTCGTCAGTTCTTCCCGAATATTTTCCAACACAGGATCATCCAGCTGAAAGAAAGAAAGCTGCAGGTTTTCTTCCGTTACCCTTTTGATCTTTTCTGACGAACCTCCTCCCTGCGTCCGGCTGGCTTCCAGCGTTTTCAGGATTTCATTGGCACGGTTTACCACCTTTGCAGGCATCCCGGCCAGCTTGGCCACATGAATCCCGAAACTATGCTCGCTTCCGCCCGGCACCAGCTTCCTTAAAAAGATAATGTTCCCTTTGTTCTCCTGAATGGAAACATGGAAGTTTTTTACCCGCTCGAAATTTATCGTCATTTCATTAAGTTCATGGTAATGCGTGGCAAATAGTGTTTTGGCCTGCGTCGGATGCTGGTGAAGGTATTCTGCAATCGCCCACGCGATCGAAACTCCGTCATAGGTGGAAGTTCCGCGGCCTATTTCATCCAGCAGGATCAGGCTTCGTTCGGAAATATTATTCAGAATATTGGCGGCTTCGTTCATTTCCACCATGAAAGTCGATTCTCCGGCAGAAATATTATCCGTGGCCCCTACCCTGGTAAAAATTTTATCTAAAATCCCGATTTCCGCATGTTTGGCCGGCACAAAGCTTCCGATCTGAGCCATTAAGCAGACGATTGCGGTCTGTCGTAGGATCGCCGATTTACCCGCCATGTTCGGTCCGGTAACCATAATGATCTGCTGAGAATCTTTATCGAGGAAAAGATCATTAGGAATATATTTTTCTCCTAACGGCAAGGCATTTTCGATAATCGGATGCCTTGCTTCTTTTAAATCGATGGCAAAAGTTTCCGTTAAAACAGGCTTCGTATAACTCTCCGAAACAGCAAGTTCGGACAAACCGACTGCCACGTCCAGCTGCGCGATAATATTTGAGTTTTCCTGAATATGATCGATGTAAATCATTGTTTCACTGCACACCTTACGGTACAGTTCGTTTTCCAGGACTCCTATTTTCTCTTCGGCACCGAGGATCTGGTTTTCGTATTCTTTCAGCTCTTCGGTAATGTAGCGTTCGGCGTTCACCAGCGTCTGTTTTCTCAGCCAGTCAGCCGGAACTTTATCTTTGTGGGTATTCCTTACTTCAATATAATAGCCGAAGACGTTGTTGAAATCTATTTTCAGGCTTGAAATTCCCGTTCTTTCGATTTCTCTTTGGCACATTTCATCCAGGAAGCCTCTTCCTTTGGACTGCAGGCCTCTCAACGTATCGAGTTCCTCCGAAATCCCATCTTTAATTACATTTCCTTTTGCCAGATTCACCGGCAGCTCGTCGTTCAGGTGGTTCTGAAGGCATTTGATCAGTTCGTCCTGATCATATAGGGGATCCAGCCAGGCCAATACATCGGCATGCGGATGAAGCAGGGCTTTGATTTTATGAATATTAATCAGGCTTTGGCGAAGGTAGCCCAGCTCTTTGGGACATATTTTTTCCGCTGCCAGTTTCCCCATCAGCCGGTCCAGATCCGAAATGGATTTCAACAGCTGGGAAATTTCGTATTTAAGCTGATCATTTTCATTTAAAAAGTCAATTAAAGAAAGCCGCCTGTTGATTTCACCGACTGATTTCAGTGGTAAAATAATTCTCCGTCTCAACAGCCTTCCACCCATCGGTGTTGACGTCTTATCGATGATGTCCAGCAAGGATTTTCCCTGCGGATGGCTGGGATATACGATTTCGAGGTTCCTCAGCGTAAAATGGTCCATCATCAGGAAATCCTCCTGCGGAATAACCTGGATTTTGGTAATGTGTGATAATAAATTATGATGCGTATCTTCTACGAGATAAGCAAAAATAGCACCTGCTGCCGTAATTGCCAGCTGCTGGCCTTCAATCCCAAACCCTTTTAACGAATTGGTTTTGAAATGATTCGTCAGTTTTTCGTACGCAAAATTGTATTGATAGGCCCAGTCTTCCAGCTTGAAGGCATTTTTGTTTTTAAGCTGTTCCGGAATCTGAACACTTCGCTGGTAAATAATTTCACTCGGATCGAAAGTATTGACAATGTGGATCAGCTTTTCCAGGTTTCCCTCGCTTACCAGAAATTCCCCGGTAGAAATATCCACCAGGGAAATCCCGTATTTCTCTTTTTCTTTATGCAGCGAAAGCAGGAAATTATTCTTTTTGGAATTCAGCACCTGGTCGTTGAAAGTTACACCAGGCGTCACCAGTTCCGTAACCCCTCTTTTTACGATTCCCTTTACCATTTTCGGGTCTTCCAGCTGGTCGCAGATGGCCACCCGCATTCCGGCCCGTACCAGCTTCGGAAGATAAGAATCCACGGAGTGATGCGGAAATCCGGCCAGCTCGATATGGCCTTCGCCATTGGCCCTTTTGGTAAGGACAATTCCCAAGATCTGGGACGTCCGCACGGCATCCTGCCCGAAAGTTTCATAAAAATCCCCGACCCGGAATAGCAGAAGTGCATTAGGATATTTCGCCTTGATGGTGTTGTACTGGGTCATTAACGGGGTTTCTTTTTTCGCTGCCTTTGCCATTAAAATCTTTTCTTGAATTAGGACGGTAAAAATAGGAAATAAAATAGTAGAAGTAAAGTTTTTGAAAAGCTATATATTTGTTTTACTTAAACGCAAAGCCCACAAAGATTTTATGACTACTAACTGTTTTTAAGTTCACAAAGCCGTTTCACTTAACAAAGATCACAAACTTTCTTATTCTGCGAAAAAATTCAGTTGTCTAACTTGGTCACAAGAAATATTTTTTTCTTTCAGCCAACATTTCACCAAATCTAAATTCATACCTGATATTCAGACATTTGTATTAAAAAACTTAAAAAGTTTAGTTATTTAAATTCAGTAAAGCCTTCGAACTCTTTTTATAGGCCCACTTCTGTTTATAATTTACCCATTTTGCTTTGAATAGTTTCCGCATCATCTTATCGGCATACCGCATGATAAATACATGGTACAGCATATTGGCGAAAACGGCAGGTTTGTTGGGCAATGCCCGCAGCGACATGGAGAATCCCGGTTCCAAATAGCGGTTGAAATGCCAGAATGCCCCGGGAATAAAAAGTGCATCGCCGTGTTCCATAAATATTTCAAAACCTTTGGCGTGCTTCAGGGCCGGAAATTTTTCGTAATCGGGATTTTCGTAATCCAGGTCATAAACGGTATGTACCGACAACGGAACTTTATACAGGAAAGCCGATTGTTTCTGATCAAATAACAAGATTCTCTTCTTCCCTTCAAAATGAATATGCAGAAAATCCCCCAGGTCCACATCATAATGCATCAGCACATGGGCTTCGCTTCCGCCGAAAAATAAGGTCGGAAGGCGTTTGAAAAATTTCATTCCCAGATCTGGGTAGGTAAAGTTTTTCAGCAGTTCCGGGAGCCGGTCGGTAATGATATAAAAGAAAATCCTAAGATCTGAAGGTTTACTTTTTATCGTATCGATATATTCTTTCATTTTCATGTGGGTCACGGGAGCGTCGGAGCTTTTGCCGGCATCCGCAGGTTTGTTGTCGTACAGCGGAACTTCCTGTTCGCCCGCTTTTTCCCTGATATAATCGAGATTCCATAGATCAAAAGCTTCCCAGCGGCTCGCAAAATTTTTGATCAGGAGGGGCTTCTGTTTTTTAAAATAATTTTTCTGAAAATCCTCTTTACTGATATCGGTAACAGCATCTACGTTCTCAAGAATCATTTTGTGTGGTATTTAGTGAGACTAAAAATAGCACTTTTTTGAAATCCTGGAAAATTTTAAAGTTAATAATCAGTTATCATTTTCCATCAGCCTCCTGTAATCTTCTACCTTATAAAATAAACCAACAGCGAGACCAAGCCTCCTAATATAATTACAGCACAGCCCTGCGGACTTTTTGCTTTCCTTTTTCCGCGTCCGAAGGCATTTACATAATGCCCGCTTACCCACGTTCCGTCTTTCTTAAAATGTCCTTTTCTGTAATATCCCATTTTTGATAATTTTTATAACAAATAACCATCAGTTTAGCCGGGAAAAATTACGGCTTCCCGTAAAGCAGGGATAAAATGAAAAATTTATATTTGTAGGACCAACCTTATCTATGAGAGTTTACAACACCAAACATTTTCTGAAAATCCTTTTCAGCCTGCATAAAAGCGATACATTGAAGATCCTGTTTCCGAGCATGATCCTGGTCGGACTGTATTCCTGGGGCGTGGAATACCTTGAGCTCGAATATTTCCGGCTTAACTCGAAATCCGGCATCAGCAATGTCGGACTGATTCATTCTTTACTTGGATTCGTGCTTTCTTTATTACTGGTTTTCAGAACCAATACGGCGTATGACCGCTGGTGGGAAGGACGGAAACTCTGGGGAAAACTGGTGAACGATACCCGGAACTTTGCGATAAAAACCAGCATGATTTTAGGAAACGACCGACAAAATACCGAACAGATCAGCCGTTACCTGAAATTCTTTCCGCACCTTCTGGCCAAGCACCTGTCGAAAGAATCGACCCGCCTGGCTTTGGATGAGGATTACTCGGAAATAGAAAAGGAACTGAAGAGCCACGGGCCGAGCGAATTGGTGATCCTGATGAGCCGGCAGCTGAACCAACTGAAAAAAGAAGGAAAAATCTCCGATGTGGAAATGCTGTATCTCGACACCCAGCTTTCCGGATTCCTGGATGTCTGCGGCGGCTGTGAAAGGATCAAGAACACACCGATTCCCTATTCCTATTCTTCTTTCATCAAGAAGTTTATCATCCTGTATGTTCTAGCCTTGCCCATTGCCTATGTGATCAATATCGGGAATTACATTATTCCTTTAACCGTTTTTATTTATTACGTACTGATGAGTCTTGAACTGATTGCCGAGGAAATCGAAGACCCCTTCAATAATGATGAAAACGATATCCCGATGGAGACTATTGCCCAGAATATCGAGAAAAATGTGCATCAGATTATGGAATCTCAAAAATAATAAATCCGTTTCCGGCTGGAAATCGTAAATATTTATACCTAATTTTGCCAAAAAAATAAAAATTGGTACAGAAATTAAAACTGGAAGAACTCAACAGGCTGGATGTGGAAACATTTAAATCCGTTGAAAAAATTCCGCTGGTGGTGGTCCTGGACAATATCAGGAGTATGCACAATGTAGGAGCAACTTTCAGAACGGCAGATGCTTTTCTGATCAGGAAGATTATCCTGTGCGGAATTACGCCGCAGCCGCCTCACAGGGAGATCCATAAAGCAGCTTTAGGGGCTACCGAAAGTGTAGACTGGAGCTATGAGAATGATATTAATGCGACCATCGATGATCTGAAGGCCCAGGGTTTTGAAATCGTAGGTATCGAACAGACGACCGGCAGCCGGATGATTACCGATTTTATCATTGACTCATCTAAAAAATACGCGGTGATCTTAGGGAATGAAGTGGAAGGAATCAGCGATGAAGCATTGCCGAATATCGATTCTTTCGTGGAAATTCCGCAGTTGGGAACCAAGCATTCCCTGAATGTAAGTGTATGCGGCGGGATCGTGATGTGGGAGTTTGCCAAGGCCCTAAAATAAAAAACTGCATGTGCCTTACAGACATTGCAGTTTGAAATAAATCTAATAAAAAGTAAAAATGAAAGGCGACAAAGATACTTCTTTTTTCGTCACGAACAAATTTTAAATTTACTTTTTTGGTTTTTTCAGAAAAAAAACCAATATTTCAGAAAAAGTTTCGTTTAATTTTTTATAAATTAGCACAATGTTTATCAAGGACTATATCTCAAAAGACTTCCCGTGTTTCAGCCTTTCTGACTCGATAGAATCAGCGAGGGAAATGTTAGAAGCATTTGGATATTCTCATATTTTCATCAAAAAATCCCACCACTTTTACGGAGCACTGGCTCAGGATTTTCTGTATGAAGCAGAAGGACCCCTGAAAGAGCTTGAGCATCAGATCGAGCGTTTTGCGATTCTGGAAGACAATAACATTATGGACAGCATACGGCTGTTCTATACATTTAATTCCAACATCATTCCGGTGATCAACAAAGCGGAGAAGTATCTGGGCTATATCAGCTGTGAAGATATTTTCCAGGATTTTTCGAAATATCCGCTGTTCTCTGAATCGGGAGCCATTCTCACCATTGAAACGCCGGCCAGGAAATATTCCATGACGGAAATTGCCAATATCGTGGAAAGCAACAACTCCAAGTTTTACGGTGCATTTATCAGTTTTATGTCGGATGAGGTGCTTCAGGTAACGATTAAGATCAGCAATGAAAACCTGAGTTCTATTGATGAAACATTCGACCGGTACGATTACCGCATTGTGCAGAAGTATTACTCTGATGAAAAATCGGACCTGTTGCAGGACAGATTCGGGTTTTTCCAGAAATTTATAGAAATTTAAACACGGATGAAGGCAGCCATATATTCTCAGAAAAAAGATCTTGATACTTTTTTATACTTAAGCAAGTTTATTTCAGAGCTGGAAAGCAGAGGCGTAAAATCTGTTTTGTATGATGAAATGGCCGAAGCTCTTCAGTTTTCAAAAATATTCGAAACCTTCAATTGCAAGCAAGATCTTCTGGATAAGGAAGTGGACCTGTTCTTTACTTTCGGAGGCGACGGAACCATTGTGAATTCCCTTACTTTTATTGAAGACCTGGAAATTCCGATCGTCGGTGTCAATACCGGAAGACTGGGATTTCTAGCCAGCTTTACGAAGGAAGAAGCATTCAATGCCCTTGATTCTATCCTGAAAGGCGATGTGAAGACCAGCCGACGTTCAGTGATCCATGTAGTTTCTCCTGTTTTTGAAGATTTTTTTCCGTATGCCCTGAATGACGTTACGGTTTCAAGAAAAGAGACGACCTCCATGATCACGGTAGATTCCTATATTAATGATGAATTCCTGAACGTATTCTGGGGCGACGGCGTTATCGTTTCAACGCCTACCGGTTCCACAGCCTATTCATTAAGTTCAGGCGGACCTATCATTTCCCCGAACAACGAAAATTTCGTCATCACGCCTATT
The DNA here is from genome assembly GCA_913774355.1 of uncultured Chryseobacterium sp. Classification (GTDB taxonomy): domain Bacteria; phylum Bacteroidota; class Bacteroidia; order Flavobacteriales; family Weeksellaceae; genus Chryseobacterium. The sequence continues at coordinate 308,092 of CAJYGB010000016.1, read as the reverse complement.
GCACCCCATAATCTCAATGTAAGACCTTTGGTGGTGAATGACCGGGTAGAAATAAAATTTAAGGTGGAAAGCAGGGTTCCTCAATATTCCCTTTCGCTGGACTCGCGGCTGATCCATATTGAAACCGATCAGGAAATTGTGATCAGAAAGGCTGATTTCCAGATCCTGCTGGTACAGCCAAACAACCTGAGTTTTTATGAAACCATCCGCCAGAAGCTGCTTTGGGGAAGGGACAAAAGAAATTAAGCATATTTTTAAAAATGATTACCTTTACAGGAATTAAAAACACCCTATAATTATATTAAAAAGCAAAACATGAGCAGAATTTTCCCGGCAGGAGTTGCCACAGGTCAATTAGTTACTGATATTTTTCAGCATGCTAAAGAAAACAAATATGCATTACCTGCAGTAAACGTAATTGGTTCCAGCAACATAAACGCAGTAATGGAAACTGCCGCAAAACTCAACTCACCTGTTATCATCCAGTTTTCTAACGGTGGTGCTGCTTATAATGCAGGAAAAGGACTAAGCAACGACGGGCAGAAAGCGGCTGTCTTGGGAGCGGTGGCCGGAGCAAAACATATCCATACCCTGGCTGAAGCTTACGGGGCAACCGTTATTCTTCACACCGATCATTGCGCCAAGAAATTATTGCCTTGGATCGATGGATTAATGGATGCCAATGAAGAATTCTACAAGCAGACCGGAAAATCCCTTTACTCTTCCCATATGCTCGATCTTTCTGAAGAATCTTTGGAAGAAAATTTGGAAATTTCTGCACAGTATTTCGAAAGAATGGCTAAGCTTCAGATGACGCTTGAGGTGGAAATCGGGGTAACAGGGGGAGAAGAAGACGGCGTTGACAATTCAGACGTTGACAATTCCAAATTATATACCCAACCGGAAGACATCGCTTATACTTATGAAAAATTAAAAGCGATTTCCGACAATTTCACTATCGCGGCGGCTTTCGGAAACGTACACGGAGTTTACAAGCCGGGCAATGTGGTTCTTACCCCGAAAATTCTTGACAATTCCCAAAAATACGTTCAGGAGAAATTCGGAACGGCTGAAAAACCGATCAACTTTGTATTCCACGGAGGTTCAGGTTCTACGATTGAGGAAATCAGAGAAGCGATCGACTACGGTGTGATCAAAATGAACATCGATACCGACCTACAGTTCGCTTATACCGAAGGAATCAGAGATTATATGGTGGATAACATCGATTATTTAAGATCACAGATCGGAAATCCGGACGGCGAAGAGAAGCCGAACAAGAAATTCTACGATCCTAGAGTATGGGTAAGAAAAGGAGAAGAAACTTTCGCTAAGCGATTGGTTCAGGCATTTGAAGATTTAAATAACGTAAATACGCTTAAATAAATTATGAATGGCAGAGATGAAGCAAGTACTTTTTGGAAAACTACTTGCTTCATCTCTTATCATTTATTAAACATCAATTATATACAATATGGCATTCGAGTGGTTTAAAAGAAAAGCACAAAATATTACGACCTCTACAGATGAGAAGAAAGACGTTCCAAAAGGTCTTTGGCATCAGACTCCTTCGGGAAAAATTGTTGAGCATGACGAGCTGAAAAGAAACAGCTATGTTTCTCCGGAAGACGGTTTCCATGTAAGAATAGGAAGTGCAGAATTTTTTGATATCCTTTTCGATGAAGGAAAATTCACTGAGCTGGATGCCAATGTTGAAAGTATTGATATCCTTAACTTCAAAGACACCAAGTCTTATACAGACCGTCTGAAAGAAGTGAAAGCCAAAACAAAGCTTACCGATTCCATCAGAAATGCCGTAGGAACCGTAAAAGGAACCGAAATGGTCGTTTCATGTATGGATTTCGCTTTCATCGGAGGTTCTTTAGGCTCCGTAATGGGTGAAAAAATCAGAAGAGCGGTTGATTATTGTATTGAGAAAAAACTTCCGTATATGATCATCTGCCAGTCCGGAGGAGCCAGGATGCAGGAAGCGACGTATTCTCTGATGCAGCTGGCAAAAGTACAGGCGAAACTCGCACAGCTTTCAGAAGCAGGGCTTTTATATATCGCTTATCTTTGTGATCCTACCTTTGGAGGAATTACCGCTTCATTCGCAATGACTGCCGATATCATCATGGCAGAGCCGGGTGCCCTGATCGGATTTGCCGGGCCAAGGGTTATCCGTGAGACCATCGGAAGAGACTTGCCGGAAGGCTTCCAGACCTCGGAATTCCTTCAGGAGAAAGGATTTGTGGATTTTATCGTAAAGAGAACGGACATCAGAAATACTGTTGCTAAAACTGTAAATCTGCTGACTTCCCAGGCATAATTTTATTTAACAAAATACATCAATCTCTCTCATTCCGGGAGAGATTTTTATTATGAGGACTTTCAAAATATTTTTCAATACGATCCGGAGCATGAGCTTTCAAAAGATCCGCCGTCTTTTAGGGCTTATCCTTCCCCATCCCATTTTTTCTCTGTTAAGTTTTTATGCCACCATAAAAGCATATACCATCGCGCAGAAAAAATTCCCGGACACCGCCTCTACAAATGGTATTGGAAACGCTTTCAGACACGCGCTTTGGTGTTGCTTCATCATGATGTACTGCTGTAAAGTCTCTTCTCCTCAAAAAGCCCTGAAATTCTGTAAAAGAATTACAGATCTGCATGAAGAGCTCTTCCCTAACAAACCGTTGGAAACCAAGATGGACCTTCACAACAATAAATTTGGAATGGAATATTTCATGGAAATGCTTCAAGGTGTCCATCGTCAGTTTTTTGAAAAGAGCTTTTTCATCGACGGACTCGAAAAGAAAATGAAGGAGGCGAAGGTACTGAAGAACCTGGATGATGATTTCAAGGGTTTTCTGGTCTATCTGGATGAAAAGTGAGAGAATGAATCGTGAATTTCTCTCCGCGAGTGAATTTTGCAGAGCAAATTAATTCAATACCATTAAATTTAACTTTTGACTCCAAAGGAAATTGACTATTGACAAAAGGTGAATGGTGAATTTCGCTCCGCGGATTAATTTTGCTGTGCAGGTAAATTTCAAACCAGCTGAAAATTCACTATTGACCTGAAGGAATTGACCATTGACAATTTTTGTAATCTGGACTTTTTTTGATAAGTTTAACCCATATTTAATTCTATCGGATGGTTCTCAGCAGAATTTGGTCGGCATTCATTATCGTTGCCATTGCCATTGCCAGTATAAAATACATTTCATCAAGCTCTTACAAAACCATTTTCAACGATATGGTAGTGGGAAAAGGAGGTGATACCGTGCAGATTGCCACGCAGAAAATCATTGCTCTCTCCCCTGTTTTACGGGATAGCCTGATGAAAAAACCGGATTTTGAGGACAACCGGATTCATTACAAAACTGACTCTTTACGACAAGAAGTAAAAGTCTACCGGGTACAGGAAGCCGACGGCGTGATCGGAACTTCTGAAACAGCCGTCAAGATTTGCCTCGGCCTGATCGGGATAATGGCCCTGTTTATGGGATTCATGAGCATTGCGGAAAAAGCAGGCGGCATCAACCTGCTGAGCCGGCTGATCCAGCCTTTTTTCTCAAAATTATTCCCTGAAATTCCTAAAAACCATCCCGCTTTCGGGCATATGCTAATGAATTTCAGCGCCAATCTGCTTGGTCTGGACAATGCGGCCACCCCATTCGGATTAAAAGCCATGGAAAGCCTGCAAACCCTGAATCCGAATAAAGATACCGCAACCAATTCACAGATTATGTTCCTTTGTCTTCACGCTGGAGGAATGACGCTTATTCCGGTTTCCATCATTGCGCTCCGATCTTCTGCCGGATCCAAAAATCCTACCGATATTTTCCTGTACTGCATGATTGCGACTTTTGCCGCAACGTTGGCAGCTATGATTATTGTTTCCTTGTATCAGAAAATCAACCTGTTAAAACCTATTGTATTGGCTTATGTCGGTGGAATTTCCGTGCTGATCGGACTTTTGGTATGGTATTTAACTTCTCTCAGCAAGGAAAACCTGGATACGTTCAGCCAGATCTTAAGCAACGGATTAATTCTCTTTATCTTTCTGGCTATTGTTCTGGGTGCGGTGTATAAAAAGATCAATGTTTTTGAAGCCTTTGTGGATGGAGCGAAAGAAGGTTTTACGACGAGTGTGAAGATTATTCCTTATCTGGTCGGGATGCTGATCGCCATTTCGCTTTTACGAACTTCCGGGGTTTTCGATGTTATTATTGATGGAATGAAATGGGTGGCCAATGCGGCTAATCTGGATGCGAGGTTTGTAGACGGAATGCCAACGGCACTGATTAAGCCGTTATCCGGTTCCGGAGCACGCGGAATGATGATGGATACCATGGCAACCTTCGGGCCGGATAGTTTCCAGGGGAAACTGGCCGCCGTTCTCCAGGGAAGCTCGGATACGACCTTCTACGTGATTGCTGTTTATTTTGGTGCCGTAGCCGTAAAGAATACGAGATATACCGTAATTGCCATGCTTCTGGCCGATCTGGTGGGGGTTATTACGTCGATTGTGTTGGCTTATTTATTTTTTGCTTAGAAATTCAAGGTTCAAGATTCAATGTTTAAAGATTGAACATACAAATCAATTAGCCTCAAAACAATAAACTTTAAATTTTAGACCATTTATGATTACCGATAAAGAATTTACGTTAAGACTCATCCGCCAATTGAGCCAGGCGCTGGAAAAACTGATTTTAGACAAACCCGAAGAAAGCTTAATGCAGAAAGAACTGGATTTCGATTCTTTGATGCGGGATATTTTTAAGCTTGATTTTACAACGCTTTCCTCAAAATCAAAAGAAGAGATTATTGAAATCGTAAACGAAAGGCAGGAAAGGGATCATAAGGATTATTACGAAATGCTGGGAAACCTTTTCTATTTCAAGGGAAAGACAGAAGCCAACAACGACTTCCTGGATAAAGCAAAAACATTCTACGAGCTGTATCTCCAGAGCAGCGGCATCTTCGCTCTCCCGATTATCAACAGAATATCAGAAGTAAAAAAAGCACTTGAATAAAGTGCTTTTGTATTTTTAGAAAGTAATCTTATACGTTCCTGTAGAAGAAACAGCAGCTTTTTCAGCTTTCACGTATTTCTTCACCCATGAAATTGCGTTGGAAGTAATACAGGGGTCTGAAGTTCCTCCCGATCTTCTCGCGGAAACCACGTTTCCGGCTTTATCTACGGTATAAGCAATCGTTATGGTTCCGCTTGCTGTACAGCTGTTCGCAGGCTGTGCTCCTCCTCTACCCATCGTTCCGGGAATAAACCCTACCAGCTTACGGTCGATGCCTACTTTACTGTCACCGTTTCCGTCTCCCCCCAAAGGATCTCCAGCATTCCCGATTCCGTTGCCGTCACCCTGGCTGCCGGCTTTTATACCGCGACCGCGGATTAGATTTCCGATGGCAGCATTTCCTTTTCCGTCACCGTTTCCTGTTTTTGAGTTAGCCGTTGCAGCTCCGGATTTCTTTGTATTCTTCGTTGCAGAGGTGCTGGTAGCCAATTTTTTATTGTCGGCTTTGGACTCCTCTTTTTTCGGCACCGAAACTTTCGCGTTGTTTCCGGTGATGATTTTATCTTTAGCGTCTGATTTTTTTGTTTCGGGCTGCGGTTCCGGCTGAATAACGGTCTTGGTTTCCGGAACAGCTGTTTCCGCAAGTTCGGGAGTTACCTCATCCGTTGCTGCAGCAAGGCTTCCCGGCTGATCGGCAGGCTCTTCCAATCCGTTTCCGTTGCGGTTGTCCCCGAAATTTACCAGCATGGTCGTAACCACTTCCGGCTGCTGATCGAGTTCAGGTTTTAATTTATAGAGAAATACAAACAGCAGAATGGCAGACCAGATAAGGATAGAAAGCACTGCGCTCTTTATCCTATCTTTGTTTTGCTCATCTTTGTTTACAATATAACTTTTCATCGTATACTTTTTCCGGGTTTTCCGGAAGTATTATTTATCCTTAACGGTTGCAATGGCAATGTTGAATTTATTTTTTTCGGCAATTTCCATTACGAAAACCACGTCTTTGTGAAGGGTATTTTCGTCTGCCCGTATGGTGAAAGATTTATTGGTCTGGTTCGTCAGTTTATTTACGATAGCTTGCTCCAACCCACTCCTGTTTACGGGAACATCATCCACATAATAAGAGCCGTCCGGCTTTACGCTTACCACCAAAGGATTCGGAATATTGTCGGCTGCAGTATCAGCTTTAGGTAATTTTACATCGATCGCGCTTTGGTTGGCTGCCGAGGAAGTTACCATAAAGAAAATCAGCATGAGCAGGATCACATCCGTCATCGCCGCCAGACTGAATTCCGGGTTCGCTCTATTTCTTCTCTGAATTTTCATCTTTTATTTTTTTAGTCAGATACAACCTTTATTAGATTAAAAAACTATAAAGGTTTATTGATCAGGTCTAAAAATTCACCTGACATGTTCTGTGCCTTCAGTACAAATTTATCAATCCTTGTTAATAACAAATTATAGAAGAAGTTGGCCGGAATGGCTACTGCAAGACCTACTGCCGTCTGTCCTAATGCCGTATAGATCCCTTCAGATAGTGTTTTCGGGGAGAAGGATCCGCTGGCATGAGATAAATTGAAGAAAGCAATGATCATCCCGATTACCGTTCCTAAAAGTCCTAACATCGGTGCAATACTCGGCACAACTGCTAATAGATTTAAGTTTTTCTCCATATTGGCTACCTCAACCTGCGCCTGAGACTCCATTGCGCTTACAATATCTGAGACAGGTCTTCCAAGCCTGGAAATCCCTTTTTCAAGAATCCTTCCTTCAGGAGAATTCTGTCTTTTACAGTAATCCAGTGCTGCCTCCATTTTCCCTTCACGGATAAAGTCTTCGATATTATCCATAAAGTTGGAATCCGTCTTTGCGGTTAGTCTCTTAATAAAGAAAAAGCGCTCAAAGAAAAGGTATACTGAAAATACACCCAGCAGCAGCACGGTTGCCATCACGATTTTAGCGAAAGCACCTCCGTGGAACATGATTTTCCAAAATGAGAATTCTAAATCTTCGGCCGCCACCGATGGCACGGCAGCCTGGGCAAATAACATCTGAGTAAGTTCCGTTAACAGCATTAATGTGTATTTTTATAAAAGTTGTAACGACAAAAATAGTGGAATATTATGAATTGATCTCTTAAAAAATGCTTAAAAAGCAACTTAAATTCTGTCTCTCCATAAAGCAGCAAATTTCTTTCCAAAAATACATTTGAAAAGAAATCTGATATAAGGATAAGATAAAAGAAGGATTAATCTTCGTCTACCTCAATTTCTTCCTGTTTGAATTCGCATTTCAGCCTGAAAGGAATCGGATTTTCGGAACCTGTGTAGAAATCATCAATTGTCCCTTTCCAAATTACCTCAAGCTCACCTTCCTCGTTTTTCTCAAACTTAAGTTCGTTGTCATAAATGAAAGCGTCTTCGTCATCAAAAAGGTTGACCTCCGTGTAGATATCTTCATCAGTATCGTTAATGGTGATGGTTTTGCCTTCGATTTCTGCCGTATCGATAGGAAAATCGAAAACTTCAAGAGAAAGCTGCGGAAAATTATACTGTAAAGAATCATCTTCTACATGATCCAACCCGTCATCCGTGATAATCTCAACCTCTAGGAAATGTTGCTGGTTGCTGTAAACCGCTTTACAATAAGTGTTTCTGATATTGTACTTTAGCGTTTCCTCCGGATGGTAAATTTTTAAAATCCCTTTCATTATTTCTTAAAAAAGAGCTGTAATACTATGATTGTTAAACGTTTTCAACAAAGATAAAAAATAGATTGAATGTGAAAAATTTTTTGAAAGTATTTTTAGAAAAATCCGCAGCAATTAGTCATAAGCTGTGTTAATAAGAAGGTCCTGATAAAACTCACTGCGTTTCTCCGAACTGACAAACTCTATAAATAAAGATCTGTGTTTTTAAATAAATCAGACATCAGAAATAATCTTTTCAGGGTTCTGTTTTAAATATTTACATTTGTTTGATAAAGAATTCTGAAATATGAAAAACATTTTAGCAAAAGGCATGGTCGGGTTAGGCTTTATCATAAGCCTTGCTTCGTGCAGGAAATCCGATTCGCCTTTAACGAAGGTGACCCCGTCCAATCTGGATTCCATTGCGGCCAATTATTATGAGCAGTACCTAAAATTATATCCACTGGATGCCACTTCGCAGGGAGATCTCAGATACAATGATCAACTGCCGATTAATATAGACAAGGATTTCATTGCCGGAGAAGTCGCTTTTTACAATTCCGTGCAGAAGCAGCTTGAAAATGTGGATTATAAAAACCTTTCCGATCAAGACAAAGTAATATATGATGTCCTGGATTTCACTTTAAAAGACAAAGCCCAGGCCTACAACTACCACCCGGAATATATTCCTTTCACCCAGTTCGGAGGCCTGCCGCTGAATTTTCCGCTGTACGGAAGCGGAGAAGGCAGCCAGCCTTTTAAAACGGAAAAAGATTATAATGATTGGCTGAAGAGAATGGAAAAATTTCCGGAATGGATGGAAGCGGCCACCGATAATTTCCGGGAAGGAATCAACAATAAGATGGTCCTGCCTAAAAAACTGGTGATCAAAATGATTCCGCAAATGAGAACGGAAGAGATTACAACAACAAACCCGGATAAAAATATTTTCTTCGGACCGCTCAGGAAATTCCCAAAGGACTTCACCAAGGAACAAAAAGACCGATTTACCAAACTGTACAAGGAGGCTGTTACAAAGAATATTATTCCTGCCTACATAAAAATGGGCGATTTCCTGGAAAAAGAATATCTGCCGAAAGCCAGGGATACGGACGGCTATAACAGCTTACCGAATGGCAAGGAAATTTACCGGTATTATGTGAAAAGCTGGACAACGACCGATAAAACGCCTGAAGAGATCAATAATATCGGACTTCAGCAGGTGGCCATGCTCCGTGCGGAAATGGAAAAGGTGAAACAGCAGGTAGGTTTTACGGGGACACTGGAAGAGTTCATCAATTACGTTAAAACAGATCCTAAAGCCATGCCGTATAAGACTTCGACAGAGGTTCTGGCTGCGTTCAACGGGATTTTAACTAAAATTACGCCCAAGCTGAAAACGATGTTCTCCGTAACCCCGAAAACCGGGTTTGAGATCAGGCAGACGGAGAAGTTCCGGGAAGCCAGTGCCAGTGCAGAATACATCCAGGGGACACCGGACGGAAAAAGGCCGGGTATTTTTTATGTTCCGCTTCCGGATCCGACGAAGTTCAATGTGACCTCGGGAATGGAATCGCTGTTTCTTCACGAGGCCATTCCGGGACATCATTATCAGGTTTCCCTGCAGCAGGAAAACACAAAGCTTCCCAAGTTTATGCGGTTTGGATGGTTCGGTGCCTATGGTGAAGGCTGGGCCCATTATTGTGAAACTTTAGGTCCTGAATTTGGTTTATATACAGATCCTTATCAGAAAATGGGATATTTGAGTGACCAAATGCTGAGAGCCGTACGACTGGTAGTCGACACAGGACTTCATACGGGGAGAATGACCAGAGAACAAGCCATCCGATATTTCCTAAATAATATTTCTTACGACGAAGCTAGTGCTACGGCAGAAGTAGAGAGATATATGGCGATGCCGGGACAGGCTTTGGGATACAAAATAGGATCATTAAGAATCCATGAGCTGAGAGAAAAATACCAGAAAGAACTGGGCAGCAGATTCAGCCTGGCAAAATTTCATGATGAAATTTTGAGTCAGGGCTGTCTTCCTCTGGATGTTTTGAACAGAAAAATGGAACTTTGGGCGAAAAAACAGAAATAATTTAACGCAAACCCGATGGAGAACCGGATTTTCAGACTGGAAGAAGGAAGCCGGATGCTGAAAATTCTTTTTGTCAATAGTAAGATTAAAAGTACTGGCTATCAAATGAATCATTTATTGTCTGCTATTCACTTCATAACTCATAATCTATAACTAACAAACAGATGTTTACCATAGAACAAATTGAAACCGCACACGATAAAATACAATCCGGAGCCGATTTCCCGGATTATATCAAAGAAATAAAAGCACTGGGCGTACAGTCTTTTGAAACCTGGGTAAAAGACAGCCATACCGAATATTTTGGAAAAAACGATTTCAGGGCGGAATCAAAACCCAAGTATACTGAACTTACCATCGCTGATGAAACGGATAAAGATACGTTCATACGGCAGTTAAAGAGCCATCAGAAAGGAGAAACGGATTACATGAAATTTTGCGAAGACTGCGCCACAACGGGAATTGAAAAATGGATCGTTGACCTGGCTGCCCATACCTGTATTTATTACGATAAAGCCGGAAATGAAATTTTAAGGGAAGAAATTCCACATTAAATATAAAGTCACAAATTAATTTTTGTGGCTTTTTTGTTTAGCTTTATACTTTGAATCAAATCATGATAAAAATAGCTCATGTCATTATAAATTTTGTTTTGGGATTGTGTTTTTTAAGCTGTAAATCTGAGAATAATAAAATCGAACAGTTTGAAAACATTACAGTTGATAAAAATTTAAGCGAAAATGATACATTCAAAATTCTATCAAAATATTATGAGCTTAAATTATTTAATAGTGAAAAGTTGAAAGTGTCACAAGAACGGCTTATATTGTCCAAAAAGATAGATTTTATAGTCACTTTTATAAATACAGGCACTTTCAGTTCTATGATTATAAATGTAAAGCAGAGCAAGATGGAGACACCACCAATATTTGGCTTAACAATTACAATGGATATTTTGGAAACGGTGTTTTAGTAAAGGTTTTTAAAGATCAGTTTATCATAAAAGATATTAATCCGAAAACGTTGAAAGGTGAAATAAAGTTTCTAAAAACGTATCCGAATTCTCAGAAACTGGTTCTTAATCAAGCTAAATTTAAAAAAAATGACAGTATTTATGGGTTTATAGATTATAATACAAATCTGGATTCATTGGTCACAAAAAACTTTAGAGGATATTTTAAAACCACAATCAAATAAAATGATAACTGAAAATATAAAATCCCTTTTCATAAGAGATTTAAACAAATTAAAACTAGAAATCGAAGCCTACCAAACCGAGGAAGTAATCTGGAAAATCGATAAAAACATTGCAAATTCCACAGGGAATCTGGCACTGCACCTGGTAGGAAACCTCAGCCATTTCGTAGGAGCCATTTTGGGAAATTCAGGATATATAAGGAACAGGGAACTTGAATTTTCGCTAAAAGATGTTCCGAGAGCGGAATTGATTCAGCAGATCGAAAAAGTTACCGAAACGGTGACACTTACCCTTGAAAATATATCGGCAGAAGAACTTGAAAAAGATTTCCCCGGGGATCCGTTAGGTTATAAAATGACCACAGGCTATTTCCTGATCCATCTTTTCGGACATTTGAGTTACCATTTGGGACAAATTAATTATCACCGCCGAATGCTGGATGAATAAATGGATACAGTTTAAAAACAGATATTAGAATTCAATTTGGGCCTGGATTTTAAATAGAATTTCTCTTAATATGTAACAATTTAATGATACCATAGATCCTAGGGTGACAAGCTCAACTTCCAACATCCGGCTTCCCTCTTCCAGCCTGGTAAATCCTATTTCTACTTCGGAGTTTACGTTATATTTAATTATTTCTCAAAAAGCATCCTGGTAATAAAATCCTTTTCTCCGTTTCCGCGGGCGGGAGAATATTCCCTTCCGTAATAAATGATCTGGAGATGCAGTTTGTTCCATGAGGTTGCGGGCCATAATGCTTTGGCATCTTTTTCCGTTTCCACTACGTTTTTGCCTGAAGTCAGCTTCCATTTTGTCATCAGGCGATGGATGTGGGTATCTACCGGGAATGCAGGAAAGCCGAAAGCCTGGCTCATCACCACCGAAGCGGTTTTGTGGCCAACGCCCGGCAATGCTTCCAGCTCTTCGTAAGTTTGTGGAACTATTCCATTGTGTTTTTCAATGAGCAGTTCGGACATTCTTTTCAGATTTTTAGCCTTTTGGTTGGAGAGCCCGATTTCTTTAATCAGTTCTTTGATTTCAAAAGCTTCAAGGCGTACCATTCTCTGCGGTGTTCCGGCTACCCTGAACAGCTCGGGTGTTACCTGATTCACTTTTTTGTCCGTAGTCTGTGCAGAAAGGGCAACCGCAACCAATAGGGTGAACGGATCGGTATGATCCAAAGGAACGGGGACCTGCGGGTATAATTTTTCCAATTCCGTAAGGACGGTCTCGGCTCTTTGCTTTTTTGTCATATAACCATTAAATTTGAACAAAAATAAATCATTATGTTGAAAATCGGAGATCAATTACCGGAATTTAAAGGAATAAATCAGAACGGCGAAACCATTGATTCAAAAAATTTAACCGGAAAAAAGCTGGTTGTTTTCTTCTATCCAAAAGCCAATACCCCCGGATGCACAGCGGAAGCCTGTAATCTGCGCGATAATGATGCAGAGCTGAAGAAGCAGGGTTTCCAATTACTGGGCGTAAGTGCAGACCCGGTGAAAAGCCAGAAAAATTTCAGCGAAAAATATGAGCTGCCGTTTGATATCATTGCCGATGAGAACCGCGACATCATCGAAAAATTCGGCGTTTGGCAGCTGAAAAAATTTATGGGGAAGGAATTTATGGGTATCGTAAGAACCACTTTTGTTTTTGATGAAAACGGAATCTGTACACAAGTGATCGATAAAGTGAAAACCAAGGATCACGCGGCGCAAATTCTGGAAAAGTAATTCTTTGTTTACAAAAACGTACCGGATTTCCTTTTGGTATAACGACATGAGAATATCTTATCCGGTAAGGTATTCTTTTCTTGCTAAAATTTATTCGGTTTCATAATACATCAGTTCTTCCGGATCGTTTGGAATAGTCACATATTTCCGGAATCTTAGGCCCAGCTTCTCAATTAATTTTTGAGAAGAAAAATTATCTTTTGTGGTAATTGCCGAAATTTTAATCAGACCAAAATCATTCATCCCGACCGACTTTATTTTTAAAGCCGCTTCATACGCATAGCCCTTTCCTTCAAATTCATCCAGTAAAGAAAACCCGATATCCACAACATCCAGTCCTTCCCTTTCGAAAATTCCCACTCCGCCGATTTTATGGTTGCCTTCCTTTGTTATCATTAGATAATTTCCATAGCCCAACCGCTCAAACTGTGGCAGAAACCGGTTTTTAATATAATCTCCGGCATCCGCAACCGTCTTCAGATTCCGGTCTCCGATAAACTGAATAAATTTCGGACGGTTATAAAGATCCAGAATAAAATCCGCGTCTTCCAAGGACATGGGACGAAGGATCAAACGTTCGGTTTCGTAAATATTATCTGCGCGATCTTGAGGGTTTCTTTTTAGGGTCATCTTTGGGTTCTTCTTTTTTCTCGATTTTTAAAAGCCGGGGATTATTCGTACATTTTTTATTATACAGTTCAATATAAGCGCCGTTGTCCTTCACCTCCGTAATGGTTCCTGAGACTTTATTAACGGTTAAAGTATAGTGTTTTTTCTGATAGGGGCATTCTCTGGAAGTCAGTTTTCCCAAATCCAGGTAATAATTGGATTTGTCTTCGGAATAATTTCCGGCCATATCTTTGAATTCCTCATCAATAATATACCCATCTGCTGCTGCAAGAACCGCCGCTTCCTGAACATCATCCGCCTTGCCGATAAATTTTTTCAGCTCTTCCGGATTGGTAACGTATTCGGTTTTCCCGCCCGCGGAGTATACGATATAATAAAACTCGTCCTCTTCCGCGATTCCTATATTAAATCCTGAAGACGGAGAAGTATAATCTTTTACCGTGCCTACCTGTTTTAACACATTATCCTTTCCGTAGCTTTTATGAATGAGAAGCCAGGAATCGATCTTCATATTCGGGATAATTCTCTGTAAGAGACCCGAAACATTGGGAAACTGCTTTTTTTCCTGAGAAAATGCAAAAATTCCTAAAAACAGAAAAACAAATGCATGAAATTTGGTGGTAAGTTTAAACATAGTAAAAGAACGCAGAAAGCCTGCAGATTATTTTATATGAACCGGTCTCCTTTTTTAAGGTTTTTCAGATCGAGCACATAGTCTTTTATTAACTGATCATTGTCTCTCGGACAGATCAGCAATGCTTTATCGGTATCTACGATAATATAATTTTCCAGCCCGTCAATAATCACCGCCTTACTATTATTCTTCATACGGATTACATTTCCTTTGGCATTGTAAGTAAGGATAGGCTGCTTGGCTTTTAAGGCATTCAGATTTTCGTCTTTATCGGCATTTTCGTACACGGAAGTCCAGGTTCCGAGATCACTCCATCCCAAATTAGCAGGAATGACATATACATTCGTGGCTTTTTCCATGATCCCGTTATCGATAGAAATTTTCTGCACTTTCGGATAGATCAGTTCAATACAGTTCTTTTCGCTGTCTGCATTATATTCACAAGCCATAAAATGCTGGGTCATGTCCGGAAGATAGGTTTCAAAAGCATGCTGAATACTTTTAACACTCCAAATAAAAATTCCCGCATTCCAAAGGAAATCCCCGCTCTCCAAAAAACTTTTGGCAATTTCCAGAATCGGTTTTTCAGTAAACGTTTTTACTTTATAATAATCGGAATCATGATTGTCCACAAACTGGATATACCCATAGCCCGTATCCGGCCTGGTAGGAGTAATGCCCAAGGTAACCAGGTATTCATTTTCCGAAGCGATATCAAAAGCCAGCTTTACTTTTTCAAGAAAAACTTCTTCTTTCAGGATCAAGTGATCCGCCGGCAGAACAATCATAGTCGCATCCGGATTGATTTCAGCAATTTTATTGGCCATATAAAGATTGCAGGGGGCCGTATTTTTCAGCAGGGGTTCTCCAACGATATTTTCCTCAGGAATTTCCGGAAGCTGCTGGTGGGAAAGCTCTACATATTCTTTATTGGTAATAACAAATATGTTTTCATTAGGAATGATTTTGCTGATCCGGTCATAAGTCTGTTGAATCATGGTGCGACCCACTCCCAAAATATCCTGAAACTGCTTCGGAAACTTCTGTGTACTCATAGGCCAGAACCGGCTTCCGATTCCTCCTGCCATAATCACACAATATCTATCTGACTGTAACATTTTTAAGTATATTTTTCTACCCTTGCCAACGGTTTGAAAGAGTACTTCCTTCCCGTATCCAGGTGCCTGCAAAGATAGTTTTTTTTAATCAGACCTTCTAAAAGGTACTTTTCATTTCGGTAAACAAAGAAATCTCCTTTCTTTAATGTTTCGATAAAAACAAGGGTATCATCCTGTCCTTCAATATGAAAATACTTTACCAGATCCGGGCTTGCCATAAAATTGGCTTTCGGGGATTTTGAAAACTCTACAATAATTGGTCGCAGATTTTCTTCATATACATCAAGGCTCTGCAACAGCATTTTCCTAAAAGTTTCTTTCCATTCGTTGCCGTGCGGTGAGATTCTGCGTCCATATTTTTCAAAGGCGATCAGGTGTGCCAGCTCATGGGTTAGCACAAAGAAAAACAATTGTGGAACCAGCGTAGAATTAATGGTAATTTCATGCGAACCATCCGGAAGCTTACGGTAATCGCCAAGCTTTGAATTCCGGTTACGCGTAATTTTTATATGAATATAATAATCGGCAAACCAGATTTTTAAATACGGCAGGGTATTTTCAGGTAAGTACTTCTCTAGAGGCTGGATCGACATTTTTACAAGCTCAACGGAATTCCTGCATAGAAATTCAGCAGTTTAAGACTGAACACGTAATTATATTTGGCCTGTGCCACAGATCCCTGGGCATTGGCGTAGTTGTTTCTGGCTACATTTACATCATAGATCGTAGATCTTCCTGCCGCATAGCTTTTATCTGCAAAATCCAGTGCCAGTTTGGTGCTTTTTTCAGCCTGAAGGGCAGATATATAAATTTCATAGTTTGCATCCACATCAAACTGTGCCTTCTGAACATTTTCACGGATTACCTGCTTTTGCTGTTGCAGCGTAACTTTGGCAATGTTTTCATTTAGCCTGGACTGCTCTACCTGGAGTTTTGTGATTCCTTTATTAAAGATCGGGATATTTAAAGAAACAGCTGCCTGCTGGCCAAAGTTATCTTTATATTGCCCAAAATAATTTCTTTCATATACCAAATTCCCAAATTCATCTCTTCCTGTAATATTGGTATTCAGAAGATTATTATAGAATGTTCCGATTCCCACACTTGCCGTTACCGTAGGCCAAAATGCGGTCTTATTAATTTCTGTCTGAGCTACGGCAGACTTGATACGGCTTTCTGCCGCTTTGATCTGAGGCTGGTTTTCATAAGCCGTGGCCAGCACTTCATCTACACCTTTCAGTTGAGGAGCAAGCTGATCCGGAATATCTACATCTTCCACATCAAAATCCCTGTACTCCTGAAGCTGTAAAAGCTGGGCCAAAGCAAACAGGCTTCTTCCCACGTTTATTTCTGCCGTCTTCAGATTCTGCTTTTCCCGGGCCAGCCCGGCCTCCGCTTCTGCGAGAACCGTTTGAGCCGTAGTCCCTATTTCTGTGGTAATTTTTGAGCGGTCGTACTGCTTCTGGGCATTTTCCACGGCAGCTTTTGAAATCTTTACGATTTCTTTATTCAGTAGAGTGGTTAGATACTGCTGGGCGATCTGAAGCGAAATATCATTCTTGATGGTTTCAATATCATATTGGCTGGCCTCAACATCAAATTCCGTTTTTCTGACGGTTTTTTCCAGTCTTCCGTAATTGAAAACCAGAATATCCGCTCCCAGATTGGCACTGTTGCTGAAACGGTCGTTTCTTAAGCTTCCCGTACCGAAAGAGGTCTGTCCGAAGCTTACCGTGTTTCCCATATTTGCCGATATGGACGGAAGATAATTTTTCTTCGCAATTTTCAGGTTCAGATCCTGTGCTTGTTTCGAGTATTCGTTTTGGATCACCTGAAGATTATGCTCGGTTGCATAATCCACGCACGCTCTCAAAGACCATTTTTTCTGGGCATTGACAGCCAGGCACGTTAATCCCAAAACAATAGTCAAAACTCTTTTCATGTTAAATATTTTTCCCTATTAGACGAAGTAAATATAAAAAAGTTACACTTTGCTGTTTCTTTTTGAAAAACTTTTGAGAATTTTGTATCATGACTCATGAACAATACCGGGAAGCCGTAGACTGGCTTTTTGTACAGGCTCCCAATTACCAGATCGACGGGCAGAAGGCCTATAAGCCCGGACTGGATAATATCAGAAGACTCTGCGATTTTTTCGGAAATCCGCAGGAAAAAATAAGATGCGTCCACATCGGGGGAACAAACGGTAAAGGATCTTCCAGCAATATGCTGGCTTCTGTCTTACAGGATGCTGGATATAAAGTAGGTTTGTACAACTCTCCCCATCTTATCGATTTTACGGAACGTATTAAAGTAAACGGCAACAATTGTGATAAGGAATTTGTTTTTGATTTTATCCAAAAGTTAAAAAATCTTCCGGGAGATATTCAGCCGTCTTTCTTTGAGTTTACCACGATCATGGCTTTTGAATACTTTTACCACCAACATGTAGATATAGCCATTATTGAAGTGGGGTTAGGAGGAAGGCTGGATTCAACTAATATTATCCAGCCATTGGTTGCTGCGATTACCAATGTCCAACTGGACCATCAGAATATTTTGGGAGACACCATTGAAGAGATTGCTTCGGAAAAGGCAGGAATCGTAAAACCGAATATTCCTGTTGTTTCAGGAGATGAAAATGAAACGGTAAAAAATATCATCCGGAATAAAGCAGCCCAGGAACATGCTTCATTCATTGATGCTTCTTTATTCGAGACTGCATTGAAATCCGATCTGAAAGGAAATTATCAGACAAAAAACATAAAAGTAGTCCTGAGCTTAATTGAAGAATTAAAGAAATTGAATTTTACCATTTCCGATGAAAATATTGAAAACGGACTTTTACATGTTCATCAGAATACCGGTTTTATAGGACGCTGGTTTGAATTTTCGAAAGATCCGCTCACGATTTGCGATACGGGACACAACCAGGCCGGACTGGAATATGTCTTTACACAGCTGAATTCTATTGACCGACACAAACATGTTGTTTTAGGTTTCGTCAATGACAAAAAAATCGATGTTGTCATGAAGATCCTGCCGGAAAATTCTACGTTTTATTTTGCAAAACCTTCTATTCATCGGGGAAGACATCCGGAAGATTACGAAAACATGCTGCAGGAGGCAAAAATTTCTTATAAAATTTTCAATTCAGTGCAGGAGGCGCATCTTTCTGCAAAAGAGCAATGTACAGCCGAAGAAATGATTTTTATCGGCGGAAGCAACTTTGTTGTGGGAGAATTTTTAGAAAAAAATTTGGAGGTTTCCAAATAAGTCGTATATTTGCACCACTCTAATCGAGGAAACAACGATAAAGAGGGTTCTTAGCTCAGTTGGTTCAGAGCATCTGGTTTACACCCAGAGGGTCGGGGGTTCGAATCCCTCAGGACCCACAGAAAAGGAAACGAAACCTTTCAAAAAAATTCGGGTTCTTAGCTCAGTTGGTTCAGAGCATCTGGTTTACACCCAGAGGGTCGGGGGTTCGAATCCCTCAGGACCCACAGAAATCTCTCTTTTTTAAGGGAGATTTTTTTTGTTAAAAATTTAACTATAAACATGAAAACAATAATTTTACTTTCTGTATTTATTTTAATTTTTGCGAAAGGCCAGGTTCCCGGGACCCAGGATATGTCGTTCGGTACAAACGGAAAAACTGAATATTTATATGATCCTGCCAATGTAAAAGGCTTTCACGGATATACAATGAATATACTTCCTGATAATCGTTTTTTTGTCGGCGGAGTATCAAATTGGGGCTGCAGTTCTAATCAATACTATACTGGCGTTCTCACAAAATTTACCTCCAACGGAATTCCAGATACTTCATTCGGACAAAATGGAGCCAACGGAAACTTTGGAGTAATAACAGAAATACAGCCAGCATCCGATGGAAATTATTTGATTATAAACCAATATGCAAATCTTACCAAAATAAATGCAGCAGGCAATCCTGTTACCTCATGGGGCACAAACGGAAGCATAAGCCTTCCCTACGAGCAAACTATACGTGACTGGAAAGAAACTTCTACCCACGAGATTATCATGACGACAGTAAAAAGAAATTATGATAATAAACTTTACACAACCCTTTATAAATTTAATCCGGACGGAAGTGTTCAGACCGCTTTCGGAAATAATGGAAAAATAGAATTCGGAACAAGCCCAAACTGGATTCTAACAAATGTTAATATTGATAATGACGGCAACTATATATTTACCGGTAAAAAAACGATTGGCGCTACCTACGGTGATGCAAATATTGTCGTTTATAAAACAAACCCTCAGGGACTTCCGATAGCTACTTTTGGAACAAACGGCAGCCTCACTATAACCAATTATATCGCATATGATAATAAGCAGCATTTTTCGTTTTTGACACCGGATAACAGTATCGTAATAAGCACTATCGGAAAAATGGGTCCTGCTTCCAACAATCGCTGCCTTATCATGAAAATCCTTGCTAATGGTACGCTGGACAGCAATTTCAACAACGGCTTTAAATATACATCAAATTATATGGAACCCATCAGTTCCTAT
Organism: uncultured Chryseobacterium sp.; assembly: GCA_913774355.1. Lineage (GTDB taxonomy): Bacteria > Bacteroidota > Bacteroidia > Flavobacteriales > Weeksellaceae > Chryseobacterium. Next base: position 288,396 of record CAJYGB010000016.1, on the reverse strand, counting down.
TACATTGACAATAGCTTTTATATCGTAGGAGAAATGGGAAATATATCGTACATGATAGGAAAAATAAACAGTTCCGGAAATGTAGACAATACCTATAATAGCGGAGGATATATAACAATCCCGCGGTTAACCGGCAATCACAATGGAACAAGAACAATGCTGCATGGTGATAAGATTATTCTGGCGGAAACCATGGATAATTTTTATTGCGCCCAGTCCAATTGGAAACTGGTGATGAGAAGGTTCAGTTTTGATTCATTCACCCCACTTTCAACAAATGAAACTACCTTTACTAAAAATATCAACATCTATCCGAATCCTGCTGATAATAGAATTTTCTTAGAAGGGTTTGATAGAGGAATTGAATTGGTTTCGATTGATGGTAAGAAAATCAAAGCCGATCTAAAAGATGAAGGAAAAACAATCAGTATGGATATCAGCCACCTGATAAAAGGTATGTACATTATAACAGGAAAAAATTCCAATGGAAAAATAGTATCTAAAAAATTTTTTAAGAACTAATCTTTTAAACTGATTGAAAAATCTCTCAAGTTTTTTGAGAGATTTTTTTAGGATCAGTGCCAAAACCTGGGAACTAGGCAAAAATATTAGTTTTTAGGTTTCCACTTCTTATTACTAATTGTAAGATTCGATGATAAGATTTACATAATTTTAAAAAAAAACACGTCGAGTTTTGGCGCAGTCAGGATTTAGCTTTGCTTTTAGAAATATTTAAACAAAATATTAATTACTAAAACGCAAAGCTTATGGAAGAATTCGATGACGAATTTGGTGATTTATCAGAGTTCAAAACACGCTCTTTTGAAGAATTAAATCAAAGATCTAAACAAAACAATGCTTTTGTAAACACAATGATCAACAAGGATGATTTTCCTGATTACAGAAGCCCATTTCACGATTACAGAAACACACCATCCGGATACTCTTATCTTACGGACAATTCCATATCTTCCGTTTTTCCTTCTACAGGATTAAATGAAAAAGGAGAAAAGGGTTATGAATATTATGCAGAAGTGCTCCCTTGTGAAACGGGCTCACAGGTATATGGAAGCTATCAGGCTAATGCCCGAAAGAAACAGGCTCTATTTCTGTTTTATGAGAAACCCAATCCGAACAAATCCAACTTTGCAGGAGACTTTTATATTGCCAAGATGGGAGATTATTTTGTTCAGCTTTTTAAAAAATTTCCTGAGCCATTACCTTCAAGTGTCGGTGGAAAATTCTTCAGGAATATTTCTTCCATGGAAGACGAAGCTGCTTATCTGGCCCAGTTGGCATATACTTATTAAGGAGATAAAATCAATGCTGCTCTGGTGCGTGATGCCTTAATGAGAGAGTATCAGTTTTTTACCGGAGACAGAAGATTTGAAGAAACCATAGGTAATATTTCTTCTATTCCAGCTGATGCTCTTGGATGGTGTGGAGAACAACTAGAAAGCTTAAAACCCACAGAAAAGAATTACAATCCCGAAGCTAAAGACTATTCTCCTCTTGTTCCTATCATAGGAGCGGTTAACCTGAATGAGGCTGCACAATTCTTTGAGGGATTAGGGGAGAATCCTTTCGTTCAAGGTGCAGAAGTTGCTTTTACTCAGGTTTGGCAATTAGTAAAACAGGCAGCGAGCAAGGTCAAAAATGCTTCTATTGAACATCTTCCTGATGCCTTCAAAGGACTTGTAGAGAAGATTAGCACTGTCATTAATACAATTAAAAATTTTCTTTCTGAGGTTAAAGATGAATTGGTGGAGTTAGCAAAGAAAGGAATTGAGGTTCTTAAAATAGCCAATGCTTTTTATTGTGGGATTAACAATGGGCTTGTGGGGCTTTTACAATGTATCTTATACATATTACAGGCTCTTTTCCAGCCAACAATGGCTTTATCTTATGAACAGTATAAAAACAGAAGGGATTTATTAGAGAAGGCAGAAGATGTATTAGACTGGGTTCTTGCAAATGGTCCAGTATTTTTAAAAGGAGTTAAAGACCTTTTCAGTTCTAGTGGGGGTATTTCCCAATCTGATTTTGAGGGTATATTTGACAAGTTGAAAGGATATTGGGACAATGCATCTCGTTATACAGTTGCATTTTATACAGGAGTTATTGCCTTTGAGTTTATCATCAATATTTTACTTCTTATCTTCACAGCAGGAGAAGGAAATATCATAAAAGGAACTACTTATATACAAAAGGTATCCAGTCTGCTTTGGGTTCTAACCAGAGAAACATTTTCAGCACTGACATTTGGAATTACAGATTTGTTACTTGGTCTGGGAAAGCTTATCTTTAGATTTGCAAAAGCCTGTGCAAAAGGTTTCAAAGGGTTTATTAAATTCATTGAAGAACTTTTGCAGGGTGCTAAGAATGGAGCTAAAGCAGAAGATTTAGCAATGACAGCAGAAGAGATTGAAGAAGTTGTATTGAAAGGAAAGAAAGCACAGAGTATTTTCAATATCCTTGCCAGTGTAAGGACTGGCTTTAAAAAGCTTGGTATTGAGATTGTAGCAAAGGCTGATGGTTATCTATTGAAATGGAGAGAAAAACCTATTTTTAAAGGAGATTTTAAAGAGGTCAACTCTTTTTGGAATAAAATTGTCAAACCTAGATTAGGTGCAGGGACTGGAGGGGCTTTTAAATATCTATCTGAAATTAGTTCATCCAAAATTTTTTGTCAGGAACAACCAATGTCTTGTGCAGCAGCTTGTATCAGGCAGTTAGCCAAAGACAATGGAATTGATGTTCCTGAAAGCTTAGTCAGAGAATTTGCTAAAACAGATTGGGACACAGGAACTCAACTAGATAATATCAAAGGGGCTATGACAGATATATTTAAAGATATGGAAGTACAAGTTGGTACTCCTTATATAGGAATTACTGACATGAAACAAACAGCAGAAGTCATTTCACAGGTTACTAAAAAACCTTGGATAGCAACTATAAGACCTCCTGGTGGGACTCGACATACCATTATTGTGGACAAAATTGAAGATGGGATAGTATATATTAGAGACCCTTGGGATAAAGTAAAAGGATTTGGACAAAAAAATGGTGTTGAAGCAACAATGACAATAGATGATTTTGAATACTTTTGGAAACAATGTCGATATCATCATGCTAGAGTTATAATAAAACAGTAAAAAATATGGATTTAGAAAAAATTAAAACAGAAGTTGAGAGTTTAGGATATTATAGTTTTATAACCTCTAATTCTTTAACAGTGGGGCAAGATGATGGATATGATTCTCAATTAAATTGTAGACTTTTAAAAAATGCCTTTGGAGTTGAAATAAGAAAAGACTTAATCATAGTTGATTATGCTATTGGTCAAATTCCAGTAGAAAAAGAATTTAAGACCATTGAAGAGCTTTTAAAATTTGTAAGGCAGGTCTTTCCACTAGAAGAGTAACTTTATGAATGAGCTGAAATACATACAAAAAATCCTTAAGAGCGAAGGATACTATTGTGAATATAAGCAGATAGGTAACACATCAGAAAAAATTCTGTTTTGCGGAATCAAAGACAATACATTTATTGTAAAACTTGGCAGAGAATTTTATTTAAGAATGACTGAAAATAAATATAATATCCAATACGCTTATTCTCAATTAGGCTTAGAAAAAGATTTTACTGACCCTGAAAAACTTCTTAAGTTTGTGAAACAAGTGTTCCCAATAGAAGAATAACTAATTTAATGTGTCAAAATAGAACCATTCTTGAAGTAAAGAATGGTTTTTTGCTATGTATTAAAATTACATTCTTAACACAGCCAATTTTATAAAAATTATAATAGATAAGATTAAATATTTCAAAAATACTTGGAACAAACCAAAAGGATTTGGACAAATGAACAGAGTTGAAGCCACAATGTCATTGGATGATTTTGAGTATTTTTGGAGGGGTAGTCGTTACCATTGGGTACAAGTAAAACTATAAAATTAAGCATTATGAATTTAAAAAAAATAAAAACAGAACTTGAAGCGGAAGGTTACTTAGCGATGCTTTCTAAAAATGAATTATTAATAGTTGGACAAGAGGATGGAGTTGATAAAGAATTGGGTTGGAAAATGATGAAAAATGCTTTTGGAGTTGAGATAAGAAAAGATTTAATCATAGTTGATTATGCTATTGGTCAAATTCCGGTAGAAAAAGAATTTAAGACCATTTAGGAACTCTTAAAATTTGTAAGACAAGTATTTCCATTAGAAGAGTAAGCCTAATATTTCTAAACCTAAACTATTCTTCAACTTTATTAAAGAATGGTTTTTTGTTTATGTATTATCAGAAATCGGCTTCCAAATTACATTCTTAATGTAGCCAATTTTATAAAATCTTTTCTGCAATCTTCTGCACACTCAGCTCTTCCAGACACGCCCAGTCTCCCCGGTAACATTCTTTATCCCCAAAAACGGAACATGGCCTGCACGTGAGGTCTTTGATCTGCACCACATCGTCTTCACTTTGTCCGAAACCCAGAAATCCGGCATAAGGATGCGTTTGTCCCCAGATGGAAACACACCGGGTTCCCATCAGGCTCGCCAGGTGCATATTGGCCGAATCCATGGAGATCATCAGTTCAAGTCCGGCAATCTTATTCAATTCTTCGGTAAGGCTTAATTTTCCGGCGAGGCTGAAGGTGTTCGGGATTTCCTGTTCCCATTTTTTGAGGGTCTCCGTTTCCGTTTTTCCGCCTCCGAAAAAATAAACGGTATATTTTTGGGCTAAAATCCGGGCCAGTTCATACGATTTTTCCAGCGGCAGCATTTTCCCGCGGTGTTGGGCAAAAGGAGCAAACCCGATTCCTGATTTTTCGCCGGGAAAAGGTCTCAGCTGATGCGAAAGCTGAACCTGAAATCCCATTTTACGGAAAACATCAGCGTATCTTTCGACCGTTTTTTTTAACTGGACCTTATTAAGATTCCATACGTCGGTCAGGTGTTCCTTTTCCTCTTTTCCTTTGTTGATTTTGAATACTTTAAGTCCTTTTCTTCGGTAGATCCTATCCAGTATTTTGGTTCGGATCACATCATGAAGGTTGGCCACAATATCCGGATGGAATTCTTTTACCAGCTCGTTCGCCAGTCTTCTCAGTCCGAAGATCCCCTTATACTCGTCGAGATTAACTCCTTTAAAGGTAAGATTCGGAATATCAGCAAATAAACCTTCAAAATTCTTTCGGGAAACCATGATGATTTCCACCTCAGGATTCTGTTCCAGAAATTCACGGAAAACAGGTGCCGTCATGGCAACATCACCGAATGCAGAAAAACGATATGCTAAAATCCGTGTCAAAACTAAGCTTTCAATTGATAGGCTACTGCGTAGAACTTGATCTGTTTGGTCATGGCCATCAATCCGTTGGCTCTGGAAGGGGAAAGAAATTCCTGCAGTCCGATCTCGGAAATAAAATCAAAATCGGAATCCAGAATTTCCTGGGTGGAATGGCCACTGTAAATACTTATTAGCAGGGAAACAATGCCTTTCGGGAGAATCCCGTCGGAATCGGCATTGAAAAATAATTTTCCATCCCGGAACTCTGCGTCGATCCATACTTTGCTCTGGCAGCCTTTAATCAGGTTTTCTTCCGTTTTTTTATCGTCAGGAAGACCTTCCAGTTCTTTTCCGAGGTCGATAATATATTCATACTTCTGTTCCCAATCTTCAAGAAACGCAAATTCATCGATGATTTCCTGCTGTTTTTCTTTAATGGTCATGCTAAACTAATTTCTTATGGCAAAGATAGCCAATTTAAAAAAGATAAAATAATACGGTCCGGCCGGATTACAATTTTTGGTTTTTATGTTACGGCCTGAAATTTTGATGCTTTGTCAAAAACGTTCAGCAATTTTACCTCTTCGTTTTCCCAGCACAAAATAGCAGCCGCCTTTTCAAGTTCGGGCAGATAGGATTCTCTTCCTCTATTTAAAACAGCCTGAATAGCTTTTGCAATATCCATCGGCTCATGGCTGGCAATAATTTCCCCAATGTCAAATTGTCGCTTAATATTCTGCATTTCAGGAAGATTTGACAGAATGACCGGAACCCGCGCCTGAATGCTATCGAGGACTTTATTCGGCAGGGAATAATAATAGCTCTCTCCCCCATTCTCTTCAATGCTCATTCCGCAATCGGCCGTGAGGGTAACCTTTTGAAGATCTTCAGGCAGCAATTTACCTAAAAACTCCACTTTATGCTGCAGGTTTTCCTTCAATACCAGGTTTTCATATTCCTTTTTCTTTGGGCCGTCACCTGCAATTTTAAAAATTACATGATCCAGATGTTTCATCGCCAGAATTGCCTTATCAATTCCGCGGAAGGGATTAATGGCGCCTTGATACAAAACGATTTTAGGATGGTTATCAGGAATCTTCTGGTTAAAATTTAATTTCCTCGGTGCATTCTGTACAACTACCGGATCAACACCATATTTTTTTTTAAACCAGTACGCATACCCTTTACTTGCCGTAATCATGAATTGTTGGTCCGGTACCAGCTTTTTTTCCAGATACCGCCAAAGTTTTTGGGACATTTTACCCTGGATCGCAGGCATTTCAGAAAAAATCTCATGGCTGTCGAAAATCAGCGGAATATTTAATTTTTTAGCTAAAATATAATTCGGAAGCAAAGCATCCAGGTCGTTGGCATGAAGAATGGTATCTAGATCCACCCTCTTTTTCAATTCTTGGTACAATTTCCAGTTGAATTCAAAATAGGCGGTCTTCAGGCTTTTCGAAACCAAAGAAATACGGGAAAACGAATATGGACGTATCATTTTTTCAGCACCGTTCCAGTTGTTTCCGATCAGTTCAATTTCGTATCCCTTCTCATGTAATGTCCGGCAGACCTTTTCGATACGCTGATCCGTGTATAGGTTACTGAATGCGGAAGTAATGATCTTTTTTCTGTTCATTATTTCTTTTTATCCGCCAGGAGATGATAAATTTGGATGAAGCAGATCAGTCCGTTCGGGATGATGACCGGCCAGAGCATTCCGCTGTAGATTCCGTAGATCACAAAGCAGATACAGCCGATCATATTCACGATCCTGATTTTCCTGATGTCTTTCAGTATAAAGCTCAGCACGATAAACAACGATGCGGAATATCCTATGTAAGTAGCAATTTCAGGAATCATGAGAAATTTTTAAAGGACAACAAACTTAATCATTTCCAATAAGATAATAAAATTTTTTCTGCCATAAAGTCATTTATTGAGTTTTGGTAAAATATTTGTAATTTAGATAATGAATAAACGGCAATGTTGCTGTTGTTCTAATGAGATATATTATGGATTATAAGTTTTCACAAGGTTTGAGCCAGGTGTTCAAACAAAGCAAGAGCGAAGCGAAAAGGCTCAAAAGTGAATTTCTTAATACAGAACATCTACTTTTAGGTATTATAAAAACAGAAAACTCTGCAAAAGAAATCCTTCAAAACCTTAATGCGGATTTAACACAAATCAGAAGAAAAATTGAAACTTTAAATACAGCAAGTCTAAATCCTATTTCTGAAGAGGTTCCCAATATTTCTTTCACGAAAATGGCTGATTATGCCGTTAAGCGTGCAGAACTCGAATGCAGACAGTATAAAAGCAACGAGATTAATACCGTACACCTGCTTTTAGGCATTCTTTATAAATATGAGGATCCAACTTCAAACATATTAGGTGCTTATGACGTTGACTATGAAGGCGTTTCAAAAGAATATCAGACCATGCTTAAAAATTCCGGACAGGCACCACAGATGAGTGCTTACGATGACGATGACGAGCGGGAAGATTTCGAGCAGATGAGAAAGCCTACGGGCAATCTCGGTTCTGCAAAAAGCAAAACACCAACACTGGATAATTTCGGAAGAGACCTAACTTCATTGGCAAGAGACGGAAAATTAGACCCGGTAATCGGCCGTGAAAAAGAGATTGAAAGAGTTTCCCAGATCTTATCAAGGAGAAAGAAAAACAATCCGCTTCTTATCGGGGAGCCGGGTGTCGGTAAATCGGCTATTGCGGAAGGATTGGCTTTAAGAATCCAGCAGAAAAAAGTTTCCCGTGTTCTTTACGGAAAAAGGGTAATTACCTTGGATCTTGCCAGCCTGGTTGCCGGCACAAAATACCGTGGCCAGTTTGAGGAAAGAATGAAAGCGATCATGACGGAACTGGAAAAAAACAGGGATGTCATTTTATTCATTGATGAGCTTCACACGATTGTTGGAGCAGGAAGTTCAACGGGGAGTTTAGATGCATCCAATATGTTTAAACCGGCTTTGGCGAGGGGCGAAATCCAATGCATCGGAGCAACTACATTAGATGAGTACCGTCAGTATATTGAAAAAGACGGCGCGTTGGAAAGACGGTTCCAGAAAGTAATGGTAGAACCAACTTCCATTGATGAAACCATCCAGATCCTGAATCAGATCAAAGATAAATATGAAGAGCATCATAATGTTGTCTATACACCGGAAGCCATTGCTGCGTGTGTGAATTTAACATCAAGATATATTACGGACCGTTTCTTACCGGACAAAGCAATTGACGCAATGGATGAAGCCGGTTCGCGTGTTTATATTAAAAACATGAAAGTTCCTACCGAAATCATCGATTTTGAAAAGAAGATTGAAGAGATTAAGGAATTGAAGCAAAAAGCAGTAAAGGCGCAGGATTATCTTGAGGCCCGAAAACTGAAAGATGAAGAAGAAAGACTCCAGATGGAACTGAATTCTGCCCAGGAAAAATGGGATAAGGATGTGAAGGAGAAAAAAGAAACCGTGAGTGAAGAAAATGTTGCGGAAGTAGTTTCGATGATGAGCGGTGTCCCCGTGACGAAAGTAGGTAAAAATGAGCTGGATAAACTCGCCGGAATGGATGGAAACCTTAACGGAAAAGTAATCGGCCAGGAAGATGCGGTGAAGAAAGTAGTCAAGGCGATCCAGAGAAACAGAGCTGGTCTTAAAGATCCGAACCGTCCGATCGGTACTTTCATTTTCTTAGGAACAACCGGGGTTGGTAAAACCGAATTGGCGAAGGTAATGGCAAGAGAATTATTCGAGTCTGACGAATCCTTGATCAGAATCGATATGAGTGAATATATGGAGAAATTCGCCGTTTCCAGATTGGTTGGTGCGCCTCCGGGATACGTTGGATATGAAGAAGGCGGTCAATTGACGGAAGCCGTCCGAAGAAAACCTTATGCGGTGGTTCTTCTGGATGAAATCGAAAAAGCCCATCCGGATGTATTCAACATCTTATTACAGATTCTTGATGAAGGACACGTTACCGACAGTTTAGGAAGAAAAATCGATTTCAGAAATACGATCATTATCCTTACTTCCAACATCGGTACGAGAGATCTTAAAGATTTCGGAGACGGTGTAGGATTCGGAACTTCTGCGAAAAAATCCACTTCGGATTCAAGAGCAAGAAGTACGATTGAAAATGCCCTTAAAAAAGCATTCTCACCGGAATTCCTGAACAGAATTGATGATATCGTGATCTTTAACTCTCTTGAAAAAGAGGACATCAAGAAAATCATTGATCTTGAGCTGAACAAACTGTACAGCAGATTGGAAAAATTAGGCTATAAAGTTCAATTAACCGAAGAAGCCAAAGATTTCATTTCTGAAAAAGGATGGGATAAAGACTTCGGTGCAAGACCATTGAAACGGGCGATCCAGAAATACATTGAAGATTTATTGGCCGAAATGCTGGTCAACAAGCAATTATCTGAAGGGGAAACTGTAGTTCTCGATGTTAATGAAGCCAAAGATGGCTTAGCAGGTAAAAGTTCAAAAACCAAAAAATCAACGGCTGAAAAATCTCAGTCTTAAGTAAATAATTTAATCATTAAAAAGCATCGGAATTTTCCGGTGCTTTTTATTTTTAAGCAATACAAAATTTTGCAATGATCCTGAATTGTTTACTATTCCTCTTACAATCCTACCACGAAACCGATATTCGGAGACAGCCCGCTTGAGAAAATACTTGAATTCTCTTTCCACAATACATTGTACATCAGCCCCAACTGCAGGAAAGAATTGTTCCCGATCCGCTGCATATAGCCTCCGCCCAGATACAAAGCATCTTCGTTGGCATTGGCTTTAACATCATAAATTTTATCTTTATAATTGATGAAATAATGCTGGTAATTCGCACTAACAAAGAATGTTCTGGCGATGTAATAGTTCAGAAACGGACCGATGCCGAACATGGTTGAACTGTAAGCATTGGACTTTTGCCAGGAAACACTACCCAAAACGCCCCCTTCGAGATCGCTGGTCAGCATATATCAGACCCTCGGTGCTGCTGAAAGGTTAAAATAATTATTGCTTCCAAAGCCGAAGCCGATTCCGCCTCCGAAAGTCCAGCGGTTATTAGTTTGCACCGGAGTTTCTGCAGCTTCCTGCGAAAAAAGTAAACCTGAAAACAAGACGGATAAAGAAATAATAAGCTTTTTCATAGACATTGTTTTTATCGATGTCTAAAATTATCATTTTTTTACGAATCTTTTTAATTGTATTTTTGCAGGGTCAAACTAAGAACTCCCGTTAAGAGTTTCGTAAAATTGAAATACAATGAAAGTAGTGGTAGGCCTCTCCGGAGGCGTAGACTCAAGTGTAACAGCCTATCTGTTACAACAGCAGGGGCATGAAGTAGTGGCCCTGTTTATGAGAAACTGGAACGACGCTTCCGTAACCCTGGAAGACGAATGTCCTTGGATTGAGGACAGCAACGATGCCCTGATGGTTGCCCAAAAGCTTGGAATCCCTTTCCAGGTGATCGATATGAGTGATCTATACAAAGAAAGAATCGTCGATTACATGTTCGATGAATACCAGAAAGGGCGTACGCCGAATCCTGATGTTCTGTGCAACCGCGAGGTAAAATTTGATGTTTTCCTTAAAACGGCCATGTCGCTGGGCGCTGATAAAGTAGCCACCGGACATTACGCCAGAGTCGGTTCAACGCTTGATGAAAATGGCAAAGAAATTTTCCACCTTTTGGCCGGAAAAGATAACAACAAAGACCAGTCGTATTTCTTATGCCAATTAAGCCAGGATCAGTTATCCAAAGCGTTATTTCCGATCGGTGAACTGACGAAACCCCAGGTAAGGGAAATTGCAAAAGAAATCGGGTTGGTTACAGCGGACAAAAAAGATTCCCAAGGATTGTGCTTTATCGGGAAAGTAAGTCTTCCCCAGTTTTTACAGCAGCAATTGGTTCCGAAAGAAGGAGAAATCGTAGAAATTTTTAAAGACTCCCCGTTATTTGCCCAAGAAACGCCTGAATTTTCTTCAAAACAGGAAGAACTTGACTACCTGAGCCGGAAAATCGAATACAAAAAATCCGACGGAAAAGTGATCGGAAAACATCAGGGCGCCCAGTTTTTTACAATCGGACAAAGCAAGGGGCTGGGAATCGGCGGCCATAAAGAAAGCTGTTTTATCATCTCGAGAGATATGGAAAACAACATCCTTTTTGTAGGGGAGGGACATCAGTTTCCGGGATTGCTGAAAAGAGCTTTAAAAATCGATAATTCCGAGCTGCATTGGGTACGCGAAGATCTGAAGCTGAAAAACGGAGAATCGAAGGAAGTAATGGCAAGATTCAGATACCGGCAGCCTTTACAAAAAGCGACTTTATATCAGTTTGAAGAAGCATTTTATATTGAATTTGAAGAACCGCAATCTGCCATTGCAGAAGGACAGTTTGCCGCATGGTATATTGATGAGGAACTGATCGGAAGCGGCGTGATTTCGTAATATGTATCTTAATTAAATATTAGGCCCGAAGCATTTTCGTTTCGGGTTTTTTAATTTTTTAAAAAAGAAATCCTGCTACCTGATCTTTCGATTTATATGATTTGAATTAATAAACAGAAAGACAATAATTTCCATTATTAAAATCAGCAGTAGAAAACCGACGGGTTTTCCCAGAAAAATTCCTCTTATCAGCTTGGTTGCACCCAATATAAAAATGAAGATCATCCCATAACGCGTTACCCCCGATAATGGTTCTTCAGCTATTTTCAACGCAAAAACCGAAGCGTAAAATCCAAAAAGAAGAATTAAATAGAACCTTAAAAAATCAGGACCTTTTAAAGCAATCGGATTCATCGTATTTCCTGTAAAGAAAAGCCAGATCAAACTGATGACCAGCGGAACTGAATGAATGATCATTTTTTTCATAGCAGGTAATGGTTTAATCTCATCCGCATCCGCCACATCCTCCGCAGCTGCTTACGCATGAATGCCCGGAACCGGATGAATCATCTCCGCCGCAGGTCCCCGAAAAACAGGAGCTTCCACCAGAGTCATTGTCCTTATTATTTCCCCTTAACGATTTAATGATTATCCAGATAATGAAGATGAAAAAGATTCCTGTAAAAGCCATATTACCGTTTCCCGAGCAGGAAATTACCATCAGCAGCAACGGTAAAAGTGCTATGAAATGAAAATCTTTTTTAAAGAATTTGAAAGATCTTCCTTTCTTTTTCCTGAGCCAGATTTCTTCCGGTGGCATTTCTCCAAACACTTTACAATAGTTTTCCAGAGTTTCCTTGAACCAGTTGCTGTGCTTTTCAGCCTCGTCTTTGCCACCATTTGATGGGTGATGATGGAGTTTCCGCTGCAGGATATCCGGACAGAATTCTTCCCAATAATTTTGGGTATACGTCAGGTGCAGGTGCCAGACCTTATCTACAACTTCACCTGGAGAAGCCCCATTAGGCAATATACAGCACAGGTAGACGAATTTTTTATATTCTTCAATGGCTTTTGGGGTAAAGCTTTCCGTCCAGTTTTCTTCTTTAGCCAGTTTTTTGGAAAAAGGAAATTCCGCATCGGGATGATCCAGCTGGAAATGCTGCAGCCTGTTCCACAGCGGGTCGTTTTCAGGTAATGTGACTGTTTTCATTGTATTGACTTTTAGTTTCTATTCAAATATTATTTGATTTTAAAATATAAAAGTCTTAACAGAGTCTCATTTGGTTTTAAATAAATCTTATATTCGTCTTAAATAAAACGGAATGAAAAAAGAAGATGTCCTTCACCTTGAAAAGCTGATGAATTTTCTGGGGATGCAGTTCCTGAAGAAAAGCAGTTGGGAAGATATTTCCAAGACCGAATGGTCCTATATCGCTGCCGAGCTGAATGATTTGATTATCAAAGAATACGAAGAAAAAGAAATCAAGAAAAAGCCTGATCTCCTCGGCTCCAATTATCTCTACGAACATTTGATTATCAATAAATTAAAAAAGTTCAGCCAGAACGAAAACGCCGTTCTCAGCAAACCGAATCTTGCCAAGCTGAGCCAGATCGTCAAAGTATTGGGGTACTCCAGCTATATCGATTTCATCAACTCCAATACGGAGTCTTTCAATTTCAACGACCTGCGGATCGAGATGAACAATGTAAAGCAGAATACGGAACTGCTGGACCGATTGGTGGGCTGCTGGTATTCTTATAATCGTAACCTTCCGGAAAACCCTTTGCAGGCAAAAGACAACCGGATCTGGCGTTCCGCCACGGAAATCTACAAATCCGAAACCACCGGTGAGTATTTTATTGAGCGGAGCGGCGGCGACCGCCATAAATATTTCGGGAAAGTAACGGCATATTCCGACTATGTTTTCATCATCATGAACAGCAATACCTTCATCCGGCAGCGGCATTTTATCTCAAGGATAAAAGATATCAAGGAAAAGCTGAAGAATCCAGATTATAAGCTCCATGAATTGCATTTTATAAGTACGTGCATTAGTTTTAACCAGGAACCGATCGCCCTTTTTGATATCTTCCAGAAAGCAGACCGCAAAACATTCGTTACCGACTCCATCAGCTTCCCGATCGACAGTGATGAAATCCCGAAATCCATTGTACAACAGCTTGAAGATACGGAGTCTAACCGAATAGATTATAAGTAGTTATACCTATGATGATGAATGATGAATGATAATTGATGCCTCATCTTTGTCAGCTGACCAACCAGTCTTTGAAATCCTTGACGCGCTCACGACTGACGGTAATTTCTTCCTGTGGCTGAAATTCCAGTTCTACTTTGTAATTGGGTGACGTATGGATATTTTTGATGTAATCGGAATTGATGATAAACTGGCGGTTTACCCGGAAGAACTTTTTCTCATCCAACACCTCTTCCAGTTCGTCCAGCGTAAAATCCGAAGGGTAAGTTCTTTCCTGCGTCTGCAGGTAAACGATCTTGTTTTCGCTGAAAAAACAGCTTATTTCATGAGTTTGCACGATTTTCAGGTTATACCCGATTTTCACCAGGATCCTGGACAGCGTGGATTTGTCTTTTTTAATTAACTGCTTTATTTCCTGCGAATTGACCGCATTATCAGAAGGAATGAAGGATTTGAATTTCTCCACCGCCGCAGCCAGGTCTTCATCCAGGATCGGCTTCAGAAGGTAATCGATGCTGTTCAGCTTAAAAGCTTTCAGGGTATACTGGTCGAAGGCCGTGGTGTAAATGATGAAAGCTTTGGTCCGTACTTTCTCAAATATATCGAATGACAACCCGTCCCCAAGTACAATATCCGAAAAGATCAACTGCGGATGTTCGTTTGAAGAAAACCACTCCAGGCCTTCTTCTACGGATTCTATTTTGGCAACCACTTCAATATCAGCAAATTCACTAAGCATTCTTTCCAATTTCCTTGAAGCCGGTTTTTCGTCTTCGATAATGACTGTCTTAATCATTGAGTTCCAGATTTAGTTTTAAAATTCCAGATAAAAGTAAGCAAAAATTACCGGTTTAAAGTTTTAACGGCCGTTTTGATTTTCCCATTTCTTTTTCTATTATGCTTCTCTCCCATTCGGAATCCAGCAGGAACAGCTTTACAGCTTTTACGGTGAGAATAATTCCCCAGATTGCCAGGATAACTGAACCGTCCCAGAATGAAAAGCTAAAGATCCCTTTTTTGAAAATATCATCGAAAAAAATAATGAAAGCCACGATGAAGAACCATAAAACACCTTTATAGAATTTTTTAAGGTCTTTTACCCTTTGTTGTGCCTGATTGTAGTCCATTGTATTACGTTTTTAAAGTTTATTTATTGATTATACGGTTTTTGTGTTTTTTCTTTCTTCGTCCATAAGCTCTCTGATCTTACGTTCCTCCCAATCTTTTCCGATTCCAAAGGTTCCGGCGGCGTGTGCGGCAACACCGATTCCCCACCCCATCATCGGCCATATAAACCAAAGGTATCCGGGCGAGGTGATGATGTTCAGTACAACCAGAAATGAAATAACCAAAACATAGGAAGTAAGATTTCCGTAAAATCCTTTAAGCTCTTTTACTCTTCTTGCTGCTTTTTCGTAAGCCTGTGTTTCTTTGTTGATGAATGTTTCCATAATTTTTTGTTTTAAAGATAAATTGTTTGTTTTTGTTGATACAAATGTAGCACAGGAAAATACCCCGGATCAATTTTATATAACCGAACCGTAGAATATGAACACTGAACTGTAAAAATCCCGACTCAACGGAGAATCGGGATTTTGATAGGTAATTATTAAAGATTTTTTAAAGAAGTTCAGTGGTATTTTAGGCCTAAGTGAATGAATGTATGGCCGAATTTTTATTGACCTGCATTTTATAGGACTTTATTAAACTTCAGATCATCACCTAATAAACAAACGGAATCAGTTTCTTTGTTTTCCTTCGGTATTCCAGGTATTCTTCACCGAATTGCTCGATCAGGGCTTTTTCTTCCACTTTGATCCTGTACAGGAACGCCATAAAAGGAACAGTAAAAGCTAAACATAGAGAAAGCCAGTTATTTAGGTATAAACCCAACCCTAACGAAGTAAGCAGGGAAAAAGCATACGACGGATGCCTGATGTACCTGTAAAACCCTTCTCTTTTGATCTTGTGGTCTTCGCGGATAGTGACATCTACAGTGAAATATTTACCCAAAGAGCGGATAATGATGAATCTTAAAATAATTCCGATCCATATACAGGCTACGCCTATGTAATAAATTCCCACCTCATCGGAAATCGGAATTCTCGTAAGATAAGAAGCTGCCACAGCACTGATTATGGAACCGGGTATAGCCATCCAGAGAATATTCAGAGTAGACCGGTCTTTGTCTTTTTGATCTTTCTCACCGGACTTCAGGATGTTTTTGTACAGGATTTCTGTGATGAACCACGCAACCATGGACACGGTAAACAGGATTTGCAAAGTTTTCATAGCATCAGGTTTTTTAAATTTTTAATTAAAGAATAAATAAATTACGGCTGTTTTTCTTTTTCCATCAGTTCCCTGATCTTGCGGTCTTCCCATTTGCTTCCCAGCATAAACCCGGGGATAAAGGCCCTCATCGCCTGGATGACCACGGCAATCCCCCAGAACAGCGGAAGGGAGAAGTATTTCAGGTGCCATATCGTTTCTCCCGGTTTCAGTTCCCGGTAATTCAGGATTAGAATAAAAATATTGACTGCCAGATAGATAAACAGGAAAACATAGAATTGTTTGATCCTTTTCACCTGCTTTTCGGCTTCTTTATAACGGATATCGTCTTTGCTGATCGGTTCCATGATTTTAAAATTTATTGTTTGTTTTGTTTTTCAAGAATCTGCCTGATTTTTTTGTCTTCCCACTTTTTACCGATGGCAAAAATGCTCATTCCATGTGCTGCCACTCCGATTCCCCAGCCCAGCATCGGGAAAAAGAACCAGATATTTTCAGGAGTTGTCAGGAGATTGATAATAACTAAAAATGGAATGATGATACAGTATGAGATCAGGTTGCTGTAGAAGCTTTTTATTTCTTTGACGCGTTTCTGTGCCCTTTCATAGGATTCGTTTTTATTTTCCGGTATAACACTGAATGTATTGGATTTGGAAGAAAGCACCGGAAGCTTTACTTTAAAATAATCTTCGGATTTTTCAATGAATACATTTTTCTTTGTCAGCAGCGCATATCGCTGTACAATGTTGGCTAAACCGATTCCTGAACTTTCCTTGATCTGTTCCCTTACCTGTAGGTTGTTTTCAATACAGAGCGTATCGTTTTCGGAGAAAATTTTAATGACCAAAGGTTTGGAAGAAGTGGCGAAATTATGCTTGATGCAGTTCTCCAGCAGCAGTTGCAGCGACAACGGCACGACAAATCTCCGGTAATCATCTTTTTTCACGTCAAAAACAAAGTCTACGCTGTCTTCAAATCTTGTTTTTAATAAATCGCAGTAGGTTTTCGCAAATTCCAGCTCGTCTTCTACGGTTACAAGTTCTTTATCTTTCTGTTCCAAAACATAACGGTAGATCTTTGACATCGAGGCGGTAAACTTCTGCGCCTGCTTTGGATTCTCATCGATCAGCGAACTTAAAACGTTTAACGAATTAAATAGAAAATGCGGGTCCAGCTGGTTTTTAAGGCTTTCAAACTGGGCATTGGCTGATTTGGCAATCAGCTTCTGCTCCACCACTTCCTTTTTGGAAGTCTTTTTCAGCTCTTCCATAAAGCCTTTGGCATGGAGAAAGGCGGAAATCAAAAGGGCGATATTGATCGTAAACCAGTTCACAAAACCATATTTCCCGGAAAAATATTCTTCGGGGGTCGCCGCTTTCTGAAATATTACAAAATTGATGTAATTGCAGAAATACACCATGATCGTATTGGCCACCAGAATCGAGATAATACTGATAATGGCCCTTTTTGTAGTTGCTTCGGACCAGGGAAACTTCTTGTTGAGGTAATCGTTGATCAGCCCGTTTCCTGCTCCCAGGATAAATGAATACATGAAACACACCGCCACGGTAAGCATGAAATTTTCCACCGTTTTTTCGCTGGTAAACCCAAAGAAAAAGATCATCGATGTGGCGACCGAGATCCAGCATAAAGTGATAAGGTTCTTCCGTTTCATTTACAATTTTCTTATTTCAAAAATAGGCTATATTCCAGGTACTAAAAATTATTTTTTCCCGAACGGTTGTTTTTTGGGACTGAACGGAAAAAACCTTCTGCCAGGAGAAGGTTTTAAAGTATATTTTAGAATTATTTCGCTGCGCCGCTTAAAAAGTACTGCCTCTGGCCTTCCTCTGTTGTATCTGTATTTAAATCATATCATCAGTAATCTAAAGAAAGGTAGTCTATATAGCTTGATTGATTGACTTCGGATTGTTTTAAATAGTTTAAAATGTCAATTGATTGCCAGGACTTCCTATTTTATTATTATTTATCTTGATAATTTTTGCTTATAAAATGCAATTCTTTTTCATCGATATTTCTTTCTTTTACGATCTTATTTCCGTAGAAAGCTTTCTCGTCATTGGTGATATTACTTGATGAAGTGTACCATAATAATCTGATTGTGAGAATGGAATTAAATATATCCATTCAATTGACATATTTATAACATTATGAAATGAGTAATCATAATCACAAAAGTTAAATATTGTTTTATAAGTTATATTTTTATTATTAAATTTTGAAAATGGCCATGCCGTTTTAGGCTGTATCTGAGTCATGTCATTCAATAGGTTAGAGAAAGATTAACCAATTTGATTTAATTGCTTCAAATAATTTAATATATCTAATTGTGCTTTACTCTTTATAAACAAGAACAAAGCACAAAATAGAAATATTTCAGAAGACCATTTCATCTCCTACATACTCTAATATCTTTTACTATTTTGTTACTATAAAAAGCTTTTTCATGATTAGTGAAATAATTTTGATTTGTGCTCCAAGAGTATTTGTCTGGCTGAAAGGAATATCCATATTCCATGTAATCTTCATTGTAATTGCGTTGTAGAATGAATAATCCATTTCGCAAAATTTAAAACTGGTAATTCTAGCTAAAGTTTTATTATTTATTAGTGGCAAGCTCCAGACTGTTTTCGGTTGTATCTGAGTCATATCATTTAGGAGCTTAAATAGAGGCTGTCCAATATAGCTTGCTTTATTAGCTTCAAACTGTTTAAGGTAGTTAAGCGTATCTAATTGTGCCCTACTCTTTATAAACAATAGCAGAGCACAAAATAGATATATTTTAAAAGACCATTTCATCTCCGATACACTGTAATATCTTTTACTATTTTAGAATCAAAAAAAGTTTCTTCATCTTTGGTAAAATAGTTATTATTTTTTTTCTCAAGAGGATAATAATCATCCTTGTAAGACAAAGATTCTTCCCAAGTGACAGATAAACAGCCTGCATTATCAGGATCAAAAGGACATTTTCTATTGAAACAAAAAATTGTTTCGCTCACAGATTTTCTTTTGGCATGTATAGGTTTTAACCCTATTTTTTGGGGCTTAGCAAATTTCATGTCATTTAATAATTTAGAAAACGGCTGACCAATGTAATATTTATTATTTGCTTCAAACTGTTTAAGATAATTTAAAGTATCTAATTGTGCTTTGCTTTGAAGAGGATATTTTTTGTTTATTTCTTTTTTCTTTTCTCCGTTGCAAGTAAGTGTTGCCCTCATAGATATCGTTATTGTATTTACCTGTCCTAAAGCCTTATGAGAAAATATCATAAGGCTTAAAAAAGTTATTATTTTTGATATATTTTTCATCGATATACCATAATATCTTTAATTATTTTACTGCTATAAAAAGCTTTCTCATCATTGGTGAAGTATGAATGATTCAAGACTTGATAATATTTACTATCTGACCTTGATATGGGTGTTTGCCACTCAACAATAAGGGTAACTGCATTATAAAAGGAAAACTCTTTATCACAAAATTTAAAATCTGTCGAGAAATTATAATGTTTTGTTTTAAAATTTGGAATAGGCCAAGCTGTTTTTGGCTGTATTTGAGTCATATCTTGTAATAATTTTGAAAATGGTTGACCAATATAATTAACTTTGTTTGTCTCAAATTGCTTTAAGTAATTTAGAGTATCTAATTGTGCTTTACTTTTAATTGAAAAAGTTAAAGTTATAAGTAAAACTATTTTAAATATATTATTCATAATTATGTTTATTTAAGATTACATTCGTTTGTTAATTGATATATTTTTTTAGAAGGATCCGAAGGATCTGGTAATTCTTTCACGAAAATTGATTGAAAATTACCAGAATTATCTTTTTTACTAACTCCTATTCCTATATTATACTTTCCTATTACTAAAGCCGTTGCTAATTCCATTGATTCTTCGTCAGGTTTACCTAAAATATCAAAAAAATATTCATAACAATTCTTGAAATCTATACCAATACTTTCTAGTGTATTCCAACCGTGCGTTTCCATGCTAAAATAAGTAAGTTCAGGATAAGCTGATGTAAAGTTAGCAAAATCAGCAGGATTTGTAATGGTATATACATATTCTGCCCCCGTATTGGCTCCATTAGTATAATAATAATTAAAGTTGGGATTTTGATTATGCACTTTCCAAAACCAGTAAATATCACCGGGAGAAGGGACGTCATAGGTTTCTGTGCTGTGATCATGTATACCGCCTTCCGTAGTAAAATTGGGATTTGTTGCCGGCATACTTACCGCTGCTCCGGATGGATCTCCGTTAATAATATTTGACACGGCATAATTTCCAGTTGCATCTTTTCCAAATGTAAATGCTTTCTCTATGGTAGATGTAGAAATTCCAGCTTTCATTGCGGTATTCTGATTAGCGATTACCGTTTGATTGAGGAGAGCTTTTGCTTTTAAATTTTCCGTAATTATCTTTTGACAAGATCATCAAGACCATTCAAACCCGCATCTCCTCCGCTTCCCAAACATCCTGGCCGTACTATATAAAATACTTTCGCCTGGGTACAGGGATCTTTCGGATAATCGATGGGAATTCCGCCCCCCCTCCGCCATGGCTGCCGGGAAAGGACGGGAAAGGATCATCGATCCAGGTAGCCGTTGTAGTGCAGGAAGTCACTAGCTCCCATAGACAGGATATTTTATTGGATCATTAAAATTACTATTAAATAAATAAAGCTGTAAATAGATGTAGTGTTTTCATATTTGCAAAAAGGCTGTAGTTTTTGCTACAGCCTGTACTATTTTATTGCTTTATCAGATAATAAAAACCTCCAGGAATTACAGGATCACAAACTTGGTGTAATTCCATTGGCTTCTTTTTAAATATCTGTATTGCAGGTTGTCCATTTAAAGTCAATGTTCTTATTTCCATGTGACTTATACAGTCATTTTCTTTTATAGATATTTTGAGTCTACTATTATTAGTAGTATATTGTGCAAAAGGTGAAGTATTATTCATAAAATAATCTCCCCAAATAGCGTGATTTCTAGGATCTGATAGAGAAACGTTAATATCATTTAAAGTATTAATAATTTCTATTCCATTTTCTTTATATTGAAAACCTCCGATAATACAATCTTCAAAATATTGCCATACAGGAATTTTAATTTTCTTTATTAATACTATTTTAATATAAGATGTTCCATCATTATATACCCAAGTTCCTACATAGGGGTCAAATTTATCACCAATATCTTTATAATAAGTATTGGGAGTGTTTGTGGGATAAGTGTTATGCAAGTCTGCAACTGTCTGACAAGAAACTAAACTTGAAATGAACATCGTTAAAACTAAAAGTATATTTATCTTTTTCATAATTATTCGCAAGGTGTTGAGATTATTGTATTGTTTTCCAAAGTAATCTTCATCCATTTATTTGCTGTTTTGTCAAATTTATAAAGGCCTAATCCAAAGTTACCATATTTCTGTAAAAATTTTTTCTCTAATTCTGTAGGATTATCATAGAGACCTGCGTAATATTTATCATCTTCCGCTAATAATTGATCTCTTTTACCATCATAATTTAAAGAACTTAGATCGGAACGATCTAACATATCATCCACTTTTATTGAGATGGTATTAGAATCATCCGTTGCTATTGCATAAATATTGGCTTTTGTAGGGTCATTAGGACTTACAGGATTAGAACACACCACAATATTATATGCTACCGCTTTTGAAGGTGCAATATTTTCTTTACATAGCTTAAGCCACATGATATCTCCTACTGAAGGAATTCTTACTCCATTAGAAGGGTGATTGTGTGCATTGCCTTTTATAAAGCCTCCATAAGAAACCGCTACCGAAAAGCCAACCCCTTCTTTTAAATTAGTGTTATAATCATAATCTTGGGTAGCATTATTGTATTTTCTCTCAATTTCATAAGTAAATTCTTTTTCTAATAAAGTCTTAGGTTTTAGATCTTCAAGAGCGTTATTTACTTTAGGATTCTGCTTTGCCTTTGTCAAAGTTTCACAGGGAGATTGCGGTGGCAATAGTTCTTCATCACTCCCGCCATCTCCAATCCCACCGCCATTACATCCGGGTAATACCCTGTAAAAAACTTTCGCCTGGGTACAGGGATCTTTCGGATGATCGATGGGAATTCCGCCGCCGCCCCCTCCGCCATGGCTGCCGGGAAAGGACGGGAAAGGATCATCGATCCAGGTAGCAGATGTTGTGCAGGAAGTCACCACAAAGCAGCTTATAAATCCTCCGCAGGTACAGTTGCCGTAATCGCAGTTTGAAGTTCCTTGGCCGTGTACACAGTAATGAAAAGTGGTACAGACCGTATTGTAGATAAATCCTTTACTATGTTCTGCTTCTATCTTTATAGCCGGAATGTTCAGCCTGTTGTATTCGGTAGAACCTTTGTAAAGATCTTTCGGCAGGTTGGTAAACTCCTGATGGCCGAAGGTGAAGAAATCCATCTGCAGGAAGGTATCCATCAGCAGTTTCCGCTTCGCTGTAGGGTTATCGGCATTATACACATACGCTTCCAGGTAATCATTGGTGAAATTCTGAAGACGGGAAACGGCATTTTCCTCATCAATATTCACAATCAGCAATGAACTCAGTCCGGTCCGGTCTGCAGAAAGTGGCACATAGAGAACAGTCTTTTCACCGTTGTCCAATACCTGCATTTTATCCCAGACCGGCATCCCCTGCTGGTCGGGCATGGTGGAGAGGAAATCCTTTTCATCATTATAAGCTTGAAGGATCGCTACATAATCGACACTGCCTCTGGCTGCAGCCCCTCCTTTTGTAGAATGCAGGAAAAAATTGGCATTGTTTCTTTGGGGTTCGACATTACCGTTGGCAAAATCTTCGTTGTGACAGGACCAGAAAACGGTCAGAAAGACTATCAGGTAAGACAGCCTGAGAATAATTTTTCTCTTCATGGGTATTTTGTTTTTTTTAATGGGTCAAATATACTGTTCTTTTTTATATAGATGCAATTTTTTGTCTTCAGGTTGGAAAAGATAAATATTTTTTCAGATTTTTAAAATAATCTGTTCATCCAGGGACAAATTTGTTAAAAAAAATATTGAACGCTATCCAACTTTGCTTGTAAAATTTCCAAACCTCGGTTGTATTTTCTTTTTTTTATTACATTAGCATAAAATATAAAAATATGACTTTGGGGACCAAGCTGAATAAATTAAGGACAGGAAGAAATCTTACACAGGTACAGATCGCCGAAAGGCTGCAGGTCTCTCAGAATGCTTATAACAAATGGGAGAGCGACAAAGCGAAGCCTGCGATGGAAAACCTCATGAAGATTGCCAATGTCTACGAAACCGATGTCTATGAACTGCTGGATGAAAAGGCTATCGTTCAGAATAATACGGATAGAGCCGTAGGAAATATCCATAATAACAATACGGTCACGATAAACAATTCGGTTTCCGAAGAAATCATTGAAAGTATATTGAAAAATCAACAGGACATCACGAAACTTGTAGAGGCACAAAGCCTGCTTATCGAGAGTCTTCTTAAAAAGAATAGTCCGGAAAAATAAAAACCTTCTTTCATGAGAAGGTTTTAAAGTATATTTCGGAATTATTTCGCCGCGCCGCTTAAAAAATACTGGGCTTCCATTTTTCCCCAATTTGGGTCCAGGGCAGTTTTTGGTTTGAAGGTATTGAACTTCTCCAGAGATGCTTTAAAGAGTTCCATTCCCTTTGCCTTGCTTCCCCCAAACTGCTCCGGTGTGTAATAGGTATCTTCCGCTTTGATCAGGGTTACCCTTGGATTGGACGGGTCCAGCTGTTCCGCTTTTTTCAGTTCCTCTTCGGCTTTGCCCCCGAAAGTCCTGAACCTTTCCATCGGGTTGACCATCATTTTAAGCGAATAGATCATTTTCTGAAGCAGGTGGATTTCGGAATTGTTTTTTTCCATTGCTTCGGCGGCATCCACAAACTTCTGGGCCAGATCTGCGTTTTCTTCCAAAGCCTGGTTATTTCCACCCTGCATCTGCGATCTTCCTTTCTGGATGTAGGCCAATGCAGTGTAGTAATTGGGCTGCCATTTGTCTTTTTCCTTTTCGGCAATTCGCTGAAAATCGTTGGCCAATGCCTGCAGTTCTTCAGGAGAGCGGGTGGCTTCCAGCTTGCTTATTTTTTCAGTCATTACTTTTTCATAATTGGCCTGGGCATAAGTTACTAAGCTCATACAGCCTAAAGCGAAACTTAAAAGGTATTTTCTCATGATTTCTAAATTTTTAATATTATTCTATATTGATTTAATTAAATTATCGATTAAAGATTATTGTCTATCGCTTCCTGGGTTTTGTCGATTCCGAAGCTGATTAATGCGCCGATATAAACGAAAGTCTGGGCTGCGGGTAAAACCGGGGCACTCCTATCGCCGTTGGTAGAAAAACGGTAGCCGTATATATTTTTATTCCCTAAAATATTATTAACCCCGGCTACCAGAACGGTAAATGCTTTTACATCTTTCTTCCCAAGATTCGGGAGGTAATTCAAACTGAAGTTCAGGGAATTGAAATCTTTCACCTTTCCTTGCGATTTCAGTATGTTTTCTCCGTTCTGCGCTATAATATTGTAGAAAGGCCTGCCGGAAGTATAGGTATAGGAAAAATTAAATCCTGTTTTCCATGAAGTAACGAACTTTTTTGCCACCAGGGAAATGTTATGCTTTGCCGCAAAGCTCGGATGGAGTTCTGTTGGGTAATTCAGGAATTCCCTTTTGCTGTCCAGATAAGAATAAGAGATCCAGTAATCCACATTCTTAATGCTTTTCTTATCCCTCCACAAAACTTCCACCCCTTTTGCAAAACCGTTTCCATAATCGGGAAGCACGACATTCTGGAAACCTGAAACTGAAGTTTTTACCAGGTTTTTATAGTCTTTGTAAAACGCTTCCATTCTTAATGTTCTGTTGTCCTCACTTCGCTGGATCTGGAAAATATAATGGGTAGCCTTCTGAAAATTTTGCTTAAAGCTCTGCGTGAGATATTTGGATTCCGGGGTCTGGTAAAAAATACCGTAAGCCAGGGAAGTTACCCATTTGTCTGATAGTCTGTATGCTGCTGAAAATCGCGGCGCCAGATTCCACTGGTTCAGAAAGCTTGAATTTTCCGCTCTTACGCCTAAGCTCGTGGAGAAATTGCGCCCGAAAGCCAGGTTATTTTCCGCAAACAAAGCGGTCGTGAAATTACTGATTGAAGTTTTCTGCTGTGGAGCATCAAAAACTGAGAAATTATTTTTATCATTCTCTGAAAGAAGCTCGAAACCGGCCTTGACATTACTCACCGCTGCAATTTTTCTTTCAAAAACGGCCCTGCTGTTCCAGTATAAACCTTCCGTATTCATATTCACCGTGCCTATTCTGTTGCCCGAATTAACTATTCCTATTTCCAGGTCATTCTTATTGATGCTGAAAGAAGTACCGAGGTTCATAAGATATCGCCCCATTTTCTTTTTGTAAGTAAGGCTGTGGAACGTGTTTTTCCCATTAACCGAAGGCTGCTGTTCGTCATAATTCTGCTCCAGGCTCGGCTGTGAAACAATTAAAGAATTGGCATCAAAACTTCCGTAATATTTCAGAAATCCACCCGATCTTGTTTTGATCCTGAAATTTCCATTGACTGAAATGCTTCTCGGAGCTTTGATAAAATCGGTTTCAAAATCCAGGACCTTCGTTACCAGCCCTAAGTCTGAAATATTGGCATCAATCCCGTAGCTGAAGGTCTTTTTTTCATTTAAATGCTGATAATTGCCCCCGAGTGAAAAAGGGAAAATATTGAAGGAATACGAACTCTGGTCCGGCATATCCACACTTTCCAATAGCAATACCGATGAAAGCGCCTGCCCGTATAAGGCAGAATAACCACCACTGGAAAATACGCTTCCTTTAAAAATCGAAGTATTAAAACGCTCTCTTCCTGCAAGACCCGGAACCGAGCTGCTGAAATAATTGTTAACCAGATTCCCGTCGATATAAAATTTTGTTTCCGCACCTGTTCCACCCCTTACGAAAAGCCCTTCGCTTTCCCCGGCGTTCTGTACACCCGGCAGGAATTTATATCCCGTAGTTGTCTGCCCCTGCGATCCTGCTGTGGTATAAATATCCATCGGTGTTAAAGCAGCCGTCGCTCTTTTCCGGTCGCTGGCTTCAATAGAGCCCACAGAAATCACGACTGCATCGATCTCGCTGATCTGTTCCTTTATTTCCGTATTTATCACCACATCCTGATTCTCTATAACAATTGTTTTTTCAACAGGTGCATATTTCGGATGGGTAAAGGCCAATGTATAATTTCCTTTCTCCGCCGTTTCAAAGGAGAAGTTCCCGTCGGCATCTGTAGTCGCCCCGTCGTAGGTATCTTTCAGGGTTACATTTACCTGCCCTACCCCTTTATTTTTATAGGTTACTTTCCCTGAAATTTTAATCTGTGCAAAGGATAAGGAAAAAGATAAAAAAATGATAAGAAATAATAGTTTTGTTTTCATAGCTGTTTTTATTCCGATTCAAAAGTAAGATGAAATTCCAGGAAGAATAAATTTTTGTAACTGAACGGTAGATTTTGGAAACCGAACGGTAAGATTTGATTTTTTTGAGGGAAAAAAGCGCCTGAATTACAGATTGAGCAAATTATTTCATCCTGCATATTTAAACCACCCCATAAAAAATTCAGAGAATTTTTGCTACCTCTCCAAAGGAGAGGAATTTAGATTAAGGATATTAATTGCCGTTTTATGATTGAGCTGAAGCTCTTCTAAACGGGCCTTGATACATTAAAAACTCTGCGGACACTGTGATTGCCAAAAGAAGCGCATTGGCCATTCATCTATTTTGTTGTCAGTGGTCAATTCCTTCGGGTGAATCCGCTTCGCCCGTCAATTTTATGGTAGCCTGAAATTCACTTGCGTAGCAAAATTGACTCGCATCGCGAAATTGACAAGCAAAGCACATTGACCATTCACTTTAATTAACCGGAATGCAGAAATCCACGATCATTTTTCCTTCAGGGTGTTCCTTGAAATTGGTATGGTAGATTTCAAACGGGAAAGCTTTACGGACAGAATAGTCATTTTCTTTCATCCACAGAAACAGGGAGACCCAGCTTTTCTCAAAATCATCCAAAGTAATTTCCCCGCTTGCGACGATGAATTTTCCGGCTTCGATGGTTTCGGCAAAAATTTCCCCCTCCTGCTTTTCCAATTTCTTATCTAAAAGCATGCAGGCATGAATCCTCACTTTATCCGGAGGCGTAACTTTAAAGCTGTCATGATACACCGAGATCATCTTCACATTCTCACCGGGAAAGAGATTTTTACCTTTTGCCCAGTCGATCAGAACATTATAAGAGGACTCTACATGGGCAATTCCCAGGCTCATCACGGCTGCAAGATTCATCTCAGGAAGATGGATAACTTTTACGGTTAAATTCATTGTTGTCCAGTTTAAAAGATTTTCAATGTTGCAAAGGTAGGTTGTGAAAACCGCATCGGTTTGTCCGTTCTTGCTTTCCTGAAGCCGGATCTGATGAAAATTTTCCGGAGCAGATTTCCGGAATTCCGAAGGGGATTTTTCGAAATGGCTTTTAAACGCTTTGCCGAAAGCGGAATGGCTCGAAAAACCAAATTGAAGATAAATGTCCTTAAGGCTTAACTGTTTTCTTAAAGCCAGGTAAAGGGCCGATCTCTCTATTCTTTTCCGGCTGATATACTGTTGAACCGTTTCGCCGGTCATCAGCCTGAAAATCCTGTGAAAATGAAACGGCGAATAGGCGCCTACCTCAGCAATTTTCTGCAGCGACAGGTCGGTGTCCAGATGGTCATCAATATAACTAATGACTTTAATGATTCTTTTTTTGTATTCTTCCAAGCTTTTGAGTGTTTAACGCAAAGGTATCTGTTTAGAAGATAAATGGTTTGTCTTTTATTGCTATTTTATAAAAATCCTGAAAACGTAAAGTTTTTCGGTAAATGTTTTTTAAATTTATAGAACAATCACTTTAAATCATTTACCAATGAAAAGTAAAACATTAGCCTTACTGGCAGGCTGCACGCTTTTGGCAGTTTCTTGCGGAACTACAAAAACGTATCAGGTCATGTCTAAAAGCAACACCCAAACAGGCGGAACCGCCAAATTTACCCAGAAAGGAGACGAGGTAATTATGAAACTTGCCGTGACTAACCTTACACCAGGAATCCATGCCGTACACATCCATGAGAAAGGCGACTGCTCGGCAGCAGACGGAACCTCAACCGGCGGACACTGGAACCCGGCCAAAGACGATCATGGAAAATGGGGTGCGGAACATTTCCATATGGGTGACATCGGCAACCTTACTGCGGACCAGAGCGGAAATGCCATGCTGACCTTCAAAACCGACAAATGGTGCCTCGGATGTGCGGATGTTTCCAAGAATATCATTGGAAAAGGAATGATTATTCATGCAGCAGCCGATGATTTCCATACGCAGCCGACAGGAAATGCCGGAGGACGAGTGGGATGTGTGGAGATTAAGTAATCACATTTATTTCAATAAAAAAAACCGCTGACTTCTATCAGCGGTTTCTGTATTTTAAGATTTTACACTCATGTCGGCAATAATGTTCATTGCTTCCTGAAGATACAGGTCTTTTTTAAGGTTTTTGATCCAGATCTCAGATTTCTTTTTGAAGGCTTCATCTTTTTTCTCCCTTTCAATTTCATTCTGGTATAGGGTAAACTGAAGTCCGTTTTCAAATTTCGTCAGCGACTTGAATTTATCGATCTGCGCCTTTCTCTGCTTCATCAGTTCATTAAATTTATTGATGTTCAACGTAATGGTCTCTTCTTTATCAAGCTTTTCTCGCCATTGGGCAGACTCTAATAAAAGCTGGTATTTTGCATTTTTAGCCATTCTCTCATTGCTCGCCTTTTCCAGTGCCTGAATGTTGAAATAATTCAGTTTCTGGAAGTTTGTGGACTGAATTTTATCCCAGGCCAGCGCATACTCATCATACCTTTCTCCCACCTCAGCGTAGGTAAAGAAATCTTTCATCTGAATATCGGAAACAATTCCTTTTCTCTGGGTAGATTCTCCTGTAATTCTATAGAATTTCTGAATGGTCAGTTTAAGGGATCCGAAATCATCTTCCGTATTTAAGAAACGGTTCAGGTCTACGAAAGTCTGCACCGTTCCTTTTCCGAAAGACTGAGGCGAACCAATGATCATCGCCCTTCCGTAATCCTGCATTACCCCGGCTAATATTTCCGATGCTGAAGCAGACAGTTCATTCTGCATAATCACCAACGGACCCGTCCATACCGGTGTTTCGTTCTTATTCTTTAAGGTCTGGATTTTCCCGTTTCCGTCTTTTACCTGAACATACGGTCCGGCCTGCATGAACAGTCCCATGATATCGCCTACTTCCGTAAGAGAACCCCCGCCATTATTTCTAAGATCAAGTACAATTCCCTGGATTCCCTGGGCTTTCAGCTTTACGATTTCATTTTTGATGTCATCGGAAGCGTTTCTGCCGTTCGGATTTTCAAAATCGGCATTGAAGCTTGGTAAATTGATGAATCCATATTTTTTACCGTTCGGAGAATTTACCACAATGCTTCTTGCGAATGTATCTTCGATGGCTACTTCTTCACGGATCATGGTCACATCTTTAATCGTCCCGTCCTTTTTCTGTACGGTAATCGTCACCGGAGTTCCCTTTTCTCCTCTGATTAATCTTACGGCTTCATCCGAAAGCATTCCCACTACATTTACGGCATCTTCCTTCGGTTTGGATTTTACTTTCAGGATTTTATCGCCTTCGGAAAGCTGCTTGGATTTCCATGCCGGCGCTCCGATGGTGAGGGCACCCAGGTAAAGATTTCCTTTTTTCTCCTGAATAATCGCCCCGATTCCGATCACTTTCCCGGTAAAACTGGTATCGAAATCTTCTTTATCTTTTGGAGAATAATAGTTGGTGTGCGGATCGAACACTTCAGTATAAGCATTCATATACACCGTGAACCAATCCATCTTTTTTCTCTTCTTAAATCTCGTAAAGGTCTCTTTTACAAGATCTTTTACTTCATCCGTAGCTTTCTTAAGCTTCTGGTCCGCAGCAAGAGGCTGGTACTTAATGGTATCCTTTAAATTGTATTTCTGTACGGAATCCTTCTTCTCTTTCTGAGCCTCTTCCTTGCTGTTCATCGACTCAATTTCCTGAAGGATATTGTATTTGATGAATTTTTTCCATTCGTTATACTGCTCCTGCTTGTTAGCCGGAACTTTTTTCGCTTTAGGCTCCAAAATCAGCGTCTCATCTTCTTCCAGATTGATCGGCTTGCTGAAAATATCCTGGGTAATTTTATCAATTTCGTCAACGCGCTGGTAAAGCCTGTCGATCGTAAGCTTGTAGAATGTAAGATCTCCCTGGTTAATATAGTCGTCCAGTTTGGTTTCGTGTTTGCCAAACTCATCCATATCCGACTGAATGAAGTATCTTTTACCCGGGTCTACCAATTCGAAATAATGCTTGTATACATCTTTGGAATAAGCATCATTAATCGGTTTCGGGCTGTAGTGCAAATAAGAAAGTGTATTTTTTACGCTCACCATTATCGTCTGCATCTTTTCGTCATCATTTTTAGGCGAGTTGAAACAAAACATTAGACTTGTTAATGGAATCAGGAGTAAAAATTTATTCAGCTTAAAATTTTTCCACATAAATCTGTAATGTATTTTATTAATTTTTTTATAAGTTTTTTTAATAAGTCGCCTTTTTTCCGGCACCGTTACAAACTATCAAATTTAATACCTTATTTGCAATTATCAATTACTTTTAAGAGATTTTATCAATACGGCGGTTTTCATCAATTAAGACTGTTAAAATCAACATTAATACGGAAAAAATGATAAATTTAAAAAATCCCTGTCAAAACGTTTTTATTGCTTTATTCCTAATCATGTAGCAATAGAAGGTTCAGAATTTATCCTGTTCGGCAAATACTTTACTGATACAGAATGGGGTGATCAGTTTCTAAAAATGGATAAAAAATCTATATATTGTTCAAATAATATTAAATACAAAGGTTTTTAAAAAAAAGCTTTTATAGTATATTTGTTAAAATTAAAATATCGATATGGAAAAACCACTTATTCTGGTAACAAATGACGACGGAATTACAGCACCGGGTATCAGAAATCTTGTCAGTTTTATGAACGAAATAGGAGAAGTTGTGGTGGTAGCACCCAATTCCCCGCAAAGCGGTAAAGGCCACGCCATTACCATCAACTCCACTTTAAGTTATGAAGAAGTTCATTTGGACGGGCCACAGATGGATTTCTCCTGCAGCGGAACGCCGGTGGACTGCGTAAAAATGGCACTCGATAAAATTCTTCCAAGAAGACCGGATATCGTGGTTTCCGGGATCAATCACGGAGCGAATTCTTCTATTAATGTGATCTATTCGGGCACGATGTCAGCAGCGGTGGAAGCCGGTGTGGAAAACCTTCCTGCGATCGGGTTTTCACTGTTGGATTTCAGCTGGGAGGCCGATTTTACCCAAGCCAAAGAATATATTCAGAATATCGTAAAAAGAACCCTGGAAAACCCGATGCCGAAAGGAATTGTGTTAAATGTAAACATTCCGAAGCTAACAAAAGAAGAGATAAAAGGCGTAAAAGTCTGTAAACAGGCCAAAGCAAAATGGGAAGAAAGTTTTGATGAGAGAGTAAATCCTCACGGTAAAAAATACTATTGGCTGACGGGTTATTTCAATAATATGGATGAATCCGAGGATGCCGACGAAACCGCTCTGGCGAACGGGTATATTTCCATTGTTCCGGTAAAGTTTGACCTTACGGCGTATGAGTATATGAATACGTTGAATGAAGTGATGAAATTCGATTAAACAAAAGAAAAGAACGAAAAATTCAAGACCTGGAAGCTGAAGGCTAAAAATTAAAACTCTATCCTAAAATTCCCATAACTTGCGCGAATTCAACATTTATTTTTAATCAATATTTTTCTCGCGCTTCAAACAGTGGGAATTTTTTAACGGATCGAGTTTTAATTTTCTTAACGCTTCAGCTTCCTATGTCATTATCTATGACAGAGTGTAATGGATCAAAACAACACCTTATCCTCTCTTCTCAGTTCTTCCAGGTATTCGCTCTTATCATCCCGGTAAAAAAGGTTCATTGTTTCAAAAGGAATGAGCTTAAGATCTTTATTAACAATATGAACGCAGGATTTCTTGACGGCACGCACATCAAAATCGTGAGCATCCATAAAATTCATGATGATGATCCTGAAGAGATTGTCGTAATCCAGATTCGGAGCTGAAACTTCGGGAAGACAGCACAATAGCTGGTTGACTTTAGGCTGCACTTTATCTACGGAAATCCCTGTACTGAAAATATCCAGCAACTGCATCTGAAGTCCGGTATCCTGCTCATAGACGATCGTATTCCGGGTTTCATTGTTCAGCAGATCAGCAGGATTGATGTATCTCGTTAAAGGAATGGTTTCGCCATCCAGTTTCAGGATATATCCCATCGCCAGAGCATCCGGGTTGCACGGAACCGGAATAAGATCATCCGAATTCAGCAGCGGAAACTGATTCAGGATTTCCTGTCTTACTTCCGTTAAAGTTATTTTTTCATGTGCTGAATCTTCCCGGTTTCTTCCGGCAATTTCTACCGGCTGAAAAGTAATTCCGCGGACACATTTCTGTTTTAAGGCAAATTCAATGATTTTTCCGATCTCGTCTACATTTTTTCCTTTCTGAAGAACAATAACGAGGGTGGTGGAAAGATTTAAAGCATTTAACTTCTCCAGAGCCTTCATCCGGACATCGGTAAGATCTTTTCCCCTGAAATCCTGCAGGACTTCCGGCTTAAAGGAATCAAACTGAAGGTAAATTTCAAATTCCGGAGCATACGTTGCCAGCTTTTCAGCAAAACCCGGATCATTCGCAATCCGTACGCCATTGGTATTCAACATTAAATGTTTGATTGGCTTTGACTTGGCAATGTCCATGATCTTAAAAAACTCGGGATGGATGGTGGGCTCTCCCCCGCTGATCTGAACAACATCCGGCTCACCCTCATTTTTCACAATAATATCGAACATCGCTTCAATTTCTTCCAGGGTCCTGTGGCTGCCGTAATGCGGTGAAGACATCGCGTAACAGGTGGGACAGGTGAGATTGCAGCGGTCCGTCACCTCAACAATCGAAAGACAGCTGTGCTGCTCATGGTCTACACATAAACCGCAGTCGTAAGGACAGCCATATTCTACTTCCGTTCCGAAATGTACAGGCATTTCCGATGCTTTGTTGTAATTCCTGATATTTTTGTAATAATGCACATCCGAAGCAATTTTGGTTTTGAAAAACCCATGATCCGGGCATCTTTTGGTCATGAACACCGCTTTATCTTCAATAATGATCTTTGCACCGACTCTTTTCAGGCATTCCGGACAAAGACTGATGGTATAATCGTAATAGGTATAGTTTCTTACAGGCATAATTTCATTTTAAAGTCCTCCTCCACAAACAAATCCGCTCACCAGTCCGCAAAACAGCAGACAGATAAGCATTGTCTGGATAAACTGCTTCTTTGAAAATTTTCTGTTGTCTTTCGATTCGTAAACAAGCTTTACGATAAAAGCAACGACCAGGGAAAAAACAGAAGCGGCAAAAAGAATGACCAGGATAATCATCAGGACGAGTCCTTCCATATTACCGACTTCCAAAAGTGTCAGGGTTTTCATATTTTCTAATTTTACAGGTGGTTGAAAAGAAAGGTATTTTTAATTTTATAAATGTAATAAATAATCAGGCAAATACATACAATCTGAATGGTTCCCAGATTTCCGGCAATTTCCAGTCTCGGTTTGATAAAATCCAGCAGGAACCGAAAGGTAAAATAGCTCAGCATAAAGACCTGAAAAACAAAGCCTGAAGGATATTTATTTTTTCGAAGAATACTATTTAAGATAATCCAGAGAATAATCAGGAAGGCAATTTCATACAGTGCCACGGGATGCCTTCGATACTGGTCTCCCAAATGCATCCCGAAGATAGAATCGGTAGGAATTCCGTAGGTTTCTTCGTAAATTCCGGTAAGGAAACAGCCGATTCTTCCGATGATCATAGCCAGCATCAGAGGAAAAACGATAAGGTCTCCCGTACTTGCCTTATGACCGACTATTTTCTTAGCCAGCTCTACCCCAATTAATCCAAAAGCCAGTCCTCCGACAATCGTATTATTGGTCCAGATTGTTTTCAGATCGAAATGTTCAAAGAATTTGTACGGATTTTCAAGGTTTCCGATTAGTTTGGA
The DNA here is from genome assembly GCA_913774355.1 of uncultured Chryseobacterium sp. GTDB lineage: Bacteria > Bacteroidota > Bacteroidia > Flavobacteriales > Weeksellaceae > Chryseobacterium. Next base: position 253,827 of record CAJYGB010000016.1, on the reverse strand, counting down.
ACCGAATAAGGCACCGGCTGTCGCCCCGATAAGAACTGCTGCGGAAGTATTGAACGGTGTTTTCTCTTTAGACTTTCTTTTGAGATAAAAATAGTACCGCATGCCGATAAACATCCCCAATGCTTCAAAAAGCGGATGGGCAAGTACTGTTTTGCCGAACAGGTGAAAAGTGACAGGAAAATCCATGATCTCAAAAATATTGTTTTTAATTAACAAACATGATGATATTCAGAACAGATTTATAGAAAAGTATTTTTTATTTTAAGGTTTAATATATTAATTTAATTAAAATACCAAACAGATTAAAAATCATTACATTGACGTATTCAAGATGAATAGATCCATTTTCCACAATTTTAATTTGGCTGGGCCTGAAAATCGAATCTGTTCTCAGCGCTGCTCAAAAATGTTTCAATCAAAGTTTTTTTCATACATTTAAGTAAAATAATTTTCCAAATTATGAGAATAGAATATGATATTAAACTGGGATTTAAGGACGTAATGTTCCGCCCGAAGCGTTCTACGCTGAAATCCCGTTCGGAAGTGGATCTGGAAAGAGAATTTACATTTAGGCACACCCGGAAAAAATGGAAAGGAATTCCCATTATCGCTGCCAATATGGATACGGTGGGAACTTTTGAAATGGCGGTGGAACTGGCAAAGGAAAAGATCATTACCGCGGTTCATAAGCATTATTCCATTGAGGAATGGTCACAGTTTTTAAATCAGCAACCGGAAGATATTCATCAGTATATCGCTTTAAGTACAGGAACCGGGAAAACGGATGAGAAAAAGCTCCGGGAAATCCTCAGCAACCATCCGAAAATAGAGTTTCTCTGCATCGATGTAGCCAATGGCTATTCGGAGCATTTTGTGGACTTTGTGAAGAAAGCAAGGGCCAATTTTCCGGATAAGATCATTATGGCCGGAAATGTAGTAACCGGTGAAATGGTAGAAGAACTTCTTTTGGTAGGCGCCGATATTATTAAAGTCGGGATCGGGCCGGGTTCCGTATGTACGACACGGGTAAAAACCGGCGTCGGATATCCCCAACTTTCCGCGATTATCGAATGTGCAGATGCCGCACACGGATTGGGAGGCCATATCATAGCCGACGGCGGTTGTAAGATTCCGGGCGATGTGGCCAAAGCTTTTGGCGGCGGTGCCGATTTCGTAATGCTGGGAGGAATGTTTGCCGGGCACGATGAAAGCGGTGGCGAGATGGTAGAAGAAAACGGTAAAAAATACAAACTGTTTTATGGTATGAGTTCAAAAACAGCCATGGACAAACATTCGGGAGGGGTTGCGGAGTACCGCGCTTCTGAAGGAAAAACGGTAAAAGTCGCATACAAAGGTCCTGTGCTGGAAACGGTAAAAGATATTCTTGGGGGTGTTCGTTCAACCTGTACGTATGTAGGTGCCTCAACATTGAAGCAGCTTTCTAAAAGAACTACTTTTATCCGGGTGCAGGAACAGGAAAATCAGGTATTTAAAGATTGATGAGTGAATAACCTTTTTAAGCAATAGAACCTATTTCCAAAATCTAACGTGAACTTGAAACAAAAGCCGGGTTTAAAAAGCTGGAAGAGGGAAGCTGGACGCTGGAAGTTCCTTTTGTCAACAATACTCTGAAGGTATTAATTATCAACAAATTAAACCGTTTATTACTATATAAATAAGGAATTAATTAAAAGTCTGAATCACTAAGTTGAATTTCAATATTTCTTTCAACAATCGTTTGAAAATAAATTAAATACGGTAGAATTTACGTTAAATTTAAAGCAGAAAATCCGTCGCAGTGACGGATTTTCATTTATATTATTTAAAAAATTTTTACGTTAGTAAGCCGCCGTCTACATTTAACGTCTGACCGGTAATGTAGGAAGCCATTTCACTTCCTAAAAATACGCAGGCATTGGCAACATCCTGTGTGTGGCCCAGCTTTTTCATCGGGATGGATTCGTTCCATTTATCTTTGGCTTTATCATCAAGGGCATCCGTCATTTCAGTCTGGATGAACCCCGGCGCAATGGCATTGCAACGGATGTTTCTTGAACCCAATTCCAAAGCCACGGATTTCGTAAACCCGATTACTCCCGCTTTGGAAGCTGCATAATTGGCCTGTCCTGCATTTCCGCTGATTCCTACTACGGACGTCATGTTGATGATCGATCCTGCCCTGGCCTTCATCATCGGCTTGATCACCGCTTTCGTAAGGTTGAATACGGAATCCAGGTTAACATTGATTACTTTATCCCAGTCTTCTTTAGACATTCTCAGAAGCAGGTTGTCTTTGGTAATTCCTGCGTTGTTGATCAGAATATCGATTTTACCAAACTCGGCGATTACTTCATCCACCAGAATCTGCGCAGCATCGAAATCCGATGCATCCGACTGGTACCCTTTGATTTGGGTTACAGAACTTAAAGCCGCTTCTAATTCCCTAGCTTTGTCCACAGAACCGGCGTAGGTGAATGCGATCTTTGCTCCCTGCTGGGCATACATTTCAGCAATTCCTTTACCGATTCCCCGTGTAGCTCCCGTTATTAGCGCTACTTTTCCTTCTAATAGTTTCATATATATGACAATTATTTTCTTTATAACCTATTCGCCTCCTGAAAGTTGGCTAAGATACATCATTTCGTTTCACACAAGCAAAACAGTGCGCAAAGATATTACAAAATGTTATTCATTACATTTTAAATCACTCTTTTAGCGAAATTTTTCAGCTGTTTTTTATCATAAAACAGAATGTTATTGCTTAGTCAGCAAAATTTTTGTCATTCTGTTCCGTGAAATAAATAAATTCTGTTTCCTTTCCTTTCGTGAGCCTGATGCCTTTTTTGTCGTGAATAAATTTATCATATTTTACTTCCGTCAGCGGCTCGTTTTTATGGTTGGTCACCCCGAATTTATTGTCTTTTTTCACGATAAATTCGTTGGCTCCCAGGAAAGTCGTAATATCGTCATAAACAAAAGGAATGATCTCATTTCCGTTTTCATCCATCATTCCGTAAAAGTTGCCGGTATTTTTTCCGACAAGTGCAGGATAAAGCTCGGATTCCCTGATTTCTTTAAGGTCTTTCAGTTCCCTGTAATGGCCGGTTTTTGGAGTGAATATATAATAATTATCATTTCTGTTGAGAATCAGGGTATTTGGGAATATTTTTTCGATACCGTACTCATCGCTGTTCAGGATATTTTTTAAATCTTTATCCAGGATTTCCTCTTCTTCCTCTTTTCTGAGATACAGATATTTATCACCGGAAATCGTAAGTCCTTCCACCCTGTCATATTCTTTCGGAAATACCACTTCCCCGTCCAGGCGCACAACGGCAGTCTTAGGATTTTTCTGGTCCTGAGAAGTTTTGAACAGTCCGTTAAAAAGTGGGTTTACATAATGATAATCAAGATTATATAGTTTCCCTTCTTTCTTCGAAAAAATGCTTACTTTATCATCCTTTGTGAGGTAAATGTATTCTCTTCCTACGAAAGCCTGTTCATATATTTCATCAGCAATCACATTTTCTTTTTCGTCAATGATTCCATACCTTTCTTTTGAAGCATCCAGGGTAATCAGATAAGGAAAAGCATTGATATTATCTACATTATGATTGGAAATCATACTGAGGATATTCCCGTTATTATCGATAACTTCCCCGGATTTTTCTCCTTTCGTAAGGTAGGTTCTCCCTTTATAAAAACGGAGATCGTCGGAAAATTCCCTGTCCGATACTTTTTTACCGCTGAAATCATAGATCGTCCAAACCTCATTGTTTTTTACAAAAAACCTGTTCTCGCTTCCGAATACGATCTTTTCCGAAAAAGGGATGATCTCATTTCCGTTAAAATCATAAACGCAGTCTTTCCCCTGTCTGGTATAAATCAAACGGTCTTTGTTTTCCCAGGTCCTGAATTTAAACAAATCCATCGGAATGATTTCTTTTCCCTGAGCATTGATAACCGCCGTTTTACCATTGGATTTTCCGGATTTTGCTTTTAAGACGAACCGATCTTTCCATAAAAGTGAAATTTCGCTTTTAAAAGGATATTCAAAAGTAATAATACCCAGAGAATCCACAATACCCGTCTTTCCGGTTCGGGCATCAGTAAATATACCGTAGCCTCTTGAATAGGAACGGACTTCTTTACCAATCTTTTTGGTTAAAAGAATCTGCTTATACTGATCCGTCTGTCCGAGGCAGGCCGACGAAAACAGTACGAAAATTAATTTTTTCAATTAAATGGAATTATTTACAATGAGAACGATTTCGCCCTTTAAGGTCTTGCTTTTTGAAAATTCAATGAGTTCAAGAATTGTTCCGCGTTTGGTTTCTTCGAATTTTTTGGAAATCTCCCGGCTCAGGCTTACTTTGGTCTCCTCGCCGAAGAATTCCCTGATCTGCTCCAGGGTCGTATTGATCTTATGCGGACTTTCGTATAAAACGATGGTCTTTTTTTCCTCAGCAAGCTGTTTCAGTTTGGTCTGCCGCCCTTTTTTCTGGGGAAGAAACCCTGCAAAGAGAAATTCGTTATTCGGAAGTCCGGAAACAACAAGTGCCGGAACAAAAGCAGTGGCTCCGGGAAGGCAGATCATTTCAATCTGATGATCCGAACCGGCTTTCGCCAGAAGGTAACCGGGATCGGAAATTCCGGGTGTTCCCGCATCGGTAATGATGGCGATATGTTGGCCGCTTTTAAGATCGGTAATCACCTTTTCGGTCGCCTGATGTTCGTTGTGCAGATGGTAAGACTTCAAAGGCTTTGAAATCTCGAAATGTTTTAAAAGAATTCCGGAAGTTCTTGTGTCTTCGCATAAGATATAATCAACCTCTTTCAGAATATTTACCGCTCTGAAGGTCATATCTTCCAGGTTCCCGACCGGTGTAGGAACAAAATATAGGATTCCGCTCAAAATTAAGTTTATAAAAATTTATTCTCCACCAATATCCATAGCCGCTGAGCATATTCATCCACTTTGCTCCACTTTCTGGCATAGTAAAGATCACTCAGATATTCTTTAGCCTCTTCCAGTTTGTTGAAACTGTTGAGATTCGCTACCACTTCATTCAGCTCAGACTGGCTTCCTCCGAAAAGAGTTTTGGAAAAGGCAATCCTATCGTTTAAATCCAGTTTAAATTCAGGTTTTTTCTTTTCCGCTTCCATAAAATCGGTCGCCATATTGGTTCTTAATATACTTCCCGTATCTTCTCTTTTCTCTACGGGAGATGGTTTTTCTGCAGGCAGCCCCGTTTCCAGATGATCATCATCGAAAAGCGACTGAACAGCCTTGAGGCCTCTGATATTGGCCAGTTTTATTTTTTTATCATGATGATAATCTTCAATGTTTTCAAAGCTTTCATCAGATTTTAATTTTTCTCTTTCTTCGGAAACCGGAGCGTCGATATCTACAATTTTCCTTTTATCAGTGATCTCCGCCGACGTGGACTCTTCTCTTTTTTCATTTTCCGATGCCTCATTTTTGAGTTCGTTCACAATATTTTCAGCGTTGGAAGTATCGGTTGCCATTTCTCCCTGTTCCATCATCATACCGGACGAAATGAAAGATTCATCGGTTTCTTCATCAGAATCCTCATTTTTTTCTTTCTCCGAAGCAGATTCAAAATTATGCAAGATCCTTTCTTCCTCTTCAAAACGGTTTAAAACTTCACCGCCGTTATCTGAAATTTCATTTTCAAATCCGTCAATTTCATTGAGTTGATTGTTGAAAACAGCCTCTTCTTCTGTTTGTTCACCATTGAAGACCTCCTCATATACATCACCATTGTCTTCAGGTTCTGCATCAGCAAGAATCTTTTCTTCATCTACAAAATGCAATGGGATTTTGCTGGGATCAGAATCTTCGTTTTCATCAATTTCATTCAGCTGGGCATTTAAAATATCCGTACTTTCATGCAATACTTCCTGAACATCCGTTTCCGAATTTTCCTCTGCAAAATTAACTAAAGTTTCGTGAAGTTCGCCCTCTACGATCTCATTTAACTGATTATTGAAAATAGCCTCTTCCTCAGTAACCTGATCCGAATAGTTTTCCGGCTCTTTCTCATGGATTTCATTCAGTTCATTATTGAAGATGGCTTCTTCTTCCGTTACTTCGCTATTTTCACCGGATGTGTAAAAATTTTCGTTATTTTCCGGAACCGGCGAAAAATTTTCACCTCCGAAATAAGCGATATTCTTTTCCAGCAAACGCAGGAAAGAAATCCTTTCGGCAAGCTCTTCTACAAGATCCAGCTTGGAAGAAAGCTCGTCTACATGGCTTACTTTGTCCAGAATACCAATGATATTCCTGGATTCAAAAAAAATCTTTTCCTTTAAATCTTGGATGTTCTGCATAGGAGAATCTTGTTAAAAATTGCTTACTTTTGATCTTCAAAATATACGGCTAATTTAACAAATGTTTTTAGAAAATACAATTAATCATTCCAAACAAAGCGGTTGGATGGAAGTAATTTGTGGCTCTATGTTTTCCGGGAAAACCGAAGAGCTTATCCGGAGGCTGAGAAGAGCCGAAATGGCAGGGCAGAATGTGGAAATTTTTAAACCGAAACTGGATACGCGATATTCGGATGAAGATGTGGTTTCCCATAACCAGAACAAGATCCGCAGCACATCGGTGGAAAATCCCAGCGAAATCCTGCTGCTGGCTTCCAATTGCCATGTCGTAGGCATTGACGAAGCCCAGTTTTTTGATGAAAGCATTGTGTATATTGCCAATCAGCTTGCCAACAGCGGCGTTCGGGTTGTCATTGCCGGCCTGGATATGGATTTCCTGGGGAGGCCTTTCGGACCCATGCCCAACCTGATGGCCACCGCAGAATATGTTACCAAGGTTCATGCGATCTGCAGAAGGACCGGAAACCTTGCGAATTATTCGATGAGGATTTCTGAGGGAAAAGATCTTGTAGAACTCGGAGAAACAGAAGCTTACGAAGCTGTGAGCAGAAGGGTTTTCGTAGATGAAGTTTTAGATAAAAATTAAATAAATATCAAATATATTCGTATTTTTGCTTAAAATTCAATAGTAAAAACTCTCACAAAATGATATTGGAAATTAAAAATTATATAAAAATCAGCAATTCGATCGATGAGATTCTGAAAAATTCCCCTTTCAAGATGAAGTACATCATTGAGAAGAGCGGTATTTCCGAACCCACTTTTTTCCGGAAAATGAAAGAGAAAAAATTCCTTCCGGAAGAACTGCTGAGAATTGCCGAAATTATTGAACCGGAAGAAAATTCAAAAGAAGATATTCTTAAAGCCATTCAGGAAGGTTTGAAAGATGTTAAAAATGGCAAAATTCATGATCACAAGACGGTAATGAATGAGGCGAAGGAAAGACTTGCAAAAAAGAGGAATGAATATCTTCTGGACCAATAGATCTAAATCGGATTTAGAAAATCTTGAAGATTTTTTAATAGAAAAATGGGGTTTTAAAGTGGTGGAAGATTTTTACGAAATATTAGAAAGAAAGATTTCCCTTCTTGAAAACGGAAATTTAGTCCATCAAAAATATGAAGATACAGACTTTCATAAGTTACTTGTAACAAAGCACAATTATATTATTTATGAAATTGCTGCAGATCAGATCAACCTTCTTCATATGATCAATAATTTCCGAAATCCTGATGATAATTATAATTTAATCACCAAAAGGAGTTGATGAACTACAGTGTAAATCAAATTGCAGAAATCACCAATGCAGAAATTGCAGGAAACGGAAGTTTAATCATCCGGAATATTGCTTTCGACAGCAGGATTATTTATTCTACCAAAAACACGGCTTTCATTGCGATCAATACATCGAAAAATTCAGGCGAAAAATTTATTGAAGCAGCCATAGACCGTGGCATTAATGTTATTATCTCCGAGCATTATGATCCGCAGTTTGAAAATGTCACCTGGATCATTGTAGAAGATTCGGTGGTGTTTCTCCAGAAATTAGCCCGGTATCATTTTGAACATTCTCATTTAAAATCAATAGGAATCACCGGCAGCAACGGAAAAACCATTTTAAAAGAATGGCTGTACCAATGTCTGTGGAATGAGTTCCCTACCGTAAAAAGTCCGAAAAGCTTCAATTCGCAGATCGGGCTTCCCCTTTCGCTTCTTCAGATCAACGATTCTCACCAACTGGGAATTTTTGAAGTCGGGATTTCCCAGCCTGAAGAAATGGAAATACTGGAGTCTGTTTTTCACCCGCAGATCGGCCTGCTTACCCACATCGGTACGGCCCACCTGGCCAATTTCAGCTCAGAAGCAGAGCTGATTGAAGAAAAGATTAAGCTCTTTAGAAATTCTGAGGTAATCATTTATAACGGCGATCATGCTTTGGTCAAGAAAAAAATCGAAGAACAGTATTCCGGTAAAAAATTAATTGCTTACGGTTTTAGCGAACACAACCAGATTTATTATAAAAGCAATCTTCAAAAAAATGATGACGTTGTCGTACAATATTTCGACGAAGAAATCTCCTTTCCCGTACATCAGAGAGACGAAGCGACATTAACGAATGTTTTGGCACTTATTACCGTCTTAAAGGAGCTGAATATCGGAAATCAGGAGATCGTGGAAAAAATCAACGCGCTGAAGGCTGTTGAAATGAGACTTGAAGCCATTGAGGGTGTAAGAAACAATATCATCATCAATGATTCATTTAATCTGGATCTGGATTCTTTAAAGACAGCACTTCAATTTCTAAATGAATATCGGAAGCCGAAAAAATCTTTGGTACTGACTGACATCCTGGGTGTAAATTCCAATTCCAAAGAACTCTACGAAGAAGTTTCCGAGCTGGTCAACGAACAGCAATTTGATTCGGTGTTTCTGATCGGAAATGAAATATCAAAATTCAGTGAATTATTTAAAACTAAAATATTTACTTTCATCAGCACCCAGGAACTCATTGAAAGTAAACACCTTAACGAACTGGAAAATCAACTGGTCTTATTAAAAGGAGCCAGAAAATTTGAAATCGAGAAATTAAAAGATATCCTTGAGCTGAGAAAGCATGACACCGTCCTGGAAATTAATCTGAATGCACTCCTCCACAACATCAATTATCATAAATCCCTGCTTGAACCTGCGACCAGAATGATGGCCATGGTAAAAGCCAATGCTTACGGATTGGGAAGTTATGAGATCTCCGAATTTCTGCAGCATCATCATATTGATTATTTAGGGGTTGCCTTTGCAGACGAAGGCGTAGAACTGCGTAAGAAAGGGATTACCGTACCGATTGTTGTGATGAATCCGGAACAGCACAGCTATGAAACCATTATTGAATATAACCTTGAGCCGGAAATTTACAGTTTCCGTGTCCTGGAATTATTTTATGAAGCCGTTCGGAAATCCGGTTATGATAAAAAATATCCTATTCATATCAAGCTGGAAACCGGGATGCATCGCCTTGGTTTTAAAGGAGATGAGCTGGATCAGCTGAGCCTGATTTTAAGTTCGATTAACGTAAAGGTGAAAAGTATCTTCAGCCATCTTTCGTCTTCAGATATGCCTGAAGAAAAAGAATTTACACTGAATCAACTGGAAACATTTGAGAAAAATTCATCTTACTTAACAGAAAAGCTAGGTTACACGCCTATCCGCCATATCCTGAATTCTTCGGGAATTACCTCTTATACCGGTCATCAATATGATATGGTAAGAATCGGCATCGGAATGCTGGGAGAATCACCTAATAGTGAAATACAGAAGCAGCTGCAGCCGGTGGTAAGTTTTAAAACCGTCATTTCCCAAATATCGGAGGTTCAGGGCGGAGAATCAGTAGGTTACAGCAGACGTTTTAAAGCAGATCATCAGATGAGGATCGCTACAATTCCTGTCGGTTACGCAGACGGGATCCCGAGACTGATTGGCAACCAGGTAGGAAACGTTGGAATCAATAATACCCTCGCTCCTATTATCGGAAGCATCTGCATGGATATGATGATGATTAATGTCGATCACATTCCCCGTGTGAAAGAAGGTGACGCTGTAACGGTATTCAACGCTAAGCCGACCCTTAAAGAATTCGCAGCCTACTGCCAAACCATAACGTACGAAGTTCTGACTTCTATTTCACCCCGTGTAAAACGGATTTATGTAAAAGATTAAGCCATAAGCCCATGAGAAAGCTCCTGATCATTTTATTTGCATTTCAATTGCTTTTAATCCAGTCCCAGGTTAAAAAAGACCTGATGATCCCTAAAAATCCCAGAATCGGGCTTTCGCTTGCCGGCGGAGGAGCTAAAGGATTTTCTCATGTCGGCGTTCTTAAAGTCCTGGATTCCTTGGGAGTAAAGGTAGATTACATTGCCGGAACCAGTATGGGTGCCATCGTCGGCGGTCTGTACGCTTCGGGATATTCCGGGAAAGAGATCGAAAAGATTGTCATGGACACCGATTTTTACTCCCTGATCATGGATCCGAAAGCAAAACGCCAGGAAACAACCTTTTTCAACAAATCCGTAGATAAATATCTTTTATCCATTCCGCTAAAGAACGGAAAGATCAACCTTCCCTCTTCCATCAGCTCCGGACAGAAAAATGTATACCTGCTGAAAGAACTCTTCAAAAACGTTTCCGGCATCCATGACTTTTCAAAACTGCCGATTCCTTTCATGTGTGTTGCTACCAACCTGGAAAGCGGAAATATGCAAATTTTTGAAAAAGGAGATCTGGTACAGTCCATTATGGCAAGTTCCGCCTTTCCTTCGCTGATGGATCCTGTAAAAATCAACGACAGCATTTATATCGACGGGGCGATGACCGTAAACTACCCTTCAAAGCCTTTAAAAGATAAGGGGATTGACATCGTGATCGGCGTAGATCTTAACCAGGACCTTTCCAAAAGAGAAGACCTGAACAGCATCATTGCCATTCTGAACCAGGTGATCGATTTCGGGATAAAAAAAGATACGGAGCGGCAGTACAAGTACACGGACATCAATATCAAACCCGATCTTCAGGGGATGACGGCAACCAGCTATGACGAAAAGAAGAAAATACTCGACAGCGGCTACGCAGAAGGCCTAAAATACACCGATATTCTGGACCAGCTGCCCAAGAGGCCTTTCGATCGGATAAGGCAGCAAATGAGCCCTATTTACTCCAATGTATATAAGATCGACAGTCTGGCCATAGAAGGCAGCAGGATTTACGCTAAAAACTATGTGCTGGGTAAAATGGGATTACGCCTTCCTTCCATGGAAACCTACGGAAGCATCAATAAAAAGATAGACAAACTTGTAGCTACAAATAATTATAAATTCATTAATTATGACATTATTTCAGACAATAAGGCAAATTATCTTAAGCTTTACGTTACGGAAGACGATACCCGGCATTTCCTGAAATTCGGGCTGCATTATGATGAAATTTTCAAAACGGGGCTTCTCCTCAATTATTCGGCAAAGCGGCTTTTATTCCGGAACTCCAATCTTTCGCTGGATGTAGTGGTCGGAGACAAGCCCAGGTATTATTTAAATTATTTTATTGATAACGGATATATTCCCGGTTTCGGAATTTATTCTTCCGGAATGAGCTTTAATCTGAAAGACACAAGCAACAATGAATACGACAAGTGGGACTGGCTCCGCAATGAAGCTTATATCCAATCCATCTGGAAAGATAAGTTTGCCATAGGCGGAGGAATAAGCCACGATTATTTTGAAGCGGAATTCAACGGTGACAACAAAAGATACAACCGTTTCCTGAATCCTTACGTATTTCTGAAAAGCGATACGCAAAACGACAGGGACTTCCCTACACGCGGGATCTATATTAACGCCGAAGGCAAGGTAATTGATCTGCTTAAATCTGAAGTAGACCGAAGGCTTGTTCAGATAAAAGCAGATATCAGGATAAACATTCCTATTTCAAAACAGTTTGCTTACAGGCTGAATCTCTATGGAGGAATTACGCTGGGTGAAAACCTTCCGGAATTTTATAAATACAGGCTTGGGGGAATCTTTGAGCAGAATATCATAAACTTCCGAAGTTTCTCCGGATTTTATTTCGCACAACTGAATACCAACAACGTGATTCTGGCTTCAAATGATCTTCAGTTTAAATTCAATAAAAATTATTTCCTAAGTGGTAACTTCTCGTTTGCGAATCTTTCCAACGACATTTCTTTTGAAGATACTGTAAAACTAAACTATAGCTCCGTAGGGCTTACGGCAGGATATAAATCTCCTTTCGGACAGATCAAAGTGAATTTCAGTCACTCTCTTAAAAACAATCAAAAAGGCATATTCAGTGTTATTTTAGGACACTGGTTTTAATTACAATGATACAATTCTTTTACGAAAATTTAACGGAATCTGTAAATACGGATTACATCGCATGGCTGAAAGATCTCATTCTTTCGGAAGAAAAAAAGTTAGGTGAGATCAACTATATTTTCTGTGATGATGACTATTTGCTGAAAGTAAACCAGGATTATCTTCAGCACGATTACTATACTGATATCATTACATTTGACTATGTAAAAGGCAAAACAATAAGCGGAGAGATTTTCGTATCTTTGCAGCGCATTTCCGATAATGCTTCTAGCCTCTCCCGGGATTATGAAGAAGAACTCAGAAGGGTTTTGGCCCACGGCATCCTTCACCTTTGCGGATACAAGGATAAAACCGAAGAAGAGGAAAAACAGATGCGGGAAAAAGAAGATCATTATTTAGCGAAGTACCGTTAAGGTTCTGAATATTTTCCAGGAGCTTAATCCCGCTCTCCGCACTCGCTGTTTTCTTTTTTTAAAAAGAAAACGAGCTCAGACAAATACTGCGATCGGGGCTAAAAAAAGACCGCAATACAGGCGATTTAAGACTGTAAAAACAGATAATGTTTCACGTGAAACATTTGTAAAAAAGAGTAAAATAAAAGGCTTAAAACAAGCAATAAAATGATTTCAGAAATATATGATGTAATTGTAGTAGGTGCAGGCCATGCCGGATGTGAAGCCGCCGCTGCAGCTGCGAATTTAGGTTCAAAGACCCTGCTTATTACGATGAATATGCAGACCATCGGACAGATGAGCTGTAACCCCGCAATGGGCGGAATCGCAAAGGGACAGATCGTACGGGAAATCGATGCGATGGGCGGATATTCAGGAATTGTAGCAGATAAATCCGCCATACAGTTCAAAATGCTGAATCTTTCCAAAGGCCCTGCCATGTGGTCCCCTAGAACACAGAATGACCGGATGCTCTTCGCTGAAGAATGGCGTCTGGCACTTGAAAACACACCGAATCTTGATTTCTTTCAGGATATGGTGAAACAGCTTATTGTTGAAAATAATAAAGTAACGGGTGTCATTACTTCTTTAGGAATCCAAATCAAAGGTCATTCCGTTGTCCTTACCAATGGTACTTTTCTTAACGGCCTCATTCACGTTGGTGACAAGCAGCTGGGAGGCGGAAGGATGGGCGAACCCCGTGCTTTCGGAATTACCGAGCAATTGGTTTCCTTAGGTTTTGAGGCAGGAAGAATGAAGACCGGTACTCCACCGAGAGTAGACGGAAGAAGCCTGGATTATTCTAAAATGGAAGAACAGAAAGGAGACGAGAATCCTCAGAAGTTCAGCTATCTGGATACGCATAAATTAACCAAACAATTAAGTTGCCATATTGTTTATACCAACGAAACGGTACATGATATTTTACGTGAAGGTTTCGACAGGAGCCCGATGTTCAACGGAACCATTCAGAGTCTAGGACCAAGATACTGCCCGAGTATTGAGGATAAAATCAACCGGTTTGCGGAAAGGAACAGGCACCAACTGTTTGTAGAACCTGAAGGATGGAAAACCGTAGAAATTTACGTTAACGGATTCAGCTCTTCCCTTCCGGAAGATATACAGATCAAAGCCATGAAACACATTCCGGGATTTGAAAACGTAAAAGTTTTCCGTCCGGGCTATGCCATTGAATACGACTACTTCCCTCCTACCCAACTCAAGCATACCTTGGAGACTAAGCTGATCGACAACTTATATTTTGCTGGCCAAATTAATGGGACTACAGGCTATGAAGAAGCTGCCGGGCAGGGTCTGATTGCCGGAATCAATGCCCATAATAAAGTTAAAGAAAAAGACGAATTCATTCTTAACCGGGATGAAGCGTATATCGGGGTTCTGATTGATGACCTGATTACAAAAGGAACGGAAGAACCTTACAGAATGTTTACTTCCAGAGCAGAATACAGGCTCCTGTTAAGGCAGGACAATGCTGATATCAGATTAACCCAAAAAGCATATGATCTGGGATTGGCAAAAGAAGACCGTTTACAGAGAGTACAGGAGAAAGTAGCTAAAAGTGAAGAGCTTGAAGCTTTCCTTCGGGAAACTTCTTTAAAGCCGGGTATCATCAACCCGATTCTTGAAAACATTGAGAGCAGCCCTGTAGACCAGGCCTATCGTGCCGCTCAGATTCTTACAAGACCCAATATGACGCTGGAAAAGCTGGATGAAATTGATTTTATAAATGAATTTTCTTCTGCTTACGATGAAGAAGTGAGAGAACAGGCTGAAGTAAATATTAAATACAGGGGTTATATCGAAAAGGAAAAAGAAAATGTTGCCAAGCTGAACCGTCTGGAAAACATTAAAATCCCTGAAGACTTTGATTACACAAGGATTTCAAGTCTTTCCGCAGAAGCTAAACAAAAAATGACCAATGTAAGACCGAAGACGATTGCACAGGCCGGAAGAATCAGCGGAGTATCGCCTGCAGATATTAATGTTTTATTGGTCTATCTAGGACGTTAAATGAAAAATGTTTCACGTGAAACATTCAAAAATTATAAACGAAAATTAAGGTATTTATGAGCTTGTATCGGGCTTTGAATATCTTAATTTTTTTAAGATAAAAGAAACAAATCAAATGAAAATAAAAGATCATTTTCTTTCCCAGGAAATATTTGAAATTAAAGAAACGGAAACAAAAGGTGTTTTTAAAACTTCCCCTATCCCATCGAATATTTCCAGATACTATGAAAGTGAAGATTATATTTCCCATCACCAGGATTCAGGAAGTCTGAAAGAAAAGCTTTATAAATTTTTACAGTCTTTTAATTTACAATACAAGAAAACCATTCTGCTTGACCGCATTCCCAAAGGATCAAAAGTCCTGGATTATGGTTGCGGCGCAGGGGAATTTGTAAAATATATCGAAAATGATTTTGAAACTTTCGGATTTGAGCCGGATTCCGACGCCAGAAAAGCAGCACAGAGTAAAATTTCAAAAGCACAAATATTAGCTGATCTTAATCCGATTGAAGATCATAGTCTGGATGCAATTACTCTTTGGCATGTTTTTGAACATGTCGAAAATCAGGACGAGATACTTGAAATTTTTAACAGGAAATTAAAAGAAAAAGGTCTGCTCATTATTGCGGTTCCTAACCCAACGTCTTATGATGCGAAACATTATAAAGAATACTGGGCTGCTTATGATGTTCCGAGACACGTCTATCATTTTTCCAAGAACGGTATGGAAAACCTGATTTCCAAAAAACCAAACTGGAAACTGAGAAAAATCAAACCGTTGGTTCTGGATTCTTATTACATCTCCATGTTGAGCGAAAAATATAAAAAATCGCCTCTTTTTTGGCTAAAAGCAATGGTCTATGGAACGATTTCTAACGTAAAGGCCCTTTTTTCAAACGAATTTTCAAGTTTGATATACATTATCGAGAAAAAATAGAAAATCGATTTTTAAGCCATTTCTGAAGGTCAATTTTAATCGATTTAAGCTTAAAATTTAAAAAGTCCGGGATTCTCATCGGACTTTTTCATTTTACTCCCTCTCCCCTACTCTCCTCACCAATCAGAAAATTTTTATAAAAAATCCATTTGCTTTAAATTTCATTGTTTTTAGTTCAATATTGTTAGTAACAAGTTAGTAACTCAAATAAAAGAAGTCAAATTCTGGATAATCGTTATAATCAATTAATATTCACGAAATATCATAATCGTAAAAATTTTGGAAATTCCGGCAATGGGAACAAATATCTGAAATTTCAAATTGTTAAGAGATCAAGCAAAAAAATCATATCGATTAAGAAGTCTTCCAAAACGTCGTCGCCAGGATTTAAAATTAATTTTTTAAAATATTTCAAATGCAGGGTGAGACATCAGCAAACCAGGTTTAAAAAATAAAAAAGTCCGCTGAAAAATTTCAACAGACTTTTTTTATAAAATTTAAATTTCTTAATTATTGATCGCAGCAACTCCCGGAAGTTCCAAACCTTCCAGACTTTCCAGCATCGCTCCCCCACCGGTAGAAACATAACTTACCTTATCGGCATAACCGAACTGTTTTACGAAAGCCACACTGTCTCCTCCTCCCACTAATGAGAAAGCTCCGAGTTTTGTAGCTTCAGCTATGCTGTCTCCCAAAGCAACTGTGCCCGCCGCAAAGTTTGACATTTCAAAAACACCGATTGGGCCGTTCCAGAGAATCGTTCTCGAATTCAGCAAAACATCATTGAACTGGTCTCTCGATTTCGGACCGGCATCTAATCCCATCCATCCTTCTGGAATATCATAAATGTCGGATTCTTTTCTTTCCGCATCGTTGCTGAAACTTTCAGCAATGATCGTATCGGAAGGAAGATATACTTTTACGTTGTGCTCTTTTGCTTTTCCAAGGATCTCAAGGGCCAAAGGAAGTTTATCTTCTTCCACCAGTGAAGTCCCGATTTTTCCACCCAATGCTTTGATGAAAGTAAAGGCCATTCCGCCTCCGATGATCAGATTATCAACTGCCGGAAGTATATTTTCTATAATGGTAATTTTAGTTGAAACTTTAGATCCTCCCAGAATGGCTGTAACAGGCTTCTCACCGCTCTTCAATACTTTATCGATCGCCTGAAGTTCATCAGCCATCAATAAACCGAAGAATTTAGTTGATGGAAAGAATTTAGCAATAACAGCAGTGGAAGCGTGTGCTCTGTGTGCCGTACCGAAAGCATCATTCACGTAGGCATCCGCCAGTTTGGAAAGCTTTTCCGCAAACGCTTCGTCTCCTTTTTCTTCTTCATTGTGGAAACGCAGGTTTTCCAACAGCAGAATCTCGCCCGGCTGAAGGTCTGCAGCAGCTTTTTCAGCCTTCTCCCCTACACATTCTTCCACAAACTGAACTTCCTTACCCAATACATCGGAAACTTCATCAACGATATGCTTTAAGGAAAACTTATCAGTAGCCTCTCCTTTCGGTCTTCCCAGGTGGGCCATTAGGATGACGGAACCGCCGTCGTTCAGGATTTTATCGACCGTAGGTTTTACTGCTGTAATTCTCGTGTTATCGGTTACCTTGAGCTGATCGTCCTGCGGGACATTGAAATCCACTCTTACCAGAGCTTTCTTTCCATTGAAATTGAAATCATTGATTGTTTTCATATGTACATTTTATATTTTTTCGGGGCAAAGCAGAACCGGCTTCAGGAAATGGCTTTCGTTAAAATTTTCCGGGCAGTTCGGTTTCATGCTCTTTTTCGATTTTCGTTTCACAAATGTAAGATTTTAAAATTTTCAGGACGAGGCAGCTTTTGAAAAGTTTTAAAAAAGTTTCCCGCAGCCTCAACATTCATCAATCAACATATTTTCTTTTCTCTTAAAAAAAATAAATGGGTACTGTTGTTAAGTGTTGTGAGTTTCGGGGATAAATTCTGCTTCAATACTTTTTGATATTGAATAAGACCTTAATTCACATTTTATCTACATTGTAAAGTATTGTAAACATGTATTTTATAATAGTTATCCATAATTGTGAGTAATTTTCCCAAAAACTGAATATGAATAAAGTGAGTATGGAAAACCATGGGAGTTTCTCCAGAAAACTTTGTGAAAAAATATATAGGATATTCTCCTGCCAATCTTCATTACAAAATTTTTCAATGTTACGAAAGATTTACTTTCCCTCTTTTTTCAACATTTACTCACAAGCCATTTCACATTTAATTCCCAAAAATTTAAGACTTATCCACATTATACTTAAATTTGTGTGAATAAATCTAAAAAAAGGCTTAATACAAAAATTATGAAAAGGAAAATAGCAATTGCTGCAGACCATGCAGGCTATGAATATAAAGAGATTGTGAAGAACTATCTTTCAGAAAAGTTTGATATTCAGGATTTTGGAACGTTTTCCACAGACAGTGTGGATTATCCGGACTTTGTTCATCCTGCGGCAACATCCGTGGAGAGCGGAGAAAATGAACTGGGAATCCTGATCTGCGGAAGCGGAAACGGGGTGCAGATCACGGCCAACAAACATCAGAAGATCCGCTGCGCGCTTTGCTGGATGCCGGAGATTGCAGCACTGGCCAGACAGCATAATGATGCCAACATGATTTCCATTCCTGCACGCTTTATTTCAAAGGAACTGGCAATGGAGATAGCCGATAAATTCCTTTCCACGGATTTTGAAGGCGGAAGACACCAGAACAGGGTTGATAAAATTGCATTCTGCTAGAATATAAAGGCTTGTAAATCATATTGCAAGCCTTATTTAATTTTTTATTTTGTATATTTGCAGCGTCCGACAGGTTTACCACCTGTTATTTCCATTCAAACCTGGTGAAATGGTAAAGTTACATTTCCATCAAAGGTTTTATCCATTCTTCTCCATATTTGTATTACTTTTATACAAACCTAAAAATTCCGTTATAGTAAATTTGGAAGGAAAATTGATGTCGTCATTCTGCAATCGGTAGATACAGTTAAAACAAAGCTGGTAATCACGATTTTGTTTGAAACTGTTTCTCTGTGCGGGATAAGACAAAATCTTATAACAGAAAGAATCCGGGATTGATAGATTTTCCAGGAAATATAGAGATAGAATAATAAATCACATTCAGATAAAAGAGCTGAAGCAGCAGATTACTTTAATTGATAAAAAATCAAATCTGGAATGTGAAAAGATTAATTAAATAAATTAAAATGGCAAAAAAGAAAAAATATATAAGTCAGAAAAACGACCATAAATTAAGAGAGATCGGCAAGCTGATCCTGAGATTTATGAATGGAAATTCCACCAAAGTCTACAATTACAAGCAGATTGCAGACGGAATAGATTATAAGAACCCGAGACAGCGCGAACTGGTAATCCAGTCCCTGCACAAGTTGCAGGCAGACGGAAGAATCAAGGAAAGTGAAAAGGGAAAATATATCATCAACCTTGATATTCAAGGAACATTAACCGGAACCATCGATTTCAACCAGTCCGGAAATGCCTATGTAACTGTACAGGGCGTGGATGGTGATATTTTTATCCATTCCAAAAATGTTAAAGATGCTTTGCAGGGTGATAAGGTTTTGATTGTAACCTATACCTACAAAGGAAAGAAACTCGAAGGCTCCGTATTGGAAGTTCTGGAAAGAACACGGACGGAATTCGTAGGAACTTTACAATTAGTTCCTCATAAAGATTTCGGATTTGTGGTTTGTGATAAAAAGACTATCAATACTGATATTTTTATTCCGAAAGGAAATTTCGGAGGGGCTCAGGACGGGGATAAAGTAATCGTGAAGATGACCGAATGGAGACCGGGAGATAAAAATCCTCAGGGAGAAATTATACAGGTTCTAGGAGCTCCGGGAGAGCATGAAACGGAAATTCACTCGATCCTTGCAGAATACGGATTGCCGTACGAATTTCCTGAAGAAGTGGAAAGGGATGCCGATAAGATCGACCGAAGCATCAACGATGAAGAAGTGGCCAAACGCTGGGATATGCGGGGTATTACTACTTTTACCATCGACCCGAAAGATGCTAAGGATTTCGATGATGCCCTGTCCGTCCGAAAACTGGAAAACGGAAACTGGGAAGTTGGTGTACACATTGCGGACGTTTCCCATTATGTAGTTCCGGGAACGATGCTGGATGATGAAGCTTACCAGAGAGCAACTTCGGTCTATCTGGTAGACCGTGTGGTGCCGATGCTGCCCGAAGTGCTGAGTAATGACGTATGTTCGCTTCGTCCGCATGAAGATAAATTTACCTTCTCTGCCGTTTTTGAACTGAATGAGAAAGCCGAAATTAAAAAGCAATGGTTCGGAAGAACGGTGATCCATTCCGACAGAAGGTTTACCTATGAGGAAGCCCAGGAAAGAATCGAAGGAAAAGACGGTGATTTCAAGGAAGAAATCCTTGTTCTTGACGGACTGGCAAAGATTATGCGTCAGAAAAGGATAAAAGACGGAGCCATTACCTTTGACAGAAGTGAAGTCCGCTTTAACCTGGATGAGAACAACGAGCCGATCGGCGTTTATTTCAAGATCAGCAAAGATTCCAATCATCTGATCGAAGAATTCATGTTGCTGGCGAATAAAAAAGTATCTGAATTCGTTTCACTGAATAAAAGAGGCGAAATTACCCAAAATACCTTTATCTATAGGGTTCACGACGATCCGGATCCGGCCAAGCTGGAATCGCTGAGGGATTTTGTTTCCACCTTCGGATATAAAATGGATCTGGCCAACACCAAAAAGGTAGCGGAATCTTTAAATAAACTTCTGCATGACGTCAAAGGTAAAGGGGAAGAAAACATGATTGAAACGCTGGCTATGCGAAGTATGAGCAAGGCAGTATATTCTACGGAGCCGATCGGCCACTACGGTCTCGGTTTCGATTATTACAGCCACTTCACTTCCCCGATCCGGCGTTATCCCGATTTGATTGCCCACCGCTTGCTGCAACATTACCTGGACGGCGGAAAATCCCCGAACAAAGCGGAACTTGAAGACAAAGCGAAACACTGCAGTTCTATGGAAAGGCTGGCTGCTGACGCGGAAAGGGATTCCATCAAATACATGCAGGTGAAATTCATGGAAAAACACCTTGGAGAAACTTTCAACGGGGTTATTTCCGGAGTAGCGGAATTTGGATTCTGGGTGGAAATTCCGGAGAACGGTGCTGAAGGTCTTATTAAATTGAGGGACTTAATGGATGATTCTTATACTTATGATGCAAAAACGCATGCCGTATACGGATCCAGACACGGCAAAAGATATCAGCTGGGAGACAATGTTCAGATCAAGGTAGTGAAAGCCAATCTGATCGCCAAACAGCTGGATTTTAAGATTGTAGACTAAACCAATCATGTAAAAGTACAAAAACCGCAAGCCATTGCGGTTTTTTTTATTTCAGTAAATGAAATTTAAAAATTATAAATTTAAATTAACAGCAATTTAATCATATTTAGCTTGTGTTCAGTTATTTAATTAATTTAAGAATAAAATAAAGGCTATTCATTCAGTATTCTAAATGGATTCAATTTAGTAGAATGACAGAAGATTTGGTCTGACCATCAAGACTTCCGGATCTATTTTCAAAAGGGATACTTCCAGCATCCAGCTTCCCTTTTCCAGCCAGTTAATCCGGATTCTACTGCGAGTTCATCTCTAAGTAAAATGAGTTTCGTTTCCGGCGAACCAAATTCATTTTCCTGTTTGCTTTTTAAAACATAAAGTTTAAATTTGTATAAATACATGAATTTTATTCATCGAAAACACCACTGAATGTTTGAACTTATATTGTCTGCCATCGTATTAGGATTCATGCTGAGTCTTGTTTTTATAGGACCTATCTTTTTCCTTCTGATAGAAACCAGCTTTTCCAGAGGCCCGAAACATGCATTGGCATTGGACCTTGGCGTAATTTCTGCGGACCTGCTTTGCATTTTGGCAGCCTATTATGCAAGTGCGGACATTGTAACGCTCATTGATAAACATCCCGGTTTTTACCGGATTACTGCCATTCTCATTCTTGTGTACGGAATCGTGATGATGGTTACAAAGACCAAGATGCATATTCCCGGTGAGGAAAAATTCATGAACCAGAATTATTTCAAGACCTTTATCAACGGATTTTTCTTTAATCTTCTGAATGTCGGCGTCATTCTTTTCTGGCTGGTAACGGTGATTTCCGTAAGGAATCAGTATCCGGATACCGGCAATTTTATTTTATATATCGGGATCGTTATCGGCACATACCTTTTTATCGATCTGGTTAAAATATTCCTGGCCAAGCAGTTTCATGACAGGTTAACGCAGCGTTTAGCCAATAAAATCAGAAGGATCGTCGGCGGGATTCTGATTGTATTCAGTTTTTTCATCTTTTTGCAGAGCTTTAAGAAATTCAATCAGTTCGACAAACGACTGGAAGAAGCTGAGAAAACCGAAGTTAAATACCAAAAAAGCAGATGACAGATATAATCTTTCCCAAAGCACTAAAAAAAGGCGATAAAATAGCCGTCATTTCACCTGCAGGTTCTGTAGAGCCTGCCCAATTGGAAAAAGGGATTGAAATGATCCGAACTAGAGGTTATGAACCTGTTCTAGGCGAACACCTGTATACTAAGTTTTCAAACGGCTACAATTATGCAGGAACCGAACAGGAAAGATTAAAAGACATGAACCGGGCACTGAATGACCCTGAAATTTCGGCCGTTTGGGCTTCCCGTGGCGGATACGGATGCCAGCATCTTATTGAAGGGCTTGATCTTAAAAGTTTTACTAAAAATCCCAAATGGTATATCGGTTATTCCGACAATACGGTGATCCAGAGTTATCTTTTTAAAAAAGGATTTGCTTCCGTCCATGGCCAGACCATAAAAACCTCAGGTTTCGGCGTAACGGAAGAAAGCTACGATCTGATCTTTGATATTTTAAAAAATAAGCATCCAAAATACATCCTAAAACCGCATCAATATAATAAACCGGGTTCAACTGAAGGAATGCTCATCGGAGGCAATTTAGCCCTTATTTATGCGCTTCTGGGTACGAAATATGCATTTGACTTCAAGGATAAAATTCTTTTCATTGAGGATATCGGAGAGAACTTCTATGCACTCGACCGGATGATCATGAGTCTGGAAATGGCCGGTGTTTTCCGTAAAATATCAGGACTGATTATCGGTGGAATGACCAATATGGGCGATGAAAAAGAAAATAAGCAATATGAAGAAAGCTTTGACGAATTTGCTTACCAATTGATTTCCGAACGGGTATCAAAGTATGATTTCCCTGTAATTTTCGGTTTTCCAAACGGACATATCAAAGACAACCGGCCATTGATCATAGGAGGAGAAATACATATGAAAATAGACAAAACGGTATCCATTAGTTATAGAAAATAAAGATGGCATATTCAAAATTTATCCTTTCTTTTTTATTGATTTCTGCAGGGATTTTACACTTTGTAAAGCCTAATATTTTCATTAAAATCATGCCTTCTTATATTCCTTTTCATTTGCAGATGGTTTATATAAGCGGCATAGCAGAAGTACTCTGCGGCCTTCTTCTTATTTTTCCTCAGACTCAAAAAGCAGGTGCTTATCTCAGTATTTTTCTTTTTATTGCCGTATTTCCCGCTAATATTGAAATGGCAAGAAAGTTTTATGAAGTTCATCATAAATATTTCTGGCTTACAGTAGCAAGGCTTCCTTTGCAGGTCGTATTAATCTGGTGGGCTTATCAATTCAGGAAATAATGGCAGACCACAACGATTTCGGTAAGACGGCAGAAGACCTGGCGGTTACCCATTTACAGAAAAATGGATATATCATTCTGATCCGGAACTTCCGGTTTCAGAAAGCGGAAATCGATATTATTGCGGAAAAAGACAACCTGATTATTATTGTCGAAGTAAAAGCCCGTTCTACCGATATTTTTATGCTGCCTCAGGAAGCGGTGACCAAAACAAAAATAAAGCTGCTGGTTTCCGCGGCCAATCATTTTATGGAAGAATTCAACAAAGACCAGGAAGTACGTTTTGATATCATTTCAGTGCTTGCCGACCATAAAAAGAATCTCACCATCGAACATATAACCGATGCTTTTGAAGCATTTGATGCCAATTGATTATGCAAAATTTAGATTGGAACAGCATCTGCTCGGCAGTCTTGTATATTATTAAAAATTATCCGCTTACTATCCTTTTATATTGTATGGTTTGCTTTATAGCAGGTCTGCTTATCAGTCTGGTATTAATCCTGGTCATGAAGAAATGTAAGGCATTTTCCAGGATACCGAAATATTACAACTGGCTGGTAAAGCTGTATATCCCGGCTATTTTTATCATAAACAGCATTGTCTCATTACAGCTGGGCCTGTTTTGGGGTTCTTATGAAACCATAAAAAAAGACAGCTTTTCCATCTCTTCACAGATTTATTCTTCAGGTGTCGGCTCTGTTTTCAAAGATCAGAATGCAAAAGCTGAATTTATCCGAGGATTAAGAACGGTCGTATCAGAAATAAACCGGAATAACGAAAAGGCAAAAATAAAGATAACGGATCTTGTAAGAGCCTACGATACAAAATACGGAATGATCAATCAGCCTAAAAACAGGATGGCTTCCTGGCTGATGAACCGATATGGTGACCGGATCAATACCGTAATTATATATGGCATTCTGAATTCCATACCGGATGTTGAAGTTACCGGGGATCTCTCCTACCGTGAATTCGATAAAATAACAAAACAATTGTTGGTCCTTAATCCGGACGATATTGAAAAATCCATTACTGAAAAGATACAGAATCTTCTGCTGATTGCTTTACAATCACAACTTAAAAACATGGCCGGAAGTCTGCTGATGATTTGGGTGATCCTGATGCTCATTCCGTGGCTCGAATTCTGGATATATACCTATATGATGAAAAGAGCTACCAACAGAAACAATCAAATAAATAAATGAAAACAATATTAATCACCGGAGCTACTTCCGGAATCGGAAAATCAACTGCCGAACTCCTGGCAAAACAAGGAAACAGAATCATTATCTGCGGAAGAAGATCTGAAGTTCTGGAATCGGTACAATCGGAACTGTCTGAATTTACCGAAGTATTTAGTTTAAAGTTTGATGTCAGGAATCTGGAAGAAGTAGAATCTGCCATAGGTTCTCTTCCGGAAAATTGGAAACAAATTGATGTGCTGATCAACAACGCAGGAAATGCACACGGCCTTGATCCTCTTTCAGCTGGAAAAACAGACGATTGGGATTCGATGATCGACGGAAATGTGAAAGGTCTCCTGTATGTATCGAAAATGATTATCCCTGGAATGAAAGAAAGAAATTCAGGACATATCGTAAACATTAGTTCAGTGGCGGCAAGACAGACCTATGCGAACGGCGTGGTGTATTGTGCCACCAAAAAGGCCGTCGATGTCATTTCGGAAGGAATGAGAATAGAACTCACGGAATTCGGTATCAAAGTAACGAATATCCAGCCCGGAGCAGTAGAAACCGATTTCTCCATGGTAAGGTTTAAAGGAGACAGCGAAAAGGCAGCTACCGTCTATGCAGGATATGAACCGTTAAAAGCTGAAGACATTGCGGATTCCATCGCCTATTGTATCAATGCACCGAAACATGTATGCATCTCGGATATGACGATCTACCCTGCTGCACAGGCAGAACCGAGGACGATCTACAGAAAATAATTTTCAAAATAATGCTTTACCTTTGCAGGAGTAGAGCAATTTATAAGTCAATTGCTGAACCGTTAATCATTACCTGTAAACAATGAAAATCTTATATCTTGAAACTTCTTCAAAAAACTGCTCGGTAGCCATTTCTGATAATGATAAAATGCTGTGCGTCACGGAAGAGATTTCTGAAAACTATAAACAGTCCGAAAGCCTTCATATTTTCGTAGAATGGGCGCTGGAAGGTGCCGGTATTTCCATGAAAGATATCGAAGCCGTTTCTCTTGGTAAAGGACCCGGTTCTTATACGGGCTTACGGATCGGTGCATCGTCTGCGAAAGGTTTTTGCTACGGACTGAAGGTTCCGCTGATTGCCGTAAATTCCATGGAAAGCATGATAGAGCCTTTTTTAAACCAGAACTACGATTATATTATCCCTTTGATCGATGCGAGGCGAATGGAGGTTTATACCGCAGTCTATGACGGTAATACCGGAGAAGAAATTTCTGAAACCGTAGCCAAAATCCTGGACGAAACTTCTTTCGCGGAGTATAAAAACAAAAAAGTAGTCTTTGTAGGAGACGGTGCGAAAAAAGCAGAGGAGATTTTACAGTTGCCGGATGCCGCTTTTCATAATGAGGTCTATCCTTCTGCTAAATATCTTGTAAAGAAAACCCTTGAAAAAATAGCGCACAGGGATTTCGAGGATGTTGCCTACTTCGAGCCTTTTTATCTCAAGGATTTCCACGGTGTAAAGAAAAAAAATAAAAGCGAAGAATAATCTTCGCTTTTTATTTTATTGTGCTTTAGCAGGCGTCTGGCTGGGCTGTAGCTGCTGATTGTTATTAGGTCTTTTCCTGTTGCTGTTTTCGTTCACAGGCTGCATCGGCATATTATTATTCATCATCTGATTCTGAGCCGGCTGCGGGGAATTTCTTTTTGATCCTCTGGCATTGAACTGCAGTTGCTGATCGGAAGCATTGCTATTCGCATCAGCGACATTTTGAGGAATGGTATTTCCCTTATTATCTGTGGCCTGGAAGGTCAGGTCGCTTTTCAGATAATTCAGCATTTCCTTAGCCTTTTCGCCTTCCGGGGTTTTACCGTAATTTAGAGCAATCTGCTCAAGCTGAAGAATCATAACCTCTTTCCCACTGGTTTTTCCTGAATTGAAGGCATTTAACAGATACAATTTAGGAACCAGGGCATCTTTAGGATATTGCTGGATGGTTTTATCGATAACATCCTTGCTTTCCCCGAACTTTTCAGATTCGTACAATGCAAAAGCCTGTTTGTACTGGCTTTCCACATCGCCGGAAGATTTTACAAAAGAATTGCTTTTCGGGTTCCTCGCAAACTCCGCATAGGAAGTGTATGGATAATCTTTCAGTAATATCTGTTTTGCCCTTTCGGCAGCCTGCGGATTCTTCTCATAATTCATAGCGAAAATCTCGTACAAAGCCTGCAGCATCACCTTTTCTTCAGGCTTCGCATCTACCAGGTTATACAGGGTTTTTGTAGCCAGCGGTGTATTTGTGAAATAGTTCTGGTACATTACTCCAAGACCTAAAGAAGCTGTGTCCCGGTCCTTTTTCAGATGCTCAAGCTGCGCCATGTCAGTAGGTATCTGTTCAATATAGTAGGCAGGCTCAAAACGTCTCGGATTCGGTGCCGCCGCGGTTCCCAACGCATCATTTTTCATATCATCCAGCGTAGTCATTTTTTTGGAGAAACGCCAGTTATCGATTAGGGCACGGTCTCCCCATGTCTGCTTAAAGGTCTGTGTTCCTTTGGAAACTGTACCGGTATTGCTGAAGTAAAATCCTTTGGTTGCTACTCCGAAATCTGCAAATGAGGTGGAGCTATTGGCAAAAATAGAGGTGGAATTATAATCTCCGGTATCAAAACCTTTGCTTCTTTCAGCACGCCTTCTTTCAAGTTCCTCTTTCTCTTCTTTAGCTTTGATTTTGGCAATATATTTTGAGAAAAAGTCTGTTTTCTGCTCCGGTGTCATCTTCGCCAGATTCAGGATGCTGTCATTTTTCTTAATTAAATAATAATTCTTTGAGATCTTTTTAATGTACACCGACTGGTCTGCCAGAAGCACCTTTGAAGGTTCATATGTCATTACGGCCAAAGCGGAATCATAATATGCTCCTGCACCGATGTAATCGTTTTTATCGAGATAGCCCTTCCCTATTTCATAATACGTAAGACCCCGTACCTGGCCATCGGAAACCTTCTCTTTCAGAGATTTTCTGAAATATTCCTGCGCTTCGTCTTTCTTTCCGGCTTTATTTGCCATCAGACCCAGGGCATAATAAAATTCATTTTTACGGGATCCGTAAGTTCCTTTTTTACTGATGTCTTCCAGGTATTTCCGGGCGCCGCTGTAATCTCCGTTCCCGTTGAATGTTTTGGCAATTTCGATCTGGGATTTTACTTCGAATTCAAAGTCGTTGGCATATTTGTAGGCGGCCATAAAGCTTTCTCTGGCCTTTTCGTTTTGGTTAAGGCTTTCCAGCACCTGCCCTCTCAGGTAAGCGATCCTGCTTTTTAATTTCCGGTTGTCATTCAGCTCATAAGCATTGTCCAGCTCTCGTACGGCTTCTTCCTTTTTTCCGGCATCCAGTAAAGATTCGGAATAGTAAATGCTCAGTAACTTTTCATATTGCTTAGAGATCTTTTCGCTTTTCAATTTGGCAAACGTCTCATGGGCTTTGTGGTAGTTTTTGATCTGGTCATAGGCTAAACCCTGGTAAATTCTCGCCAAAGGAAGCCTTTTATCATCCTTCATGTGGGTAAATACATAGTTCAGGGCATCCAGGGCATCCAGTGATTTCCCGCGGTAAATCCTTGCCTGTGCGAGGATCATATAGGCCTCAAAGATCTGTTTGTTTTTTTCCTCCCCGTTTTTGATCACCGAATATTTGTTGATGGCTTTCAGGGCCTTTGCTTCTGCAATTTCCAGGGTAGTCGCTCCTTTCTGTTCAGGCTGGCCAGGATCTCCTGCCGGCATCCCCGGTCCTCCCGCCATTGGATTCCCTGGCATTCCGGACGGCATTCCAGGCATCCCGCCACGTGGGCCTGCGTTCTGAGCCGGACGGTTTAATTCGCCCATTTTCATGGAATTTTCCGCAAAGGCTGCAGACTGGCCCAGGTCACTTCCCAAAGGCTGGTCCTCATAGGTAAGGATAGGAATATAAGGCGCATAAAAATTGTCTTTATGGGCCTTATCCCTGGTTTCAAATTCATTATTTAAAGCATCTTTTGCATTAAATAAAGTGTTGTAATATGTGGTAAATCCTTTCATGAACTTAGATCGCTGCTCCGGTTTTTTTACCTTCATCCCGCAGGACACAACGATACACAGTACTAAAAGGAATAAAATATTCTTTTTCATTATTCAATATAACTCTCTAATCTGCTTTTTATTATCAGCAGTTTGATGATTTTGTAAAAATAACAAAATTTTATGGGGAAAACCGTTATATTTCTTTCAAAATTTTGTAAACCAAATGGGTAGGAAGGCCCATGATCGTATAAAAGCTCCCGTTTATCCTTTTAATTTTGGCCATGCCAAGCCATTCCTGGATCCCATAGCTTCCGGCTTTATCGAAAGGTCTGTAATTCTGAATATAGTATTCTGCTTCATCATCGGTAATATCATCAAACTCCACTTCTGCGACATCCGTTTCCGTAATGGTTTTTTCCGAAGTTTTAAGAGTGATACCTGTATACACCTGATGGATTTTTCCCGAAAGAAGTTTCAGCATGGCTCTTGCCTCTTCTTCATCCTCGGGTTTTCCGAGAAACCTGTTTTCAATCGCTACAACGGTGTCGGCGGTAAGAAGGACCTCTCCTTTTTCCAGTTCCCGGAATGCAGATGCTTTCAATTCAGACAGATATGCGGCGGACTCTCCTACCTTGATGTGTTCCGGAACAATTTCTTCACAGTCAATTTTTACCACTTCAAAATCAAAACCAAGACTGGCTAATAATTCTTTTCGCCTGGGCGATTGTGAGGCTAATAATAATTTCATTTTTAAAATCTTAGATGGATTGCGTATTGTCATCATGCCATTTCCCCTGTACCTTCATTACCTGTTCGATGACGTCGCGTACGGCGCCGCTTCCGCCTTTGATGGGAGAAATATAGTCGGCCACGGCCTTGATCTCCGGAACTGCATTTTCAGGACAGGCACCTATGGCAGAGACTTTCATGATGTGAAGATCAGGAATATCATCCCCCATCGTTAGAATCTCTTCATTGGTAAGGTTATATTTGGATTTAAAATCTTCGAGATCCGCAAGCTTATTATGGGATTTCGGGTAATAGTCTTCGATACCAAGATAATTGATCCTGTGCTTCACCATTTCATCATTTCCGCCAGTAATTACCCCGATCAGGTAATCGTTTTTTAAAGCTTTAACCACGGCATAACCGTCCAGCACATTCATTACACGGCACATGTTTCCTCCGGGCATCAGATAGACGCTGCCGTCTGTGAAGACACCGTCAACATCGAACACGAATGCTTTAATATCTTTTAATTTCTCTTTATAGCTCATACATTTTCTGGATTGAATGGTTCATGGTTTTATAAATTTCCAGGCTTTCATCTGTTAACAACTGTTCGTGAAGTTTAAGAATCCGTCTGTCATTTCTTACTGCCGGACCGGTCTGTGCCGATTTAGGTTCGATTTCATGAATTTTCTGAACGGTCTCATCAATTAACGGCAGGAAATAATCAAAAGGAATTTCCTGTGAATCCGAAATCTCTTTCGCTCTGGAAAAAAGATGGTTTACAAAATTACAGGCAAATACAGCCGTCAAATGGATATATTTTCTCTTTTCATAGGTGCTTTCCATTACATTTTTGGAGACTCTTGCTGCCAGTTCAGATAAAATGCTCATGTCTTTTTCATCTTCCGCTTCAATGAAAAAAGGAATTTTTGAATAGTTTAATACCTTTGATCTGGAAAAAGTCTGAAGCGGATAAAAACTGGCTTTCCGGTACTCTCCTTTCAGAACTTCCATAGGCAGCGAGCCGGAAGTATGAGCAACCAGGCAGTTTTTTTTGGTAATGATTTTAGACACATCTTCCACGGCATGATCACTGACACAAATCAGGTAAATATCTGAATCGACTAAGTTTTTAGTTGAGTAAGGAATGTTTAATTCTTCGGAAATGTATCGGAGTTCCCGTTCATTCCGGCCGAAAATCTGTACCGGAAGAAGCTTATTCTCTACCAATGCTCTGGCCAGATGATAAGCTACATTACCGGATCCTATAATTACAATTTGCATCCAACAAAGATAATATTTTATTTCTCCGGAAATCTTTTGTCAGTAAAAGTGCTGGATTTAACATAACATTGATTATAAAAGGAAAAACAGATACCATGATGGCATCAATTATTGTAGTTTTAGACTTACGTTATAGCAAATAATCACTATCTTGGACTAAAAATTGAATAAGTAGTTTAACTTTCAGCTATTTTTGTAATCCAAACAATGAAAGCATCTTATGAAGATTAAAGACGCGGAAATTATTTCGTTGATGCAAAGCCCACGTACTCAGGAGAAAGGAGTGCGCGCTTTGATGGATGCTTACCAAAGCAGATTGTATTGGCACATCAGAAGAATTATTGTGGACGGAGATCTTGCTCAGGATACTTTGCAGGAAACATTTATTAAAGCTTATCAGAATTTTCATCAGTTTAAAAACGATAGCCAGCTCTACACCTGGCTGTACAGAATCGCTACCAACGAAGCATTGCAGCAGCTGAATAAGCTTAAAAGAATGCAGAAGACCGATGAAGACCCGGAATACCACATGCAGAACCTTGTGGCAGATAATGCCGGAAGTGATGCCGAAGAAATACAGATCCTGCTTCAGAAAGCGATACAAAGCCTGCCCGAAAAGCAGAAACTGGTATTTATGATGCGGTATTATGATGATCTGCCTTATGAAGAAATATCCAAAATCGTGGATATGTCCGTAGGCACGCTGAAAACCAATTATCATTATGCCAAACAGAAGATAGAAGATTATATAAAGGAAAATTACGAAGATAATTTTTGAGAAACTGAAATGAAAGAGTTCGATATAGAAAAATTAGAACGCAGAAATATTTACATGGCACCGGATGATTTATTTGAAAATCTACAGGCCAGGGTATTAAGCGGAGTACATGATTTTGACCTTGAAAAACTGGAACGTAAGAATATTTATACAGTTTCCGAAAATGTATTTGAAAATATTCAGGACCATGTTACCAGTAAGGTATTGCCTTGTAAAAAAGCCCCGGTTTTTAAGATGAGCTGGGCTCTTGCTGCTGCTGCATCGCTGGCCTTGATTTTTGGAGCGACTTTTGTTTTCAATAACGAAAGCGGTCCGGATGAGGTAGATCCTGAAATAGCTTATACAGTGAAAAACCAACAGTCTAAGACAGAATCTCAAATAGCTTATGAAACTTTGAAGTCTGATTTAACTTCTGTTGAAAAAGACCATCAAACTCACGAAAGCCACAAAAATGACAAGTCTGTGGCACAGAATAAGCCTCAGGCAAAAGCAGACAATAAAACGGCCGCAACAACAGGAACAGCCGTTTCAAAACAGGATGAAGCGAAGATGAACGACTATCTGGATTCCTTCTCAAATTCTGAAATCTCGGAATTGGCAAGCAATTCGACACAGGATGTTTATCTGGATTTATATAATTAAAAGAAGATGAAAAAGATATTGTTTACCCTTTTTATGATTTATGGTTTTGGTCTTAATGCCCAACAGACGGATTATGACTGGAAAAAAATGGACCCTAAGCAGAGAAAGGAAGTGATCAACAATCTCTCACCTGAAGAAAGAAAAAAGCTTCTTACCCAGTTCAGGAACAACATGGTGATGGAAAACCTGGATATCGATCCCAGCGATAAAGCGGAGTTTACCGATGTTTATAACGAATATCTGGAAAGCCAGAAGGAGATCAAAAGCCAGTTTAATTCCAACTTCAATCCTGAAACACTTTCGGATGAAGAAGCCAAAGCCAAATTGCAGCAAAGCTTTGAAGTAGGGCAAAAGCTGCTGGATAACAGAAAAAAGTATGCTGATAAGATGCAGCAAATCATTCCTTGCCAGAAAGTCCTGAAACTTTTTCAATCCGAGGGGATGATGCGGGATAAGGTGAATGAAAGAAAACCCCGTGGAAATGCTAACAGTTTCGCCCCGAGACAGAGGCAAAACCCATAATAGTTTATTTTTTTAATGTTGGACGACCCTTGCAATTTATTGTGAGGGTCGTTTAATTAAAAAATGAATGCTTAGTTTTGCTGAAATTTTTAATCATGAAAAATATTGCTTTCATTTTTCTGCTTGCAGTTTCAGGCTTCCTGAACGCCCAAAAACAGGAACTCATCAGGCTGGACCAAAATCTGAAAGATAAAAGTTCCCGGACCCGTTCGCTTACCTTTATCGATGCAAGACCAGACAAATCTATTGGAAGTCTTGCAGATAAGGACGAAAAAACAGAAATCGAATTCGAGGACAGTGATCTCAAAAGTCACCTTGAAAATCGGTTCGTAAGCGATAATAAAAAAGTGGGAACAAATGATATCGTCATCATGCTGGAAGATCTGAAAGCTTATGATGAGCAGGATGAAAATAAAGATTTTCCCTATGCAAAAATGAAAATCCGGATTTCCTGTTTCCTGAAAAGAAATGACCGTTATTATTTCATCAACCGTTTCGATAATGTAATCGTCTGTAATCCGAAAATAACGGTACATCCGCGACGGTTCCTCGTTCCCAGAATTTCAGATATCATTACAGATTTTATAAGAACTTCATACATGCTGAATGTTACAGGTTCCTATATTCCAGAAAACGAATTCAGTAATTATGATGCTTATCTTTCAAAAAATTACAAAGCATTCAATAATCCTGAGCTGAAAGACGGGGTATATCCGAACTTTAAAAGCTT
Source organism: uncultured Chryseobacterium sp. (assembly GCA_913774355.1). Lineage (GTDB taxonomy): Bacteria > Bacteroidota > Bacteroidia > Flavobacteriales > Weeksellaceae > Chryseobacterium. The sequence continues at coordinate 220,393 of CAJYGB010000016.1, read as the reverse complement.
CTACAATCAGGAGCCGAATCCCGAATACAGTATGGAAAAAAACAGAAAGGGAAAAGTGGTAAGATTGATGCATAACGGTATGCAGGTATCCCTTTCCGAAATGTACGGTTATGTGGAAGGAGGCAAAGCTTATAAACTAACACCCGTCGGTTTCGATGAGATGCAAAAAAGTGAAAAAGGATTTTATATCCATTCGTCACGGGTAAACCTTTTTCTGGAAGCTAAGAACGGAGGTGCATTTGTGGGCGCAATAGCAGGAGGTTTTGTCGGAGCCATGATCGGGGTGGCTATCGATTCAGCTTCAAGCTCAAACAACGGAGCCATGATCGGAATAGGATACAGGTCAACGTTGGAAACGGATGTGTATATCGATTCTTTAACGGGAGGATATGTTTTCACTAAATAATTTTAATCTCCGAGTGGTTGAAATGACTTAATCAACTATTGAATGAGAACATTTTTAAAATTATATCTGATTCCGCTTTCCCAATTCCTGAAAGTTGTGTAAGTTTGAAATGCCGATCATAAAATTAACCTATGAAGAAAATATTCTTTTTTTTACTATTATCCGTATTTTTATCTGCTCAGAAAACGGAACTCATCAATTTAACCAGGCCTCCTAAAGACAATAAAAACTTTATTAAGACTTTTACCGTAATTGATCAGCGTTCTGATAAAAATATCGGCACCCTTATAGATCACAATAAAGAAGTAACTGTAGCATTCGAACATAATGCGGTTAAAGATCTTCAGGATTGGGTAGGGCAATCCATAGAAATAAAAGGGAAAAATGATTTGGTTCTATTGCTCGAAGATCTTAAAATTTCAGATGAGCAGAAAGAAAAATCGACTGTCGGAAAGCTGCAGTTCAGAGCAAGCACCTTCATAAAAAAAGCAGACGGCTATCATTTCCTGTATAGGAAAGATACGGTAACTACGGTTTCATCCCGGGTGAATCCGTTTGTTGCCCAGAACCTGGCAAGAAAATTTACCATGATCCTCACCGACTTTTTAAAAGAATCCTATGGCAAAGAAGCATGGGAAACTGGTGTTTCAGAACAGGATCTTCCACAATATGCCAATGTACTTACGGATAAACTCGACATCCTGAAAGCAGATCAGCTGAAAGATGGGGTTTATAAAGATTATCACAGTTTTTTCAGCCATCGCCCGGAGCAGGGTTTTGTTTTGGAAACCAATGATAAAGGAGTCGTGACCAAAGCGGTAAATGGCGAGGATAAAACAGCGATCCGGCGTTTCTATGCGTTTGTGAAAGATGGGGTCGCCTATAAGATCATTCCCGTAGGATATGCCGAAATTTTAAAAAGTGATCAGGGCCTTTTCATTGAGGTGAAAAAAGCAGAACTCTTTCCCGAATCATCCAATGGTGCTATGATCGGTGTCATGGCCGGAGGTTTGATCGGTGGAGTAATCGGGGCTGCAATCGATGCAGGAGCCCAAAGCAGGAGAAACCGGATTCCGGAACAAGAAGTCTATCTGGACCCGCTTACCGGACAATACATTTTGCCTGAAGGATTTAAATAAAATAGAATAAAAGAGAGACGGGAAGGTCTCTCTTCTTTTATTTTTGATCCGTAGAATAGGAATACGGAAAGTCTTTTTCATTCGTTCCCCGGGCTTTATTGGGCTGGGAAACCATTTCAAAATTCAGTTTCGCTCCTTTCATCAGTTCCTGGTGGCTAAGCCAGTTTCGGGTGTATTTCTTTCCGTTGAATTCCAGCGATTGTACAAAACGGTTGTTTTCATTATTGTTCCTGGCATTAATTTCAAGCGTTTTTCCATTTTCCAGATGGACTACTGCTTTTTTGAACAGGGGAGCTCCCAAAACATACTGATCGGTTGCCGGAGTTACGGGATAAAAGCCAAGCGCTGAGAAAATATACCACGCTGAGGTCTGCCCGTTGTCTTCATCGCCACAGTAACCGTCCGGTGTGGGCTGGTACAGGCGGTTCATCGTTTCCCGTACCCAATACTGGGTTTTCCAGGGTTCACCGGAATAATTGTACAGATAAATGATATGCTGGGCGGGCTGGTTGCCATGGGCATATTGTCCCATATCCGCATTCACCATTTCCTGGATCTCATGGATCGTCGATCCATAATACGAATCATCATAAACGGGAGGCAGCGCAAAAACCTGGTCCAGCTTTTTTGAAAAGGCCTGTCTTCCGCCCATCAGCCTGGCCAGCCCTTCAATATCCTGGAAGACCGACCAGGTATAGTGCCAAGAATTTCCTTCTGTAAAAGCATCGCCCCATTTAAAAGGGTTAAAAGGAGTCTGGAAGCTTCCGTCGCGGTTTCTTCCACGCGCCAGCTTGGTTTCAGGATCGATTACCTTTTGGAAATTCTGGGAGCGGCGGTAATATTCTTTCCACTCGGATTCCGGTTTACCTAATGCTTTTCCCAGTTGGGCAATAGCGAAATCATCATAAGCATATTCGAGGGTGCGCGCTGCATTTTCATTGATTTTTACATCATAAGGAACATAACCCAGCTCTTTATAGTACTGAATGCCAAGCCTTCCCGTCGCCTGCGGCCCTTCATTATTGGCTCCGTGAAGCAGAGCCTGGTATAACTTTTCAATGTCATAGCCGCGCAGGCCTTTAAGGTAAGCATCGGCTACTACGGAAGCGGAATTGTTGCCGATCATAATATCGGAATAGGAGGGACTCGACCATTCAGGAAGCCAGCCGCCTTCTTTGTAATCGTTCATCAACCCTTTCTGCATCTCAACATTAATATTGGGATAAACTAAATTCAGGAAAGGGAAGAGCGCTCTGAAAGTATCCCAGAATCCTGTTCCTGCAAACCGGTAACCGGCTTCTGTTTTCCCTGAATACGGACTGTAATGAACGATTTCTCCGGCTTTGTTGATTTCGTACATCTTATGAGGAAAGCAGAGCATCCTGTACAGGCAAGAGTAGAAAGTACGCATCTGATCGATGGTTCCTCCCGCAACTTCTACTTTTCTCAGTTTTTCATTCCAGGCCAGTTTGGCTTTTCTGAAGGTATCATCGAACGAATCCTGATCCAGTTCCCTCTGCAGATTCAGTTCCGCCTGTTCGGGACTGATGAACGAAGAAGCTACTTTAAGATTTACCTTTTCACCCTTCTTCGTGGCAAAACCGATGACGGCTCCACAGTGTTCTCCTGTAATTTCAAGCACATCTTCAAAATCCTTATCTTTCCAGGCTGAATATTTTATAAATGGTTTATCGGCATAGATAACAAAGTAATTTTTGAAGCCGATCAGTTTTCCCCTCGAATATCTTGTGGAATACCCAACGATCTTCTTTTCGGAAGGAATGATTTTGATGCTCGATCCTTTATCAAAGGCATCCACAACAATCCATGAATTTTCAGAATCAGGGTAAGTTAACCTTAACTGTGCAGCCCTTTCCGTAGGCGTAATTTCCGCCGTCACATTATGATCAGCCAGGTAAACACTGTAATAATAAGGTTTTGAAACCTCGGATTTATGAGAGAACCAGCTTGCCCTTTCCTCTTCATTGAAACGCATTTTTCCCGTTACAGGCATAATGGAAAACATTCCGTAATCGTTCATCCAGGGCGAAGGCTGATGCGTCTGCTTGATCCCACGGATCTTGTCGGCGTCATAGGTATATTGCCAGCCGTTTCCGTTTTTACCGGTCTGTGGTGTCCAAAGGTTCATTCCGTGAGGGACGGCAACCGCAGGATAGGTATTTCCATTGGAAAGCGAAGGCTTTGACAGCGACCCGATAAGCGGATTGACGAATTCTTCGGGATGTTCCGGTGCATTTTCAATCCACTGCGACCGGATCTGAATAAACGGAACAAGTAAAAGGATGAAAAGAATCTTTTTCATGGATTAATATTAAGTGCGGCTAATTTAAACACAAATAGCAAAACAATAATCACAAATGGTATGACTTTCTATTGGTGTTTAATAAATACCCGGCCACAAATAATTTAGAATAAAATAAATAATCGAGTCAACGTTAAAAAACCTTCAAATTTTACTTTTCCGAACTCAACTTTAATATTAGAATCTGCATCTTTTGTTCCTTTTGTGGTTAATTAAAGCAAGCAGGTTTATCATAAAAGATTGGTTTAATTTAGGTTTACATCAGATTTAAAATTAAGAATCACGAATTATCCTTCATTTTATTATCTTTGCAAATTACATAGTTCTTAAATGAAAAACATACGAAATTTTTGCATAATCGCTCACATCGACCATGGTAAAAGTACTTTGGCAGACCGTCTTCTGGAATATACCAATACGGTTTCCCAAAGAGAATTACAGTCCCAGACGCTGGATGATATGGATCTGGAGAAAGAACGCGGGATTACCATTAAATCCCACGCGATCCAGATGGATTATGAGCTTAACGGCGAAAAATATATTTTAAACTTAATCGATACCCCGGGACACGTAGACTTTTCTTACGAAGTTTCCCGTTCCATTGCAGCCTGTGAAGGAGCACTTCTTATTGTAGACGCGGCGCAGAGCATCCAGGCCCAGACCATCAGCAATCTGTATCTGGCTTTGGAAAATGACCTGACGATTATTCCAATCCTAAATAAAATCGACCTTCCTTCGGCAAATCCTGAGGAGGTAACCGATGAAATCATGAACCTGATCGGTTGTGATTACGATGATGTACTTCGCGTTTCCGGAAAAACAGGGGAAGGGGTTCATAATCTGTTGGAACAGATCGTAAAGAGAATTCCGGCACCGGTAGGTGATCCGGATGCACCGCTTCAGGCTTTGATCTTTGATTCGGTATACAATCCGTTCAGGGGAATTGAAGCGTATTTCAAAGTGGTAAACGGAAGCATTACGAAAAACGAAAAGATTAAATTTTTCGCAACCGGAAAAGAATACGGGGCTGATGAGGTAGGAACGTTGAAACTGAAGCAGGTTCCTAAGAAAACAGTTGAGTGCGGTGATGTAGGCTACCTGGTATCCGGAATCAAGGATGCGCGTGAAGTAAAGGTAGGGGATACCATTACCTCATTCACCAATCCGGCAGCCGGACCGATCGAAGGGTTTGAGGAAGTAAAGCCGATGGTATTTGCCGGGATTTACCCGATCGATTCCGAAGATTTTGAAGAACTGAGGTTCTCCCTTGAAAAATTAAGGCTGAATGATGCTTCCCTGGTTTTCGAGCCGGAAAGCTCCGCTGCATTAGGTTTCGGATTCCGTTGCGGATTCCTGGGAATGCTCCACATGGAAATCGTTCAGGAACGTCTGGACCGTGAGTTCAACATGAACGTAATTACCACAGTACCCAACGTATCGTATTTCGGGTATACCAAAAAGGAACCGGAAGTTCCGATCCTGATCAACAACCCGTCTGAAATGATGGATCCTTCTACCATGGACCGGGTAGAAGAGCCGTTTATCAAAGCTTCCATCATTACCAAATCCGATTTCGTAGGTGCTGTAATGACCCTGTGTATCGAAAAAAGAGGGGAGATCGTTAACCAAAGTTATCTGACTTCCGAAAGGGTAGAGCTCGTGTTTAATATGCCTTTAGCAGAGGTGGTTTTTGATTTTTACGACAGGCTGAAATCCATTTCTAAAGGATATGCCTCATTCGATTACCATCCGATCGGATTCAGGGCTTCCAAGCTGGTAAAAATGGATATCCTGATCAACGGGGATATGGTGGATGCTTTATCTTCCCTGATTCACGATTCCAACGCATACCATATCGGTAAGAAAATGTGTGAAAAACTTCGTGAACTGATCCCGAGACAGCAGTTCGACATTGCAGTTCAGGCAGCATTGGGAACAAAAGTAATCGCCAGGGAAACCATCAAGGCGTTAAGGAAAGACGTTACCGCAAAATGTTACGGTGGGGATATTTCCAGAAAGAGAAAGCTTTTGGAAAAGCAGAAGGAAGGAAAAAAGAAAATGAAGCAGATCGGAAGGGTAGAAGTACCGCAGTCGGCATTCATGGCTGTATTGAAGCTGAATGACTAAATTAAAAGAGCCTGATAAGAAGGCAAAAGATATGAGAAATCCGCAGATAACATCTGTGGATTTTTTTTGTTTATGACTCAGATTATTTTTTATCTGTTAACTAAACCGTAACTTTGTGTAATCATAACGCAAAGTTAAACGTATGGAAGGTTCAAAGAAGTTACAGGATATAAAAGTGGCCGTAGATGCGGTAGTTTTCGGGTATTTCGATAAAAAAGACCTTCAGGTGCTCCTGATCCAGCGGAATATAGAGCCTTTCAAGGGCGGATGGGCGCTTCCGGGCGGACTCGTTCTGGATGATGAAAACCTGGACGATGCGGTAAAGCGCGAGCTTTGCGAAGAGGCCGGCATAAAGCCCGATTTTCTGGAACAACTTTATACTTTCGGCAATGTGGGCCGCGATCCGCGGAACCGGGTGGTTTCCGTAACCTATCTGGGGCTGGTAAACCCGTCTTATCACGAGCTGGCTGCCGACTCCGATGCGGACGATGCCCAGTGGTTTGGCATCAACAGCCTTCCCGAACTGGCTTTCGATCATCAGACCATTATCGATACGGCGCTGAAAAGACTAAGAACTAAAATCCAATATCAACCCATCGGCTTCAATCTGCTGAACGAGGAATTTGCCTTTTCGGAACTGGAAAACCTTTATAAAACCATTGTCGGACAGGAAATCGACCGCCGCAACTTCCGTAAAAAGATCATGAGCTACGGGCTGCTGAATGAAACCGACAACTTCAAAAAAGAAGGCAGCGGCAGGCCCGGCAAAATGTTTACCTTCAATCAGAAGAAATACAAGGAACTGGAAGAACAGGGGTTTTATTTTGAACTAAAATAGTCTCTAACACAAATCGCACAAATACTTACACGAATTTTCACAATGAATTCTTGTTTTCTGCTATACATTACAGCGTGAAAAAAATAAGAATGTAATCTTCTGACAGTAATTCTAATTCTGCCAGGAACTTTTTGGATATACAATCCGGATTAAAGCTTGTATTTTATTCAAACTTAACCAACCAGACAGAACACCAATAATAACAATAATAATTCGTGTCATTTGTGCAAAACATTTGTGTCATTCGTGTTTATATAAAAAATTTTATTACTGAAAATCAATTAGTTAATCAATTTAGTGTAAAATTAACGCAAATTAATTTGGCAGGTAAAGCCATATTCCTTTAAATTTGTGTAAAAATAACGCAATCATGAAATACACGATACAACAGATTATTGAAAGATTTCAGCATCAAGAAAAACCGGACTTTTTGTTCTTCTGGGGACATACAGTAAAAGAAGAAATGACCAAAGCCTGTTTCAGCCAGTGGTTTCCGGCTGAGTTTCAAGAGGACGGTATACTATATAAGACTGCCGAACATTATATGATGGCCGGAAAAGCAAGATTGTTTAACGATCACGAAATTTTAGAACAGATCATCAACTCTGAAACTCCGGATCAGGTTAAAAAATTGGGAAGAAAAGTCAGCAATTTTGATCCGCAGCTTTGGGATGAGCATAAATATGAGATCGTCAAACAGGGAAACCTACTGAAGTTTTCGCAGAATGAAAAGCTTAAAGAATTCTTGCTGTCTACGGAAGATAAAGTTTTGGTGGAAGCCAGTCCTTACGATACCATCTGGGGCATCGGAATGCCGGAAACCAATCCTAAAGCCGGTAACCCATCGGAATGGAACGGTGAAAATCTCTTGGGATTCGCTTTGATGGAAGTAAGGGACGAGCTAAAAAGGTAAGAACATAGAACCAAACACATGATATTATGAAAAAGACAACACTGCATCCGGAGATCTTTCTGATCAAAAATTTCCTGACGAATGAAGAATGCGACCATTATATTGATCTGACAAAAGACAAAGTCTTTGAAGAAGCAAAAATCAATATGCAGGGAAGGCAGGTGATGAGCAAAGGCATCCGAAACAACGACCGGCTGATGGTTTTCGATAATAAACTGGCTGAAAACATGTTTCAGAAAGTTGTCGGATTTCTTCCTCAGACCCATGAAAATTACAAGGTCACAGGTTTCAATGAGATGTTCAGGATCTATAAATATTCGCCGGGACAACGGTTTAAGATGCACCGCGACGGAAGCTACAGCAGGAATGAACATGAAAAGAGCTTTTACACCTTTCTGATCTATCTGAACGACGATTTTGAAGGCGGGGAAACCGAATTTGAAGGCCTGTTCACCGTAGCTCCGAAAAAAGGTTCCGCACTGGTTTTCCATCATCCGTTAAGACACGAAGGGAAAACGCTGATCAGCGGACTGAAATATGTGCTGAGGACGGACATTATGTATACAAGAGAACAATAAACGGATAGAATTAACTTCCGTATTGCATTAAAATAAAGCCCGGAATGCAACGGGTAACTATAAAAACAGTCTTTAACTAAAATTTACGTTATGGGAAGTACAAGATACGACATGGACGCTCGTTTCGATCGAGCAAGAAAGATGGGGTATGCATCAAAAAGTGCAGGTGAAATTTTCACTCAGAACGCGGAAAGAAGGGCACACGAATCAATGAACCCGAACGGCGTTTTCTTCAGGGAAGCCCGGGATTCATCCGTACACCCGGAATCATTTCCGATTATTTTAGGACTGGATGTTACCGGAAGCATGGGCCATATTCCGTATAACCTGATCCAGGAAGGCCTCCCCAAACTGATGGGCGGAATTATCCAGGGCGGGGTTCCGGATGCCGCACTCCTCTTTATGGGAATCGGGGACCACGAATGCGACAATTATCCGTTGCAGGTGGGACAGTTTGAGTCCGGTGACGAAGAACTGGATATGTGGCTGACCAGAACCTACATCGAATCCGGAGGCGGCGGAAACGGCGGAGAAAGTTACCTGCTGGCCTGGTATTTTGCCGCTTTCCATACCCGCGCCGATGCTTTTGAAAAAAGAGGACAGAAAGGATTGCTGTTTACCGTGGGTGACGAGCCCTGCCTGAAAACCCTTCCTGCCTCTGCGATCCGCGAGATCATGGGAGCCGGCCAGCAGACCTTTACCCATAAGGAACTGCTGGCTGAGGCAAGGAAGAAATATGAAGTCTACCACATCAATGTCCTGCACTCAGACCAGGCGATGCGGGCCGACCGCGGATGGAAAGACCTGCTGGGAAGAAATTGCGTATCGATCACCGATTACCGGGACGTTCCGTATGTGATCAGGGAAATTGTCTGCAATACCCGTCTATCCGGAGCGCATACAGAACATGAACAACGGGAAGGATGGAGCGGAATGATTCAACGGTTTTTAAGATGAAAACGGCAGAAATCGTTATAGGACTGGGATTCGGGGATGAAGGCAAAGGCATCACCACCGATTTCCTCACAGCCCGGAATCTGGAATCGGTAGTCATCCGGTTTTCAGGAGGGCAGCAGGCGGCGCATACGGTGATGATCGGTGACCGGAAGCATGTCCATTCCAGTTTTGGCAGCGGGGCATTGCGGGGCCTGCCGTCCTATTTTACGGAGCACTGTACCATCCATCCCGTTTTTATGTACAATGAATGGAAGGAACTGAAAGCCAAGGGAGGGAATACCGAACTTCATATCCATCCATTGGCAAAAGTAACGACGCCTTTTGATGTCCTCCACAACAGGAAAGATGTACGGAATACAGCACATGGAACCTGCGGAAAAGGAGTGGGCGCTACGATGAAAAGGAATGAAAGTCCTTACCGGCTGTTTGCGGCCGACCTGATCGCACCGAGACCGATGCTGATCGAAAAGCTGAAAGGCATCGCCCTTTATTATGGCTTTTCTGAAGGCGAAGCAATACAGCAGGCTCTGGATGATTTCCTTCACGCTGTCGATGAGATGGAATGGAATATTGAAGGCTACGGCTATCTGAAAAGTTTTGACCATCTTATTTTTGAAGGCAGCCAGGGAATCCTGCTGGATATGGACCACGGCGTATTTCCGAATGTGACCTACGCCCATACCACTTCAAAAAATGCCCACGAAGTATGCAGTCAATTGGGAATCGATCATATCGAAATGTTCTATGTTACAAGAAACTATGGCACCCGTCACGGAAACGGCTGGATGAGCAATGAACGGGAGCTTCCGCTCCGGAACAATGAAGAGGAAACCTGTACGTTCAATGACTATCAGGGAGCCTTACGTACCGGGGATCTGGATTACCAACTGCTGGATTATGCCTTGAAAGTAGATGAAGGCTATGGATTTGCCCAGCGGAAAAACCTGGTGGTCACTTGCCTCGATCAACTGGACGTACCTTTCGAACCAGGAAAGCTGAATATCAGGTTTGATGAAATATGGGGATCATATTCTCCGTACTCAAAGGACTTCAGAAGAATTTAATGATCAATTATAATCAGAAAAGAGCATCATGAAGAAGATTAAATATATAAAAGGGGACGCTACAAATCCGTCAACAGCAGGAACTCAAATCATTGCCCGTATATGCAACGATATGGGAGGCTGGGGAAAAGGTTTTGTTTTAGCCATTTCCAAAAGATGGAGAAAGCCTGAAAACGATTACCGGGACTGGTATAAAAGCGGAACTCATTTTAATCTGGGAGAAATCCAAATGGTTCAGGTGGAGGAAGATCTTTGGATATGCAATATGATCGGTCAGCATAAAACCGCAACCACTTCAAACGGAATACCTCCGATCCGGTATGAGGCAGTTGAAAGCTGCCTGAAAAAACTTGCTGATGAAGCTTTGTCATTAAAGGCAAGCATCCATATGCCGAGGATCGGTTGTAGCCTCGCAGGAGGAAAATGGGAAGAAATCGAACCGATTATTCAAAGTGCATTGCTTGAAAATGGTATAGAAGTATATGTTTATGATCTTAATAGACTGTAATCATTTTATCAATAGGAATGGGCTTTAGCCCATTTTTAAAGGAAAGAAATCAAACGGCTTTAGCCAAATAATAAATAACCATGAAAACACAAACCTTATACAGACCGGTCGGAGAAAAAGAAATGCTTTTAATCATTGAAAGCGGTTACAGGGCATTTCCTCCCAGGCTGGAATGGCAGCCGATTTTCTATCCTGTGCTGAATGAAGATTACGCTTCGGAAATTGCAGAGAAATGGAACACCCGCGATGAAGCCGGAAATTATTTAGGATTCGTTACCAAATTTGAAGTGCTGAAAGAAACGGTTAACAAATACCCTGCTCAAAATGTAGGAGCGAAAAACCATAATGAACTTTGGGTTCCTGCAGAAGAGCTGGAAGCGTTCAATCAGGCCATTACCGGAACCATTGAAGTTACCCAGGTTTTTATCGGGAAAGACTTCAAAGAAACGGCACATGCAGCCATTGAAAATGTATTATTCAACATTAAAAAACTCACCATGACCAATAAAGGAATGGCAAAAGATACCTTGGAAATCTTAGCCAGGAAATATTATATCAACGAAAACAACGAAAGAATAAGCATTAAAAACGAACTGGAAGCTTCTACCAAAGCAACCGTCCTGTTTTCGTCTGAAGCGCTTGCAGAACTTACCGAAAAAGCAGTTCCCGAAAAACATTTCGAGACCCGGTTTGAAGTCTGGAGATGCAGTTCCCTGAAAGCCATTTTACAGCTGGCGGAAGAGGAAGACCAGGAAAAAATCATGTGCCTGAATTTTGCCTCGGCTAAAAACCCCGGTGGCGGCTTCATCAACGGAGCCGAAGCACAGGAGGAGAGCCTGGCAAGAACTTCAGGATTGCACGAAAGTTTGCTCCAGGCCTGGGATTATTATAAAATCCACCGTGAAATGGAATCCTGCTTTTATACCGACATGATGATCTACAGCCCGAAAGTCCCGGTTTTCCGTAAAGACAAAGGGGAATTGCTGCCAGAGCCGGTTTTGTGTAATTTTATCACCTCGCCGGCAGTGAATGCGGGTGTCGTCAAGCGTCAGGAGCCGGAAAGAACCGGTGAAATCTTCGGAGCCATGGATGCCAGGACGGAGAAGATGCTGGCGCTGGCGTTACATCAGGGAAATGAAACCCTGATTTTAGGAGTCTGGGGATGCGGTGTCTTTAAAAACGATCCGGAAGAAATCGCCAAACTGTTTAAAAAGCACCTTCAGGGAAAATATAAAAACAAATTTAAAAGAGTGGTCTTTGCGATTCTGTCGAAAAAAGAAGAAATGATCAGGCCGTTCGAAGAAATATCATGAAACTCAAATTAAAAAAATACAAAGAACAGATACGGGACTGGCCGCAGGAAGGGCATCACCTCATGGCGCAATATGATGACGAAAAGATTATCGTGTACCAGTCTTACCGGAAAGCCATCGGGGAATTTGCTGTTAGGAACCAGTATTTCGGAGGGCCTTTCAGCCTGGAAAGGATGACCTGGATCAAGCCGAACTTTTTGTGGATGATGTACCGGAACGGCTGGGGAACGAAAGAAGGACAGGAATACGTGCTGGCCATTCACCTGAAGATGGATGCTTTCAGAAAATACCTGGAAAACGCCGTCTATTCTTCCTACAATGACCGGCTGGAAATTTCCAGGGAAGAATGGCAGGATGAGGTACAAGCATCCTCCGCCAGATTGCAGTGGGATCCGGATCATGATCCTTTCGGGGCAAAGCAGGAAAGAAGAGCAATCCAGATCGGATTGAGGAATGACCTGATCAAGTCTTTTGCCAGGGAAGATCTCATTTTAATTGAAGATATTTCGGAATTCGTAAAAGAACAGCATCAGTTTGTTTTAAATGATACACTGGATCAGCTGATGTTGCCTGAAGAAAAACCGTTGCTGTTTGATGATGAGGTTCTGAATAATAAATTAAGGCTAAAATAATGGAAGATAAACACTTACTCGCTTCGAGATCGCTTACGGGAATATCCATCGGCGATGCTTTCGGTGAATGTTTTTTCAGAGAAGAATACTCTGTGAAAAAAAATATCCAGCAAAAGATCATTCCTGAAGGTAATCCGGATTTCACCGATGATACCATTATGGCCATCGCCGTTTTCAGATCGTTGGAGCAATTCGGGGAAATTGATCAGGATTTTCTGGCGGAAGAGTTTACTAATAATTATTATTCAGACATCAACCGCGGATATGGTCCTTCCATGCACCGGTATTTCAGAGAAGTAAAAAGCGGTGAGCACTGGAAAGAAGTGTCCTATGCGAAATTTGAAGGTCAGGGTTCTATGGGAAACGGCGGAGCCATGAGAGCTGCTGTAATCGGGGCTTATTTTTATGATGATTTTACCAAACTGAAAGAAAATGCAGAACGGTCGTGCGAAGTGACTCACGCCAACCGGGAAGCTATGGAAGGGACAAAAGCCATCGCCCTGGCTGCTGCCTTTGCCGTCCGGGAAAAGCTGGGAATGGAAAAATTCGGTCAGCAGGATTTCATCCGAAATATTCAGCACGAATTAATGGATTCCGATATGAAAAGCAAACTGAACAAATGCTTATATTTAGACGGAAATCCCAGTACGGAACTGTTGGTGAAAACATTGGGCAACGAAACCGGGATGACGGCTCAGGATACGGTACCGCTGGTGATCTGGATGCTTTCCCGCTATCGGCACAATCTGGAAGAATGTCTCTGGAATACCGTTTCCGCATTAGGCGACCGGGATACGACCTGTGCCATGGCCGGAGGCGTAAGCATTCTGTGCTGTGAGGAAAACACGATCCCGGAATGGACAGTCACTATTGAAAACTGGAAAAAAAGCAAATTTTATGAACATTGAACTCATCAAAGGTGACATCACCAAAATACAGGCAGATGCCATCGTGAATGCGGCCAATTCTTCCTTGCTTGGCGGCGGCGGGGTAGACGGGGCCATTCACCGGGCCGGCGGAAAGCAGATCCTGAAGGAATGCATCGAAATCAGGAACAGGCAGGGAAAATGCAACACCGGCGAAGCTGTGGTAACGACAGCCGGTAATCTTCCGGCACAATACGTTATTCATACCGTCGGGCCGGTCTGGAACGGAGACGAAGGAAAGTGCTTCCCGCTATTGGAAAACTGCTATAAAAATTCACTCAGACTGGCAGAAAGCCTGAGGATAAAAACCATCGCTTTCCCCAACATCAGCACCGGCGTTTACCGCTTTCCAAAAGAAACGGCAGGAAAAATTGCCGTGGAAACGGTAAAGAATTTCAGATCAGACACCATTGAAAAAGTTATTTTCGTCTGCTTTGATGATGAAAACGAAGCGATTTATAAAGAATTACTGAAGAATAAAGATTGAAAATTTTTGATTTTAGCAAAGTGAAAAGTTTATGCTGAGCTTGTCGAAGTAGCTTTGCGAATCTCTAAGGAGTTAGTTTACAAAAAATTCTTTGCGAACTCTGCGTTAAATTTAAATAATAAAAACCAATGAAAAAACTAACCATATTAACCGGCGCCGGAATCAGCGCCGAAAGCGGAATAAAAACCTTCAGAGACGGAGACGGGCTCTGGGAAAATCATAGCATTACCGATGTGGCCAGTCCGGAAGGATGGCGCAGAGACCGTGCCCTGGTCCTGGAATTTTACAATCAGCGGCGCCGCCAGCTCCATGAAGTGGAACCGAACGAGGCCCACCATTTACTGGCGGAACTGGAAAAATATTTCGACGTTCAGATCATTACCCAGAATATCGACGACCTGCATGAAAGAGCCGGATCGACCAATATCCTGCATCTTCACGGCGAGCTCTTCAAATCCTGTTCAAGCAACAACAAGAACCTGATCTACGAGCATAAAAACGACATCAATATCGGTGATAAAGCGGAAGACGGATCCCAGCTGAGACCGTTTATCGTTTGGTTCGGCGAAGATGTACCGTTGATGAAAGAAGCCACCAAAATGGCCAAAGAAGCCGATATTTTCCTGGTGATCGGAACCTCCCTGCAGGTATATCCGGCAGCCGGACTGCTTCATGACATCAAAGACGACTGCCTTCTGATCGTGATCAATCCCAACGAAACGAACTTCGGCTACGGGCAGAGAGCAGTAGTCATGAAAGAAACCGCAACCCAGGGAATGAAACTGTTGTTTGATAAACTGGTAAACCTTGCCTGATGGAAAATAGCGTAAAAGCAGGAATTTTCGGTGTTTGTGTGGGTGATGCGCTGGGCGTGCCGGTGGAGTTTAAGAGCAGGGAAACCCTGAAAAGTTTTCCGGTCACAAATATGCAGGAATTCGGTTCCTGGAACCAGCCGAAAGGAACTTGGAGCGATGACAGCTCTTTGACCTTATGTCTTGCCGAGAGTTTAACAAAAGGCTACAATCTGGAAAAGATCGGCGAAAGTTTTGTGAAATGGGTAAAATACGGCCACTGGACAGCACACGGCAGGCTTTTCGATATTGGCGGAACGACCAGGCATTCCATTGCAAGGCTCATCAAAGGGGAAAGCGCCCGTTTTTCAGGGAATATTTTTGAAGAAGATAACGGGAACGGCTCTCTGATGAGGATCCTCCCGTTGGCTTTTTATCTTAAGGATGAAGAAGATATCGAAACTTTATACCGGACGGTAAAAGAGGTTTCATCCATTACCCACGGGCATTTCCGCTCTGTTTTTGCCTGCTTTGTCTATGTGGTTTTTGCCATTGAGCTGATTAAAGGAAAGAATAAAGAAGAAGCTTACACTCATATTCAAAAGATGGCTTTGGACTTTGCAGAAAATCAAGGTTTTAATCCAAAGGAAATACAGCTTTTTGATCGGATTCTAAAAAATGATATGTCAAAATACCCTGAAGTGGAAATAAGTTCCGGCGGCTATGTCCTTTACAGCCTCGAAGCATCCTTATGGTGTTTCCTGAATTCGGAAAGTTATTCCGAAGCGGTTTTAAAAGCAGTGAATCTGGGAGAAGATACCGATACCACCGGAGCGATTACCGGCGGGCTTGCAGGAATTTATTACGGTTTTGAAAATATTCCTGAAGAGTGGATTGATGTGTTGGCAAGAAAAGAGGACATTGACAAGCTTTGTGAAAAGTTAAATGATAAATTAAAATGAAAAAAACGGGAACATACTACATTTTGCTTACCTTGAAAAATCTGCAGTTCCTCACTGAAAACAGCTTTACCCAACTGCCTTTCAAAGAAATACCATTCACTCTTACGAAGGAACAAATCATTCAATATGCGGAAGAAATAAAAGATGATTCGAATGGTATTTTTATTACGGCAAAAGTAGAATACGATACAGACCGTTTTACTGAAAACAGAGATTCTGATTCTGAAGAACATTTGATTGAGTTTGGAAGATTTTCAAAGACCATGACCAAGACGATTAATTCCTCGTTGTCTGATAAAATTAAATTGGAAGATGTTTATGGAAAAGATTTTCAGAATGAAGAGTGCACCGAAGTAAAAACAATTATCGATGAGGAAATGTACTTTTTCAAACGCAGAACGGAAATCTTTCTGGAGACCCATTCCAGAGAAATTATCCCGCCTGATTTTTTTAAAGAAGATGCGGAAGAGTATCAGGAACCACACAACTTTACCGATGAAGAAGTACGGCAGCAGCTTAAAAAAACACTTGCAGAAGAAGCCGTCTTTCTGGAAAGAATAAAAGGTGAAACAAAAAAAATAAATACGGTCGAAGAAGCTGTAGATTATTTAATCGAAAAAGATTTAAGCCCAAAAAATCTCAATGATCTAAAAAATATATCCTGTGCAGCAAGGCTTGACTATTTAAAAGGAGATTCTGATTTTCATTTTGGACTTGGAATGTATTTGCGTAATATATTTTTTTATGGAAATGATAACCAGGAGTTTTATAAGGATCTGGAAAACTATAAGTCTCATATTCTTTTCAACTATGGAGAATTCGGAGAAGGAATCATTTATGACTTGCTGTGGAGAAAATTGAATCATTGTATAACTACCAGAGAGAACAAAGAAAAGATCAATGAAATCCGGGAGCAATTAAAGACTGAGACCGATGCCGATTCTTTCTGGATTTCAGAGATTAAAATTAAGATGCTTTCCTACAACTTTAGTAATGAAGAAATTGAAAAATACTTAGATCTGGAAAATGAATCAGATCATGATAAAGATAATTTTTATGAATATTATTATCAGCAGAAAGCGGTTTTGGCAAAATTAAATGATGAAGAAAGGAAAACTTTCGAAACATTAAAACAGGATTATTTTAATGTAAAAAAAATAATGGATAAACTAACAAATACACCGTGAACGAACAACATAAAAAAAGAATCAGCAAATTTCTGAGCCTGGTTCTGAGACACAAACCTGAAGTGATCAACCTGACGCTGGATGAAAACGGCTGGGCTTCATTGGATGAGCTGATGGAAAAATGCGCAAAGCACGAAAGAAGCTTTACGCTGGAGGAATTGACCGAAATAGTGGAAACCAACGACAAAAAACGGTTTGTTTTCAATAAAGATAAAACCAGGATCAGGGCCAATCAGGGCCATTCGATCGATATTGATCTGGCTTTGAAACCACAACAGCCACCTGAATTCCTTTACCACGGAACCGCCGAAGCAAACATCCCTTCGATCATGGAAAACGGGATTGAGAAAAGAAACCGTCAGCATGTGCATTTAAGCCAGGATAAGGAAACCGCCACCAAAGTCGGGATGCGACACGGAAAGCCGGTGATCTTAACCATAGAAACCGAAAAAATGCATGAAGCCGGAATCCTGTTCTACCTTTCTGAAAACAACGTCTGGCTGACGGATTTTGTGAATGCTAAATATATCAGGAACAAAGACTGAAGAATTTGAAGAAGAAGTAAAAAACTTTTGTCCTGAAAAAGAGAATTTAGAAAAGAAGTGAATGAGCTTTTTGCGAAAGGTGCAGGAACCGTGCACGTTCTATATTTTATCATTGAGCGTAAAAACTGCCGGTTGACGGAAGCCATGGAAATTGTTGAGTCCTGTCCGAATTACCATAATAGATTTAAATGAAAAGAACATTAGCCATAGGCGATATCCACGGAGGCTTTAAAGCGCTGGAACAGGTTTTGGATAAAGCGGGGGTGAAAGAAAATGACACCCTAATTTTCCTGGGCGATTATGTCGACGGCTGGAGCGAGTCTTCTCGGGTGATCCGGTTTTTAATCGAATTGTCTGAAAAGCAGGAATGTATCTTCATCAAAGGCAACCATGATGCCTGGTGCGAAGACTGGCTCTCTTTCGGGAAAAGTGAAGACGTCTGGCTGTTTAACGGTGGAAAAAGTACAGTCGACAGCTATTCCGCTTATTCGTTGGACGAACTGGAAATGCACCTGGAATTTTTCCAGCGGATGAAAAATTATCATGTGGATGCGGAAAACCGGCTGTTTATCCATGCCGGCTATTCTTCTATGCACGGTCCTGAAAAGGAAGTCTATTCCAGCAATTACCGCTGGGACCGTACGTTGTGGGAAACCGCTGTAGCAATGGATAAAAAGTTATCCAAAAACTCCGAACTTTATCCTAAAAGGCTGCTTCTGTACAACGAAATCTTTATCGGCCATACACCGACCTTGCATCTTGGCAGCAAAGAGCCCGTGAACAAAGCAAATGTCTGGAACCTGGACACCGGAGCGGCCTTTACAGGATCTCTCACCATTATAGATGTTGATACCAAGGAATTCTGGCAGAGCGGCCCGCTTCCGTCTTTATATCCGGATGAAAAAGGAAGGAATAAAGATTAAATTAAACCTGTTAAGAGTATTCTTTCACCTAGCAGTTTAAACGACATATCCCCTGATTGTTATTTTATATAACTGAATTTCAATGCTTAATCGAAATTCCCTTCCTTCGGAGGAGTGGCTCCGGCCAAAGGCCGGAGACGGGGGTGGTCATTTACACTTAATATCAAAACTTCCGGCATCCAGCTTCCCTCTTCCCGCTTAAATCCCAAAACTTTAACTACTTTTGAAGCCTTAAACCTCCATCAATGAAACTGAACCCGCTTCTATTCCTTCTGGCTTCCTCTCTTTTATTTTCCCAAACCCATTTCAAAACCCCTTATGAAAAAGGCAATGGCAACCAAACCGTAACCTATGACGAAATGAATGCATGGTACCAAAATCTGGCGAAAAATTTCAAGAGCATTCAATACCTTAAAAAAGGGGAGGATGACAACGGGAAGCCTATCTATGTGGTGCTTTACAACCCATTTCCGGAAAAGAAAATGGAAGAACTCAGAAAAGACAAAGCGGTGCTCTTCGTCAACAACGGCATCCATCCCGGCGAGCCGGACGGAATCGATGCGACCATGATGCTCATGCGGGATCTGGCCATCGGGAAAATCAAAACTCCCCGGAATTTCATCGTGGCCGCCATTGCTGCCTATAACGTCAGCGGAATGCTTAACCGCGGTTCCTTTTCCAGAGCGAACCAGAACGGGCCCGAAGCGTATGGTTTCAGGGGAAATGCACGGAATTTCGATCTGAACAGGGATTTCATTAAAGCCGATACGAAAAATGCCAGAAGCTTCCAGGAAATTTACCAGTGGCTGAAGCCGGATGTCTTCATCGATAACCACGTGAGCAACGGAGCCGATTACCAATACACCTTTACCTACATTTCAACGTTCAAGGAACGGTTGGGAAACGTGCTCGGAAATTATTTTTACACCACCTATCAGGCGAAAAACCTGGAAGATTTAAAGAAAATCGGCTACGAAAGCACACCGTACGTCAATATCCACGGGGATGTTCCGGACATCGGATTTGCTGCTTTTGAAGATTCGCCACGATATTCTACCGGCTATGCTTCGCTGTTCAATGCCCTGTCGACGATGCCGGAAACCCATATGCTGAAACCTTATGACAAAAGAGTAGATGCTACTTACCAATACATGCTGGTGAACCTGCAAAACCTGGATAAAGAATATCGGAAAATCAAGCAGCTCAGAACAGAAAACCTGAAACAATACCAGGCCGGAAAATCCTACGGCATCCGTTGGAAAATTGATTCTACGAAATACACGACCATGGATTTCAAAGGCTATGAAGGAAAATACAAACCGAGCGAAATTTCCGGGAAGCCAAGGCTGTATTATGACCGGAACAAACCCTTTACGAAAAACATCAAGCTCTTTACGACAGCCGTTCCGACAGGATTTATTACCATTCCGGAATATTACGTTATTCCCCAGTCACAATATCGGGTGATTGAAGAGCTCAGAAGAAACGGGATCCGGATGAAGCCGATCCAAAAAGACAGTACCATTGCCGTAGAATCCTATACAATCAACGATTTCAAGACGGCTAAAAACGCTTATGAAGGACATTATCCGCATTCTGAAACGACGGTTGACAAGTCAAACAGAAGTATCCTGTTTTCAGCGGGAGATTATCTGGCCCCAACCAATCAGGAAGGTGTTAAATACCTCATCGAAACCCTGGAACCGGAAGCGCTGGATTCGTTCTTCAACTGGAATTTCTTCGATGGTATTTTAGCACAGAAAGAATATTATTCCGCCTACATTTTTGAGGATACGGCGGCTGAACTGCTGAAAAAGGATAAAACTTTAAAGCAGAAATTCGAATCCAAAAAAGCATCCGACCCAAAGTTTGCAGAAGACGGCACCGACCAGCTGGACTGGATCTACAGGAATTCGCCGTACTTTGAAGAAAAGACTTTCCGCCAGTATCCGGTGTACAGAATATTGTAGTGATTGGTTTTGCATCTTGCCGGTTGATTGGTTTTAATCTTCAGATCAGCAGAAGTCATGGAGATTGATGTAATCAAATACTACCCAAAAAAATGCCTCTGCTATATGGAAAGCAAGGGGTAAAGTTTTTTTTGATTTATTAATGACGGATTATGTAGTTCCTTATATTTCTTGCTGTCACAGCAGGGGATGATGGCAATCAAATTATCCGCAATATGGAAGAGCTGCTTCTGAATATTCAGCCGTGATCACGCATCAGACCGTACCCAAACGCTTACCGAACGGGCATTGACCCTGAAAACAGCTTTTCCGTTTCCATCTGCTGTAACCTCATCGTTCCTGTAGCCAAGGAAATCTTTAAATACGGCATAGGCATACTCTTTACCGATTTCAATTTCCTTACTGCCTTCTTCGCTGTTTGAAATAATCGTGACACATACTGAATGGTCTTCATCACCTTTCCTCACCCAGGCAATACAGTTTGGGTGGTCAAAATAACGGATCTGTTCACCATAGGCAAACTGATGCCTGGCTTTTAGTAAAGCGGGAAGAATTTCAACTTTGGGCATGACAATATTGATTTCTTCACCATCTTTGATATCCGTATATTCCGCGCCGAAAAGATCGGGGTAAAAAACACACGGATAAGCTTCTTCCGAAAGCAGGATAATGGCATAAGCCAAAGGTTTGAACCAGTCTTTTACGGTCGATTCCAAGGCCTGCAGCTGCTGCGTATCATGATTTCCACAAAGGAAACTGAATATAGAGGTCTTTTTTCCAAAAGGCTTCCCGTTAAAATCCGTCTGAGATCATAATCGCTGCCCTCTTCCGACGCCCTGAAAAAATTGTAATGCAACGGTGCGTCAAAACAGGAAATCAGCTCATCCATCTTGTCGGAGAAGATCCCTATTTTTTCCGCATCATCCTTCCAGAATTCCCCCAGGATGTAGCAATCGGGGCTCACTTCTGTTTTAATGTACGTTAAGGAAGTCTGAAGAAATATGCTTCAATGCATCCAGTCGGAATCCGTCAACTTTTGTGGTTTCAAAATACCAGCGGATCCAGTTTTTCATTTCCTGGATGACGTGGGGGTTCCGGTATTCCACATCAGCGCCCATGAGGTAGTCGTAATTTCCCAGCTGATGGCTTACGTCATCCGTCCATTCCGTACCGTATTCATTGTGGATTTTAAAAATCCCGGTTATTTTTTTTTCTGTTTTTCCATGCAGTATCGATCCCGCTGAAGCAGCGGTAATTCCAGATAAAATCAGAATATTTGCCTTTTCTTGCGGGAAAGGTAAACCGGGTGTTTGCAGAAACATCAAAGGGTTCGGAAATAATATTATTCCGGTTATTTTCATCCACTTCATGTACGGTGATCCATTCGTTCTCATCACCGCCCATCCTGTGGTTCAGCACAATGTCGGCATATACCGAAATGCCGGCTTCATGGGCTTTCTCAATGGCATTCAGGTATTCTTCCCTGGTACCATATCTTGTGGGAACTCCGCCTTTTTGGTCAAACTCGCCGAGATCGTACAGATCATAAAGGTCGTATCCGCGTCCTTCCGTACCCAGGTCACCTTTGGTTGCAGGCGGCAGCCATGCGGCTGTAAAGCCCAGGTCTTTTAAAAGGATTACCCGGTCAGCAAATTCATTCCACAGATCCCCCGGATGGTACCAGTGGAAATATTGTATCATAACTCCGTTCATATCGGATTATCCGTTTACAATTAATCCTCCGTTCGGATGCAGCACCTGCCCGGTCATCTGTGCAGCAGCATCGGTTGCTAAAAATAAAAAACAGGAGGCGATCTCTTCAGGGGAAGCGTTTCGCTTCAGTGGCGGTTTGCTGTAATCTTCCTCCTCCTCTCCGAAGGTCTTTTCTGTAAGCGGTGTAGCCACAGGTCCGGGAGCTACCGCATTGACGCGGATTCCCTTAGACTTTGCCTGCAGGGCAAGAGACCTCGTAAAGGAAACAATGGCTCCTTTTGTTGCCGAATAATCCACCAGTTCCTCATGCCCCAGATATGCGACGGCTGATGTCGTGTTAATAATAGAGCTGCCTTGTTTCAGGTACGGAAACACGGCCTTCGTCAGCAAAATCATTCCGATAATATTTGAGTTGAACGTTTTTCTCACCTTTTCTTCTTCCAGGTCTGCAATACTTTCCGTAGGAAACTGGGTCCCGGCATTATTGATCAGGATATCGATTCCCCCAAATTCCGAAACGGTTTTTTCTACCGCCTGTTTACCGAATTCCGTATCGTTGATATCCCCGTCAAAATGCAAAGCTTTTCTGCCCAAAGCCGTAATTTCATTTTTTGTGGCTTCTGCATCTTCCGTGTCTTGATAATGTATGAAAGAAATATGGGCGCCTTCCCTGGCAAATAGTAAAGCCGTTGCTTTTCCTATGCCCGTAGCGGCTCCGGTGATAAATACATTTTTGTCCTTTAGCTGTAAGTTTTCCATAGATAATATTTGTGGTGTTGATGATGAGTTAATGGATCGTTAAGATTCCTCTTCTTTCCGGATCTGCTGGTTTTCTATTTCTACCTTCAGGCATTCCAGCATAAATTCGCTGTAGCAGAGCTGTGCGCTGATGGAGTCTTTTCTGGAATTCAGATCCATTTTCCGGGAAAGAACAACCTTGCCCTGATAAGCGAATGAGAAGTAGGCAAATAATTTGAAATCTGATTTTTCGACGGGCGTGGCATAACCTGTGATGGCCATTCCCCAGTCGGTATTGAATAATTTGGCCACGTTCAGGGCCATGGTATCCGAAATATTCTGCGATACACAGTCACAGGCTTCCGCTTCCTTTTCGTCGACCTGCAGAAACTTCACTTTTTCTTCCAGGGTATAGACGGTGATCCCGCCCTTAAAAATTTTTGAAGCATCCTTGACCTGTGAAAAAGAAAACTGTAAAAACCCCGCAGTAACGCTTTCTGCGGTAGCAACGGTCTCCTCGGATGCCTGCAGATAGTTTCCGATACATTCTAATAAATCTTTCTGGAGGTTCATAATCAATATATTTTGTTAATACATAAAAAGTCAGGAAGTGCCTTCCGCAAGCGTTCATGGTATGATAGAAAAAGAGTAATCGTGGTTGCAGTTAAAATCGGTGGCGGGATCCGGACAACCCAAATACAGGGCTTAAGAGAAATCCGGCTTCTAATAGGGATTGGTGCTGTGGCAGAACTTCCTTCACATTCCGTAAAGTAAAACATCCGATTTTTAAATCTGTCAGAAAAAACCTTTCTCATACTCATAATGCTTCATTTCTTCCATGACAAATAAGGCTGGCGGAAGTTTTTGTGAATCAGTAACCCGAATTTCGTGATTAATACCGGATAAAGTTATGATTACAATCAAGAAGGCCGATTTATGCCGTCTATTGTGATCCTGCTCATAATAATTTCCAATAGTGGATGTTAAATTTGTAAAGACCACAACGAAAAGATTATGAAGCCGAAACATATTCCGGGAGTTCCTATTCAGAAGAAAGGCGGATTCCATGACAGTGAAAATACCAGACCCTGTACGGACATGGATGCGGATTTAAAATTTGATATCCTTAAGCAGCGTTTTTTTTCCATCAATCAATGGAAGTCGTATGCCGGAGGGGCGTCGGCGGATTTCAGACATTTCGATTCTTTCGGAAAGCCGGCAAACCGAATGCCCGAAAAAGGGGATTTTATAAGAATAGAAATTCCGGGGCCTGCAAACCAGAAGGAAGGATACGACTGGGTGGAAATCATTTATCTGTCCCACAGAGAAACCGGTACTTTTGAATCTTACATGATGATGTGCAGGCCCAGCAAAGAACCGCAGAAGCGCAATGGGAATATAGCCCATTTTTACAGTGCTGCGGCCACGTCCAACTTTATGATTTCAAAAGAGGGAAATACCTTAAAGGTTGGGGTTTACGGAAGGAATGAAAGACCGAACTTCAACACCGGTTTTTCAGACAAAATAAGAAATTTCTTTATTGGCATTGGCGGGATATTCGGATTCAGTAAAATACATTGGAAAAGCCTCGCTGAAGGACTATTGAAATTTTAATCACACCTATAATTTTCAGACCCATTTACTTTTCTTTAACTCCTCAGTTTTGAGGAGTTTTTCTTGTTGAAGTTCAATTTTATTGGAAGTACATCTGATTTGCTTTATCCATTCTTCCTGGGCAATGTTCTTTTTAATAAATCATCTGAGATTTTCGACATTTTGCGCTACTTGGTAGCAAGCCATGCAGCCATATATTCCCTGTTCATCCGGGTGATGTTGTCGAGAGAAATCTTTTTCGGGCATTCTACTTCACAGGCGCCGATTACCGAGCAGTTTCCGAAGCCTTCCTCATCCATAGCCTGCACCATATTCAGCACTCTTCTTTTGGCTTCTACCTTACCTTGCGGAAGCAGGGCTAAATGAGATACTTTTGCCCCTACAAATAACATTGCAGCACCGTTCGGACAGCAGGCCACGCAGGCACCACAGCTGATACAGGAAGCGGCATCCATCGCTTTGTCGGCATCTTCTTTGGGTACGGCAATCGCATTGGCATCCAGCGTATTCCCTGAAGTGTTCACCGAAATAAATCCGCCGGCAGCCATGGTTCTGTCAAAAGCGCTACGGTCGGTAATGAGATCTTTAATAACCGGAAAAGCAATGCTCCTCCAGGGTTCGATAACGATGGTTTCCCCGTCGCTGAACATTCTCATATGAAGCTGGCAGGTCGTGATTCCGGTATCCGGCCCATGTGCCCTTCCATTGATGTATAAAGAGCACATCCCGCAGATGCCTTCGCGGCAGTCGTGATCAAAAGCCACCGGCTCCCTGTCTTCGAGAATCAGCTGTTCGTTAAGGATATCCAGCATCTCCAGGAAAGAAGCATCAGTGGAAATATCCGAAACTTTATAGATTTCAAATTGCCCTTTGGCCTTCCTGTTTTTCTGCCGCCATATCTTTAAAGTCAGGTTTAAGTTCTTGCGTATGTTCATAGCATATTTTGATTGGTTGATTTAAAAATACGCTTAAAAAGACTGACGATTTTATGAGCAGTCTCATATTTTACTGATAAAGTTAATTTAAGTAATACAGAAAAATAAAGGTGTAAGGCAAGGAATTTGCTTTATGATCTCAATCATAATACTGCCGTTTTTTACGTTTAATTTTATTTAAAAATCCCTACATCTGCTGTAGCGGATGCAATCTTTAAAACCCTTATATATGCTGATATCAGAAGAACTTTTACGAGCTTACGGAGCAGAGCAGGAAACGCTTCAGCGTTCTCATATTATTTTCCGGGAAGGAGATAATCCCAAATACTATTATCAGGTTGTTAAAGGAAGAATTAAACTGAACCATTATAATGATGAGGGGAAAGAGCTTATTCTGGCCATTCTTGATGCAGGGCTGAGTGTTTGCGAGCTCCTTTTATTCATTGATCAGACATATCCTGTTAATGCCGTGACATTTGAAGAATGTACCCTTCTGAAGCTCCCTAAAAGTGATTTTATCAAAATGCTGGATGAGCATCCCCAGATTTCAAGGGATATCAATAAGTTTTTATCCGAAAGGCTCTATTACAAATACATCATGCTGGAAAACAATTCCTCGTTGCGTCCGGTAACAAGGATCAAGGGAATGCTCGATTATCATAAAAGCTTCCGGGAAGACCAGAGCAAGTTTTCGTACGAAGTGCCGCTTACCAGGCAGCAGATCGCTTCTATTACGGCACTGAGGGTAGAAACGGTAGTAAGAACCGTAAAGCAGCTGGAAAAAGAAAATTATCTGAAAATCATTAACAGAAAGGTATATGTTTGATTTTTTTAAGTACCACAGTTTGCTGATTCGGATCAAAGTGGTCTTATAGTTGCAGATTTACCAACACCAGACACTAAATATTTTATATTATGGAAACTAAGACAGCAACTAAAAAAGCACCGGCTAAAAAAACAACAGCATCTAAAACAACAACAGCAAAGGCACCTGCTAAAACAGCAACCAAAGCCACTGCTAAGACACCTGCAAAAAAAGGAGCCGCTAAAGAACTGAAAGATCTTTTCGAAGATTCTCTTAAAGATATTTATTGGGCAGAAAAGGCATTATTAAAAGCATTGCCTACGATGATGAAAAACGCCACTGATGAAAAACTTAAAAATGCCATCGATAACCATATCACGGAAACGGAAGGCCAGATCGGAAGGCTGGAAGAGTGCTTTAAAGCAATAGGCAAAAAAGCTCAGGCTAAAAAATGCGATGCTATGCAGGGGCTTCTGGATGAAGGAAAAAGCATTATGGAAGAGACAGAACCGGGAACGGTAAGGGATGCAGGTATTATTGCAGCTGCACAGAAAGTAGAGCATTACGAGATTGCAACTTACGGAACCCTGGCAGCCTTTGCAAAAGTACTTCAGGAAGAAGATTGCCTGAAACATCTGCTCAGTACGCTGGAAGAAGAGAAAAAATGCGATGCACTTCTAACGAAGGTAGCAGACACCAATCTCAATAGTAAAGCCATGTAAAAAGAACACACTTATTATAACGAAAGGAAACCAACTGTTGGTTTCCTTTCGTTATTATTGTTCCACGGTATTGACTCCCTGAAACAGATCACTGTTAAAATCGATTTTACAGTTGTCGCCAAGGATATGAATTTTAAGGTTTTCCGCATAGATCGGAAAGCCTTTTTTTACGGTACGGGTATTTGTCTGCCCGATCTGTCTGGCATTGAGGATCCAGGCCATCCCTGAGCCTCGGCAGTTTGCCTTACAGCCTTCTTCAATGAGCAGTGCGGTATCTTCACTTAGTCCGATTCCCCAGCATTCCTGGTGAAGGATTACTGCGTGGGCAAGCCTTCCGAACCGGGCACGGTGTATGAAGTGTGTATCTACAATGCAGTTCTCAATAAATCCCAGTCCCGTATCGAGTTCGATATCATGTTCCAGCATCGCCTCGCCGTTCAGTGCTTCCAAAATCATGATTTTGGGCATACACATGGCGCCGGCGCTGGTTCCGGCGATCATAAAGCCGTCTTCCTCCTGGTATTTTCTTTTCAGAAGATCGGTAAGAACAGACTGTTTTAAGCTTCTGCAAATCCTGCTCTGATCGCCTCCGGTAAAGAATACGGTTTTGGCTGCTTCCACTCGTTTAAAATGAAAATCCGAATGCAGGTGCTCGTCACAGATGTCCAGAAAATCAAAATTCGTGTATCCGATTTCGTTAAATACTTTGGTATAGGTTTCCCGCATGCCTTCCGGTTCAGAGCTTGCAGAGGTAATTACTTCAATGCGTTCGTCTTTGGATTCAGCGAGCAGCTTGAGGATTTCTTTAGGGAAGAAATTTTTTTTTCTCCATTTCGGAATCTTTTTCGCCTTTATCTTCTTTATCGCCGATAATCAGCAGCTTTCCCTTTGGTATCATAGTTGAAAAATTTTAAGGATTTATTGTTTTTCTTCCTGTTAGTGTATTATTCGTTATCGGTTTTTCTGTCGATGGCGTCTGGTTGTATGACCGCCGTATCTGAAACCTGGTCCAGGGTACGAAGGGTATCAGATTCGTTATTGTTTACCGATTCTCTTTTGTTCTGCTGATCTGTATATTGGGTTTCGGATTTTGTACATGCCGATAATAAGCACAGCAGAAAAGCTGCTAATAGGGACTTTTTCATAATAAAATTGATTTGATTACTTCAAACTTAATGATGAAAAACCATAAAATTTATGACGCGGGTCACAAAATCCCTGAAATAAAAAGCTCACCGCAGAAAGGAGGAGCTAAGTGAGAATAAGTGCAAAAATTGAATAAGGATATACTTCAAAAGTATAAAGGATAATTCTCCTGGTTTATGATGTACGTCATAATTGCACCCTTAAGTTCTTCTGTTTCTTATGACCAATTCTCTACTAAATATTCATTTAACATTTAAATTCAATGATAATTGAAAGATATATTGTTAGCGTATGGTGCAAATAGTGATTTCCTGATTTTTCTGATGCCAAACTCTAAAGCCTGTTCGAAAATGTTCCGTTGTCTCGCGGGCCGGATGTATGATAAATATAGTATGCTTTTCAATATTTCTTCTCCGGATCCCTGCTAAAAAAGACCATAATGGATTGCCTTAAAAAAGGTGAGACCGGAAGCACATACTCTTTCCAGGCTCCGATTACCAGTTAACAGCTGACTCATTTAAAAGGTCTCCTGGTAGAGACTAAGATCAGTATGAAAAAAAATAAGCTACTGTTTGAGTAGCTTATTTTATATGATAATCAATCGGCATTAAAATGTATCCCTGTAAGTAAGGTTTCCGGTGGCGCCCTGTGGAAGAAAAACCACTTTTCTCTTGATGCTTTTGGCCTTTTCCAGTGCCTTAATGGCCTTTTGACGTTCTATTTCCCTGTTAAAGTGCGAATTGATGTTTTCAGATTGTGCAGATGCTTTCATAAGTAATATTTTTTAGTGTGTTAGGATCAACCAATCTAAAAGTGTACCGTTTTTATAAATATTCTGCAAATGAGGTACGTGGGCAGATAGATGTGCTGAAAAATTATTTTATTTCCGAAAAAATTCAGGACGTACCGTCTGTGGCATAGTAGTTGGATACGGTAATGCAACTATTAAAAAATAAACACAATAAAGGGATCTGAAATATTTCCCGGAGCCATCCGGGAATATTTTGATTTTATCTTTGGAAAAACACCAATCACTATAAATATTAATACTTTTGATTATCCTCGGTCTGTACTGGGGATTTTTTCATGTGCTTTAATTTGAATAACTTTACGGAAAATTACAGGATGGCGTATATTATGAAAACAACATCGGATGGCCTGATTTCCATTAAAGCGTCTTACGTTATAAATGTCAGGAAGCCGAATTCACTGGAGGGCGCAAAAGTTTTGGGGCAGCCGCTTATTATCAATGCCGATCAGATCGTTTTTCTAAGTTTTAATATCGATGGCCACGTTACCTATTTTATGGCCAATGGCTTCGAGATCTCTATGAAAATTTTGTATGAAGAAGCGGAGGAAGCTTTCAACCTTGCCAAAGCCGGTAAAGAGAAAATTGTAAAGTAAATAACGTAAACCGAAGTAGAAACTGTGTTTAAAAGGCTTTAAAAAAGGAACTGGATGCTGAAAGTTTCATCGTTCAACCTGTCGGTAACAGTCTCAAATATTAAAAGGCCTTGTTTGAAGTCCGTGAAGGACAACTCTCGAATTCACGTTAAAATAAATAAAAAAGACGTTTCTGCGGAAACGTCTTTTTTTGATTATGCTCGTGGTAAACCTTTTTTCAGGGCAATCTCGGCCCTTTTGATGGCTACTTTTTCTTTCCAGTCCATGTATTTTTTCCTGAAATTCTTTTTCATCATATCGTCAAACTTTCGCTGAACGGTAAGATTCCACAAGGAGTGGGCTTTTACCGCCCAGGATTTGTCCCATGCTCTCAGTGATATGGAGAAGCTGCCGTCCAGGTATTTCATCCAATGCCACCATCCCGTCGGCATAAACAGGGTGTCGCCGTGTTCAAGGTAGCATTCGATTCCTTCTACCCCATCCAATGCCGGGAACTTGGTAAAATCTGGATTTTCAATATCATAATCTTCCAAGGCATAGGTTGCGTAAGGAATCTGATAAAGCCTTTCCCTCCATTTATAATCAAAAAGGAGAATGTGTTTTCTTCCGTTG
Organism: uncultured Chryseobacterium sp.; assembly: GCA_913774355.1. GTDB lineage: Bacteria > Bacteroidota > Bacteroidia > Flavobacteriales > Weeksellaceae > Chryseobacterium. Next base: position 190,115 of record CAJYGB010000016.1, on the reverse strand, counting down.
AAATGGGTATGGAAGATGTGCGCCATATCAATATCGAAGTGTAGAAAGGTTACGGAGCCCTGTCCTCCGAAGAACATATTGGGATATTTATCCAGGAATCCGCCCATTAATTCTTTGGGAGAAATGTAATCTTCCAGCAATTTCGGAGCGAATTTTATAGGATCAAAAAGGAAAATCCTGAGATCGGTAGGCTCCCGCTGAATCATATCGATGTAATCTCCGAACTTCATTTTTGCAGCGGAAGCATTGATGGGAGCAGCAGGATCCGCCTTCGAGCTGTCGTACAACGGGACTTCTACATCACCTACAACCTCCTTCATATATTCCATCGTCCATTTCTGATACGCGGGCCATTTTTTTGCCATGTTCTTGATAACAACAGGCTTTCTTGGCTTCAAATATTTTTCAATGAACTCTTCCTGCGTAATATCATCTACAATATCAATTGGCTTTAAATTGATTCCCATTTCTTAAAATTTAATGTTACAAAATTATTAAATTAAATAGATATGTTAAGATATTTAAGCTTTTTTTAATCTATCACTCAGATTATTTTTGCCTATTTAGAATAAATAAAAATATTAAATATGGAAACAGGGAGGTTACCAAAGACATCTTCTCAACTTAAGAAAGTCTGTCCGGTAAATAATTTCAAACCATCAGCATCTTTAATTTATCATTGAAAAATATTTTTCCGGATAAAGATTTTATTTCGATAAGGATAATAAGATAAAATAAAAAAACAGATTCGGCTTTTTAAGCGAAAAATTTTTAAAGCAATAACTCAAATATGTTGTGAATTATGCTCAATAAATACATCGTAATTTGCTGAATTTCTTATGCAATGGATCTCAGAATATCTTCTTAGGTTTGTGGTATGACACAAATGGGAAATTCGCGAAACCTGCTGCGGTGTCCTGCCGCAACAGGTATTTCTTAAAGGTCATCATGATGCATCATCCGGGCCGGGTTCTTATTCTAGACAAAGGTGCCCAGCCAGAGGAAAAATTATTATTAACTATTTAAAAGCAATTTCTATGAAAAAGAAAATTTTATTCTGCGCTATGATCGGGATTTCCGTTATGGCGTTTGCAAGAGTTCAGGCGGTTTGGACTTCTACTTGCGGTGTAAAGCACTATACATCTTTTCCGGACAACTGGACATATAATCAAATGTCTAATGCAATCGCTTCAATAAATGAAGCAGAATGTGGCACAAGGCCGGATGTAACAATTAATTCTTAATCTCCAGCGGAGTCTTTGACTCCGCTATTATATAATGAATTATGAAAAAGGTTTATACCTATATTGTTTTTTTTCTTTTTACTTTGTCTTTTGGTCAAAGAATCAGTTTTGAACCAACAATACGAGTTACCTATGAGGCAAATCTTCAGTTAGGAGAAAAATATCATAACAATCAAAAGTTCCTGCTAGTAGGAAATTCTCAGGATTATTATTTTGCTGCATTTCAAAATTATTTAAATGATACGCGGCAATATGGAATTAAAGGTATAGATACAAGAGCAATTAGTGATTATTTCCAGGAAAGATTAATTAAATGGAAAGATAAAACAACAGTGCTTGTCACGGTAATGGATTCTAAAATACGATATGAAGAAAACGGAAGAATAAAGTGGGTTTTGTATAGTGATACAAAAGTAATCAATGGGATAAAATGCCAAATGGCAGCAACCAATAAATACGGCAGAAGATGGATCGCTTACTTTTCTAAAGATTATCCCCAATCATTGGGGCCTTATAAATTTAATGGATTGCCCGGATTGATTTTCGAATTATATGATATAAGAAATGATTACCATTTTATACTGGAAAAAATAGAAAAATATACGGATGATTTTGATTTTAATCTTAATGAATATAAAAGTTATCCAAAAACTAAGTATTTAAAAGCTAAGTATAACATGGAATTTACTCTGGCTGGCTATCCTGCAGATATGGGCGAAGAGTTAAGAAAAGAATTGCAAAATGCATATGATAGAAAGAAAAAAATGTATAACAACCCTTTAGAGTTAAACCCTTTTGAGTGATTTTTTATTTATAATTCCGTAAAAGTCCAAGCTAAATTAATTATCAAATTACCGTTTAGATTTCCATCGAATAACAAACATATCGTAAATCCGTTGTTTATTTTTTCAGATTTTTAACCAATTCTTCCAGTTGAGAACTGATAACTTTTGCCGCCTCAGAATCGGTAATGTTGATGATAATGCCCTGCTGGATATCCTTCTGCCCATTTTCTTTATTATCATAATTATTATTTACAAATTCACTTTTGGCTTTAGCATCAAAAAGTTCAAGAATACTTACCTGAAAGATTTCTGCCAGTCTGGGAATATACTGTGATTTGATGTCCGTAGTTTCGTTTTCCCAGTTGGTATAGGTATTTCGGTCCAGCCCCAGCATATCGGCAATTTCCTGCTGGGAAAATTTTGTTTTGCTTCTGAGTCTTTTAAGATTGGTTCCTACTCCCATGGTGATATTCTTTTCTATAAATGTAGAGATTTAAACAAAAAATAAATAATCAAAACCCTTAAAATTCTATGAATGCCCTTAATTGATCCAATAATTCTCAATGTGGAGATAAATTTTCATTTTTTTATGAAACAAGCGAAAATTTTTCCTCACAAATACAATTAATATCACTATTTTTGTAGTGATAAAAATAATGCTTTAACTTTTCGTCTTTAATCCAATCTTTATAAGGGTGTAACAAAAAGCAGGAACTATTAACTAATAAGCAAATAATAAATTATGAAATCGAAAATTTCTTTATTTCTGATGATTTTTTTCTCTGTAATCGCTTTTGCACAGAAAACGGTTTCGGGAAAGATCACGGATGAAGACGGGGTTGGGATCCCAAGCGCCAGCGTAACGGTGGAAGAGCCGGGAAAAGATGCCATCCTTGCTTATGGAATCACCAATTCGAAAGGGGAATATAAAGTGACCTTCACTTCGGCGGAATCCAACGTAGATCTTAAAGTAAAGGCTTTCAACCAAAAGTCCGTAACCCGGCAGATCAGCAACAGCGACCAGACCCTGAACTTTAAAATGGAGTCAGAAGCCACGGAAATCAAAGAAGTAAAACTTAAAACCAAAATGGTTACTGCAAGGGGAGATACCATTTCATACGACCTTAAAGCTTTCGACAGCAAAAGCGACAGGACCCTCGCGGACGTTCTGAAAAAAATGCCGGGCATCGAAGTGAATACAGACGGAACGATTCTTTACCAGGGAAATGCTATCAATAAATTTTACGTTAACGGAAAAGATCTAATGGAAGGAGGATACGGAACAATCAACAACTCGCTTCCGAAAGACGCGGTACAGAAAGTGGAAGTTCTGGAAAACCACCAGCCGGTAAAAATCCTGCAGGATAAAGTGCCTTCCGATCAGGCTGCGATCAACATCAAGCTTAAAAATTCCGTTACCATGACGGGAAGAGGGGAAGTCGGTGTCGGAGCAAGTCCATTGCTGTGGAACGTTAAGCTCACCCCAATGTTTTTCGGGCAGAAAAGCCAATGGGTCGTTAACTACAAAACCAACAATGTTGGTGAGCAGGTGGAAAATGAAGGGAATATTTTATCATTCGGGAACAGGTTTGAAGGAAGAAGGATCAACGCTACCCAAAACGACTGGCTGAATGTGGAAAATGCAAGCACCCCGAATCTTCCGATAAAAAGATACCTGATGAACAGTGTGCACTATGCATCCGCCAATTACCTTACCAATATCGATAAGAAAAAAGAATGGGAATTAAAAGCCAATGCAAATTATACTAATAATGCGGTAGAAAGGGAATCATATAGCAAAACCGATTATTTTGCCACGACAAATCAGCCTGCATCAACTGTAATAAAGAATGTTTTAAATAATTTTTATACAGATAAAGCAAAGGGGGAATTAATTTTTACTAAAAATGCTAAAAAGGGATTTTTTAAAAATACCACAAGCTTTTCACAATATTGGAATGCTGACAGGGGTATTGTCGACAGAACGGTTAATAGTGTCGTAAATTCAACCCGAAATGCCGATGAAGCTATTGAATCTCCAACTACATCTTTTCAAAACTCATTAAGTACCATTGTTCCATGGAAGCAGAAAATGGTGAATATTTTATCCTATGTAAGTTATCAAACTGACCGTCAGACTTTGGATGTATCTCCCGGATCGTATCTTGATATTCCCGGATTTAATGCGGGACCATATGCAGAAACGGTGAGACAGAATTTAAGGCTTAAAACTTTTGAAGCAAATCATTCTGCCAATATAGGGTTTTCTGCAAAAGGCTGGACATTTACACCTGAAGTCGGATTAAATTTTAAATCAACTAAACTGAATACGGCTTTAACAAATCTTCAGGAAGGAACATATTACGGGTACGGACAGAATTACTATAATGATCTTGATTATACGATCGCTGTTCCATATGGAAGTGTCGGGATTAATTACAAAAGCGACTCTTGGTTGTTGTATGCCAATCTTCCGGTGAACTCTAATAATATAAAAGCAGAAGATCCTGCACGACTGGTTAATAAAGAAGTAAATAAAGTTACGTTTGAGCCTAATGTTTTTGCACAATATAATTTTGCGTCTTTCTGGAAAGCGTCTGTAAATGCTAATATTAATAATAATTTTGGTGAGATTAATACAGCATATTCAGGATTTTTAATGACTTCGCCTGAAAATCTTTTTGCTATGGCAGCAGATAATCCTATTCCGCAAAACAATTCAAAGTCTGCCGGATCCCGTTTGGAGTACAGAAACCCGTTAAATAATTTATTCTTTAATATTAATTACAGATATTCGGATGTCAAAAGAAATTTGATATCATCGCCTACAAGAAATACATCCGGACAGATGATTATGGGATATTTAGAACAGGAAAACCACGCATTAACCAATAATTATTCTGCTGAAGTTGGGAAATATTTTCCAAAATTTAAGACAAATGCTTCGGTAAGCTATAGCAATAATACCTCAAAATCGGATGCTTATCAGAATGGAGCAGCCTATACCAGCAGAAACAATTCGCAGTCATATGGATTTAAAATTAACAATACATATTTCAGTTGGATGAGTGTAGATTATAATTTTAATATTTCAGTAACCGAGCAGGTAAGTAAAAGTGCAACACCATTGCTGAATAATAAGAATTCACAAAATGGGTATAATCACAATTTAGCACTTTTCTTTTATCCAATTGAAAACCATACTATTGGATTTAATTGGGATCAAGTTAATACAAGTGCGGCAGATCAAAAGTATCACAATGGATTCTATGATTTGTCCTATCAGTTCACCTGGGCTAAGAAGAAAATTGATTTTGAAGTGAAATGGATGAATATTGCAAATAAAAGAGTATTTGAAACGTACAATATAAACCCTCAAAGTACTTCTTTTACCAGAATCCAGCTCCGTCCGAGCCAGGTCATGTTCACCGTAAAATTCAACTTTAAATAAGCAGATTTTAATATATTTTAAGAAAGAGGCTGTCACAAAAGGACAGTCTTTTTTTATTTATCGATCCAATAAAAGTCGGTATTAATAGTTTTAAATTATTGTAAATCAATTTAATATAAAAAATATAAAAAAATAAAACAAAAAAGTCTGTAACAAAAACTACAAAGCGTTAACTAATGATATAAACAGTCTTATTAAAATGAAAAAACTATTTTCAATATTCCTGATTGCGATTTTTGCATTCGCAAGTGCTCAGAACAGCGATTCCAAAGAAACGGCGAACCGGTTTTTCTATGAACTTAGCTTTAAGCCGAAAAAAGATTCTGCCAAAATAGAAAAAGTAATCATGGCTTTGGATATTGTTAAAGACAGATCCATTTACAGAGATTATACAGCCATTAGCCAGGACTCTATTCTTAAAGTTCAGATCGAGGCTATGCAAAAGTCCGGGGTTTTCAAAGACCTTTCCAAATCTTTTAAAATGCCTAAATTTTCAGAAAAGATCGTAAAAACGTATCCTGATATGAAAATTGAGTATATCGAAAGAATCGCAAACGGTTTTACCCCTATGAATATCGGTTATAATGAAAATGTAAAATTCAACTGGAAAATTTCCAATGAAAAAGCCAAGATCGGCGCTTATAATGCCCAGAAAGCAACAACCGAATTTGGTGGCAGAACATGGACTGCCTGGTTCAGTACAGAGCTTCCTTTTCAGGATGGGCCGTACAAATTCTCAGGACTTCCGGGGCTGATTGTAAAAATTGAGGATCAGGACAAGAACTATTCATGGGTACTTCAGGGAAATAAAAAAGTTCCGAATTGGGAAGAACTTACAAACATGGAAAAAATGTCCAACGTAGGAACAAAAGTAACGGAAATGCCGAGAGAGAAATTCGAGAAAACGTTTAACGATTTCAAAAAAGATCCTCTGGCTTCGGCAAGACCAATGATGACGCAGGAAATCATGTCCAGATCGATTCCGGGAATGGATGGGACGATCGGTGATATGATGAAGAAGCAGGAGAAAATGTACAAGGACTTCTTTAACGCCAACGATAATCCGATAGAGCTCAGCCAGCAGGATTCCGGAAAAAAGAAAAAGTAACATTCATATTTACTAAACTATATTTGAATCAACCCAAATGTTTTCATGCATTTGGGTTGATTTTTTTCATGGCACAACGTTATTTAGATTAAATTTAAATAGCGTATATTTGCAGATACAAAAATCCTGGCTTTGAAAGATAGAGGTTTACATAAGTTGAGCGGATTTCCCAAAAATAAGATGGGAAAGATATTGGGGTATGACAACGATAGCCTGAAGATGCCCAACAAAATCATCGAAATGGGGCTTCTTCCCGAAACCTCTTTCAGAATTTTGTACCAGGCACCCTTCAGCGGGCCGATGTATGTGGAATTCGGTGATGAAAAAAGCCGTATTGCCCTTCGTGAAGAAGAAGGAGAATATATTATTGTTGAAGAATTGAATTGATGCAGGACAGTCAGAAAAAACAGGTGCTTTTGGTTGGAAACCCGAATGTGGGAAAGTCGACGGTTTTCAATGCTTTAAGCAACAAGAAACAGAAGACCGGAAATTATGCCGGGGTTACCGTAGCCAGTCATTCAGGAACATATACTTACAGAAATGAAGAAGTCGAGATTATCGACCTGCCGGGTTCTTACAGCATTTATCCGAGTTCCGAAGACGAGGCTATTTTTTCAAAATTCCTGATCGACGAGCAGAACAACTATGCCGGCGTCGTTTATATCCTTGAAGCATTAAGTCTAAAAAGAGGGTTGCTTCTTTTTCAGCAGATTCAGGACCTTGGGATTCCGGTGGTACTGGTAGTGAACCAGATCGACCAGGCAGAAAGAAGGGGCATTACCCTCGATATTCAGAAATTATCCGAATCTTTAGGGATAAAGATTATTCAGACCAATGCCAAAGAGCAGGTCGGAATCGATGATCTTAAAGAAGCGGTATATCATAACGAATTTGTAAAATCAGAACAGATTTCTTTTGAAACGCCGAGCGAACACAAGAATTTTATCCTTAAAGTTATTTCCCATAATGGTTTCGATAATGAATACAAGGCCTGGATGAGCCTGTCCATGGGGGCAGACCTGGGGAAAATAGAATCGATTGTCGGACTGATCGACGAACCGGATTCTAAAAGCATGGTGCCGAAAAGGCTTCAGGTCCAGGAAACTGTAAGGAGATATCAGAACATTGATAAAATTTTAGCAGATGTAATCTCTAAAAAGCCTCAGTTCAAAGAATTATTAACGGAAAAACTGGATAAGGTTCTGGTTCATAAATTCTGGGGATATGTTGTTTTCCTGATGATTCTGCTGGTGATTTTCCAAAGCGTTTTCTTTCTTGCGGAATATCCGATGAACTGGATCGACAGCTTTTTTTCATGGCTGGCTGCCTTTACATCCGGGCATTTACCGGAAGGTCCTATCAATTCACTGGTGTCTAACGGGATTGTCCCGGGGATCGGTGGAATCGTGGTCTTCGCGCCGCAGATCGGAATTTTGTTGTACTTTCTGTATCTTCTGGAAGACTCAGGCTATATGGCCAGGGTGGTGTTCCTGATGGACCGTCTGTTGCGGCCTTTCGGGCTGAACGGGAAAAGTATCGTTCCGTTGGTTTCGGGAACAGCCTGTGCCATTCCGGCGGTCATTTCTACCCGGAATATCGAAAATCTGAAAGAAAGGTTGCTCACAATTCTCGTAACGCCTTTCATGACATGCTCTGCAAGGCTCCCGGTATACAGCATCATTATCGGGCTGATTATTTCGGACGGTTCTTTTTTAGGCATAAAATACAAAGCCCTGGTGCTGATGGGGATGTACCTTTTGGGTTTTTTAGTAGCCTTATTTTCTGCGGCCGTTCTTAAAAGATTTATTAAAAACAAAGGCAAGACCTATCTGGTAATGGACCTGCCGACCTATAAAAAACCGCTTTTTGCCTACGATTTCAGAATGGTGCTGGGAAAGGTCTGGGAATTTATTACCGGGGCGGGAAAAATTATTTTCATCGTCAGTATCATCATCTGGTTCCTGAGCTATTTTGGACCGAAACAGAACCCGGAACAGTTTGTGGCGACCAATGTAAAGCTGGATCATTCATACCTGGCCAAAATGGGAAAAGGTATTGAGCCTGTCATTGCACCTTTGGGCTATGATTGGAAAATGGGAGTCGGGATCCTGACAAGCTTTGTTGCAAGAGAAGTATTTGTAGGAACAATGTCTACCTTATACAGCCTTGAGGATGATGCACCGGAAGTGAAAGTAATCGATAAAATGAGACGGGATGTAAAACCGGACGGCCAAAAAGTATTCAGCTTTGCGACAGGGGTTTCCGTGCTTTTATTTTATGCATTTGCCATGCAGTGTATTTCCACGCTGGCAGTAGTCTACAGAGAAACCAAAAGCTGGAAATGGACCGGCTTGCAGGTAGCGATGATGACCGGTTTGGCATATTTTGTGTCTATGATAGCGTACCAGATTTTAAAATAATGGATCCTTCATTACTCTTACAATACATCATTGTTTTACTCGTCGTTGCATTCGCCTGCTATTCCCTAATCAGGATTCTCAGGAAGAATTTCGCACCGAAAAAGTTCAGCTCCAAAAGAAACGGCTGCGATAAGGATTGCGGGTGTTCTTAGCTTTAAACAACTTATAAAAATATTTTAGCCGCTTCTATGCGGCTTTTCATTTGGTAATCAATTGAATGCTTTATTTCTGATATTAATCCGGGGTTTTATTTGTAATTTTGTACGTAAATATCATCTTTCCGATATCAGGAAAATGGTATATACTAAGAAGTTTATTATTAAAAGAATAAATAAAACATTAAAATGTCATTAATAAAAAGTATTTCAGGGATCCGCGGAACGATCGGCGGCAAAGTGAACGATAATCTTACGCCGCTGGATGTGGTAAAATTTGCTTCGGCATTCGGAACCTGGCTGCAGAACAATAAAAATAAAAAAGACCTGACCCTGGTGATCGGAAGGGACGCGAGAATCTCAGGACAGATGGTTTCTTCATTGGTATCAGCAACGTTGCAGGGCCTGGGAATCCATGTGGTGGATTTAGGACTTTCGACAACGCCTACGGTGGAGATTATGGTTCCCGAACTGAAAGCGGATGGCGGAATCATCCTTACCGCTTCCCACAACCCGAAACAGTGGAATGCCCTGAAATTATTGAACGATAAAGGCGAATTCATCAGTGGCGAAAACGGTGCGGAAGTATTGGCTTTGGCGGAAAGCGAAGATTTCAATTACGCAGAAGTGGATAATCTGGGAAAATATGAAACCAGGGATGATGCTTTCGATATCCATATCCAACAGATTTTAGATCTCCCGATGGTGGATGTGGAAGCCATTAAAGCAAAGAAATTCAAAGTGGTTTTGGATGCCGTAAATTCTACAGGCGGAATTGCCATTCCGATGCTGCTGGATAAGCTGGGCTGCGAAACCGTAAAATTATACTGTGAGCCAACAGGCCATTTCCCACATAATCCGGAACCGCTGAAAGAACATCTGGGCGATATCTGTGAACTGGTGAAAAAAGAGGGGGCGGATTTCGGAATCGTTGTCGATCCGGATGTGGACAGATTGGCTCTGATCGATGAAAAAGGAGAGATGTTCGGGGAAGAATATACCTTGGTTGCCGTTGCGGATTATCTGCTGAAACATAAAAACGGAGTGGCTGTTTCCAACCTTTCTTCAAGCCGTGCCTTAAGGGATGTGGCCAGGGATCACAACTCCGGATATTTTGCAAGTGCAGTAGGAGAAGTAAATGTAGTCACCTTAATGAAGGAAAAAAATGCTGTGATCGGTGGTGAAGGGAACGGAGGAATCATTTATCCGGATCTGCATTACGGAAGGGATTCTTTGGTGGGTGTCGCTTTGTTTTTAACACATCTGGCGAAAGAAAATAAAACGGTTTCCGAACTGAGAGCGGGTTATCCTGCCTATTTCATGGGCAAAAAGAAAATCGAGCTTACTCCGGAAATCAATGTGGACGATATTTTGTCCCAAATGGAAAAAGAATATCAGAATGAAGAAGTATCTACTGTGGACGGGGTAAAAATAGATTTTGAAAATAACTGGGTGCATCTCAGAAAATCCAATACGGAACCGATTATCAGGATTTATACAGAGGCTAAATCACAGGAAGAGGCGGATCGGTTGGGAGACGAGATCATTGCAAAGATCAGAAGTCTGATCTAATAAAATAAAGTTGGGGCGGGACTTTGGTTCCGTCCTTTTTATTTCAAAAGGGTTTAAAATTATTCAAGACAACATTTTCAAACGGTTTTAACCACTGTAATAATCAACCTTTATCAAAACGTTAAATTATTGATAATTCCCCTCTTTTTATCCACAACGGTTTGCAGATAATCTTCTTTTTACTATCTTTAAAATAGAAATTTACGAAGAGGAATGTCGAAAAAATTTCGCAACTTTGCATACATTTTGAATCTTAAATTTCAGAAGTAATAATTAATTTAAAAAAGTTTGTCGAGGTTTGTAAGCATATTCAGACATTGATTGACTAAGGATACAAGTATTGGAAGAGTATTTTGGAAATGAACTTGTGAAGAAGTTCGAAGAAATGATGGATAACCATGATGAGTTCTACTTCGATACCGAAGAACTGGAAGACATTATTGTTTATTATCTGGAGCTGGGAGATTTTAATTATGCCGATGTAGCGGTTAATTACGGACTGAAGCTCCATCCCAATTCTCTGGATATCAAGATTAAAAAGCTTGAAATCCTGCTGGAATGGGAAGATTATAATACTTCGAAAGAACTGATTGACGAGCTGAAGGGCTCTTCTATGGAAAACACCGATTTCCTGGTGTGTTATGCGAAGTATTATTCGAATCTGGGAAACCCCAAGAAATCTATTGAAATTTGCAAGAAAGCATTAGAATTGAGAGAAGAAGAAAATTTCCTTCACAATTTTATTGCAGATGAATATGTGAATCTGGGAGACCCTTTTAACGCCCTTAAACATTACAGAAAAGCACTCAAAGAAGATCCTACGGACGAATATTCCCTGGAAAACTGTATGGTGTGCTTTGCGGACCTGAATAAGAGTGATGAAGCGATTGCCTTTCTTAATGAGTATCTTGATGAATTTGCCTATTCCGAAATAGCCTGGTTCGAGTACGGACAGTTTTACTTCAACCGGAAAAATTACGAAGAAGCGATTAAAGGATATGATTATCTGTTGGCCATCAATTCCAGTTCGGTTGGAGTGTATGCCAATAAAGCGGCATGTTATGAAGCTTTAGGACAGTACAAAAAAGCTATTGAAATTTACGAGGAAATGCTTGAGCTGGAATATACCAAAGCATTTACTTTTTACAAGATCGGGCTATGCTATAAAGCCTTAAAACAGCCGATTGTGGCCCTTAACGCCTTTCAGAAATCGCTCAGGGAAGACCCTCAGTTTTACCTGGCGATGATGGAACAGTCCTACATCTATGAAGAAATGGGCGGAATGACGGAAGCCCTGCATTTTGCAAAAGAAGCAACGCACCTGAATGAAAACAATCTGGATTACCAGAAAAGACTGGCCTTTCTGTTTATCGATTCCGGAAAGTTTGAGGAAAGTCTTTCCTGCCTGAAGAAGCTGGTGGATGCGGAACCGACAAGGTTCTACAACTGGTACGCCTATTCGGAAGTCTTAATGCTGTTGGGAGAATATGAAGAAGCGGTAATACTGCTGCAAAAGGCCGTGAAAGCGCATAACAGGGCAGAATTATTCTATCAGCTCAGTAACTGCTACCTCAACCTTAAAGATCAGGAAAAAGGTATTGCATCACTTCAGAAAGCATTGGAACTGGATCCTTCATTGGTAACGGATATGCAGAAGAAATATCCTTTCATTAAGGATGAAGTGAAAAAGGTAAAGGCCAAAGTAAAAAAGAAAAATTCATAAACGGATCGTTTATTAGAAAAGAATTATTGAACTTTTAAATACTAAAAATCCTGCAGTAATGCAGGATTTATTTGTTTATAATGTTCGGTTTCGCTCTTAAAAATATCAGCCCGGCAATGATAATGCCTGCTCCAAAAAACTGGATTACTGAAAGCTTCTCACCGTCCAGAACGCCCCAGATGATAGCTACGATCGGCATCAGCAGAGTAACCGTGGAAGCAAATAGTGGCGAAGAAACTTTTAGTAAACGATAGTTCATCATCATGGCGAGACCGGTTCCGAATACCGATAACAGGCTTACGAACATCAGTCCGGTCAGATGGTTCCGATCCAGGCTAAAGGTGGAGAAAAACCCGGTACCCATCAACGCAATCAGCGATGGCAGAAACAATACGAAAGAAAATACGAATGCAGAGAGTACAGTGGAAGAAACCTCCATGAGCTTAGATTTTACCGTTGTGGTGCTGATGGCATAGCATAAAGTTGCCATCAACAGCAGGAGGATAGGGATCAATTTAAATTCTCCTTCATCGCCGCTTCCGCCGAAAGCCAGCACGCAAACTCCTGAAAAACTGATAAAGGTCCCGGTGATCTGCCGTTTTGTGGTTTCAAACTTCCAGACCAGTGCTCCGACGATTATCACGAAAATAGGCATCATTGAATTGATAATTCCGGCAATGCTGCTGCTTACTTTCGTTTCTGCAATAGGAAACAGGAACATCGGAATGAAATTTCCGGTAAAAGCGGCTAAAATAAGCCATTTTACATGTTTTTTCGGGAACAGTTTATACTTTGAAATCGCCACCGGCATCAGAATGATTCCTGCGATCAAGACCCTTAAAGCACCTACCTGATAAGGGCTGAAATGGTCTAACGATTTTTTAATTAAAATAAAAGAAGAGCCCCAGATCAGGCTAAGTACGACCAAAAGAATCCACTTCTCTTTATCTGCGTTCATTGTTTTCGTGTAAAATTTTTAAAAATTCTTTTTTGGCGATCATTCGTGCACCGAGGCTTTCAAGGTGTTCGGTGTGCGACTGGCAGTCGATGATCTCAAGGCTGTCCCTGTGGGTTTCCACAAAATGTATAAAGCCTGCTTTGGAAGCATTGCTTACTTTGGCAAACATGCTCTCCCCACAGAATACCTTACCGATCTGGAGCCCGTAAAATCCGCCGACCAGCACTCCGTCCTGCCATACCTCACTACTTTTTGCCAGCCCATATTCGTGCAACTGAATAAAAGTCCGCATCAGCTCGTCCGATAGCCACGTCCCGTCCTGTCCGCGGCGGCTGATTTCCTGACAGTTTTTGATAACCTCCCTGAAATTTTGGTTTTCTGAAAAGGTAAAAACATTCCGGTCCAGTATTTTGCGCATGGATTTGGAAACTTTAAGTTCACCTGGAAACAGTACGAATCTCGGATCAGGACACCACCAGAGAATTTCTTCTCCGGGGTTGTACCAGGGAAAAATACCCAGCTGATAAGCAAACCATATCCGCTCGATCGAGAGGTCCCCGCCGAGGGCTATAACTCCTTCATGCCCGTCGTAAATTTCCGGATCGGGAAATGAAATCTCGTTTTCGTCTAATCGGAACATATTCGGAAAAAAAATCCCGCCGTAAAAGCAGGATTTATATTTTATGTCATCTTTTAATTAGAAAGGAAGATCGTCGTCGTCGTCTCCTGCAAAAGGATTCTCGTTGGAAACCGGGGAAGCCGATTGAGAAGGAGCTGCCTGGGTAGGTTCTGAACCGTTTTCAAAAACTTTCTCCACTCTCCATCCTGTAATAGAGTTAAAGTATTTGGTCTCGCCCTGAGGAGAAACCCATTCTCTCCCTCGGATGTTGATTCCCACTTTTACGTTTTCACCCTCTTTTAAATTATCCAATAAACTGATCTTGTCAGATAAGAATTCGATGTTTATTGGCTGCGGATACTGCTCCTGCGTTAAAATAACCATTTCTCTCTTCTGAAAGCCACTTGCAAAAGTCTGTGGATCAAATATTTTCTTTACCGTTCCTTGTAATTCCATATCATATTAATTAACGGTGTAAAAGTAAGAAAATCAATCGTAATAAAGAGTATGCCGAAAAAAAAATCTAAAAATTTTAATTTTTTTCGTTGAAAAGTTTGGAGATAAAAGAAATTCTCCTATCTTTGCACCACTGAAAACGAAACAAGTTCTTTAAAATACAACTTAATAAAAACTGCGGATGTGGTGTAATTGGTAGCCACGCCAGACTTAGGATCTGGTGCCGTGAGGCGTGGGGGTTCGAGTCCCTTCATCCGCACAGTTTGCGAAAATAGCTCAGCTGGTAGAGCACAACCTTGCCAAGGTTGGGGTCGCGGGTTCGAATCCCGTTTTTCGCTCCACGCCTGCCCTGGTGGTGGAACTGGTAGACACGCAGGACTTAAAATCCTGTGCCTCTTTTGGCGTGCGGGTTCAAGTCCCGCCCGGGGTACAAAAAAACCTCCGTAATGAATCATTACGGAGGTTTTTTGTTTTTACAGCTCGCTCCGGTACCGGATAATTTTTCCATGATTTAGATAAAAATAGCTTTGTACCACGCTAATCTATTGAGAGGCGGTGTGAGAGTCTTTTTATCTTCTATTTTCTCTTTACAGCAGGCAAACAAGATCATTTAATCGGTAAGGCGGGTAACAATATATCAGCAGAAGAAACTTCCGGCATCCAGCTTCCTTCTTCCTTTCTTCCTTTCAGCCTGTCTTCTACTTCGGATTTACGGTATTTACCGCCTCAGCTTTTCCAATAAACTTACCTCCTCATTCCACTTTTTTAATTCTATGTTGTAATGGTCTTGTGTTTTTGTCAACCTCAAGGTATACGGAGTTGCTTTTTTATGGTTTCCATTTTCAAATTTTTACAATCGCTCATTCATTTACACTTCAAAAATGAGTGTAATTTAAAAACATAACAAATTTTGAATAATAAAAATCCATGGGCATTTTGAAAAATTCCAAAAAATAAAGACGGAATTTTAAAATTTATAATCACAATAAAAAACAGGGTAAACAAGTTATAATAAGCCTGCCGGATTCCCTTTGTTAAGAAATCATTGCCAAGTTAACAGACATTTTCGCGTGAAGTAAATGATCCTTTTAATCTGTTTGGATGTAGCTTTAACAAAATGGCAAAGCTTTTTTGTTCAGAATTATACGTCCGGTATGTAATAATCGGTCAACCGGAATAGGATTTTTTTTGCTTACATTCAGTTACTTATTGTTTCGGATATACAAATTTATAATCTCCGTTTCCATTTTTCCTAAAAAAATCTTATGTTTGTACCCTTAATGCGGATGTGGTGTAATTGGTAGCCACGCCAGAATCAGGATCTGGTGCCGCAAGGCATGGGGGTTCGAGTCCCTTCATCCGCACATTTTTTGGAAATTGATGAATATGTAAAAAGTATTCAATCAAGCAGATCTTAGTCTGTTTTTGCTTTCATTATATTGTTAGCAAAACGTCTGAAATCAGATTAAATTCGTTTCCTTCTCAGTTAAGTAAAACCCTTTGTAAATTTATTCTACAAAGGGTTTTATTTTTAAATAGTTTTTCCGAAATTCATTCAGTCGAGTTTAATATTCCGTAACCTTTGGAAAGTATCATTTGTATTTTCGTGTCTTTAGAAATGTTCTTTCTTAAAGTAAGCATTGGAGCAGTGTGCAGCCCTTTCAAAAAATAAAATAGTGCAGATAATATTGGGTGCAATTGTAATTTTTAATATATTTGAAAAAGATAGATCCTTGCTTTTCTTTTTTAAGAAATGATGATGTTTCGTCATCGATGTGAAATTGCATAGCTTACTTCACTACATACTATCTTAATGGTGAAAATGGTACTGGTAGGTACCTTTTCAGTTCATTTTCCGGGAAAATAAAGGTACCTACCAGTACCATTTTCTGGAGTTGATAGATATAGTCCTTAGAAAATACGAAGGTTTATCAAAAGCAAAGCCCTATTCAGTTATAGGGCTTTTCATTTAAAAAAAGCACACCTCCATGTCACAAAATCTTAGCAGACAACAGATTTACGACCGTATAAAAGCTTCTTCCAAAGACAGCTACATCTTAGAAGAGATGAAGAGACTTGGTTTCTGGGAAGAAACTTCCACCCCTTCCTTACCCGAACAGTTGATTCAGAAAGAAGCTATTCTGCAGAAAGAATTGCAGGAGCTGATTGCAAAAAACAGGAAATATGAAGATCAGGAAGAGATGCTTCGGGAAATGCGTAAAAAGCGTATGCAGGAAGCAAAAGCGAAAAGGGAAATAACAAAACAGGAGAACGAAAAAAAACGCCTCGATAAAGCTGATTCCTGGAAAAAATTGCAACAGCAACAGGTTCTCTATCTAGGTGAAAATGTTTCAAAAGGCCTTCAGCAAAAGGAATCCGACATTGAAAAGCTGCATCGGCTTTCACTTCCCGTTTTTGAGGATGTATCAGATTTCAGCCGGCAATCAGGATTTAGCCTCTCTCAGATCAGATATCTTGCTTTTAACAGGAATGTTTCGGAAAGAATACATTACCATATCTTCGAAATTTCTAAAAAATCTGGCGGAAAAAGAAAAATATCTGCTCCGAAACCCCAGCTGAGGTTGTTTCAGCAATGGATTTTAAATAATATTTTAAACAGGCTTCCGGTAGGAGATGTTGCACATGGTTTTGTCTCCAGAAAATCAATTGTTACGAATGCAGCACCGCATTTGGGAAAAGCTGTTATCATTAATATTGATTTAAAGGATTTTTTTCCTTCCATAAGTTATAAAAGAGTAAAAGGTCTGTTTTCAAAACTAGGATATTCGGAACAGCTTTCAACCATCTTTGCATTGATCTGCACGCAGGCACATACAGAAGAAGTTTTAATAGACGGTCTTACCTATTTCGTTCAGAAAGGGGAACGTTTTTTACCGCAGGGCTCGCCCGCAAGCCCGGCAATCAGTAATATGATCTCCTATAAATTAGATAAGAGATTACAGGGGCTGGCAAAAAAACTAGGGTTTACCTACACACGTTATGCGGATGATCTGACGTTTTCTGCCGACGGGGATGCAGAACATAATGCCGGCAGGCTTTTGTATTTCGTTAAAAAGATTATCAGTGATGAAAATTTTACAATTCATCCGGATAAGCTTCATATTATGAGACGGAAGCATCAGCAGAAAGTAACCGGAATCGTGGTTAATGAGAAGCTGAATGTAGAACGTGCAAAACTCAGAAAATTCAGGGCGCTCCTGCATAATATCGAAATTAACGGCTGGCAGGATCAGACCTGGGGCAGGGCAGATCATCTCATCCATGCTGTTGAAGGTTATATTAATTTCGTCCATATGGTAAATCCTTCCAAAGCATCTGCTTTTAAAGAAAAATTAAAAACAATTATTACCAGACACGGAGTTCCTTTTGTTGAAGTCAATGAAATAATCCCCGAAGTACTTGAGCCCGCCGAAAATACTGAAACTGAACGGAAAATAATCGTTACAAAAGAAGAAAAAGCAGACTGGTGGAACATCTTTTAATCTAACAAGGATATAAATATCAACATCTTAACTCAAAAGATAGATGAAAATTATTAAACAAGCCAAACTTTTTTTCCACGAAGGAAAATCTGATAAAGTTTATGAAATAGACCTTTGTGAAATAAATCCGGATGCATTTATTGTAAATTTCCGCTATGGAAGGCGGGGAGCTGCATTGAAAGAAGGAAGTAAAACACCTGACTTTGTCTCTAAGGAAAAAGCAGAAAGTATTTTTGATCAGCTTGAAAAGGAAAAAAGAAATAAAGGATATCAGTCTGAAATCGAGGTGTTTGTAGAACTTCCGTCGCTTGATGTCGTGAATATGAATTCAGCAGAAGGTGTTATTCTAAAACGTCTTGAGGATGCAACGCTGGGAATCAATTCTTTCAGAACGGAGTGGAAAACTTCCCGTGTCATTTGGAAAGCAGCCCAGATGAAAGTGGAGGCTGCCATACCTTATATCCTGAAACTTGCAACGAGAGGTAATGAAATGCAGTTGTATGCTTCTGTTTTCGCGATCAGAACTTTAAAGATTACCCAGGCTTCCGAACTTCTTTACAGCATTGCCCATAGTACAAGGCATAAACGATATATCAGAAATGTTGCGATCGATGCGCTTTTGGCAATTCATAAAGATTCCGGGCTGGAAAAAATAGTTTCCGAATTACTGGAAAGCCTGCCTTCGGATATCAAAGATTTTATTGACAGAGGAGATTATGAGAGCTTGAAACAGCATTATTCCGGAAGATTTCAGAATAAAGAAAAAGCGGAAGAGCTGTTTTACCTTTATCTGTTGTCGAAGCCTTACCCTTCACTGGTTCGGTTCATTGAAGAGATCCTCTGGGAAATCCCTTTCGAGCCGCCCTATTTCAGACATATCCGGGCTATTTATAAATTAGCGCGTTTCAGGGATGATGCGCAGATCTTGGGAGTGCTTTCGTTTTTATTTGAAAAAACCGCTCCCCTGTTTAGAAGAACAGCAAGCCTTGATAAAGAAGCCTGGAATCAGAATCAGTATTTTTACCAGATCGGAAGCACGGTAAATGTAAGAAAGGAACTTTCCGGTGAAGAGAGTAGAATTGCGTTTTCAAATTTCACCAAGCTTTATTTTCAGAAGAACAGCTTATACTATTTAAAAGAGCTTGGGCAGCAGAATAAAGTCGTAGAATATCTTAAGTTTGCGGTAAATACGCTTATTCAATATACCGATGAAAGCTATCTTCCGGCGCAAAAAGGCCCTTTAAGCGATTATGGATCTTACAATTGGAATGATAATAAATATTACTATACCGTAGTAGATTATCCCGAATGCTACCGCTCTCCGCTTCTTACAGTAATCCTTTTCGGTAATGACAGGAGCCGTAAAATGGGTTCAAATCTCGAATTCTACATTAAAAAAGAACGGTTTTACAGCACCGAATATTATTATCAGCCCAGTAAGATGACTAAAGTGGAGCAAAACACAACAGCATCTGAAGAGGGTTCCGAAAATAAAGAATCAGGATCATTGGATCAGATCATCAGTGTGTTTAAAAACATTTTTGGTTCACCTAAAGAGAAAGCATCCATTTCTCCGAAGCTGGCAGAACCTGTCATAAAAAAGGAAGAAAAACCGGCCAGACCCGAGCTCTATCCTGAATTTTGGGATCAAATCCCGGAGGCATATATCCAGCTTCTGATGCAGGGAAAAATGGATCTGGTGATGAAGTTTGCCTACGGAAATGTTTCTGCTCATCCAAAATATAAAGATTTACTTCAGAAAACAGATGCTGAAATGATGGTCGTTTTGTTTAATAAATCTTCTGAATACCCTCAGAATTTCGGAATGGATGCCTTATATGAAAAGCAGGAAGAACTTAAGCAGAACGAAGGTTTTGTTGTAAAATTACTGGTATGCGAGAGTAAGGAAGCCAGGAATTGGTCCGTAACAACTATCAATAACAATGTCGGTAATTTTCTGGATTCCACAGATTTTATAATGTATTTAATGCTGAATTCACGAAAGGAATCTGACGAATTTATTAATGATCTCCTTCAGAAAGTTTCCTTATCCGAAGAAAAACAGAAAATACTTCTCGGAAAAGTAATCATCCAACTGCTTTCTCTGGAAAATACCGAAGGCAATAATACCGTGGCAGAATCGGCTGCGAAAAAGCTTAGAATAACATCCCTAGTACATTTTTCATCGATTGGCTGGGAAATTATAGCCCAGTTACTGACATCTTCTTTAAATAACAACAGTTTTTTGGCAAGCGAAATCCTGCTTTCGAAATCCGAAAAATATCCTTTAGCGGAAATTCCTGTTTCTGTTATTGAATTATTACTGAATAATACCAACGAAACCATCAGGACAAATGGGATCCGTATTTTAAAACAGCGTCCGGAAGAAGAAATCTGCAAAAACTGGCCGCAGCTGCTTGAATTGCTTTCTTCCGGATATCAGGATGTTGTGGAATGCATTTTTTCGCTGAATGACCGGCTGGATTCCCGTTCTGAAGTTCGGTTGCTGACTTTTGAAAGGCTTTTTGCCCTTCTTATGAAAGAACAGGAATTTAAAAACTCCCATCAGCTATTCAGAGATTATCTTGAAAAATATGTTCCGGAATATATCGTTAGTGTCCCTGTAAAAAGGATTATCAGATTGTTATTTGCAGACAGTGTAAAAAATCAGCTTTTTGGGCTGGAGTTGCTGAAAAAAGTAAAAGACAGCAACCGATTTACTTTAAAACAGATCATCGCACTCGCTGATCACGAATTTCTGGCAGTGCGGCAGTGGGCCTGGGATTTTTACAGAAATAATATTGAAAGAATAAAATCAGACCGCAATTACGCATTGGGTATTTTGGATGTACAGTGGAATGACAGCCGAGAATTTGCATTCGATTTCTTCAGAAATAAATTTACAGAAGAAGACTGGGATACGGACTGCCTGGTAGGTATTGCGGATTCTGTACGGCCTGATGTAGAAAATTTTGGCAAAAATCTTATTATGCAGTTTTTCAGGAAAGAACAGGGATTGGAATATCTCATCAAATTAAGCCAGCATCCGAGCCGGAATATGCAGCTTTTTGTAACGTCATATCTGAATGAGTATGCAGCCGGGCGGCCTGAAAAGCTTAAAGAATTAGACTTTTATTTCCGGTCTGTCCTTTCAAGGGTTAACAAATCCCGTACAGCCAAAAACAGGATTTTTGATTTTCTGGAGAAGGAGGGCCGGAAAAATGCAGAATCGGCAGAAATTGTCGGTAAAATCGTGGATGATCTGTCGGCAACTACCGCCATTCAGGATAAGGCAAAATGTATCGAAATCATTTCCGACCTTAAAATGATGTATCCTCAGCTGAATGTTCATCTTCAATTAATCCCTTAAGCCATGTTATTCGAATATAAATTTCATAAAAATACGGCTGTTGCCAATTCTGCGACGAGCACCCAAATGAGCTTTTCTCCGGATCTGCAGAGAGACCCGACGTTTTTCGTAGGAAAGCTGAATAAAAAAATCCCGTTTCGGGAAGCAATTTCTGCACTGCATGATGTTGTGGTTTCCGATCTTCGTTTTAAACCTAAAGACAGGGCGGAATATCATGAATGGGTTGCTGAACAGGAAAAACTGTGGCTGAGCGATTATATGGCTGCGTTTCAGGTGGAAGAAATCAGGAAAAGGATGGCCGAAGTAAGGGAAGAACTCGATCTGGTATATAAAGACAAAAATAGGATTTTAGGTCCTTTTAATACTGCTAAAAAAGCTTATTTCGATTATTTGTATCAAAAAGACAGAGATGCGTGGTTTGTCCTTGATCCTGTAATTACAGTTCATCCCGATGAAGTTTTTTTTGAATGCTTCAGTCAGGATGAATCCACTTATGGAAAACTGAGCAGCAGCTATAATGTCTTTACGGAGATCAGTGAATTTAAATACGGAACCACCAACATCGATTATTCCGCCTCGCTTTACAATGAGTTTCAGAAAATAAGAGGATACAAGGATACGGAATTTAAAATTGACCCTTCAGGATTTGAAGCGCTTACAACAAATGAAGAAGTGTATAAGGAAGAAAAGATAGACCTTCCGGATTCCTGGGTGCGTGGCTTTCTACAGGTAAGTTCTGCAATGACTTTACCTGCAACGGCCTTTGATCTTCACCCGATGGATATTTTTAGCATTTGTCAGTTTTTAAGAAGATTTAAAGAGAAAAAAGGCCCTAGGGCGCTGCGGTTTATTCTTGAACCGGGTAAACCTGTTCAGGCGGTTTTTGAACCGTGGTACGAAACGCTTACTTTTCATCGTTCCGTCTACACAGGAACTGAAAGTAAGACGATAAGAATCTGGGGAAGAAGAAGGCTGCTGATCCTGGAAAGATTAATTCCGATCGCCAAGAATTTCAGGGTAATTCTGATGGGAAGCGGATTGCCTTCCTTCTACATTGCAGACTTAGGAGATATGGCATTCACTTTAGGACTTTCAGGATGGACAACGAATGACTGGAGCCGGGCCGGAAATTTTGATCTTATGGCTCCCAGGGGTAATGTAGACCTTCTTACTCAGGAAAAAGTTTTTAATACATTAAAAGAAACCTGGTTCGGCACTCCCGCTGAGCTTGCAAGAAAATTAAACCTTGATACGGCTGCTGTTTCATCTTCGCTGACTTCCTATACACAGGCGGGAAGAGTGATTTATGATCTTAATCTTGGAGTATACAGGGTCCGTGAGCTTACTCAGGATCCTCTGGATATGTCGAGGCTGCGTTTTTCAAGTCCGCAGGAAGAGAAAGCCAGTCAGCTGATTGCATCTGATAAAGTGAAAATACGTTACAATGTGGAAGATGATATCCTAAAAATTGAGGGAACCGTTCAGGAATCGCAGGCCACTTATCAGACGGCAGCTTTTATTGATAAAGATCAGCGGTTAACCGATGGAAGCTGCCAGTGTGGATTCTACAGAACAAATGGTCTCAGACAGGGGCCCTGTGAACATATTCTTGCGACAAGAATGATGATTAATAAAAAGCATTAAAGGTTACGTGCTTTATGAATATCCGCAATAATAATAATAATAATAATAATAATAATAATTAGATTTCAACGGCTGTTTGTTATTCCGGGGGAAACTAAATTAGCCTTATTCCAGTGTGGTAAGATTCCGGCAGGAATCAAAGGACTGCTGATTTTAGCGTTACGATTAAGAGCAGACATTCATTTTGTTTTTCCTATTTTTGTAAAATTCCAAGTTTCAAATGAAAAAGATCATCCTTATCGAAGACGAAACCAGCGTGGTGTCCTTTATCAAAAAAGGCTTGCAGGAAAACGGCTATGAAGTTTCCGTAGCTTTTGACGGCCGGACCGGTATACAGCTTGTACAGTCGAACGATTTCGATCTGGTGATCCTGGATATTATGCTGCCGGAAATGAACGGATTGGATGTCTGCAAGGAAATAAGGAAAACCAATCAGCATGTTCCGATTTTATTTCTGACGGCATTGGGAACTTCGGAAAATATCGTCCTGGGACTGGAAAGCGGAGGGGATGATTATCTGGTAAAGCCTTTCAAATTTATTGAACTGGTGGCAAGGATCAAATCCCTCTTACGGAGAAGCGGGAAGGGCAGTGCTCCGGAAATGGCAGAGTCTGAAGCGGATCATGACCATGTCTTCCGGTTTTCGGATCTTATTCTAAACGACTACACCAAAAAAGTTACGCGGGGAGGGGAGGAGATCCCCCTTACTTCAACCGAATACAAACTGCTTTTATATTTTTTAAACAATCCTGAAAAAGTAATTTCGAGGGCCGAAATTTTGGATTCGGTGTGGGGTGTAAATTATGAGTTAGGAACCAATGTCGTGGATGTGTACGTGAATTATCTAAGGAAAAAACTCGACCATAACGAAGATAATAAATTGATCCATACGGTAATAGGAATGGGATATGTTCTTAAAAAATCATGATGATGTTTAACCGGGTGATCACAAATCAGACCAAAACAATGGTGCTCCTGATGTTGGTTTTTACTTCCATCATCTTGCTGTTCAGTGGATTGGTGTATTTTTCAATTGTGAACTTCTCACACCAGCGGTTTTATGAGCTGCTGAAAATCCGTACCACGACGATCATCCAGATTGAAAAAGGAAAAGATGATCTCGATCTTCCGGAAAACTATATTTTAAACGGGCTGAATGACGAAGAGCTTCCCATGGAGCGGGATTATGTCTTTGCGATTCCCATGGATTCCAATTTTCAGAAAATTTCCGATGAAATTCATATTCCTGCTTATTTTTTCAAAAGTATCGTGAAAAAAGGAGAGGCCAATTATAATGATAAAGAGTTTTACTATATCGGGCAGACCTTCAGGCATGATGATAAAAATTATATTGCCATTGCCTCGGCCAAGAACCATTATGTGGTGTATTACCTCGGCTTCCTTAAACGGACACTGATCACCTGCATCGTTCTTTCGCTGTTCTTCAGTATGATTTTTTCCTTTTATCTTTCCAAGACCTTATTTAAGCCGATCTTAAAAATTACGGGAAAAGTTAAGGAGATCAGCTCTGAAAACCTTCACCTCAGGCTTGAACCCCAGGCTGATAATAAAGAGCTGAATGAACTTGTAGATACTTTTAACGGGATGCTGAACCGTATCGAGACTTCTTTTGAAACCCAGAACCACCTGATCGGAAATGTTTCCCATGAATTGCGAACACCGTTAACGTCGATTATGGGGGAAGCGGATGTGGCGCTTTCCATTTCCCGAACCAACGAGGAGTACAAGGAAACACTCGGGATTATTCTGAGTGAGGCAGAAAAATTAGACAAGAAAATCAAAGCATTGCTGATGATTGCCCAGACCGGATTCGACGGAAAGATTCAGAAAATGGACCAGGTGCGCATCGACCAGCTGTTGTGGGATGTCATTGAAACCCTACGGAAGATTGATTCCCGGAACAATATTTATCTGGACATCAGCATGCTGCCGGATAATCCCAAGAAACTGAAAGTCCAGGGGAATGAGCAGCTGCTTCATCTTGCCGTAACAAATATTATCCAGAACGGCTGCAAATATTCCAACTTCCAGCAGGTAAAGGTTTCGCTGGGAGCTACCGATACGGATGTTTATATCATTGTCAAAGATCATGGAATCGGTATTCCCGGACAAGAAATGAATAAAATTTACGATCCGTTTTTCCGGGCTTCCAATACTCAAAATTATGAAGGATACGGGATCGGCCTTCCGCTGGCCAGGAATATTGTCAGGATGCATCAGGGGGAACTGATCGTAAATTCCTACGAAAACCAGGGCACTACCGTACAGCTGCGTTTCCCGAATTTCTACAATGCCCACGCTGAAGAGGGTATTTAAAAGGATTGTCAGTAAGTAAAATGTAAAAAGAGTCGGGTATTTTTTAGCAGAAAAAAACTTCCAGCCTCCGGCTTTCTTCTTCCGGCCTAAACTGCTCGCCTCATTTTCTAATCACATTTTAATCTCTTTAATCACATTTTAATTCCATTCCAAAAGGAATCTAATTTGGTCAGTCTAGATTTGTATTATCAAAAAAGATATACGAACCTAAATCTTAGAAATATGACCAAGACGATTTTAATAGCCACCGATTATTCTCTTGAATCTTTAAATATTTTAAAGAAAGTCATGAGAGAAAAAGATGCTTCGGAAGACCAGAATCTATACAATATTCTTTTGGTTTCAGGATACGATACGGGAGATTCCATCCGTGACCTTCTGTTCAATACGAAAAGTACGGTCTTTAATAAGCTGAGGCCGCAGGAATTCTGCGATGCTTATGGAATTATCAAAAATAAATATTCTCATTTAATCAATAAAATTGTCTGTGATATTTTCACCGGCAGCTTTCAGCGGACGTTCAACAATTACGTCAAAGCAGAAAATATTGAAGAGGCTTATTACTCGACGTCCGTCAGGAGCAAAGGAAAAGGGAAATTCGACCTTATTCCGTATATCAGAAAATGTAAAGACCTCACATCCCGCGAAATTCCTCTTGAAGTTTGCGACCGCCTTCCGGAAAAAGGAAGACTGGCAGAGATCTTTGTGGAAGCTTAAATTAAACTTTAAAAATTGTAAAAATGTTAAGGAATTATAGTAACAGCAGAACGTTGGGAGACAACATCAGATTGGGGACGCTGACTGCCTTTACGGCGGGTACTATAAACATTGCCTCTCTTCTGATTTTCCTCTCGTTTACCTCAAACGTTACGGGGCACTACGCCATTTTCGCTGCAGAAATCAGCAAGGGAAACTGGTCACAGGTGGCCGTTGTGGGATTATGGATTTTCCTGTTCTTCTTCGGGGGATTTGTCTCGAACTTCATTGTAATCACCTTTAATAAAAAAAGCAAATACTTCGCTCACGCCATGCCGTTGGTCCTGGAAATTGCCTGTCTTCTGTTTGTGGGAGTTTACGGCCAGCTTTATTACCGGAAAACCCTGGAAGAGACCGAACTGCTGGTTGCGTTAATGCTGTTTGCTACGGGTCTGCAGAACGGTTTAACGGCCAGTATCTCCAACTTCTCGGTAAAAACAACCCACCTTACCGGTACGACAACAGACCTTGGAATTTTGTTTTCGATGTTTACCAAGAAAGAATTCAGAAAGAATGGGGAATTGGTCGCGAGGGCTAAATTGCTGATGAGCATCATGCTTTCGTATGTGCTGGGAGCCGTTTTTTCAGGACTGACTTACTATTACCTGGAATTCAGTGTGTTTTATGTAATCAGTGCCTGTCTCATGGTGGTTATCGGTTATGATGCATATAAAATCCATATAAGGCATTTTAATACCAAATACAGGTATAGTAAAATTTATAATAAGCCGAATCCGATTGCTGACCTGTATCATAAAATTCACGGAATCCCGGAAATTAAGGTTCCTGAAAGGCAGAAGAAAAGAAAGCTTGTTTTTGATGAATAAGCGCGTAACAAGCAGCAGCGAAACGGAAAAGTGTTGATAAGATTTTTCCATTCCATAACCTGAACTGCAAGTCTAAAAATAAAATGTTAATTAAGAGATATCAATATCAGTATTAATTTTGTGTAAACTAGCTGTGAATCAATCCTCTGAATGCCCCCGTGCAATCAGGGGATTGTGTTTTAAAGAAAGCCTGAAGCCAGGCCTCTGCAGCGCTGAACCGGTCATTCCGCACTTTGTTAAAATGTTGATAATTAAATTTTAATTCAGACGTTTATAGTTTTAATTCTTAATTTGAATGACTATTTTTGTAAGTTGATTAACGTTTTTTATGTCAGATATTATTCAGCTTTTACCGGATCATGTAGCCAACCAAATTGCGGCAGGAGAAGTCGTGCAGAGACCCGCATCCATCGTAAAGGAACTTTTGGAAAATGCGATCGATGCAGAAGCTACCAAAATTGAGTTGATTATAAGGGATGCCGGGAAAAATCTGATCCAGGTGGTAGACAATGGCAAGGGAATGTCTGAAACCGATGCGAGAATGGCCTTTGAAAGACATGCCACTTCAAAGATCCGGGGAACGGAAGATATCTTCAGGATTGCCACTAAGGGATTCCGGGGGGAGGCACTGGCTTCCATTGCGGCAGTATCGCAGGTGGAATTGAGAACAAAACAGCCGGAAGCAACCATTGGGACGAATATCTATATTGAAGGTGGCGTGTTCCAGTTTCAGGATCCTGTACAGACGGCGGACGGGTCTAATTTCCTGGTAAAAAACGTATTCTATAACGTTCCGGCCCGAAGGAAATTTCTGAAAAACAATAACGTTGAATTCAGGCATGTGATCGATGAATTCCAAAGGGTGGCCCTGGCGCATGAGAACCTGGAGTTTTCCCTGTTTCATGATGACGATGCGGTATTCAGATTGCGTAAAGGAAGCCAGATGCAGCGGATCGTGGATATTTTCGGAAGAAAGCTGCAGCCGCAGCTGGTGCCCATCAAAGAAGATATCATCTGGTGTAAGCTTCACGGATTTGTAGCAAAACCTGAAGGCGCTAAAAAAACAAGAGGCGAGCAGTTTCTTTTTGTAAACGGAAGATATTTTAAAAGCGCCTATTTCAACAAGGCGGTACAGGAAGCTTTTGAAGGATTGCTCCTGCCGGGCTATTCTCCTACTTTTTTCCTTTTCCTGGACCTCGATCCCGAGAAAATCGATGTGAATATCCATCCGCAGAAAACGGAAGTTAAATTTGAAGACGAGCACCTGATTTTTGCCCTGCTTCGCTCTACGATCAAAAGAGCTCTGGGAATTTATAATGTTTCCCCAAGCCTGGATTTCGAAAGGGATCCGGAGCTTGACAATATGATGCAGAAGACCTTTCCGAGCAAAAGCAATGGCGGAGGAGGCGTGCTGAAAATGCCTGAGATTATCGTAGACCGCGATTATAATCCTTTCCTGGAAGAACGGGAGATCACCCATACCGAAATCCATAACCTGACGGAAATGTACCAGCAGAATATTTCAACAGCGGAACCTTCAAAAATCAACCTGTTTGAGGATGAAGATTTTGACGAAGACCTGATGAGGCTGCCGAACGGCTACTGGCTTTTCAACAAAGGGGATAAAACCCTCATGCTGGATTTGGGAAGAATGCACAGGCTATGGGTCTCCGAAAACACAAAACCTTCAAAAAGAGGAGCTACGAACAGTCATTCCCTGCTTTTTTCTCTTGAATATCACATGAATGAAATCGAGAAATCGAAATATGACTCGATAAAAAAATACCTTCCGGAATTAGGGTTCGAAATGAGTGTGGCACATGAAAGCGTGCTTAGGATCGATGCCGTACCCGAAGGGCTGAAAGAGACCCAGGTGATGAAATTCCTGGAAAACCTTTTCGATATGCTGGAATATAAGTCGGAAGAAGAATTCATACAGCATTACCAGAACCAGTGGAGCAAGATGCAGTCCAAATCCAGGTTCGATTTCATATATAAAAAAGATGCGGAACAGCTGATCCGGGATTTTACCGCCTTGGGCTTCCCGGAATTTTTACCGGACGGGAAAAGATGTTTCTTCGAGGTTCCGTTTAATGATTTTAAGAATAAATTTTAGAAGATATGTTTAACAGTTTGCCGCCTCTTACGAGAAATATTATCATTATTAATATCGTGGTATTTATTGTCTCTTTTTTTATACCTCAGCTTAATGATCTGCTTTCTGCGTATTATCCTTTTTCACCCAATTTCAAATCCTGGCAAATTATAACGCATATGTTCATGCACGGAAGCATCATGCATATTCTGTTTAATATGTTTACTCTTTACAGCTTCGGACCGATACTTGAGCATCGGCTGGGGGATAAAAAATACCTTATTCTTTACTTTCTAAGTGGTTTAGGGGCTTTTTTCCTATTTAACTTATGGAATTTTTTTGAAATCCAGCAGCTTACCTCGGACCTTATGACCAATTCCAATGTCGATATCCGTAAAATATATGAAAGTGCCAACCTGAGCAGGTATGGTTTTAATCCTGCGCCCTATATGAACAATGAAGATGAATTAAACCTTTATATGGGACTGATCAGCAGAATGGTTGGTGCATCCGGAGCTATATTCGGGGTTATAGCGGCTTTTGCCACCTTATATCCTGATGCCAGAATTGCCATCATGTTTATTCCTATTCCGGTAAAAGTGAAATATGTACTACCGGTTGTAATTATTGGTTCTGTATACCTGGGAGTTTTTGGCAGCGGAGGAGGAATTGCCCACCTTGCCCATGTCGGTGGAGCCATTGTCGGTTTTATCCTGGCAAAAATCTGGAAAAGGCATCTGTACCGGTTTAATTAGAATTCTATGAAAATTGTCCGGCTTATTCTCCTTCTGCTTCATATAGGCGTTTTCCTGCTTTTAACGGGAATGCTCCTCAATGCCTATATTGCTCCAAAGGTTTTTCCCTGGTTTAATTTACTTTCCCTTGCATTTCCGGGACTGATTTTCGGGTATGTGGCCCTCACGATATTTTGGATCATCTGCTGGAAAAAAAGAGCTTTCCTATTCTTTTTCCTGGGATTGCTGTTCTTTAATCCGGTATTGCGGTGGGTAAATTATTCTTCCGTAAAAAGTGAAGTGCCGGATCTGAAAGTTATGTCTTTCAATACGAGGACGGGAGGTAATGAAAGAAGCGAGGTAAAGGAATATTTAAAAGATTCGGGTGCGGATATTATTCTGCTTCAGGAAGATGAAGGGAAAGGATATGGAACCTTAGGCTATGAAACCGCAACTTTTGGAAACATCACCATTCTGTCAAAATATAAGATTATTGACAGACAGTTTATTAAGATCAATAATAAGCTGATCGATGATCCGGCCCTGCGGGTTGATGTGGAAATCAAGGGGAAGAGATACCGGTTCATCAGTGTCCACCTGCAGTCTTTCGGGTTTGTAAAAAAAATGGTCAGACTTAACGGTGATAATGAAGAAGACGAAAAAAAAGTAAAGAATATCGTAAAAAAACTGATCCCTACGTTTAAAATGCATCAGGAACAAGTGGATATCATTAAAGAAGAGGTAGAAAATTCACCTTATCCGGTTATCCTGACGGGTGATTTCAACTCCGTTCCCAATTCTTACGAATATTATCATATTTCCGAAGTGTTGCAGGATGCCTTTGTGGCTGCAGGACGGGGGAGTGGCACCAGCTTTCATGACTATAAATTCCCAATCAGGATCGATTATATTTTTACCTCAAAATCAATTAAAGCACTCAGTTACAAAGTTGACCGTTCAACAGGGGTTTCCGATCATTTCCCGGTGATAGCAACCTTCAGTCTTAAAAACTGATCATAAAAACCGTTAAAGTTTTGGCCATGGTAAGATTTTTGCTGAAATTGCCGCGGTACCTTATCCTGTTTTTATGAAACTGAGCCAGCTATTGTTATTTGCCCATATTACCGTTGCTGTTTTGCTGCTGTGTACCTTAGGGAATGCATGGGTGCCACCTAACCTGTTAAGTGTTCTTAATCTCCTTTCTTTAGGATTTCCCTATTTAATTTCGCTCCACCTTATTTTTACCCTATTCTGGATCGTCAGAAAAAAGAAATTCGCCATTGCTTTCGTGCTGGGAACATTTCTATTTTATAATCCGATCAGGAGGTGGATCAATTTCACCCCGAAAACGGAAAATGTAAAGTCGGTAAGAGACATCAAGGTCATTACTTTCAATGTGAAATACGGGGAATCGGGCTGGGAAAAAGTAAAAAAATACATTATGGATCAGGATGCGGATATCATTCTCGTGCAGGAAAAAGATACCAACCGCGCTTTGAAAAAAGATATGGTAAAATATCCGTCCGTTATTCTGAAAACAAAACATAACATCGTAAGACAGGAAGAGCTGATTACCGATAAATCCAGAGGAAATTCCTTTTATGCCGATGTAGATATCAACGGAAAAATTATCAGGATCATCAATGTCTATCTTGAACCCTTCCGTTTACACAAATCCATGCTTAAATTTGACGGCTTTGCAAAAGAAGGAAATAAAATAAATACCCTTCTCTCCCATATGACCCCTACCTTTAAAGCGCATGAAGATCAAATTAAAAAAATAAGGAAAGCAGTAGACCTTTCGCCATATCCTGTGATTCTGGCAGGTGACTTCAATTCCGTTCCGAATTCCTATGAATATTACAATCTGGGGAAAGATCTTCAGGATGCTTTTTTAGCAGCAGGAAACGGTAATTCCTCCAGTTTTCATGACTATAAGGTGCCATTGAGGATCGATTACATTTTCAGTTCGAAATCCATCATTCCTTTAAGCTATAAAGTGGATAATTCGGTACAATTATCGGATCATTATCCTGTAATTGCGGAATTTCTGTTAAATTAGTTCCCATGAAATATTTATTTTTTTCCGCTTTTGTTTTTTCCGCTTTATCGGTATCCTGTTCTAGGAAAGAACCGGCCGACCTGTACCCTGCAGACAGTCCCAAAGCGGATTATGATACGGCAGCCATCGATTCTTTTTCCAATGGAGCCACTTCAGTCGATGTGGTAAGAAAGATACAAATGTCTTCAAAGAAATACCAGGATTCCGTGAAAGAAGCATTAAAACTTCAGGAGCAGGAAAAGAAACTGAAGGAAGATTTGGAAAAAGAAAATAAGAAAAAAGCGGAAGAAGAAAAGAAAACGGAGGAAAAGAATAAGGTTAAAACTGCTGAAACCCAAACCGGCGAAGCAAAGACAGAATAATCACACAGAATACATTTTAAAAATTTCAATACGTATGAAAAAAATCATTTTATCAGGATTTATGATCGCTGCAGTGGCTGTATCATGTACAAAATCGACAAAGACGGAAAAGGTGGAAAACGCTGATGGTACCGTAACCACTACCACTACCACAACCACTGAAACAGGAGTTGGTGTAGATACCGCAAAGATTAACCGGGCAAAAGAAAATACCCAGGCAAAAATTGATGAAACCGGAAAGAAAATCGATAATGCTGCGGAAGAAGCAAAAAATAAAATTGACGCTACTGCAGATAAGGCGAAAGAGGATCTCCACAAAGCAGGCCAGGATGTGAAAGATGCCGCAGCCAAAGGGGCCTCGAAAGTAGAAGAGGGAGCCAGAAAGCTGAAAGAAGATTTAAAAAAATAACATTAAAGAAAAACCGCAGATTTCCTGCGGTTTATTTTTATCTGTTAAGCTCCAGCAGAGGATCGATATACTCTCTGTCATTGCTCAGCCTCGGGACCTTATTCTGGCCGCCAAGCTTTCCTTTGGATTCCAGCCAGCAGTAGAAAAGATTTGGCTTGGCAATATGTACGATAGGCCGTTTCAGTGTAATATTGTTATAGCGTTTTGCCTCATAATCCGAATTGATGGATTTCAGATGGCTGTCAAAAATATCCGTAAAACGGTCCAGGTCATCCGGTTTTTTACAGAACTCAAAAATCCATTCGTGGGCACCGCTTTCATTTTCCCTCATGAACACAGGGGCTCCTGTAAAGTCGGAAACAGCGGCATTGGTTTCCTCACAGGCTTTCGTAAGGGCAGATTCTACGTTTGTGATCATCAGCTCTTCCCCGAAGGCATTGATATAGTGTTTCGTACGGCCCGTAATTTTGATTCTGAATGGGTTGGTGGAAGTAAACATAACGGTATCTCCAATCAGGTATCTCCATAAGCCGCCGTTGGTGGTAATAACCATCGCATAGTTTTTTCCTACTTCAGCATCCTCAATGCTGATGACTTTCGGATTGGAGGAGTGGAACTGATCCATCGGGATGAATTCGTAGAAAATGCCGTAGTCCAGCATCAGGAGCATCTCGTCGCTGTTAGACCGGTCCTGGATCCCGAAGAAGCCTTCTGAAGCATTATAAATCTCGTAATAATTGATGTTTTTTCCTATGATCTGCCTGTACTGTTCCCGGTAAGGCTTAAAGCTGATCCCGCCGTGAAAGAAAACTTCCAGATTCGGCCAGAGTTCCGAAATATTGTTAAATTCCGTTTCCTTTAATACCCGCTGAAGAAGCACCATCATCCAGCTGGGTACCCCGAGAATACTTCCTACGTCTTCATTTTTCACTTCAGAAGTAATGGCTTTGAGCTTGCTTTCCCATTCTCCCATCAGGGAAACCTTTTTGCTCGGCGTGGTCGTTACTTCTACCCAGAACGGAAGATTGTCGATCAGGATGGCCGAGAGATCACCGAATTTGGTGTTAAAATCAGCGTAAAGTTCTGAACTGCCGCCCAGGCGTAAGTTTTTATAATTGAACAGCTGATTTTCAGGATGATTGTTGGCATAAATGGAAACCATGTCCTTTCCGGCTTTCATGTGGCAGTATTCCAGGCTTTCAGCCGAAATCGGGATAAACTTGCTTTTGGCATTGGTGGTTCCGGAAGATTTGGCGAAATGCTTAATGTAGCCGGGCCAGCTCACATCCTTCTGCCCCTGTCTTGCTTTTTCAATGTAAGGTTCCATTTCTTCGTAAGTAACAACCGGAACTTTGTTCTTAAAGTCCTGATAGCTCGAAATGGAATTAAAACCGTATTTCCTGCCATACTCCGTATCTTCGGCATGAAACAGCTGGGAAAATAAAATACCCTTCTGAGTTTCAATGGGATGATCCATGAAATTCTGAATCTGATCGATCCGCTGGCGGATAAACCAATTGACCACAGTATTGAAAAGTGCTTTCGTTGCCATTCCGACAAATATAACAATAATTGGATTTTCCCGGAACTTTTTCCAAGGTAAAAATGTAAATTTTATAGTGTTTAAATGTATATTTAATCGGGATTAAATACCACTGTAAATAATTGCGGAGGGTAATTGTTTATCAATAGATTAAATGAATTTCTGGAAATAAAAAACCGCTGCAAATTTTGCAGCGGTTTCGATATTTAAAGTTTCGTTCTTAGCAGTACTCGTCATAAGCAGCCTGAAGGTTTGCAGCGATGGCACCGGCAGGGTTTCCTTCGATGTGGTGTCTTTCCAGCATGTGAACCAGTTCACCGTCTTTGAAAAGCGCTACACAGGGAGAGCTTGGAGGAAATGGCGCCAAATGCTTTCTCGCTTCTACTACGGCTTCGGTATCGAACCCTGCGAAAACAGTTGTCAAATGGTCCGGCTTCTTATCTCCCGTCAAAGAATAAACCACTCCCGGTCTTGCCGCTCCCGCTGCACATCCGCATACGGAGTTGATCACCAAAAGGGTAGTTCCCGACTGTTTTAATGCTTCTTCTACCTGAACCGGTGTGGTCAGATCCTCAAAGCCTTTATCTGTAAGTTCAGCCTTCATCGGCATTACTAAATCTTGTGGATACATATTTTTGTTTTTTGTAAGATACAAATTTAAGGAATTCCCCGCTTTTCATCAATATATAAAAACTATTAGTGTTTTTGTTAAATAAAATGTATTGTATATTAATTATTTAACAGTATTTGATTTTGTGTAAATTTAATTTGTTAATTAACTTAAAATATTGCTAAATTTGAAATGATTCTAAAAACAATGGGCATGAAAAAAATGTCTACCATTTCCCTCGGTTTTATTAAAATGATCTATTCTGAAAGATAATGGTGTCATTAAATGAAATCTGAACACAAAATGAAGCCCGGAACTTAAAAATCCCGGGCTTCTTTAATCAAATCGATATGCAAAGGTTGAATATCCAACAATAAATAAAATTAGTAAATGATGAATCGTTATCGGCCATCATTTATTAATCATAGTTAGGAAAGCAGCTTTTTTGCCATCTCGGATATGCTTTTGCCATCCGATTTTCCGGCTAAAGATTTTGATGCCACCCCCATTACTTTTCCTAAATCTTTTATGGATCCAGCGCCGGTTTCAGCGATAATATTTTTCATTTCGGCTTCCAGCTCTTCTGCGGAAAGCTGCTTTGGCAGGAACTGCTCAATGATTTTCATCTGCGCTTCCTCCACTTCGGCAAGGTCGTTTCTTCCCTGTGCAGAAAACTGCTCATAGGAATCCTTTCGCTGCTTTACCATTCTCTGAAGGATGGCGATTTCCTGTTCTTCCGAAACTTCAGCACCCAAGGTTTCTGTCTTCAACAGCTGTATCTGTGATTTTACAGCACGAAGAGAATCCAGAGCAACTTTGTCTTTGGCTCTCATGGCCGTTTTTATAGCTTCGTTTATGGTATTTTCTAAACTCATGATTTTAATTTAACAATGTATCAATGTAACAGTTTATCAATAAGCATCAATAAAGTAATTGTTACATTGGTACATTTCTACATTGTTATATTTTTTAGTCTACGTCTTTATTCAAAAACCGGTTTTCTCTGATCTGCATGTTTCCGTTGTTATCAGACAGGTAGGTGTTGATATTCTGCTCTGAAGCATTGGAACCTTCAATCGAGATGTTTTTTCTCTTGAATGCCGGAACCGATTCAAATTCGCTGGAGCTGTCGAAACTCTGGTAGCGTGAGTTGAACTCTTTCAGTTTATTTCTTCGCTCCATAACCCTTTCCTGGTCAACGGTTTTGTTGACGAAGGTAAATTCTTCTTCGGCCGGCTTCGGAGCTGAAGTTTCCGCCTTGTTTTCAACCACGGGCTCTTCTTTCAGGTGCTGGAAAAAATGTTCTACCTTCTGAAGAGGTTCTTCCGTAAGCTGGTTCACTTCTGCTGAATTGGTAAATTCGGCTTTTGGCTGGCCATAGTCGGATTTAGAATCGTTCTTCGGTTCGTTCACAAAAAAGCTGAATTCCACCGGCTTATCCTCAGCATAAGAATGGCTGGTAGAATGGCCTGGCTGAGGTTCGTCCTTCTTGCTGTCGAAATCAAAAGTAAAAGATTCGATTTCCAGATCATTCGGATCTTCGGTTTCGTCATCTATGGAAAACAGGCTGAAAGATTCCTGTTTTTCTTCCTCTCTCCATTGATGATCAGAAGGGTCCGTATCTTCCTCTTTATCAAAGAATTTTATTTCGGTTCTAGTCTCTTCGTTGCCAATAGTCATTTTTTTTTCAGTAGCAGTGCTTCCGAATTGCGGCATATCGCCATCTTCGTCATCCAGTCTGAAAAGATTTTTCCCGCCAAAATCATAGCTATGATCTGAAGCTCTTTCATCTCTTGTCTTAAAAGGCGATTCTTTCGGGGCTTCCAGGCTGTCGTTCAGGCTGATTTTAATTTTTTCAGTCGGCCCTGCAAATTTCTTGTTGTCATTTGAAAAACCTGTGGCAATAACAAGAACACTTACGGAATCTCCGAGTTCTTCGTCAGCACCCACCCCGAAAATAATATCGGCGGTGTGTCCGGCTTCTTTCTGGATATGATCCATGATGACCCCGATTTCGTCCATCGTTACTTCTTCTGCACCACTTCGGATCAGCAATAGAACATTTTTGGCTCCTGTGATCTTGTTGTCGTTCAGCAATGGGGAATCCAGCGCCTTTCTTACCGCTTCTTCGGCTTTGTTTTCACCGGAAGCAATTCCGGTAGACATCAATGCCGTTCCTGAATTCTGCAATACAGATTTAGCATCTCTAAAGTCAATGTTTACATCAAAGTAACCGGTAATTACTTCCGCCATTCCTTTGGCGGCGTTCGTCAATACCTCATCGGCTTTGGAGAATCCCTGCTTGAATCCAAGGTTTCCGAATTGCTGTCTTAATTTATCGTTATTGATGACAATTAAAGAGTCAACATTATTTCTTAATTTATCAAGGCCGTTTTCAGCCTGTTCCAGCCTTCTTTTACCTTCAAAGCTGAAAGGAACGGTTACGATTCCTACGGTCAGAATACCCATGTCTTTGGCTACCTTGGCAATCACGGGAGCAGCACCGGTTCCGGTACCACCGCCCATTCCGGCTGTGATGAATACCATTTTGGTATTCTGGCCCATGGCCGCTTTGATGTCTTCGATGCTTTCGATAGCAGATTTTTCCCCTACTTCAGGGTCTGCACCGGCGCCGAGGCCTTCTGTAATGGTGGTTCCCAACTGTACTTTGTTGGCCACCGGGTTATTATCTAAAGTCTGTGCATCCGTATTACATATCACGAAATCTACTCCATGAATCCCCTTCTCGTACATGTGCTTGAGTGCATTGTTTCCACCGCCTCCTACACCGATAACCTTGATGATCGACGAATTTCCCTTTGGCAAATCAAACGAAAACCCCTGTGTACCTATATTTTCCATAACTTTTCTTTTTAATAATTAATAATCGATTCATGATAATTGAGGCATCATTCACATCTTATCACTTGTCATTTATAATTTACTCTACTTCCTCAAAAAATTTTTTCACCTTTTCCATCAGCGACTGCCCGAAAGTCAGTTTTGCAGCTCTTTTCTGCTGCTGTTCATTCACGGTTTCCACCGGCTGCACAGCCTCCGGCTGCTGTACCTGCTGCACCGTTTCTGAAGGAACAGCTACCGTATCAGCTTTAGGCTGCGGCTGAATTTCCTCTTCCACAGGCTGTTGCGCTTCAGCATTCTGCTTTTTGTCGCGGATTTTCAGGCTTTCCATCAATAACCCGATCGAAGTAGCAAATTCCGGGCCTTTAAGATACTGATTTTTATCATTCGCTACATACTCATTGGCAAAACCTATACGGCTGTCGAAACCGGTGGTATAATTGGCGAGCTGTCGAAGATGCTTCAGATTGGATCCGCCCCCTGTCAGCACGATTCCTGCAATCAGTTTTTTCTTCTGCTCAAAGGCACCGTAGGCTTTCAGTTCGGTATTTACCATCTCCAGGATTTCTTCTACCCGGGCATTGATGATCTGTGCCAGGGTTTTCAAGGAAATTTCTTTATCCGGTCTTCCGTGAAGCCCCGGAATGGTAACATAGGTACTGTCTTTTTCCAGTTCAGGAACCGCGGAACCGAATTTCACTTTCAGTTGCTCGGCATGCTTTTCGATGATGGAGCATCCTTCTTTGATGTCTTCCGTAATGATACCGCCGCCGTAAGGGATCACACAGGTGTGACGGATAATGTTGTCTTTAAATATGGCAATATCCGTTGTTCCGCCACCGATATCTACGATGGCCACACCGGCTTCTTTTTCTTCTTTCGTAAGAACTGCTTCTGAAGAGGCGAGGGGTTCAAGGGTAAGGGCCTCCATTTCCAGCCCGGCTTCACGAACGCACCGTGCAATATTGCGGATGCTTCCCATCTGCCCGACTACCACATGGAAATTGGCTTCCAAGCGTTTGCCGTGCATTCCTACGGGCTCCTGAATTTCACCCTCGGAATCCACTTTGTATTCCTGGGGAAGAACATGGATAATTTCTTCGCCGGGAAGCATAACCAGCTTCTTCACCTGGTCTTTTAATGCTTCAATGTCGTCATCTGTAATAAACTTGTCGGGGTGCTCACGCATAATATAATCCGAATGCTGCAGGGAACGGATGTGTTTTCCTGCAATTCCCACCGTTACTTTACGGATCGGAACGCCTGCACTGGATTGTGCTTCTAACACCGCAGCCTTAATTGAATTAATGGTCTGCGAAATATTATTCACAATACCTTTGTGAACTCCAAGACTTTTCGCCTTTCCTACACCGAGAACTTCTATTTTCCCGTGTGCATTCCTCCTTCCTACAATCGCGACAATTTTTGTTGTCCCGATGTCCAGACCTACTGAATACTCTTGATTTTCCATTTTATATCGATTTGATTTTTTACTCTATTTTAACGGTTGCCTTTTTCTTAGGCTTTGCAGCCGTAGGTTTTTGTTCTGTTTTTTTTGTTTTTTGCGGCTTGGTTACCGTTTTCTTCTTTATGCTTTCCTTAGGCTTTGCCTGAGTAGAGCTGATTTTATTCTCTGTTAATTTGGGTTGAGCGTCCGTCTTTTTTACGGCAGCTAAGGGTGCTTTGGCCAGTTCTTTATTCCCGGCCTGAAGGACACTGTCGTTTTCCTTAAAATAAGGATTCAGCGTGGTCACAATCTGGTTCTGGTATTTTACGGAAACCCGGCTGTATTTTTCGGGATCCTGATATACGAGGTATTTTTCAACAAAGGTTTTAAAGCCTTTCACTTTAAAATCGATATTGTCCAGATCGCCGATTTCCACTTTGTAATTGCTTTCGCTGGTCAGCAGATTATAGTTGCCGTTCCGGTCTTTGGATATTCCGATGAAGTATTTTCTGCTGAAATCATCTTTATCGATTTTCTCCACCAGCTCAGCCAGTTTTTGATATTCATCCTTATTTACGTTTCCGGTCACCAGCATGCACGGATGCGAATAGGTTTTCGAGATTGGGAATTCAATTCCTTTTTCATCGACGTAAAAATCACGGCCTTCTTTATTCAGCCTGAATACAGGAACCCTCTGCTTGATATCCAGATTAAGCTTTCCGTTCAGATTCAGATACACATTGGCACTGTCTACCGCCGGCAGGTTATTTATTTTCTTTTCTAATGCCGGGATGTCAAGATCTCCCACTTTTCCGGAAGGGTTTTCTTTTTTTACAATTTCCCGGATGTCTTTTTCATCGATGAAATATACCGGAGTCTTTTCATTCATTTTTACAGAAATTTTATTATCCGTGATTTCCTGACCACTGAATTTCTTTAACGAAAAACTCAGCAGGAATCCAAGAAGGATTACTGTGACGGCAATTTTTAAAATTCTGTATTTATTTTTCATTTATTTTTTCTGAACACGAAGTTCACGAAGCTTTTTCTTTTTTTGTTTCACCAAGCCGCTTCGCTTATAAAAGCTAACAGCTATTTTACATATCCGTTTATTATTCTGTTAATTCCGTTCTTAAAAAGTTTAGAATTAAAATTTAATAACAAGCCTAATTTATAATTTCCCAATTTTAAATAATTTAAAAGTTGGGCATTATGGTAATTGTCAAGACTTTCCTGCGCTTTAATTTCTACTACCACTTTGTTTTCAACTAATAAGTCGATTTTAAAGGCATTCAATACTTTAGATTTTCATATTGTATTGAAAGAAATTTTTGCCTCTCAACAAATAATCCTCTGTTTAATAGTTCATATTCAAGACACTGCTCATAAACCGTTTCATATAATCCCTGTCCCAGACTTCTATGAACTTTTAAACCTGCATCAACAATAATTTTCGCAATTTCATTTTCATTCATTTGTGTGTTTTATAATTTCATTTTACAATGCTCTTCTCTTATAAGCGAAGCGGCTTTGTGAAACGATTCTTGCCTATCTCTGTGCGCTTTGTGTTCCATTCATCCACTCACAAATAGGATCGTAAAGGGTATCGATGTTTCCTGCGCCTACGGTGAGAAGGATGTCGAAATCTTTTTCTTTTATCTTTTGGAAGGCTTCCCCTAAGGCTGAAACTTCCTTTTTATCTAAAGTTACTTTTTTTAACAACCAATCGGAAGTAATTTCTGCAAAATTTTCCTGAAGTTCTCTTGCCGGGTAGATATCCAGTAAAATTAATTCGTCCGCTCGACTCAGGCTTTCGGCAAATCCGTCGGCAAAATCACGTGTTCTGCTGAACAGGTGCGGCTGGAAGACCACCAATAATTTCTTATCAGGGTAAAACGTCCGGATCGAACCCATTACAGCATTGATCTCCGTCGGATGATGAGCATAATCGTCGATGTAAATTTTACCGTTCGGATACCGGTGTTTGGTGTATCTTCTTTTAATTCCTTTGAAATTGGCAATCGCTTTTTTCAGGGTCTCGAAATCCACGCCTAAGTTGTGGAGAATTGCCAGGGCTACCGTTGCATTTTCTACATTGTGGATGCCCGGCGTTTCCCAGATGAAATCCTTTACGGTTTCAGCAGGGGTATGGAAGTCAAAATAGATTTTGTCTCCCTCCATCCTCAGGTTGTCCGAATAGTAATCGGCTTCTTCGTTTACGGCATAAGTTAGCGACGGTCTTCCGATTTCGATTCCTTTTCTTACAAACAGTTGCTTGTCGTCCGGAACCAGGGCTGCAAATTGCCTGAAGCCTTCTTCGATGGTATTTTTATCGCCGTAAATATCCAGGTGGTCTGCATCGGTAGAGGTGATGACCGCCCAATCCGGTGAAAGATTCAGGAAACTTCGGTCGTATTCATCAGCTTCCACCACAGAGTACTGAGCGCCGTTGTACAGGAAATTCGATTTGAAATTTTCGGAAATTCCGCCCAGGAAGCATGAAAAAGGCAGATCGGCTTCTTTACACAGATGGGAAACAAGGGTAGACGTCGTTGTTTTTCCGTGGGTCCCGGCAACGGCGATACAATCGGTGTTTTCCGTGATCAACCCTAATACTTTGGCCCTTTTTAAGACTTCAAACTGATGACCGTTAAAATAATCCAAAATCCCCAAAACCTTAATGGCGGGTGTATAAATCACCAATGTATCTTCTTTATGAAGCGAGGTAATTTTTTCGTCAATAACATCTTCAAAAACAATATCGATTCCTTCGGTCATCAGCGTCTGCGTCAATTTGGTTGGGGTCTTGTCGTAGCCCAAAACTTTTTTGCCCGAAGCATGGAAATACCGTGCCAGCGCACTCATCCCGATACCCCCGATTCCAACGAAGTAAAAATTCTGATATGTATTTAAATTGTTCATTTTATATCTGTTAATTAAAAAGCCTGAATCCGATCCACACAAAAAATGCTATTGCAGAGATGATAAGGATATTTTGGCCATGACTCCTGTCATTTCTTTTGAATCCATAAATTCTGTCTCCGTTTGGTAAAGCTTTTTTATAATACATTAAATAACCACCAATAAATATGCCCAGGAACCCCGCAAAGAAGGCGGATACATATCCAATGATTATTAGCCAAACAGGACTTTCTTCCTGTACTGAAAGACTGTCAAGTCTCTGTTTATTGATAGCATTTAAGAGTTCCGGGTTTATTTCTTTTCCTCTTTCTTTTAGTATTTTTTGAGCAAGCAAATAGTCAAACTTATTCCATTCATCTTTTTTCGTTACAATTTCGATGAGTTCTTCATCAGAATAATCAAAAAGATGATAGGTTTCTTCTACATTTTCAAGATCTTTTTTTACAAGCATCTCTTCAATTTTTTCAACCTCAATAAAATCATCTTTCCTGATTTTTAATTCATACTGCTTCGTATTGATATCTCCTCCGAAACTTGAATCTAATTTTGAAGAGTTATCCGTAAGCTCATATACAAAATGATTCTCTTCGAGAATTTTTGCCAATTCTAAAGCATCATCTTTATAAATGAATTTTCTATATACTGATAATTCGTTTGACATCTATATACTTAAATCACTTTAAAAATCTCGTCTACAATCTCTTTTGCGGCATGTGGTTTAGCAAAATAGCTAAGATTGCCGGACATTTCTCTCCTTAATTTTTCATCATCACAGATCTCTGAAAGCGTATTCCAGAACTGGTCTTTCATTTCGGTATCTTTCACCATCCGGGCGGCATTTTTTTCCACCAGGGTCATCGCATTTTTGGTCTGATGATCTTCCGCTGCAAACGGGAAAGGAACCAGCAAAACCGGCTTCTGTGCTACGGCCAGTTCGGAAATAGCAATGGCACCCGCACGGGAAACGATTACATCCGCTGCGGAATAGGCGGTTTCCATATCCTTAATAAATTCTTTCAGCTGGATGGAAGGGGGGAGCCGGAGGCTGGAAGACAGTTCGCTGTAGTCCAGTTTCCCGGTCTGCCAGATCAGCTGGTAGCCTTTTTCTTTTAGGTCTTCCAGATTGTCTTTCCACCCGTTGTTTAAAGTTCTCGAACCCAGAGATCCTCCGACCGATAAAATAGTCAGTTTATCTTTGGCAAGTCCCATTTTCTCTTTAGCAAGAATAGTATCCTGCATTCCCGAAACAATATTTTCACGGATCGGGTTACCGAGGAATTTTATTTTATCAGCAGGGAAGCCTTCCACTTTAGGATAGGCAGTAAATACGGCTTTTGCTTTTTTGCTTAAAATCTTATTCGTTACGCCGGCGTGGGCATTCTGCTCCTGAATAAAAATCGGGATCCCCAACTTGCTGGCTTCATATAAGGCTGGTCCGCTTGCAAAACCTCCGGTTCCGATGGCAAAATCAGGGTTGAAATTTTTAATGATCTTTTTTGATCTGGACAGGCTTTTTAAAATCTTAAATGGCAGGCCTAAATTCGACAGCATATTGCCTCGGTTGATGCCGGCAATATCGATTCCTTCAATATTATAACCAGCCTGTGGAACCTTTTCCATTTCCATCTTACCGTTCGCTCCGATAAACAGAAACTCGGCATCCGGATATCTTCTCCTGATCTCATCGGCAATAGCAATGGCCGGAAAGATATGTCCTCCCGTTCCTCCTCCCGATAATAAAATACGGAGGGTTTTTGGCTGCTGGCTATTGGCTGAATGATTGTCCATTAATTAATCAAAAATTTATTTATTCAATTTTGATAGGATTTTATCCTATCCTTTGTTAAATAGTTCCTTTGGAACTTTTATGCTATATCGTTTATTTCTGCGACACTTTGTTTTTTACCCATTCCTTCTTCATCGTAGATCTGTATCCTGGAGCTGATGTTTAATATAATCCCCAGCTGCAGATACGTCACCAGCATTGAAGTTCCTCCGTAACTGATGAGGGGCAGCGGTTGTCCGGTAACGGGGATCAGGTTGACGGCAACGGCGATATTCACCGAAAGCTGTACAAAAATCATAACCCCCAGGCTGAGTACCAGCAGCGATCCGAAAAATGCAGGCATCTTGCTGGCGATCATCACAATACGGATGATCATAATTAAATACAGGCTGACTAAAAATGCAGCTCCGATCACCCCGTATTCTTCCACAATGACTGCGAAGATAAAATCGGAAGCAGACTGGGGAAGCATTTGTTTTAAAGCACTTTTTCCGGGACCCATTCCGGTAATTCCTCCGTGAACGATGGCGGCTTTAGCCTGCATCACCTGGTAATTTTTGGCTTTTACGCTTTCATCATCTACATCAACACTTTTAGCTTTGCTTGAGGTAAATGTTTCGATCCGGCTCATCCAGGTATGTACACGGTTTCCGCCGATGAGGTTCGTATTCAAAGCGATCACTAAAAATAATACGATAGCGATGAATGAAGCAGAGATAAATCCGGCAATGTATTTCCAGTGCAGCTGTCCGATGACGAGCACCACTACGGAAACCATCAGGATCATTAAGGCGGTGGAACCGTTATCTTTCGCTACCAGTACAAAAACGAGGAGGATCGGCCCGAAAATGTACATGATATTTTCGATAGGAAGCCTTTCGCGGGTGATTTTCTTGGTTAAATACCGGCACAGGTAAATAATCAACATCAGGAAAGCGAAGGAGGAAGGCTGGAAGGAAATCGGTGTTCCGGGGATTTTCAGCCACCGGGAGGCACTCGCTCCGTCGATGGTCTGCCCGGTGAACATGGTAACGATCAGTAGCACCACCATTAAACCAAGCAGAATGCTGCTGAGC
Organism: uncultured Chryseobacterium sp.; assembly: GCA_913774355.1. Lineage (GTDB taxonomy): Bacteria > Bacteroidota > Bacteroidia > Flavobacteriales > Weeksellaceae > Chryseobacterium. The sequence continues at coordinate 145,279 of CAJYGB010000016.1, read as the reverse complement.
TTCCCGATGTATTCGTACTTGATCATTCCGACCACTCTCATGATTCCCAGTCCCAGAACTACAAAGAACATATGTTTGATCACGTGACCGGTCGTGGTCCCGTTATTCACAATATATTCAAGATTCGAACTTGCGGAATATACAGGGAAAATAGAGAAGATGGAGATCACAAGAATGACCATCCAAAGTACTTTATCGCCCTTTAGAAATTCAAATCTGTTTTCTGTGTCCTGTCCGTTCATATCTGGTGTTCGCTATTGATGATTAGCGGATTTCTTTTAATACCTCATTTTTAAACTGACGGCCTCTGTCTTCATAGCTTTTAAATAAATCAAAGCTTGCGCAGCATGGAGATAATAAAACCGTATCGCCTTTTTGGGCAAGGGATTTTGAAATTTCTACTGCTTTTTCCATGCTTGAGGTGTCGTAAATAAATTCTTTCTTGTCCTTAAAGAAGTTAATGATCTTATCGTTATCAATTCCCAGGCAGACAATCGCCTTTACTTTTCTTTTAACTAACTCTTCTATTTCGGTATAGTCGTTTCCTTTATCCACGCCTCCGACAATCCAAACGGTCGGGGTTTTCATACTTTCCAGTGCATAATATGTGGCATTTACATTAGTGGCCTTGCTGTCGTTGATGTATTTTACCCCATCGATTTCCGTTACTAACTCCAATCTATGTTCTACGGCCTGAAAGGTCATTAATGAATTCCTGATGCTGTCATTATTGATCTCCAGTATTTTACCCGCAATGGATGCAGCCAGGCTGTTCGCCACATTATGAGTTCCTAAAAGCGACAATTCATCAATTTTCATGGAAAAATCGTCTTTCAGTTTTACCTCTATCTTATCTTCATCAATGAAACCTCCTTCAGCCAGGTGTTCTTTGGTGGAAAAAGGAATCATTTTAGCTTTTATCTCTAATTTTTCGAGAATATTTTTGCTCATTTCATCATCTTTGTTGTAGATGAAAAAATTGTCATTCTCCTGGTTTTCAGCAATCCTGAACTTGGCCATTGCATATTCCTCATAGTTGTAATTGTATTGGTCCAGGTGATCCTGAGACAAATTCAGCAACAAAGAAATATACGGTCTGAAATTCTGAATATCATCCAGCTGGAAGGAACTTACTTCCAGAACATAATATTCATGGTTTTCGTCGGCTACCTGTCTGGCAAAGCTGTATCCGATATTTCCGCCCAGGCCTACATTTAATCCGTCGTTTTTCAGGATGTAATAGATCAGGGACGTGGTGGTTGTTTTTCCATTGCTTCCGGTGATGGCGATGATCTTGGCGTCGGTAAATTCCGACGCAAATTCGATCTCTGAGGAAAGCCTGATGCCTTTCTCCTGAATCTTTTGGATCATGTCAGCTTTTTTCGGAATGCCCGGACTCTTTACGATCCAGTCGGCATCCAGGATTCTTTCTTCATCATGGCTTCCTTCTTCAAATTCAATTTCGTTATCCGTCAGGAACTGTCTGTAATTGTCTTTGATGGTACCTTTGTCCGAAAGAAAGACTTCCATGCCTTTCTTTTTCGCCAGATAGGCAGCTCCACAACCACTTTCCCCTCCTCCTAAAACAACTATTTTCATATCATTTTGATTTAATGACCGAATGATTCAATATTAATAATCCGGTTTTTAAATTAATTTTTATCTCATTTTCAGGGTAATCAGGCAGACAATCGCCAACATTACACCGATAATAATCATTCTGTTTACTATTTTGCTTTCATGAAAACCTCCCTTCTGGTAATGGTGATGCAAAGGGGACATTCTGAAGAGCCTGTTGTTCTGGGCATATTCCAGCCCGAATTTTCTTTTTCTATATTTAAAGACGACCACCTGCAGCATTACGGAAATATTTTCAATCAGGAAAATTCCGCACAACACCGGGATCATCAGTTCTTTTCTTAAAATAATCGCCAATACGGCAATTACGCCGCCGATCATCAGACTTCCCGTATCGCCCATAAAAACCTGGGCGGGATAGGTGTTGTACCAGAAAAATCCGATCACGGCTCCTACCATAGCGACTACAAAAATGGTGGTTTCCCCCATATTCGGGAGGAACATGATGTTGAGGTAATCCGCAAAAATGATGTTTCCGGAAAGGTAGGCGAATAAGCCGAGGGTAAGGAGAATCACCGTGCTGGTTCCTGCGGCAAGACCGTCGATCCCGTCGGTGATATTGGCTCCGTTTGAAACGGCTGTTACAATAAAGATCACGATCGGGATAAAAACAATCCAGGCCCATTCGTGGGCATCTTTATCATTCATCCAAAAGAGCATTCCGCTGTAATCGAACTCATTGTTTTTGGCAAAAGGAACGGTAGATACCGCAATTTTTTCAGTGGGCATAAAGTTCTGTTCTACATTGTTCCTGTTTACGACTTTAGCATCCGAATATTTTCTTTTTACCGTAATGTCGGGATGGAAATACATGGTCACGCCGACGATCATTCCTAAACCGACCTGCCCGACGATCTTAAATTTACCGCTCAGGCCGTCTTTATTTTTCTTTATTTTCTTCAAATAATCGTCCAGGAAACCGATGGCTCCCATCCATATGACTGACACAATCAGAAGAACAATGTAGACATTGGTAATTCTGGTAAAGAGCAGCACGGGAATAAGGGTTGCCAGAATGATAATCAATCCTCCCATAGTCGGGGTCCCTTCTTTCTGCTTCTGTCCGTCCAATCCAAGATCACGGACCAGCTCACCCATCTGTTTTGCCCGTAGGTAATTGATGATCCTTTTACCGAAAACCAAAGCGATGGTCAGAGAAAACAGAACCGCCATCCCGGCGCGGAACGAGATGTATCTAAGCAGTCCCATTCCCGGAATATGGATGCCGTGGTGGGTTAAATATTCATATAAATAATACAACATGGGTTCTTCTAGTTTAATTTTTTAACAAGTTTTTATCTAATTTATTTACTCATTAATTTCCACAGCTCATTGATGGTTTCCTTATCATCAAAATGATGCTTTACACCATTGATTTCCTGATAGTTTTCATGTCCTTTCCCGGCTACGAGAACGATATCCTTCGGTTCTGCAAACTTAATCGCCATCTTGATCGCTTCCTTCCGGTCGGGAATAGAGGTGTATTTGCTGAAGTGCTGCGGTTCAACGCCCGCTTCGATTTCTTTGATAATGGCTGCCGGATCTTCCGTTCTTGGATTATCCGAAGTTATAATGGCCAATGTGGATTTTTTAGTGGCAATATTTCCCATTTCAGGTCTTTTGGTATGATCCCTGTCGCCGCCGCAACCGAAAACCGTGATTAACCTTTCGTTTTTTGTACGGATATCGTTGATGCTGTCCAGAATATTTTCCAGGGCATCCGGTGTATGGGCATAATCGACGATGAAAAAGATTCCACCATCGGATTTAAAGGTTTCGAATCTTCCGGAAACCCTTTTCAGCTGACTGATCGCCTGAAGGATTTCTTCCTGCTCAAAGCCAAGTTCAGAGGCAATACCGAATACCAGTAGTAAATTGTATACATTAAATTTCCCGGTAAGGGTGGTCCAGAATTCTTTTCCATTGAAATTCAGCAGCATTCCGTTAAAATCCACTTCCAGCAGTTTCCCGTGATAATCGGCCATGGTTTTCAGGGCATAAGACTTTTTAGCAGCCTTTGTATTCTGAAGCATGACGTTTCCGTTTTTATCATCAACATTGGTGATGGCAGTAGCGGTGCTGCTTAATCCGTCAAAAAATCTCTTTTTCGTTTTTAAATATTCTTCAAATGTTTTATGATAATCCAGATGGTCGTGGGTCAGGTTCGTGAAACCGGCTATTGAAAAATGAAGCCCTTCAATTCTGTTTTGGGCGATGCCGTGTGAGCTGACTTCCATAAAAGCGAATTCACAGCCTTCTTCCACAGCTTCGGCAAGGATTTTATTGATGGTAATGACATCCGGCGTCGTATGGGTTGCAGGAATCACCTGATCGGCAATTCTGATTTCAACCGTAGACAATAAAGCGGAATCGTAACCTAAATTTTTGAAAACATCAAATAGCAAAGTGGAAACGGAGGTTTTTCCGTTGGTTCCCGTTACTCCGATCAGTTTTAGTTTTTCGGAAGGGTTGCCGTAAAAGTTGGAAGCCAGCTGTCCTAAAGCTTTGGATGAATCCTTTACTTTCACATACGTAATATGTTCATCCTTGTGGTCAGGAAATTCTTCACAGACAATGGCTTTTGCTCCCTTTTCTACCGATGATGCAATAAATGAATGCCCGTCCACAACGGTTCCTCTCATCGCGATGTATAAAGAGTTTTCCGTAACCTTTCTGCTGTCGAAAACCAATTCGGAAACTTCCAGACTGTCGTTGCCCAAGATTTCAAATACCGGAATTCTTTTTAATAATTCATTTAACTGCATTTCTCTGATGCTTTTTATTTTTTAACAGGACTTTGTCCTATTCTGGTTTAAATTGTCCTTTGGGACCGCTATTAATTCTGCAGGGATAAATAAATCCTCTGGTTTTTGCTGATCGTCGTACCTTCCATCGGGAACTGTTCCGTAATCCTGCCAACACCTTTATAATCTACCCGATAGCCCAGGTTTTCCAGCTGCGGGATTACGTTTTTACCGATTAATCCTACTACATTCGGCATTTGTTTATTGGTGACGGCGACTTTTACATTGGGCTCAACCATTTTGTTAAGGTTTACTTTTTTGTCGACCAGCATTTCTTTTTCAACATTCTGCGGGGTTTTCAGGAAGGTCTTCCCTGCAATTTCCTTGAATACCGGTGCCGCAACGGTGGCTCCGTAGAATCCTTTTGCCGTATTCGGCTCGCTGATCATCACATAGCAGGTATACTTCGGATTATCGGCAGGGTAGAAGCCCGCGAATGATGCACGGTACTTCATCGGTCCGGGCAGCCAGTATTCAAATCTTGCCGTTCCCGTTTTTCCGGCCATCTTTAAATTAGGCGTGAAAATACTCTTTGCCGTTCCTTTTTCCACTGCTTTCGTTAAAGCGTGGGTCATCATCTTAATGGCTTTTTCGGAAGCCATTTTGCTGACCATTACTTCCGGTTTGGCCGTATAGGATATTTTCCCGTCTTTCATAATTTTATCAATGAAAAGCGGTTTCAGCATTTTCCCGTTATTGGCGACTCCATTATAAAAAGTGGCCAGCTGCAACAGGTTGATGTTGGAAGCGTATCCGTAAGCAAGCGAGGCAAGGGCTGCCGGGTTCCATCTTTTGCTTTCCGGCGTTACAAACCTTGGTTTGGTAATACCCGGAAGTTCGATATCCATTTTGTCGAAAAGTTTCCAGCGTCTTAAATGATCCAGGAAGATCTGCGGCTTTTCGGCATAATATTTTGTAATCAGCTTTGCGGAGCCTACGTTACTGGATTTGGCAAGCACATCACTGATGTCATAAATTCCGTGGCCGTGACCGTCTGAAATTCTCTGCTTGGCGTACACCCAGACTCCGTTTCCTACATCTACTGTCGTGTTTTCATCGATAAAGCCGTCATCCATGGCGGCCAGAAGCGAAATGGTTTTGAAGGTAGAGCCCGGTTCGATATTATCTTTCAGGGCATAGTTGTAGGAATCTACATATTCACCGTCGTCGTCTCTTCTTAAATTTACCATGGCACGGACTTTCCCGGTTGCAACTTCCATCACGATCACGGTGCCGTGCTTGGCTTCAAAATTAATAAGCTGTTTCTGCAGAGCCGAATGGGCAATGTCCTGAATTCTAAGGTCTAATGTTGTATAAACGTCCTCGCCGTCAACCGGTTCCTGAACTTTCCAAAAATCGATCGGTTTCCATTGGGAGGAATTGATTCTCTGCTCCAGCCTTTTGCCGTCTGTTCCTCTAAGGTATTTTGAGAAAGCGCCTTCAAGTCCGGCGGTGTGTACGCCGTCGTCCATTCCGATGGTTCCTGCCCCAATTTCGGAAGTGGCAAGTTCGCGCTTATAGTTTCTGTCTACGATAAATCCACCTTTGTTTTTACCTTTTCTGAAGATCGGGAATTTCCTGATCCTGTCGTATTGGTCGAAATCCAGGCCTTTTGCCAAAGTAAAATACTGGTTCTTCTTTTTTCGCTGTTCATCGAATTTCTTTCTGAATTCACCTCTGGGTTTTCCGAACATCTTACTTAAAGAATCCGTAAGGGCGCCGATGTTGTTGGTGTATATCGTGTCCCTCATGGTTTTGAAATCCAGATAGATGTCGTAACGCATTACGGTAGTGGCGAGGATGGAGCCATCGGAGGCAAACAGGTTTCCTCTAGCGGCTTTTAGGGTAGCTTCCCGGTAATTTTTATTGATGTAATCGTCTTTGATCTCCTGGACATTGGTGTTCTGAAGGATAACGATCCGAGCAAGGAAAAGGGTAAATACGCACAAAGCCACCACTGCAAAGAGGTAGCCCCAACGTAATGTTTTCTTACGCTTGTTATCGTATTCATTTTGCTTTTGCATCCGTACTGTCCAGTTTTATGAGCAATTTATGAGGATGGTTTTCCAGGGTCATCAGAGAATCCCGTGCTACTTCCTTCCCCAGTTCCGATTCCATTTTTACTTTAATAAGCTTACTTTGCGCGTAAGCGTTCCGCGATTTATATTCTTCCGTTTCTTCTTTTAAGGCGTTGACAATTTTAATTTTTTTATTGACAAGATGGTTGCTGTAAATCATGGCCATCATGAGGACAAAGAGCAGCAGGAAATACTTGTAGTGCATTTTGATCTCGTCACGGTTCAGGAAGTTTCCTTTTATAATGTCTATAAAAGTAAGTCTCTTCTGAGGACGGTTTGTTGTTGCTCTTTTTGCCAATTTATTGTCGGTTTGCTTCGCAGTGAATCCGCTTTGGTTGTGAATGGTCAATTTAAATTCACCATTGACGATTCACCATTCACTTTTTTACACTTTTATTCCTGTTCTCATTTTAGCGCTTCTGGCTCTTGAGTTTTCCTCGATTTCCCGGTCGTCGGGAATGATGGCTTTGCTCTTTACCAGCTCGAATGCTTTTTTATAATTTCCGTAAATGTCTCTTTCGGGCTCCCCCTCAAACATTCCGTTTTTCAAAAATCTTTTTACCAGCCTGTCTTCCAGCGAATGATAGGAAATCACAACCAGTCTTCCTTCAGGTTTCAGAATAGTATAGGACTGCACCAGCATTTCCTTCAATACCTCCAGTTCCTGGTTTACTTCGATTCTGATCGCCTGAAACAACTGTGCATAAAATTTATTTACTTTATGCGGCGGAAGGTAGCTGAATAGTTTTTTCAGGTCTTCCGTGGTGTTGATGCTTTTTATTTTCCGGTGATGAACGATATCCCTCGCCAATTTCCGGGCTTCCCTCAGTTCGCCGTAATAATAAAAAATATCGGCCAGCTGCTCTTCGTCGTAATCGTTAATCACTCTTTTGGCATCAAGCCCCTGCATTACGTTCATCCGCATGTCCAGTGGTGCATCGCTCCTGGTAGAGAATCCTCTTTCGGCTTCGTCGAACTGGTGCGAGGAAACGCCCAAATCGGCCAGGATTCCGTCAACCTGTGAAATGCCGTAGATCAGCAGTGAGTTTTCCAGAAACCGGAAATTCTGATTGATCAGGGTAAACCGGGGGTCATCGATGGCGTTTTTCAGCGCATCAAGATCCTGATCAAAACTGAACAGTCTGCCTTTATCCGAAAGCCTGCTCAATATTTCTCTTGAATGGCCTCCGCCACCAAAAGTACAGTCTACATAGATTCCGTCCGGATTCGTCACCAAATCATCAACACTTTGCTTCAACAAAACGGGGTTATGATACATTCTTAAGGTGTGTTTTTTTATCGCCTTTCAGCGGTTATTCTTCATCTAAAGCGCCCATTACATCTTCAGCAAGGCTGGCGAAATCTGCTTCGTCTATGGAAATTACCTTTTCATAGGCTTCTTTGTCCCAGATCTCAAAGAGTTCTCCTGCGCCGGTGATCACGAGGTCTTTCTGAAGACCGGCGAAAACCGTAAGGTCTTTCGAAATCTGTAGCCTTCCTGCATTATCCAGTTCTACAGTTTTTACTCCTGCCGTAAACATTCTGATGAAATCAGCGTTCTTTTTTATAAAACGGTTCAGTTTATTGATCCTGGCCATCATTTTATCCCACGCATGCATAGGGTAAACTTCCAGACAGGACTGGAACACAGATCTTTTGACTACAAACGCCTTGTCGTCGAAGTTTTCCATCTGTTTAATTAAAGATGAAGGAACTTTTAAGCGGCCTTTGTCGTCAATTTTACACTCATATGTCCCAATGAAACTTTTCATTTGGGACAAATTTATATAATAATTTCTAAATCCTCCCACTTTTTACCACTTTTTACCTTAATGTTAATAAGTTTTATTAAAGATTTAATTTCAGGGGGTTAATATTCTGATATGATGAGGATTGTAGAAGGTATTATTTAGCCCATACAAAAGAGTTTCACAAAAAAGTGAAGAAAAAGGAGTTTGGTATATTATTTTTATTTTAAATTAGAGTATTCAAAATATTTTTGAGGTTTAATTTGTATTTTTGCAAGGCTTTATTAAGGCATTTTATGATATTTAGTACAAAAAAAGAAAAGAAATATACCTTTATAGAGGCGGGAGAGGGACATCCATTGGTGCTGCTGCACGGTTTAATGGGTGGGTTGAGCAATTTCGATAAGATGGTAGATTTTTTTTCGGACAGGGGATTCAAGGTATATGTTCCCCAACTGCCGATCTACGAATTGCCGGTACTTAATACCAATCTCACCACGTTGGCAAAATATATTGCCAAATTCCTGGAAGCCCATGTAGAAGGTCCCGTAACCATTGTCGGAAATTCAATGGGCGGTCATGTCGGGCTTATCCTTGCACTGGCAAGACCGGATCTGGTGAAAAATCTTGTACTTACGGGAAGTTCAGGTCTTTATGAAAGGACTTTCGGGGACAGTTTCCCGAGAAAGAACGACCGTTCCTATATCAGAAAAAAAACGGAGGAAGTTTTTTACGACCCTTCCGTAGCGACCGAAAGCCTTGTAGATGAAGTTTTTGCGGTGGTAAATGACCGGATGAAAGGAATAAAGACCGTGATGCTGGCCAGAAGCGCCATCAAGCACAATATGCTGAATGATCTTCCGAAGATCAAGACACCGACCTGCCTGATCTGGGGGAGGAATGATAATGTAACGCCGCCTGAAGTTGCGGAAGACATGCACAAATTTATTCCGAATTCGGATCTGTTCTGGATCGATAAATGCGGTCACGCAGCCATGATGGAAAAGCCGGATGAATTCAACGAAATTCTTTACGGCTGGCTGAAAGATAAAATTTAAATTAAATAGGAGGTAAGTTGTTGCTTCCTATTTTTTATGGCCGGAATGTAGATCTCCGCGATAATGCATGAGATTTCTTGATACTTATATGAAAATTTAGAAAGAGTATGTCCAAAAGGGAGCAGTCTTTTTTGTTAAACTTTTTTCAGATTTATTTCTATAATAATTTTGCAACATAGCGTGTGAAATTATCACTTAATTTGCTTCGTTGGAGCAACATCTGTGCAGACCGACATCAGCATCTTGTAATACCAGAACTCCGAAGGAGTTCTATCTTATCATAGCACACCGACGGTGTGCTTGCCATATTCTATATTTTTTTTCTACACAGATACTGCTCCTCTGGAGCATAAAAAATTACTTGTTTATTTTGTTACAAAAAAAGACTGCCTAAACTTTTAGGACAGCTTCTTTAGCTAAAGCGATCTGTAAATAATCATTTTCGTTAAGGCTAAAAATTTCCCTGGCCACAACTTAAGTTTTTATGTCGTTTATTTTATTACGATATTTGACGAATTAAAATATGCAAAGAAATGGTTATTAAAACAGCAACGTTTGTAAAAAGCAGCGGAAAATGGCAGGAATGTCCGGAGCCCAATATGCCGGAATATGCCTTTATCGGAAGGTCAAATGTAGGAAAATCTTCTTTGATTAATGCGATGATGAATCATAAAGATCTTGCCAAGACTTCAGGAACTCCGGGAAAAACGCAGCTTATCAATCATTTTTTAGTTAATGAAAACTGGTACCTTACCGATTTGCCCGGATATGGCTATGCCAAAGTGTCCAAATCGATCCGAAAGGATTTCGAAAAGCTGATTACCAATTATATCCTGAACCGAAAAAACCTTGTTAACCTTTTCGTGCTGGTGGATTCCCGCCATAAACCTCAGCCCATCGACCTGGAATTTATCCAGTGGTGCGGGGAAAGCGGGGTGCCTTTTTCAATCGTTTTTACGAAGGTAGACAAGCTGAAACCGAATGCGGCCATTCAGAATGTGGAGCATTATAAAGCGGAACTGCATAAAACCTGGGAAGATCTGCCGGAAATTTATGTTACTTCGGCTGAAAAGAAACAAGGCTGCGACGAAATCCTGAATTTTATCCAGAAGACCAACGAATTCCTGGCCAATAACAGTGTAAGCTTCGATGAATAATATAGTCTGGAAAATCAAAACGTTTGATGAACTTACGGTTACCGAGCTGTATGCCGTTATTAAAGCCAGGGTAGATGTTTTTGTTGTAGAGCAGGATTGCCCCTATCCGGACCTTGACGGTTACGATCAGAAAGCTATTCACCTCTGGGCAGAAGAGGATGGGGAAGTGCTGGCTTACTGCAGAATCTTCGATAAAGGGATTAAATATAATGAAGCATCGATCGGAAGGGTTCTGACCACGGAAAAGGCAAGAGGCAAAAGCCTGGGGAAACAGCTGATTGCTTATGCGGTACAAGCCATTGAAAACCGCTTCCGAACTTCGGAGGTCAGGATTTCCGCACAAGACTATCTACTGCGGTTCTATGGTGATTTCGGTTTTGAGGATACGGGAAAGAAATATCTCGAAGATGACATTCCACATACGGAGATGCTGAGAAAATAAAAAAAGCGAAGAGTGGTTCTTCGCTTTTTTGATGGTTATATGAAAGTGTTTTTAGTTTTTATTTGTCTGAATTGATTGATGAACTAATTTAAATGATCTTCTTTGATATTCTTGTAATAAACATATCCTGTTTTCCCGCTTGATTTCACCTTTACCTTATACCATTTTCCCTTTTTTGAAAGTTGTATCATTCTGACATTTTTGGTAATAATAGCTACCACATTGGATTTGAATGCGGGTTTCTCATAAATCTTTGTTGCTGCAACTCCTGTAAGATATCTGTTGTTAGCATTAATATTTACATTCACTTCATCAATAACTACCTTTGGGGGTCTGGATTCCGTTTTTGAAGAGACGTATATTTTTGAAGTTTTACGTTTTTTATGCCTGCTTTTTTTGGAAGAGCTTCGGTAAGATAACGTGCTTTCAGAGGATCCGCCACCGCAGACGCCGCAGGTTCCGCCACTGCCGCAATGCCCACACCTGGAACAATTGGTGCAGGCAGAACAATAAGCGGAGCCGGTACATTTACCGTCATGACCTACATTGTCGTTGGCTTTAAAACAAGAGTTCACCAGAAGTAAACCAAAAGTAAATATGACGAAGGCTATTAGTTTTTTCATAGGGTTTATTGTTCTTTAATGTGAACTTACCTTTCTAGTTACATCCTGAACAATAAGCACGGTCGACATATTTTTTACTGCTTCCAGAGTAATAGTAACATCCGCCTCTCTGACCTACGAAAAGCTGGTTCCCATTGTAAGTGCAGCCTTTATCCTGAGCATACGATCTGGAACTTCTGGCTTTACTTTTTCTGCTTTTTCTCTTCTTTTGTGATTTGGACTGCTTTGTTTTTTTAACAAAAGATTCTGTTCCAGCCTTGGCATTAATGCTATTTTCTGATGCAGAAAATGTTGTTGGCAGTAATAATCCTAAGCCTAATAAGCTTGTAAATAGTAATTTTTTCATGGTAATTTAATTTTAAATTTAATTTTTACATCCGTTTTTGTCGCAGGTAATGGATGCGTTTGTATTTGTCCAATGGGTTGGATGCTCAGTTGTATCCGTTCCGCATCCTGTTTTTCCTCCTTTTTGTCCTTTATGAACAATGTCTGTTGGGGTGTGTTTTACGCTCATGGTATAAAGTGTTTGATTATTAATTCAAAAGTATCACCCTTTAATGAATAATAATTACGGGAAACCGTAAATCCCGTAAAAAGGGTAAATATTTTAAAAAATTTAATGTTAAGATATAAATTGGTTGAAATTTTAAATGATAATGGCACGTCTTGCAGCTATGGTGTCATTGTTTGTCTTCCAGGACAATCCTGAAGCCGGAAGTGCTCTTTCTCTTCCCCAATGTCTGATCGCTTCAATTTTTTCGGGGCTGGTTCTGCTTAGAGGGACAATATTTCGGAAACAGGTTTCATATAAATCATCAGTTATGTATTCATTGCCATTAATCACTGCCTGAATTGCAACATCCCTTATGGCTCCTTCAAGATCGGAACCGGCAAACCCGGATGATAAAGCGATCAGTTTTTCAAAAGTCTCTGCCGAAGGCGGAGGGAGAAGTCCTTTTTTAATATAAAGATGAATAATATCTTCTCTTTCCTGCTCTTCCGGTAAGTCGACAAAAAATAGTTCGTCGAACCTTCCTTTACGAAGGAGCTCCGGAGGGAGTTTTGTAACGTCATTAGCCGTGGCTACCACAAAAACTTTTTCGGTGCTTTCCTGAAGCCAGAATAAAAACTGCCCGATCATTCTTGTGGTAACGCCGGAAGAATCATTCGCATTGGCAGCAAGGCCTTTTTCAATTTCATCAATCCATAAAATACAAGGTGATGCATTGTCTGCCGATTCAAATGCTTCTTTTAATCTGTTTTCAGACTGTCCTACATACATTCCCTGGATAGCGGCGAAGTCTAGCCTGTATAAAGGCAGATTCCAGGTAGCTGCAATAAATTTTGCAGATAAGGATTTCCCACATCCCGGAACTCCGACCAACAGAACACCTCTTGGAGGACGCAGCTTTCTTGCTTTTAAATCCGCAGTTAGAAGTTGTCTTTGATTTTCCAGCCACTGCTGAAGGCCTGTCAAGCCGCCTACTGAAAGCATATTGTTATCGATTTTTACTTTTTCAAGCCCCGAAATATCGCTGAACAGTTTATCTTTCTCCTGGGTAAGAAGTTTGATATCGTCTTTAATCAGAGAGCCTTTTGCCATTTGGGTTGCGAGAACATTTTCAGCTTCAATTTTTGTCATATTGGCAAGAATGGTGGAAGCCATTTTAAAATCTTTTTCATCCCATTCGATCGGAAGGGAATTTTGGTAAGGCAGGACGCAGCTCTTTACAATTTCAAGCATTTCATCTTCATTTGGCGGATCCAACGTCAAAGTCATTCCTAATCTTTGAAGCTGAGACCATACACTTTTAGTGGAAATTATACAGATGCTTCCGCCTCTTTCAATAGCCTGGACTACACAATCGTAAATATGTCTTGAAACAATATTGTCATCTTCAATATCACTTACTTCTGTAAAAATAAAAGTAAGATTCTGCCTTTGCGAAATGTTTTGAACGGCAAAATCGATTCCGCCAACAACAGAGCGGTCGTCATTGATGGTTTTTTTTGTTTTAATATCAGTCATTCCGTGAGAAAGACTGTGGACATACATCGGAATATTGATCTCTTCTGCCAATTCCTGGATGGTTTCCAACACTCTTGCCCTTTCGATGCTTCTAATGGAAATAAAAGGAATTCTTGCACGGAACATCCGCAACAACGAATTTTTGAACTCAGTTTTATTTGACATATTTAAAAGATTATTTTTCTGTGTGCTGTTATATTTTTTTCCTGACTGTTGTTTAGATTACCAGAATTTTTCTCAATGTTTTCCGGAAGCCTGAATGAGCTGATACTGAGCAGCATTTTTTCTTTGTCAATGCCGCCTTTGGGCAGATTTTTCTTTAAAGATTCTTTGAGTTCAGCTACAAATGCTTCAAGATCCTTTTGTAAAGCTGTTTTTAAATCTTCGGGTAGTCCTTTGGCCTTTGCAAATCCTGAAAGGGAAGACAGATTTTTTTTTCCTGTCAGAAGAACCACCCCAAAGTCATCTGCCGATTTTATATTTAGTGTTTCAAAGGACCGCTGAAATCTTTCCAGCCATAATTTTTTCCGTGTTTTATATGCTTCTTCTGCTTTGGTATAGAAACGAAGTGCTGTTCCTGCATCCAGGTCAAAACTTCCGGAATTCATTTCTTGCAAAACGGTATCATCACCATTTCCGAAACGATCAAAAAGGATGATCCAATCCGCGTAAGTCACCGGATTTTTCATGATCTTTTTATTCTGGGATTAATAATCTGATGGGGCGGAACAATATTCCATTCGGGAAATTTGGCATTCTCTTTTTCGCCTTCCGTACGCCCTTGGAAAAGATTGGGTCTCGCTGGCTGGCTATGCATTTGATTCTTATTTTCTTCAGAATTATTTTTAATGTCTTTCATTATTTTAAATTTAGGAAGTTTGTAAAATATTTCTCGTATCGCGGGACGTGCTGGAAAAATCTTGGGGCGTAATCGACAGCAATTTTTGTCTAAGAGCTTCGGCTTTTGCGTCCTCCAGGGCAAATTCGTTTCTGTAATCCACTGTTTCGGCAATGCATCCGCGTAAAACTTCTTTGGATTTTGTTTTCCTTTCGGTGATATTCTCTATTGTTTTTTTCTTGGCTTGTTTATGGCTGCTTATTGCGTTCCAGATAATTATTAAGCCGATTACTGCTCCGACAATCCCAACAGCGCTAAATCTGAAAACGGCCAGGCTAAAAAAAGAAATAATGCTTCCTACAATGATCAAAGCAGTTGGAGAAGTTAGTTTATCCAGTTCTTTGGCAAGAAAATCAGCCCAGTATTGATCATGTTTCTCTAATTGTTCCGTTTCATCTGATCCGTCAAGGGTTGCAGTTTTAAAACCATCAATCGTCAGTTCCACCTTTTCCTGTATATTGTTCCTGTAGTCTGCCGTGAAGGTGTCATGGGCTTCTATTATCCAGGGCTGGCTAATTGAGACGGCGAGTGCCTGTGTCACTTTGGTAGCACCTGATAATTCAGGATCAAATGCAGCATTTATAAGCATCTGGAGAAAATCCACTTTTTCGTCAAAAATATGTTTCTCTTTATCTATTAAAGCCTGGGCAGCTTTTTTATCCCCTTCCGTCTGAATAATCAGCTGGTTGAGTCTTACCTCATTTTGTAGCGGCAATTCTTCATCATCAAAGTTGGTTACAAGCAAGGATAAAATTTCGTCGAGCTGAACTTTTGTTACTCTGGAATAATCGGTAGTGGTTTCAAAGATCTTTTTAAAATGACTATCAAGTGCCTGATGGGATCTTGCCTGCATAACAGATGTTTCTAAATCTGTCCAGTTAGTGGCAAATTCTTCCAGTAAAGGATACGGACTTGATGAAAGAGAACCCTGGGTTTTAAAGAAATCAATCCATTGTGTTTTCTGTTTATCAACATAATTATCGGTTTGTGTTAGCTGATCGATCCAGTTTTTAACATTGTTCATCATCAATTGATGCGAAGCCGGCTGAAAGACACCTGTGGTAATGGCTTCGAGGATCACGATAAATTCCCTGTCGAGATGATGCGGATTCTGATGTAGAAAATACCTGGTCATCCATTGCAGACAGGCGTCATTCCTTCCAAGCCGCCTCATAATCAGCATAAAGAAAAGTGTTGTTTTATAATCATCTCTTTTCAGGCTTTCAGCGAGAGCCTTTTCAGAAGTATTTTGATCATTCCGGATCCATGAAGCAAGTGCCACTAATGCAGGAGCCAGCCAATAATTTGGAGCTTTTATCATTACTTCTTCGGTGGTGTGCCGTAGGGTATCTTCTCCCACAATTCCGGTATCCACTCCCTGCAGGATTCCCGTAGCCATTCTCCGGACTTCTGCATAGTATCCGAATCGGATCTGGAGATCCTGTTTTAGATTACCCTGCCGGGTTTCCGCAAGCTGAAGAGATTTATGTTTGCTGTCGGTTTCAACAAAGTCGTTGAAGGCATGCACAAGACTTAGCAGATCACTTTTTATGTGGTCATGTTTAATATTAAGGCTTCCCAATTCTAAATTGACTCCCCGCATATCTTCTCTGATCGAGCTTAGGGCAGAATTGATTCTCGAAAGATCGGCGTATGAAATCACTTTTTGTGACATAGTATTTAAGTTTTCGCGTTAAAGTTTAGCAGCTGTTCCGTCTTCCCGGATGAGGATAAGTTTATCTTTGAATACTTCTACAAAAGCATAGGCATTGTGTTTGGCAAGCATTCTGGCTTTTTCAAAATGACCCGGAAGAGACTCTCCGATTTTGTAGTGTTTAATAATCTGATGGGCACTGAGATCTAAGGTATGTACCTCATGAGGATGTCCCAAAAAACATTTTGCAAGAATTCCAAGAGGGAGATTAGCCAGTTCGGCCGTTCCGAATTCTTTGTAAATTTTTTCCATCAATGCTTCTTTTCCCTGTGTTTCGGTTAAAAGCTCGGTGTCAATACCTTTAATCACGTTCATATATTGCTGTGACCGCTTTTTGAGGATATCCCTGTCACTGAAAATTTTTGAGGAAGTCTGTTTGCTTTCTGCTGTAGAATTCAAAGATTGGTTTTGAAAAAGTATTCTGGTCATGATCTGAGTGTATTTCAGGTTGTTATACCAGCAAAAGTATAGGGACCACAAAAAATAACCTTACGGAAAACCGTAAAACCAGCAAAAAATAAAAAAACCTTTCAAAAAACTTGAAAGGCTATAAACAAAATAAATAAGTTAAATGATTCCGAGATCTTTGCAGAAGGCGACCAGCTGCTCGTTGCTGTTGACGCTGAGGTCTTCTTTCAGGCTGTTAAGTCTTTTCTCTACGCTGCTGAGGCTGGAAGGGCTGATGCTTTTTTCTTTAAGGTGGGCCGGAATATTTTTTTGCAGGATGCCTTTGGAGAGCAGGGAGACGATCACAATATCATAGGTGGAAAATTCGTAATTGTTGAATTTCTTCATTTCCTGTTTCAGATCGAAGGAAAGGTATTCCTCTCCGATATAAACCGATGCGATGGCTTTTTTTAAGTCTTTGGAATCGTTTCGGGCTTTCCCCACATAGCCGTTGATGTGATAATCGGAAAAAAGATTTTCGATGACGCCTGTCCTGCGTTCGGCGGAGAAGACGATCACTTTCAGGCCGGGCTGCAGCTCTTTTGCTTTTTCAATAAGCTCTCTTCCGTCTTTAAGCTCCTGGGTATGGTGGTCTTCTTCATAATAAAGATCGGTGATCAACAGGTCGTAGGGCTGCTCTTCCCGAAGGGCTTTCCGGATTTTCCCGATTGCATCATCGCAGTAGTACACATAGTCTACCTTCGGAATATTCAGATCCTCAAGGGTTTTCTGGACGGAAATGTTGATGCTTTCGTGATCTTCGGCAATTAAAATTTTTTTGAACATGGTTATACGGTTTAATTAAAAATATAGGTTTAAGACCTCAAAAGTAAAAGCATTTATCATTCCGCCATTACGGGTTCTCGTAAATAATGAAAAAAATAGATAATTCCGGTCTTTTTACATCAAATCAGGCCGATGTCTTTACAGATCACAATCATCTCCACATTGTTTTTCGCGCCGAAGCTGTCGCGGAGCTCATTCAACCGCTTTTCGATGGAGCGGATGCTGTGCGGCTGCATTTGATGGTCTTTCAGGTATGCCTGAATTTCGTTCTGTTTAGATCCTGTGGCCAGCAGCTCCAGCAATTTCAGGTCATATGCATCCAGTGCGAAAGGAATATTTCTGATGGAATTTAAAATGTTCTGCGATATTATGGTTTCTCCTTTGGAAACTCTTTCAATCGCATTTCTGAGTTCTTTCCCGTCATTTCTGGCCTTACTCACAAATCCATTGATGCCATAGATTTTGTAAAGATCATCTATAACCTTCGGCCGCTTTTCTACGGAGAATACCACCACTTTCAGCTCAGGCTGAAGTCTTTTTGCTTCCCGGATCAGCTCCTGGCCATTCTTTAGTTCCTGGCGGATATGGTCTTTTTCAAAAGAGAGGTCAGCAATCAGCAGGTCGTACGGATCATTTTCTGCCACTGCCTTTTTTAATCTCTTTAAGGCTTCATCACAATACGTTACAAATTCAAAATGGGAAATGGATAGTCCTTCCAGGGTTTGTGTGATGCCCAGGTTGGCGACTTCCTGGTCTTCAACGATTAATACTTTTTTAAACATAACAAAACGGTTACGAAGAAGGGAAGGAGAGGTTTACTTTCAGCCCTTTTTCAATTTTCGTGTCAAAAGTAATCGTCCCGCCGATCGCTTCAATACGGGAAGCCGTATTCCGTAGTCCATTTTTATAGATAAGATCCCCGGAAATCCCTACACCATTGTCTTTGTACTGGATTTCAACGGTTTCACCGGTATTTTCAAATTTAACCGCCACATGGCTGGCCTGGCTGTGCTTCTTCATGTTCACCATCAGTTCGCGGACCATCTGGTAGACTTCTTCTTTCACGGCCGGAGATACTTTTTCCCAGACCGAAGGATCGTTTCCTGCCGTAAATGTTTTCACCGTAGTATTATTAAATCCGGCAATCAGTTCCGAAATTTCCTGGCTGAATTCTTTTTCTTCACCCGCTTTTTCATAAGAAAGATCCCGTGATTTTTCGTATACGAATTCCAGTTCGTCCAGTGCCTTGTTCCGGTCAAAATCTTCCTGGTTTTCAATCTTGGCCATCACCTGGTAAATCCCGTTCGCCACTACATCATGTACCTTTTTAGACATTTTAAGCTGCGTGTTTTTGACTTCGAGTTCTTTTTCTTGTTTTAATTGTTTTTGGCGTTTGGTGTACCATATTATTATAATGATAACTGCTAATCCTAAAAGACCTAAAAAATAGTATTGTCTTGTAATTTTTAGTTCTTTTTGAGCATTATCTAGTTTTGTTTCTTCTACTCCATAAACAATAGTTGCAAACTTATCATTATCAATATTTCTAGCTGTTTGTATGCTGTCTCTTAATAAAATATACTGATCAAAATTTCTTAAATAATTTTTCCGATCTAAAAATGATATTTTTTGGAGGGCCTCTAACCGGTCATCAACACTATTAACCTCTTGAGCAACATGTTGCATTAGATTAGCATATAATAAAGATTTTTGTAAATTATTATTTTTAAAATAATCGGATAATTTTGCAAAACTTGCATTTAGACCTAACTTATCATCAATTTTATTTTGTAAGCTGATGGAATTTAGTATTAACGGTTCAGGATTATAGTACTTATTATTAAGCCATTTAGTATATGATAAATTTGAGAGTATTCTTGCAAACAATAATGTGTCGATCTGCTGTGCTTTTGAAATAATGCTTTCATAGATATTTATTGCCTGTGAATATTTCTTTTCTTCTTTAAATATATTAGCTATGTTTGCTGCTAATATTATCTTATCAGTTTCAGATTCTGCATACTTGATACCATCATTGTAATAATCCCTGGCTTTTTTATACTGTCTTAAATTATTACTTATCATCCCTAAATTATTGTAATTGTCAGAGATATGGTAGTATTCATTTTTATCTTTTTTATTAAACAGCAAGTTTGCTTGAAGAGAAAAACTCTGAGCTTTAAAATAATTCCCTTTTGTGGTTAAAATCTTAGACATATTTAAAAGACATTTTGCCTGTCCGAAACTATTTTTATTTTTTTTAAACACCTCTAGCGCCTTACCATAATAAATATAAGCACTATCAGAAACTCTCATGCTATCAAATTTGAAAGCTTTGTCATAATCTGGATTAATAGTGCTTGTTGACTGTTTTTTCTTGCAAGAGAACAGCATTATAAATGCTAATATTAAAAGTATAAATGTTTTATATTTCACAATAATTAGTTTTTTATAAAATTATAAAAGAAATTTTTATAAACTTAGCTAAAAAATAAAAGAAGGGAAAATTAATTTTCCCTTCCATAATTATTTTTATTTTTTTGGTGGAAATGGTATTGTATCTCCACCCGTATCTCCACCTGATCCTCCGGTTCCCGGATCTGTCCCTGTTCCTGGGTCAGTGCCCGTTCCCGGATTGGTAGTCTGAACGGTTACCGTTCCATTATTATCGTTGTTGCATGTTTGCGTATTGGCATTATTATGTCCGAATGCTAATCCTAATAGCATCAAAATGAATTCGATCATTGTCAAAAAATTTAATTGTTAAAGCATTCGTGTTCTTCCCTGCGAAACAGATCGCAGATCGGATTACACGTGAAAAATTTCGAAGCGCTTCTTAAATTTTTTGGGAAGTGAACCTTCAAAAACGGAAGAGAAACATCTGCTTCCCAACCCGGATATTTTCTTCCGTTTTATCTGGTAGTTTTTGAAATCAGTTTCGTAAATTTGGTTTTGTCTATTGTTTTAATTGTTTGTTTCTCACTGATTTCTGATACAAATTTCTAGTAATTATTGGAGGTGTGACAGACAAAGTATTGACATGAATGGACAAAATATGGACAGGAATTCATTACGGAAAACCGTATTGTAAAATGGGAGAAAATCATCTATTTTGTACTAACCCTTAAAAACTAATTATGTCCAAAGTTAAACTACTAATCAACGAGGTATTTAAAAAAGGAGAACAAGAATCTGGTAAAAACAAGAAAAATGGAATAGCTCTTTTTCTAAGCGTATGTTTAAAAGATAATCTTAAAATAAGCATTGATGAAAGAACACTTGTTAGATATTATGATGCCTACGTTATAGGAAATGATGAAATAAGCATTGAGCCTTACAAGCTTGATAAATTAAGTCAATATATTGGCTATAAAAATTTTGCAGATTTTTCCAATACTATTGTTAAAAAAAATGAGGATGCGAACTTTACTGAGGTAAAAATAAATGTTGACGGTAATGAAATTCCCTCTCCGCATAATTCACCGAATGTAACTATTAGTATAACAAATGTCATTGAGTCAAAAGTAAATGATGTAAAAGATTTTATAACGAGAAATGGAATAGGTATTCTAGAAATGACATTTTTATTACTTCTTGTAACTGGTGGTGTTGTATTTTCTAAGGGAAAAGGAAAAGAACCGGCATTCGGAATTTCATCACTCTGGGGTGTTCCAGCTATAGATAAACCTTATATGTATTGGGATAAAGACCGATATATGGCAACTGACAGTGCTTCTCTTCATTCCAGAGCTAAGGTTATACCTATGAATGATTTTGCTTTCATTAATCTTCAGAAAATTACAAGACCGGATACACTTACTATTGAGAACGCAATGGGAAAAGTATGGTACGATAAAAGTGATAACCACGTAGAGTTTTTTACGAGTTTTGGCAAACATCCCGAAAATGAAAAAGCATTAAAAGATGTTAGTGAGCATATTATTGAAACCTATGGCGGCGAAAATGCGGTACTTGAACTGGCCGACAATTAAATTTCTTTACAATGATTTAAACTTTACGTAAAACAATTCACCGGATATTCCTTTACTTTCGTCTTTTTTAGGATGAATAAAGGAATATTCTCATTTTTAGTGCTTGCTTTTTCCCTGTTTCCGGCGCAGCAAAAACCGGTGCAGATTGCTTTTCTTTCGGATGTGCATTTCCAGGATCTGTACGGAAGCTTTTCAGACAATGATTTTAAAGGGATTACCAATCCCGGAACGGGAAAACCCACGATCCTCAGAACCATGGATTCGCAGCTGCACTCGACCCGGATTTTTAACGAAAACTATTTCGCTTTTCTTAAAGCACTGGATGATATTGCATCAAAAGGAATTAAGATCGTGGCCATGCCCGGTGACTTTTCGGATGACGGACAGGGATACAACATCCGCGGGCTGCACCGGATCCTCGGCCGGTACCATCAGCAGTACGGAATTGATTTTTACCTCACCACCGGAAACCATGATCCTGTTGGTCCGTTCCGCCAGGAAGCCGGAAAGGATGATTTTCTCGGGCAGGACGGCAATCCTCTGGGAATATACAGCCGGGAAAATATCGGGAAAACCTATCCTGAAATCATTACGCAGGACATTGCTGAATCCGGGTATCTGGAAATTCTGCACGAACTGAAAGACTTCGGGTTCTATCCGAAAAAGAAAGATCTTTTCTGGAGCACGCCTTTCAGTTCTGTAGTTATTGAAAATTATTCCTATGAAAAAATATTGGCGAATGCCGGTTACGATAAAAGAATGTACGAAGTCGCCAAAGGATTTTCCGTTCCTGATCTCAGCTACGTCGTGGAGCCGGTAAAAGGGATCTGGCTGATGGCCATCGACGGCAATACCTACCTTCCGAAAAACCTCAGCGAAAATCCCGGCAACCCTTCCAATTATAAAGGAGCCAGTATCGGGTACAATAACGTTTTAACCCATAAAAAACACCTGATCGACTGGGTAAAAAGGATTACCTCGGAAGCGAAACGAAACGGTAAAACGGTGATTGCCTTTACCCATTATCCGATGATCGATTTCAATGACGGAGCCACCGGTGAAATCAAAAAGCTGCTGGGTGAAAAGAAATGGCAGCTGGAACGGGTTCCGGAAGAAGAAGTCGCCCAAGCCTTTGCAGAAGCCGGACTGGCTGTCCATTTTGCCGGGCATATGCACATCAATGATACGGGCATCCGGAAATTCGGGGAGAAGATGCTGGTGAACATCCAGGTCCCTTCCCTGGCGGCCTATCTTCCGGCGTATAAAATACTGACCGTCCAATCTCATGATCGGATGGAAATCACCACCGAAGTTTTAAATGATGTCCCCAACTTCAACGAGTTGTTCCCGCTTTATGAAAAGGAATACGAAGCTTTACGAAAGGATACAACAAAGATCCTCTGGAATAGGGACATCCTGAAAACAAAATCCTATCACGATTTCATGCTGTTTCACCTGAAGGAGCTGGTTCGCCTGCGGATGATCCCCGGTGAATGGCCGGATAATTTTATAAAAAGAGCCAAAAAAATGAATGGGGAAGACCTGTTGCTGCTTGTTCATACCAAAGCGCAGTTAAAAAAGAAAGGAATTGATACTAAAGCTTTCAGGCTGTGGAATGTTGAAGATCTTCTGCTCGATCTGTATAAATTTCAGTCGGCGGATGAGCTTGCGAAAAAGGATATTCCTGAAGAAAGGCGTCACCAATATCGGATAATGGAGGAAATATATGAAAAGAGCGGAATAGAAGATGCGTTTATTACACAATTGAAAGCGGTTTTTAAAATACTTTCCAAACTATCCTCAGGAGATCCCGCCGACCATTTTGTAATCGATCTGGAAAAGCAGAAGATTAAAAAATTGTAGTAAAGCACCCGCATATTTCGCAGATCTTTGCATTTAATGTCCTGTGCCATCTGTGAAAAACACTTGTGTCCTTTTTGTTTAAAAATCAGAAAAGACCGCCAGTAATCCGGCAGCCTTTTCCTTTATAAATCTAATCGTAAAAAATGTTCTATTTTCCGGTTACCGGATTTTTCCTTTCATAGCTGTTGTTGTCAAAGCTGATTTTATAGTTTGACTTAAACAGTGTACTCTGCTGATAATAATCGGTTGTGATCACCTGTGCCCCGCTTGCTTTTGCCTTTTCAAATCTGGAATAATCTTCTTTCCTCGCTTCCATCGTATCGGCATCGGCCCTCGTCCGGACAAGGTACCCTTGTTTCACCAGCCCGGTAATTTCGGGACCCGGATCATTCCGGAATAAAACCGCTGCTTCAGCAGTTCCCGGTTCTGAATTGGTAAAAACCATCCTCCCTTTCAGCGACGGATGTCCTTGGATATACAGATCCCGGTTTTCGCTGTTGTTGTCGAGAACAAATAAGAATTTTCCTTTTACATCTTTCACTTTTGGCCAGTGTTTATTGAGAACCGCTGCATTTAAAGTGGGATAAGAACCCCGGATCTCATCAGGCGTAATGATTTTATTCTTCCCCAAATACTTTTTAAGTTCACCATCCAGCTCATCGAAAAGCTTTGACATATAATGTTCCGGTTCGGTGCCATACGCGTTGGCTTTTCCGTCCTTGGGTTCCAGCGTAATAAAAACCGGATCGTGATCGGGATGCGAATCCGACCATTTTTTCAGATCTTTCAGACAGTCTTCCAGCGTGTAATATTGCGTCTGGTAATCGATATCGGTAATATGGATCATTTTATATCCCGGTTTTTTCATCTTTCCTTCCGGATCGAAAGGCTGCGCAGTTTTTACCAGGTCTAAAATTTTCGGGTGGGCATATTTCCCGCCTTTGCTGTCGGCATACACATCAATTTCAAGATTGCGGAGCCCCAGGTCAAGCTGCTGCGGGATCGGGATATGATCATACTGAATTCTCGGAAGCAGGTTGAGCGAATCCCTTTTGGAAAGGTATTCATAGACTTCAGGAAGGATGGCTTTTTTGTAGGAATTATGAGAACCGATCACCTGGATCTCGTTGATCTTCATCTCTTCGAGCTTTGGGGCCTGTGCCTGCATAAGAATAAAAGAAGATAAACATGCACCTAAAAAAACTGCCTTTTTCATGAATTCAGAATTTGTTTCAGCGAAAATAGCAAGTCTTTTTGCGACGGCACTTATACAATATGTTAAGTCTTTTTTACGGTTGTATAAATTGCAAAAATACGCTGTCTGTAAGTCGTTGAAGATGAATGAGGTCTTATGATCTCCAAAAGGGACATTTATATTTATTTGACTTTAAGATAATATTAGGTTAAAATCATTTCAGCTTAAACGTTTTTACTTTGTACCCCGAAAATAAAAACTAACGGGGCCTGAAATGAAAACCACTGTTGCGGGAACAACAGCGGCTTTTATCAAGCAATGTAACGTCTTGCAATTACTTTACTTAATGATATGTACCACAAAATTAATTCTTTTACATTTAAAAAACTAATTCCGATCGCCTTGATTTTCCTGGTGGCCCATCAGGTTCATGCAGAAAGGCTTCCGGCACATGATGCCGTAGCTTTGCAGGCAAAGGAAAGCATCACCGGGAATGTAACCGATCAGGATGGTTCGGCCGTAGAAGGCGCCAAAGTGACGGTTGTAGAAACGGGAGAAACGGTTACCACGGATGCTTCCGGAAACTTTACGGTTTCGGCTGCCATCGGACAGACGTTATCCGTTTCCTATGACGGATATGCCGCGCAGATGGTAAAAATTTCAGGCCCGGTTGTTTCCATCAGCCTGAAATCTAAAAAAGGGGCCACTTCCATTGAAGAAGTAACCCTGGTGGGATACGGTTCGCAGAAAAAATCTGATCTTACAGGAGCCATCAGCCAGCTGAAAGCGGAAAATTTCAAAGAAGGGATGAACATCTCCGTCGATAACCTGATGCAGGGTAAAGTAGCGGGGGTACGTATTGTGCAGACCAGCGGTGAGCCGGGAGCCGGCGTGAATGTTTCCATCCGGGGGATCGGATCCATCAGAAGCGGAAGTACGCCTTTGTTCGTAGTAGATGGTGTTCCATTGAACAATGATCCGGTAAGTGCCCAAAGCCCGAATGTAGGACTGGGAAATGTACAGGCAAAAAACCCTTTGAACTTTTTAAATACCAACGACATCGAATCCATCACCGTATTGAAAGATGCTTCTGCAGCCGCGATCTACGGAGCCAGAGGATCAAACGGGGTGGTATTGGTGACGACAAAAAGAGGAAAGAAAGGAGAGCCGATGTTTACCTATGATACGTATCTGGGCTTCTCTTCGGTGATCAAAAAGCTGGATTTGCTGACGGCAGACGAATATCGGGCAGCAGGAATCAATAAGCTGTACGATCACGGCGGAAATACCGACTGGCAGGATGAGATCTATCGAAATGCGGTTTCTTCCAATCATTCGGTTTCGTTTTCCAAAGCAACGGATACGGGAAGCTATTTTGCTTCGGTTTCCCATATGGATCAGGACGGGATCGTACTGAACAGCAGCTTCAAGAGAAACACCGCCCGGATCAACGCAGAAGAATCTTTTTTTGATAATAAAAGGCTGAAAGTAAAGGTAAACCTTACCGCAAGTGATATCAAAGAAACCGGAATCCCGAATGGCGGAAATGCCGGGTCCGACGGGCAGTTGATCATCCATGCGCTGATGGCCAATCCTACGCGTTCCGTATACGATGAAAACGGAAATTATACCAATTTCAACATGAATGCCCACTATAATCCATTGTATTTGCTGAGCGTCTATAGTGACAAAACCAATACCTTCAGGGTGCTGGGGAATACGGAAGCCACGCTGAGGATTTTACCGGGACTGAATTACAAATTCAATCTGGGAATCGATAAAACCATCTCGGAAAGGAATACCACCATGTACCCGAACCTTACCGACCGGACACCGAAGGGTGTATATGTGCAGGCTAATCTTGATGCTTACAATGTACTCCTGGAACATTACCTGACGTATGATTTTACGCTGCAAAGGCATAATTTCAGTCTGTTGGGCGGTTTCTCCTATCAGAAATTCAAAAATACCGGAACGTATTTCGGCGTAAAAGATATTGCGGCACAGGGAGCAGGAATTGCTCCGGAAATCAATCCGGGATATTCGGGAACGGCATTTGTTCCGGGGGCCGGCTACGCTCAGGAAAATGAGCTGCAGTCGTATTTCGGAAGGGTAAACTATAACTTCGATAAAAGATATTTAATCACGGCCTCCCTGAGGGCGGACGGTTCCACCCGTTTCGGGACGAACAACAAATACGGATATTTCCCGTCAGTAGCTGTAGGATGGACGGTTTCCAATGAAAATTTCCTGAAAGGAAATGCGGTAATCAACGAACTAAAACTAAGGGGAAGCTGGGGGCAAACCGGAAATCAGGAAGTTCCGAACAAGATCACCCAGGCAAGTTCTTCACTGACCCAGGCTTCAGGATATTATCTGTACAGTAATTTAAATCTCATCAACGGGGTTTCCATCAACAGAACGGTAAATCCGGATCTTAAATGGGAAGTGGTGGAACAGACCAACATCGGGGCAGACTTCAGCCTTTTCAGAAATAAGCTGTACGGATCATTGGAATATTACCATAAAACGACAAAAGATCCGATCCTGAATATTCCTTCCCGACCGCTGAGTCCTACCAGCAATGTATGGAAAAATGTGGATGCACAGATTGTAAACAAAGGGTTTGAATTCTCTTTAGGTTCGGAAATCATCAGAAACGAAAATTTTACATGGAATTTGGATGTGAACGGAGCAACGGTTAATAATGTGGTGAAAGACCTTCCGGTTTCAGCAATTTATTCAGGAGAGGTTTCAGGGCCGGGACTTTCCGGGGTTACGGCAAATATTTACAAAAATGGTTATGAAGCCGGTTCATTCTATATGTATAATTACCTGGGGGTAGACGCCAATGGAAAATATATCTATGAAGACCTCAATGGCGACGGAAGGATCGATCAGAATGACCGTAAAATTTTTGAAGGGGCCATTCCGAATTTCACCTTCGGGATCAATTCCTATATGAAATACAAAAATTTTGATTTTGCCTTCTCTTTTATCGGACAGACCGGTGGGTACCTGGTCAACAATACAGCACTGGACTTAAACATCAACAACCTGGCTTCAGACAGAAATGTGCTGAAAAGCTTTTATGAATCAGGCGCCAGCTTCACCAATCAGCCCCAATTGTCTTCCCTGTATCTTGAGAAATCAGACTTTATCCGTCTGAATAATGTAAGGCTGGGATATACCTTTAATATGAATCAGCTGAAATTCCTGAAAAGTATCAATCTGTATGTAAGTGCACAGAATGTATTTACGATAACCCAATATTCAGGTTACGATCCGCTGGTGGATACCAACAAGCAGGTCGGAGGAAACCAGTCGCTGGGAATCGATTATACGACTTATCCTTCTGCCAAGACCTTTGTCCTGGGCGCAACCGTTAAATTTTAATTAAAAGAAATTATGAAATCTAAATTTTTAAATATCAATACCTTTGTCTTATCCGTGGCCGCAATGGCTTTGGTAGGATGTACCAATCTGGATGAGAAAGTAATCGACGAGGTGCTGGGTTCTGAAGTGGCCGATCCTGAAGCGGCCCTGGCTGCAGCTTACAGCCAACTTGGTGAAGGGACTTTTGTTGACCATGGCGGCGTTTTTGCTCTGCAGGAATATTCTACCGATGAAGCGATTCTGCCGACCAGGGGAAGCGACTGGGGCGACGGCGGAAAATGGAGAGCTATGCACGAATTTACCTGGGATGCCAACAGTGATGTGGTAAAGAATACCTGGAACCAGCTGAATTTCGGGATTACCAAATCCTTAACGGCAATAGCCAGTGCTAATAAAA
Organism: uncultured Chryseobacterium sp.; assembly: GCA_913774355.1. Lineage (GTDB taxonomy): Bacteria > Bacteroidota > Bacteroidia > Flavobacteriales > Weeksellaceae > Chryseobacterium. The sequence goes on along the minus strand of CAJYGB010000016.1, from coordinate 117,014 downwards.
GCACTGGGGCTAATAAAGCTTTGTTTCTGGCTGAAGCGAAAGGTTTGCTGGCATTTTATACCTATACCACGATCGACCTCTTCGGGCAGGCCCCGTACAGGGATCCTGAAAACATCAACGCCCCGATCGAAATCCGGAAAGCGGAAACTACCATTGATGCTTTAATTACGGAAGTGGAGGGGCTTATCCCCAATCTGGCCGATATTAAAACCCAGAATACCCATGCAGGAAGGTTTACCAAGCAGGCCGCATACGCATTGCTTGCTGATATGTATCTGAACAGGGCCGTTCTGAAAAATAAAACAGCCAGCACCTTCAGCTTTAAGGAGCAGGCGATCAACGGAGGCGGAACGGATATGGATAAAGTGATCCAGTATTCAAACCTGTTGATCAACAATTCTTTTTTCAGCCTCGAATCCAATTATTTCCACAATTTTGATATCGACAACGATACAAGTAAGGAAATGATTTTTGCAGTAGTTCAGAAGAAAATTGCGAATTCGGATAAAGGGTCCGATAATGACCTGGCCTATATGTCCATGGAAAGAATCCAGAAGCCCTCGCCGGATAACAGAGGAACAAACGCCTCCTGTGTAACTCCTGAATTTTATTATTCCTGGGACGGAAACCATAGCGATCCCCGTTTCCAGAGAAGCTACCAGTATTCCGATGGGACATGGTTCAGAAACGACGGCACCGATGTAAGCGTACCGTCTACCAGCAAAGTGGAAGGAACGGGAAAGCCTTGGTTCCATTTCAACAGAGGCCTGCAGGTGGGGCAGCAGTATGGCCCTAAAATCGTTAATGGAAATTTTGATATGACAGCAGACGGAAGAATTAAAGTTTATAAACTCTTCACGGAAAAAAATACAACGCTGGCTGCGGATTTCACACCTGATCTTAATTTTGATAATCCTTCGGAAGCAGTCTTTACCCAGGCGCAGATCAACAGAGGGGTAAGAAACTTCAAGTTTGAGTTTGATCCCGGCTATGGAAATAACGGAACGAGCGGGGTTGATGTTCCTTTATACCGATTGGGAACCATCTATATGATGAGAGCGGAAGCTTATTTCAGAAGTGAAAATATAACGGCAGCCCTGGCAGATGTTAATAAACTCAGGCTAAGCCGGACGAATGATGCCTTGAAAGGCAATGCTCCGGGAGTTGCGCTTACTTCTCTGGATGCCAATACTTTATTTAAGGAATCGGGCTATGAGCTGTATTGGGAATTATACAGGAGAAAAGCCATGATCCGCTTCGGGAAGTTTGATCTTGCGGGAACGGCAAAACCGGCTACCCAGCCTTACCGGAGAATTTTCCCAATTCCGCAGGCTACCATTGATGCCTCGAAGGATTTTACCCAGAATCCTGGATACTAGACTGTTATTTCTTTTTATAAATGATTATTTTTGTAACGAAAGGCGAAGAGAAACAATCTCTTCGCCTTTTATTTTTTAGATATTTTGTTCAGATTACTCTGCATTCAGCATGCCCAGTTCCCCATAATGCTTTTTGAATTTTTGGATCTTCGGACCTACCACAGCACTGCAATACGGCTGGGTCGGGTTTTCGTTATAATAGCCTTGGTGATACTGTTCTGCCGGCCAGAACTTTTCGAATGGAGCCAGTTCGGTGACATAGGTTCCGGCCCATTTTCCGGATTGTTTTGATTTTTCAATGGCTTCTTCCGCCTTTGCCTTTTCCGCCTCGTCTTTATAATAGATTACGGAACGGTATTGGGTCCCGATATCATTGCCCTGCCTGTTGAGCTGGGTAGGATCATGCAGGAAGAAGAAAACATCCATCAGCTGTTCGTAAGAAATAACCGCAGGATTGTAGGTAATCTGCACCACTTCCGCATGGCCTGTTGTGCCTGTACATACTTCTTCATAAGTAGGGTTGTCTTTATGCCCTCCGGAATATCCTGAAACGGCAGATTGTACCCCTTTCAGCATATTGAAGCAGCTTTCCACACACCAGAAACATCCGCCTCCGAAAGTGATTTGTTCTAAATTATTGTTGCTCATTGTTGTTTGATTATTGTCGTTAAAATATTTTTCTCGTTAAGGAATAAGATGGAGAAAAAACCTATCAAAAATAAGGAAAACTTTTTCAATTTCCGCGCCATCCTCGGTCTCATAACCAAATGATGATGATAGATCAGACAAATTACTGAAGCTTTAAGTGACGAAAATCTGCGTCATCTGCAAAATCTGCGTGCTGTTTTTTTAAAGCAAAGTTTTTTACTCTTAAATCCGCATATTAAGTGAGCAAAGGATGAATCAGCAGGCTGATTGATGAAGGTAACGTCCACTTCGTACAGCAGATTGATCTGACTTGCCTCCTGAAATGAGCGGTCTGTGATAGATCTTTGCGTTGAAAAAATTATGCAGTAAATCGGTCACCTGAAAAAATCTGCGTGCTGTTTTTTTTAACGCAAAGTTTTTTACTCTTAAATCCGGATATTAAGTGAGCTAAGGATGAATCAGCAAGCTGATTGATGAAGGTAACGTCCACTTCGTGCAGCAGATTGATCTGCCTTTGCCTCCTGAAATGAGCGGTCTGTGATAGATCTTTGCGTTGAAAAAATTATGCAGTAAATCGGGGTCATCTGTTTAGTCTGCGTGCTAATTTTTAATGCAAAGAATCATACAGGCATCAATAGGATGGGCTTCAGCCCATTTATAGGAAGGTTCCATGACCGGCTTTAGTCAAATTCAGATATCGGTAGGCTCTAATCAGTAAACCTGTATTAATTCAATAATTCGCAAAAAAAAGCACCCTGAAAAGGATGCTTATGTATTTTAAATGAATTTCAATTATTTTTCCCAAACCAAAGCGCTGGCTCCTAAGATGGCAGCATCCGCTTCGTCCAGTTCACTGAAAACCAGTTTTACTTTATTTCTGAAAATAGGGAGTAAGTTTCTTTCCATGTGAAGTTTTGTCGGTTTCAGAATAAAATCGCCGGCCTTGATCACTCCGCCAAAAAGAAGGATGGCCTCAGGAGAGGAGAACATCACGAAATTAGCCAGTGCTTCCCCCAGTTTCTGCCCGGTGTAGCGGAATACTTCGATGGAGATGGGATCGCCTTTTAAAGCACATTCGTGAACGGTTTTAGAATTGATGGATTCTTCAGGATATTGGTTCAGGATGGATTCCGGGAATTCAGCTCTCATTTTCTTGGCTGTGATCGCGATTCCGGTGGCGGAGGCATAAGCTTCCAGGCTTCCTTCGGAACCGGTGCTCCAGTGTTTCCTTCCGCCGGGTTTTACGATGGTATGTCCCAACTCTCCGGCAAATCCGTCATGTCCGTAGATCAGCTTGCCGCCTGCCACGATTCCGCTTCCTACACCGGTCCCCAGGGTAATCATGATAAAGTCTTTCATCCCGCGGGCTGCGCCAAAAAGCATTTCTCCGATAGCCGCAGCGTTGGCATCATTGGTAATGGTGCAAGGAAGGCCGAATTTTTTCTTCATCAGGTCTGCAAAAGGGATGGTGCCTTTCCAGGGAAGGTTGGGTGCCTGTTCAATGGTTCCCGTATAGTAATTGGCATTAGGAGCGCCTACTCCGATCCCGTCGAAATTCTTTTCTTCTCCGTGGTTTTCGATCAGGGGAGCTACTGCTTCGTACAGGGCATCGATATACGCTTCTACGGTAGGATAGGCATCTGTGCGGATGTTTCCTTTTTCCAGGACTTCACCCCGGTGGTTTACGACTCCAAATTTTGTGTTGGTCCCGCCGATATCAATTCCGAGCGCAACGTGTTTTGACAAATCTACTAATGACATTCTGTTCTAAAATTCTAAAAGGTTAAAATTATAAAAAAGATTGTATTAATGGATTATTAACTAAATAATAATTGAAATTTTTTTTCAGGCATTTTTCACTTTTTTCTTTTTTCGCCGTCCCCACCAGATCATGAAACCGGTGACAGGTAATGAGGCACATATAAGGCTGACGATAAAAGCAATGATCTTGGTCGGAAGCCCGAGAATGGAGCCTACGTGGATGTCGTAATTGGCACCAACCGCTTTTTCGCCGAAATTTTTGTCTTTCATATCATGGGCATGCAGCAGTTCGCCGGAATTTTCGTCAAAGATCAGGCTGCTGCTTTTGTGATACGAATAAGACAGATGCTTTACGTATACTTCAAAATGCGGATGTTCGTGGTCGTCCATATGCTCGTGGCCTAAATCGATAGAGAATCCGTAGGAATCCGGGTATTTTGCCTTAACAGTATTGCTTATTTTATCCAGGGTTCCTTCCGTCCGCAATTCGATCGGAGCTTTGGTGGTAATGGATGAAAAATCCGGATAAGCCGTCTTTCCGCCGGAGAAAATAAAATAAATTGCTGCCTGAACGGCAAAGAAGGCATAAAACAATCCGGTAATGGAAAAGATCAGGGCAAAAATGGAAGCATAAAAGCCAAGGACATTGTGTAAATCGTAGTTCTTCCTTTTCCAGTTTTTTACATTCTGCCATCTGAAAGAAAACCGCTGTTTCCTGGCCGCTTTGTTTTTAGGCCACCAAAGAACAATCCCTGAAACCAGCATTATGACGAAGATAATCACAGGAATGCCGACCAGGTACGTTCCCCATGACTGTTTCAGCAGATAGCTCCAGTGGATCATCTTAACGATCTGGAAGAAACCGTTTTTCTCGTCGTAAGTCCTCAGAACTTCTCCGGTATACGGATTGACATACGCCACTTTGTAAATAGGAAATTCTTCAAAATAATTCCATCCATCCGGGTTGTGCTCATACCAGTAGAACAGGTAAGACATCTTTTTGTCGATCGGGATATTCACCCAGTGGACGGGGTATTTTTCTTTCACCTGATCCACGACAGCCTTTTCCAGTACTCTGATCGGAAGAACCTGCTTCTGCTCTATATTTTTTTCGTGGTGATAAATAACATCTTTCCGGGTGGCATTTTCAATTTCATCTTTAAAAACATATAAAGCGCCGGTAATGGAAATGATAAAAACCAGGAACCCGACACCCAGGCCCAGCCATAAATGCAGTTTCCCGGTCCATTTCTTAAATGTGCCGGGACTTTTTTTATGATGATGCTTTTTCCTCATGTTTTTCCTTAAGTCTGGCAAAGATAAAACTTTAATTTTTATTTAGAATACTTATAATTAACGAAATTTGATTAAAATTTTTATCTGATGTTGGAAAACGCCAAGCCACGAAAGGTTTGTGGATACTTCACGTGGTACGGTGCAAGATTTTATCTTTGGTAAATTGAATACTTCAATACTCCGTATTAATTTTTAATACCAATTTTAGCCCTGCGATTTTCAACGGTATAAAAATTTGACATTGTTAAGTTCATTACGCCTTTAGCATCCTCTTTTACCATTTTATACGCGGCTTTGCGCTTTTCCAAAAGTATGAGCTAACGTTTTTAGATGGCTGGAATGTCATTTGATATTCAATGGATTATCCTAAATGATGACTGAAAAAAGTTTTAGATCGAGTTTCCTTCTTCCGGCCTGCTACACTTAAAACCGGTATTCCACCATCAGCGTTCCCCTTGTTCCCAAGGCGTTCACAAAATCGCTGTCCCGGGCTGCCCACCAGGCAATGGCGGGCTGGTAAGACCTGTTGAGCAGATTCTCGATTCCTCCGGCAACCCTCCAGCTTTTATTAATTTCGTAACTTGATTTAAAGTTAAAAACCGTGTATTCCGGAACCCGTCCTTCGCCGTACGTGTACAATCCTGTTTTGGCATTCGGCTGGAACCTGTTTTGCCCGAAAGCATGAAGCATATCCAGTCCTACCGATAAGCCCCTGATCGGCCTTACCTGAATATACGCCAGGACTTTCGGAGCTGAAATCCTGCTGTTATTGATTTTGGTTGAATAATCGCCGTCGTCTTTTGGAGAAGTGATGCCTTCCATCCAGCTGTAGCTTCCGCCGAAGTTGATCCACCGTGCCGGGGTGAACTGAAGGAATCCTTCTACGCCGTACACCACTTCCGGAGCTCTCTGGATCATCAGAGAACGGTCGGGGCTCTGTACAAAGGTGGCTCCCAGCTTGGAGGTGCTTACATAAGAGGTGATTTCATAATTCAGCCATTTGGTGATTTGCCCGGTCGCTCCCAATTCGTAATTGTTGACGATAATCGGTTTAGTTTCCAGCTGATTGATGGTCTCTGCGGTTGAGGTTCTAAGGATTCGTCCCAGCTCATTGATGGAGTAGGACTGTGAAAAACTTCCGAAAAGATTGATCTGTGGATTAAAGTTATAACGGAACCCGATGTTTCCTACCAGGGCATTATATTCGAGGTCTCCGCCTTTTACGAAAATACTTTTGGTAAAGGTTCCGTCGTTTTTAATAGTGGAAAGGGTGTTGAAATCGCCTACTTTCACTTTGATGTTTTCATAACGGAGCCCGCCTTTCAGGATCAGTTTTTTAAATAAATCGATCTTTACGAGCATAAAAGGAGCGATGTTGGTCATGTCCATATCCGGGGTCCAATACCGGCCGTCTTCCAGCTTCTGAACGGTTTGGTCATTTAAAATATCGGCTCCGTAAATCACTTCTCCCTGGGAATTCACCGTATTCCAAAGTTGGGTATCAAGATTAAATCTTGCTCCTTTTTTCCTTGAAATGACGTTGGACTGGCCGCCGTTCAGGAAGGTGTCGCTGTACCCGTATACCGTTCTGAAATCCTGAAGGTATAAGTTAATATTCAAAGCTGTGCCTTTCCAAAGATTCCGGTTGTCGTAGCTGATCTTGAAATTGTGGTTCCTCGGCGTTCCCTGCGGGGTAGTTTCCTGGTTTTTCGCTGAGCCTTCGCCAATGGTCGGTGTCATGCCGTATTTACCGGTTTTAAGGCCGAGATCGAGGTCGGATTTTGAGGCATACCCGATGTAGGAAGCTTCAATTCTCTGGTTATCGTTCAGATTGTACCCCAGTTTCAGCATACCGTTGTAATTATCCATTTTGGCCGGACTGGAAGTCGGACTCAGATTAACGCCATCAGCATCCTTCATGTAACCCGTTCTTTCATACGCAAGAGAGACGGCATAGTCAAACTTTGAGGTAATCTTTCCCGTTAAAAATTGGCTGGCCCTAACGCCCAGGGTTCCTCCGTACAGCTGCCCGGTAATCCCGACCTGCGACTGCCCGGAAATCGTTTTTTCATCATTTGATTTTTTGGTGATGTAATTGATGATCCCTCCGTCGGATCCGTTTCCGTAAATGGAGGTAGCCCCTTTAATGACTTCAATTCGTTCGATAACGGACGGATCGATGGAACGGATATCCCTGGAGCCGTTCCGTAAAGGCGTCGACTGCGGGATGCCGTCGATGAGGACGAGCACCTGTCTTCCCCTGAGGGTCTGGCCGCTGTTGGTTGTCATTCCCGAGCTGGTAGCCAGACTGGGAACGGTGTATTGTAAAATATTGGTAATGTCGGAATTGACGGTAAGCTGAGACTGGATCTGCTTTTGGCTCACGATCGTTACGGAGCTCGGGACCTCTTTTATGCTTTCTTTTTTCCTTGAAGCGGTCAGGACGACTTCATCCACGTCTTTCACCTGTAAAGAGTCTTTCTGCTGTCCTGCAACAGTAATGGCGGCCAAAGCAGCAGCCGATAAAATGATTTTCTTCATGATGCTTTTTTAATTCCTTTTTTCTTCCTTTTCCCCAGCCATACCAGAAATCCGGTGACGGGCAATGAGGTACAGATCAGCCCTGCAATGAACCAGATGACTTTTCCTGCGATTCCAAAGTAAGAACCGGTATGGATGTCATAATTGGCATGGGCATATTTTTCTGCTGTGTTTAATTTCTGATGCGGTTTGTTTAATAATAATTTCCCGGAGTATTTATCAAAAGCCAGCTGGTTTCTCACGGCGAATCTTCCTTCTTCCCCATAAACCGTCACCGGAATATTTTTTAATGTTTTTCCTTTTTTGTTTTTGCCGTTCAGAGGAATCCTGAAGCTTGATGAGGTGGCATAAAGCCGTCTTGTTTCCTGTGCCGTCAGATCAAACACCGAATTGTTTCTCGCAAGTAACGAATCGGGCGATTTTACTTCCTTTTCTTTCGGAAGCTCCATCGAGCCAGACAGGGTAACATTGAAAACATTTTTTACCCATGGATAAGCAAAGTAAATTCCGGTTATGCTCATCAGCAGGGCAATAAAGGATGCATAAAACCCGAGGATGTTATGAAGGTCGTAGTTTTTACGTTTCCGGCTTTTTACATTTTTCCAGTCGAAACGGAATCTTCCTTTCCTGGCATTTTTGTTTTTAGGCCACCATAACACAATCCCTGTGATCAGCATGATGATAAAAAGCACCACCGGAATTCCCACTGCATATTTTCCCCAGTCTGCTTTCAGCAGCAGGCTCCAGTGAACAGATTTCAGGATAGGAAAGAGGTCGTATTTTTCATTGTAGATCCCAAGAATTTCCCCGGTATACGGATTTACATAAACCAGTTTGTTGATCTTAACTTCATCAAAGTAATTCCATGCTTTTTTATCCTTTTCATAATACAGGAATTCATAAGCCCTGTTTCTGGCTAAAGGGATTTCAACCGAGCTTATGGGATATTGTTCATTAACTTCCAGCGCCACCTTTTCCTTCAGGGTTTCAATGGAAAGCGGCTTCTGCGTAATCGTTTCAGCATCTACGTACAGTACTTCCTTGCGGAGCTGATGCTGGATTTCATCTTTAAAAACGTACAGCGTCCCTGAAAGGGAAACGATAAAAACGATCAGCCCGACGGACAAGCCCAACCACAAATGCAGTTTGGCAGACCACTTTTGGACAAAAGAAGGTTTCTTTTTATGATGATGCTTCTTTCTCATGAGAAAAAAGTTAACCTTTTGAGGGGTTAACTTTAATTTATTTAAAATTTATATCCTATTGAAAGTCTGAAGTTTCTTGGCGCCTCAGCCTGATAGTAGTAATAGTTTCCGTATGGAGAACCGGAATAAAGGTATCTGTTGAATACATTAAATACGTTTAGGCCCACTCTGAATTTCGTATTCTCCCAGGAAAGACCGGCATCAAATTTCACATAATCATCAAGGCCTCTCTGGGTGCCGGAATTTGCCCATGCCCAGGTACTTCTGTCTGCCAGGTATGTTCCGCCAAAAGAGAGTCCGAAACCTTCCAAGGCTCCATTGGTAAAAATATAGTTCAGCCAGCCGTTTGCGGTATGCTTTGCGTATCCCGGAATTCTCATTCCCACCGGGTTTCTTACAGGATCATTGGATTCCGTTATTTTATTCTCGGTAAAAGCATAGTTAAAAATAGCGTTAAAGCCTTTTACGATTTCTCCTTTTAAGTCAAACTCTACTCCCTGCACCCTGGTTTTTCCAAGCAGGATAGAAAATTGCTCATTCCCTGTATTGGCAGGGTCATTGGTCGTAGCATTGTTTTTTATAATGTTGTATAGAGATAAGGTCGTATTCCATTTTCCGCCAAACCAGTCTTTCTTCACACCAACTTCCATATTGTTGCCTGTAATCGGTTTTACGGTGCTTCCGTCCCTGAAAATGGCTGCCTGCGGTACGAAAGACTGATCATATAAACCATAAACGGACAGGTCTTGATCTATAGAATAGCTGATTCCTACACGTGGTGTTATTTTGTCGGCTTCCATTTTAGTACCGTAATTGCTTTCTTTTACGGTAGTATAGCGTGCCGCCAGTGTAAGTCTTAATCTGTCATCCAAAAATCCTAATTCATCCTGTAAGTACAATCCGGTATAATTTTGCTCGAGCATACTTGCTGATCCTGCTCTTACAGATAGGGGTTTTGTTTTATTAAACGGTACATATGCTGAATTGTTGTTAGGGCCATAGTACGTTCCCGGATTGTTGTCGTAATTATTGGTGTTCAGGTTATACCAGTAGCTGTAATCGGCAACCATATTTCCCGGATCCGTTGCAGTTGCGGGTCTGTAATCCCCGTTTGCATTAAATTTATCCAGATTATATCCCTGAGACCAGTCTGCCATATATTTTTTGCTTCCTAGATCCAGTCCTGCTAATATCTTATGAGAAACGACTCCTGTTTTAGCATAACCGTTTAAGAAGACCTGCCCGAATTTCATTGTATTATCTGCTTCCCAATATCCCAGACGACGGATCATGTAATTGCCTACAAATTGACTTGGCCAGAGGTTGCTTCCCATCGTATACTCGTTTACATAAGTCAGCTGAGACGTAAGCTTCCAGTTTTCATTGAATTTATGCTGTAAATTGATGTTTACCGTGTTGTTGTCCACTCTGGTTGGTTCAATACCCGGATCAGTTGCCGTATAGGAAACCGGTCTTGTGGCATAGCCGTCATAGCTGAAAACATACGCTGAACCTACTTCAGACATTTTTGCTTTCTGATAGATGTATTCTGCTGTTAAAGTGGTTTTGTCGGTAAGGTTTACTTTCAGGGAAGGATTGATGATATACCGGTCGTTAAATTCATAATCTCTGAAGCTCTTTTTATTCTGAGCCATTAAATTTAATCTGAATGCTACTTTATCAGTAATTTTTGTATCGATATCCGTTTCACCCCTGTACATATTGAAGCTGCCCAGTGTTACTCTGGCGGAACCATTTAAAGACTGTCCGGTAGGCTTTTTAGTTACGATATTGTAAATGCCGCTTGGCTCACCGTTGGACATTAAGAATCCTGAAGGTCCTTTAATGAATTCGATATGGTCAACAAAAGACATATCTTCGGACAATGGACCCCAGTTTGAGGTTACGTTTACCCCGTTCATGAAAGCGGCCGCCCGGGAACCTCTCATATTGATTCTTGTGTACATATCGCCCCAGTGTTCCAGCCTTTGAGCTCCTGCAACGTTTCTTAAGACCCCGTCGCTCATGGTAGTCACCTGCTGATCTTCCAGAGCACGGTTGGTAATGATCGAAATATTCTGAGGAATCTTTATCAGTGCCTCATCCAGGCGAATGGAGGAAGATCCCTCTTTCTCAACATATTTTTTATAATACTTACCGTTTACAATAACTTCTTCGATGTCATTCGATTTTATGGTGTCATTGTGTTGGGCCAATGCCAGCGTCGTAGTAAGGAATGCTGCAAAAATTATAAGTTTTCTCATTCAGATGATCCTTATAGGATGTGGTTTAAAATTTATAGGTTATGCTTCCCAGCGCGTTGATAAGCTTCTGTGGGTTTGCAGTAGTGTATCCCGTCCAGTAGTGCTGATTGGTAAAATTGTCTACTTTTACTCCAACCCTGAATTTTTTTGTATCATAGAATGCATTGGCATTGAGTACAAAATATTTTGGAAGAATAAAATTCCCTGTTACGTTATTATCGCTGGCATAATTCCCCCCAATACCAAAGCCAAGGCCTTTCAGGTTTCCATCAAGAAACTGGTAGCTTGCATTGAAATTGGCAAGCCAGTATGATCCCGCAGTATTAGGACGAAGACCGGTCTGCACATCCCGGGTATCGTTGTATGCAACTCCTCCGATGAGGGAAAACCCTTTAACCAGATATGCATTTACTTCCAGCTCCACTCCTTTGCTGTGAAGCTTTCCGGCCTGGGTCTGCACACTTTGGAAATTGGCCAGATATTCACCGGTATCCAAAAGCATATTTTTAACTTTGATATCGTAATAGCTCACCGTAGCGTTGATTCTTCCATTGAAAAGATTCCCTTTAAGCCCTCCTTCAAACTGATTTGCCTTTTCAGGATCGGATAACGCAATATTAGACTGTTTATCTACGATGTAATAGCCATTGCTCTTGAAGCTGTTCTGATAGTTCCCGAAAACCGAAAACTTATCTTTTATGATCTGATATACCAAACCGGCCTTCGGAGACCATGCAGATTGCTTATAAGGGGCACTGTCATTAACATAAATTCTTCCGCCAAGGAAATCGTTATTTTCGTAACGTAACCCTACCACAAGATTCAATCCTTCTAATGGTGTGAAAACATTCGACAGATAACCGCTGTATGTCTTCAAATCCCCGATATTATTGGTAGAGCTTACATTGGCAGGATCACTGTAGATGGCTCCAAGGACGTTTGCATTGAAGTTGGAATAATCTGTTCCTTTCACAGGTACAAAATCAAAGAATCCCATCGGATATTTTTCGCTGTTCAGTCCGTAGTAGTGTAATCGTGTCGTTGTTCTCAGGAAATCAAAACCGATTACCGTCCTGTTTCTCATTCCGTTTGCGAACTTATAATCAAAGTTAAAATTCTGCTGGATCTGAAAATACGATTTAGTACTGTTATTGGTTGCCTGATCTGCTCTTCCTACAACAAGGGCGTTGGCTTCATTCTGCAATACCGTAAAATAAGGGTTGTTGCCATTAGAGAAACCGTAGCTGTTATTGATATTGGTAGAAGATCTGATATTATCATTAATCTGGTAATTAACCTGTCCGAAAATGTTGCTGTTTCTTGCTGTCGTATAAAGACCTTTTCCTGAATATGACTGTTTATAATCAAGTCCTGCCTTCTCCAGGTCTTTCATATTATTAATACCTCCCAGGGTGTCCGGCGAAAGGTAAAAGAAGAAGCTGTCTCCTATTGCCCTGGACTGGAAAAATTCGTATTCCAGGTTGAACTGCAGCCGATCCGTTGCATTATACGTTAGGGTGGGAGTGAAGGCAAAAAAAGAATTTTGAGCATCCTTTTTCTGAAAAGTTCCTTCATTGGTATAGGCGGTATTTATTCTGAAAAGAAGTTTTTTATCATTGGTAAGCGGTGCATTTACATCCGCCTGTGCCCGGTAGGTATTATAACTTCCTCCGAACAGGCTTACCTGCCCTTCAAATGTATCAGACGGCTTTTTGGTCGTCCTGTTGACAAGTCCTCCGTAAGAAGCTACATTACTTCCGTAAAGTGTTCCTGATGGTCCTTTCAGTACCTCAAAACGTTCTATGTTTATCGCATCAATTACGGTGGTTACAGGCGAAACCAATCCGTTTCTCACGGAGTTGTTGGAAGGAAATCCCCTTAAAACAATGTACGATCCGCCGTCTCCTGCACGGCTGGTAGCCGTCCACATAGGCTGTAGCCCGGTAACGTTCCTGTATGCATCATCCACCTTAAAAAGCACCTGATTTTCCAGTACAGCCCGGCTCACAGAAGAGTACACCTGAGGATCTTCAATCGCTTTTAAAGGCATTTTGTTGCTGTAGTCAGAATCTTTTTTTGTCACTGAATTGATAACAACTTCTTCAATATTCTTTGTATTTGCCGAATCCTTTGTCTGTGCAGCTACAGTTACAGAACCAAGAATAATTACAGATACCAAAACTTTCTTCATAGAAACTCAAAATTTTCTGCAAATATATTGTTTTTAATTATTCTAAATAAATTAATGAATTGATATTTATCATGGATTTAATGTGAATTCCAGGCAAACCGTGTAAAAAGGCTGGAAGAAGGGAGCTGGATGGTGGAGGTTTTACGGTTACAGTTTCAGATCTTCAATGATTCTATTTACATTTTCTAAAGGACTAGCCGCATTTAAATTTTTATTCTTTATCTGTTTTTCTTTTTAAATGATTGAAAACAAATTAAATGCTATCGGATTTATACTGGCTCTTAATAAGAATAACCGCTTCAGGATAGCCTGAAGCGGTTGTTGTATGGTAAAAACTATTATTTCTTATGCCGGAATTTCTCCTTTGTATAAGAATGAAATAATTTCTCTGTTTAATTTATCGATCATTTCACTGAACAAGTGGAAAGATTCCTGTTTGTAAATTACCAGAGGATCTTTCTGTTCGTATACGGCCCCCTGTGAAGATCTTCTCAAATCGTCCATTTCACGCAGGTGGAGCTTCCAGTTTTCGTCGATAATGGATAAGGTGATGTTCTTTTCAAAATCATTGATCAGACTGTCGCACTGCGTTTCAAAAGCTTCCTTAAGATCCGTAACGATGGTCATCGTTTTATGCCCGTCGGTGAAAGGAACCTGGATCATCCTGAACATCGAACCCTGATTCTGATATACATTTTCAATGATCGGGAATGATTTCTCTTTCAGCAGGTTCAGTTTCATTGTATAGTCGTCCTGAGCTGCTTTAAACAGGATGTTTGTTAAATCCTGAACGGTTTTAGATTTGAAATCGTTTTCAGAAACCGGAGATTCCATCGTGAACGTCTTAATGATCTCATATTCGAAATCTTTGTAGTTCCCGGTAGCTTTCCCTTTTGCAGCGATGGAATTCGCCACGTCAAAGATCATATTCGTAATATCATACTTCAGGTGATCTCCGAACAAAGCGTTCTTCCTTCTCTTGTAGATTACGTCACGCTGCTTGTTCATTACGTCATCATATTCAAGAAGCCTTTTCCTGGTTCCGAAGTTGTTTTCCTCCACTTTTTTCTGAGCTCTTTCAATTGACTTGCTGATCATGGAATGCTGAATTACTTCGCCTTCCTTATGGCCCATTCTGTCCATCATTTTAGCGATTCTTTCAGATCCGAACAAACGCATCAGATTATCTTCAAGGGAAACATAGAACTGGGAACTTCCCGGGTCTCCCTGACGTCCCGCTCTACCTCTCAGCTGTCGGTCCACACGTCTGGAGTCGTGTCTTTCGGTTCCGATGATAGCTAATCCTCCCGCTTCTTTTACTTCTTTCGTGAGCTTAATATCGGTACCACGACCGGCCATGTTGGTAGCAATGGTTACCACGCCCGGCTGTCCTGCGCCCGCTACGATTTCAGCTTCCTTTTTGTGAAGTTTCGCGTTAAGAACCTGGTGCGGGATTTTTCTCAGCTGTAAAGCTTTTGAAAGCAACTGCGAGATTTCCACCGAAGTGGTTCCCACAAGTACCGGTCTTTTTGCAGCCGTTAATTTTTCGATTTCTTCGATTACGGCATTGTATTTTTCTCTGTTGGTCTTGAAGACCAGATCCTGTTTGTCATTTCTTAAAATCGGACGGTTGGTAGGAATTACCACCACATCCAGTTTGTAGATTTCCCAAAGCTCGCCTGCTTCCGTTTCTGCAGTCCCCGTCATCCCCGCAAGTTTGTTGTACATCCGGAAATAATTCTGAAGGGTAACGGTAGCAAATGTCTGGGTAGCCGCTTCGATCTTTACGTTTTCCTTCGCTTCGATCGCCTGGTGAAGACCGTCTGAATACCGTCTTCCTTCCATGATACGTCCCGTCTGCTCATCAACGATTTTCACTTCACCGTCGATCACCACATATTCATCATCTTTTTCAAATAAAGTATACGCTTTCAGCAATTGGCTCATGGTATGAACCCGTTCTGACTTTTCACCAAACTCGGAGAACAGTCTTTCTTTGGCTTCAAATTCTTCCTCTTTGGATAAATTTTTAGCTTCCAGTTCGGCAATTTCAGTACCAATGTCGGGAAGGACGAAGAAATTAGGGTCTGAGTTCCCTTGGGACATATACTCAACCCCTTTGTCGGTAAGGTCTACCTGGTTGTTCTTCTCTTCGATTACGAAGTAAAGGTCTTTATCAACGATCGGCATATCGCGGTTGTTGTCCTGCATGTATTGCGCTTCTACTTTCTGAAGCAATGCACGGTTTCCGCTTTCCGATAAGAATTTGATTAATTGTCTGTTTTTAGGAAGTCCTCTGTAGGCCTGAAGCAATTTGAATCCTCCTTCTTTGGTGTTTCCGGCGGCGATTAATTTTTTCGCCTCATTGAAGATGGTGGAAACAGTCTTTTTCTGAACCTCAACGATTCTGTCGATTGAAGGTTTCAAGATATCGAATTCCTGACGGTCTCCCTGAGGAACCGGCCCGGAAATGATCAACGGCGTTCTCGCGTCGTCCACCAATACGGAATCCACCTCATCCACGATGGCAAAGTTCAGTTCTCTCTGCACCAGTTCAGATGGGGAAGTTACCATGTTGTCTCTCAGGTAATCGAAACCGAATTCGTTATTCGTTCCGTAGGTAATATCTGAATTGTAGGCTTTTCTTCTTCCGTCGGAGTTCGGCTGGTGATTGTCGATACAGTCGATCGACATCCCGTGGAACTGATATAATGGTCCCATCCATGCGGAGTCCCTTTTGGCAAGGTAGTCATTCACCGTCACTACGTGAACGCCTCTTCCCGGAAGGGCATTTAAGAAAATAGGAAGTGTTCCTACCAGGGTTTTTCCTTCACCGGTTGCCATTTCGGCAATTTTTCCGCTGTGCAGGATCACCCCTCCGATAAACTGTACGTCGTAGTGGACCATGTCCCAGTTAACCGGTGTTCCGGCAGCATCCCATGAGTTTTTCCATACAGCCTGATCTCCCTGAATTTCCACGAAATCTTTTCCGGCAGCAGCCAGTTGCCTGTCCCAATCGGCAGCGGTTACCCGGATTTCTCCGTTTTGTGCCCATCTTCTTGCGGTTTCCTTTACCAAAGCAAAAACTTCAGGAAGGATCTGCCCCAGGACTTTTTCTTCAATTTCGTATGATTCTTTTTTCAGGGATTCGATCTTCGAGAAAAGGGATTCTTTTTCGTCCACGTTCTTCGAATTCTTGATCTGTTCCTGGATCTGTTCTATCTGCGCTGTGATTTTACTGGTTGCAGATTTGATATTTTCTTTAAACTCAGCAGTTTTCTCTCTTAAACCGTCATCAGACAATTGCTGGATCGCCGGTTCAACAGCTTTGATTTTTGTTACAACTTTTTTTACTTCTTTTAGGTCCTGCGCTTTTTTGTCTCCCAAAAACCCTTTTAGAACTTTGTTTAAAAAACTCATAAATTTTTTGCTTTATGCTTAAAAGAATATCCTTTAAGCGTTGAAATAACACTTAACGTGTAAAAAATGATATAAAAAGGGCAAAAAAGCTCTAAGCATCGCCTAAAGCCTATTGCTTTTAATTAATATTCGTCTTCGTTCCAAAGATAATCTTCGTCCGTAGGGTAGTCGCTCCAGATTTCATCAATGGCATCATAGATTTCCCCTTCATCTTCGATTGCCTGAAGATTTTCCACGACTTCCATAGGAGCACCGGTTCTGATGGCATAGTCGATAAGCTCTGCTTTTGTCATTGGCCAGGGTGCGTCACTTAAATAGGAAGCTAATTCTAATGTCCAGTACATAATTTTCTAATTTTTTGCAAAAGTATAAAAATAGCTTATATGATATGCTTTTTTACACCTGATTTTCAATTCTTTTTATTAATTTTTGTTCACCGTCGGCTGCGGAAAGTATCTATAAGCCTTCCGTGACCTACTCGAGGTCATTTTCTCAAAAACCATTCCACAAATTTTTTTATGCCATTTTGGAAGTTTGTGTCAGGTTTGTAGCCGATTAATGTCCTTGCTTTGGTAATATCGGCATTGGTTTTCAGGACATCTCCGGGCTGCATTGGCAGATTTTTCCGGATGGCAGATTTTCCTAGGGCGTCTTCTATGGCGGCCAGCATTTCATTCAGGGTAATGACTTCACTTTCCCCGAGATTGATGATCTCATACACTTCGGAATTGTTTTCCAGATAACGGATGGATTTTAAGATCCCATCGATAATATCGTCGATATACGTATAGTCTCTGGCGGTGGTTCCGTCGCCGTAGAAAGGAATTTCTTTGTTTCCGGAAATCAGTCTTGTAAATTTATGGATGGCGAGATCGGGTCTTTGCCGTGGGCCGTAGACCGTGAAAAACCTCAGCTGGATCATGTCTATTTTATACAGTTCATGGTAAACGTGACCTAAGATCTCTCCGCATCTTTTGGTGGCGGCATAAGGTGAAATCGGGCGGTCTACATTGTCGGTTTCCGTAAAGGGAACTTTTTCATTGTTGCCGTACACACTTGAAGATGAAGCACAGATAAATTTTGTTATGTTGAAATCCCGGCATAATTCCCAAAGGTTCATGGTTCCTCTTACATTTACTTCTTCATATTCCAAAGGCCTCTCGATGGAAGGACGTACCCCGGCCAACGCTGCCAGATGAATAACGATATTGATGGAATGGGCTCTAAAAATTTCCTCCAATCCTTTTTTGTCACGGATATCCTGATTGTAAAGATTATAGTTTTCAGATTCAGAAAGGAAAATTAATTTTTTAAGATCTTTCTCTTTATCGGAATACTCAAAATCCGAAAAATAACGGATAGCGCCTAAAGTATTTTGAATTTTTATCTGATAATTGTAGAAATCGTCAAAATTGTCAACGTTTATGACAGAATGTCCTTCTTTTAATAATTGTTCAGTGAGGTGGGAACCAATAAAACCGCTTCCGCCGGTGATAAGATAATTCATCCGTATGTTTTTCGTGCTACAAAAATATAAATTTACTTCGGGAAAAATATAATCATTAAATTTACTTAAAAAAGTAATATAAAATTAATATGCAGTTTCAAGGGCAAATTTTAAAGATGACGAGCTTCCATGATGAGCCGATCCAATACTACCTCAACCTTTCAGGCGACCTGATCCACATGAACGAGCTTTTTGGAAAGGAACTTACCATAAAACATATCGGATATCAGTGTGTGAACTGCCAGGAAGACAAAACCATCTACCGTATGGGTTTCTGTAAAAACTGCTTTTTTGAAAGTCCGTATGCCAGCGATACCATTATCCGTCCTGAGCTTTCTACGGCCCATCTGGGAATTGCGGAACGGGATTTGGATGTAGAAAAACAAATTCAGTTACAGCCTCATACGGTTTATCTGGCATATACGGGAGAGGTAAAAGTTGGGGTAACGCGAAATACGCAGATCCCCACCCGATGGATCGACCAGGGAGCTACTTTTGCGTTACCGATTGCCAGAACGGAAAACCGGTATGAAGCGGGAATGATAGAAGTTGCCCTCAAACAGCATGTGCCGGACAAAACCAGCTGGAAAAAAATGCTCCAGGATGATTTTGAAGGTGAAGTAGACTTGGCGGATTTCCAGCAGAAGATAAAAGAGTATTTCCCTGAAGATTTTCAGAAGTTTTACAGCGAAGGCGAAAACCTCTGGACCTTCGATTATCCTTATGATAAACCGGAGAAAGTGACTTCCTTTACCCTGGACAAGAAACCGGAGTTTACCGGAAAATTAACCGGGATTAAAGGACAGTATCTGGCGTTTGACGGAGGGCAGTTTATCAATGTAAGAGGACATGAAGGGTATGTGATTGAACTTATGATTTCTTAGAATGAAGCATTCTGTTACCCTTATTCTCTGGATTATATTCGTTTCATGCCATTTTCAGTGTCAGAATCAGAATACACCGGATTTCTCCGCAAATAATGTTTCTCATAAAGATGTTGATGCTGAAACGGGTTGGCTGAGGATGCATCTGAGGAATCCGAATAAATGGGGATACATCACTAAGGACAGCATCGTGGTCATTCCTTTCGAATATGATTTTTTGAATCCTTTTGAAAACGGACTGGCCTATGCCGAAAACAATCAGAAGAAATTCTTTATAACTAAAGATAATCTTAAGCTGGAAGGGGATTACGACGAAGTACGGGTTTTTTCGGAAGGACTTGCTGCCGTAAGAAAAAACAAAAAGTGGGGATTCATCGATAATAAAGGCAATTTAATGATTCCTATACAGTATGATACTGCGGATTATTTCAGGGGAAGCGGGTTGTGCGAAGTGACCAGGAACGGGAAGTCCGGCTTTATAAACAAACAGGGCGAAGAAGTCATTCCTATTGTTTATGAGGATGGCAAACAGGAAATGAAAGACCAAAATGTGATCGTAAAGAAAAACGGGAAATGGGCGGTGTTCGACAATGCAGGCAAACAACTTTCCGAATTTAAATATGATGAACTGAAGACGGCCTACATATCAGATTTTTCAAAAAATATTTTCGACAGGGATGCATCCACTTTTTTTGAAAACGGGGCCGCGCTGGGAATTGTCAACGGGAAATACGAATTCATCAACTTGAAGGCTGAAGCAGCTTTTCCGGACAACAAATTTGATTCGGCCAGTGTATTCGATACGTTTAAAAATGCGGTGGTCAAGAGAAACGGCAAATACGGCATTATAAAAACGGACGGAACGTTTAAGGTTCCTTTAATTTACGATTTGATCGAATATTTTGATACGAACCATTCGTCTTCAGAATATTATAATGCAAAAAAGGGTAACATTTATTCTATTTTTAACAGTGACTTAAAGAAAATCGGGGAGTCGCATGCAGGGGTTTACAATTATTTCTCGAATGAAACTCCGATACTGATCTTTAAAGATTTAAAAGAAAAAGCAGGGATGGTTGACCGGGAGGGAAATGTTTTAATCCCATTTGAATATGACAATTTACGGAAAATAGAAAATACCTTGCTTTTATCGGCAAGAAACGGTGGTCTGAGTGGGGTGATCAGTAATACGGGCAAGGTGAAAATTCCGGTTGCATATAAAATGCTGTACCCTGTTTATGATAAATTTGATGATGAAGGCCAGCGGAAAAAAAATTTATTCATTGCAGATGGAACGCTGATTGATATTAATAATAAAGTCATTTTGAATGGATACGATTCGATCATGCCGGTGTATTACGATCACAACAAGCTTATTGTTTCCAGGAACAAAAAATTTGGCATTATCAATGTTGATAAAAAAATCTTTCTGCCTGTGGAATATGATGAAATATCAAATTGGGTAGAGTATGGTCCGGAAAAAAGGCATTTTATCAGGAAGAAAGGTAAATATGGGCTTATAGAATATGAAACATTCAAGACCGTCATTCCTCCTGTCTATGACCGGATGGAGCAGAGAGGGGATATTATTTTTGTGACAAAAGGAGGAAAGGCGGGAATTCTTGATATTGATAACAAAGAACTCTGTCATTTTATTTTTGATGACATAAAGCCACATCGCTCTTTCAGTTATCGCATTGGAAAAGATATCGGTATTTATTCGAGAAAAGGAGGAAGGTTTTTCCGGATCAATTTGCAGGGAGAAATACAGAAGGAAATTACGGAAAAAGAATATAAAGAAAATACCACGTACTAAAAATAGATAATCATGAAAAGATGGGTTAAAAAGCTTGTGATCATTTTCGGAGTTCTGTTGCTGATCATTTTACTGGCAAACTTCGGGCTAAATATCTGGCTTAAAACCCAGCTTCCCAAATACATCAAAAACAATACGGATTATAAGATCTCTTACAAAAGCATGGAGGTCGATTTGTTGTCGGGAAACATTCTGTCAACGGGAATCACCGTTAATAATAAAAATCCGAAGAACATCAATGTGATCGGTTTGCAGGGGACGGTAGATACCCTGAAAGTAAGCCGTTTCGGAATTTATGATGCGCTGTTCAACAATCAGATCAGCTCATCGGATTTATTGCTCTCCAAACCCAGTCTGAATGTGGTCCTGGCCCGGCCTGTCGATACCAGAACGGGGAAAAAGAGAGACCCTTTTCTGTTTGAGAACATCAGGATCAATGAAGGGAATATCAGTATGTTCAGATATACTAAACAGAAGTTCTTTTCTGTAAAAGACCTTAGCCTATATGTGGAAAATCTTCAGATGGCGGAAGAGGATGCTCAGGATAAGCTGCCCGTAGTATTCGATCAATATAGTATTAAAGGCACTGATTTTTTCTTCCGTCCGGATGAGGTGTATGCTCTGCAGATCAACAGGATTGAAACCAAAAACGGACAAATGTCTGTTGACAAGTTTCAGCTGACTCCGCTCATTACTTTTGAGCAGTTTAAAAAATATTATCCCAAAAAAACACAGCTTTTTCAGTTCAATGTTGAAAAAATACAGTTCAGGGATATTTTGCTGGCAAAAAATAAAATTTCTTTAGCCAATGCCATTTTTTACAATCCTGATCTTTTCGTATATACTACCAATGCCATTCCCATTAAAGCCAAAAAACCTTTTAATTTAGAACTGAATCTGCAGGATATCCGGTTGAACAATGCTACGGTTCAGGTCATGAAGCCTGACGGAAGCAAGCTTTTGTATGCCCATAAAGCCAACCTGAATATCAATCAGCTTCATTTCGATAAGGAAACACGTGAAGAATTGATCCCGGTGGGCTATAAAGATTTTCAGTTTTCGGCACAGGATATCCTGTATTCCAACCATCAGGATTTTACGGTAAAAAGTTTCACTTTAACCCCCAAAAAGGGAGAGCTTAAAACAATATCTGTAGTTCCGAACGGTTTATCGAATGGAAAAACGGCCATGGATCTTACGGCAGATTATATAGGTTTTGCTATGAATAAATGGGATTTAGCAAATAAAAAGATGAACCTTGATATTAAAGAAGTGCTGGTCGATCGGGTAAAAGGAGGCATTAAAGCAGGAGAAGCAAATAACAAAACTGATAAGCAAGGAGATATTCAAGGAATTAAGTTTCCCGTCAATATCAGGAAAGTAACACTTAGGAATTCAGATATTACCTACGATAAAAACAATCAGCCATTTACCTTAAACAACCTGAATGCAACAATTAATGACATTCAGCTGAATTCTAAAGAAGGAAAACCGGGAATGAATGTCGGGATTAAAAGTTATACAGTGACTTCTGATAATTTCATTTATAAAACCCAGTTTTACCGCATGACCGCAGGGGCTTTTAAAGCAGACCAGAGTAGCGTCAATATTTCTCAGTTTGTCATGAAACCTCTCATTTCGAGAGCCCAGTTTATCAAAATGATACCGGTGGAAAGGGATTTATATGATATTAAGGCCGTACAGATTACTGCTAACGGAACCTGGGACTTATTTTCAGATCATAAATCCATCAACGCTTCCCATGTGACGATCCAATCGGCGGATGCCAATATTTTCAGGAGTAAGATACCGGCTGACGACCCGAAAGAGAAACCTTTGTATTCCAGGTTGTTGCGCTCCATTAAAATACCGATGATCGTTAATAATCTTGATCTAAAAAATTCATTGCTGGTCTATGAAGAAGATACACCGGAAAGTGCAGGCCCGGGTAAGCTGACGTTCAGCAATTTCAATATGAATGTAAAAAACCTGAATTCTGCCAAAATAAAAGGTAAACCGACCCGGGTTGATATTAAGATCAACTGTTCCTTTATGAATTTAGCACCGCTTTCCGTAAACTGGAATTTTGATGTTGCAGACCCGCGCGATATATTTACTATTTCGGGGCGTACCATCAATCTTCCGGCGAAGGGCATTAATCCGTTTATCCGGCCCTATCTGCATGTGACGGCTACCGGAACCATCCAGGAAATGCTGTTTAATTTCAGGGGGAATCCTAAAGGACTGAATGGAAGTTTTAACCTTAGACATAAAGATCTCAAAGTCGCTATTTTGGATAAGGAAAACCGTGAGAAAAAAGGAATTTTAACGGCCATCGCCAATTTGCTCGTTAAGTCCGATTCCGGGAAACTTCCCGAAGATGTAAAAGTTGAAGACGTGGAAAGAGATCCGACAAAATCCTTCTTTAACCTGTTCTGGAAAGGAATTGAACAGGGACTGAAGAAAACCCTGATCGGAATCAATATAGATACGTCCAAAAAAGGAAAGGGTGATGCTAAAGCGAAAGAAACAAAACCGTCCGTAAAAGAAGCAAAGGCTGAAAATAATTCAGGAAATACCATGCAACAGCCCGCAGAACAAAAGGAAAAGAAAGGGTTTCTGAAAGGGATATTCAAGAAAAAAGATAAATCCGGAAATAATTAATTTCCGGATTTATTGCAGATATAAAGTTGGCTGTTTATTCGAAATCAAACTCATGACTTTCAAGGATCGGGACCGCTCGTAAAAACTTGTCGAAATCCTCACCGGGGTAATTGCTTTCGGCTCCGTAAGAGTCAATAATCATTCCCATGTTTCCGGCATCATCTTTTACGACATACAGAACCGCGTTGTCGTCCGGAGCACTCGGACCTTCAAAACGATAGGTTTTCACGATGGTCAGCTCATGTGGCTGATAAATCTTTTCGGAATTTTCAAATTTCATTTCGCAGTTTTCATTCATTCTGAACTCCCGGTGTACGCCTTTCTGTGCCAGTTTGGCCATTACCTGGCTCAATGTGGTCATCTTATCAATATTTCCTGTACTATCCATAATAATTTTTTCGTTAAACCTGCAAGAATTAAACCATTGCACTTTAAAACATGGTATTCCGGTTGTATTGCAGCTGTTAAAAAGAGAGGTTTGATATTAACAAAATTTATAATACATAAACGATCTTGGGTATACTTTTTGCAGTTGGTACCGGTACATAAATCAGACGAAATATGAAAAAAGAAGTCGGCGTTTTACTGGCAGGAGGAGTAGGTCTTTTGGCGGTATTAAGTATCATCGGAATAAAGAAAATTTTACACAGAAAAGATAAAAAATACAGCGATGCCTATTCGGATTATCACCGTCATTTTGAGGGTAAAAATCATGATGACGAATATCACGGTATCGAATTTTATGCATTGAAGTAGTTACAAAATATATCCTTATTATGTAGATCCGGCACTATTACAGTGTTGGATTTTTTTTGTTACAAATTGTAACGTAAAATGTAATGGTTTTCTAGAAATTACCTTTTAATTTTACATCAACAATGCAGAACGAGGATATCATAAAAGGTCAGGGTGCTCAGCGAAATGTCATCAACCGTTTCGACCGCTATACCTATGAACCGGAAGAAGAGGACTTCGAAACGATAAAAACATCCTTCACTGAAGTTTTTCCGAAAACCATTGTTAATCAGGTTAAAAGTGAGGATCTGCCCATGGAGTATTCCATGAATCCTTACCAGGGTTGTGAGCATGGCTGTTCCTACTGTTTTGCACGGCCTACCCACGAATACTGGGGCTACAGCGCCGGAATTGATTTTGAAAGAAAGATCATGGTGAAGAAAAATGCTCCTGAACTATTGGAGAAATTCTTTCAGAAAAGAGGTTACCGGCCGGCTCCGATTTTACTTTCCGGGAATACCGACTGCTACCAGCCGGCAGAACGCCAGTTTGAGATCACCCGGAAAATCCTGCAGGTCTGTCTGGATTACCGGCATCCCGTGCATGTTCTCACAAAAAATGCTTTGGTGCTGAGGGATATCGATATTTTAAGACCTTTGGCGGAACAAAACCTCGTTTCGGTTTCACTGAGCATTCCCACAATCAATGAAACGTTGAGACGGAAAATGGAACCCCGGACAAGTGCTGTAAAAAATAAACTAAAAGCCATAGAAATCCTTTCGGAAAATAAAATTCCGGTAAATGTGATGGTAGCACCGATTATTCCTGGGCTGAACAGCGATGAACCGCTGTCTATCCTGAAGGCTGTTTCTGAGGCAGGTGCGAAGAGTTTCGGGTATACGCTGGTACGGCTGAATGATTCCGTAGAGCCGGTTTTCGTCAATTGGATCGAACATGCTTTTCCGGACCGCGCGCAGAAGGTTTTGAACCTGATCCGGTCAATGCGCGGTGGAAAATTAGGCGAGAAAAGATATTTCGACCGGCAAAAAGGTGAAGGAAATATTGCCGACATGATTCACAATACCTTCAAAATAGGAAGGAAAAAATTCTTTGACGGAACAGATTTTCCCAAACTTTCAACCCAAAACTTTACCGGAGCGAAAGATCAGCAGTTGAGACTGTTTGATTAATTTTTTACAGTGCAGTTTCAGAATTATTGAAAGGAAAAAGGTCTATAACTCAAAGTTACATCTAATTTTCCCTTTGTTCTCCTGATATGTGATTTGGATTAAGATTTTTGCATTAAAGAAATATTACGCCATTTTAAAATCTCTATATTTTTTTTGATAAAAAATAAACCGTTCCAAAAAGGAACGGTTTTTATTATTTCACAGAAGGATCTCTATCTTAGATCGAATCATCCGGACATTTGAAATCATCGCTGCATGTGGCACAGATTATCATATTACCGCAAGCATACATGCAGAATTCCGGCTCCGGAACCGGCTTGATTCCTCCGCCTCCTTTAATGCTTTTTAATTGTGTTTTGTTTAGTTTTTTTAAATTTTTCATATGGTTTGAGTTAAAAGTTTGATACTAAAGTAAAGTTAATCAAAAAAATAATATATCAATGAACTGTGGTATATTTTGTTTTCCGAATTAGTGTAAAATTCATTTTAATGTGAATAAATAAGGCTAAATGTTTGATTGTTAGTTTGAAAATTTTTAATTTTAAAAAATAAAGCGGAATCCGAAAAGCTGGAAGAGTAGGAAAATATTAAAATCAAAAGCTATGAAAAATTTCAAAAAGCTTTCAAGAGAAGAAAAGAAAGGAATATCTGCCGGTGCTCCTCCGGCATTCTGTTTTGAAGGTGACGGCCCGGGAACGGGGGGCTGCGGAGCCAACGAGATATGTTCCGGCGGAAAATGTATACCTTATTCACCGGATCCCGGTGGCGGTGGTCCGGGAAATCCCGGTGGTAGTACCTATACCTGTATCTGCCCGTGGGGAACCGTGGTGCAGACGACTCCATGTCCTGAATTTTATTGTATTACAGGATAATTTTTAAAGGGCTATCTTAAAAGGTTTCACGTGAAACTGGTATAAAATAAAACCGGGTGTAAAAACCCGGTTTCTTATTATTTTTTAATTAATCCTAATTCAATAAGTCTTTCATGCAGAAATTCACCAGCCGTCGTATCTTCGTACAGTTTCGGATGATTTTCATCCACACAGTTTTCCAGTGCATTTAGCGACATAGAGCTTACCGGGTGCATAAAGAATGGAATGGAATATCTTGAAGTTCCCCACAATTCCCTTGGCGGGTTCACCACCCGGTGGATGGTAGACTTCAGCTTGTTGTTGGTATGTCTGGATAACATATCACCTACATTAATCATCAGTTCGTCCGGTTCTGCGATTGCGTCGATCCATTCACCTTTGTGGTTCTGAACCTGAAGGCCTTTTCCCTGCGAACCCATTAATAAGGTTATTAAATTGATGTCTCCGTGAGCCGCTGCTCTTACCGCATCATCCGGTTCCTCTGTGATCGGCGGATAATGGATCGGTCTTAAAATAGAGTTTCCTTCAGCAATCTTGTCATCAAAATAAAATTCATCAAGACCAAGATACAGTGCCAATGCTCTCAAAACATACTGTCCTGTTTTTTCCAGCATCTGGTACGCCTCTTTTCCTACTTCATTGAACTTGGGAAGTTCTTCAACAATAACATTGTCGGGATACTCGTCTTTGTACCTGGAATCTTCAGACACGTATTGTCCGAAATGCCAGAACTCTTTCAGGTCTCCCTTTTTAAAGCCTTTTGCCGTTTCTTTACCGAAGCCGACATAGCCCCGCTGTCCGCCGATTCCCGGAATCTCATACTTCTGTTTCGTTTCCGTAGGCAGTTCAAAAAAGTTTTTTACCTCTCCATACAATTCCTCTACCAACTGATCATCAAGAAAATGGCCCTTTAAGGCTACAAAACCAATTTCTTCATAAGCTTTTCCGATTTCATTTACAAATTTCTGTTTGCGTTCCGGGTCACCCGAAAGGAAATCACGCAGGTCTACACTAGGTATTTTATCCATTTTTAGAAATTTACGAATGGCTAAATTACAGATTTTTAAATTAATTTCTTTTTTGTGTTAAGCATTTATCAATTAAATTTGTACTATGAAAAAATATTCTTCCAAGAGAAGTATTCAGATACTCGCGCACCTTCTTCAGCAATACGGAATTTCAGATATCATTGTTTCACCCGGATCCAGAAATGCCCCTTTGGCGATTCATTTTTCAGAGATCGACAGTTTCAACTGTTACAGTATTGTAGATGAAAGAAGTGCGGCTTTTGTAGGAATGGGAATGGCAATGAGCGAGAAAAAACCGGTGGCCATCACCTGTACCAGCGGTTCTGCGGCAGCGAATTATTATCCTGCTGTTACGGAAGCTTTTTATTCCAACATTCCGTTGCTGGTGCTTACGGCGGACCGGCCGATGGATTATGTGGATATCTTCGACGGGCAGACCATCCGGCAGAATAATCTTTTTCATCAGCATTCCTACGGCGATTTCCAGCTGATGGAAGACGGCAAGGAAAATGCAGAGGACCATAATTTCGGCATTATCAAAACAGCGATCGAGCTCTGTATTGAAAAGCAGGGACCGGTACACATCAATATTCCACTGGAAGAGCCTCTGTATGAGTTGATTTCCGAGCTACCGACTTTTCCGACAGTGGAAAAAAACATCCGTCAGAAAGAATATGAAGTGCCGTCCAATCTTATTGCCGACTGGAATACGTCACAGAGAATCATGATCCTGGTAGGAACCAAAGACCACAGTCCAGAGCTGGAAAACCAGCTGACGCAGTTGGTGAAGAATCATACGGTCGTGGTACTGAGCGAAGCCAATTCCAATTTATATCACGAAAAATTTTTCAGGCATATCGACCGGTATGTTTTCAACTTTACCGAAGAGGATTTTAAAATGTATGCACCTGATTTGCTGATTACAGTAGGGCAAAACGTCGTTTCCAAAAAAGTAAAACAGTTTTTAAGAAAAGCAAAACCGAAGCAGCACTGGCATCTTGACCCCGTGTGGCAACCGGATACGTATTTTGCTCTAACGGAAAAGATCGAAGTGAAGCCGGAAGTTTTCTTTTCGAAACTATTGAGCTTTATTAATCTTGAGCCGAGGCCTTATTACAATCTCTGGGATGTACTGCGGGATAAGAAAGATGCCAAGCACGAAAAGTTTTTAAGCACGGTGGATTTTTCGGATTTTTATTTCTTCCATAAAACCACCCAGACGGTTCCTGAAAATTACAATATCCATTTCAGCAACAGCTCGGCGATCCGCTATGCACAGCTCTTTGATTATGGTAGAAGAAAAATCTACTGCAACCGGGGAACCAGCGGAATCGACGGTTCTACCTCAACGGCGATGGGATTTGCCATCAAAAATACAAATCCGACTTTACTGATCACGGGGGATTTAAGTTTTTTCTATGACATCAACGGGCTGTGGAACCAGTACATTCCGCCGTTTGTAAGAATTATCATCTTTAACAACGGGGAAGGTAATATTTTTAAAATTATTCCGGGACCGGGAAATGCCAACCCGAATACGCTGGATGAATTTATTGCCACAAAGCACCATAAAAATGCAGAGCACCTGGCGAAGCATTTCGGGTTTTCATATACCAAAGTGGATGAAGAGGTAACCTTAGACCGAGTACTGGAGAATTTCTTCAAGCCGGATACGCAGCCTAAAATACTGGAAGTAAATACCATGGCGATGCATAATGCGGATATACAGAAAGCGTATTTTAATTTTTTAAAGGAAAATTAAAGTTCAAGGTAGTCTTCATTTCCCGGCAGGTTGATGATACGATCAATCGGGTAAATAAAGTTTTCATCAAAATCATTCAGTGCATTGATCATCTGGAAATGAGAAAACTCCTTAAGGTTTTGTAAGGTGATTTCCGTTTCTTTGATTTTCTTATGCTTTAAAAGGTTCTGCCTTTGCACGCCGTTCAGAAGGTAGGTGGAAGGCGTGAACCAGTCTTTGCCTTTTTTGAACAGAAGGTTGCTGTAAGACGTATCCGTAATATGGTTATTCTTCACAATGATGATTTCCTCCGCTTTGGATTTCATCTTCATCCTTTCCAGTTCCTTACGGTCTTCGGATTTGAAGGAATAATCGAAGCTGTTGTTTTCCACCAGTTGAAAATCCTCCAGTTCGGGAATGGCGTAAGGAATCATCTGGGTACGGATTTTTTTATCCAGGTCATAGACAATTCTCAGTTTGAAAAGCCCGTCTTCGTCATGTTCCAGGTGCTTATAAATTTTTGCCAGATCTATGGAGCCTTCTTTCCCGAAATGGGCGAAAGTCTGGTCTACACGCTTCTGATGAAATTCCAACAAGAAAATTTCCTGATCTTCTACTTTAATACTTTCAATGAATTGGGACATAGATTTTATTTTTCATTTCCTGATATTCGTCTTCTAATACGCTCATATGGGTAATTCCGCCGCCACTTTTGAAATAAAGCGACTCGCCTTCTTTTTCAATAAAACGGATCATCACACAGCTATCTGTATTTTTTCCGTCGAACCAGCCGCAAACGCCGGTGTAATAGCCTCTGTCGTAGCCTTCCGCCTCAAGGATGATCTCCATTGTTTTCGGCTTCGGAGCCCCTAAAATAGAACCGGCAGGAACCAGTGTTTTCATGATGCTGCCTAGTTTCCCTTCAAATTCAGGCTTGAGTTTTCCTGAAATTTCGGAACTCATGGCATATAGGTCTTTCTGCTTGGTTTTGATGAAATCAATGTACTGAAACTTATCCACCTTTACCTCATCTGCCACCATGCTGAGATCATTCCGGAGCAGATCGACGACCGTATAATGTTCGGCCTTCTCCTTTTTATCGTTTTTCAGGATTTCGGCGGCATTGTCCAGTGATGCATCGATGGTGCCTTTCATCGGGTAGGTCGAAATGTTTCCGTTAGTGATCTTTACAAAAGTTTCAGGAGAAAAAAATACGAAAAAATCTTTATACAAAACTTTATATTTCGCCGAGGAATGAAAAAATATTTCTTCAAGGGTTAAATTGGTTTCGATCTTTGTTTTCCGGGTATAATTGACAAGATACGAATTTCCGAGGCGGATATTTTTCTGAACTTTATCAAAACCTGCCTTAAAATGTTCCCGTGTTTCGGGATATGATTTCCATTCCATTTTTTTTTGTAACGGATCTGGCATTTCTGGCGTTGAAAAATTCTGAAAATCAATCTGTAAGCCTGCTTTTTTGATCTCGTGCTCTCTGAAGATTTCAACCTTTTCTCCAAGAAAATCAATGATGAAAAAATAAGGAACCTTCTGAAGCGAAAGCTCGTCCATTTCCAAAAATTTTTGATGATTCACTGAAAACATTCCGCAAAAGTAATTATTGATGTTTACTTTTGCACAAAATATTTTTAATGAACAGCAAATATCCGCAGAAACCGGGATTGGATTTTATATTGAAGCAGGCATTTTTCTACTGGAACAAAACGCTGGTTTTTCAGCTGATGTTCTCCATCATGTACTTTGGGATCTTTATTACCGTACTTTTTATGTGCGATATGAAATATGGGATTATAGGAGAATTTAATGAGGTGGGAAAATATATGCAGGACGGGATGAAAGCGTATGTGGAACAGCTCAACAAGCTGGTAGCTACCGATAATTACCAGAATTTTTCTCTGTGGATCATGGGCACTACGATTTTTCTGTATCCGCTCAATCTGGGATTTTTCCAGATTTACAGAAAAATGGATACCGGCGAGAAGCCGGAACTCAGCGATTTATTTGCCGGGTATAACGGACTGAATTTTTTCAGGTATGTTTCCTATTATATTTTCTGGTATTTTATTTATCGGTTTACCTTTCCCACGATCATCCTTGCGGTAGCCTGGGTTTGCATTACCCTATTTGTGGCACCGATGATGTTTTTTATGAACAAAACAATTTTCGAATCGCTTTCCCTCAGCTTTAAAGCCATGAAAGTGTATTTTCTGGAAATCCTGGTTTGTGTCATGGTAGCGATAATTTTCAAATATATCGGTTTTGCTTTGTTCTTTATCGGCGGACTGTTTACTTTTCCTTTCTGGAATGCCGTTATTTATTCACTGTACAAAACCATATTTTCAGAGAAGATGTAATTTCATGGATTTTTAATGTTTTTAATGCTAAAAAAGGGTAAATTTGGTAAAATCACATTAAAAATTTAAACACCATGTCAGAATTTAATGAATTTGACCAACAGGGCTCTGTTCCGGAAAGAAGTACGGGAGCTGTAATTTCTCATGCATTTGAAATGTACAAAGGCGTTTTCCTATACGCTGTTGTGGCCATGATCATCTACGGTATCTTAGGCGCAGTCATTCAGGGGCTTACCGGAATGAATTCCGCAGCTATGTTTGAAGACATCCGCGATTCCGGAGATTATTCAAACTTTTCCGTATTCAGTACGCCGGGGTTTCCTTTGTACTTAACTTTGTCCGGGATCTTGGGACTTGTGCTTTCGCCTTTGTATGTGGGATTGATCTATATGATCAACAAATACAATACGAAAAATCCTATTGAGTTTTCCGATCTTTTCATCGGGTACCGTCAGAATTTTATTAATATTTTAATCTATGCCCTGCTATCGGGTATTATTTCATCCATTGCCATTTCGCTTTGTTTCTTTCCTATTATTTTCGTGTATCCGCTTCTGATGTTGGGATATCCTATTTTATTGTTTGAAAATGCTTCTGCTACCGAGGCTTTAGGAAAGTCATTCAACATTGCTAAAGAAAATTACGGGGTTTTCCTTGGCGCAACATTTGTAGGTTTTCTGCTGTCAATGGCAGGAATTGTGTTGTGCTTTATCGGAATTATTGTTACGGCACCTTTCATCTTTGCCGTAATGTATTCCCTCTATTGTGCCCATTTAGGAAAACCGAGACCAGTAATTTTAAATAAATGATGAATAAAGATCAGCAAATCAGCAGTATCAAGATCAAGCAGGTTTTTTTGCTTGCCATAATTTTAATTTTAACAGGGTTAATCTGTTTTAATCTTGCCCTTTTTATCCCTTCCGTTTTAGGAGCCATTACCATCTATGTCCTGTGCCGGAAGTATAATTTTTATCTGCAGGAGCAGAAAAAATGGAAACCGTGGCTTGCTTCTATGGCGCTGATGGGTGCAAGTCTGATCGTTCTTATTCTTCCAATCTATTTTATCGGAGACCTGCTGATTGAAAAGCTTGGAAATGCCCAGGCATACATGGAAAAATTCAATGTTTTCCTGGAAAAAATCCATACCTACATTTATAAAGAATTCAAGTTTGATATTCTGAGTAAAGAAAATATGAGTAAACTGAAGAACAGTGTAGGACAATATTCAACAAAGGCCCTCAGTGGTACGGTAAATACGTTAACCATCGTAGCTTCCATGTATTTCATCCTTTACTTCATGTTGGAAAGACCCCGTTTCTTTGAGAAAATCCTTGCTTCTGCAGCACCTCTCAAAAGATCCAATGTATCGATGATCGGCGAAAAAATGAGAAAACTGATCCTGGCCAATGCCATCGGAATTCCTGTAGTCGCTCTCGGTCAGGGTATTGTTGCATTGGTAGGTTACTATATATTTGGGGCTCCAAGCCCAATACTTCTTTTTGCGCTTACTGCGGCAACTTCCATGATCCCGGTAGTAGGGGCGGCCATCGTGTATGGCCCGGTCTGTATTTTTATGATTGCGGAAGGAGATATGGGAAGCGGTCTGGGGCTGGCTGCCTATTGTATGATTGTAGTCGGATTGACGGATAATGTTCTGCGTTTTACCCTTCTGAAGAAGCTGGAAGATATCCATCCTTTAAATACAGTGTTCGGAATTATCATGGGGATGAATTTATTTGGCTTTATGGGGCTGGTTTTCGGACCGATTATGGTTTCTCTAACTTTGCTCCTGATCCAGGTTTACCGGAATGAATTTTCTGATGACGATACGCCTGAACTGGAGCTGCCGGATAAAAATAAAGAGTTGGAAACCAAAATCGATTTAATAGTATAAAAACAGAATATGCAGGACGGAATAAACCCGGAAATATTGAAAGAAATCTGTATCGTAAAAATGCCCTTCGGAAAATATCAGGGAACTGTTCTTGCTGATCTGCCGATAAGTTACTTAGAATGGTTTCAACGGACCGGGATGCCAAAGGGCAAGCTGGGAATGCAGCTGGCAACGGTTTATGAAATCAAGTTAAACGGCTTAACGGAATTGTTGATCCCTATCCGCTCAGCAGTAAGGAATCAACGATAAGATTAATTTAATTTTAAAAATATCTAAAAAGCCCAACATTTTAAAGAATGTTGGGTTTATTTTATTTGCTTTTGATTTTATAATAACAATGAAATCAAATAATCCAAATAGTAAACAAAAAAGAGACTGAAAACCAGTCTCTTTTATTTATTCTTTCAGTGCTGCAATTTCATCCCTCAATTTAGCCGCTTTAATAAAATCGAGATTTTTGGCGGCCATTTCCATTTCTTTTTGTTTCTGGGAAATGACTTTTTCCATATCTTCAGAAGTGTAACTGGCCTTGGCTTCAGCCACCTTTTGAAGAATTTCCTTCTGGGTGTATTTTTCATCTGGAAAATCCTTGCTTCTTCCAACCAGACTTTCCGAAATCTTTTTGTTTAATGCTACCGGAACCATTCCGTGTTCTTTGTTGTACTCTTCCTGTTTGGCGCGCCGGTATTCTGTTTCATCAAGGGTGGCCTGCATCGATTTCGTAATCTTATCGGCGTACATGATGGCCCTTCCATTGAGATTACGGGCCGCACGGCCTACCGTCTGGATCATCGACCGGCGGCTTCTCAGCATCCCTTCTTTATCGGCATCCAGGATGGCCACCAGGGAAACTTCCGGTAAATCCAGACCTTCCCTCAACAAGTTTACCCCGATCAGAACATCGAAAAGCCCTACCCGGAGGTCCTGCATGATCTGAATACGTTCCAGGGTTTCGACATCCGAGTGGATGTATCTAGTCCTGATGCCGAATTTGGTAAAATATTTCGTGAGCTCTTCCGCCATTTTCTTGGTTAAAGTGGTTACCAACACCCTTTCATCAAGATCGGCTCTTTTCTGGATTTCTTCCATCAGGTCATCGATCTGGTTGATGGTCGGACGGATTTCAATAACAGGATCCAGAAGACCGGTCGGGCGGATGATCTGTTCGATATAAGCACCTCCCGTTTTTTCCAGTTCATAGTCTGCGGGGGTTGCCGAAACATAAATCACCTGGTTCTGGATGGCCTCGAATTCCTCAAATTTCAACGGGCGGTTGTCCATGGCAGCAGGAAGCCTGAAACCGTATTCCACCAACGCTTCTTTCCGGCTTCGGTCGCCTCCGTACATCGCGTGAACCTGCGGTACGGTAACGTGGCTCTCGTCGATCACCATCAGGTAATCCTTCGGAAAATAATCCAGCAGGCAGAAAGGCCTTGTTCCCGGTAGTCGTCCGTCCAGGTATCTTGAATAGTTCTCAATTCCCGAACAATAGCCCAGTTCCTTGATCATCTCGAGGTCGAGCTCCGTTCTTTCCTGTAATCTTTTGGCTTCCAACGGTTTTTCAATCGAACTGAAAAAATCCACCTGCTTCACCAAATCGTCCTGAATATTCCGGATGGCCCCGTTCAGGGTTTCTTTTGAGGTTACGAAAAGATTGGCCGGATAAATCTGGATCTGTTCAAAATTGCCCGTTACGTTTCCTGAAACCGGGTCAAAACTCTGGATCTTTTCGATCTCATCTCCGAAGAATTGGATCCTGATGGCATTGTCCGCATACGCCGGAAATACATCGATAACGTCTCCTTTTACCCGGAATGTTCCGCGCTGGAATTCATTCAGCGTTCTGGAATAAAGGGCATTTACCAAAGCATGCAGCAATGCGGTACGCGTAACCTTTTCACCGATGGCAATCGAAATCAGGGATTTGTGGAATTCCGTCGGGTTTCCGATACCATAAATACAGGAAACGGAAGCAACGATCAGCACATCCCTGCGTCCTGAAAGTAGGCTGGCCGTGGCAGAAAGCCTCAGCTTTTCCACTTCTTCGTTAATGCTCAGGTCTTTCTCAATATAGGTTCCGGAAGTCGCAATATACGCTTCCGGCTGATAATAATCGTAGTAACTTACAAAGTATTCCACGGCATTTTCCGGGAAGAATTCTTTGAACTCCATAAACAGCTGAGCGGCCAGTGTTTTATTATGAGCCAGCACCAAGGTAGGTTTCTGTACATTCTGTATGACATTGGCCACGGTAAAGGTTTTACCGGATCCGGTTACCCCCAGCAGCGTCTGGTATTTTTCGCCGATGTTTATGCCTTCGGTAAGTTTTTCGATAGCTTGCGGCTGGTCTCCGGTAGGTTTATACTCTGATTGAAGTTTAAAATTCATAAAATTGGTGATGTTATCCTAACAAAAATACGAAAGAATTATTTGGCATTCAACCATACGATGGATCTTAATTTGTATTTTGATGATTCATTTTATTTATCATCTGTTAAATAAAAAAGCATCCCGGTTTGGGATGCTTGTCTGTTTATTCAAATGACATGGTCAAAGGCAGTCGCATGGCGTAATTCACAGGTCTTCCATCTTTTTCAGCAGGCTTCCAGATGACATTTTCATTGGCTTTTTTAAATGAGATCAATGCTTCATTATTAAAAGACTCATTATTTCCTGCGACTTTTACATTCACGACATTACCGTTTGCATTAACGGTATACAGAATATCCGCTTTTAATAAGCCTTTCGGTTTTCCAGCTTCCAGCTTGGAACCGTCAAACGATTTTGAAACTCTTGTTCTCATTTCATTTATCCCACCCGGAAATTGGGGAAGCACCGTCGGCTCGTCCTGCAAGGAATTGTTCATGGCTTCATGGGTTGTGCCGGATACGCTTTGCCGGTCTGAATTTGTGTTTTTACCTTCTTTCGGCCGGATGGTATCCTGAATCTTTTTTTCTTCAGTGGTATTTCCGGTTAATTCTTCAGTAATTTCAGGTGCTTCAGGCCTATCGTATTTTATGGCTTCTGTATCTTCCTGAATTTGTACTGCCGGACTGAGATCACTGCCTGAAATTTTTTTCTGTGTTTCCTGAATTATTTTTTCAATCGGAAGGGCATAGGTTTTTTCAGCAAATAATCCGAAAGCAATCAGTAAAGCAGGAACACTGATGGCTTTTTTCACTTGTGCCCATTTGGACTTCTTGGTGTTCATCATAATAAATCGTTTTTTGGTATTTTTAAAATTGAAGGTATGGGTAAGGTTATAGTTTTGGGATGAAATAATTTCATCCAATATTAAATTCTGATATTCTTTTACATTAAAATGATTCTTCAGGACCGATTCATCCGCCAGGAATTCATGATTCATCAGGATGGCTTTTTTATAAAAATAAACTGCCGGATTGAACCAGGTGAATGCTTTGATTATTTCAACGATCATGAGATCGATACTGTGCCTTTGGTCAACATGGCTTTTTTCGTGAAGGAAAATTCCTGTATCTATTTGGTGACCAATGAAATAGTTTTTTCCCAAATAGATCGTTTTCCAAAAGCTGAAAGGAGATGTCGCTTTTTCCGTTATCAAGATTTCCTGGTTGCGGTAAATGATCTTTTCTCCTTTTAAATTTCTGATTTTCACCAATGAAACCACCATCCTGCCTAAAAAGATACAGGTTATAATCCCATAGGCTATCCGGATACCGGTAATCCAGTCGAATCTGTCCTGTTCTGGAGTAAGGTTTACTATCTGCTGAGTGGCTTCAAAGGTTGTCTGTAAACGGTTTAATGGTTTCGGAGCTTCCATACTGACCGAGATAAAAGGAACTGTATAAGAAAACAACAGCGAAAAAAGCAGGTAGATCCTGTTAAACCGATACATTTTTTCTTTCTGCAGAAAACTGTAATAAAACGCAATCAGCAAGGTAGAGCACGCGATAATTTTAAAAAGGATAATCATTTTTCATCAATTTGACTGTCTATAATTTCACGGAGTTCTTTCAGCTGTTTTTGGGAAAGCTCTGCATTCGAGGTAAAAAACGAAGCAAATTGGGTAACGGAGCTGTTGAAAAAACGGTCAATCATGGAAGACATTTCTTCTTTGAAATATTCCCCTTTCGCTATTTTCGGAAAGTATTCGCGGGAATTTCCATACAATTTATAGCCGACAAAATCTTTGTTCTGCATTCTTTTCAGCAGCGTGGCAATGGTGGTGGTCGCCGGTTTCGGCTCGGGATAAGATTCCAGGATATCTTTCATGAATGCTTTTTCTTTTTCCCAAAGAATATCCATGAGGTCTTTTTCGGAATCGGTAAGTTTTATTTCTTTCATATTCTACGTATTGTTATAATTTTCTACAAATGTAGAATAAAAATTCAGATAATCAAATTTTTATGGCATTATTTTTCCATCCATTCCGGGAACCATCAAATCTAATGATATGAATTTCAATAAATTTTATATTTCCGCCTTCAGTTTGTTCCTGATTTTATCTTCGTGTAAAGACAACAAACTTAATGCTCAAAAGCTGGGAAAAGATGGCAGCGTAGAAACGAAAGAGCCGAACTCTCCGGAATATAAGCCCGTCTTTGCCGGACAGACTAGGATAAAAGCGGTGAAAACCTCAACGCCTTACTATGTGGAAGTTTTGAGTAAAGATCTCGGAAAGCCCTGGGGAATCATTAACCTGCCTGACGGACGGTTTTTAATTACGGATAAAAGAGGCTATATGAACATTGTTTCAGCCGACGGAAAACGGATTTCCAAAATCGAAGGTTTTCCGAAAGTGGATACCAAAGGGCAGGGCGGTATGCTCGATGTAGCCCTGGATCCGGATTTCAGCAACAACCGCATGATCTACTTCAGCTTTTCTGAGCCTTATGAGAAGGGAAATCACACTGCTGTAGGAAAAGGAATGCTTTCTGCGGATCTGAAAAATATTTCGGGAGTGCAGGTTATTTTCCGGGCTACCCCGACTTATGACGGCGACAAGCATTACGGCAGCCGGCTGGCGTTTGATAAAGATGGAAATCTTTTTGTAAGCACAGGCGAAAGATCAGACAAGCAGACCCGGATTTATGCCCAGAGAACCGATAACTATTTAGGAAAAATTTTAAAAATAACCAAAGACGGGAAACCTGCACCGGGAAATCCTTTCATCGGTAAAGCAGGATTTAAACCTGAAATTTATGCTTACGGTATCCGGAATCCGCAGGGAATGGCCATTGATCCGAACGGAACGCTTTGGGATGTGGAAATGGGACCGAGAGGCGGTGATGAGATCAACCTGATTAAGCCGGGAAAAAATTACGGCTGGGGCGATGTGACCTACGGTATTGAATATTCCGGGCAGAAAATAAACAACGGAACCACAAAAAAACAGGGAACGGAGCAGCCTGTTTACTATTGGGATCCTGTGATTTCTCCTAGTGGTGTTACTTTCTATACCGGAAATATAGAGGAATGGAAAGGCAATCTGATGATTGGCTGTCTGAGTGGGGAACACATCAACAGGATTGTTATGAAGGATAATAAAGTAGTTGGCGAAGAACGCCTTTTAGAAGATGAAAACGAAAGATTCCGAGATGTTCTGAATGGCAGCGACGGCAGTTTGTATGCCGTAACCGACAGTGGAAAGCTGTATAAAATTTCGAAAAAGTAATGTAAAATAATCTTGTAAATAAACAATAATCCCGGGCAAGATCATAGACTTTGCCCGGGATTATTTTATTAGATTTGATTTTAAAAGCTGTTGATCAATCTATTCAATCCTTCCGTCAGAATTTCCTGAGAAGTGGAGAAACAGATCCGGATATGTCCTTCCGCACCTTTTCCGAACCACCTTTCAGAGCCGGGAACAATAGCTACTTTTCCTTCTTTTAAAACGTGCTGGGCAAATTCGTCACTCGACATTCCGTTTTCAATTTTTGGAAAAATCACGAAGGTTGCTTCCGGAAGATTAGGCGTTAAAATCCCGGAGTTGCTCAGCATGCTGTGCGCCAGATCCCTGTTGTGCTGCAAATGGGTAAGAAAATCGTTGAACCACGGTTTAGCCCGGTCAATCGCAACACTCGCCGCAATTTGCGACAGGGTGGAAACGCCTTCAATAGTAGAATTAAACTGGGATTTCTCCGTAAAGTCATCCAGTATATCCTGGTCGTTGCACAGAACGGCGCCGATTCTCAGGCCTGCGATGCCGAAAGATTTTGAAAACCCGAAAACCGTAAAGCTTTTTTTCTTTGCTTCCTCCGAAACGGAAGAATAAGTGTTGAATTCTCTCCGATCGTATACAATATCGCTCCAGATTTCGTCACTCATTACCCATAGGTCGTGAGCAGCGGCAATTTCTGAAATCTTTTTAAGAATTTCTTTAGAATAAACCCTTCCCACCGGATTGTGTGGGTTGCAGATGCTGATCAGCTTCGTTTTCGGGGAAATCAGGGAAACCAGCATCTCGAAATCGATATCACCGGTTTTGGAATCGACGGCGCATAATTTTATATTTCCGCCAACGGCTTCCACGGTCTTTTTAAACAGGAAATCCACCGGATCGAAGATGATGGCTTCATCACCGGGATTCAGGACGTATTTGGCGATCAGGAACATTCCCTGGGCGGCACTGTTTACGGCCAGTACGTTTTCCGGGATAAAGCTTCCTTTTTTCTCAACATTAAAGTGTTCGGCCACGCTTTTTTTAAATTCCGGGATTCCGGAGAACGGGCCGTAGCTTAAGTAACCGTCTTTAATATATTCAATAATCCCGTTTTCTATCTCTTTGGACATTCTGAAGTCGGGATCAGCGGCCGTTAAAGGGATGATTCCGTCTTCAAGGGTTGCCCATCGGCCGTTATAGGCCTTTCTTTTAAGGGCTTCAAAATTGATATCGTTATTTGTAAACATCTTATTTGTATGAAATGGGTAAAGTATTTTTCGGTTGTTCGTGAAGCGGCAGGAGAAACTGCTCCAGCAAAGCCCTTCCATTGGCGATATGGATATCGATTTCAGGTCTTCTTTCTTCTTCGTATTCCCTGAAGGTTTCCTGAAGGGTGTTGCCTTTAACCAGAAGATTGGTTAAGGTAAAGGAATCTTTCAGAGCAGAAGTTACACCCTGGCTGGTAAACGGAATCAGCGGATGCGCTGCATCACCGATGAATACTATATTCTGATGATAGAACGGATTCAGTTTTTCCAGTTCATACACGCGCCAGATATGGGCATTTTCATAGCTGGAACCTTCAATGATGGAGGAAATCAGGGGATTCCAGTCGCCGAAATGGTCAAGCATAAACTGTCTGATGCAATCTGCGGTGTAATCTTCATTAATGAAATATTTAGTGATATCAAACTGGCAATACCAAAGGATTTTAGATGGAGAAAGCTTTAGAACACCAAAAGTAAGTCCTCCGTTTTCATGATGGAATTTCAGAAAATTGCTTTCAATTTCTCCCGCCAATGTTTCGTTTTCGATAATATTCACCACTTCATTTTCCAGCACGGCTTTCATGGTTTCATCCCGGAAAATCGTTCTTCTGATGCGGCTTCTGGAACCGTCTGAGGCAATCACGATATCAGCATCCAGGGTTTGGCTGCCGTCCAGGGTAATCTGGGCTTTACCATTTTCAAAGCCGTTCAGGGCAACAGTGGAATTGTAGGATATTTTATCCGCCGGAACCCCTTTTGCCAGGATTTCGATCAGTGCGCTTCTGGAAACGACAAACACATCATCCAGATCTTTTTCGGAAATAATTTCTCCCGACTGGTTATAATGAATATACTTTTTAAGAAAACTTCCCTTTGCGTAAAGGTCGTCGATGTTGATGATGTTGGAAAGAAATTCGATGCCTTCCTTGGGAAGAATGAATCCGTGTCCTTTCAGGTCATTTGGAGTTCTTCTTTCGTAAAGGTGATAGTCGATCTTGTTTTTTTCCAGATAATTCGCCATGCTCAGTCCGGATACGCCGGCACCTATGATTGCAGCTCTGCCCATCTTTATTGGTTGTTGGTTTTTGTTTGTTGTAGGATGTAATTTTTCATTAAAACTTATAAAACGATGCCTGGCAAAGTAATTTTAATGAAAAGAAAAGTGGCCTTTAGCCAAAATGATTGAAAGTAGATAATGTCAGGACGATATTATCTTTTGGAAACATCTATTCCGGTGCTTTAAAAATATTGTCATCGGAATGGAATCCTGCCACACCGCCGCTCACCGCAAATTTCATAGCGGAAGCTGCCGTCATTCCCACAACAGGCTTGATATTTTTTTCTTCCGTCACGATAACCCATCCGGAGATCGCGTAAGAGTGGGGGAGGTATACGGCAACGTAATTGTGTTTCTCTACATCGGCCATTTCTTTCTGGGTTAAAAAACCGATTCTCCATATTTCAGGGTTTTCATTGGTTTTTACCCATACCGGATCATTGAATTTCTTCTTATCTCCCACAAAGGAAGACATAACATCTTTTGTCGGGGTATAAATGTGTTTTACGCCAGGCGTTTTTTCCAGCAGCCTGTCCATGGAATCGAAGAAGAACTTTCCGACCACGAATTTATTTCCCAGGAATCCCAGCAAAGCCGTAATTAAAATGGTAGAAATAAAAACCAGTCCCGGAATTTCGCGGGCTACGGAAGGGATGATGTTGTCTATCGACGTTACCACATACCATATCACGAAGATCGTCAGCCCGATCGGGCCGATGATCACTAATCCCTGAAAGAAGTTTTTCAGGAAAAAATTGGTCATATTTTCAAACGTCGGTTTTTTCAACATTTTTTATTTTATCCGTGGATGGTCTCTCCTTTTCCGTAAGACCGAATGACTTTGGCTTCATATTCCAGCCATTCTTCCCATCTTGCATTTACTTTCTGCTCATCGCCCAGCTGTCTGGCAAATCCGATGAAAGTGGTATAATGATTGGCTTCGGAGATCATGAGTTCCCTGTAAAAAACCTTCAGCTCTTCATCTTTAATGTTTTCGGTAAGCACTTTAAATCTTTCGCAGCTTCTCGCTTCAATCATGGCGGCAAAAAGCATTTTATCAATAATAAGGTCGTCCCTGTTTCCGCCTTTCTGGATAAACTGAACCAGCTCGTTTACATAATCATCCTTCCGGGTACGCCCAAATGTGTAACCTCTTTTTTTAATGATCTCGTGCACCTGTCCGAAATGCTCCAGTTCTTCCTGCGCAATGGCCAGAAGTTCGGTTACCATTTCCGGATATTCCGGCAGCATGGTGATCAGTCCGATTGCATTAGTTGCGGCTTTCTGTTCGCACCAGGCATGGTCTGTTAAAATTTCTTCAATGTTTTCTTCTGCAATATTTGCCCACCTTGGATCAGTAGGAAGTTTCAACTTAAACATGTTTTAAAATTTTGTGTAAAATTAAAACAATTTGCAATACAATTAAAGATTATTTACGAGTCCGTTAAAACTAATGTATCCTAAGCCATAGAATATTTTATATAATAATCAGCTAGCTTATGGCAATTAGAAGAAGAATAAGATGATTTATTTAATTTAAAGCAAACTTATATTGTTTGTATAAATCTGTTGTAGTTAAATAAAAGCGAAATAAACTTATGTGTGCTTTAAAATTTACAGTAAAAATTAAATTGCGATTAAAATATTTCAACCGGATGGTATTTTTTTTGTTAGTACTTAAAAAACCAAACAAAAAAATATCAGCAATGGAAACAATTACTTATTTAAAATCCCGAGTGAATACCTTATTACTAATGATGTTTACGATGTTCATGTCTGTTCTTACTTTTGCTCAGGAAACGAGTGCCGGTGGCGGAGCCGTAACGACGGAACAAAAA
Source organism: uncultured Chryseobacterium sp. (assembly GCA_913774355.1). GTDB lineage: Bacteria > Bacteroidota > Bacteroidia > Flavobacteriales > Weeksellaceae > Chryseobacterium. Next base: position 73,793 of record CAJYGB010000016.1, on the reverse strand, counting down.
ACAACGACAACTACAGAATGGTATGCTGACCCGATGTACATTATCGGCGGAGCGATTCTTCTGATCATCATTATTGCACTGATCGCAAGAAACGGAAGAAGCAGGGCTTAACCGGCAGCTGTTTTCTTTCTCAGAAATTCCAGGATTTTCCATCCCGCCTGATCCACTTTTTTCAAGCCGGCGGAAATGATGAAGGCAAGCATGATATTAATCCCGTAGATTAGAATCATGAGAACCCACCAGGACATATATTCTTTCAAGGGAACTACTATAAAATAAACTAACGAAGAACTTATTCCCTGGGCGAAATAAAAGAATATAGCATTTTTACCAATATAGGTCACAAAGTTTTCTTTTGTGACCTTTAATCTGTTGTAGCAGACAAAGAGGGTTACCAGAGAAAATAAGGTCCAGATAATGTAAGGGATCTGTGGCGGGAATTTATTTTTATTGATTTTAAAAAATACATCGTTACCGTAAAAGATAAACATTCCGGCCAAAGCTGTGGCAACCATTCCGTATAAAACCGGGATGAATTTCGCAGGGATCTTTTTGCCTTTCATCCTGTTTCCTATGAGGAAAATCGTCATATAAAAAGCGACATAGCCCACCTGCCCCGACGGATAGATTTCCGGAAAAATATTGAATAGTAAAGTCAGCCCGGCACAAAGGGCGATAAACCAATGGATATGCTTCGGAAAAAATCTTAGGATCAGTACGCCGAAAACCGTTAGGATATAATAGACTTTCAAGTACCAGAAGCTTCCCATCACAACCGGAAAGGTATCTGCATTGGTGTATTGGTGGAGATACCAGTTGCCCAGGTTTTCCCATTGCGGAACGGTGGAAATGCTGGTCGTTGCATATTTGGATCCGAAGGTAGAATAGAAATTCTGCAGCCATTCCAGCGAAAAAAATGTCAGCCCGAAAACTTTAAAGAAATAATCCAGAAAGAACAGCAGGGTTACAAAGATCATGTAAGTAATCTGCAGTTTCAGCAATCTGTACAGTGTTTTTTCAATGTTGGATCCGGAAGTAATCCCGCTGAGCGCATAAAATAATGCCACATCAAAAACCAGGGAAAATACCCGTACTTCAGGAAGAATATAAAACTGTCCCGACCAAAACGCGGTATGAATGAATATAATGGAAAGGGTGGCCTGTCCTTTGGCGAAGTCAATATAAAGGTCTCGGTTCATGGATACAAATATGATGGCTCAAAAGTAAATAAACTTTCTGAATTTAAGGATAAAGAAAAAAGAGACAGGAACCATGCCCTGCCTCTCAAGAAAAGATATTTCAAAAATGATGATTACTTTAAGTTCTTAAATTCTTCAGCAGAAATTTCGCCGGTCTGAAGTTTTTTGATCTCATCCAGATACTGCTTCATATACGCATCAAGCTCAGGGTATTTTGAATTTTTTGCCATTTTATAAGTTCCGTTCAGTACACCCTGGTAATAATAGAAGAAATTATAATCGAAGGCCGAAGCAGTAAGGTCATATTGTCCTAAAAGAAATCCCAAACGTACGGCAGACCTTCTCTGCGGGGGTGTCCCGTGATGCCCCGGGCTGTTCGTCTGGTAATCTCCGATGCTTTGGGCAAATTCGTAGGCTGCAGCAATCTGTGCGAAACTAGTCTGGTTGTAGCCATTCGGTCTTCTAAGGTAATATCCTGCAAAGCCGTCGGCTTCCAGTTCGTTTGGTCTGGCCGTAGATTCGGTTACGGAAGGCAATCCGAAAATGTATTGCAGCTGATGTCCGTATTCATGGGAAAGGATCATGGCATTGACGATGTCCCCGCCTTTTGATTTCGCGTCATAATAGATGGCATAGCCATAGTAGATCTTTCCGGTAGAATAAGAAATCGCATTGTAGGTGGAGTTGTAATTCGACGGATCGTTTACGAATCTCAGCGTCGGATTGCTCCTTCCCCACAAACCTGCGATTTTCGTCATCTGGGCATTCATGAAGTTTGTATCCGCAGTATTCTGCAGTGAAGTCAGAAGAACTGCCGAAGAGCTCCAATTCTGGTCTACATAATAACACACTTTTTCAAGAGCATTGGGCTGGTCGATTCTGAGGTTTTCCGTCTGCTGTTCAGGCTGTACGGGCGTTTCCATATTGTCGTCGTTACATGCCGATAATGAGAGTGCGGCAATAGCTCCCCATAAGATTGGGAAATAGAAGTTTCTTTTCATATATAAATATTTTGTTTAACGAAGTTATTCATTTTAACGTCACAACATATCACTTTATTGTGATAAATTATTCAGAGCATAGTTAAAATTTTATTTTAAAAAAGATTGGGTTGAATTTGAATGGATTAGAAAATATTTCTTATATTTGCACCTCGAAATAACTAAAAATCTTATAAACAATGTTTGCAATTGTAGAAATAGCAGGGCTTCAATACAAAGTTGAGCAAGACCAAAAGCTGTTTGTAAACCGTTTAGCAGGAGATAAAGGAGGTAAAGTATCTTTTGATAAAGTACTTCTTACTGTAAACGGAGCAATCACGGTAGGCGCCCCAGCTGTAAGCGGAATCACTGTAGAAGCAGAGATCCTGGATCACGTAAAAGCTGATAAAGTAATCGTTTTCAAAAAGAAAAGAAGAAAAGGTTACAAAGTGAAAAACGGTCACAGACAATCTTTAACTCAGATTCAGATCACTGGTATTACAGGATTTGAAGGAGCTCAGAAAGCAGAAAAACCTGCTAAAAAGACAACTAAAAAAGCTGACGCTGAGGCAACCGAAAGCGCAGAATAATTGTAAAACCAAAAAACCTTAAAATAAAATGGCACATAAGAAAGGAGTTGGTAGTTCCAAGAACGGTAGAGAATCTCACTCCAAAAGATTAGGAGTAAAGATTTTCGGTGGTCAGGAGGCTATTGCCGGAAACATCATCGTTAGACAAAGAGGTACGCAACACCACCCGGGTGCAAACGTGGGTATCGGTAAAGACCACACTTTGTTTGCTTTGATCGATGGTAAAGTAGTTTTCAGAAAGAAAGCAAACAACAGATCTTTTGTATCTGTAGAAGCAAACGCATAATCAGGCGTTTTATAAAATCAAAACCTCAGCAGATGCTGAGGTTTTTTTATGCCCATCTTCTGGTTAAAAAGTTAAATTTTTTGTAATTAGTCAATCTAAAGGGAAATATTTATATATTTGAAACTATCAAATAATCAATATCCTGCGGATGCCGAAAAGCAAATAGAGTAGGCAGCAAATTAAAACGAATTATTATGAAAAATTTGAAAAAACTAACTAAGAAAGAACTGAAGACCATTGCCGGTGGAGCAGGGAATTGTCCACCCCTTGCAAACTGGTGTGCTGAATGGTGTACGTGGACACCTTGGCAAAAAGCTCATTGCTTAAATGCGGTGATAGACACTCCGTGCGATTGCTAAATAAAAATAAAACTCCTTCAACCGAAGGAGTTTAGTATTTAAAAGTTTACCTGGAACCCAGCTTTTATGCCGAAGGTTGAAATATCCGGACGATCGAGATAGTTTCCCCGCCAGTTGAAATCTACTCTGAAAATTCTGAGGTTTCCGAAGCCGATGTTTTCGATTCCGAAACCGTATTCGTAGTATATGTGTTCACTGGGCGCGGAGTATTTAAATCCTTCTACATTGATGGCTTTTGAAGCGTCACTCAAGGTTCCGTAAGCGCCCCGGATAAATGCAATTTCCCTTAGCTTTAATTTCTTGATCAGAGGGATAAACGAAAGTATTTTTCCATTGAAATGATGCTCTAAATGAAGGGTAGTATAAGTGTCCGCAACAAATTCATAATAATTAAGCTGAGCAAAAGTATTCTGGGCTAAGCTGTAAGACTGGTTTCCGGGAATCACATTCTGCAAAGCCAATGGAACGGTATCGAAATTTTTCCCGGCTTCAAAATTCAGCATTAATTTACCCCAGCTTCCGATCAGGATTGGCTTATAAAATAAAAATTGTAGTTTATTATAGTTAAAATCCGATCCGAATAATCCTTCCACTCCTTTCGTATATTTCAGTACAATGGTTGGTGCCAGGGTTCCGTGTTCGGTACGGTCTAATCCGGTTTGTGAAAATTTAGCACCCGGTCTGGCGATCAGGCTTAAGGTGAAATGGGAATCGTTGGTCGTCTTTCTCAAATCTCCGTTTTTATAATACATCAGGTTAAAACCTGATGGATTGGCCGATTTAATGCTCTGCATGGTTCCGTCCAGCCGGATCTGGATGTTTTTCCAAGGCTCGATTGATGTGAAAACGTTGGTCTGGTTTACCGAGCTTAAAGAAGCATTTTCTCCTCTGGCAAAAATAGTGGAAGAAGCAAAAGTTCTGGCCATAATTCCGTCATCGTTGGTCAGCTGAACTCCAAGCTGAAGAATATCTCTTCGTGTTCCGGCGCCTATCGTAAACCGGTTTACCCTGTTGAACATATATCTTGCTTCGGCTCCGTATTTTACCTGATGGTCCTTAAAGCCGTATGCGGTATAGAACTGAAGTCTCCAAGGATCATTTCTGGTAAAGTACGTTCTTGCCCCAATTCTTATCCGATCGCCTTCTACCTCGTTCTTTCCGTAAACAGAGAAAATAGGGCCTAAATCTACTGCGTTACCTACGTGGTAATAACCGGACGCCAATGTTTCGTAAAGCTTTACAATCCGGTTGAATTTCGGAGTCTGCTGAAGCTTGTCCAGCATTTCATATACGCCTTGCTCGCTTTTCGATAAAGAATCCGGTCTTGCCTGTACCCAATAGGCATCATCTTTTTCTACGAATTTATCTTCATATTCCGCTTCCTGCCTTTTGAAAATTTTATCTTCCAGCGGCTTGTTAAACTGGTATTCAGAATAATCAACGGTTCGTTTGGCGACAATGCTTTTCGCACTTTTCTTTTTGGAAAAAGGCGTCATTTCTATTTCCGTAATTACCTTTTGGGGTAAAAACGTATTTTCGTCCGGATTGTCATATTCCAGTTCCGTTGAAATCCCATTAATAAAATTGACGTTAATTTTCTGGGTGGATTTCAGGGTAGCTCCCAGAACGGCATAGCTATCGGTATCAATATATAGATAGCCCTGAAAGGCAAGGACTTCTGTTCTTTTGGGTTGGTAGCGAATTTTAAACGCTTCTTCTCCGCGTATCGAAATGGTGTCGATCAGGTTGTAATCATACGTGCTGAAACCGGTTTCTCCAACCGGACTTGGAAAGCCGATGTCGAAATAATTCAGGGTATTGTCGTAAATATTAATGTCCCGGTATAGATTTTTGGCTGTTAAAGTAATGATCTGGTTGTCCTGGAAACCGGAAGTTTTCTGAGCGACAAGAAGCTTTTTGGTTCGTTTTGCCGGCCTGTTTTCTCCGTAATTTTCATAAACCGCTTCGTTGAGAAACACCGGGAGTGCTAATTTTCCGCTTGCCGTGGAATCTTTATAATCGAAAATAAATTCAAGCTTGTTGAAGATTTTCCGTTTCATGAAGGCACTATCGAGATTGTTGGCGTCAAACTGGATCTTCTCATACTCTTTGTAAGTATAGGTATCGAATTTATCCAGTCCGTTGTTTCTTTTCCTTTCCCAGACCTTCTGCATAATCGCATAGGCCGGATTCTCCTTTTTGTTTTTGTATTTCGGTTTTTCATTGTGGATAACGACTTCCTGAATGCTGCTTACTTTCTCCTGGGCAAGCTTTACAAAAATATTCACGGCGTTTTCAGGAGTGACCTCTATGGTTTCTAAAGAATAGTTTTTCCTTAAAAATTTTAATTTATAAATAATGGTGTCGGACTGCACCATAAAATTCCCGGAGGTAGTCGTTAAGGCAGGTTTATCGTTCTCATTGATGAATATTTCCACACCACTGATCTGTTTATTGGTTTTCCCGTCTACAATTTTTCCGCTGGCTGTATTTTGGGCATGCGCCCATCCGGTAAAAAACAGTAAAAAAAACAGGGGGTAATATCTGGAGTTACTAATTAGCATTTGTTGTTTATTCAAGCTATGGCATAAACAAAAAGTATGCAGATTTATTGCGCTGCATTAATAATCTTTACATTCGAAAGGAAGTAAATGCCAAGCCACAAAGGTAAGGAAATAAGGCGATGGTTGGGCGGTCTATGTTCCGCTGTTTCATAAAATAAAGAATATAATTGAGATTCTGTTGGGCTAGGCTTGTATTTTGTATCATCCAGTGAGCATTTCGATTTAATGCATGCTCTTTGCGATCACAACCTATAAACTTTATATATTATGAAAATAGAAATCAAAACCCCTATTGAAAAAGTAACCCTGGAATTTGACAATGAAGAATATTTCAAAAAGATTCATATGGAAATTACCGAAGCTTTAACCGATGACCTGAATATAAAAGGGATTTATTTTGAAAAGGACGGTTCCGGTACGATGTTTCCCGCTTTATTGCTGAAGAACAGCATTATTACGGTTCATACGACAACGGATCCATCTTCCGCTTCCCCGTTTTTTATATAACAGAAAGCCCTTCTCAAAGGGCTTTTTTAATTTGTATGAATTTAAAATAATATGAATCCGGCAGCATTGAATTTGTTTTCAGTAATTGACGAAGAAAACAATTGGTAAAGCGAGAAAGTGACCAGGAATTTTAATTGGAATTTTTTCTTTAAACTGTTAATAATACATTCACCGAAGAAATTTCCAGTGTCTTTCTCCTGCCTTTTAACCTGATTTCTGCTAAAATAAAGTATTCGGAGCTTTCTCCGGTTCCAGGTTTATGTATTCCAGCTCAGGCGAATAGTTCGGGAACTGGAATTTTTCGATGGGCTCCTGCTCCAGGAATTCTCTTCCTGTTTTTGCGTCAAGGGTGATAATCATCCGGTCGTGGATTTTCGCCTGTACCGGATTAGAAAGTGTGGTTACCAGGCCAAATCCTAAATTACCATCGGCATACACATCAAAATATCCTGCGATGTAAAATTGTGCTTTGTCTTTCCAGAACATTTCATGCTTTGCCTTTGCCGGGGTTTTCCTGCCTGGAATATAAATGCTTTTGTGCTCAAAATAGGAGGATGCCGGAATCAGACATCTGTTCTTTTCGATTTTCCGGTAATAAGTATGGGTATTTTCAGATTGCAGGTTTTTACCCTTGGTAGGAACGTCCGGATTTTCTTTAACGCCCCAGAAGGTATTCATTAAAAAAATTCCGTTATAATTAACCACGGCTGGAATAGTCGGAGCGGTCTGTTTGGTGAATGCGTTGATGCTGCCGTTCAGTACAAAGTTTTTCGCTTCATATCCTTCCGCCTCAAGATCCTCTACCGCTTTCTGTAAACTTACTTTTTTATTATTGAAATTATAGCACATATGAAATTTTATAAAGAGGTGCAAATATATGCAAACCGCACTTCAACAGTGAAGGAGGGGTATCATAAATAAAAAAGACTTACATTGCTGTAAGTCTTTTTGCTCCTCCTGCTGGGCTCGAACCAGCGACCCTCTGATTAACAGTCAGATGCTCTAACCAACTGAGCTAAGGAGGAATTTTCCTCTATTGGAGTGGTGCAAATATAATATGAATATTATGATTACACAAATTTTTATTTTAAAAATATTTATATTTTTCCTGTATTCATCGGTGATTGTAGCTTATTCCGCTATTTATCAATCAATTAAATTTATAAAAAATATTCGGTTTTAGCCATAAAAAAAAGACTTACATTGCTGTAAGTCTTTTTGCTCCTCCTGCTGGGCTCGAACCAGCGACCCTCTGATTAACAGTCAGATGCTCTAACCAACTGAGCTAAGGAGGAAGGTCCTTTGTTTTAAGTGGTGCAAATATAGGACGAATATTTATACCCTGCAAATATTTTTTTATTAAAATTGAAAAATGTTATAATTTTCCTGCAAAGATCTTGAATATGTCACTTCCGAAAATCACTAACATCAAGCCTAACAGGAAGATAACACCGATCATCTGTGCGTTTTCCAATACTTTCTGAGGAACCGGCTTTCCGACAATCATTTCATATAAAGTGAAAAGTACGTGCCCGCCGTCCAGCCCCGGAATCGGGATTAAGTTAAGGAATGCCAGCCATACGGAGAACATGGCTGTAAAGCTCCAGAAGGCGGCCCAGTTGATGGAAATACTTCCGTCTGCACCTTTGTCTACCGGCATGTTTTTAACGATGGCAATAGGCCCACCTACATTTTTATACCCCTGGATCTTTGAATTGAACATGATTTTGAACTGTTTCACCTGCATGGTCAAAGCTTCGATGGTTCTTTCAAAACCTCTCGGGATGGCTTCTCCAAAAGAATATTTTTTATTGGTAGTAACGTTAGCCATAACATTGGCCATCAATTTCTGATTGATTGCTACTCCCAGTTTACCGTCTTTGTCAACGGCTGCATTAAAAGTTTCCTGCTTGCCGTTTCTTAACACTTCAATAGCTATGGTCTTTCCTTTGTTTTCAGATAATACGGAGCTTACTTCGTCGAAGAAAGGAGTTGGTTTCCCGTTCACTGCAATTACTTTATCGCCTTTTGCCAGGCCTGAAGCTTTTGAAGACGGGCTTGCTAAAGAATCGATAATCATCGGGAATCGTGGCGTGATGTATAATTTAGCTTCTTTCTGCTTTAAAACTTCTGCCACTCCTTCTTTTTCAATCGGGAAAGTAACTTCCTTTCCGTTTCTGAGTACCGTTACATGATCACCTAAAAGAATATTGATAGAGGCATTATCCAGTCTTTCGGCAGGTTTTCCGTCGATATTAATGATTTTATCACCGCTCTGGAATCCCATTTTTTTACCGGCTTCCGTTACGCCGACTCCGTTGTTGAATTTCGTAAGATCAGCATATACTTCTCCATTAAAAAAAGAAAGGCAGGTATAGATGATCCACGCCAGGAAAAAATTTACCGTAACTCCTCCCAACATGATGATTAGTCGCTGCCATGCCGGTTTCGCACGGAATTCCCAAGGCTGTGCAGGCTGCTTCAGTTGTTCGGTATCCATACTTTCATCCACCATTCCGGCGATCTTCACATAACCCCCGAAAGGAAGCCAGCCGATCCCATATTCGGTTTCGCCCACTTTTTTCTTTACCAGAGAAAACCACGGATCGAAGAAAAGATAGAATTTTTCAACTTTGGTCTTGAACCATTTGGCGGGTAAGAAATGCCCAAGCTCGTGAAGGATGACCAGGATAGAAATGCTCAATATAAATTGAAACATTTTGATTGCTATTTCCATTAATGCTTTTTAAGTTTAATTTGCAAAGGTAACAATTCTCAAAACTATGCCAAATAAAAAAGCCTCCCGAAACGGGAAGCTTTGTCATATAAAGCCATAATGTATTACAGATTAATGGAAACCCCGAGACTGCCATTGTTGCCGACTTCGGCGAAAACGCCGATTCTCTCGGTGAAAAAGTATCTAGCGCCGATGTGTGCCCCAAGCCCGAAATTCCTGCCCACAACACCCACGTCAACGCCCGGATAAATATCCAGCTTCTCCGGCAGCTGCAGGGCGTTTTTCAGGTGAAAATTTACCCTTCCGAAAGCAAAAACCCTGTTTTCGTCGTTGCTGTCTTTATAATTATCGAAATAAACATTCAGCCCGGCTCCTACGGAAATCAGGCTGTTCAGTCCGTAGTCATAGGTCCCGGTAATTCCTGTTCCGTATCCCCAGGCGCTGAGCCCGGCATTGATCTTCTGGTCTCCTTTTCCCGTCCAGGCCTGAGCAGCAGCAGCAGTGCCGGCGAAAATGAGTATCAGCATAAAAAACAGTTTCTTCATAAATTTATTTTTTAATATTATTATTTAGCTAAAAGATAAATGCCGTATCAATACCAAACTTGTTTAAACTTTTGCAGTTTACGACATCCGCAACAAAAATAAAACCGAAATCAATGAAAAATCGTATTTTTAGGGAAGTTTTTTAACAAAGTTTATGAAGATTACAGGACTGAATCTGGATATTGTCTGGAAAAATAAAACGGAAAACTTTCAGCGTATTGAAAAAGAACTGCAGAATCAGGAAGCGGATTTGTTCCTGCTCCCGGAAATGTTTTCGACGGGCTTCTGCATGGATGCCTCGGAAGTCTCCGACCGGAATCTGGAATCGCTGGAATTCCTTAAGAAAATGGCGAAAGAAAAAAATGCGGCCTTCTGTGGAAGTGCTCCTGTAGAAGACAATGGCCTTTTTTACAACAGGATGTATTTTGTGCATCCGGATTCCCATATTGACCTTTATAATAAAAGGCATTTGTTTTCTTTCTCAGGGGAAGATAAAGTATATGCCCCTGGAAAAGAAAGGGTTATTGTACATTATAAAGGGTTCAGGATATTGCTGCAGGTCTGCTATGATCTGCGTTTTCCGGTTTTCGCAAGAAACAATAACGATTATGATGCTATTCTGTACGTAGCCAACTGGCCTGAAAAAAGGGTCGGAGCCTGGGAACATCTGTTGAAGGCAAGGGCTATTGAGAACCTGGCTTTTGTTTTCGGGTTAAACAGGATCGGGACCGATGGAAATAGTTTGTTTTACCAGGAAAGCTCCCATTGTTTTTTTGCAGACGGAACGGAGATATCAGATAAAAAGGGTAATCTCGTTACAGCGGAAGTTAATTTGGAAGATCTTAAAAAATTCAGGAACCATTTCCGGTTTCTGAACGATCGCGATTCTTTCTCGATTGAGTTATAAAAAGTAAGGCTGAGGATCAATTTTTGCCTCAGACTTACTCTTGTATTTAAGTATATTGTTTTAAAAGCTGCGTTAAAGTATTCACGTCATGTACGCCGCTTTCTTTCCATAGCATTTCTCCTTTTTTAAAGATTGCAAGGGTAGGAACTCCCCGGACGCCATAATGACTGGCCAATGCCGGGTACTGGTCTACGTCCACTTTAATGATCCTGGCATTTTCACCAACATTTTCTTTTACGGTATTTAAAACGGAAGACTGTACTTTGCACGGTTGGCACCAGGTAGCAAAGAAGTCGATCAGTACCGGCCTTTCTGAATCAATAATTTCCTGAAATTTTTGTGACATAGAATATTGGTTTTAATTAAAAGAAACACTTTAGTTTATAAAATTTAAATCACTTAAAATATCCGAACTTATCAGACAGGTGCTTTAAATACGTTTTACAAACTAAAGTGTATTGAATTTGTTATGCATACGAATTATTGCAAAAATAATTCCATTTTAAATTACTTTTGACTGACAGATAAAATCCGTGGTCGGAAACTTTTCCGTTTTTTTAATGGCACCGAAGCCGCCTTCTATTTCGGTAAAATTTCGGATGCCATGCGAATTCAGGATGCTTGCCGCAATCATACTCCGATAGCCTCCTGCGCAGTGAAGAAAGAAATGTTCGGCACCATTAATGGTTTTCACCCAATCGCTTATTGTGTCTAAAGGCTTATTGTAGGCATTATCGATATGCTCCGCAGAATATTCTGATATTTTACGAACATCGATCACTTTGGAATCTGCTGTAAACTGTTGTGAAAATTCTTCCGGAGAAATTCTGTGTATCTCGTCTGTTTCTCCACCGCTGTTTTTCCATGCTTCAAAACCACCTTTCAGATAACCCAGGACATTATCAAAGCCCACGCGGCTGAGTCTTGTAATGGCTTCTTCTTCGGTTCCTTCTTCCACAACTAATAGCAGAGGGTGTTTTACGTCGACAATCAGCGTGCCTACCCAAGGAGCAAAATCACCTTTCAGCCCGATATTAATGGAATTCGGGATAAATCCTTTCCAGAAATCGCCAGGATTTCTCGTGTCTAAAATCAATGCTCCTGTTTCTTCCGCGTATGCTTCGAAGTCTTCTGCCAAAACCGGTGTAAGTCCCTTGTCCATTACGATATCAAGACTTTCGTAGCCTCCTTTATTTAAGGCAACATTCATCCCGAAATATTTTGGAGGAGCAGTTAAGCCATCCAGCACTTCTCGCACAAAAGATGCTTTATCCGGCTGATTTAAGGCATAATTCGTCTTTTTCTGATTACCCAGGATATCTACGGTTTCTTTCTGCATGTTTTTTCCGCATGCCGAACCTGCGCCATGTGCCGGATATACCGTAATACTGTCGTCCAAAGGCATGATTTTCGTCTGCAGGCTTTCATATAATATTCCTGCAAGGTCTTCCTGTGTGAGGCTTCCTGCTTTTTGGGCAAGATCAGGCCTTCCTACATCTCCCAAAAACAGAGTATCCCCCGTAAAAATAGCGGTTTCCGTTCCATTCTCGTCAATCAGCAGGTAAGTGGTGCTCTCCATTGTGTGGCCGGGCGTGTGAAGTACTTTTATCTTTATGCTTCCGATGGTAAAGATCTGGCCGTCTTCTGCAATAATGGCTTCAAATTCCGGCTGAGCTGTAGGTCCGTATACCACGGGTGCGCCGGTTTTTTTGCTGAGATCCAGGTGTCCCGAGACGAAATCTGCATGAAAATGGGTTTCAAAGATATATTTTAAAGTAACCTTGTCTTTTTCCAGCCGGTCCAGGTAAGGTGTTACCTCCCGGAGCGGATCGATGATCGCGGCTTCATTTTCGGATACGATGTAGTACGCACCCTGGGCCAGGCATCCTGTGTATATTTGTTCAACTTTCATTCTGTGATTGTATCCGTTTAATGTTTCTTATTTGAAATACAAAAATCGTGTTTATTTTTTTAATACCACCAAAAATAAAAAATGGATATTGATAGAATAAATCTATAAAGCGCAAACTGCTTTATATTTTACAGATAATTTTGTAGGAACAGCTCGTCACTCTTAATGGAAAAGTTTGCAAAAAATAAATTCTTCCATTTTAAATGAGGAAAACACAAAAAAAACACCGGAAACTTCCGATGTTTTGTTTTATAGAATTTTTCTGATGTGTTACGGCAATACCGGTGCAGGTATTGAAGCTGTCCCTGTAGTTACAGCATTCATATCATAGCTGATCTGATTGTTGATTGTAGTAAGCATATCTCTACGGTAAGCACTGATACTGAGACGGATTTCAGGAACTCGGTCGAATATACGCCCGTTGTTCGGTGTAAACTGTATTCTCCAAGTTCCGTTTTGTACGAATGACCGGGTTGAATATTGAGGGATATAATCCCCAAGATTGTTTGGGCGGGTAATATTTATATTGGAATCGTTATTTTGCCCCCTCACGATAAATCCTCCGATCACAACATAATATTTGCTTGCCGGGATACCGGTATCAAAATTGGTCACACCGCTTGTGCTGATATTGGTTATAAAATATACCGTACTGTTGATGGCACTAAACTCGGAAGTGGCAGGCACATATCTTTTGATTACATTATCGCTGTTATCCCTTACCAGAAAGTAAGAACCTGCGGAGCTTCCGGTATAGGTACCCGGATCTTCAAAATAAAGATTTCCGCTGAGTTTGGTGTTTCCGTTCACTTCCAGGGTATGCGTCGGTGTTGTGGTACCGATTCCTACTCCATTTGTCTGAGCGGATAGGATTAAAAAATTACCTACCAAGGCGATTATGGCTAAAATATTTTTCATGATAATGTATGGTGTATTAGATTCCAATTGGTGCTGCAGTAGCGGATCCGTTGTTTGATCCGTTAAAGTCAACATTTATAGTTCCAAGGTTTTTAAAAAATCTTTTTGAATAGATGATAATATCGAAATTGTAGGTGTACCGGTCCGTAGTGTTCTGTGTATTCAGCGTAGGATAACCGATATTCACATGCCAGCTCTGTCCCGATTCAAAAACCTTAATGGTAAAATGACCTCTGTTGGTATTGCTGTCAGGGTTGGCTACGGGAGAATAAATTCCGTTATTTCCGGATGACGGAATGGCTTCAAAATTGGCAATGGTAATAAAGTATTTATCGTTGGGGATATTGAGATTTATATCATTAAGGTCATCCCTGTAGATGTTGCTGATAGAATAGGGCTGTACGATAAGAGGGGTATAAAGGGTCTCTATAGCCAGCACTTTTCCGCCTACGGTAGAAGACAGAGGGTCGGTTCCTAAAATAGTAAAGCCTGATGTATTATTCACATAAGCTGTCGGGTCGATGGTTACGGATTGTCCAATGGCCACACTTCCCGCCACTTGAAGCTTTTCAGTAGGTGTTTGCGTACCGATGCCGACCTGAGCCAGACCTAATCCTGAAAGTAATAAGGAGATAAATAAGAAATTCTTTTTCATAGTATTAATATTTATGGGAGAATAGGAGTATTGTCTGATCCTGTGGTTGAGCCATTAAGGTTAAAAGGTCCGTGTTCAGGAAATATTTTTACATATGTTTTAGGGTATACTGCACATACAATGGTCCACACGCCGTTTGATTGAGGAGCAACCTGAGAATAGTCTGCGTAAATCTGCCATTCGTTATTTACGCTTTTTACTCCATAAGATGGAATTGCGATGTTTCCTCCGTAAAGATCCAGATTAAAATAGGCGGACAGCACCATCAGAGAATAATCGTTTGAGTTTATCTTAGTATTGAAATTTTCTACCCAGTCACCGTTTACGTTGTTTAATGAATATGTAATGATACTGGCAATCCCCGGGGCATTTGCCTGTCCGGGATTAATTTTCTGCACTGTATTATCGGATATAGTGTGGTTGAGCAAAAGGTAGCGATCTTTCTCTACAGAGGTAACGGATGGGATCGTTCCGGAGATAATTTTTCCGGTTTTGTAAGTTCCGGCAACATCAAGCTTGACACGCGGAGTTTTCGTATTTATACCAACATTCCCTACTTGGGCGAACAAAAATTTGGAAACGCACAGGATTGCAAATAATAGTGTTTTTTTCATGTGAGTTAATAAGTATTTTTTAGGCTGCAAATATATCACTTTTTATGAAAAGTCCAAATTGTTAATTATGAGTGATTTAGCAATGTTATTTCACTTAATTTTGATATGGAACCCACTTTTTCCTATTGATTTTTTTCACAATTGTACTTTACATACATGTTTATGCCCTTTTTGAAATTTATTTGTTTACTGCAGTGTAGAATTAATTCGATAACAGATTTGTTAGAAAAATTAATATTATTTTAATTTTTTACTGAAAAAAGTCATGTTTTTACCTCAAATATTAATATGCTAAGAATAGCAATGCGGCTGATTTTGATGTTTTAGAAGTAATTTTAAAAAAATGGTACGGATATAATCTCGTGGAATATATTTTCTTCGCAACTATTTTTTAAAAACTTTATATTTATAAGGTAAAAAAAATCAAATGGCAGATAAAATAAAATTCATCGAAGAATTAAATGCAAGGTATAATCCGAAAGGAGATCATATTATATTGGGTAAGGGCATGCTGGATGGAGAAGTTGTTCAGGAAGTAAATGTTACCGTTCCCCTAAAGACCATCAACCGCCATGGGCTTATTGCCGGAGCAACGGGGACGGGTAAAACTAAAACCCTGCAGGTCTTTGCAGAACAGCTTTCCCATCAGGGAATTCCTTCTCTGGTCTTGGATATCAAAGGCGATTTCTCGGGAATTGCTGAGGCAGGAACAGAAAATCCGGCCATCCAGGAACGGTATGCCAAAACACAGCTGCCTTACCGACCGCAGGCTTTCCCTGTAGAATTAATGACTATTTCCGGGGAAAGGGGGGTAAAGCTCAGAGCCACTGTTACTGAATTCGGCCCGGTGCTTCTAAGTAAAATTTTACAGTTGAATGAAACGCAGCAAAGCATCATGTCGATTGTATTTAAATATTGCGACGATAAAGGGCTTCCTCTGATTGATCTGAACGATCTTAAAAAAGTCCTTCAATACGTTACTGAAAATCCGCAGGGAAAAGCGGAGCTGTCTTCCAATTACGGATCTATTGCATCGGCTTCACTTGGGGCTATTTTAAGGTCTATCGTTGCTCTGGAACAGCAGGGTGCTTCAGCTTTCTTCGGAGAGCTGAGTTTCGATGTTCACGATCTGCTTCAGACCAGAGACGGAAAAGGAGTGGTGAATATCCTTCGGGTAGCAGATATCCAGAGCAAACCGCAGCTGTTTTCAACCTTTATGCTTTCACTATTTGCTGAAATTTACATGACGTTTCCTGAAGAAGGTGATAGTGGGAAGCCTAAATTGGTTTTGTTTATTGATGAAGCCCATTTGATATTTGACGAATCTTCCAAAGCTTTGGTTGCCCAGATCGAAACAATGGTAAAGCTGATCCGTTCAAAAGGAGTGGGAATTTATTTCATCACGCAGATTCCCGGGGATGTTCCGGAGTCCGTTCTTTCACAGTTGGGACTGAAAATTCAGCACGCGCTGAGAGGATTTACGGCAAAAGATAAAAAGGAAATCTCGAAAGCGGTAGAAAATTATCCGACTACAGATTTCTACAATGCGTCAACTTTAATACAAAACCTGGGAATAGGTGAAGCGTTTGTTACGGCCCTTGATGAAAAGGGAATTCCGACGCCGCTGGTACACACGTACCTGATTTCACCCGAGTCCCGGATGGATGTCCTCAACGATGCGGAAATCTCCGAATTGACCGGCCGCTCTGCTTTGGTCGCCAAATATGAAAAAGTAGTGGATAATGAATCGGCTTACGAAATGCTGGTTAAAAGGATGGAGCAGGCATCACAGGAAGCGGAAGCCTCCCGTAGCCAGAAAACCAAGCCTGTGAAAGAAGAGCCGGGAATGTTTGAGCAGATCCTTCAGAGTAAGGCAGGAAGAACATTTACCAGCACGCTGATGCGAGAAGGGGCAAAAGCGATTCTGGGAATGCTGGGCCTTGGCGGGAGACGAAGATAAATATTTTTACTATTTTAGCAGGATTAGACCGTTTTTTAACATCTGTTGGCATAAGTTGTGCAAATATATTCGCATACTTTAATAAAAAGCGTTTGTCGTTAATTTAAAAAAGAAGATTGTATAAAATTAGATGTATTCCATAATTGACATAGAAAGTAATGGTGCAGGTTACAGAAAAGAATGCATTATCGATATTGCGATATACCGTTATGATGGCCAGAAAATCGTCGACCAATTTATTTCGCTGGTAAATCCTGAGAGCGATATTACGCCTTTCGTACAGAAACTGACGAACATTACTCCTAAGATGGTAAAGACGGCTCCGAAATTTCATGAAATTGCCCGCCGGATCGTCGAAATTACAGCCAATACCACCTTGGTAGGACACAACATCGATTTTGATTACCGCATGCTCAGACAGTCTTTTCAGCGGTTGGGATATGAGTTTAAAATCAATACGCTGGATACAATACCTCTTGCCAAAAAACTTGTTCCTGATGAGGTGAGCTACTCCCTTGGGAAACTGGTCAAATCTCTGGGAATTCCGCTGACGAATGCTCACCGGGCGGAAGGCGACGCAAGGGCGACACTGGAATTGTTTAAACTGCTTATTGCAAAAGATACCGAAAACGAAATTATCCAGAAGCAGCATGAAGAAACCAATGCCAAGACCTACATCAATAAGATTAAGATACTGACGCAGGATCTTCCGAATGAAAAAGGTTTTGTTTATTTTCAGAGTGAAGCCGGAAAAATCATTTTTTCGGATCATGTTCAGGATGTCAACAAGTTTTCTAAAAACGTTTTCAATTCAAAATCAAAAAAATGGGAGCTTATCCAGAGAGAGGTTGAGCAGATCAACTATGAGCTTACGGGAACGGATATTATTGCGAAGCTGATCCTTAGCTCAAAAGGAGTTAAGAAAAAGGAAACATTGCCTTTCGGCCTTTATTACAGAAACGGAAAATACCAGGTAGAAAAAAACAAGCTGAATAAGCTGGAAAAACCGATTTTAAAGTTCAGATCGTTTACGCAGGGTTCTAAAGCCGTGCAGTTTATCGGCAGGTTTGAAGAATACCAGAATATTGATCAGTTCAAAAAGAAAATTGATTTCAAAAAACGGAATGAGCTCTGGCTTGGACAGGGCAGAAAGCTGGGCGAAAAATTATTCCTGATTATTGAAAACGGAAAAGTTATGTCATACGGTTTTTACGAACTGTTTACGCAAATCCAGACATTAAACAAGCTTAACAAATTGAAAATCGATTTGCTCTACCAGTCTGCGGATATGATAAACGAACTGCAGCTGGCCTTGCTGCGTGGAGATTTTGAGATCCTGCCGCTGCCCAAATAGTTTTTTATGAATCCGTTTTATAAAAATCCGCCCCAATGGAAGTTTGGTCTCTTTTACTATAATAAACAGGATAAAAGGTTGTTTCCCCCTAAACGATATGGTTTCGGATGGACGGTGAACTTCGCGAATCCACGCTCTGTCATTGTGTTTTTGATAATTCTGCTTCTCATTTTTATAATTGGTTTTTGTTTAAATAATAAAAATAAAATTCTTTAAAATCGCATCTAAAAAGCATTTTATTCTGTTTAATTGAAAAGATAAGCATAATCTTCTGTCTCATTGGTTTTAAATTATTAACAATTTCTTACTACCTTTGCCCTTTCTTTAATTACAAAAAAAGAGTTTTTTACTTATTAATTATGAATCCAAAAGAATTGCTGAAGATTGCCAATGAGTTTGGCACACCGGTGTACGTGTATGATGCTGAATCAATCAAAATTCAATATGAAAAACTTACATCCTCTTTTTTGAAACATACTAAGTTCTTCTACGCTGCCAAGGCGTTAACCAATATCAACATACTGAAGTACGTCAAGAACCTGGGAGCTTCTCTGGATTGTGTTTCTATTAATGAAGTAAAACTCGGTTTAAAAGCCGGTTTCGCGAAAGAAAATATATTATTTACACCCAATTGCGTAGATCTGGCTGAAATCGAAGAGGCAATGACTTTCGGAGTTCATATCAATATCGATAACATATCTATCCTGGAGCAGTTTGGGAACAAATACGGAAATACCTATCCGATTTTGGTAAGGATCAATCCGCATATTTTTGCCGGAGGAAACTATAAGATTTCTACCGGGCATATCGATAGCAAATTCGGGATTTCTATCCACCAGGTGCGTCACATCGAAAGAGTAATGAAATCTACAAACCTCAACGTAGAAGGTCTTCATATGCATACGGGAAGTGAGATTAAAGATCCGGATGTATTCCTTCAGGCTCTGGACATTATGCTGGAACTGTCTGAACAATTCCCGAATCTAAAGTACCTGGATATGGGAAGTGGTTTTAAAATCCCGTATCAGGATACCGAGGAAGAAACCGATGTGAAAACGTTAGGTAAAAAAGTGGAACAGAAGATTTCCGAATTTTCCGAGTCTACCGGCAAGAAATTCGAATTGTGGTTCGAGCCCGGTAAATTCCTTGTTGGAAAAAGCGGATATTTATTGGTAAAGGCAAATGTAATCAAACAGACTACCGCTACGGTTTTCGTTGGTGTCAATTCAGGATTCAATCACCTGATCCGTCCGATGTTCTACGATTCTTATCATGTTATTAAAAACCTGTCCAATCCTAAAGGAGCGGAAAGAATTTACACGGTGGTCGGGAACATTTGCGAAACCGACACCTTTGCATGGGACCGAAAACTGAATGAGGTACGGGAAGGAGATATTCTTGCATTCTACAATGCGGGAGCCTATGGTTTTGAGATGAGTTCAAACTTCAATTCCCGTTTGAAGCCGGCTGAAGTTTTATTCATGGATGGAAAAGCGCATCTGATCAGAAGAAGGGATGAATTTGAGGATCTTCTTAAAAATCAGATTGAAGTATTGTAAGTCAATGACAAAATTTGAAGAGTATGCCTGTTTGACCAGGACGGATTTTTCAAAATAAAATATTTAATGTAAAATGTAACCAAGGGCTTTGTTGTGTTCAACAAGGCCTTTTTTTATTGAAAATATTTTCAAATGGCATAATCTTTACAGCTTATATCATCGATCTGTTTAGATCATTTTCTTTAAATAACACCAAAAAAATATAAAATGGCTAAAAATATTGCAGAGCAAATTGTGGAGATGCTTGAAAGCGCCAATGTGAAAAGAATTTACGCCGTAACAGGCGACAGCCTTAATCATTTAAACATCGCCGTTAAGAAAAGCAGTATCGAATGGATCCACGTGCGCCACGAAGAAGCGGGAGCCTATGCCGCTGCTGCGGAAGCGGAGCTGGATGGTTTTGCCGTATGTGCGGGAAGCTGTGGGCCGGGACACGTTCACCTGATCAACGGAGTCTACGAAGCGCATCGTTCTCACGTGCCCATGCTGGTGATTGCTTCCACCATTCCCAGCGAAGAAATGGGAATGGATTATTTTCAGGAAACAAATACCATTAAATTATTTGATGATTGCAGCTATTACAACCAGATGATCACCAGGCCGGAACAGGTGCAAAGAACACTTCAGACGGCCATTCAGCATGCGATTTCTAAAAAAGGAGTTGCCGTTATCGGCCTTCCGGGTGATGTTTCCGAGCTTGATGCGGAAGAAGCAACGACTTCTAACAAAATTTTTAAAACGAATCCGATCATCCGCCCGTCGGATGAAGAGCTTAGCCAGCTTGCAGCTCTTATAAATGAAAGTGAAAAAGTAACCATCTACTGTGGCATCGGTGCAGAAAATGCCAATGCGGAAGTAGTGGAATTATCCAAATATTTAAAGGCTCCCGTAGGATATTCTTTCCGTGGAAAAATGTCAATCCAGCCCAATAATCCGAATGAAGTAGGGCTGACCGGGCTTTTGGGTCTTCCTTCAGCGCATCATGCCATGCACGAAGCGGATCTGCTCATTCTTTTAGGTACCGATTTTCCTTACGACAAATTTATGCCGGTAAAAAACAAGATCGTCCAGATCGATGAAAGCCCGGAAAGATTAGGGCGAAGAGCGAAACTCGAATTGGGGCTAACTGGTGATGTAAAAGAAACCATTAAAGCATTATTGCCCTTATTACAGGAGAAAACCGACACGGCTTTCCTGAAGCAGCAGCTGGAATTTTATGAAAAAGTAAAAGAAAGCCAACTGACTTACGTAAAGGATTACGGTACCGAAAACGGAATCCAGCCGGAATTCGTAGCGTATACTTTGGATAAACTCGCTACGGAAGATGCTGTTTTTACGGTAGATACAGGAATGTGCTGCGTTTGGGGCGCAAGATACATTACCGGAACGGGCGCAAGGAAAATGCTGGGTTCCTTCAATCACGGTTCGATGGCCAATGCCATGCCGATGGCGATCGGGGCTTCACTGGCTTATCCCGGCAGGCAGGTGATTGCCATGTGTGGTGATGGCGGATTATCAATGCTGTTAGGGGATATGGCTACCATCTTCCAATATAAATTACCGGTAAAAATTATCGTTTTCAATAACAGGTCCCTGGGAATGGTAAAGCTGGAGATGGAGGTCGGCGGAATGCCGGATAATGAGACCGATATGGTAAATCCGGATTTTGCTATGATTGCCCATGCGATGGGGTATCCCGGAAAAAACATCCATCAGCCTGAAGAGGTGGAAAATGCGATAAAGGAGTGCCTGGATTATAACGGGCCGTATCTGTTGAATATTTTTACAAATCCGAATGCTTTGGCGTTACCGCCTAAAATCGAAGCGAATCAGGTACTGGGAATGACGAAATCCATGGCGCAGCTGATGCTGGGTGGGAAAATGGAAGAAGTACTTGATACCGTGAAAAGCAATTACAAGCATATTAAAGATATTCTGTAGTCTA
Organism: uncultured Chryseobacterium sp.; assembly: GCA_913774355.1. Classification (GTDB taxonomy): domain Bacteria; phylum Bacteroidota; class Bacteroidia; order Flavobacteriales; family Weeksellaceae; genus Chryseobacterium. The sequence goes on along the minus strand of CAJYGB010000016.1, from coordinate 52,202 downwards.
AAATAAGCCTGATCATCTTTTATCAGAGCTTTTAAATATTATCTTTGTCTAATAAATTTATAGGTATGAAAAATTCTTTAAAAACACTTTTCGTGCTGCTGACCCTTCTGATATCAGGTTCTGCTTTTGCACAGTTTAATGATGTTGAAGAAAGGGATGATAATTTTATTATCGAAAACAACAAAAACATCCTAAAAATAGATATTAAAGAACCGTTGCTTCAGGTGGCCGTAAAAAACTGTAAAGATTTTAAAGCAGCAAGCTTCGAAGGAGGGGTTTTGGCTTACAAGGAAATGCTGAGGAAATATATGTACGTTTACCTGAATACGGACTTCTATGTTCTGAACGGTGATTTTACCTTTACCCTTACTGTAGATGACAAAGGTAAGGTAAAGAACATTGAAGGAACCCCGAAAGTAGCCAACAGTCAGGTTTTCTTTGACGATATGAAATATGTGGTACGGAGGATCAGGAAAAACTGGATTCCCGCTACCTGCAACGGGCAGCCTGTAACTTCCCAGATTAAAATTAAAATGAACTTATCTTCAATCTCAACAGATATATAAAATTTACGCTCCTATTTTAACCATGAAAAAATATCTTTTACTATTGCCTTTATTGCTTTTCAGCGGTAAGGGTTTTTCGCAGTCAAATAATGCTCAGCCACAAACTGCAATAGCAGATTATCAGAAAGCGGAATTCCCGGGTGGTGACGAAGCTTTTAAGCAGGAATTTATGAATATGGTTCATGCGTACATTGATATGGCTTTATATGCGGTTCAGGGAAAAGTGACCTTCATTTTTAATATCGATCCTAAAGGTAAAATCAGCAACATCGATATACTTCCGAAGTTTAAAAACAATGAAATGTTTATTGATGACATAAATTACGCTGCCAAAAAAGTAAAAGGCAAATGGAAGGCAGCGCTTCAAAATGGAGTCCCGGTAGATTCTAAATTTGTTATGAAAGTAAATTTTAGCCATAACACTTATGACCATGATTAAAAGGCTTTTGAGTTGTATTGCAATCATAATTATTTCTTCCTGTACAGCACAAATTCTGGATGTGTATCCTAAAGGCCAGGATTTTTATGAAGGAGGTTTGGTTAATTTCTATAAAGAATCTCATGATTACTTAATTAAAAATAACATTAAAAAATGTGGCGATCAGGAAATATATCAGCCAAGATTTATTATTACAAAAGATGCTGTCGTTAAACTTGTAAAAGATTCCGATACAGCTAATATTAGCAAGAATAAATGTGCTTATGCTATTTCCTTGGAGTTACTTAAAAATTTAAAAAACTGGAAACCGGCAGAAGTAAAAGGGAAAAAATTAGGAGCTCTTGCAGAATTTGTTTTGTATCCGAAAGATGTGGTGGATAATTACCAGCAGAACTATAATGCGAACAGCTTTATGATTTCTGCCAAATATCCCGGAGGATATGAAAAATTCAGGGAGGACTTCCATGATGAATTCATGAGTTTATTCGCAGACTACCATATCAATGGCACCATTAATTTAGAATTCTATGTTGATAAAAATGGATTTATTACCAGTCCAAGAATATATCCGGAAATTTATGACCGAAAATTTAATGTAGATTTTTTGAGAACTTTATCCCGTCTCAAAAAAATGTGGAAGCCCGCATTATATTCCAACATTCCGATAAAACAAAAAATAGTTTTCCCCATGGATTTTTCTACGAATTTCTATGAAAGATAATCCTGCCATTCTGTCACAATATTTTGTATCTTTGCAAATTCAATATGTTCAAAACAAAAATTCAGGGTTCGGATAACCTTAAATTTTTAAACGTTGAACTTTAAACCGATTATCGTGCAGGAAAAATATATAGACGAAACCAAACAGGGCGAAGCTTTTGCCATTGCGGAAAAAGACGGAAACTCAAAGAAATTGTTTTTAGAGAGCTACGGTTGTCAGATGAATTTCTCTGACTCTGAAATTGTTGCGTCCATTTTAAATGAACAGGGCTACAATACAACACTGAAAGTTGAAGAGGCAGACCTTATCCTTTTAAACACCTGTTCCATCCGTGAAAAGGCGGAACAGACCGTAAGAATGCGCCTGTCCCAGTTTAAAAACCTGAAAAAAGAAAAACCGAACATGACGGTGGGGGTTCTCGGCTGTATGGCGGAAAGATTAAAAACCAAATTCCTGGAAGAAGAACAGTTAGTTGATCTTGTTGTTGGTCCGGATGCTTACAGAGATTTACCGAATCTTCTGAAGGAAACGGAAGACGGTAGGGATGCCATCAATGTTATTCTTTCAAAGGAAGAGACTTATGCGGATATCAATCCGGTCCGTCTGGGCGGCAATGGAGTTACGGCTTATGTTACCATTACCAGAGGCTGCGATAATATGTGCACCTTTTGTGTAGTCCCTTTTACCAGAGGCCGTGAAAGAAGCCGCGATCCGCATTCCATTTTAGAAGAATGCAAAGATCTTTGGAACAGTGGTTATAAAGAAATTACGTTGTTAGGCCAGAATGTAGACTCTTACCTTTGGTATGGAGGCGGGCCTAAAAAAGATTTTGCCAAAGCTTCTGAGATGCAGCAGGCAACGGCTGTCAATTTTGCCCAATTGCTTGATCTGGTAGCGAAAGCGGTTCCGGAAATGAGAATCCGTTTCTCGACATCCAACCCGCAGGACATGAGCCTGGAGGTGTTCAGAATGATGGCGAAACACGATAATATCTGTAAATACGTTCACTTACCGGTGCAGAGCGGAAGCAATAATATGCTTGAAGCGATGAACAGGCAACATACCCGTGAAGAATATCTTGATTTAATTAAAAAAGCCAAAGAAATTGTTCCGGAAGTTGCATTTTCCCAGGATATGATCGTAGGCTTCTGCAACGAAACGGAAGAAGATCACCAGGATACGTTAAGCCTGATGAGGGAAGTGGAATACGACTACGGTTATATGTTTGCCTACTCCGAAAGACCGGGAACGCCGGCGCATAAGAAAATGGAGGACAATATTCCGGCTGATGTTAAACAAAGACGTCTGGCGGAAGTAATTGCTTTACAGGGGGAACTGTCCAGAAACAGGATGAAATCCTATGTAGGAAGAGTTCATCAGGTCCTGATTGAAGGAACTTCCAAAAAGAATGAAAACCAGTGGAAAGGAAGAAACTCCCAGAATGCCGTTTGTGTTTTCGATAAACTGGAAGGCCAGAAAATTGGTGACATTGTGGATGTTTTTGTTTTTGACAATACACAGGGCACACTTTTAGGGGAAACTGTTTCAAAATAATGATGCCTGAAGGATTAACCAATGAACAGCTTTTACAGAATATTTCCGCATTGCTCGAAAATGCAAGGAATAAAGTTGTCGTTGCCGTTAATCAGACTATTGTGCTTACCTACTTTGAAGTCGGAAGAATGATTGTGGAGGATGATCAGCATGGTGAAAGCCGGGCTGAGTATGGCAAGGCAGTTCTGAAAGATTTGTCTTTACATCTTACCAAAAGATTCGGTAAGGGGTTTTCTCAGAGGAATTTAGAGCAAATGAGACAATTTTATTTGTCTTATTCAATTCCGCAGACACTGTCTGCGGAATCTGAAAATATAAATACAATTCAACAGTCTTCACTTATTAAATTCAACCTTTCATGGTCTCATTATCTGAAATTGATGCGGATTAAAGATCCAAATGAAAGAAGTTTTTACGAAATAGAAAGCGATAAAAACAACTGGAGCTTAAGGGAGCTGCAAAGACAGTATGACTCTGCTTTATATACAAGACTGTCGTTAAGTAAGAATAAGGAAGAGATTTTTCAGCTTGCTGAAAAAGGGCAGATTATAGAAAAACCCAAAGACCTGATTAAAGACCCGTATATCCTGGAATTTTTAGGCTTATCTGAAAAACCGGATTATTCCGAAAACGACCATGAATCTGAATTAATTGATAAATTAGAACATTTTCTGCTGGAATTGGGAAATGGTTTTACATTTGCCGGAAGACAGCAAAGGATTACTTTTGAAGAAAAGCATTTTTACATCGATCTGGTATTTTACAACAGGATTTTGAAATGTTTTGTATTGATCGATGTGAAAATCGGTGAATTAAGGCACCAGGATATCGGCCAGATGCAGATGTATGTAAATTATTATGATCGTGAAAAACGCCTTGAAGATGAAAATAAAACCATAGGGATTATTCTTTGCCAGGATAAAAGCGAGGCTCTTGTACAATATACCTTACCAGAGAACAACGAACAGATTTTTGCAAGTAAATATTTTACAGTATTACCAAGTAAAGAAGATTTTATTAACATTTTAAACTCAGACAATGGAAAAATTTCATAAATATTGCCTAAGTGTATTGTTGGTAATTATCTGCAGTAATATTTCTGCCCAGATCAATAACGGAAATGCTGAAAGTGAAGATTGTAAGCAATTGTACGAGCTGTATCATCAGATTTTACATCAGCATGATGAAGGAGCAGAAAAGGTCTATACAGAAGGAAATGCCGGACAATATTTCGGAATCAGTCAGAAGCGGAATGCTATTGATCTTATCGGTACAATTTTTAAAGTATACGAAGGAAAAACTTTCTACAAACATACATTACAAGCAGACTTTTCTCAGAAAAAAAAGCATGCTTTAATTCTCAAAAACTTCGAAAGAAAAAACAGAGAGCTGTTTTTTGCTAAAATTTTATATTTTAAAACAAAAGTTTCAAAAGTCAGAAACAAAGATTATTTAAGTGAGATAGGTTAATTTAAGGGAAATTATTTAAAAAATTAATCAAACTGCAGGAAACTGCGAAAAATAATCTAAAAATTTACTTATGAGCAACGATTTGCAAAATATAAAAAACCGTTTCGGGATCATCGGAAACTTTCCGGCTTTAAACCGCGCTCTGGAAAAAGCCATCCAGGTAGCCCCTACCGATATTTCGGTTCTCGTGATCGGGGAAAGCGGCGTCGGGAAAGAATTTATCCCTAAAATCATCCATTCGGAATCCAAAAGAAAACATCAGCCTTATATCGTGGTAAACTGCGGTGCCATTCCGGAAGGTACCATCGACTCTGAATTGTTCGGACACGAGAAAGGAGCATTTACCGGAGCAACAACAACCCGGAAGGGATACTTTGAGGTCGCCGATGGCGGAACGATCTTCCTGGATGAGGTGGGAGAACTGCCTTTACAGACGCAGGTCCGTTTACTTCGGGTACTGGAAAGCGGAGAATTCATGAAAGTAGGCTCTTCACAGGTGCAAAAAACGAATGTAAGAATCGTAGCGGCAACCAATGTCAATATGATGAAGGCTATCCAGGACGGAAGATTCCGGGAGGACCTGTACTATCGTCTGAATACCGTACAGATCGATATGCCGCCGTTAAGAGAAAGAAAGGGCGATATTCATTTGCTGTTCCGGAAATTTGCTATCGATTTTGCAGAAAAATACAGGATGCCTGAACTGGAGCTGGATCCCAGTGCTGTGCACTACGTGGAAAATTATACCTTCCCCGGAAATGTCCGTCAACTTAGAAACCTGGTTGAGCAAATGACCGTTGTGGAAAGAGAGCGGCATGTAACGGTTGAAAAACTGGCAGAGTACATCCCGATGGAATCCCACCTTCCAATGGTGGTGAATACGCCCAACAGCCAGAAGCAGAACGACTTCGGAAGCGAAAGGGAAATTATGTACAAAATTCTGTTTGACATGAGAAACGATATTAATGATTTAAAATCCTTAACTTCGGAACTCATAAAGAACCGAGGGACTTCGGATCTGAGTAATCATGAAAAAAACTTAATCAACAGGATTTATACGCCCGAGACTCAGCAACAAAATGTAGCCCCGGGTTCATTGCTGTATTTTGAAAACAATAGCATCACGAATCCTGTCATCCAGAATCCGACGATCATGTCCGAACCGGAAAACAGCTATGAAGACATCGAAGACATTGAGATTGAAGAAAACCGGCCGGAATCCCTGTCTTTGCAGAATAATGAAAAAGATCTGATCATCAAAGCCCTGGAAAAGCATAAAGGCAGAAGAAACAAAGCAGCGGATGAACTCGGGATTTCGCAAAGAACTTTATACAGAAAAATAAAACAATATAACTTAGAAGAATAAACTAAAAAATTAAATTATGGTGAAAATTAATGCAAGGCCTGTCGATTTCAAACTGGGTGAATACATCAGCAACGGATTTGATTTTATGAAAAATAATTTCGGGAGTGTTCTTGGGGCCTTTCTCCTCTGTATGCTGATGTGCATTATTCCGTTCTGCGGGCTGCTCGCTATCGGTAATTTCTACAGATACTGCCGGGATTTAAGGTCCGGAAAACAGGTAAGCGCAGGTGATATTTTTAACTTTGACCAGTTTACGCCGTATTTTATCCTGCAGTTAATTTTAATCGGAGGGGTAATGCTAATCTATATCCCGATGATTGTGATAATGCCGTCTATGGCCGACAGAGATGCTTCGGCAGGACTTCCGTTTGTTTTTATGATTTATATGTTTGTTGTATATATTGCCATTTTAATTGTCTGTTTAAAAGGTTTTTATATGCCTGCGCTGATTTCTTTGGGCGGGATTACAGAAGTTAAAACAGCATGGAAAATGTCCGTTACTATGACTAAAGGCAACCTGTTGACGATTTTCCTATATTCATTGGTTGTCGGAATATTAGGACAGTTAGGGGTAATTGCCTGTTTTATTGGCCTTATTTTTACATTACCATTGGTATATGTCTGCCACTATTTTGCTTACGAAGATGCAATGAAGCAGGTAACCTATGACGAAATTCAGGAAATTGGAATTAAAAATGAATTTTAAAATTAAGAATATCAAAATCAGGCAGCCGAAGTTCTGGCTTTTGCTGCTGTGCCTGGGAATGCTAAACTCCTGCTACAGCTTCACCGGTTCGTCCCTTACGGATGAAAAAACCATTCAGATCAACGAGTTCCCGAACAATGCACCGTTGGTAAACCCGACCCTGTCGCAGCAGTTTTCCACGGATATCCAGAACCGTTTTCTGCAACGGACAACCCTGAAAGGAACCAAAGAAAACCCCGATATCCTGGTAGAGGGTGAAATTACGGATTACTCGATTACTCCCACCACCATCGGTTCCAATACGGTAACCAACCAGAATACTGGCGGGGTGACACAACAATCCCAGAACAAACTGACGATTACGGTGAAAGTACATTATGAAAATAAGCTTCACCCGGACTTCAGCTTCGACAGGACATACAGTGATGAGGCGGTTTTCAACAGTAACCTGTCGCAGTCTGAGATCGAATCTTCTCAGGTTAAAATTGCGACGGACAGAATTATAAACAAGATATTTAACGATATTGTAGCGAATTGGTAAGATGAATCATAGAGTTTTAGAATTATTAAAGACCCCGAAAAATATTCAGTCAGAAGATTTAAATCTTCTGAAAGAAGAGATTAATTCTTTTCCCTATGTTCAGAATATCAGAGCATTATACTTGTACGGGGTACATTTATATGATAAAGAAAACTATCAGCGGGTGTTGTCTACTACTGCAGCCTATACTACGGATAAAAAAATCCTGTATCAGCTGATTAACGGTAAGATCCAGCAGCGTTTGAAGCCTGAAATAAAGCAGGAAACGGTGCAGGAAAAACCTGTTTCTGCAGAAAATCCGTTAAAAGTTCTGTATGAGGCCAAAGCAGGCAGTTTTCCGATCAAAAGGGAAGACCCGGTTGTGGCTGAAACTGAAACGGCCGAATTACCAAAACAGGAAACCGCTGAAAAGCAAGAACAGGAAGAAACGCGTATTCTTCCTCCTCCGAGAGAAGAAATCAAGCATATCTACGTAAACGGAGAACGTAACAGAATTCTTTTCGAGGGCGAAGAGAATTTCCTTAATGATGATACGGTGGAAACCATAGATCTTGAATCCACGCTGGAATCAGGCTCTATCGTTACCCAGAAAATGGAGAAGAAGGAAGAACTTTCTGATGTTTCGGAAGAAAATCACCCGACAGAAAATGTCACTTCCGAAACACCTGATGAGCATCCCATTAAAGAAAATGAGGCCGCAATGGCAGAGCCGGTTGATCAGGAAAGGGAAACGGAACCATCCGAAGCGGATTTCCATGAAGTAAAAGTTATCCTGGATACGATGCAGGAGGAGGGTTCTGAAGAAGCAGAAAGCAAAGAAATTAGTGCTGACACTCAAAGTTCGGAAAATATACAGGCGGAAAAGACAGAGGAATTTAAACCGGAAACCGTTATCGGGGAAGAAAACTTAAATAGTGAATCTGAGCAGGAAGAAATTTCCGATGAATCAGCGCTGAGTTTCCATGAAACCGACGCTTTCATGCCTGAGATAAAGGTTGCTGCTGACGATAAAGAAGAAATAAAAGAACCTGAAACGGTAAATAAGGATTCTGAAAAAAATTCAGATGTAAATAGCATACCGGAAGTGGCAGAATTTACGCCTGAAAAAATCATCAACGAGGATGAAATCTCATCTGAAACAGTAAAAGAGGCCGTTCAGGATCAATCCGAATTAAGTTTCCACGGCACGGAATCTTTTCTGCCGGAAGTGAAAATTCAGCCTAATGAACGTCAAACCATCAATCAGATCCCTCAGCAGAACCTCAGCAAACATGAAGATGAAATGCGCCGCCTTATTGAAGAAGTAGAGAAGAAAATGAAGGAAAGAGCGGCTTCCGAAGAAATTAAAAGACAGGAAGAAGAGCCTGCAAATACAGGGCATGATATCAGCTTTGCGGAAACCCAGCATTTTGAAGTAAAACCTGCTGAACCCGAAAACCCGGAAATTGAAGAAAAACAGGAGCCTGAATCTGAAAGTATTGGTGAATTAAAAGAAGAAACAAAAGCGGAAGCCCCTGAAATTCCGGCAGAAAAAGAGCCGGAAACAAGATCATGGAAACCAATGGCTTTTGACTCAAATATTCCGGATTCTTTGCTGAATAGACCTGCGGAAGCCCCTCAGTTCGTTCCTGAACAACCTAAACAAGAAGTGCATCAGGAAACGATTCAACATAGAGAGCCTGAAGCTGAAGAAGAAATTTTAAATCAAACCGAAGAAATTTCTGAACCTGAAAATGTGATCCCTGAAGCTCCCGTTGGAGCATCTGAACAGCCTGAAGCAGAAAGTAACATGGCCGCTTCGGAGGAAACGAAAGAAGAAGCACCGGTAATGAATGTTTCATTCTTCGGTTCCGGATGGACAATTCCTCAGTCTGAAAAAAAACAGTCTGATCAGGAAAATCAGGATGCTGAAACAGAAAGTACTAGTAAGCCTGATGAACAGCCATCCGAAAAGGCAAAGTCAAATCCTTTTGACAGTAATGTTCCCGGATTTATCAATACCTGGCAGAGCTGGCTGAAAATCGACAGGAATGAAGAGGCAAGAAAAGATAAAACCGAGCTGAAAAACAAGGTGATCGAGACCTTTATTGAAAATAATCCAAGGATAAGCCAGCTTAAAGAGGAAAGCAGTTTTATCATCAGGGAAAAAGGTGATGATATTTCGCATCTGATGACAGAAACATTGGCCAACCTGTATTTTGAGCAGAAACTTTATACAAAAGCCATTAAAGCATTTGAAATTCTGATCAGAAAAACCCCTGAAAAGAAAAAATACTACGAAGGAAAGATTCAGGAAATTAAAGATTTCCGAACAAAAGGATAACCAAAAACAAATATCATGAATATATTATCGATTAATGCTTTTCACATTATTTTTGCTGCTGTAGCGGTTATAGCACTCTATATTTCTGCTATAATGCTTTTATACAGAAGTAAATCGGGACTTCTGCCTTATCTGGCGGTTTTCTTTTTCCCGGTTGTTGGACCTTTGGGAATCATTCTTGGAAATTTTTCCAAATGAAAATAAAAACAACTTACTTGAAATAATACGACGAAATTTTTCGTCGTTTTTTATGTGATTCGGGTGACATTTTTATTCTTTCGGATTCTCCGCCAAAGCTTTCTTCCGAAAAATACCATCCCGATGATAAGAATGATCGAGCATACAGCGGCAATAACAGGAGCTGCCATCGCCAAGAAGGCCATAATTCCTGCTCCGGCCGTTTCCGTAGTTCCTACTAATGAATTTCCCAGTCCGCCGGTTGTGGCCGTTGAAGCCGCACGGAGCCCGGCAAATCCCGAACTTATCGTCATGGCAGTTCCGCCGCCTGCAATTAAACCCAATGCCCATTGCGGAAAGGTTCCCAATTCTGTAAACTGGCTGGCAAATAAAACCGATCCTGCGACCGTAGCCATGGGTACGGAAACCGTATCCAGCAAATGATCGACAAAAGGGATATAATAGGCTAAAATCTCAACGACGGTGGCAATACCAGTCGTAATAAGTGTAGGCAGCCCGGCAAGCCACTCAAAACTTTCGTTCATCGGGATCCAGTGAAGGTAAGATGCCAAGCTTACGGCGAACATCGGGAGAAATACCCTGAAGCCCGTGGCAGCAGCCAGCCCGATGCCAATAAAAGCGCTCAGGAGATAAGATAAATAGGGAATGTGGTCTGACATGTGAGTTTTCAGATTAATTGTTTCCCCTAAGATACGAAAAGTACGATAAAAATTAAATATCGATCCCTGGATTTACAGAAGTGACTGTAAAAGCTGAAACTAAGATTTTTGTTGAGCTTTGCAGAGCTTAATAAATTGCGTCTCTACCTCCTGGAATTTTTCAGGCATTTCCGGAGAAACCCAGAACAGCATGGCCATTGTTTTATCTCCGAAAGACTCTTTAAACAGCTCTTTGTTCAGCCGGTAACATTCGCGCAGCAGCCTTTTGATACGGTTCCTGTGAACAGCCCTTTTAAAATATTTTTTGGAGACCGAAACCGCAAACTTCGTGCTTTCAACAGGAGTTGAAGGTTTATCCTTCAGTATAATAATTCTCAGATTCCCGTTCGTTCTCCATTTACCTTTTTCAAAAAGTAAGGAGATCTCGGTATTTTTCTTGAGTTTTTCGGCTCTGGGATATGTGAAGTCTGTCATGTATGGGTATAAAGATAAGGCATATTTTATTTTCACGCAGCCTGTCCGTGTTTAAATAACATTTTCTGAAGGCTGTTTACAGTAACATATCATCTTCAGCATTTCCGGAAATTCAAGAATAATTAATCTTTTTCTATAAGATGATTGATCACTTCTGCTGCTGCATAAAGTCCGAAGATGGCAGGCATATAGCTTATGGTACCGTAGAAAGATCTTTTATAATTGGTTCCGTCTGTCATCTTCAGGCTTTCTTCATCCTGAATATCGTTGGCGAAAACACATCGGATCCCTTTGTCGATTTTTACTTTTCTGAGCCTCTTTCTTATCTGTCTGGCAAGATGGCAATGTTCGGTTTTACTGATGTCACGTACCAATACTTTACTGGGATCGGTTTTGCCGCCGGCTCCCATAGAGCTTACGATTTTTATTCTTCTTCTTTTTGCCGCAATAATTAAGCTTAATTTGGGTGTAACGCTGTCGATACAGTCCAGTACGAAATCAAAGGTGTCGGCATCCAGCACCTCTTCCATTCTTTCAGGATTCAGAAACTCGTTGATCTTGGTAAGATGAAGCTGGGGATTGATGTCTAAAAGCCTTTCAGCCACCACGTCCACCTTGTGCTTCCCGACAGTGGAATGAAGAGCCGGCAGCTGCCTGTTGACATTGGTAATATCTACCGTATCGCCATCGACGACCGTCATTTTTCCGACCCCGGCCCTGGCCAGAAATTCTGCGGCAAAAGAACCGACACCTCCCAATCCTACAACCAGAACGTTTGCTTTGTTTAATTTTTCCAAGCCTTCTTCCTTAATCAGAAGTTCCGTTCTTTCCAACCAGTATTTATCCATTTTTTATCCTTTCTAAATTTTCCGTAATCTGTTTATTCAAAGCCGCTAGCGAAATTCCTTTAAGCTCTGAAACCTTCAGGTACAATTCTGCAATATCGAAATCGTCATTGTCGGTTTCCAGGAATATTCTGTCTAAAGGCATACTTTTCAAAGTATTTTGCAAAGATAAATTATACAAAACCGCTTTTCCAAAACTCAGGTAAAAATTATTTTTCAGCAAATCTTTTGCAATGCTTTCTTTTTTATTGAAGCCATGAATGACCATCGGCTGTTCTGCATGCTTTTTTAAGGAAATCACTTCATAAAATTTCCGTACGCAGTGGATGATTATCGGTTTTCTGATTTCATTGGCCAGCCGGATCTGGGTTAAGAAAACTTTTTCCTGGGTTTTTTGATCCGTTTCTGCAAAAGAATCCAGCCCGCATTCCCCGATGGCAAAGCAATGTTCTGAAATATTCGCGCAGAGCCATTCCATTTGTCTGTCAATATGATCCGATTCTATATCTTTAGGATGAATGCCTATTGAGTATGGGAAATCCGGAGGAAGGGATTTCATGTCCAGATTGTAAATTCCGTTCGGCTTATTGCTTTTGTGATGATGAAAATCAAAAAATTCCATATCCCAAAAATACCACAATTTATATTTAATGTAAAATTCTTAAACGAACGTTTATAAATCCGTTAAAAATTCCTTAACTTTACTCAAAGTGCATTCATGAAGAAAAAATTTACAGAAAAACAAATCCACATTTTAGACATTGCTGAAGAGCTGATTGCAAAAAAAGGTTACGAAGGGACGTCGGTAAGGGATATCTGTTCCAAGGCCAACATTAACGTGGCCATGATCTCCTATTACTTCGGGTCTAAAGAAAAAATGATGTCTTACCTGTATCAGTACCGTGTGCTGAAAACCAGGGAGAATTTTTCAGGATTTGCCGATACCATCAAAGATGGCAAGCCTGAAATGCAGATGAAGGAAATGATTAAATACATTGTCGCCCAGCTATTCAAGTACAATTATTTCCACGGATTTGTTACCCAGGAATTGCGCCATACGGACCACGTGAAGGATGAACTGATGGATTTCTATCAGCTGTTTGTCAAGAAACTCGATGAAGTTATTAAAAAGGGCGTGGCATCCGGTGTATTTACCTTTACCCCTAAGCCGGAAGATGTGCTGACTACCATTATCGGCTCTACTTTATTCGTGATTCGCAACCGCAACTTTTATGAACTGTATGTTCCCAATAAAAACGATGAAACTTATGCGAAGGAAGCGGAGAAAAAAGTACGGATGAATCTTTTAATGAGTGTTTTTGCGATTTTAGGATACGCTGCCGACTAAATTTACGTTAAATAATCATAAAAAAAAATCTATTGATAAAAAAGTTATATTTTTGCAAATTAGTAAATCGGCTGTGTAATCCGAAAACGGTTGAATTTTTTATATGAAAAAATATATTTTAGGTATTTTTGCTGTAGCGGTAGTGGTGTCTTGTGTAAGTAAGCAGGAAAAGGCAATGAGAAGTGCGGATAAGAATCTTATCCTGAAGACAGCCAACGAAAACTTTGCTAAAAAGAAGTGGAAAAATGCTTTGGCACTGTACGACAGGCTTCCGAACCTTGTAGCGGGAACGGATGATGCTCCTAATGTGGTTTTCAATTCTGCATACGCAAACTACTACGATAAAAATTACAGATTAGCGGGAAACCAGTTTAAAAATTTCGCGATCAGCTTTCCTCAGGATAAAAGAAAGGAAGAAGCATCCTATATGTCGGCATTATGCTACTATGAGGGGTCGATGGATTATAACCTGGACCAATCTACTACACAGACCGCGATCAACGAACTTCAGGACTTCCTGAACAACTATCCGAATTCGGAAAGATCCAAAAATATCAGTACCCTTATTGACGAACTGTCTTATAAGCTGGAATTCAAAGCGTATGAAAACGCAAAACAGTATTATAAAATGGGGGATTATAAAGCCTCCAATGTTACCTTTGAAAATGTACTTGAAGATTTTCCGAGCACGAAGCTTCGTCCGCAGATCTATGATTATATCGTAAAATCCCGCTACGAACTTGCGACAAAATCCGTATATGACCTGAAAGATGAACGTATAGAAAGTGCATTGGCTTTCACCAGACAGGTGGAAAAAGAGATGCCGAATACCGAAGTCGCTAAAACTGCATTAGACCTCAGGGAAAAACTTGAAAAAGAAAAGAAAGATTTCGTCGTGGTTAAAAAGAATACCGAAGCCAGGATTGCCGCTTTAACGGAAAAGCAGAAAAGATTGGAAGCCCAGAATGCACAAAAGTCTAAAACCGAGCAGCAGGCAAAAGATCAGGTAGAAGCCGAGAAGAAAGCTATGCAGATCCAGAGGGACAGTGCAGCCATAAATACCCCTCCCCCGGCAGCCACTTTCAAGATTCAAAGATAATTCGTAAATTTGCGAACTTAAATAAAAAAATAATATTCTCAAAATGAGTGTAAAAGATACAAAAGCAGAAGTAAATACGATTACGTACGACAAAGATAAGATTGAAGACAAAGTAGGCTCAATCTACGAAGCGATTGTTATCATGGGAAAAAGAGCAGAGCAGATCAACGCTGAAATCCGTACGGAACTTCACAATAAGCTTGACGAATTCGCTGTGCACAATTCTACATTGGAAGAAGTTTTTGAAAACAGAGAGCAGATTGAAATCTCCAAACATTATGAAAAACTTCCGAAACCCACTTCTATTGCTATTGAAGAGTGGTTGAACGGTGATGTGTACTTCAGAAAAACTGAAGAAAGAAAATAAGTACATCTTTTGTTATCGTACATATTTTAAATATGCTTCGATAAATTATAGGAAAACATTCTGTAAAATATGTGTTTTACAGAATGTTTTTTTTAATATAAAAACAGGGGTTTATTTTTATTACTTTTACGGCGTAATATTTAACGAAATATCGTGCTGTTCAATTCTATAAGCTTTTTACTGTTTTTGCCGGCAGTCTTTATTCTGTATTGGTTTTTTTTCAATAAAAAATACAAATATCAGAACATCCTTTTACTGGTTGCCAGTCTTTATTTTTATGCATGCTGGGATTGGAGATTTCTGTTGCTCCTTATGTTTTCTATTGCCTTAGACTTCTTTTCCGGAATACAGATCGAAAAGAGCAAAACCAAGAATGCAGCAAAATTCTGGCTCACGTTGAGCATCGGGATCAATCTGGGATTTCTGGGATTCTTTAAATATTACAACTTTTTTGCGGAAAGCTTTTCAGAACTTCTTCAGGGTTTCGGTTTTCACGTCAATGTTACACTGCTCCATATCGTATTGCCGATCGGTATTTCTTTTTATACCTTCCACGGACTTTCCTACATCATCGATATTTATAAAAAAAGAATTCCGGCGGAAAGGAATCCGGTCGATTATGCCGTCTTCGTAAGCTATTTCCCCCTGTTGGTTGCCGGACCTATCGAAAGGGCAACCCATCTTCTTCCGCAGATCCAGAAAGAAAGGATTTTTAGTTATGAGCAGGCCGTCGACGGAATGCGGCAGATCCTGTGGGGCTTTTTCAAAAAAATCGTGATTGCAGATAATTGTGCCCCGATCGTAAATGAGATTTTTACCCATTACCAGACGGAAAGCAGCAGCAACCTGGCCATCGGGGCAGTCCTGTTTGCTTTTCAGATTTACGGGGATTTTTCAGGGTATTCGGATATTGCATTAGGGGTATCACGCCTGTTCGGAATAGAGCTTCTTAAAAACTTTTCCTTTCCGTATTTTTCAAGGGACATTGCCGAATTTTGGAGAAGGTGGCACATTTCCCTTTCCACCTGGTTCCGGGATTACCTGTACATTCCTTTGGGAGGAAGCAAAGGCGGAATGCTGATGAAAATACGAAACACTTTCATCATCTTTCTTGTCAGTGGCTTCTGGCACGGGGCCAACTGGACGTTCGTAATTTGGGGAGGCTTAAATGCCGTCTATTTTTTACCCCTGCTGATATTCGGGAAAAACCGTGAGAATCTTGAAGTGGTCGCTATGAACCGATTGGTTCCTTCCTTCCGGGAAATTTTCCAGATCCTCATTACATTCTCCCTCGTCTGCCTTGCCTGGATCTTTTTCCGTTCTGAAAGTGTTTTACAGGCCATTCTTTATATCAAAAGATTATTCGGCAAAACCTTATTTTCATTACCTCACCCGATGCCTTACAAAGTACTGGCTTTTGTTGCCGTCATGATGATCATAGAATGGCTCAACAGGCGTAAGTTTCACGGGTTAGAAATAAGCGAATACAATCCGTGGCTGCGAAGGGTTCTGTACCTGGTCATCATCTTTATCATCCTGCGATACGCCAATTTCGGCAGTAACGAATTCATTTATTTTCAGTTTTAATATGAAGAAATTTATCATTAAAATAGCATGTTGGCTGGTTTTCCTTTTCCTGATCGGTTTTGCCTTGGCTTCCGTTAAAAAATATCAGCTGTACGGAGAATATTTCATCAGGCAGAAAGTTAATTACTACGATCGGCATGGTGCCGGATACAATGCGCTCGTCTTCGGCAGCAGCAGGATGTACCGCCAGGTGAACACCGGGCTGTTGGATTCTGCTACGGCTCACAAGGTAAAAGCTTACAACCTGGCAAGCGGCGGAACCTTCTTTTCCGAAAGCATGTACGAATACCGTCATACGGATGTTCATAAAAATGTAAAATATGTGTTTTTTGAAATTCAGGATGTACAGCCGTTTGACGTTAATGCGTACACGGAAAAATTCTTATACTGCCACGACCTTCCTACGGTAAACTTCGAGCTGAAATATTTTGCGCACAATAGCGACTGGAATTCGTCATTTCTATCGGTCTCTCATTTTTTTGCGAATATGTTTTACTTTAAAAAACTGGGACAACGGGATAAAACCATAAATGAATTTACAGATTACAACAATGGGTATTATCCTTTGGAAAAAGATCATAAAAACCTGATAAGCGTAAGAAAACAGCGTGCTGTCTATCTGAAAGATACTACGCTGATTTACAGGCATCGTGTAGAAATTGAAAAAAGCCCGAAGAAAAGACTCAATCCGGCTCTGGTTGGCGAGCTCAGGCTTCTGGCCGCAGACTGTCAGAAAAAAGGAATAAAATTATTCTTTGTACTTCCGCCTTTTTCCACGCCTTCAGATTTATCGGAAGTTAAAGGAATTCCCGGTGCAGAAATCTTAGATTTTTCTTCCCGTAGTATATTCAGAGAACTGTATACCAACAGGAATGTTTATGATAACGGGCATCTTAACCGGCGGGGAGCGGCTATCTTTACCGGAAAGCTGGCTGACAGCCTGAATCATCTGATCAGATAAGGCCAATACTAAAGAAGAAAATTATCGGAAATAGTTTTAGACTGACTTTTTAAACGTATTACATGAAAAATAAGTAATTTAGTATTCTTAAAACTAAAATTGGAATGGGCCTTTCCGGTAAAAAAATTCTTATCGCGATTTCCGGAGGAATTGCAGCATATAAAATTCATTTTCTAATCAGGGGTTTTATCAAAAAAGGAGCGGAAATTCAGGTAATTATGACGCCTGATGCCGAGAACTTCGTGACGAAGTTGAGCATTTCTACCTTGTCTAAAAATCCTGTTTATTCAGATTTTTATGGTGATAACGGATCCTGGAACAGCCATGTGGATATGGCTTTATGGGCAGATGTAATGGTGGTAGCACCCTGTACGGCATCTACTTTATCCAAAATGGTACACGGTATCTGTGACAACCTGCTCATCGCTACGTATATGTCGGCAAAATGTCCCGTTTTCATTGCACCGGCTATGGATCTGGATATGTATGTGCATCCTTCCACTACAAAAAACCTGGAACTGGCGGAAAGCTATGGCCATATCGTTATTCCGGCGGAAAACGGTGAACTCGCAAGCGGGCTGGTCGGGCAGGGAAGAATGGCGGAACCGGAAACCATCGCAACAGCGATTGAAAGCTTTTTTAGTGTCAATCCAAAAGAAGAAACACTGAAAGGAAAAACGGTACTGATCACAGCTGGTCCCACTTATGAAGCCATTGATCCCGTACGTTTTATCGGAAATCATTCTTCCGGAAAAATGGGGTTTACCTTAGCGGAAGAAGCTTCTAAAAGAGGAGCGAAGGTCATTCTTGTTTCCGGACCGAGTGCACAAACCATTCATGACAAAAATATTGAACTGCATAAAGTGATCTCTGCAAAGGAAATGCTGGACAAAGTCTTTGAATTTTACGATCAGGCGGATATCGGAATCGCGAGTGCAGCCGTTGCGGATTACGCTCCGAAGGAAGTGGCTACGGAAAAGATCAAAAAAAATGATGATCATTTAACAATCGAACTGGTTAAAAATCCGGACATTCTTAAAACAATGGGTGAAAAGAAAGGCCATCGGTTTTTAGTGGGATTTGCGCTGGAAACGCAGAATGAAGAGGAAAATGCCAAAGCCAAGCTTGAAAAGAAAAACCTGGATATGATCGTGCTGAACTCGCTCCGCGACGAAGGCGCCGGCTTTAAGAACGATACCAACAAAATAAAAATATTTACCCGTACGGAAAAGAAAGAATTTTCATTGAAATCAAAAGATGATGTTGCGAAGGATATCCTGGATTTCATTGAATCTCAACTTTTAAATAATTTACTCAGATCTATTTAAATCCTCATCTATCAAACTAAAAATTCATTTTGGAAGGATGCATTGGTCTAATAGGATTTAAAATAAAAAAACTAAGCCCGGGATAATCAATCTGCCGAGCTTTGTTATGAATATGAATTCTAAATTTATTTTTTAACTAATTTACTATTATATTTTTTCACATTAGTAATGATGCTTAGGAAATAAATACCTGTTGGGAATTGCTGAATATTTATAGGTGAGTCATTATATATAGAAACAAGTTTGCCACTAACATCATATATTATTACTTTTAAAACTTTTTCCTGATCGCTTAATTTAATATTAAAATAATCCGTTGCAGGATTAGGATATACCACTATTTTATCAGTATTCAGATTTTCTTCCTGGGTGGCTAAGTTATTTATCTGATCTGTAACAAAAAGTTCTTCACCATGATTTTGATACTGACCTAAACTAAAATAGATTTTTGAATTATGAGTAAATAAACTTTTAATCCAAACGTAATCCGGTAACTGTAAAACCTGATTGTTTACCTTAATACTAAATTCTTGATAATTTCCGGAATTCCCATTAATTTTAAAAATCTTTTGCATAGAATTTAATCCATATATTTCATTGTTCATACAATTAAGTTCACTATAACTCTGAGCTCCACTGGTTACTAAGATTGAACCAGACGCTGTTCCGTCTGTTCTGAATAGTTTTTGTCTTTGATAATCAAGGAAATAACCGAAATCTCCACATTTTTTGAATGCATAAGCTCCTTCAGAATTAATTTGTGTGATAACCTGAGTATTTTGTGCAGTTCCATCAGTAGAATTCAATGCAGTCATAAATCCATTGTTTGTCCCAGAAAAGAAAAATAGTTGATTGTTTTTTACAAACGATTTTCCATTTATACCGTAATATGAATCTTTCACAAGATTAACCTGATTTGTAGCTTCGTCAATATAGTATAGTTTTGTATTATTATAACTAAAATTTTGATTGTCAGAATAGAATATTTTATTGTTTAGTAAGCCTAAGAAGCTCTTAAAAGCATATAAATTATATAAGTCTGTAACTTTAAATGTATTGGCAGTAGTACCATTAGACTTCCAAATTTCGGTCACTAAATTATTAATTATTTTAAAGTAAATACCTGAATCCGTCTTTACAAAATCATTATCAACATTAAGTATACTGCTTGGAAAATTGCTCACAGGTTTTTCTAGTAATAGGGAAAAACTTGTAGAATTATTATCAAGACTCCAAATTCTCATATAATTATCAATGAAATTAAACGTTTTGATAAGAATTTTATCATTGTTTAAGGAATAAGTGCCATAAATTTTTTCATTGGCTGGTAAAGAAATTTGTTGGGTGGAATTTGCTATAACATCCGTTCTTATTAATTTATTGCTATGAAAATAAACATAATTTCCGGAAACAGCTACAGGGTAATAATCGGCAAAATTATCTGGAAAAGATTCCTGTGAATCATTACTGAGTTTTACCAAATTGTTATTAGAGTCTATTTTATAAACCTGAAAATAATAGCCATCACGAGCAACAAAAAAGACTTCACCATTTAATTCAGTATAGTAGCGAGGGGTTCCGTGGTAACCATAATTCAAATCTTTTTCAATTTTTGAAATATTACTGGTGGGATCATAGGAAAATAATTCAGTATTTTTATAAACAGTATAATTATCTGTATAAGAATTAATATACCCAGAAAATAACAATTTTCCTTGATATTCAATGAATTTATTGTCAGAGACGAATTTAATATTAGATTGAAACAGATTTATATCATCAAAGAAATATATTTTTGATGTATTATTATTATATTCTCTTAGCGCTAAATAATTTCCATCGCTACTCGGTGCAATAGTCTGAAGAATAATTCCATAAGAATTGTTTAATATGCTTACCTGATGGGTTTGATTAACGCAATATATATTGGTGTCCGTATCAATATAAGTTTTGTTTTTAAAATATGTAAGTTTATTAATATTTGGTATATTGTTGTATATTTGATTTGTTCCGTTAAATGTTCCATCTGTTTTCCATAAATTTCCATTTATTGTGAAAAGCATGCTATTAGAGCTTTTAACTTCATAATCATAAAAAATTGGATAGCCATTGTTCAAATTATAAAAACTTATGGTATTATTGGCAACACCATCTGTACTCCATAATTCCCAATTTGAATTATTATCAGTAGCAATAAATACAATCTTATTATTAAATTTATACATCTTTTCATTACTAATAGAAGAATTAGGGCCAGGATTGATATCTTTAACAATAGTTGTTCCTGCTAGAGTACCATCGGTTTTCCATAGTTCTCTGCCATAAATACTATTACTCCCAAAAAAGAATATATTTCCATTGCTTTCCTGTAAAGAATTTCCAACATTATTGATATCGATGATCTGAAAAGTTCCCGCTGCAGTACCATCACTTATATAGAGTTTTTGCTGATAAACAAAATATAATTTATTATTTAGTACTTTAGCAATCATATTATTGCTGGAAGGATAATAATTAACATTAAAATCTTTAATTTTTGAAGTTGAGTTTGTTGACAAATCAGTACACCATAATTGTAAATTAGAATTATCAGACGCAAAATAATAGGCTTTGTTGTTTAGTAGGTAGAACTCATTGTTTATCATACTGTTTGAAAAACTACCATTGATATTCTGTATAATTCCTCCAATTCCAGTTTGTAAATTATACTTATGTGGTTCGTTTCCGGAACCTGTATTAGCAGAAAATATTAAATCATTCCCTATTTGTAATAATCCGCTAGGTTCGGAACCGGGGAACAAATTTGTTTCCTTTAGTGTTGCATTAATAGGTGTTTGAGATTTAATTGCCATTGAGCTAATTAAAAAGAAGGCTAGTATTATTAATTTTTTTTTCATGCTGCTAAACTGAGGAAAAAAAATGAAATTAGAAAGTTAATTTGTCAGATGCAATAAATAAAATGAAGTCAGTATTATATATATAAAATATCATCTTTTTCCTTTTAAGGCTAAAGTGTTTTTCCTAATATTAGCTTTGCAGCCAACACTCTAGACTTTATAGAATGTATCGAAAGTTTCAATTTTTATTCTATATTTACGAATTTAATTCGCAATATTTTATAGTTTGATAAGAATAAATTTAATAAATTTCCGTTCTCAATCTTTAATAGAAAATGAAAAAAATTTTAAGTATATTTTTACTGCTCTTTATATTCAACCCTAGCTTTTCCCAGGAGCTTCTGGCTACGGTGCAGGTGAATTCCCAGCAGGTGGGGGGAAGTAACCAGTCGGCATACAAAGCTTTGGAAAAAAGCCTCAGGGATTTCATCAACAACACAAGCTGGACGGGAAGAAGACTGCAGAATTACGAAAAAATAAAATCGAATTTTGCGATCGTCATCAGCGAGAGAGACGGAAACCGTTTCAGGGGAAGCATTGTGGTACAGGCGGTTCGTCCGGTATTTAATACCACTTATGAATCTCCGCTCATTAACCTTCAGGATACGAGATTTTCTTTCGATTATGTGGAAAATGAAAACCTTATTTTCAACGAAAGACAGTTTTCCGGGAAAAACCTCATCGATGTAGTAAGCTTTTATGTATATGTGATTTTAGGAATGGACGCCGATAGTTTTCAGTCGATGTCCGGAACAGAATGGTTCCAGAAAGCCCAGCAGATTGCTCAGAACGGCGAATCCCAGAACACCTATGACGGTTGGAAGCAGATCAACGAACCACGGAGCCGCTCGATTCTGATCAAAGAGATCATGAGCCCGAACTGGAGCCAGCTGCGTGCCACGGTATATTCCTATCACAGGGCAGGGCTGGATACTTTATTCAATCAGGACCAGACCCAAGGGAAAAAAGTGATTTTTGATGCCTTAATGCAGTTAAAGCAGTATGAAAATTCTTTCCAGCAGGCCTATTTCTTTAACCTATTTATGGACACGAAAGCAGATGAGATCTTCAACATCTTCAATTCCGGGAACAACGGTGGAATTGTTTTGGGTGATCTTAAAAACGAAATGATTATCCTTTCGCCAAAAAATACTGATGCCCGATGGAGCAAATGGAAACAGTAAGTTAACTTGAATTCTGAAATCTAAAGTTCTATATTTGCAATAGCTAACATAATTGCTATTATCAATGCTTTCGAGAATTTACATTAAAAATTTCGCCCTGATCGATACCCTTGAAGTATCGTTGCACAACGGTTTGCAGGTCATCACCGGGGAAACCGGTGCCGGAAAATCCATTATCCTTGGCGCGCTGCGGCTGATCCTTGGCGAACGGGCGGACGTAAAATCCATCTCCAAAGCACAGGAAAAAAGTGTCGTCGAAACCGAATTTTCCCTGAATAACCAATTTAAAAAATTCTTCATCGAAAATGATCTCGATTACGAACACCAGACGATTATCCGCAGGGAGATCCTGCCTTCGGGAAAATCGAGGGCCTTCATCAATGATGTGCCCGTAACACTGGATATTCTGCGGGAGCTTTCTTCTCAACTGATCGATATCCATTCCCAATTTGAAACGTCCAGCCTGTTTACTTCCGAATATCAGTTTAAAATCATCGACGGACTTTCGGAAAACAGGCAGATCATACATGAGTACCAGCATGAATTTTCGGATTTCCAGAGCCTTACCCTACAGCTTAAAAGGCTTCGGACCCAACTTTCAGAAGCCAATAAGGAAAGCGATTATAAAGCATTCCTCTTAAACGAGCTTGAAGAACTGCATCTGGATGACGTGGATTTTGAAGACCTTCAGAACCAGCTTTCGATCCAGGAAAATGCAGAAATGATTTCCGATAACCTGGCGCAGGTGTTATCAAGGTTTCATCAGGAAGAAGTGGGGATTTTTTCATTTTTTAATGAAGCTAAAAACAAGCTGGCAAAAACGGCAGAAGTTTCCCAGAGCTTTGCCGAACTTCATGAAAGGCTGGAAACCTCTTATGTTGAACTGAAAGACATCATTTCCGAGCTTGAGGACGAAGCGGAAAGAATAGAAGTCAATCCTGAAAACCTGGCCCTTCTCATAGAACTGAACAACCGGATTCATTCCTTATTCTTGAAGCATGGGGTGGGCAACATCACAGAACTTCGAGAAGTAAGGGATCAGCTTGCAGGCGAGCAACAGGGTGCTTCCGATCTTGAAGCGCACATTGCCGAAGCGGAAGAAAACATTTCCAAAAAAGAAAAATCGCTGCAGGTCTTAGCCGATAAGCTGTCTAAAAACAGAAAAAAGAGCGTTCCGGTATTTATTAAAAAAGCAGAGGCTTTGCTTAAAAAATTAGGTCTTGAAAAGGCCAAAGTGGATATCGAATTGCGTGATGCCCAGGAGTTCAATCCGTTTGGAAAGGAAAACATCCAGCTTTTGTTCCAGGCCAATTCCGGATTTCCATTAAAGCCGATTCAGACGGCCATTTCCGGAGGGGAAAGATCAAGAGTTATGCTGGCCGTAAAGAAAATTATTGCCGAAAGCGATGAACTGCCGACCTTAATTTTAGATGAAATCGATACCGGGGTTTCAGGAAAAGTAGCCGAGGAAATCGGAAATCTGATGCGTGAAATGTCTGCCGATATGCAGCTGATCGTAATTTCACACCTCGCACAGGTAGCTGCCAAAGGAAATAACAACTATAAAGTTATAAAACAGGATGTCGCCGGAAGAACCCAGTCCACCATTATTCCTTTAAACGAAAAAGAAAAGCTTAACGAAATCGCCCAGCTGCTTTCCGGAAGCAAAATTACGGAGGCGGCACTGGCGCAGGCGCAGGAACTGATGAATTAACTTTTAAGATAATAAAGCACGGTCTCTGAATTTTCAAAATTAAATATTGTAACATTTTTCCCTTTCCCTTAACTAATAAGAAAAAGGTAACTATGTTTATACAATTCCTCAGATTAGAAATCAAAAGCTTTTTTCGTGGCAGTTCTTTAGGGATCAACCTGGCGATGAAGATTTTCCGTTTTATTGGGATCCTTTATTTTATGCTTTGTCTGGTAGGAGGGGCATTTGGTGCTTTTTTCTATATTCAGGAAGAGATGCATCAGGATCCGTTAAAAGTGGTTTCCCGGTTTTTAATCATAGCCTGGGCCGTTGACCTGATTGTCAAATATATGTGGCAGGAATTGCCCACACAGAATATCAAGCCTTTCCTGACATTGAATATTTCCAAGAAAACACTGGTCAATTACATGCTGGGAAAAACCTTTGTCAATGCATTCAGCTGGCTGAATTCCCTGTTTTTGGTTACGTTTTCAATAATTGCGCTGTTTAACGGTTATCATGTGCTGGGGGTACTGGCCTGGCTGGTCGGGGTGTCTTTATTGTTTTACCTGAACAATTTCATCAATATCCTTTTCAATGATAAAGAAGCGGTTGTTATCGTTGTCGGCTGCCTGTTTGCAGCGGTAGCGGGACTGGTGTATTATCACATCGTTCCCGTACTGGATTATTCAGAGCGTTTTTTCTATAATTTTCATGAAAGACCTTATTTTGTAGTGATTTCTATCCTCCTGTTTCTGGGACTTTGGAAAATCTGTTTCAGCCGCATCCGCAACATATTTTATCTTGATGAAGGGCTGGAAGCGAAGAAAGAAGTCGGAAAAACGGAGAATATCGTTTTCTTAAATAAATTCGGAGCCATCGGAACGTTCATCAACAACGATATCAAAATGCTTAAACGGAATAAAGTCACAAAAGGAATTATATGGGGAAGCTTCCTGTTCCTTTTCTACGGCATGCTGATGTTCTCTTCGTCCATCTACAAAACGCCGGCGATGATGATGTTTATGGGGCTTTTCGTAACGGGAGGATTTCAGTTTATGTTCGGACAGCGGGTTCCCGCCTTCGACAGTTCCTATTATCCGTTGATGATGACGCTGAATGTGCCTTACAAAGAATACCTTAAAGCAAAATGGTGGCTGATGAATATCGTAACGGCCGTTTCCATGATCCTGGCGGTCTGCTATGCGTATTTCGGCTGGGATATGTATCTCACATTCTTTGCAGCAGGAATTTATAACATTGGCGTTAATTCTCAGTTTACCCTTTGGTCCGGTGCGTTCAACAAAATGCAGATCGACCTCAATGCAAAGGAAAAAAGATTCGGACAGAAGAACAGCTTCAACGTAAAGGCTATGCTGTTGCTGATCCCGAAAATGATCCTGCCGATGACTGTTTTTGCCCTGATGAAGTATTTCTTTGGAATCACGGCGGGCGTGATCAGCATTGCGGTTTTGGGGCTGGTCGGGTTTTTATTAAGGGAAAAAATCTTCGATATCATCGTAAAACATTATAAGGTCGAAAAATACAGTACATTAGAAGCATTCAAAAACAAAGATTAATATGATCACGATCCATAATTTAACAAAGACTTACGGCAAAGCCACCGTTTTAAATATAGAAAACCTTGAAATTTCCAAAGGGGAGACTTTCGGCCTGGTAGGAAATAATGGGGCCGGGAAAACCACGCTTTTCAGCCTGATGCTGGACCTGATCCAGCCGACCACCGGTTTCGTAAGCATCGACGGCATTAAAGTGAATGAATCTGAAGCCTGGAAAAATAAAGTTTCGGCTTTTGTAGACGATTCTTTCCTGATCGGTTATCTAACGCCGGAAGAATATTTCTACTTCATCGGTGAGCTGAGAGGCCAGAACAAGGCTTCGGTGAACGACTTTTTAAAACAGTTCCATGATCTTTTCAGCGGGGAAATCTTAAACTCCGGGAAATACATCCGTGATCTGTCCAAAGGAAACCAGAAGAAAGTAGGAATTGTAGGGGCCATCATCGGAAACCCGGAAATCATTATTCTCGATGAACCTTTCGCCAACCTGGATCCTTCCACGCAGATCAAGCTGAAAAATTTAATTAAAGAACTGTCCAAGCAGGATGGCGTCACTTTTCTTATTTCGAGCCATGACCTTTCGCACACCACCGAAGTCTGCAACAGGATTGTGGTGGTGAACAAAGGACAGCAGGTGAAAGACATCCAGACCAATCCGGAAACCCTGAAAGACCTGGAGCAGTATTTTGCCGATCAGATTTCAAGTCCGGTAGAAACAGTTACTGTAACGGAAAATTAATAAGTTATTAGAATAAAAATACCCTCGCTATCAAGCAAGGGTATTTTATTATATCCATCTTCTACTGAGCTTGTCATTCCATAGGAATCTCAAACATGCTTTAGAAAAGAATTTCTGAAAATAAGATTTAAAACTCAACAGCCGGCTTCCAATCCACCACCGCTCTGATGAACGCCTCCGCATTTTCCACCGGGATACTCGGTAAAATACCGTGGCCAAGATTGGCAATGTACTTATCCTTTCCGAAACGGTTGATCATTTCAGTCACCATTTTTTTGATGGTTTCCGGCGTAGAATGCAGTCTTGCAGGGTCGAAATTTCCCTGAAGGGTAGTATTGTGATTGGTGAATGTTCTGGCCAGCTCAGGCGTAATAGTCCAGTCAACACCCAAAGCGGAAACCGGGGATTTCGCCATGTCTTCCAGGGCAAACCAGCATCCTTTTCCAAATACCACTACATGGGTCATTGGACTTAATGCTTCCACAATCTGGCTGATGTACTGCCATGAAAACTCCTGGTAATCTGTCGGGGAAAGCATTCCGCCCCAGGAATCAAAAACCTGAACGGCAGAAACGCCTTTTTCCACTTTTCTTTTTAGATAAGCGATCGTAGTATCTGTAATTTTCTGCAACAGCAGATGCGCTGCTTCAGGCTGCTGGAAACAGAACGATTTGGCAATATCAAATGCCTTGCTTCCTTTTCCTTCCACACAGTAGCACAGGATCGTCCACGGAGAACCGGCAAAACCGATCAGCGGAATGGAATTGTCCAGCTTTTGTAAAGTCAGTTCAATTGCATCAAAAACGTAACCCAACGTATCATTTACATCCGGAACCGCAACATTTTGCACCTGTTCCATGGTTCTGATCGGCGTATCCAGCCACGGGCCTACACTTTCCTTCATTTTAAAATCAATCCCCATCGCCTGAGGAACCACCAGGATGTCGGAAAATAAAATCGCGGCATCCAAAGGGAATCTTCTGATCGGCTGTACGGTAATTTCGGAAGCGAGCTCCGAGGTCTGACATCTCGTGAAGAAATCATATTGGTCGCGTAACGCAATAAATTCCGGTAAATATCTCCCGGCCTGTCTCATCATCCAGACAGGTGGTCTTTCTACGGTCTCTCCGCGAAGTGCTTTTAAATATAGGTCGTTTTTAATCATAATATTATCGTAGACTTTACTGCCAGAACCTGACAATTAAATATCAATCTTTGTTTAAAATTTCCTTTCGGATCAGCTTCAGTACGGACATCAGGGTGTTTCCTTCCGAAACCAAAACTGCCTGTGAAGCATATTTCCTCAGTTCTTTGGCCGTCGTCTCACCAATCGAAACCAGTTTCATATCCTCCAAGGGATTCTGATTTGCAAAACTACGAACTCCGCTCGGACTAAAAAATACGGCAGCATGATATTTTTCAGTTATCAACGGATTGATTTCCTCGGTGTTGTATACAATGATTTTCCGGTAGCTGATATTCTGTAGCGGAAGGCTGCGGTCCAGAACATCCAGCGCGATGTTTCCGCAGAAGTGCAGAAATTTTTCATGCTGGCAGTGGGTGATGATGAACCTGGAAAGTTCGTCTGCATTTCTGAGGACTTTAAAGGTCCCAAATCCGTTTTTCCGCAATTCCTTTTTGGTCTTTTCACCGACGCAATAGATCTTATTGTAATTTTTCGCTGTAAAATCTTCATTGGGCATAAACCGGTTTTTAAAAAAGGAGCTCACCCCTTTGGCACTGGTAAAAATCAGTGAATAATTTTTAAGATCGAATGGGGCAACCTGTATGGTATTCGTCCGGATTACCTCAACACAATCCACGGCAACAACTTCTCCCAATTCTTTGGAAACGATTGCCAGATCTATATTTTTGGTAAATAAAATCTTCATTAGGGTTTGTCTTTTAAGTGCAGATCGCCCACCTGCCGTCTTACTTTATTAATGAAATCCTGTCCCGGATCTTCCTTTACAGTAAAATAATCAGGATCCGATTCTTTCCAGAGCTTTGAATTTCTGAAAGTCCCGTATTCCGAATGCCCGATGAGATATTCGATTTTATATTTCCTTGTTAAATACCGGATCAGTTGAGCATTGGCTGCAACCTGCTTTTCGGTAAGCGGCTCTTTCTTACTGCCGATGTTTTCAATTCCGATCGCGCAGTAATTCAGCCCGATCGTGTGCCTGGCAAACTGATTCGGTTCCATCAGCTGGTAGATAGTTCCGTCACGATCGATGAGGTATTGTGAAGAGACATTCAGTGTGCTCTGCTTTTTTAACGTATTTCTGCCGCCTTCCAGATAGGTTTTATTAAAATATTTAAAATTGCTTTCTGCATTTCCGTTGGCTGTATAATGAAGAACAATCATTTTGGGAATAATCGTAGGGGTTTTCTGAACAAGGCCGTGATGTTCCTTTAAATATTCCAGGCTCAGACGGACTCTTTCTTCAGAATAGCTGATCGGTTTCCTGATGATCTTAGGTTCGTTGGTCTGGGCTTTCGTAAAACCAATAATCAGGATAATTAAAAAATACAGGATATTCTTCATGTTCTATTATTTCTGATATTGATAATGTCCCGTGATCTGGTATTTGAACAGGCAGTCTTCCAAAACCTGTCCTTTTCCGATATTGTGTACGATCAGGTAACGTTTTCCGTCAGCTGATTTTCTGCTGACCACCATTCCGATGTGCGTTAAATTGCCGGGAAGAATCCAGGTAACGATATCTCCGGGAATGTATAATTCAGGTTTTGTTTCTATAGATTTTGATTTCCCGAATTTGGCAAAGAAGACCCGCAGGTTCGGAACCCTTCGATGATCGATATTCGTGTCCGGGCTTTTCAGCCCCCATATTTTCGGATATTTTGAAAAGTTTTTCGCCATATCTTCATGCACTTCCTTCTGAAGGTCGATTCCCAGTTTTCGGTATGCTCTGATCACGACATCGGTACAAACTCCTTTGTCAGCCGGAATATCTCCGTTCGGATATTTGATGATAAAATAAGCGGGATCGTAAGTGACTTTATCTTTCGTGAGGCTCAAAGCAGCATTGGAAAGCTTTTGGGCAAACGGATTCTGCGCTTTCATCAAAATCACAGAGAGCATGACAACCAGTATGGAAAGATATTTTTTCATCGCATGCAGAATCTTGAACGTTAAACCTTAAACCTTGAATTTCAAATCTGGTTTTTAATTTCCGCCATCAGTTCTTTTCCGCCGTTTTCCAGTACCACTCTGGCAAATTTTTCCCCGAAATTTTCTTCAGTGTTATATACAAAACTTTCGTCCGTAGCAATACAGTTTTTGCCGTCGAGCGAACAAAGCGCTCCTTTGAAACGGATCTGATCATCAAAGATTTCAGCAAAAGCACCGATCGGAGCGGTACAGCCGCCTTCCAGTGTACTCAGGAAATTCCTTTCCATCTCTACGCAGAGCTGGGTCTTTTCGTGGTTGGTAAATTCGCGTACGATGTTGTTGATCTCAGCCTTTTCAGAATGTCCGGCTACGGCAATAACGCCCTGTGAAGGCGCGGGAATCATAAACGGCATCATTTCATAATCGATTTCCATCTTCATTCTCTTGATACCGGCCAAAGACAAGATGGTCGCATCAAAATCTCCTTCTTCCAGTTTCTGAAGACGGGTCTGGATATTTCCGCGGATGTCTGAAAATTCTGCCTGCGGGAAATTCTTAAGCCAGAAGGCCCTTCTTCTTAAACTGCTGGTAGCAAGTTTCAGCTCGTGGAATTCTTTATTTTTTGCCGATTCTTTCCGGATCAGGACATCCTGTGGGAAATCTCTTTCCAGGTAAGAAACGATCTCAAGATTTTCAGGAAGTCTGGTCGGAACATCTTTTAAGGAGTGTACGGCAATATCAATTTCGTCATTTAATAAAGCCACATCGAGATCGCGGGTGAAAACTCCCGTAATTCCCAAAGCGTATAAAGGCTGCGAAAGATTTTTATCACCTGAGGATACAATAGGGACAATCTCCGTTAAATAGTTATTGTTCTGAAGGTGTCTCGCAACTTCTCTCGCCTGCCAGAGGGCAAGTGCGGAATTTCGGGTTCCGATTCTAATGCTTTTCATTGAATTCGTTGTTTGGTTGTTCAACTAATATTTCGTGCATTAATTTACTAATTTCTTCGGCTTTTAACGGATTGTCGATGATATATTTTGCAAAACGGTTGGTGATTTTCTGAATCATTTTGTCGGAAAGTTCCATGTCCGTAATGTTTATATATTTATTTTTTTTATAAAAATTGTGCATTTCGTTGCGTTCCATATTCTTCAGAACTGCTTTGAAATGGTGGATATTCGGAGCCAGTCTTCTTTTTTTCTCCCATTCCAGGAAGTCTTTCGTCATTTCCTTGATGATTTTTTCCGCTTTTGGGATTTCTTTTTCCCGCTGCTGGATGGTCTGCTGGATCTGTTTGGAAAGTTCGTCGACGTCAATCAGCGTTACGTTTTTATTCTCTGTCACGTTTTTATCCACGTTATTCGGGATGGAAAGATCGATCACCAGGGTTTCTTTCCCGTTCGGGAAATGCGATTTGTTGACGATCGGATGTCTTGCTCCGGTAGCTACGATCAAAATATCGGTTCCACTCAGTTCTTTATCGAAATCAGTGTAGTCGATATGAGGGATCTTATATTTTTCAGAAATCTTCTCAGCGGTTTCCTGCGTCCGGTTGGCAATTTTAATTTTCGGCTGATAAACGTGTTTTACAAGGTTTTCTACCGTATTCTGCCCGATTTCTCCCACTCCTAGCAGCAGGATGTTTTTTTCAGTAATCCTTTTCTGGTTGTTCAGGATGTAATGAACGGCAGCATAGGAAACGGAAGCGGCTCCGTTGGAAATTCCCGTTTCGTTCTTGATCCTCTTAGAAATCTGGATAGCTGAATTAATGGCCCTTTCCAGGTACGGATTGGAATTCTGACGTTCCTTTTTGAAACGGTTGTATGCTTTTTTAATTTGTCCGATGATCTCGAAGTCTCCGATAATCTGGCTTTCTAGCCCGGCGGCTACTCTGAAAAGGTGCTTCAGGGCTTCCTCTTTTGTAAGGATGTTGGCAAACTGCATGAAGTCCATCAGGTTGACGTCAATCGTTTTGCAGTATTCTTCCGCTACGAGAAGGTAGTTCGGTGAAGTCGTATAGATTTCTGTTCTGTTACAGGTTGAAACCACGAAAGCATCCCCTAAATCTTCATTGTGAATCCGGGTAACGAAGTTCTTGATGTTTTCATCAAAAAATGCAAATTTCCCTCTCGTTTCGGTATCAGCTTTTTCGAAACTGATGGAAAGGACAGCGAAATTCGAGGTCTGATGTATGTTGGAATACTGTAACATAAGCGCGGCAAATTTACGTATTTTTTCATGAAATATCTTCTGAAAATATATATGATAATTATCGTAAATAACTATTCTTGTTTTTCTCTGAACACATCATATTTCGATAGATGGTGTTAAAATTATTAAGAATTTTCATTGCCTGGCGAAAGGTATATTTTGAAATTTCACGACCTGGGGAAATAAAGACTTTGATCCGTGTCGCTTCAATATTGAAAAAATCTTGAATCTGGTTGAAATCAGGCGTTGTAAATACTTAGTGTAAAAGTTAATAACCGTAATTAAATTTTAATAAAAATTTAACCAAATTAAATGCGTATGAAATTTCTTTACACGTCTTAAATTTATATCTTTGTAACTCCTTAAAAAATCAGAAGTAAAAAAGTATGAGTTTATTCGATATGTTTACGCAAGAGATTGCGATAGACCTTGGTACTGCCAACACCCTTATCATCCATAATAATAAAATTGTTATAGATCAGCCGTCGATTGTTGCAATTGAACGTTCTACCGGCAGACCGATTGCCGTGGGTGAGCAGGCAAAACACATGCAGGGTAAAACTCATGAGGACATCAAGACCATCCGTCCGCTGAAAGACGGGGTTATTGCAGATTTCCATGCTTCTGAGCACATGATTAAGGAATTCATCAAAAAAATTCCTGGGATCAAGGGTAAATTCATTCAGCCTGCTTTAAGGATCGTTATTTGTATTCCTTCCGGAATTACGGAAGTTGAAAAAAGGGCGGTAAGAGATTCTGCCCAGAAAGTAAATGCAAAAGAAGTACGTCTGATTTATGAACCGATGGCTGCTGCAATAGGAGTGGGGATCGATGTTCAGAAACCTGAAGGGAATATGATTATCGACATAGGCGGAGGTACTACCGAAATCGCTGTTGTGGCTTTGGGAGGAATCGTTTGCGATAAATCCGTAAAAATTGCCGGTGACGTTTTCACTAACGATATTGCCTACTACTTAAGAACACACCATAATCTTTACATCGGGGAAAGAACGGCAGAGAGAATCAAAATTGAAGTCGGATCAGCTGTTGAAGACCTTGATGTGGACATCGAAGATATTCCGGTACAGGGAAGAGACCTTATCACCGGAAAGCCGAAAGAAATTATGGTCGGCTATAAAGAAATCGCCAGAGCACTGGATAAATCCATCATCAGAATTGAAGATGCGGTAATGGAAACACTTTCTCTTACCCCTCCTGAACTGGCTGCCGATATTTACAAAACAGGAATTTATCTTGCCGGTGGCGGCGCTTTGTTAAGAGGCCTTGCAGACAGGCTGCACAAAAAAACAGGCCTGCCTGTATTTGTAGCGGAAGATCCGTTGAGAGCGGTCGTTCGCGGAACAGGTATTGCCCTTAAAAATATGGATAAATTCAATTTCCTGATTAAATAATTTTAACTTTTTACGAAACAAACACATCTGAATGGGATTTTTGCTGAGATTATTTTCAAAGAATGCACTTTTTGTCTTCTTTATATTTCTGCAAATCATTGCTCTTGTTCTGATATTCTCTAAAAATGCGATGCAGCAATCATGGATTGCAGGCCAGTCAGCTGCACTGAATTCTTGGGTTTCCGGATACATTGACGAAGGGGTTTCATACCTTAAGCTCAAACAGATCAACGAAGACCTTGTGACCCAAAATAAGGCATTGATGACTGAACTTTACGGAAAGCAGGGTGCAAAAAATCCTATGTTCAGAAAGGTTCATGATACATTGGGCGGCGGCCAGATCTACACTTTTGTAGATGGCGAAATCGTATTCAACAGCATCAACCGGAGAAACAACTATTTTACCATCAACCGGGGAAGGAGAGACGGCGTGTTTCCGCAAATGGGCGTTATGGCTCCGAAAGGAATTGCCGGAATCGTAATCAATTCCACCGACAGTTACGCTTTGGTACAGTCGGTTTTGAGTGTTAATAAAATCAGGATTAATGCAGCACTGAAAAACTCGGGATATTTCGGGACGCTTACCTGGAACGGCGATAATTCCAGGGTGATGCATCTTGCCGACATTCCAAAATATGTTGCCTTAAAAGTAGGAGATACGGTCGTAACAGACGGTAAATCGGCCATTTTCCCGAAAGGGGTGATGATCGGTACGATTGCGGGCTATTCCGTAGACAATAAAACGGGCTTCTGGGATATTTCCGTGGAGCTGAGTGAAAAAATGGGGGCTTTAAGCAAAGTCTATGTGGTGAAAAACCTCAAGAAAGCTGAGGTTCAGAAAATTCAGGATACCTTGCAGACGGTAATAAAAAAGGAAAATGATTAGCAGGACATTATTTACGGACATATTGATTATGATTTTCCTGGTGGCATTACAGATTTTTGTGCTGAACAGGATTACCATTTTCGGGAAGTACACCCCGGTGCTTTATCCCGTATTTGTTATGTTCTATCCTTTTTTCAGAAACCGATTTCAGTTTCTGGCTTTAAGTTTCCTGATCGGCTTGTCGGTTGACGCTTTCCTGTACTCATGGGGAATCAACGCCTTTGCCACTACACTGATTGCTTATTTCAGGACTTTGATTTTCAGAACTTCTACCGATACTTCCACAGACTTTTTCTCTTTTCAGTCCCTTCAGTGGGCGCAGTTTTTACTGTTTTTATTCTCAAGTATTTTTTTACACCAGCTTTTAGTACAGTATATCGAATTCTTCAAGCTCAGCAGATTTTTTGAAATATTGCTCAATGTGTTGGTAACAAGTGTAATTTCATTTATCTTTATTGTTATTTACGCATTAATATTTAAAATCAAACAAAAAGTTTGAACACACGTTATTTAAAAATCTTTTCTGTCCTTATCGTTATCGCTTTGATTTTCATAGCGAGAATTTCTTATTTACAGCTTTTTACAGACCGTTATGCGCTGAATGCCGCGAATACTTCCATTAAAATCGAATATGTCATTCCGCAGCGGGGCGTTATTTTTGACAAGAACGGTAAAATCCTGGTGGGAAACCAGCCGGCTTACGAAATTTCCTTTACCCAGGCACTGATGAGACCGGATTTTGATACGATTGCTTTCTGTAACCTGATGAAAATCTCAAAGAACGATTTCATCAGGACCATCAATACGATCAAACAGGAAAGATATTACTCCAAGCTTACGCCGATGACCTTTATGAAAAACCTCAGCCGTGAAGATATCGCAAGGGTTCAGGAAATCATATTTAAATACCCGGCATTCAGCATCGTTTCAAGGCCACAACGGCAATATGAGGTTTCCACTTCCGGGAATCTTCTGGGCTATACCAGTGAGGTAAACGAAAGGGAGATTAAAAAAGATTCAGCCTATTACCTGCCGGGCGACTTCATCGGAAAAACGGGAATCGAAAAAGCTTATGAAAAAGAGCTTCGGGGGGTGAAAGGAATGAAATATATCCAGAAAGACATCAGGCTCCGGAATGTAGGGCCATATAAAAACGGATCGCTGGATAAAGATGTTATTACCGGAAAAGACATTACCCTGACCATTGATTATGATCTTCAGCGGATGGCAGAGGAAATGCTGGTGAACAAGCACGGTGCCATTGTAGCCATTGATCCGAATAACGGTGAAGTGCTGGTTTCGGCAACCGGTCCGGATATCGATCCGAATTTATTCACGGGTCCGAACAAATCCAGAAATTTATACGCCTTATCAAAAGATACCCTTTACGAAAATAAACCTACGTTCGACCGGTCATTGCAGGCAGCTTATCCCCCGGGATCTACTTTTAAGCTGTTGACTGCACTGGCGGCGATGCAGATGGGTGTGATGGATGAAAATACCATTTTCCCATGTGGTGGCGGATTTTATTATAAAGGCAAAAGAATCAAAGGTCACGGCGGTGCGGATCCGCTGATTCCTTCTATTCAGGTTTCCAGCAACTGTTTCTTTACCTATGCGTTTATTGCCATCCTTAAAAAATATCCGCAGAATCCTTCCCGTGGTGTGGATGAATGGAAAAAGATCATGAGTAGCTTCGGAGTTGGTGAATTCTTGAACAACGACTTTCCGGTCGGAGCGAAAGGCAGAATTCCTTCCGGTGACTTTTATGAGAAAAGATTCAAGGCAATGATCAAGGCGAGTGGTTCCAAAAGAACGGATTTCAAAAACTGGGACGAAATGTCCACCGGTGCCATTTACAACGGGATGGGGCAGGGTGATGTCCTTGTAACACCGCTTCAGCTGGCCAATTATGTGTCTGCCATTGCCAATAAAGGCTGGTATTACACGCCGCATATTGTAAAAGCGATAGACGGCAAACCAAATCCTGACCCGAGATTTAAAAAGAAACACTATACGCTGGTTGATAAAAAACATTTTGATCCTGTTCTCAGAGGAATGGAAGCGGTAGTTCTCAGAGGAACGGCACATGGATTGAAATCCAGTGATTTTACCCAGCTCGCCAAAACCGGTACGGCACAGGTTCCGCAAGGAAAGGATAATTCTATTTTTGTCCTGATCGCTCCGGCAGACAAACCGAAAATTGTAGTAGCAGCCGTGATGGAGCATGCAGGATTCGGTGCTACCTGGGCAGGTCCGGCAGCTACCGTAATTGCGGAAAAGTATATCACGGGAGACGTAAAGCGTGAATTCCTTTATAAAAAAATGGTCACTTCCAGCTTTATGCCCGAATACAAAAGACAGTGGATTGCAGATCTGAAGCGTAAAGGCCTGTATAAGCCCAGTGAGGATTCCATTAAACAGAAAAGAATTCAGGACAGCCTGAAGCAGGTAAAAGAGCAGAAGGAAAAGCTGCAGAAAAAGATAGACGAAGAAAAAAAGAAATCCAATAATACAAAAAAGGTTAAGCCATGAAATGGGCAGAAGGAATAGATAAACTGGGGCTTGGCCTGTATTTCCTGCTTTGTGCTTTTGCCATTGCAAATATTTATAGTGTAGACCAGAAATTGGGAGAAAAGCAATTGGTTTTTTTCGGGATTTCCCTGTTTGTAGGATTGGTGATTTTTGTAGGAAGAAGTAAATTCTTTGAAAATATGTCGGGTATTATTTATATCGGCGGCGTATTGCTTCTGGTCGGGCTTTTCCCGTTCGGAAAAGAAATCCTCGGTCAGAAAAACTGGTATAAATTCGGAAGCTTCACTATGCAGCCAGTAGAATTTGCCAAAATAGGAACTGCTCTGATGCTGTCTAATTACGTTTCCGGGCCGGAATTTAATTTAAAAAACAGAAAATCCTTACTGACGACACTGGCTATTATCGGCGTTCCGGCGGTAGTGGTGCTGGCGATTCCTGATGTAGGATCAATGCTTGTGTTTATTGCGTTCTTCATCGCGCTATACCGTGAAGGATTGAGCGGAATGTTATTTGGGATCGGATTTTTATTTGCCGGAGTCTTCCTGGTCTCATTAGCAGTGGACCCGATCTGGGTAGCGATTACGATTGTTGCAGTTATCGGCGGCTATATCGCTATGAATTATTATAAAATGTCGTGGAATGTTATTTCCATTTCAGGGATTGCAGGTTCCGTCATACTGTTATGCGGACTGGCTTTCGGTTCGCCTTATATTTTAGAAAAACTGCCAAAGCACCAACGGGAAAGGATTGAGGTTCTTTTTAAAGGGGAAAAGGCGTTTAGGGATACTTCGGGTTATAACCTTTTGTATTCTAAAACGGCCATCGGTTCCGGAGGGCTTTGGGGGAAAGGATACCGTGAAGGTTCCGTTACCCAGGGGAAATTTGTTCCGGAGCAGGAAACCGATTATATTTTCTGTACCGTAGGTGAAGAATGGGGCTTCGTGGGTAGTGCCGTTCTGATTCTTTGCTATATGATTTATATCGGCCGGATTTATTATCTCGCAGAACAGCAGAAATCGGGCTTTAACCGGGTTTTCGGATACTGCTTTGCCTCGATCCTGCTGATGCACTTTACGATCAATTTAGGGATGGTAATGGGGCTTTTCCCGACGGTTGGCATTCCACTTCCGTACTTCAGTTACGGAGGAAGTTCACTGCTTGCCTTTTCTATCATGACCTTTATCTTTTTTAAACTGAATTATTCGGATAAGAACAGCTTGGTGTAAAGGGCTGGAAGCAGGATGATGGATGCTGGAAGTCTATTATCTGAAGAGTTCAATTTTATCCTTAACTTATTCTTAAAATAATAATGACAGGCAGCTATTTCTCAGAGCAGCATTTCGAAAACGAAGATTTTACACAGGAGTCTTTTAAAAGAGGGGAATACGAAAATTGTATGTTCAGGAACTGTAATTTTGAGTATGCGGACTTTTCCCGATGTAATTTTAACGATTGTGAATTTACCGGATGCAATTTGAGTATGGTAAAGCTCGTGTCCACAGCCTTCCGGGAGGTCATATTCAAAGAATGCAAGATGTTCGGCTTGCAGTTCAGTGATTGCAATGCGTTCGGCCTGTCTTTCCAATTTGAAAACTGTCTGCTCAACAATTCTGTTTTTTATAAAACTTCTCTTAAGAAAATACGCTTTAAAAATTCCAGATTGACGGAAGTTGATTTTTCAGAATCCGACTTATCAAATGCCGCCTTTATCAAATGCGATTTTTCAGGTGCGGTATTTGACCAGACCAATCTTGAAAAGGCAGATTTCAGAACCTCCTTCAATTACTCGATCAATCCTTCCGTAAACAGGCTTAAAAAAGCTAAATTTTCGCTTTCCGGGATTCAGGGGCTGCTTCATCATTTAGATATTGAAATAGACGGAGGAAGCTAGTTATAAAGAATGGAGGCTGGAAGCATGATATT
Organism: uncultured Chryseobacterium sp.; assembly: GCA_913774355.1. Taxonomy (GTDB): domain Bacteria; phylum Bacteroidota; class Bacteroidia; order Flavobacteriales; family Weeksellaceae; genus Chryseobacterium. The sequence goes on along the minus strand of CAJYGB010000016.1, from coordinate 13,451 downwards.
GGAAGTGATGATACCGTTGCAACCAACTTGAAACAAAGAATTATATACCCGCCCGCCTAAAATAAAAAACCATCAGATTCTGATGGTTTCATTATTTAAATCAATTATTTAAAATTAAAAATTTGTTCCGTTGGAAGCAGGAGTAGTTGCTGCAAGATTGTTGTATGCCTCTCCGTTCTCGTTGATGATTCTTTTCCCGAATCTGTATTTAGGCCCCCAGTACGAATCGTTCAGTGACGAGACCATTACTCCTTTCGACGTAGCGGCATGAATGAATTTTACTTCACCGTTTTCATCTACACTTTCTACGATACCTACGTGAGAAATTCTTCTGCCATGAGAAAAGAAAATAAGATCCCCTTTCTGAAGATTTTCTTTTTCTATTCTCTCTCCTTCTTCAGACTGGGAAGCGGCGACTCTGGGTAAGCTTAGCCCTGCTGCTGCACCGAAAACGGAAAGAACGAACGCTGAACAGTCGATCCCGTTTCTTGTCATCCCTCCGTATCGGTAAGGAGTTCCAAGATAAGTCTGTGCTTCGTTTAAAATATTGTCGATGGTAGTGTTATGTTTGATTGCCTTTGCAATCTCGGAATTTTTGATGGAATTTTTAGCGTTGGCTAAAACAGCGGTCTTTTCAGCAAGGAATGAGTTGATAAGTTTCTGCTTGTCCTGCTCCATTTTGTTGGTTTCCAAAGAAGCTAGTTTGGCATCTGTTTTGTACTCTTTTGTGTAAGTTGCTGGTTTTGAAACTACGTAGTTTGTAACACACGATTGTAACGATACTGTAGAGACGAAAGCGACCAGATAAAACAAAACTCTTTTCTTCATATATATTTGATTACCGTGTTAAAAGGATTAGTATATTTTCAAAAGCAATACAAAAATATAGAATCCATATAGAAGCACCTTGATATGACAATTGTCAGGTTCTTTATTTAACACATTTTAACATATTTTTTAGGTATGTTAAAGAAAAATAAACCGCAGCCGCCTGTTTTCGGGAAGTATGCGGTTTTTTTTATTAAGATTCTTTAACAAAATTATTCTCAAATCTTTCAAAATAATAGATTTTAAAAAGTTTATTTCAAAAATCAGGATTATAATATCTATTAATAAAGAGTTGATTACAAGCGTAATTTAGTGGTTTAATTCTACTATTTCCATTTGGTGCGTTGGGTGTAAGATAAATCTTGAGATTACCGATAGAGGACAAGATCTTCTGAGCTGAAATTTAACATTAAAATAAAAAAACTCCCCGATGCAATCGGAGAGTTTCACTAATATGGAACTTTACAAATGTTACTTTGTAAATAACATTTCTCTGTATTTCGTCATTGGCCAAAGTTCATCATCCACCATCATCTCAAGATCATCGGAGGCTTCTCTAATTACATCAAATAAAGGTTTTACGGTGTTACAGTATTCTTCTGCCTGCTTCTGGCTTTCCGCTACCGCCTTTGCTGCTTCTCTGGCTTTGATCAGATCCTCAACGCCTAATTTGATTTTCGATACGTTTTCAGAAATATGGGTAATCAGGCTCATCTGTTCTTTCGCTAAAGACTTGAATTCGCTTTCTCCGAAGATTTCTTTAAGACCTTTTACGTTCTCGATCAGTCTGTTCTGATAGTTCAGCGCAGAAGGAATGATGTGGTTTCTTGCGATGTCGCTTAAAACCCTTGCTTCGATATCGATTACCGTAGAATATTTTTCTAATTTAATTTCGTTTCTCGCTTCAACTTCTCTGTGGGTAAAAATTCCCATTTCTTCGTAAAGTGCCAGGAATTTTTCGTCCATTTCCTGCTTCAATGCTTCAGGAGTGGTTTTCAGGTTATTTAAACCTCTTTTTTCAGCTTCTTTAGCCCAGTCTTCGGAATATCCATCCCCTTCAAACATGATGCTCTTGCACTGCTTGATGTATTCTCTTAATATATTGAAGATCGCTTCGTCTTTTTTAAGACCGGTTTCAATTAAAGCATCCACTTCTTTTTTGAAGTCGCTTAACTGTTTTGCGGCGATGGTATTCATTACCGTCATGGATTCTGCACAGTTTGCAGAAGAACCTACGGCTCTGATCTCGAATTTGTTTCCTGTGAATGCAAACGGAGAAGTTCTGTTTCTATCGGTATTATCCAATAGGATTTCAGGAATTTTTCCTACGACATTTAATTTTAATTCTGTTTTTTCTTCAGGAGAAAGTTTTCCGCTGGTTACTTTTTCAAGCTCTTCCAGTACGCTGAACAGCTGGCTTCCGATAAATACGGAAATAATAGCCGGCGGTGCTTCGTTTGCTCCTAATCGGTGGTCGTTGCTTGCAGAAGCGATACTTGCCCTTAAAAGATCCGCATATTCGTGAACGGCCTTGATGGTATTTACAAAGAAGGTTAAGAACTGTAAGTTTTTCTTAGGATTTTTTCCAGGACTTAAAAGGTTTTCCCCTGTATCGGTTGCCAAAGACCAGTTGTTGTGTTTTCCGCTTCCGTTTACCCCTGCGAATGGCTTTTCGTGGAATAAAATATGGAAATGATGTCTGTGAGCAATTCTTGCCATAACGTCCATCAACAAAGAATTGTGGTCAACAGCAACGTTTACTTCTTCAAACATCGGAGCCAACTCGAATTGGTTTGGAGCTACCTCGTTGTGTCTCGTTGTAACCGGAATTCCCAATTTCATACATTCGATTTCCAGTTCCTTCATGAAGTTCATCACCCTTGTAGGAATAGAACCGAAATAGTGGTCATCCAACTGCTGTCCTTTTGCAGGAGAGTGTCCTAACAAAGTTTTCCCTGTTAATACAAGGTCGGGACGAGACTGATATAATGCAGAATCTACTAAGAAATATTCCTGCTCCCAACCTAAAGTAGGCGTTACTTTGGTTACGTTCTTATCGAAATACTGCATCACATTGGTCGCGGCCTCGTCTACGGCATTCAATGCTCTTAAAAGTGGTGCTTTATAATCTAACGTTTCCCCTGTGTAAGAAATAAAAATCGAAGGGATACATAAAGTCGTTCCCATAATGAACGCCGGGGATGTAGGATCCCACGCCGTATAACCTCTCGCTTCAAAAGTGTTTCTGATCCCTCCGTTCGGAAAAGAAGATGCATCCGGTTCCTGTTGGATCAATAAATTTCCGCTGAATCTTTCGATGGCCCTTCCTCCTTCAATCGGGGTGAAGAATGAATCGTGCTTTTCTGCAGTAGATCCTGTTAATGGCTGAAACCAGTGAGTATAATGAGTTACTCCTTTGCTCATAGCCCAGTCTTTCATTGCTACGGCAACCTGATCTGCAATGTGTCTCTGGATTTTGCTCCCTTTTTTTACCGCATCCATAATAGACTGGAATGCTTCTTTCGTTAAATATTCTCTCATCGTTTCTTCTGAGAAAACATTCTGGCAGAATAATTCTGACAATTTTACAGGAACTTCAACGGAATTATCTCTTCTAAAGTCCTTGAATGGTAAAGTTTCTAACGCTTTGAATCTTAAAGTTGACATATTAGGTTTGATTTTTACGGGGCAAATTTACGAAAAAAATAAATCGAAAACATTTTTACCCCAAAAAATTAAGGGGTGTTTTTGTTTTTTAATAAAATTTTAAATTTTAGTTACGTTTTAGCAGGGGTTGTGAATTACAATGTGATCGTGATTGCTTACATGGAATGTGTTTCGATGATATTTAATTATTTTCTATCATAAAAAAATAACCATGGATTTTTATGGCAATGGTACTTCACGATGTGCAAACAAGATCATTTAACAGCGGAGGCTTTATTGATGCTGATACAAGAAGCTGTCATCATCCGGCTTCCTTTTTCCAGCATTAGGCCTGACTTGTGTTTCGGGTTTACGTTATAGATTTAAAAAGTAACAGCCTTTATCCCTATCTTCAATATTAATAAAATTTATTCCTGAAATTTTAAAAGTAACTGTCGGAAAATGCTAATTTTAAAAGGAAAAGATAATAGAATGCATAAGGAATTTTAGTAAAAAACTGGTTTACAGGATAATGAGTGTATTAAAAATATTTTTCGTAACTTAGCAGACTTTTTATAAAAATTTTTAAATATATGACAAATTCTAGAGCAAGAGAAACCACCGAGGCCATTGAAAGACTATACATATCTATGAGACATTTGTTTTATAGAGGTTTTTTTAAGCCAGGCGGAGTTTCGGGAGAAAGCATTAGAAGTTTGTTAAAGACGATCAATCCGGAAATTTACGGTACCATGAGTATTCCAAGTAAACTGGAGCTTGATGGTTTGATGTATGTTTTAGACAGACTTCCAGAAGGTATTGAAGAATGTGCTTTCATTCATCTTACATCAGATGAAGGTTTTGATAAAGGAAGTTTTGAACCGATCGTTCCTAAAAAAAGAAGAAGAAACTGTTACAGGATCGATGAACACCAGATGAATATCGAAGTGCTGCTGGGACGTTCGGAAATTTATGATATCCTTACTCACCTTACCTTTCTGTTTATTGAAGCTGATAAGGTTCGGGATCTGGCCTTTATTCAGGATGAAAACTGGAAGCCGACCCGTGCTTTTAAAATCATCGAAGAAGTGGTAAAAGGCGAAAAGAAATTCAGCCGGAAAGAAAAAGAAGTAGCGTTGATTCATCTTTCTTCTTTAATAGGGAGGACTTTTGAAGAAACATTAAACGCCTATAATACTTTTGGGGATGACGATAATCCTGACCGCTTATTCAAAATCATCTATAATCTCGCAAAAGTAAGCCTCGAGGATGCCAAGCAGACAAGAGAGCGGGAAATTCATTTCAGTGCGATATTGAAGGAAAGGGTAGGACATCACTATTTTGGTGAAAAGTGGGCAAATAAAGTGAAAGAAGTTCTGTTTGAAAATAATCTTCACATGAGGCCGCTTCACATTATTTCTGCCAATATGCATTCTGTTAAAAATATGCTGTATGCAAATGATGCCTTAAAGAAAAAAGATACAAAGGAAGTAGATTATAAGCTTTACGGTGAGATTTCTGATAAAAAAGAGCTTCGCGACAAAGTTTCCAAATATGCCCTTGATGAAGGATTGATTTATATAAATGATAAGAGCGGAAGCAATATCGATGTTCAGATTATCGATCTTAAAAAGACAAATCTTAAAAATACACCTTTTGCAGCAGCAAAATATTCAGGGGATGATGTCATTATGGTTTTTGATTATGCTTTTGGCGAACAGGCTTATGAGGTAATGGACGAATTGTTGAGGCCTTACGAACATAAAGGAGAGGTGTATATGATGAAAGTAAAATCTGTCTCTATTATGGGTAAAGCAGGTATTCTTGCCGGTGGAAAAGGAGATATTATGATCCCGACCGCCCATATTTTTGAGGGAACAGCAGATAATTATCCTTTTGAAAATGCTTTGAAGCTGGAAGATTTTAAAGATGATGAACTCCAGGCTTTTGAAGGACCGATGATTACCGTACTGGGAACCTCGCTTCAGAACAGGGATATTCTTTCCTATTTCATGAATACTTCTTGGAAAGCAATCGGCCTTGAAATGGAAGGGGCTCATTACCAGAAAGCGATCCAGGTAGCTTCTAAAATAAGACATCATATTACGCCGGATCTGTTTGTGATGTATGCGTATTACGCGTCGGATAATCCACTGGAGACAGGAAGTACGCTTTCTTCAGGAGGCCTCGGGTTAACGGGGGTTAAGCCAACCTATCTTATTACTTTAAGAATCCTGGAAAAGATTTTACAAAGCGGAAAGAATGAACTTTTTGACTAATGTACATTCTTAGTTAATTTAAAATATAATCCTTCAGATTTAACCTCTGGAGGATTTTTATTTTTCAATAGAACAACCAGGGTTTCACGGATGTTTGCTTTTAAGTTCTCAAAAAAATGAACATCCACAAAAAATAACCCTGGTCTGTAGGAGTAAAAAAATAATTATCTTTAAAAAAATAAATAAATGAGTACCGTATTACAATTAGCCAAAAGATTTCGGGAAGTATTGCTGAATGGTCTGTGGATTGCCAACACCAATTTTAAAGATCAACTTAAAGACATAACCTGGGAGCAGGCAGTAACACAAATCGGTTCGCTGAATACCATTGCCATGCTGACTTTTCACATCGATTATTACATTGCCGGATTGATCAATGTTTTTGAGGGCGGAGGTTTAGAAATCAGAGACCAATACAGTTTCGATCTCCCTCCGGTTGAATCGCAGGAACAATGGGAAGTATTATTGAATAAACTTTTGAGTGATGCTGAAAGGTTTGCTGTTTTACTGGAACAGATGCCCGATGCTAAAATGAATGAACCTTTTGTGGATGAAAAGTACGGCAGCTATCTAAGAAATATTGATGGAATGATTGAACATTGTTATTATCACTTAGGGCAGATCACCTTGATCAGGAAACTTTTGAACTAAAACACAAATTGTACGAATATCTTCACGAATGACACGAATTTTATTTGTGATTAAATAGTGCAAAGATTTGTGGTATTCGTGATTGAATATCTCCCGCAGATCAGACAAACTGACCAGGCGTTTGCGTAAAAATCTGCGTCATCTGCAAAATCAGCGAGAGAATTTAAGCGAATCCAAAACCTCATCATATCTCTTCTTTTGAGGTTTTTATTTTAAATACTTACCTTTAGAAAAATAAAATTTTAAATGAAAAAATCGGTTGCAATCCTGTTTGCGTTTATCATTTCTCAGTTTCATGCCCAGCAGGGGCCTTATTACCAGCAGAGTGCGAAATACAAGATGGATATTGATGTCAATGCTGAAAAATTTACCTATGAAGGAAAACAGACGTTAGATTATAAAAACAATTCACCGGACGAATTGAATGTAGTGTATTTCCACTTGTATTGGAATGCTTTTAAACCAGGTTCAATGATGGACCAACGCGTAGCATCACAGGGAAAAAACGGAGATTCCAGATTGCAGAAAGACGGAATATCAAGATTGGCTTCGATTCCTAAAGATCAGGAAGGTGCACAGAATATCCACTGGATCAGGCAAAACGGCAAGACGCTGAAATTTGAAGTTCAGGAAACGGTGATGAAAGTTTATCTGGCGGAACCGATTAAACCGAATGCATCCACCACTTTTATTCTTGAATGGGATGCTGTTATTCCACAGCAAATCAGAAGAAGCGGAAGAAACAACCGGGAAGGCGTCGACATGACGATGACCCAATGGTATCCGAAGATCGCAGAATACGACTATGACGGATGGGCAACCTTCGATTATATCGGGCGGGAGTTTCATGCCCCGTTCTCGGATTTTGATGTAACCATTAAAATTAACAAGGACTATGTAATCGGAGCAGGCGGAATTCTTGAAAACCCTATGGAAATAAAAGGTTATGATGCCAATGCCAAAATAAAAGCCGATAAAAACAAAGCAACCTGGAAATGGACGGCTAAAAATATTCTGGATTTTGCCTGGGCAGCCGATAAGGATTATATTGTAAAAAGTTTCGATGTTCCGGAGGGACCGAAAGTATTCCTGGTGTACCAGAATAATGACAAAACCAAAGTCTGGGAAGAAGCGCAGCCCTATATCACAAAGTATTATCAGCTGATGAATGCCCATTTCGGAAAATATGTATATCCTACATATTCTTTTATCCAGGGTGGCGATGGTGGAATGGAATACGGAATGTGTACCATGATTTTAGGGGAAGCTAAAAATATCGAAGGACTGATGGGTCTGATGGCTCATGAAGGGGCCCACTCGTGGTATCAGCAGATGCTGGCAACCAACGAGCCGATGCGCCCTTGGATGGATGAAGGGTTTACCAGCTATGCGGAAGGTTATGTGATGAATCAATTGTTTCCGCCGGCTCAAAAACTTCCGAATCCGTTCTTCAATTCGATCAATGCTTACCGGAATTTCGTAAAAAAAGGAATTGAAGAACCTGCGGTTTGGCTGGGCGATCACCACGACAACGGGACTTCTTATACCTACGCATCGTATGTAAAGGGAGAGTTGTACCTGGTAGAATTGGGATATATCATGGGTGAGCAGAATCTTGCTGAAACCCTGAAGCAGTATTATGACCAATGGGCGTTGAAGCATCCTTCCGACAGGGATTTCCTGCACATTGCACAGAAGGTTTCGGGAATGGACCTGAAATGGTTCCAGAATTACTGGATCAATACCACCAAAACCATCGATTACGGAATCAAAGATATAAAGTATGATGCCAAATCCACGACCATCACTTTGATAAATAACGGACAGGTTCCGATGCCGATCGATTTCAGCATCATGACCTCCGATAAAAAGATCGTGAATTACCAGATCCCGATGAACATGACGCATACCTGGAAAACGAAGGATGCTTATGGCGAGTTCAAAACAATGCCGTACTGGCCATGGACTCAAAAGGAATATACGATTACCGTTCCTTACACAAAATCCCAATTGTCTATGGTAGGAATCGATATCAGCCAGAGGCTTGCAGATGTAAACCCGGATGATAATTTCATTGAGGTGAAATAGTTTTACAAATAGCTAAAAAATAATCCCTGGAACATTGCTCCGGGGATTATTTTTTTATACAATTTTGTGTTAAAGCCTATTTAATTTCAAACTGCTTTACCATCCAATGATTGGCGTGGTTTTTCAGAAGGTCATTTTTGATAGTTTCATCATGGGTATTTAGATAAACATATACTTTCAAAGGAACAGAATCAGGATATTCTTTCAGTCCTTGCAGGGCAATGGCTTTTGCTTCTTCTTTCCTGTTTCCGCTTTCTAGGGCTTCATAGTTGTAAATGTATATAAGGGCAGGAACTTTTCCGTAAACACTTTGGATTTCGTCTTCCAGCAGCTTTAGGGTTGCCATCTGAAATTCGGGATTCGGTTTTTTTCCAGCGGCTTCGGTCTGGCTGATATGTTGCTGATACATCAAAAAAAGCATCAGGATATGAAGGTTCTTTGTTTCCGGGTTTGCGGCCAGCCCCTGGATTTTTTCTATCGTTTCAGGAGACATTTCATCATTTTCAGCTTGTAGTGTTTTTATATAAAACCCGTCGAGAATGTTGTATATGGTTTTATCGGTTCCGTCAATCTTCGATTCTTTTTTAATTTTTTCAAATACTTCTTTTGCGGCGGCGGCTGTCTGAGCAGGGATATTCAGTCCGGTAAAAAATAAAAAAAGAAGAAACAGCTTTTTCATAAGCGCGATTTGAAATGATTTTTAATTTTTAAATATAATTAATTGTTTTTACATACGGCAAAAAAGTAATTTATAAGATGAGAAGGCTGGTTTTATTAAAATCATTAATTTTAACGCTTTAAAATGAACACAAGATTTCGGTCTTTTTTAAAATAGATGCATGAATTCAATTGTAATAAACATAGGCAACAGCAATATCCGGTTTGGGCTTTTTAATGACGATAACTGCGATATTTCCTGGGTAATCAATACCAAACCGTACAGAACGCCTGATGAATTGTATGTTCAGATGTCGATGCTATATCAGACGTATAAAATCGAACCGAAGGAAATTCATAAAGTGATCATAGGTTCTGTAGTTCCCCCGCTTACCAAAGTAATGAACGCTGCGATTAAAAAGATCCATGATCTCGATCCTGTGATTGTCGACAGGACTACGCCCTCCGGAGTTGTGGCAAAATCTAAGCAGATGGGAACGGATATCTATGCGAATCTCGTAGCTGCACATAATATGTATCCGGATCGGAAAAAAATCGTGCTGGATTTCGGAACGGCACTTACGGCAAGCTGTGTTGCAGAAAATGGGGAAACATTAGGCGTCATTATCGCTCCGGGAATCGTTACGGCTTTAAATTCCCTGATCAGCCAGACTGCACAGCTTCCGAGTATAGAACTGGTAAAACCAAAAACCGTATTGGGCCTGGATACCGTTACCTGTATGCAAAGCGGAATGGTATATGGATTTTTGGGAATGGTAGAAGGGTTTATCGACCGAATTAACGATGAAGTAGGCGGCGATTGCTTTGTTGTAGCGACAGGTGGGGTTTCCCATGTTTATAAGCCGCTTACCGATAAGATTCATGTGATGGACCGGCTTCATACGCTGAAAGGATTGTACTTTTTGGGGAAAGATAAATAAAGAAGTCTCAAAAAGAGGCTGTTTTGTTTATCAAACTATCTTTTGGATCTGAAGAACTCCTTAACCATCGAGGAGCATTCATTTTCCATAACCCCTGTAACGATCTCTGTTTTTGGATGAAGGCTGAGGTGCTTATTAATAAAACCGCGCTGTTCGTCTCTTGCTCCGATCACCACTTTTGAAATCTGCGACCAGGAAAGTGCTCCGGAACACATGACGCAAGGCTCTAACGTCACATACATCGTGCAGTCCTTCAGGTACTTTCCGCCCAGAAAATTGGCGGCCGAAGTAATGGCCTGCATTTCGGCATGTGCGGTAACATCATTTAATGTTTCCGTAAGGTTATGGGCTCTTGCAATGATACGGTTGTGGGAAACGATAATGCAGCCGATAGGGACTTCGTCTTTTTCAAGGGCTAACTCTGCTTCGTGAAAAGCCATTTTCATAAAATATTCGTCGGTAAACATCGTAATTATTCAATATTCATGGTTAAAGGAAGCCTGAAACGGTATCTCACGGGATTGCCATTTACGATGGCCGGAGAAAACTTTTGTGAAACGGAATATACTGCGATTTCTGCCTGCCTGTTAAAAGTATAATTGTCGCCTTCCGCTTTTACGTTGCTGATGCGGCCGTCTGTTTCCACAATAAAACCCACATTGGCTTTTATAGTTTTGATGTCAGAATATATGCCGCCCAGATAAAAGAGGTCTGCCACTTCCTTCCGGAGTTCATTAATTCCGCCGGGATAGTCGGCTGCTTTATCAATAACGACAGAAGGAAGCGATGGTTCTAAAGGCAAATTTTTATTCAGTAATTTCAGTTTGTCAAGGTCTTCAAGGTTTTTTGTTTTCAGCAGGGCTCCGGTGAGGGCCACATTTTCAATGCTGTCCATCTTCTGCATGAAAAGCTGGTAATCCTGCTTTATTGAGGCTTTGTAGTAGTTATTTGTTTCTGTGTCAAACTTTTTCCTGAATTCTTTACTTAGCATGGAACGATGCTGGTTGTAATAATTTTTAATAAGTTTAAATTCCTCTGTCTGCTGGGAAAGGCAAAGGGACGATATAAAGCAAAACAAACAAACGATAAAAGATTTCACTTAGGTATATTTATGTAAATGTAGTCAAAAATCACGAATCATTAAGTTAGATTTCAAGATAGCGGTTCAGCGATTCCTGCAGGTGTTCCCGGATTTCTTCAACTAAAATCTTAGGTTCCAATACCTGAACCTCTTTCCCGTAAGAAAGTATTTCCTGCATGAAATCATAGGTAGGATGAAGGAAAAATTCAAAGAAAATTTCTTCAGGCGTTTCCTTTGTTTCCTTCTGGGACTGGTGAAGCGGGAAGCTCCTGATGTATTCGCCCTGGTGCCTGCTGCACCTCAGTAAAATCTTTTCAGGATGCTGCTCAGCCAGGTTCATAACACCGAAAGCATTTTTGAAATGTTCCCTGAAATTGTACTTGTATTTTTCCCTGAATTTATTCTTTGAAACATCCAGGTAATTGATCCGATCCAATCCGAAAGATTTCAGCATTTTATCTTTGGTATCTACAGCAATCAGGTACCATCTGTTTTTAGATTCTTTGAGAGCCAAAGGATGAACCTTTCGTGAGCTCATCACCTTATTCTTATAATTATAGTGTTCAAACAGGATCACTCTTTTATTACGGATCGCAAAGAAAAGATCATAAAAATGTTCTACACCCGTAGGTTTCCTGGTTTCAAAAAAGACAAGGCTTGAAAAATCAGGATGGAGGTTTAAAGCGTTGCTCACCTGAAAAGATTCGAGTAATTTCTGATTGTACTCATCCACTTCCAGAACCGGACGGCTCTCGATATAATAACGGTTGTCGCCTTTCTTTTTGTTGTGGATGGAAAGGTTGAAAAGATTGGCAATCTCCCGGATATCCCGCTGCAGGGTACGGATCGAATAACTTTTGATTTCCGCATCCTGGAATTCGAAGGAATTAAGTAAATATTCTTTCAGTTGTAGATAAGTAGCCGCGGAAGTTTCCAGTCTCTTGATAATGAGCGCATATCTTGTCAGGTAAAAGTCTTTTTTCATTCTGGAATATTTAATTATTGCCGCCTGTTGCATTTGTTCATGAAATGCATGACGAGCGTTTCATTGCTAAAAGTTTGTACCACAAATATAGGGTGTTCTTGCGACAAAATATGTCGTGTTTTTATTTTGTTTAAAAAATTAACAATGGTGTATCCAATGATGTGAAAGTAGATAACAGATGATATTACTGGAACTTTAAAGCTTGCTGATTTCCTTGCTTTTATCAATTTTATTTATAAAGATTGGAAAATAGTATAATCAAAACACTGCTCCGGCTGTCCGGCATATTGTGAATGGTGATTCAAAGAATGAGACATTTAAACGTATTGGTATGGTTATTAGAATGCTGAACAGCAGCGGAGCAGTAATTTTTTAAATATTAATAGATTTCTTCTTCAGGGATATTGTTCTCAAAATCCTGCCGGAAAAAGTTTTCAATATCATTGAGATAATTATCATAATCGATCTCTGTATTTTCGATGTCGTTCCATTCAATAGTATAGAGATTTTCATCAAAGTGTGTATCGGAGTTGTGATTTGGTGTTTCCATGTTTTCTCTTGGTGTCTGGTTTTTAAAATTGTATATCCTATAAAAATTCAGTATCTATTGCTGTTGAATTCAAAAGTTATAACGCTATTTCTATCTTGCCTTGTTTTATATTTCCAAAAGTAAAAGTGGGTAGCGTCAAAACTCGACGTATTATTTTTTTAGTTTTAAAAAAATTAAATATTCTTTAAGGTATTTCTGATGAAGATAAAATAGAAGCCCGGCAGATATAGATATTATAAATCCAAAGAGTAAAACATGTTTAAGAGGAGATTATTTTCGTACTCTGCCGAAATACGATTTTAAGATTATTCAGATAATTGTCATAATCTGCCTCTGTATTTTCAATGTCGCTCCATTCAATAGTATAGAGTTCATTATTAAAATTTGCATCTGGGGTGTAGGTTCTTGTTTCCATATTCTGTATGCGGTTTTTGGTGTTAAAATCTGGTTTAATTAATACTGAATTCAAAAGTTATTAAGCTCTATTTTTATCTTGCCTTTGTTTTATATTTCCAAAGGTAAAAGTGGAGAACGTCAAAACTCGACGTGTTTTTTTTATTTTAAAAAAAATTGGAAATTTCTTTTTGAGATCTTTCCTGAATGGCTGTAAAGACTGTGTGGATATGCAAACAAAATTTCCAGTATAAGTTAAGCTACATTTTGATAAATTTTGTTTTGATTGTTAAACTCTTCAATAGTTTGATAATTCAAAGTACTGTGCCTTCTTTTTTTGTTGTACCAGATT
>CAJYGB010000015.1 GCA_913774355.1 uncultured Chryseobacterium sp. | reverse complement strand
ATTCGGCCCAATCCCAGAGTTCGTTCCATGTGTTTCTTACACTTTCGGTAATGGAACTGATGATGCCGCTTTCCTCTTTTTGGGAAGCTGGTTTGGAAGCAGCCGGTGAGCCGGGAGCCTTTGACGGGGCTTTCGGAGCCGGGGCCGGACTGTTTCCTTTGACAGGTGCAGCCGGTGCAGGTTGTTGTACCGGCGGTCTGTAAGCCGGATTTTTCAGCTCTACATTATCGGAAGCATGTTTTTTATCTTTATAATATTCTACCGTGACGTAGAATTCCAGTTCTTTAGGATCCCTTTCACCCTGTACCGCTTTCTGCATCAGAGCTTTGGTGAGAATAAATTCAGCGGTTGCCGTTCCCGTTCTGCCCACTACCGCCTGCCTGCTGTCCACGAATTTGTTTTTGCTATTGTGGCCTTCACCCGCTGCATCGTCTTCCCAAAGGGTGAAAAGCAGTTTCTCACCCGTAAGATTAACACAGTAAGCAACAGCCACCATCTTTTCGGTATAGCTGAACACAGTTCCGGGCGTATCGTCTACGTAGCGGAGTTCCACCCTGTTGATCTTCGGAATTCCGGCCGGCTGCGGCGTAATATCGATAGTGGTGGGACCGCTGCCTTCCGGCTCATGCAGATAAGCTTCGAGGCGGTAGGTATTTTTTGAGGCCACTTCCCCGAAAGTAAAACTTCCGTCACCTTTCTTTTTAATATTGGTTGTCGTAAAGCTGCCGTTGGAGCGCTTTTTGAAAAGTTCCCAGATTACCAGCGCAGGATTTCTTTCTCCCGCCGGGGTGGCGGGATACCAGTCGGTCACCATATAAGTCGTTTTCTCCCCTACTTTCGGAGCAGGGTTTCCCGAAATCTTTGAAACTCCTTTTTTAGACATAGATGGTGTTTTTTGATTTAATACGCGTCAATTTCGCTTTCCAAAACGGTTTCCTTATAGTTCTGCATTTTTACCAGAGGGTTGATATGCTGAACCGTTTTATTATCTGCATTTTTCACATTCTTCCTGCTCATTTCCCCGCGCTGCCCATGATCTTTGATGGTGATCTTTCCCCCGACAGTGCATTGCAGCTCCGAAAGTTCGGTAACAATCTTTTTGCCCATAATCTGCACTTTATCATAGGTTTTCTGCCATTTACCGGCCGGTGCATAGGTACAGGGAAGATAGCCGCCGCTGCTGGGCTTCAGCTTACATTTTCCGAAACTCGGACCCGGAGGGTTGAACTGGAGATCGTCTTCCGTGACGCCGAGGAAATCGGCATTGCCATCGGAGTCATTCCAGAAATGTTTCTGATGGGAACTTACTTTATACTGTGGGAACTGGTCACCCTGGTTACACTGGGCTTTGCCTTTCTGTACGACAAAACATTTGCCGTCATGAGGGGATGATTGCTGAGACATATCTATGTGATTTTGGGTAATGTCAAAGATAAAAAATTTAGATTAAAAAATAAAAAAGCAGAAAATAAATTTCTGCTTTTTAAGGTAATAAGTTCTTAATGCCCTGTATATTCCGGTTCTTCCACCTGCATCATCGTCGGCATAAAGTATTCGTTCAGCCAGTAGAAGGTCTGCCCGTTCTGCTGGATCTTTACTGCCGGATCATTCCTGTGGGACAGCATACGGTCTGCCAGGATTTTATAATGGCGGAAATAATTCCTTACGGTTTCATTCGTCACAATTTTGGATTTTTTCCAACCCTTCAGCATATATTTCGACATCAGTTCTTCTTCGGAATTGTCGAAGCCTGTGCTTACCCCCACTGCGTAAGACATCGGCTGCTTGTACAGTTCACCTTTATCCGGAAATTGAACGGAAGGATTGTATTTCTTCAGAAGCTTTACATATTCATTAATGGCTCTGGACTGTTTGAAATCCGTCCTTTCAGCACCGGTATTGCGGTACACTTCCGTGTAGAACTGCTTTAAGTTATCAAACTCTTTTTCAGAGATCAGCACTCCTTTTTCGAGACCCGGTTTGAAATCCTTCAGCTCTTTTGGGATATAGCCTTTTACGAGGAACGGATTGCCGTAATTGATCAGCTGTGCAGCAATACCTGCCGGCACCGGATTGGTGAGTCCGGGATACAGATATTTGTATCGTACATCAACATCCGTTTTTCCCGCTCCTACCGAAGAATGGAAATAATCGTTAAGGGATTTATCAAGATTCGTATTATCCAGTGTAACCTGAGAAATCAAGCTGTCTACGGATTTTTTCAGGTAGCCTGGTGTCGCAATATCACCTTTTTTAGGGAAGATCACAAATCCCTGCGCCATGCTCTGCTTAGGATAATCCAATGAAAAGAAACCTTCGTCGCTCTCTACCAGATTGAAATTATTTTTCGTTAAAACATCGTTCTGGTTAATAATTTTCTGTTTTTTAAGCTCAGCAATATTTTTAGCGGTATTTGTGACTACGTTTTCAGACATCAATACGAAATCATTGTATGTATCGGAGGATCTTGCACTTGTCTGGAACATGATGAGCCTTGCCTGGGCCTGGGTCAGGGAGTTGATCACACCGTACATATTGCCGCTCTGGTCGGCGGATGTTCCTACGGTGATGACAATATTGGTTTCATCCGGTACACCGGACAGGAGATTTCCCGCTGCCATCAGGCCTTCGCCTACAGGCTGATAACCGCTGTTGCCCGTACAGTTCATCTCATTGCTTTTCTGATCGATGAATGTGGTAATCTTGCTGTAATCGGTATTTAATCCGGAAACAGCAACATTATCTCCGCAGGAATTGTTTTTATACAAAACCACTCCGTATTTTACCTGATTGAAATAGGAAGGCTTCTCAAACCTGAGCTGAAGATCCTGCAGCAAAGATTTAACAATCGGAGCATACGGTGCATTGGGTGCACTGATGTCCAGGGCAAAAACAATATTGATTTTTTTATTTTTCTCCGTAATCTCCCTGTAACGGTCGAAACGGATCGGTTCTCCCAGAACATTGAATACATAATTATTGCTGTAGTCCAGGATATTCGTAAAATATTTGGTTTTTGAATCCGGCGTCGGAGGTTCATGCAGCGGTAAGGTTACCGGAAAGATATTTTCCAGCGGTGTTCTTTTGTTCACATCCGTAAGCAAGACGGCCGCTTTGTCTTCGGCTCCGTTCCTGCCGGGAGCACCTTCATGAATACCCAGAGCTGTATCGGTAATCCCCGTGGTATTTTTCATCTTCACGGCAGAACGTTCGCCCCAGGCTGAAATGACGTTGGAGCTTACCCAGCCATAAAGTCCGGTACTGATGCTGTCCATATCAACGGAAGGCTTCTTCCCTACCAGGAATCTTTTGTTGTTTTCGGCCTGCTTGTAGACATATACGATCTGCCCGTTCGGAATCTTCACATCGGCCTGTTCGATCAGGCTCGGAGAGTTGAACACCATGATCGAATCGTTTTTATAGTATCTTTCGGAATTACGGATTACTTCGCTGTTGCTTGGCACAACGGCAACCCTTACCGGAAAGCCTGTTTTTTCACTTTTTAAAGAATTGCTCCAGAGCAGCAGGTCGGATTCCGGGATCCATCCATAGGTTTTAATCTGCCTGGAAGAAACTTTCTTCATCAGGGCATCCGGAATATATTCAGCGACTTTTACCATGCCGTCCCTGCTTTTAAGAACCATCAGCGGTTCCAGGAACTTTACTTCCTTATACGATTTTTCGTCATTTTTATCCAGATAAGCCGTATTTCTGGAACGGTCTGAAATAGCGATCCACGGAACGGCTTTTTTAGGAAAACCATTGATTACCGGAGCATTGTCTACCTGACCGTAATGCGATGGCTCAGGTGTTTTTTTCGACGGCAGTTTTACCTGGCAGCTTACCAATAAAACGGAAATACCTACATAATATGCTGCTAGAGGAAATTTATTTTTCATCTTGATTTATTTAAATGATTGGTGCATCCCGGAAATCCGGGACTGGAATTATTTGCTTTGGTTAATATCGACTTTCGTTACGCAGTTCTGTGCATCATCGAAGTTCACTTTCACGGTCTGGATCACATTGTTTTTATCGAACTGCAATCCTGCGCAATACATGTAAAAATTGTTGACCTTACTGTCGTTTACTTTTACCACGGTATTTTCATTGTTACACAGATACGTTCTCAGCAGGTAGTTGTAATGCATGTTGAAACTGTTTCCATTGGCAATCTGCTGAAGATGGTATTTGAAATCATTATCGATTTTGGCATAGGCATCTTCCACAGTTACCTCTTCTTTCAGGGCATCGTATGCCGGAAGGATCTTGATCTGGTGTAAAATAGGTTCCGCGCTTTCGTCCGTATAAAGGGTTACAACATAATCTCCCGGCTTTTTGTAGGAATAGATGGCCATTTTATCTTTGGAATCGATATTTCCGGTCTCGCCGAATTTCCAGGTAAACTGCCTGGCATCCGAAATGGCCCGGAACTGTACGTTTTCAAACTGCATGGCCTGAGTCTGCGCATCGATAACCGTTCTCATCTTCGTGGAATCGGCAGGCTTGGGAATTGTTCTGGCGGAAACCATGACCGGAAAAGATTTGGAATATTTGTTATCGATAATCAGGGTTACCTGATAATATCCCGGCTTGTTGTAGAAGTGGATGCCGCTGCTTTTATCGGTGGTGGTACCGTCCCCGAAATTCCACCGCTTGGTTTTGGCAAACTGGGTTTTATCCTCGAACAGCAGGGTGTCTCCCACCTTGAGCGTAGACGGATATACGACTCCGACAATATCATCCGCCGAATGTATCACTTTCTTCTGCAGCCAGAGGGCTACAAGTGCCGCAATGAGCAGCGTCGCAATAACACCAATGATAATGTTTTTCTTGTTTTTCTGAAAGTAATTCATAGTTCGTGATTGTGTGATGTGTGTTTTATTTTGTGTGTGATTTTTTCTCAGCAGTTATATGTATGTTTTACTGGGTCCTGGCCTTCAGTGCTGTTTCCCGCTGGAAAAGCTGGTTTGTCTTTTCCTTAAAACCTATGGAACATTCATCAAACTGCTTTTCAAAGTTTTTGATATTTTCCGTTTTGCTGGAAATTAATTTTTTATCGTTAAAATACATTTTGTAGAATTTGGCAATCTGCGGATAGGCATCTTTCCTGATATCCGTAATGTTTTCCCCGGTCTGGAAATAGTTGGCCACATCATTGATTCCGTACATGATGTTGCTTTCCTCAAAGGGTTGCGGGGCTTCATCCGTAAGACGGTTGATCATCGCAAAGGTGCTGTCCATGGTTTTATAGGAGAATTTCTGTCTTTGGTCGAACCTGGCTTTTTCCTCAAGATTCTGTACGGAAACGATGTCCTCATCCGAAAAAGGCGACTCAAATCCTTTCAGGAATATGATTCCCAAAAATATTAACGCGGCGAAAAGCATGAGAATTAAATATAAAAACTGATAATGCCTTTCTTTTTTTGATAGTGTGATTTGTCCCTGCATAGTATTTAGTTTTTATCTTCTGCGTCTGCTTCCTGAAAATTTTCTGGTGGGATCTACCCGGAGTTCATGGTTGACAATGCCTACTTTCCCCTGGCATTCGCTGAGGTCGCGTAAAGCATTCTGTTCTTTGTATGATACTTTGACGATCTGGTTTTTAAGCGTGAGCATCGGGCCAATCTGTTTCATGAGAATGGAATAATGCCTGAAATTATCGGCACTGTCTTTTCCCATGATGTTTTTGGCATCCCGTACGTTGTCGATGATGTAATTTCTTAGGAAAATATCGTTGTCCACCTTATTGATGTCCAGCTGGTCCATCCGGTACAGGATGCTGTCGACATGGATTCTGAGAAGGTCGCTTCTGACAAGCAGCTCTCGGTAATTATCCGCTTCTTTTTTTATTCCTTCCCGTTGGATGTCGTAGCTTTTGAAAAAGAAAAATACGCAGATGAAGGAAACACCTGACAGGACAATGAATGACAGAACAAATTTCCAAATGCCTATCCTGACGTCCGATTTGTTTAATTTTTTCTCCCTATTCGAAGACATATGTTTGTGATTTGTTTGGAATGTGAAATTATAAAAAAATAATGTATATACAAAATTAAGTATTCTGTTTATTTGCTGCCGTTTCCGAATTAAATGACAAAAGAAATGTGGTAGTGGGTTTTAGATAAAATATTTCCCGATTTGGAAGGGTTGTATTTGTTGTTGGAAAGCGAGAAGGCGCAAGTTAAAATTGACAAACACGCTGCCTTAAGGCGTAAGGAATTTGGCGGTATGAAATTTTGTGCAGCTAAACAACTGCGTTTTAAAATTAACGCAAAGAATTATTTAAGATGCCGTTTTATTGAAACAGGCAAAGACAGATAAATTTGCTGCACGAAACCGGCGTACAAGGTTTTTTAAATAATATGAATAAACATGCGCTTCCTCAAACCAGATTGCTGATTCCTTCTTTAGCTTCATTGAAATAAGAAGATTAGAATTAAAAACTTTGCGTCAAAAATATCACGCAGATTACAAAGATTTTTCCGTGCGGGAAATTTTCAGAAGATAAACAATAGGAACAAATTCAAATAAACCGAACTCTGTTATTTTAACGTGAACTCTAAGTAAAATACGGCTTAACAGGCTGGAAGATGAAAGCTGGATGCTGGAAGTTTTTCTTGTCAACATTACGATCAAAGATATTAATTTAATCGTTTGTTGCATAGGAATAGAAACTCTATTAAAATTCCGACTCATCAAATTAAACTCCAATCTATTTATTTAAATAAACGACTGAACATAAATTAAATATGGTCGAATTCACCTTATTCCATCAAAGATAATCTTGCGCCCTGAAGCTGCATTTTTGTCTATTTAATGTGCACTCCGACACTATAACTTTTATTTAGACCTGCTCTTATCAAACATCTTAATGATCCGTTTCAACAAAAGTAATCCCGGAATTACACGAATATTAATTTTCACATTCGGCTTATTTTCATAATTTAGTAATCTGAATTTTAATTATCATTCACCAAATCGATATTAAAAGTGAGCAAAATATTGAGTAATACTGTGCGATTTTCCATAGCAGACAGTGACTTTTATTTTAAGAAAATACTGGTCAAGACCCTTACCGAAAATCCTTTTTACATCCTGTTAAACGACTGCAACAACGGCCACGAGCTGATCAGCAGGAATTACAGAAGACAGGAAGATGTATTTATCATCGAACTTTTCATGCCTGTATTAAGCGGGCTGGAAGCCATCAAATACATCCGTAAGAGCAATACCGAAACACCGATCATTACCTATTCCGGAACCTACCAGGAAGATATGGCGGAGATTATTTCCGGCATCCCGAACATGTATTACTGCCAGAAGAAAAGCAATATCATCAAAGATATCATCAAAGGAAAAATAGCTTCAGACAGCTTCGACTATGCTGCGTATACCAAAGCCTGGGAACAGCAGCCGCTGGCGGTGATGGAATATATGGACCGCCAGAAAAAAAGCCAGGAAGAGCTTTCCCCGACAGAGATCCAACTCATGAAATTCTGCTACGAGGGCTTCAGCAACAAGGAAATCGGTGAGAAACTGAACCTCAGCACGAGAACCATCGATACGTACATCAACCGCCTTACGGAAAAGCTCGGACTGAAGACCAAACTACACCTTATCCGCTTCTGCGTAGAGAACGGATACTACAATTCCAGCATGTAAAAGGGAGTTAATATTGTTTTAACCCAGAGTAAATATTAAGTTTTCAACCTTTTAAAGAAAAATATTTTACCACTAATTTGCTAATATTCAATTTTTTTAACTAAGTTTGCACACCTAAAATTTAAAATTAAAATAAGGAAATGACAAAGGCAGAATTGGTAAACACCATCTCAAATAAGTTGGGAACCGAAAAGAATGAAACACAGAAAGTTGTAGAGGCTTTTATGCAGGAAATCAGGACTTCTATGTATAATGGAGATAATGTTTATCTAAGAGGTTTTGGATCTTTTATCATTAAAACCAGAGCAGCAAAAACGGGAAGAAACATCTCTAAGAACACTGCTATTGAAATTCCTGCTCATAACATTCCTGCCTTCAAACCATCAAAATCGTTTGTGGAGAAGGTAAAAACGAAAGTTACCGTAAAATAAAACATTAACTGAATATTAACTAGTTACTAAAAAATTATAATTATGCCAAGCGGAAAGAAAAGAAAAAGACACAAGGTTGCAACACACAAGAGAAAGAAAAGAAGAAGAGCGAACAGACATAAGAAGAAATAATCTCTTTTTCTCGAGATCTACGATATAAAAAATATAGTTGGTGATTTTAAATTTTAAAGCCTCACCGACTATATTTTGTTTTGCAACGATAAGATGCTGCGGAAAAGATGTTTTTTTTAATAGTTCACCAAAAAATTATATTTCATTGAACACTAATGCTTACCTTAAGCGTAAAATTTATATGATGAAAAAAGCTTTCTTTTCCTGCCGTCTTAACAATTTTATCTTACATTAAAATGAAGAAAGAACTAATAGTTTCGCATGAGGATGATCTTACGAAGATTGCCCTGCTGGAAGACGGAAGACTATGTGAACTTCATGAGCAAGAGGACAAAAGCGGTTTTATAGTTGGAGATGTGTTCATCGGGAAAGTGAAAAAGCTGGCCCCCAATCTTAATGCGGCATTCGTGAACATCGGATATGAAAAGGATGCCTTCCTGCATTATCAGGACCTGGGCCCGCAATATCTCACTTACAGAAAATTCGTAAAGGATACGATTTCCAAAAAACAGAACACATCAAGCTTAAAGAATTTCGAGATACAACCCGAAATAGATAAAAACGGAACGGTAGACAAAGTCATTGCCAAAGATGACATTGTGCTGCTACAGATCACCAAAGAGCCTATTTCTACGAAAGGACCGAGAATTTCCACTCAGGTTTCCTTAACGGGGCGCTTTCTGGTTCTGATCCCTTTCGACAACAAAGTTTCCATTTCCAAAAAAGTGAGAAGCAATGAGGAGAAAGAAAGACTCAGAACACTGATCGAGAGTATAAAACCTGAAGGTTTCGGTGTGATCATCCGGACCGTAGCCGAGGGGAAAAAAGTTGCCGATCTCCACAACGACATGAATCAGCTGATTCAAAAGTGGGAAACAACTTTTAAGAATATACAGAAAAACAAAGTTCCGTCCAGGGTTTTAAGCGAAGATGATAAAGCTTCAGCTATTTTAAGGGATAACTTCAACCAGGATTTCGTCAGCATCACCTGTGACGACGAACAGATGGTTGAAGAAATGAAAAATTACGTGGAAGTAATTGCCCCGGAAAGAAAGAATATTGTCCATTTTCACAATTCCCATATTCCGCTCCTGGAATATTACAATGTTGAAAAACAGCTCAAACAAAGCTTCGGGAAGCACGTCAACATCCCAAGCTCAAAGGGTGCTTACCTGGTGATCGAACACACCGAAGCACTGCACGTAGTCGACGTAAACTCCGGTAACAATATCACCACCGGAGCTGCCGTAAATAAAGAACACGCCCTAAGGGTAAACAAAATGGCAGCTACCGAGATCGCACGACAGCTGCGTCTCCGTGATATGGGCGGCATCATCGTAATCGATTTCATCGACATGACGAACCCCGAACACCGAAGAGATCTGTTTGAACATCTGAAGGAAGAGATGAAGCGCGACAAAGCCCGCCACAAGATCCTTCCGCCGAGTAAATTCGGACTCATCCAGATTACCAGACAGAGAAACCGTCCGGAAAAACAGATCGAAACCAAAGAAGAAAACCCGAATAAAGACGGAGAAATTGTAGCTCCGATCGTTATCGTGGAAAGAATGGGCGAGGCCCTGAGAACGATTATGCAGAAGGAAAAAGGAAAGCTTTACCTTCATGTACACCCATTTGTGGAAGCCTATCTCACCAAAGGACTCAACAGTATCCAGACGAGATGGTTCATCAAATACAAAAAATGGGTCACCGTAATCCCAAGGGATTCCTTCAAATACTTGGAATACAGGATTTACAATTCAAAAAAAGAAGAACTGACAGGATATTCCAACTGATAGAAAATTTAAAATCTCCGTTTCGTGCGGAGATTTTTGGTTTTTATTACTAACAGGATGGTATATTGCATTTTGTCATTCTGTATATTGGGGTATTCGCCTTCAATTTATTAAACCGCATCAGACAGGCTGGGCAACCCGCCTATCTCGTAACCACCGAAGACAAACCCGATTTTGAGAAGCTTCATCTGATGAATCAGATTGACGAAGAAGACCGGTCCACGATCTTTAAACTGGTCGATAAAATGCTCACGACCAAAATCCCAACACTTCTTTAATAAAAATGTAGCTACGTTATAGTTTCGTTTTGTAATACAAAACGAAACAACTTTTTAAAACAAAACCCACCGCAAAAACGGTGGGTTTATTTTTTACTAGCACGAGTAGGGCGCTAATGTAGGCCGCCATGGCTTTATAAAATTTTATAACTGTATTTTATTACTCTGAATACTACCTTTAAATAATTTGTAGTTTTTTAATTTTTGTTTTTGATCTATGGTAAAATAATTTTCAAGTTCATCAAATTCACACAAACTTAAAGATAGTTTATACTTTAATTCTTTATCTAAAATATAATTGTAAAATATTAACTCTTGATTTGTTATGTTATAAAAATCCAATTTAATTTTAAATGAAACTTTTTCTTTTGATTTTAAGTAAATTAAATTTTTAATTATATTATAATTAGTCAAGGCAAGATCATAATTTGCAATGTTATTTTTTTTCTTCCATTTCTGAATCTCTTTTTTTAAGTTAGATCTTTTAATATTTATTTCTTTTATCAAAGGATCAAATTTATCTTCAACTTTATAATAACCAACAGTATAATCTTCTTTTATATTATCTGCTTTTTCAATATTAACCATTAATGACATATTAGGAAACTCTAATTCTTGATCAGAAAAATTATGGCAATCTGCTTCATATGGCCGCAAATGATTAGTATCCAATGGGAAAACATAATTATTCTCAGAGTCATTATATATATTTATACTTGCTACTGAATTTATTACCTCCAATTCCATTCTTAGCTGTCCAAATAAAGGATAAAAAGTAATGGAAAAAATTATAATCAAATATTTTGTATACATCTTATTTCAATTGATTTTTTTTCATGTTATACATAATTCTCCACTCATACATGAGAGAAGGCAAATGATCATTCACACGATCTACTATTGGTTGGGTATAACCTAATCCACCTGGACCATAGAACGCTTTAGCGGCTTCTAAACCAGAGCGGTTTCCATATCTTGTAGAACCCATAGATATTTCCCAGGAAAGTCCCATAACTTCTTGAAAAAAATCAAATGCTCGTGGACTTGCTTTAGGAATTCTTGTCACCTCACTAAATTTATCTTTAAAAAATAGATTTGCAAAAACATGTCCATACATTTCATGACCAAGAGTGAAAGCATAAGATAGAACATTCTTAATCCTACTAATATTTATCAATACTACTTGTCCACGTGTTAACCCTGGACTTTTTATATCAAAATCCTCTTTAAATCCAGCTTTTGTAATCTTTAACAATTCATTTAATGAAGGAACTTCAGCAAGTAATTTATCTTTATCAGAATATTTTGCTATGGTTTCTTCAGGTTTCTCAAATCCAGCCTCAATTAATTGCTGTCTCAGATTCAAAACCACATTCATCTGCATAAACGACTTCAAACTTCCTAAGGTAATCCCTACACTCCTCATAATATCTCCGATCGTAGTGCTACTTCCCCCACCGCCGCCTCCGCCGGATAACCTCATCTGGGCAAAAAAGTCACCCATTCCGTCTCCGCCTCCTGCACCGTGTTCGCCATTGGCATAGGTAAACCATAAAGACCCGTCCGGAGCATTTTTTGTAATAATGTTTTTTTCTATCATATCCGGCGACTGCGCCTTTCTGCCATCCGGATCAATAAAACGGATCGGGT
>CAJYGB010000014.1 GCA_913774355.1 uncultured Chryseobacterium sp. | reverse complement strand
ATTCGGCCCAATCCCAGAGTTCGTTCCATGTGTTTCTTACACTTTCGGTAATGGAACTGATGATGCCGCTTTCCTCTTTTTGGGAAGCTGGTTTGGAAGCAGCCGGTGAGCCGGGAGCCTTTGACGGTGCTTTCGGAGCCGGGGCCTGACTGTTCGCAGGTGCAACCGGTGCAGGTTGATTTACCGGTGGATTGTAATCCGGATTTTTTAATTCTATATTATCCGAAGCATGTTTTTTATCTTTGTAATATTCTACCGTGACGTAGAATTCCAGTTCTTTAGGATCCCTTTCACCCTGTGCCGCTTTCTGCATCAAAGCTTTGGTCAGGATAAATTCAGCGGTTGCCGTTCCCGTTCTGCCCACTACCGCTTCTTTACTGTCGACAAATTTATTCTTTGAATTGTGCCCTTCACCCGCTGCATCGTCTTCCCAAAGGGTGAAAAGCAGTTTTTCACCGGTGAGGTTTACACAATGGGCAAGGGCCACCATCTTTTCGGTATAGCTGAAAACCGTTCCGGGAGAATCGTCCATATAGCGGAGTTCCACCTTATTGATCTTCGGAATCCCTGCCGGCTGCGGCGTAATATCGATGGTGGTGGGACCGCTTCCTTCCGGCTCATGAAGATACGCTTCGAGGCGGTAGGTATTTTTTGAGGCCACTTCCCCGAAAGTAAAACTT
Organism: uncultured Chryseobacterium sp.; assembly: GCA_913774355.1. Lineage (GTDB taxonomy): Bacteria > Bacteroidota > Bacteroidia > Flavobacteriales > Weeksellaceae > Chryseobacterium. The sequence continues at coordinate 2,969 of CAJYGB010000014.1, read as the reverse complement.
CCATCACCCTTCTTTTTAATATTGGTTGTCGTAAAGCTGCCGTTGGAGCGCTTTTTGAAAAGTTCCCAGGTTACCAGCGCAGGATTTCTTTCACCGGCCGGTGTGGCGGGATACCAGTCGGTCACCATATACGTGGTTTGCTCCCCTACTTTCGGAGCAGGGTTTCCGGAGATTTTTGAAACACCTTTTTTAGACATGGAACGTATTTTTTAGTTTCACATGAGTTCAATAAACCTAATTTGACCTTCTGAATTGTCCTTTTTTAGAAGTATTTCAACCGATTCACCTACGCTGATTTAATTCGATTCCTGTAAATATAGCCTTCTTTTCCATCTTTTGTTTTTACTAGAAACCAGTCACCGCTGTTATCAAGAACCTCTATAAAATCACCGGACTTTACTTTTTGTATTATCTCAGAAGCAGTGGATTTATCTTTTCTTAAATTGGTATAGCCATCAGGATCCTGAATTTTATTTGTATCATACCGCTGGCGTAAAAACGATGAAATCAGATTAATCCTTGAATTGCCTGCAATGTAGCTTTCATAACCGTCGGTTTTGTTTTCTTTTAACTTTTCCTGAGCTTCATTTTCTGTATCAGCAGCATTAACAAGATCTTTTTTAGAAATGATATATCCATGTTTCACCAATATTTTAACCGCGTTAAAATCCTCCTGCCTGATGGCAAGTGCCATAAGGTCTTCAAGCTTTGAAGCATCAATCTTATATTTTTGTATAAAATATTCAAGCCAACTGCTGTCGGTGTAATATTGCAGATCAAAAAAAGTCTCATTATTAATTAAAGCAGATAGATTTTTAATATCAAAATCAGCAATGACCGGATTCTGTCCTTCAAAGAGCTGTAGCTTTTTCTTAAATTCCTGAATGTCATTATTGCTTTTGTTAATCAAATCATTTGGTGTAAACTTTATTATTGTTCCTTCGTTGAACAAATCGGTGAAGCTAATTTTTTCCATACTTTTTTTTTCATTTTTTTTTCCTAATGACCTCCACTGGCTCAATGACATCAAATCTCCACTGACGGAATCATAATAGGACACCGAACAGTCGCTTTTATCGACATAAAAAATATTCCAGACACTATTGCTGAATTCACCTTCCTGTTCTTCTTTAATGATGTAATATTTTTTATTTTTATAATCTCCTTCATCAACAGTAAAAATAATCTGGTGCTTATCTGTTTTATAGGTATTAACCGCTTTTGAAACCTCAGGTATCTGAGTAATCTTGTTATAGGCATTTTCTTTACTGCAATTTTCTTTTTCCTGATTTTTGCCCTGGCAGCTTAACAGCTGGAAAGCCATTATAAAAACAACAATTCCTCTCATTTTAACTGTTTTAAAAGTTCAATATCTTTTTTAATTTCTGCCTTCTCTTTTTCATCTTTCGATTTACAAAGTTTACATGCCAACATATTTTTATAGTCATTTAGAGTTGAATTGAAATTATCCTTAACCGCTTTTTTATATTGCTGTGTACCGGTTAAACCATTTTTAGGTTCTCCGGTAGCATAAGCACCTTTCAGTCCGGTATCTTCAAGACCTGCTACAAAATCATCTATGCTTTTTGAATTGTCCGTCAGTGCATGATGTGCATCCGGAAAGTTTTTTTTAAGAAGTTCAATATATCCGTCAAAACCGGCTTCTTCCGAAGTAAAGTTCGCAAAACTTTCTACGCGTGCCTCATATTTTCCATTATACGTTTCATGGGTCGCCATACTTTTTTTGCCTGCATCTCCGGACCCCTTGATATTCATAGGATTATTAAGCGGGGTTTTCAAGCTGAATCCGTTTTCCTGTCTTCTTTGAGCGATCATATACAATCCCTTGAATTTATTAGCTGAAGTATGAGAAGAAACATGGCTGATCACTTTGGTTCCGAATGAATCGTAATATTCTTTCCGACCGTCTTTCTTTACTTTATCACAATTGCAGTTATCAATTTCCGGCAACGGATCTATAAGGGCAAAAACTTTAATTTCCTCTTCGTAGGCTGAGGCACTAACCGCTATTTTACCATTACTTGAATAGCCGCGTCTTCCATATACTCCGGTGAGCTCAGGTACAACGGATTCCAGATAATTATTTAACGCATGATATACGAATTTATAATTGGCAGCACTTAAGTCCTTGATTTCAGTAGCATAACTCGAATGATTTTCTCCATCTGAACTTCTTACTCCCACACATCCTATCAGATCCTTTGATTTCCATGGGTCAATTGAAATAGAGCTTCTGCTTCCCAATGTCATCGCGCCACTTGAAACTTCATCTTTCAGATCTTTTACAACTTTCAGGTTGGCTGCATTGTTATCTACAAACCGGTATCTGAAGCTTTCTTTATTGGCATGGTTTCTTGCTTGCATATATCTTATCCGGTAAAGAGAATCGATCGTATTCGGCGGGATCGGGCCACTTGAACCATAATTTTTATTATTGGTCTGTGCATGTCTTGCAACCGTTAATACAGTTGCTTCTGCATTTTCATGGGTCTTAAACTTAAGATCCTGTTTTAATTTCTTAACAGCCTCCCCTATTTTATTCCCTCTGTAGATGTACATTTTATAAAGCGGGAAAGCACTTTTGGAAGATGAAATCTTTTTGGAAAATATTTTATTATCTTCTTTATATTCCTCCATTCCATTATAGCCGCCATAATCAGGATACGAAATTAGTTTACCGGCTTTATCAACTTTTATCTCTGTAGCAATTTCACTGGATATATAAAGAACGGCTTCTTTTCCGGGACCTATTACTTTAGAAAATACTTCTTTCGGAGTTTGATCTACCACACTCGTCGTTTTCCCTTCCGGTTTCGCCGGGGTGGCTTTTTTATCCGGTTTTACGGTGCCTTTGGATTCGGCCCAATCCCAGAGTTCGTTCCATGTGTTTCTTACACTTTCGGTAATGGAACTGATGATGCCGCTTTCCTCTTTTTGGGAAGCTGGTT
>CAJYGB010000013.1 GCA_913774355.1 uncultured Chryseobacterium sp. | reverse complement strand
GTGTTTCAACAAATAAAGATGTAACTCTGCGTAACCTCACCGGAATTTTTCTTTGCCGGCCGTATTGCTGTCATTAAAAAAGCCGGCAATACCTAGAGTACTACCGGCTGGCTTGTGTTTTTAGAATCTATGAAGGATTTATTTTTGATATTGGCCGGGTAAGTGAGGAAACTTCCGGTCGGTCGCTTAAATCCTATAAAAATTGATTGACTTTTACAGGCATATTCACTACTGTAATAATTCCGGCACGATGGGCATCAGTTCCCCAGATACGTTACCGTGAAAGAACGATCGGTCACATTATATGTAGTACCGCCACAGCCCGAACAAGGAGTTGCTCCCAACCGCAATACCTGCCCTACATTAAAATACAGGACCACCACACCGCCAGAGTTGTATGTGTAAGCTGGATCTGCATTTTTTAAATTTGCATAGGTATAGATCTGGCTATCGTATGACAACTGCCAAGAAAAACTATTATTAAAAGTGCTCGGCTGTACTATCGCCTGCAGCGAAAGCTGGTAAAAACCTGCTTTTGGAACTGTATAGGAATTGTTGGAGGTATTCCAGCTTCCATCGTTAGTGGAGGCCGTAAACGGGAATGCATTAAAACCAGTATTATCATTAAGCGTTATGGAATTCGTCGCTTTTCCGGAGGCCACTACCGAAGGTACAAAAGTATTGGCCGGTGTTACCGGTTCCGACAGCCTTACCCAGACATTCCCGTCGAAAAAATAAAAGCCATTATTGACAATGTTTACTGCTGTTCCCTGTGCCGTTCCTGTAGAAGCATCACTTACGTAGATCATGGTGGATACCGGAACGTTAGTCATGCTCTGCGCCCGCTGGCGGTCTACCCGGGGAAACAGGAATCCGTCTACATTGGTAGCGGTTCCGGTTGCATTTTTTGCCTTGACATCAAGCGTGGATGCAGGGGTTGTGGTATTAACACCAACCTGAGCATGCGCACCAAATGATAAAGCCATTACTGCGAGTGCAGTGAGTACATTTTTCTTCATAAAATTGTAGATTAAAAGTTGTGTGGAAATATTCTGATTTAACCGGTTTTTATGATAACGTTAAATCCAGAGTGTTTTTTAGATTTAGAATTTGTTTAGATTCCTCAGCAAATATACTTTAGCCTTAAATCATTGCAAACAATAAACGTGTAGCTATTTTTCGATTTTTTTTGTCGCGAAATCGCTACAAATAGAATTTTCTATAGGATTTTGCTGAGTTTAATTTGTTTAAAACCCAGTACTATCTGTATTACTGTCCACTTAGCCCTATTTTTAATCTTGCGGGAGAATTTTGTTTCGCTGCCCGCGGGATTTGGAAACCGATAACTGGCCAATTGTACACCACTACGCTATTATAAGTTATTTGATAAGGTATAATACTTATATTTACGCTTATAAAAACACACTTTTACATGCAATAATAAAAATTCATTAAGGGTTCTAATATGCCATCAGGTCCCGATTATTTTGATTTTATGTATACATCAAATATTGCCTATTTTATTGTAAAGACATATTATATGCTTGTAAGCAATAGCAGAGAATGCCATTCCAACATCACCAGAAACGACTTTGAACAGAGCAGTTTTACACTGACGCTTTTGAAGCAAAGTTCTCTTTATCCGGATGAAAGAGCTATTAAAATTTCTTTAACAATAATAAGTAAAAACTCTTAGCAGAGAATAAACACAGAACAAAAATGCTCCGCCTTTAATTTTTTGTAAATAAATACAAAAATATCAACATGGTATTAATATAACGATCAAGTCCTGAAAATGCCTTGATCCGAATGATAATGGACTATTTCAAGCTGTCATAGATTTTGGAAAGCTCAATAAGGTTTTTTATGCCTAGCTTTTCGTAAATTCTTTTCTTGTGAGTACTTGCCGTAGAATGGCTAATGTTCAGAAGCATGGTAATTTCGTTCATTCCTTCTCCTTGGGCCAGCAGTTCGAAAATCTGGAATTCTCTTTCCGAGAGGTCTTGGACTGTCTTTTTAGGAGTAGATAACTGTATAGCTGCACTAATTATCTTAAAAGGATAATAATACCCTTCTTTCATGATACAATCAATAGCTCTCAGTATTTTTTCGTGACTGCACTTTTTATTAAGATACCCGTGCGCCCCTGCTTTGATGTAAGGCAAAGCCCTATCGTCTTCATACGCTGTAAAAACCATGATAAGCATCTTTTCCTGTATCGCTTTCAGCTCGGTAATCATCCCAACATAGATACTTCCCGGTATTTCGATATCCAGAATCAGGAGATCATACTGTTCCTGCCCAATCTTTTCTTTGGCAGCTTCATAATCTTCTGCGTAATCGACCACGATATCCTGAAAATGATTTTTAAGCATCAATGAAACGGCAAAAGTAACCACATGGTGGTCTTCCGCAATGAGAATTCTTTTCATAAAAGAGTGTTTTTTAAAGTAATAACAATTAAAGTTCCAACTGGTGTATTTTTTTGAAAACTGATTTCTGCCCCTATTTTTTTCACAAGCCGGATGACCATAGGCAGCCCCAGCTTCTCTTTTCTGAAGGGAAATTCTTTGTTTTCTTTGTCTGCGTACATCTGGGCATAATATTTCATCTGTTCATCCGACATTCCCGGTCCTGTATCTGCCACCTTTAAAACAACGGTATTATCTGATTCCTGTACTTTTATAATAATCGTTCCTTCTACTGTATTTTTAACGGCATTATCTATAAGATTATGAAAAATAACCGATAAAATGGCTTTGCTGATTCGGGTTTTTATATGCTTATCGCAATAACTTATAATTTCTGTATTTTTTTTCACCGCGATCTCCTCAAAAAGCTCTTTCTTCTCTTCTATCAAATCATCTAAAAAATAATCCTGTGCTTCAAAAATATGTTCTGTATGGTACAATTTGGTATATTCGCTGAGCCCTGAAGTAAATTTGAACAGCTGCTCCGAAGTTTTACTGATCATTTCAAAAAGCTCTTTCTGCTTTTCCTGATCTTCCGTATGATGCAGCTGCTGGGTAAGATACGACATGAAACTGAGAGGAGTGGAAATATCATGGCTGATGCTCCGGATAATTTTTTCCTTATATTCCGATTCATTTTTAAGTTGATCTTTGGCCGCCTTAAGTTCGTTATCCGTACTTTCGAGATTGCTCTTCAGATCTTTATTTTTACCCTTCAGAAATCCTGTCCTGATCTGTACGATGACCAAAACAATGGTGACCAGCGCAGCCGCTATCAGGATTCTGAACCACAGGGTCTGATACAATAACGGCATAATTTCAACCGGTATGCTTTTATAGGTAAACCGGTCTTCCGCAACAAGGTATCTTATTTCCAGGGTATAATTTCCGGGGCTGTCTTCATCCATTACATACATGCGGTTGCTTCCTATGTTCTTCCACGGCTCATGGCTGCTGCCTGTAAGCCTGGCCTGCAGGTGGATATTTTCAATATCCGAGAAGTACGGAATATCGAGGAAGATATTAAGCAGTTTAAAATTACTTTTTACTTTTATTTTATCTTTAAAAGTGAAATTTTCCCTGCTGCTGTAGGCTCTTTCTACAAAAAGCGTATGGTCTTTTGGATAAATACTTTTTACTTCCCCCGGCCGGAAGAAGACAAATCCCTCCATGGATGGAAATACAAAATCGCCGTTTGCCAGGAGATTGCATCCCGGATAGGCTGTGTTGAATTCATTATTCAGCAACCCATTCAGTTTGGTGTACCGGTAATAATAGACCGGATACTTTTTATTTTCGGCAAAATCTAGCAGCATCTTTTCTTTCACTTTAAATAGTCCGTTGTTTGTGGAAATCCAGAAATAGCCCTTCTGATCTTCCAAAAAAGTATGGGCGCTGGCAATATCCCGGTCCGGATCTTCGGGCATCCTTATCAGGACATTATTTTTAAGAAGATAAAAGCCGTGATCGCTGTATGTGGTTAACCAATAATGTCCGCTTGCTGATCTGATAATATTTTTTATATTAATATTTTTTGCAAGTTTTTTAATGATTTTTTTCTTCGATAAAGAAACCAGGTATAACCCGCCGTAGGATCCCACAAAAATAAGATCCCTGCTATAGGCCTTTACAGTAGTAACTTTTTCGGGAATCTTTATCGACGCAATGGCCGGTGTAAAATGATCATCTTTAAATATTTCCAGGTTTGTTTGGGTATAATTATATACTCTGCCGACCATCAATAAACTATTGCTCTTATGCACAGAAGACACTTGATCAAGAGAAAGAGAGTCCCCTTTTTTATAGCTGAATTTATTTAATCTTCTGTATAATTTTCCAAATTCTGTATACAGAATATTTCCTGAGTTATCGTAAATAAGGCGTCGGTCATCAGAGAGCAGCTCCAAAGAATATCTTTTTTTTACCGTATCCTTAAAGTATTCTGTTCCGTCTTGTGAAATTACTGAGCATCCACTAAACGGTAATGCTGGATAAACAACCTCATCGGCAAAAGGAACCTTTTTTTTGTGAAATATAAAAATGTGATAAGCTGATTACATTAAGCCCTTTGATGAGGCTTCCGATGTAGAGCTTCTGATTCGCTTCATCATACAACATAGATCCGATGTAATCATTTTCAATCTCTTTATAGGCTACGATAAAATGAAGCACCTGCTTCCCATCTTTTATTTCGTTCAGATAAATTTTCCCATGGTTAATGACGAAAACCTGGTTTTTTGACTGAAACCAGTAAATTTTTGTCCTGGGATCATTATAAACGGAAGGCCTGTTATCGTAAGAAATTTTTCCGTTACAGATCACGATGGTTTTTCTGTGAACAGGATCAGTAATATAAACAGTACTCTTCTGTACAAATGCATTCTTAAGCATCGCATAGTTGAAGCTTTTCCCGATAACACTCGCTTTGATAACGGATCTTTTTGATATTCAATGGTATTCTTTCCAAAAAAATAACGTTGCTCTCCAAGTTCTATAATGTAGAAATCTGTAATGGGAAAGAATTTATTATTAGCACTGTTTTGATTAATAAAAAAATAGACTTTCCCGTCCTCCGGGGGATAAGGTGCTATGGGAGGTTTCTTGTAAGCAAAAATATTAACCTGCCTATCTGATATTTTAATATAGTTCTTATAATAGTGATTTACAGAAAAAATATCTTTACCGGAAAGGGCAAATTTGTAAAAAGTTACGGTACTGATATTTTTATTGGGAACAAGAAACCGGTTGCCGTCATACCGTACAACTCCATTATTGGTTAAGATCCAGACAAAACCAGATTCATCCTTTATAATATCTTTAACTGTATTTTGAGGAAGACCATTGTCTACATTGTACCATTGTGAATTATAATGTTGTGATTTTAAAAATAATGAAATAACTAAGGCTGTAAGAAAATAAAATTTCATCAAAAGAATTTGTTTTTTTGTTTTGCAAATATAAGCAACCTCAATATAAATTAAGCATATAATTTGTTATTATCTATATTTATGAGTAAAAAATGAATCCATTTATTAAATTATATGTAATTTTTCAACTTTTAAAATCAAAATAATTTAATTATTACATATAATAAATCAGAAGACAGAGATATAATAGCAAATTATAGATTAAACATTCCCCTGCCTGTCGGTAAGTCTGATGAAATTTTTTTTTTTCCGGTTACTGTTTTTCATCATGCCGGGAGGTATTATTTTAATCATCACAAAAAAATATATTGAAAATTTAAAAAAATAAAGATCAGAATTGCAACGCGTCAACGGCGGACATCCCCCGGAATGTTCAGTAGATACGGTAGAATGTTATTACCCTCCCAAAAACGGAGAACCCGGCTACTGGAGATGCGTCTTGCCCGAATTAAAAAAACCGCTTCAGAAAAATTTCCGGAGCGGTTTCGTTTAAATAATTGATAGGTAAAATATATGAATGGTAAATGGTCAATCCGCTGCGCTTGTCAATCTATTTACGTGAAACAATTAACCATTGATTGCAAGGAGTGAATGGTCAATGGTCAATCGGCTGCGCTTGTCAGTTTATCTACACAAAACAATTGACCATTGACTTGCGACGGCAAAATTCACCATTGACCTTTTAATACAGGACAGCCATGCTTTCGGCTTTGAAATCCTGAAGCTCTTCCGTTTTTCCTTCTTTGATTTTCTGCACCCAATGCGGGTCTTGCAATAGGGCGCGGCCTACGGCTACCAGGTCGAAGTCTCCCCTTTCCAGTCTTCGGATCAGTTCGGACAGATCCGCTTTCCCGGTGCCCTGTCCTCCGAATGCAGCCATGAAGTCCCCTTCCAGGCCTACGGATCCTACGGTAATGGTTGGCTGTCCGGTAATTTTCTTCGCCCAGCCGGCAAAATTCAGGTCGGAACCTTCAAATTCAGGTTCCCAGAAACGTCTTTGTGAGCAGTGGAAGATATCCACGCCGGCTTCTTTCAACGGCAGAAGCCATTCTTCCATTTCTGCCGGGGTTTGGGCAAGCTTCGCCGAATAGTCCTGCTGCTTCCACTGGGAAAGCCGTATAATGATGGTAAAATCTTCGCCCACTGCGGCTCTGATGGCCTTTACGATATCCACCGCAAACCGGCTTCTTTCCTTCAGTGTTTTCCCGCCGTATTCATCGGTTCTGGTATTGGTTACTTCCCAGAAAAACTGGTCGATCAGGTATCCGTGAGCACCATGGATTTCCAGCACGTCAAAACCTAAGTCTTTTGCAGATTTTGCTGAAGCGGCAAACTGCGCAATGGTATCCTGAATATCCTCCAGCGTCATTGTCGAAGCTTTCTCCATCGGAACTTCCGGATAATCATCCGAACTCCGGGTATCTCCCACATGCCAGATCTGAGGCCCCATTTTGCCCCCGTTTTCATGAACGGCACCGATTACATTTTTCCAGCCATTCAAAGCTTCGGTTCCGTAAAAATCCGGAATGTTCTGCATGTTTTTTGATGCAGGCCTCTTGATGACCGTTCCTTCGGAGATAATCAGTCCGACTTCCGCTTCGGCTCTCCGGGCGTAATAGTCTGCAATCTGCTGCGTAGGAACTCCGTTATCCGATTGGGCCCTCGTCATCGGGGCCATCACGATTCTGTTTTTCAGTTCTAAATTCTTATACTTAAAAGGCTTGAACAATGCGTCTGTGCTCATTTTTTAATATTTATTTTTATAATTGTTACACAAAGTAACTAATAATAGTTCATATTAGTATCTCACAAAGAAAAAAAGTAGTAACTTCGCGGTAACTGATGTTGGTAACGCGGAGGTAACTTGGGCAATGGAAAAGCTAAGGCTTCGACGGGCTCAGCCTGACAGAGCTGTAACATGGAGTTAAAAAATTTATGTTTGCTTTTCAGCTCTGTAAAACTTTAGAACAGTTAGTAGATAGAAAAGCTCTTTGTGAAATCTTCGTGTTCAAAAGACGTTAAGCAATAAACAGGGCTTTCCTTCGTCAGGCTCAGGATAAACTGGACTCAGCCTGACAATGCAAAAAATTAATTTTTATGAGCTTCACGTTCGTACAAAGCATATAAGTCGCAAATTATGGATAAATCGTTATGAAAAAAAACGAATTAATGCAATACAGCTGTCCTTTAGGCAAAGCCATGTCTGCTTTGGGGAGCAAATGGAAACCGATTATCGTACTGGTGATTAAAGACCGCAAACTTCGTTTCGGAGAATTAGCCGTACGCATCAACGTGATTTCCCGGAAAGTCCTTACCGACCAGCTGCGGGAAATGCAGAATGACGGACTGGTGATCCGGGAAGAGTTCAGGGAACTTCCGCCGAGGGTGGAATATTCGCTGACGGAAAAAGGGTTGGCCCTGCTGCCAATTCTGTACCTGCTGGAAGAATGGGAAATGAAATACCATGTATATGATCCTGATAAAGTGAAGGATTGTAAGATGATTCTGGAAGGGAAAAGGGTACAAAAGACTGTTATTTAATCATGAGTTAGAAATCATGGGAATAATATTCTTTTTGTTTTTCTAATTGTACCAATATCTCTTTAACAGCATCTTCGAGTTTAGCAAATTCCTTTCCGGGAAATCTTGTGTAACAGCAGATGCCATTTTCATCATGATATTTATAGTCACAATTACCAATATATTCATCAATTTCAGTTTTGAAATCAAATTTATCATAGTAATAAATAGCAATGCTGAATTTACCATCCTCCTTAAAAATTAAAGTGACATTATTCTCATCATTAAAAGGATAAAAGCGTATTGCATACTCAAAACTTCCCCAACTTTCAGTATACTTGTATCTGTTAATTTCTATTTCTTCTTTAACCTTTTCCGCTATATTGATAAAAAAATTTTTAAGTTGAGCCTTTGCAAAAATTATCTGAGAAAAATTCTTCTCATAAAAATCACAATAAGATTGTTCCATACTTATTAATTTACTGTTTGAAAATTGCATTAAAAAGTCATGCGTAAAATAATCCCATTTATTATCAAACACATGCAATTTTGCACTGATTATTTTGTCAAAAATGCTTCGGATGTTTAAATACTTCCAATTGTTAGGGCAGTTCTCTTTTTTATAAGAGAAAATGACATATTTTTTATTATGTAGTGGATATTTCAGATTAATGTCATTTTCATAATCATCAAATGGGTTGGCCATCCAATGTTTAATTTTATTTTCGAAGACCAGAATATTATTTTCATTGTATAAAATTAAATCAATACGTTTTCCATTTGAAGTTATAAACTGGGTATTGACTTCGCTGTCTGTAATCAAACTATTTAGGAAATCGTCGTCATTCAGATCAGCTAACAGTATTTTCATAAACTCATCCCGCCGCTGATATTCTGTTTTCTTTTTCAATAGATATGATAATACCTCTGTAAAAGGATTTTCATAAAAGCCTCTGGTACCGATCGAGAAAAGATTATTAGATTTTAGATTTGGATTTTCAGGAATATTATTAAATATTTCTTTAAGCTCAGATAGATCATTCTGCATTTCAGGGGTTATTAATTATTATGTAAAATACGATTATTTAATTAAAAAAATTTAAACCGCTTCCCAAAAGAAAGCGGTTTCAAATTTTATTTCAAATCTCAATTAAAATATCGCCGGATATTTCTGAGGATTGGTTTCATTGAACATCGCGTAGATTTTCTCTACCATATCGTCTGCAGACGGCTTGCTGAAGTAATCACCATCGCTGGCGTAGGCCGGTCTGTGATCGTTGGCTGCAATTGTTAACGGATCGGAATCCAGGTATCTGAAAGCTTTTTGTTTCTCTAAGATCTGCTGTAAGATGAAAGCAGACGTTCCGCCTTCCACATCTTCGTCGATTACCACCAAACGGTTGGTTTTCTTCACGCTTTCTGCGATTTCATGCGTTAAATCGAAAGGAATCAGAGACTGAACGTCGATCACTTCTGCCGAAATACCGATTTTCTCCAAAGCTTCCGCCGCTTCCATCACGATTCTCCAGGTAGAGCCGTACGTTACCAGCGTTACGTCTTTTCCTTCTTTTGTTACTTCGATTTTTCCGACAGGAACAGTGAATTCCCCTAAGTTGTCAGGTTGTTTTTCTTTTAAACGGTAACCGTTCAGGCATTCAACAATCACTGCAGGATCGTCGCTCTGAAGCATGGTGTTGTAGAATCCGGCCGCTTTGGTCAGGTTCCTCGGAACCAAAACAAGAATTCCCTTAGACAGGTTCAGAATTCCCGCCATCGGTGAGCCTGAATGCCATACACCTTCAAGCCTATGTCCTCTTGTTCTGATGATAACCGGTGCTTTCTGTCCGCCTTTTGTTCTGTACTGTACGGTTGCCAGGTCATCACTCATCCCCTGTAAACAATATAGGATATAATCCAGATATTGAATCTCGGCGATCGGTCTCAAGCCTCTCATGGCCATCCCGATACCCTGTCCTAAGATCGTCGCTTCACGGATTCCCGTATCGGCTATTCGAACATCACCGTATTTTTCCTGCATCCCTTCAAGCCCCTGGTTTACGTCACCTATATTTCCGGCATCTTCCCCAAAGACTAAGGTTTCAGGATATTTTTCAAAAATTTTATCAAAATTATTACGTACCACTACCCTTCCGTCTACATCTTCAGATGCATCGGAGTAAACCGGCTTGATTTCTTTTACATTCTCCGCTTTCCATTGGGATTGTGAATATAAGTGGGAAGAGTAATTGTCTTTTTCCACCTCGAAGATTTCCTGGTACTTCTGCATCAGCTGGTTTCTTTCCCGGGAATCTGATCCTCTGGTGGCCAGCAAAGCTTTTCTAACCAAATGGAAAACATCTTTCTTGGCTTTGGAAACCAGTTTATTGAACTGGCCGATATACCCTTCGATTTCAGCGTTTTGGCCTTTCAGGTTTTCCACCAAAGGTAAAACGGCCTGAATGAGATCCGTTATGGTTTTCTGGTAGCTTTCCCAGGCTGTTTTCTGACCTGCCTTCACAGTTTTCTTCGCTTCGTTATCGATGGCCTCCAGCTCTTCCGCCGTAGCCAGAACCTCTTCTTTGCCGTCGATTTCGATGGAATAATTCAGAATCCATTCTTTGAATTTCACCAGCCCGTCGAACCGGGATTCCCAGGCCAGGCGTTCTTCATTCTTATATCTTTCGTGGGAACCTGAAGTCGAGTGTCCCTGGGGCTGCGTTACTTCAATGACATGCACCACTACCGGAATACTTTCTACCCTTGCAAATTGCTCCGCTCTTGCATAAGCATCCAGCAAAGCGGGATAATCCCACGCTTTTACCTGAATGATCTCGCATCCCTGGAATTCACCTTCTTTTCTCTGAAAACCGCTCAGCATTTCGGCTATATCGGCTTTGGCCCGCTGTTTCATGGTCGGAACCGAAATCCCGTAGCCATCGTCCCAGATCGATACGATCATCGGTACCTGAAGCGCACAGGCCGCATTCAGCGTTTCCCAGAAATGGCCTTCCGCTGTGGAAGCGTCCCCAATGGTTCCGAAAGCGATCTCATTACCGCCGTTTGAAAATTTTTCGGACCCGTCGAATGTTACGGATTTATATATTTTGGAAGCCTGGGCCAACCCGAGTAATCTCGGCATCTGTCCGGCTGTGGGCGAAATGTCTGAAGAGATATTCTTCTGCACGGTCAGATCTTTCCAGCTTCCGTCTTCATTTAAGCTTCTCGTCGCAAAGTGCCCGTTCATCTGCCTTCCTGCGGATGCCGGCTCTCTTTCGACGCTGGTATCAGCATAAAGCTGTGCAAAAAAGCTTTCTACCGTAAGGGCATCTGCTGCCAGGGCAAAAGTCTGATCGCGGTAATAGCCCGAACGGAAATCTCCGTTTTTAAAAACTTTAGCCATCGCCAACTGGGGAAGCTCTTTACCATCCCCAAAAATACCGAATTTAGCTTTTCCTGTAAGCACTTCCCGTCTCCCCAAATAGGACATTTCACGAGAAATCCTGCCTAATTTATAATCTTCAAGTATCTGATTTTTAAAGTCCTGAAAGGAAATTTGCTGCGTTTCAATATAGGTAGTCTGCATAGCCAAATATTAAATATTTTTAATGTTGAAGTATTTTGCTAATATACACTTTTTAAATTAATTTTAATTTTTAATAATCTTTTTTAAAAATTTGATAATAAAAAAAAATGTGTCTATCTTGGGATAAATTTGTAGGTAATGGAGAAAAAGTCGACCCATATTCTTAATGCTTCAAGCAATCTTCTGGGATTTTCGCTGGTGATTATTACTTCATTAAAGATCTCGAGAATCAGCCGCAGCACGCATTTGGACGAATTTGCAGGATTGGCGTGCACGTTTTTTGCGTTAAGCTGCTTCTTTTCTTTTCTGGCCATCCGCACCGCCCATGAAAAACGTGCGGGCAGGTTTGAAACCATTGCGGATTATTTATTTTTAATCGCTTTATTTTGCATAGTTGCAGCCGTTATTATCGTAACCCTGAAAATAATTTAAACTAGAATTTCCTTTCAATCACATAATCGAGCATAATGTGCAGCGACCTTTTTGCTTCGGAATCCGGAAATTCATTCAGAATATCTTTTGCTTTCTGCTGGAAATTTTTCATTACCGTAATAGCATAATCGAGGCCGCCGGAACTTTTAACAAAACTAATCAGTTCCTTCACCCGCTTCTGGTCGTTGTTGTAGCGTCTGATGGTATTAAAATAATACTTCCTGTCCTTTTCTTCCGCATTTTTTAAGGTATGAATCAGCGGAAGGGTCATTTTCTGCTCCTTTATATCTATTCCCACCGGCTTACCGATCACGTTGGAGGTAAGATAGTCGAAGAGGTCGTCTTTGATCTGAAAGGCCATCCCCGTATAGGTTCCGAAGTCCATCATTTTTTTGGCCAGCTGTTCGTCCGCATTGTTCGACAACACGCCGATTTCACAGCATGCAGCGATGAGAGTAGCTGTTTTCTGCCGGATGATTTCATAATATACATCTTCCGTAATATCCAGCTTCCTTGCTTTTTCCAGCTGAAGAAGCTCCCCTTCCGACATTTCGCGGATGGTCCTGGAAATCACACCGAGCAGATCGTAATCTTTATGATCCGTAGACAGCAGCACCGATTTCGACAGAAGGTAATCCCCTACCAAAACGGCAATTTTGTTCTTCCAAAGCGCATTGATGGAAAAGAAATTACGGCGTTTGAAGCTTTCATCCACCACATCATCATGGACCAGCGTCGCCGTATGAATCAGCTCGATCATGGAAGCACCGCGATAGGTTTTTTCATTGACTATCCCTACAAGCTTTGCACAGAGAAATACAAACATCGGACGCATCTGCTTCCCCTTTGTCGTAACGATAAAACGGGTGACCTTATCCAATAAAGGCACTTTGCTCTGCATGGATTCATAAAACTTCTGCTCGAAAAGTTTCATTTCCTCATTGATCGGTCGCTTGATTTCTTCTACAGTGTTGGCCACAGTCTTTGAATGATGGATAAATTATTAATTCCCACAAAGATAATTTTTTTCAGGCAAATTCAAGGGAATTTAATTCCCGAGTTTATCTTTCGGGATAAAATAGAGGCTCTGTTTTCCGCCGCCTACCGGAGAATTGAATTTCTCCCCGGAAATATATATCCCGCTATCATCCACTGCTATGCCTTCGATCTGACCAATGGCTAAAGCACTTCCCAGATAATATTTTTCAGGATTTTCGTTAAAAAATACTCCCGGTGAGCTTTCGGTAAAGATATTCAGAAAGACTTCGGTTTTCTTTGTATAGCCGATCAGGTATAGTTTTTTATTAAAATAGGAAGCATCCGTCACCATAAAGCCTGTTTTATAGGTTTCCGTTTTTTCAGCCTGCTGCTTTCCGGGGATTTCAGGATCGATTATATAATGGCTCGTGGCTTTTGTACCCCATTCTTTGGTAAATAGATGGATCTTACTCTCAAGATATACCATAGCTTCCGCATCGAAATCGGTTTGGGAATATTTGGGTGTGAATTCCTGCTGTTCGGGATATTCAAAAGAAATCAGCTGAATAGAATCGTTCTTAACAGGGACTTTATATATTTCCAGATCTTTTCTGGTTCCTCCGTTGTTTCCGAAATCACCGATATAAAAATTCTGCCCGTCATTGGTTAAGGCTTCCCAGTCTTTATTTTTCCCGTTGATTTTTATGGTGCTGATAATGTTTCCCGTTTTTTTATCCAGTTCAAAAAGTTCCGGCGTATTGCCGCTGTCATTAAATGTATACAGTTTTCCGTTGATAAGGCTCAACCCCGAACTTTCTTTAATCCGGTTATCCAGATAGCCGACTCTGTATTTCCTGATTTTCAGCAGTGTGGATTGCTGGGAAAATGATAAAGTGGAAATAGCCAAGGCAATGATCAGGAGTGTTTTTTTCATCGGATAAAGTATTATTTAAATATAAACGGGAAGATAATGACCAAAATTTGTTCCTACCTATGATCCGATGAGATTAAATTTATTGGATCTTAAACGGTATGTTAAAGCATTAAGGAATAACAGACCGTGTATGAAAATTTTTGCAGACCTGATGTTATCCTTTGTGGTCTCAATGAAAATCAAACCTTTTGACTGAGGAACTCACAGCCCTTAATAAAGCTTTGCGAAATCCTTTGGGAGCCTTAGGATGACGTTACGCTGTCATTAGCCTGAACCTATTTAAGCCGATTTCTTTTGCTTTCCTTCCTTCTGTTTGTTTTTTCTTTCGAAGTAATCCTTTTGGTACTGTCTTACGGTTTTCCCGGTTCCGTCATGCCTCCATCCCGGCGAATTGAAAATATAATTAATACGGTCTGAAAGTTTCAGTCCCGGCTGTTTGATGTCTTTCCAGATTTTCCGCCATTCGTAGAAGAGAACGGTGTCCGGTTTGTTGTCCGGCATTTTAGGATAGATTCCATATTTTACAGGAACATTCGGGTCTTCCTTTTCGAAAGTTCCAAACATTTTATCCCAGATGATCAGGCACATTCCCATATTCCGGTCCAGGTATTTAATGTTGCAGGCATGATGTACCCGGTGATGTGAAGGAGTAACCAGGATGTATTCCAGGATGCCCATGCTTTTTACGGTCTGCGTATGCACCCAGGTTCCGTATACCTGACCGATGGCGTATACCACCATGATATGCCACGGATCAAAGCCTAAAAAAGCCAACGGTGAAAAGTAGAGATACCGGTATAAAGGCTGGAGCACCGGGCTTCTGAAGCCGGTCGTCAGGTTAAAATATTCAGAATTGTGATGGGTAATATGAACGGCCCAGAAGGCTCTGGAATGATGATCCACATAATGCAGTACAAAATAGGCAAAATCGGTTACGACGAAGCACAGCAGCCAGTACCAGAGGGTAAAGTCCCACGTAAAAAGCCTGTGATTGTAAAAGAAAAACATCACTGCCATGGCAAAAGCCTTCATCACAAGATCAAGCCCGAAATTGAGCACCGCCAGAAAAATACTTGTTGCAACGTCTTTTCCGTTATACAGCTTGGCTTCAGAGATATGACTGTAAATCATTTCTGCCAAGATAATCGCAGCGAGGATCGGGATAGACCAAGCATATACACTTTCTAATCCGTCTTCACCTAAAAAGTAATCCACCATCACTTCAAATTTGTCCTGCAAATTTAAGGTTTTGAGAATTTGTTAAGAAAAATTTTTAATTTTTTTAATAAAAATTTAATCCGTTGTTTTATTGGCCAGCTGGCCGCAGGCTGCATCGATATCGCCTCCGCGGCTTTTTCTTACCACACAGACGATTCCGGCATTTTCAAGCTGACGGATATAATTTTCTTCCGCCTGCTTGTTGCATTGATCATATTTTCCGTCGCCAATCGGATTATACTGGATGAGGTTCACTTTGGAAGGAACCTGCCTGCAGTATTTAATTAAAGCTTTGATGTCTTCATCACCGTCATTGATGCCTTTCCATACACAGTATTCAAAAGTAATAACCGAGCCTGTTTTTTTATACCAATACTGAAGGGATTCCATAATTTCCGTTAATGGGAACTTATCGGAAAACGGCATGATCTCGTTACGCTTGGATTCAATAGCCGAGTGCAGCGACAATGCCAATTTCACCTTCAGTTCTTCATCGGCCAGCATCTTTATCATTTTAGGAATTCCCGAAGTGGAAACGGTAATTCTCCTTGGTGACATGCCCAAACCTTCCGGCTGGGTAATCTTACGGATGGCTTCCACTACATTTTTGTAGTTCATCATCGGCTCGCCCATCCCCATAAAAACGATGTTGGAAAGCGGCCTGTCGAAATACATTTTGCTTTGGCTGTCGATCAGGGCCACCTGGTCCACAATTTCGGCTACTTCAAGATTTCTCATTCTCTTGAGCCTTGCCGTCGCGCAGAATTCGCAATTCAGGGAACATCCTACCTGAGACGAAACACAGGCTGTTGTTCTGGTTTCTGTAGGAATAAGAACGGATTCCACTAACAAACCGTCATGCAGTTTTACCCCATTTTTAATGGTTCCGTCCGTACTCTTCTGGAGCTGGTCCACCGAAACCGGATTAATGGTATATTCTTCGGCAATTCTTTCCCGAAGGGTTTTCGAAAGATTCGTCATTTCATCAATCGAATGAAGATTTTTACTCCACAGCCAGTCGTATACCTGCTTCGCGCGGAACGGTTTTTCTCCCAAAGAAGCAAAGTATTCTTTAAGCTGGTCAAGTGATAAAGTCCGGATATCTTTCATATATAGGTAAGAGCCAAGTTAAAAGTAAAAATTCAAAAGTTTTACAACTTTGTGTTGTTAACTATTGCTGCTAAAATATTTTTTAATTCAGCGCTTTCATTTAACAATAATTGAAATTCTTCTGAATTATAACTGTCTAAATTTTTTAAAATCCGAAGTCAGAAATTGCTTTCCCGAGCTTCTCTTAAGGCAATTTTCACCTTATTTTTAAAATCAGCTTTCGAAGATCCTGCTTGTGATTCTTCATAATTTGCCCCTATCGAAGTGGCTGATTTTCCAAGTTAAAACCTAATTAATTTACTTTCAGGATCATTTGGCAGTATTCTTAAAAACTTAAGACAATTCACTCCAAACAAAAAGTTCTTGTAAGTAAATCATTTTGTTTCATATTGTGTTCTTTAACTTTTTACCTTTAACCTGGCTCTTTTTACTTATTTTTTATAAAATTAACATCGCATCCCCGTACGAGTAGAATTTGTATTTTTCTTTTACGGCTTCTTCGTAAGCGTGCATGATGAAGTCTCTTCCTGCAAACGCGGCAATCATCATAATCAGGGTAGATTTCGGCGTGTGGAAATTGGTGATCATACAGTTGGCTACTCCGAAATCGTGCGGCGGATAAATGAACTTATTCGTCCATCCGTGGAAAGCGGAAATTTTCTTATTGGAAGAAACGGAGGTTTCCAGGGTTCTCATCGTGGTGGTTCCTACTGCACAAACTCTTCTGTGAGCATCAACGGCATTATTGATGATCTGAGCATTTTTCTCATCGATGAAAATTTCCTCAGATTCCATTTTGTGCTTGGAAAGGTCTTCCACTTCAATCGGGTTAAAGGTCCCCAATCCTACATGAAGGGTAACTTCAGCAAAATCAATCCCTTTTATTTCCAGTCTTTTCATCAGATGTCTTGAGAAGTGAAGTCCTGCGGTAGGAGCTGCAACGGCACCTTCTACTTTTGCATAGATTGTCTGATATCTTTCGGCATCTTCCGGCTCAACATCTCTTTTGATATATTTAGGAAGCGGCGTTTCGCCAAGTTCCTTCAGTTTGGCTCTGAATTCTTCATAAGAACCATCGAATAAGAATCTCAGGGTTCTTCCTCTTGAAGTGGTATTGTCGATAACCTCAGCCACCAGAGATTCGTCTTCCGTGAAGAATAATTTATTTCCGATTCTGATTTTTCTTGCAGGATCTACCAGAACGTCCCAAACACGCGTTTCCTTGTCTAGCTCTCTCAACAGGAAAACTTCGATTTTCGCTCCGGTTTTTTCTTTGTTTCCGTAAAGACGGGCCGGGAAAACTTTGGTATTGTTAAAGATAAAAAGATCTCCTTCGTCAAAATAGTCTACCACATCCTTGAAGAGTTTATGCTCAATCGTTTCGGTTTTTCTGTCCAAAACCATTAGTCTTGCTTCGTCTCTGTGTTCGGATGGGTGCTCTGCCAATAATTCTGCAGGAAGATCAAAATTAAAATCTGATGTTTTCATTTTTTAAATTACGGTTTAAAAATTACTGAAATTACAAGGTGTAATTTTCGGACTGCAAATATACGACATCGGACACCCCTTTGTCAAGTATTATTTAAACAGATGTTAAATTAATTTTAAATCGATTGAGAAACCGTTATTTCACGGGGATCGGTCCCCTTAAAAAACTATTTGTAGAAACCTAAAAAACTTTAGACGTATCAGTAAATATTAAATCGCACAAACTTTACTGGTGACTCATGATACAACGGTTTTTAAGGATCCGGATGCTATACTCGGAAACCTCAGCTCTAAATTGAAAACCAATATTTTTTCAAAATCCTGATCGGAAAAAGCATCAGTTAAGAATTCCGGATGAATTTTTTGGGCTGTTTCCTTATTCGGCCGTATGTGGAAATTTACAGGATGAAGAAATAATGATCATTATGTTGGGGAATAAGCTATTCCTGAAATTCATTAAAGAAATCATATTCTTTTATGATCAGCTTTTCAGGAAGCTTTAACAAGAAATCGACATTCGTTATCTTGTATGAAATCTCTGAAGAATACCCTTCTGAATAATCTAATTTTATGTTTGTAATTATGTAATGATTAGAAGTAAGATCCAGATACTGTTTAATTTTATTTTTCATCTCATCCGTTTTGGAATGCTCAATGTACATTTCCAGATAATTAAACTTTGATTTTTCCAATGATACGATTGCAGTTAATCTTCTTTTTGTTTTCTTCTTATTTTTAAAAACGACAACCTCATAATGCAATGAATCAATTTGATTCACCTCTATAATTTCGTTCTTAGAAAACTGTAATTTTTACTCTTACTGAAATCATTTGTATGAGTATATTCAAATATCACGGATCCTTTTGTTTCGGTTACTTTAAAAGAATGCCTCAAATACTTATCTTTATCATAGATTGAAGCTCTTAGCCTATTATCGTATTTTGCCAATTGTAAATAAACATTATTTCTAGTATCGTAAAAAGACGTAGATATTCGTTTCTCTTTATTTGGTTTTGTCTGATTTTCCTGGCTTTCTACTGAGTAATCAAAATGATATTCCTGGGAAAATATCCGCATACAGATGAAAATAAAGAATAGCGGTATTAGTTTTTTCATAAATATATTTTTATTTCCTTCCATGCTTCCAGTTTCTTTTCAAAAGAAACCGTGTGAAGCGGGCTGGTGGAAGGCAGTAAAAATACAGGAATTTTATAGTTTTTTCCTAAGATTTTCTGCAGATTTTTATACGATTTTCCACCGTTGCAGAAGACGGCTTTAATATTGGAATGGCTTTCCAGCAGCTCATCGATCCGGTTGGCTTCTTCATTCCTGATCTCTGAATCCAAGCTCCCTTTTCTTTCGCAGGAATCGATGACATCCCAAAGCGCAATATGGTGCATCTTTAGGACCTGAATTCTTTCAGCATAATCTTCCGCGAAATCTTCATTCAGCAATTCAAATATAATTTTCCAGAATTTGTTTTGCGGGTGGCCGTAATACTGCTGCTTTTCAAGGGATTTCACACCGGGAATCGAGCCTAAGATCAGGATTTTGGAATCATTATCGATGACGGGCGCAAAGGATGAAATTCTATTTGACATAACGATTATAATTTGGGGCTAAAGCCGTTTTCTTAAATGAACAAAAAGCGGGCTAAAAGCCCGCTCCTGTTGATATTGTTATCTTTATACGATGTAATTCATCCATGTGAATTATAATGTTTCTTTTAACCAATCGAAGAACTCTCTCTGCCAAACCAATCCGTTCTGCGGGTGAAGTACCCAGTGGTTTTCGTTCGGGAAATACACCAGCTTGGATTTCAGTCCGCGGAGTTGTGCTGCCTGGAAAGCTTCCTGACCCTGCTCGTAAGGCACACGGTAATCGATTCCGCCCTGTACGATCATGATCGGTTTGTTCCATTTGTCTACAAAATTGCTCGGATTGAATTCCGTGTATGCTTTCGGCAAAGGTTTTTCCCACGGTGAGCCCAGGTCCCAATTGGCAAACCATAATTCTTCGGTCGTCAGGTACCAGGATTTCATATCAAACAGTCCGTCGTGTGCGATGAACGTCTTGAAACGGTTCTGGTGAATTCCGGCCAGCATGAATACGCTGTATCCTCCGTAGCTCGCTCCTACCGCTGCCACCCTGTTTCCGTCAACATACGGTAATGTTTTAGCATAATCCGTTGCAGCCAGGTAATCGCGCATCGGCTGTCCGCCCCAGTCTCTTGAAATTTCTTCATTCCATTTCGTTCCCCAGCCCGGCATTCCTCTTCTGTTCGGGGCCACAACGATGTAGCCGTTGGCTGCCATTAAAGCAAAGTTCCACCTTGTGCTGAAAAACTGGGTAAGCGCAGATTGCGGACCACCCTGACAATACACCAGGGTAGGATATTTTTTATTCGGATCGAAGTTGGGCGGATAATGGAACCACACCCCCATTTCTTTACCGTCGGAAGTCTTTACCATCTTCAGCTCAGATTTCCCCTGGGCCAATTGGGCATATATTTCTTTATTGGCTTCCGTTACCTGCTTCATCTCTCCGTTTTTAACGTTTACTGCAAACAGATCGGTCGCATGATTGATATCAGTTCGTCCTACCACAAGCGAATTTTTCTGATCGGCAAATATTTCATTCACATCAAAGTCACCTTTGGTAATCTGCTGAACTTTCGCATTTTTAGGATCTAAGGAAAAAAGCTGCTTCGTCCCTCGGAAAGCTGCCGTAAAATAGATCATTTTAGAATCTCCGCTCCAGAACACGTCACCGGAAACGCTTTCGTCCCAGCCGGCTGTAAGATTGGTGATTTTCCCTGATTTCCAGTCCATGATCTTCACGTCATTTTTATCCGCTTCATAACCGTCTCTGGCCATACTCTGCCATACCAGAGATTTCCCGTCGGGGCTGAATTTAGGATTGACATCATATCCTTTGTTGGCTTCCGTTAGATTCTTTGTCGTTCCCGAAGCCAGATCATAAGCAAAAATATCCGTATTGGTGCTTGTCGCATATTCTTTGCCGCTTTTCGGCTTCGTTACATATAAAAGCTGTGAAGAATCAGGACTCCAGATGAAATCTTCCGCTCCCCCGAAAGGCCGTTGCGGCGAATCCCACATTTTCCCTTCCAAAAGGTCTTTGGCAGCCTCTGCCTTTTCAGAAACACTGACTACGAAAACATGATTGTATTTTCCTTCATTAAAGTAATCCCAGTGCCGGTGGTTAAGGTCGGTGTATACCTGGGCCGTGGTTTTAGGCGTGTCGGGATATTTGTCTTTTCCCATTACCTTTTCCATCAGCACCTGTTTGCTGAATGCCACTTTTTTACCATCCGGAGAAATCACGATATTATCAGCTTCTCCAATGGTATAAAATTCCGTCCATGTTTTTCCGCTGTCTTTGGAGAGGAATATATTGTCTCCTTCCTGCGCATAGATTCCGTTTTTATCCCACTGGATCAGGGATTTTTTACCCAGATCTATTTTAGTGGACTGGTGATTGAGAACATTCAGGAAATAGTTCTCGTTTTTGGTCTTTTCTGTTTTGAGATCTACCTGTCCTACTTTATAGATAAGTGAAGAATGATCCGGAGAAACGGCCTGTACACCCACTTTTTTCAAAGTCCACAGGATTTCAGGCGTCATTAGTTGTTGTGCATTCATTAAAAGCGGAGCTGCCATAGCGAGCAGGCTGTACTTAAGTTTCATATGTTGATATTCATTTTTACGGCCCATCAAGCTTCAGGAATTGCAGGCCTTATTCAGTTCAAAGATTGCCAAAGTTAATTATTTAAAATAAAACAGGAAGCGGGAATCGGGATTAATTTATCAGAAGGCTGGAAGAAGGATGCTGGATGCAGGAATTTTTACAGTCAATATCAAAAAATAAGTATCCTAAGTCTGAATGGAATTGTTCGATATCCGGTCAATAAAATTTCTTTCCAGATCGGATTTAAATACCCGAAACTTTTCACCTTACTAACTTACTGAAAATAAGATGTAAAGACTAAACCTAACAGATTTCGAAAACCCGTTAGGTTTATTAAACCCGGTTCCTGAATTTTGAAAATGATGATTTGATCCGTCCAAAAAAAGAACGAACCGAAGTTCGTCCAAGTTGATTGATATGTAACCTTTGTTTGATTGATTCTAATCTTTATCTGAAAACATAGAATTAGCAAGCGAAGTAACAACAGATAACAGGATGCTGAAAATAAGGGCCCATAAAAATCCGTTGACTTCCATACTGTCGATGAAATAATCCGCCATCAGAATGATGATCGCATTGATGACCAACGTAAATAAACCCAATGTAACAATCGTAAGCGGCAATCCCAGAAGATTCAGCACCGGTTTTACAAATAAGTTCAGGAGTCCGAGAACGATGGAAAAGATGATCGCCCCTCCAAATCCGGAAAACTGCACGCCCGGTAAAATCCAGGTAAGCAGATAGGCTACTATAGCGGTTACCAGCAGGCGGATGATGAGATTCATACTTTTGATTTTTATTGTTGATCAGGTGTTGGGCAGCAAAATGCATTCCATTTCCTAGTGAAATTTAATATTCGTCGGGTTGACCGGGAAAAATGCCGATGGAAGATTGGAAATTGTGGTTTTTTGTTTCATCGGGTTGCACCCGATGCTGTTTTAAGTCGCCCCTTCGTGGCTTGAAAATTCTTAAGGCTACCTGCGTATTATTGACAAAGAAACTTCCAGCATCCATTTTCCTCCTTCCAGCCTATTCACCAAGCCTTCATTAAAATTATTTGATCTTCATCATCGTAACAAGTGACGTCGCTACGTGGCTTTCGGATTCGCCGTTTTCGTCTACGGTGTAAATTTCCGTGCGGATGACACTGATCTTCGCACCGCCTTTCACCACATAAGATTTGGAAACCAACGCATCGCCAATGGCCGGCCTGAGATAATTGACTTTCAGTTCGACCGTCACGACATAACAGTCTTCTTCGTAGTGGCTGACAGCGGCATAACCTGAAGAAACATCCACCAATGAAGCGATCATAGCCCCGTTAAACATTCCTGCTTTCCGGGTCATCAACTCCATTTTCGGGATTTTCATCGAGATAAAGTCGGTTTCCGCTTCCAGGAGTTCGGCTTTATAGAATTTTAAAGTTTCGGAACGGTTGAAGCTGTCGGTAATCAGCTGCTTTTTTTCTGGGGTCATATTTCCGGTTTATTACAAATGTAGTACAATAGAAAAAATCATGAAAGTTTTGGAATGAAAAATAGTAAGGTTGAAATAAGCAAGGTAATCTGATTTCCCCACCAACTTCCTTTACAATTATCTCTATTAGAAAACCAAAATGTCAGAATATTATTTTTTAAAACCTCAGACCAAACAATATAAAACATTAATTGTAAGCTACTTAACAATACAATGATTTGTTAAAAACTCAATCCAAGATAAAATAATCTCTTTCAAATCTACTGTTGGAATAGTAACATTTTGAATCGAGGTTGAAACATATGTAAAGCTTGAATTTGGATTCCCTATCGTAAGTACAACTCTTTCTCCTCTTTCTAAGTTATTATTTATATGTCCGGCTAATATATTATTTATTTGTGGAATAATTTCGCTATTCAAATAATTAACATAAGGATGGTCCGTTAAAAAAACTGCAAGAGGATAGCCTTTAGTTGTTACTTCAGTTTGTTTAGCTATTGCTTCATTAATGTTAGGTAAAAACTGAAATTCTATTTTGTAATTATTTAAAAGAATTGTATTCATTATGATTCTTATACATAAATTAAAAAATTTGCTCAATTAAATTACAGAACCATTTATGCCACTGTACTTTCCAACGATTTGTTTGGTTGGAGCAAACGAAAAGCAAAACTGTAGGTTACAGTTAATGTGTCTTTATGAATTCAACAACATCCTTACTGAGCTCTTCCGCTCTTTCGATCGGAACACCGTGGGATGCACCTTTGTAGATTTTGAGCTTTGAGCCTGGTATTTCTTTGGCAATATATTCAGTATGGGAACGGAGAATCAGGTCGTTTTCACCTGCTACCACCAGCACTTTTGCTTTGATGTTGTTTAGCTGCTGTTTGGTGATGTTGGGTTCATCGATCATTAGCTGAACAAGGCGGATTTCACTTTGGGGCTTTTGCTGGGCAACTTTTTCAGCAACGTCGCGCTTCATGGCCTCTACTTCATTTTCACCCACGCCGGCCGGGAACACATTGGCTCCGCTGGTAATGATTTTGTTGGTTCGCCCGGGATATTTAATGGCAAATTCAAGGGCGGTATTTCCCCCATCGCTCCAACCGAGAATGTTTATCTTTTTTAATTTAAGCTTATCGGCAAGCAGCTTCACATCATCTGCAAATTTCCTGTACGTCAGTGGGTCTTTGGAAGCATCCGTACTTTTTCCCTGTCCGCGTGAATCCATCGCGATAATCATGAAATGTTTTGAAAGGATCGGGATTTCTTTCGCAAATGCATCAATGCTGCCGCCATTTCCATGAAGCAGAAACAACGGCTCTCCTTTTCCATATGTTTCGTAATATATATCGGCGTCTTTCAGATGCAGGATTTTTCCTGCTGCGGGATTTTTTCCGAAGTTTTGGTTTTGCGCAAGGCTGAAGGTACAGATACAAAGAACAACAAGACCTATGATTCTTTTCATTTTTTGAAAATTTTAGCTGAGATTAAAGGTAGTAAATTTGCCTCTATTAAAAGAAACTATCAGTTTTATTAATCTCACACAGATATTGCAGATTACGCAGATTTTTATTTGTTCATAAAATCTATGAATGCATCTGATTACAATTTAGACAAGAGCTACTGCAAAGTTTTCATCCATGGACAGGACTCCCTCTGCCAACGTTTCAGGGTGGGCAGTAAATCCTTTTAATTTGGACGTTTTTCCTTTCACCACAAGATCCATCAGCTGTTTATCGGATAGTTTTTTACCGAAAATTTCAAACGAAACCTTAAAACCGCAGTTATTGAAATCGGAACAGCCGACCGCTGATTTTCCTTTCATCAGATGGTGTTGTCTGCATTTCGGGCATTGTGTTTCTTCCCAGGATTGCAGTTCTTTTTTTATGGACGGCTCTCTTTTTTTCTTTTCCTTCGCCACTTCAGCTTTTTCTTCTTCCAAAGCAATGACTTTTCCTTTTCCGTCGACTACTTTCTTCGTAAGTTCCGTCACCATCTGAATCAGTTCTTCCTTAAACAGGTTGGCTTCATACTGCCCGCTTTCAATCTTCCTGAGCTTCGATTCCCATTCCCCGGTCAGTTCCGGACTTTTCAGCAATTCGTCTTCAATGGTGTCGATCAGCTGGATTCCGGTTTGGGTAGCAATGAGGTTTTTCCTTTTCTTTTCGATGTATTTCCGTTTGAAAAGGGTTTCGATAATATTAGCCCGGGTCGACGGCCTTCCGATCCCGTTGTTTTTGAGCATTTCGCGGAGTTCTTCATCTTCCACCTGTCTTCCGGCCGTTTCCATGGCTCTCAGAAGAGTTGCTTCGGTATAAGGTTTCGGCGGCGACGTTTTTCCCTGGTGGATCATCGGATCGTGCGGTCCGGTTTCACCCACAATAAATTCAGGGATGGTCTGTTCCTCCTCCTTTTCTTTTTCCTTGTCGGTGGTTTCTTCTTTCGGCTCTTTGTCATACACGGCTCTCCAGCCCGGTTCCAAAACCTGCCTTCCGCTGGTTTTAAAAGGGATGGTTCCTACTTTTCCTTCCACCAGGGTATTGGAGATCTTACATTCCGGATAAAAAACGGCAATAAAACGTTTGGCTACCAAATCATATACGAGCTTTTCCTCACGGCTCAGATTCTGGGACGGCGGAACTTCCGTCGGGATAATCGCGTGGTGGTCGGTAACTTTCGTATCATCGAAAACCGCCTTCGATTTCGGGATCGGGGCTTCCAGCAACGGCGCGATCAGCTCCTGGTAGAAATACATCTTCCGGAGAATGCCGTCTATTTTAGGATGCAGGCTTTCGGATAGGTAGGTCGTATCCACACGCGGATAGGTCACATGCTTTTTCTCGTATAAGCTCTGAATATAGTTCAGCGTATTTTCTGCAGAATAGCCGTATTTCTTATTGGCTTCTACCTGAAGTGCCGTTAGATCAAAAAGTCTCGGATTTTTTTCCCGGCCTTCTTTAATTTCAAACGAAACGATTTCAAAAGGATTCTGCTTCAGATATTCCAGCCCTTTTTCCGCGCGCTCCAGGGTTTTAAGACGGTCAATGGCCGCATTGAAAATGACGTCGCGGTATTTGGTTTTGAGTTCCCAGTATTCTTCGGTGGTAAAAGCGTCAATCTCTTTCTGCCGCTGCACCAGCATGGCCAGCGTAGGCGTCTGCACCCTTCCGATGGAAAGGACGGCTTTGTTTCCGCCGAATTTTTTTGTAAAAAGACGCGTGGCGTTGATGCCCAGCAACCAGTCGCCGATCGCTCTGGCATTTCCCGCGAGGTACAAATTTTTATATTCTTCCGCCGGCTTTAAATTTGAAAAGCCTTCTTTAATCGCCTCTTCGGTCAGGGATGAAATCCACAGCCGCTGAATAGGCTTATTGCATTTTGCCTTCTGCAACACCCACCGCTGGATCAGTTCCCCTTCCTGCCCGGCATCCCCGCAGTTGATCACCTCATCGCATTCTTCCACCAGCTTTTCAATGACTTTAAATTGATTTTCAACGCCTTTGTTCGGAATTAATTTGATCCCAAAATTAGGAGGAATGATCGGCAGCAGGAAAAGATTCCAGGATTTGTACTGCGGACCGTAATCATGCGGTTCCTTGAGGGTGCAGAGGTGCCCGAATGTCCATGTCACGCAATAGCCGTTTCCTTCCATATAGCCCTGCTTGGGCGTCGTCGCGCCCAATACTTTGGCAATATCTCTGGCAACACTGGGTTTTTCGGCAATACAAAGTTTCATGAAGTTCTCGGGATTTTGAAGAGGGCAAAAATCGGGAATTTTTTTGGAATTTGCTAATTTGTTAAAATTGCTCATTAACTGCCAACCAAAACTGACAATTTATCATATCTTTATTTCCTCTTCAAATGTCTGCTCATTGCTGTAAAAACAACATGCTTTCTTTTTAGAATCTGATTTATAAATACTATTCCCGAAATACAAGATTTTTGCTAATGCATGAAAAAGAAAAGCTTCCTTTGAAAGAAAGCCTTACCAACATTTAGGTATTTTATTTTTCATTGATGGTATGAGCTGTACATTCCTTCCAACAACAATCAGATTTCTTATTTCACCATCGGCACATCTATCAAAAGAATCTCCGTATTCTCCGAAGTCACTTTGATATTAATTTCCGAAACCTCGCTGATTCCGAAACCGTATTTCGCTCCCAATTGCTCACCTTCGATTTCTGCGCTTCCTTTAATGATGAATACGTAAACCCCGTTTCCTTCTTTTTTAATTTCGTAACGGGCTTCCGTATTGTTTTCAAAATGGCCCAGGTGAAACCAGGCATCCTGATAGATCCAGATTCCTTCGTCTTCGGGATCAGGAGAAAGGATCTGCTGGAAGCGGTTCCTGCTTTTGGCCATGTCCAGCGTTATTTGGTCGTATCTTGGCGTAACATTTCTTTTATTTGGGTAGATCCAGATCTGCAGGAATTTCCCGAAACCGCCTTCATCTTTACCGAATTCGCTGTGCATCACGCCGGTTCCGGCACTCATCACCTGCACATCGCCGCCTTTTATTTCCGTCCGGTTCCCCAGGTTATCCTCATGAATCAGCGTTCCTTCCAGGGCGATGCTGATGATCTCCATATTGTCGTGGGGATGGGTCCCGAAACCTTTTCCGGCTTCTATGGAATCATCGTTTAAAACCCTTAAAGCCCCGAAACGGATGCGTTCAGGATCATAAAATTCGCTGAAGCTGAAGGTTTTTTCACCGGAAACCCAGCCCATATCCGTGATTCCTCCGGAACCCGCACGGTGAACAACCCTTTTTTCAGGATCTCTGCGCTCAGCACAAAGTTCTTCCACTTCACTGCGCAGCAGGCCGCTTCCGCCACCGTAATGTTCGATCACGTTAACCTTTTTATCCAGATTTTTACAGAAAGCTTTGATGTCTTTTTCAAACCGGTCTTCCAGTCCGGAACTCAGCAGTACAATATCCACTTCATGGGTGGTGATAAAATCCCGGCTTTGCTCTTCATCAATAAGAATATTTGCATTCCAGCCTTCATTTTTTTCAATCACCCTTTTCAGGGTATCCAATATTTCCCGGTTCTTTCCGATCACTAAGAAGTTCAATTTTTTCATTTGATTTTAATTAAAGGTTAAAGATGGTGTGAAGCAGTACCGTTTTTTTAATATCCTAAGTTAATTTTAACGCAAAGCCCACAAAGCTTTTTTTTAATGCTGAATATTTTCTAGGTTCACAAAGCCGTAAACTCATAAAAGCTCACTGAGTTTTTTTAATATGTTCCGGTTTAAAAACAGTTTCGTCATTCGGACCATTTCCTACATCTGTTCTTTCAGCCAAACATCGTTGTATTCATCGGGATGCCTTTTGAACTGTGCATGAACGTACGGACAGAGCGGAACAATTTTCAGATGATGCTCCCTCGCATAGCCTACCAGTTTTTCAAGAAGGATCTTCGCAAAGCCCCGGCCTTCAAATTCTTCACTCACTTCCGTATGATACACGGTAAGCTTATCGCCGATTACTGAAATATCCATTTTCCCGGCTTTTTTATCGTCTGAGAAAAGCTGAATTTCCCCTCTTACGTTTCCTAAAACAACTTCCGTTCTTTCCATAATTCTGATTTTAATATTACCGTAAAATTAAGCGGTTTAAAATTTCCAGGTCATGATCTATGATAATTTTTTATTTTTTTTAAAGAATCCGTCATCAACAGCAAAAACTCAGAATCCGGCCGTATTTATAATTAAGTCTGAAAGACCTTTCATTTTTTTTAAAAATTAAAACATTAATTATCAATCAATTAAATGCAATCACCAGAATTCACTACAAAAAAGTCTACTTTTTTAGTGGACTAATAAAAATTTATGCCTTATATTTGCAACCGTAATCAGACAAAGAAATAAAATGAAGTCAGTATTCAGAACCCATTCCATAACAAAGCAAACCATCAATACCATGATGATGTATTGCTGTATGCCTGGCATACGAAATTGCGGTGGTTGACCTTACTTTTATATGACATATTTTTTAAAGGCTTTACCACGTTGTAGAGCCTTTTTTATTTACCCAGACCAACATTAACATGATACAGATCAAAAATATTTCCAAAACCTTCCATCAGAAAAACCAATACTTCAAAGCACTTGATGATGTAAGCCTGAATATTGAAAAAGGCGATATCGTAGGAATTATCGGGTTTTCGGGAGCCGGAAAAAGCACGCTGATCCGGACGATAAACCTGCTGGAAAAGCCCGACAAGGGTGAAATCATCATTAACGGAAAAGATTTTATGAAATTGAATTCCCGGCAGCTGGCCAGCGAAAGAAAAAAGATCGGAATGATCTTCCAGCATTTCAACTTACTGTCTTCCAGAACGGTTTCTGAAAATATTGCGCTTCCGTTAGAATTGGATAACCTTGATAAATCTGAAATCAACCGGAAGGTTAATGATTTACTAAAAATCGTCGCCCTGGAAGATAAAGCACACGACTATCCCAAAAGCCTTTCGGGCGGGCAAAAACAAAGGGTAGCCATCGCGAGGGCTCTGGCAAACGATCCCTACCTCCTGCTCTGCGACGAGGCGACCAGTGCACTGGATCCGGCTACCACACAATCGATCCTGCAGCTGTTGAGGGATATCAATCACAGGCTGCGCATCACCATCCTGCTGATTACCCATGAAATGGAAGTTATTAAATCGGTCTGCAACCACGTTGCCGTAATTGATAAGGGAAAGCTTATTTCCAAAGGCACTTTAAGGGAAATTATCTCCGATAAGGAAAACCCGATTATCAAACAATTTTTAAACTCAGGCGTTATGACCATACCCCAGGAACTGAATAAAAAACTACAGAAAGAACCACAGGAAGGATTATTCCCGCTGGTTGAAGTAGAACTTAACGAAAAGATTTCCGTTGAAGAACTGCTTTTCATCATCTATGAAAAATATAAAATCCCTTATAAACTGCTGAAGGCTGACGTCGAATATCTTGGAGATTCAAATTTTGGAAAGTTGCTACTACAACTTCAGGGCGAAGAAGAAAAAAACCAGCAGGCGCTGTATTATTTCAATCAGAATAAAATTCAAAATACGGTAAGAGGATATGCTTAATGATACGGTAATTTCCCTTTTATCAAAAGGTATCTGGGAAACGGTTTTTATGACTTTCGTGTCGGGATTTTTCGGTTTTGTTCTGGGTCTGCCCGTAGGAATTCTGCTGTTTTTAACGAGAAAAGAACAGTTGCTGGAAAATATGGTGTACAACAGGATACTGTCTGTTCTGGTTAATATTTTCCGTTCGATTCCTTTTATTATCCTGATCGTGTGGATGATTCCTTTTACGAGAAGCCTGGTCGGGACCTCCATCGGAGTGAATGCCGCATTGGTACCGCTGAGCATCGGTGCCGCACCATTTATTGCCCGTCTGGTAGAAAACAGCCTGCTGGAAGTCCCGCAGGGCTTAATCGAAACCGCAAGGGCTTTAGGCGCCACTCCCTTTCAGATCGTCCGGAAAATTTTACTGCCGGAAGCTTTGCCTTCACTGATCAATAATGCAACGATTACTTTGATTACGCTGGTGGGCTATTCAGCGATGGGCGGTGCGGTCGGAGCCGGCGGATTGGGACAGATCGGGTATCAATACGGCTATATCGGCTATGATGCGGTGATCATGAATCTTGTCCTGGCTTTGCTTGTGGCCATCGTTTTTATCATCCAGTTTTCGGGAGACCGGCTGGCGAAGAGGTTTGATCATCGGTAGATGGGGTTGGAGAGTATGAGAGTGAGAGTGTAAGTGTGAGAGTATGTGGGTAAGAGAGTATGAGACCAAGGATTATAAGTGATGGTATTAAGTGATTTTAATATAGTGTGAATGGGAACTCGTGTGGTGGTTTGGAGATCCGGCCATCGATCGGCGGAAAGGAAGCCTGCAGGTAAAAGCCATATTTTATTAGTCTATTAAAGATACCTATTCCTTTTCGCCGTTTTTTAAATGAAAATAATTAACAATGAAAAAAATAAAGATTTTAAGTTTTGTAACAGTTGTTCTTTTTCTGTTAACTTCCTGCAATTCTTCAAAGAAGGACAATCCCAATTTGATCCGTGTCGGGATTACTTCCGGACCGGAACAGGAAATTGCCGAAGCGGCTAAGAAAGTAGCTAAAGAAAAATATAACCTTGATGTGGAGCTGGTGTCCTTTAACGACTATGTGGTTCCCAACGAAGCCCTGAATAACGGCGATATTGATGCGAATGCCTTTCAGCATGTACCTTATTTAACGGAGCAGTCCAAGCAGCGGAGCTATAAGCTTGCGGTAGTGGGGAATACTTTTGTTTACCCTATCGTAGCTTATTCAAAGAAGATCAGAAACATCAGCGAATTGCAAAACGGAAGCACGGTTGTGATCCCCAATGATCCTACCAATGGCGGACGTTCCCTGCTTCTACTGCAGAAAAACGGTTTACTGAAATTAAAAGACGGCATCGGCCTGCTTCCAAAGGTAACGGATATCGCCGAGAACCCGAAGCAGCTGAAAATCCTTGAAATCGAGGCTCCGCAATTGCCGAGGGTATTGGATGATAAAGAAGTTGTTATTGCCATCATCAACAATAATTTCGCTGCCCAGGCCGGACTGGATGCCGAGAAACAGGGAATCTTCAGGGAAGATAAATATTCTCCTTATATGAATGTAATCGTTTCCAGAGAAGATAACAAAACCTCGGAAAAAGTGAAAAATTTCGTAAAAGCCTACGAATCGGATGAAGTGGCGAGAAAAGCGGAAGAGATTTTCAAAGGCGGTGCGGTTAAAGGATGGAAATAATGTCGCTGGTGAATGGTCAATCCCCTTTGCTTGTCAATTCTTTCAAGTTAAAATTAACAATTTGACGTGAATTCGATGGTTTTTAAATCATTGTCAATATTTTAAACCCGATAAAGAGCGCGTCCGGTGGTATTAACCCCGGGCGTCGT
This sequence comes from uncultured Chryseobacterium sp., assembly GCA_913774355.1. Taxonomy (GTDB): domain Bacteria; phylum Bacteroidota; class Bacteroidia; order Flavobacteriales; family Weeksellaceae; genus Chryseobacterium. Next base: position 61,369 of record CAJYGB010000013.1, on the reverse strand, counting down.
CTGGGGTTAAATTATTTACAGATAAAATCAAGCCTTGCAGGAATAATTATTAAACCCGGGTTATTGTTCAGATGCTCCTGCGGTATTATATTTTTTTGTATGCAGGACCGGTAGCAAGATGTTGATAGAAGAAACATCCATGTTCCATCTTCAGGCTTTTAAGTTGCTTTTTTTTCAGAAAAAAAGCTGGTCATTAATAACCATTTAACATAAATATTTATTTTCTCAATTTGAGACTATAAATATTTTTGCTATTTTTGTTACCAATCAAAAAAGGCTTTTTATGTTAAAGAAAACCGCCATTGTAAGCTTATTCACTCTTATTTCGGCTTCTTATATGGCTCAAAATACCTCGCTTCCGGTATATCTGGATGAATCAAAACCTGTGGAACAGCGTGTGCAGGACGCACTTTCAAGAATGACGCTGGAAGAAAAAGTGGCAATGCTTCATGCCCAGTCAAAATTCAGTTCACCCGGCGTTCCGAGACTGGGAATTCCTGAATTCTGGACGACCGACGGCCCGCACGGCGTCCGTCCTGAAGTAATGTGGGATGAATGGAACCAGGCGGGATGGACCAACGATTCCATTATTGCCTACCCTGCCCTTACTGCCCTTTCGGCAACCTGGAACAAAAAAATGTCCTGGAATTACGGGAAAGCGCTCGGTGAAGAAGCACGCTACCGTAAAAAAGACATTCTTTTAGGGCCGGGCGTTAATATTTACAGGACTCCCCTGAACGGCCGGAATTTTGAATATATGGGCGAAGATCCTTATCTGACCTCAAAAATGGTGGTGCCTTACATCAAAGGAGTACAGTCTAACGGTGTGGCCACTTCTGTAAAACATTTTGCCCTGAACAACCAGGAAATGTTCCGTCATACGAGCAATGTAAAAGTAGACGACCGGACACTCTATGAAATTTATCTGCCGGCTTTCAAAGCAGCCGTAACGGAAGGTGATTCATGGACGATCATGGGCGCATATGATATGTACAAAGGCCAATATTCCAGCCAGAATCAATATCTCTTGAATAACATTTTAAAAGGCGAATGGAAATACAAAGGCGTGGTGGTTTCCGACTGGGGCGCTGTAAACAATACCGAGCAGGCCATCCACAATGGGCTGGATCTTGAATTCGGAAGTTGGACCAATGGGCTTTCGGCCGGAACGAAAAATGCTTACGACAATTATTATCTGGCAAAACCTTATCTGGATTTAATTAAATCCGGAAAAGTGGGAACAAAAGAGCTTGACGATAAAGTTTCAAGACTTTTAAATTTAGCCTACAAGACAACGATGAACCGGAACAAGCCTTTCGGGAATATTGCTTCGGAAGAGCATAAAGCCGTTGCCAAAGAAATCGGGGAAGAAGGAATCGTTCTGTTGAAAAACCAGGGGAATGTGCTTCCGATTGATATCAATAAAGCCAAAAAAATTGCCGTAATCGGTGAAAATGCTATTAAGATCATGACCGTTGGCGGCGGTTCTTCGTCATTGAAAGTGAAATACGAAACCCTTCCTTTGGATGGAATTAAGGCACGATTCGGGAAACAGTCGCAGGTGCAGTATGCGAGAGGTTATGTCGGGGATATCGGCGGCGAATACAATGGCGTAAAATCCGGACAGGACCTGAAAGACACCCGTTCTCCACAGGAACTCCTGAATGAAGCGGTAGAATTGGCACAAAATTCAGACTACGTCATTTTCATCGGCGGCCTGAACAAAGCAGATTTCCAGGATAGTGAAGGGAACGACCGTAAAAGCTACGGGTTACCTTATAATCAGGATCATGTAATTTCCGCTCTTGCCAAAGCCAATAAAAACCTGGCTGTGGTATTGATTTCCGGAAATGCAGTGGCTATGCCATGGATCAAGGAAGTTCCTACGGTTGTTCAGGCTTGGTATCTGGGTTCCGAAGCCGGGAATTCCATTGCTTCGATCCTTGCCGGCGATGCAAATCCGTCGGGTAAACTGCCGTTCACTTTCCCGGTGCGATTAGAAGATAATTCTGCCCATCAGCTGGGAGAATATCCCGGGAATAAAGAAGAACTGGCGGCAGATAAAGGCAAAGACCAGAAAAATCCGATCAATATTACCTATAACGAAGGGATTTTTGTAGGCTACAGATGGCACGATACCAAGAAAATCAAACCTTTATTCAGTTTTGGGCACGGATTAAGCTATACGACTTTTGAATTCGGAAAGGCTAAAGCCGATAAAGCAACGATGTCTCAGGACGATACGATTACCTTCACGGTTTCCGTTAAAAATACCGGAAAAAAGGCCGGCGCAGAAGTAGCTCAGCTTTACATTTCGGATCTGAAATCTTCCGTGGAAAGACCGGCTAAAGAACTGAAAGGCTTTGAAAAAGTATATCTGAACCCCGGCGAACAGAAGGAAGTTACCTTTACCATTGATAAAACGGCCCTGAGTTTCTTCGATGCCCAAAAACACGACTGGGTTGCCGAACCCGGAGATTTTGAAGCGCAGATCGGAAATTCTTCCGATGCCATCAAAACCAAGGTGAAGTTTACCCTGAAGTAATTTTACTTATATATATTTCTAAAACGTGAATACCCGGGCTTTGGCCCGGGTATTTTTATTCCTTTAATGCAGAACGAATCCTTTCGGTATAATGCTTAGCATTCAATTTCAATGTTTCAACCAGATCCCACAGGTGATCTCCTTCCTGATCCGCTGTCTCTCCAATAAATTTTACAATCTCATCTTCGGAGATCTCATCCAAAAATATTTTACAGCAAAGGATCAGCTCTTTGATTTTGATTGCCCTGTCATTCAATTTCAGATCCTGAAAATACCGGATGTCAATTTCCGAAAACATAGATTCTGCTTTTAAAAATTTTCCCGTATCGTAAAGATACAGACCATACAGATACTGTAAAGGGGGATTATATGTATCAATGTCCAGCGACCATTTAAAAGGATTCTCCACCACAGGATTCCCGGGAAGCAGATTCTGATAAGGGGTATTTTTCACCTTCGATTTACAGATGAAATAGGCCAAAGTTCCCATTAACTGATAATAAGCAGAATTTTTTACAAATTTCTCATTTTCAGCACGATTCAGGAGATCGGTTAATTTTGGGTTTGCCTTTTCATAATCATGGCTGTAAGCGAAAATAATTTCATAAGCCTGATCTAAATAATCGAATGCTTGCCTTGTTGTCTTTTCCGGTTTCAACATATAATCAGATTAAATCAATATAAATTCTACACTATATAATTTGTTTTCAGTGACTTAAAAATAAAAAAAGCAGAAATATGGTCCTGATTTTAGATATAGTTCTCTCTTAACAGCACACAAACAATATCATTTAATATATAGGACCGCCAGCAATATATCGACAGCAGAAACTTCCGGCATCCAGCTTCCTTCTTCCAGCCCTTTAAACCTTGTTTTTACTTAGACTCCACATTAATTCGTTTTAAATCTCCACCATCAACTCCTTTTCATAGCTATTATACTTTTCACTGATATAGCCATGCGGATTGCAGATAACTTCCGTCTCTCCTATTGTATACCGTTTCGGCGTATGGATATGGCCGTGGATCCAGTACAGCGGCTGGTACTCCAGAATAAAACCCTCAAGATCCGAAGCATAAGCTGAACTAAGCGGATCTTCTTTAAAATGTTCCGGAACCGACTGAATGCTGGGTGCATGATGAGTCACCACGATATTTTTCATGTCTTTTGAATTCTCCAGGCTTTCTTTCAGCCATAATTTTGAAAACTGATGAATCTTAAAAATATCGATGGATCGCATTTTTGAATAGGACGGATCGCGCCGGATCTGCTTATAATCGTTCATCCCGTTCTGGCAGACAAATCCGTAATACCGCGGATCCCCGAAAATGGAAAAATCAGTCCAGAGCGTTGCCCCGTGATAACGGATCCCCTCGATATCAACGGAATCATTTTCGAGTACAAAAATATTGGAATCCCGGGCAGCTTCTTTTATCTTGTGCAGTGTTTTCGGATAGGAACCTTTGTAGTATTCGTGGTTTCCGAGAACATAGATCACCGGTTTATCCCTGATCTTTACTTTGATCCATTCAATTCCCTTTATTCCCAGATTTACATCACCGGCCAAAACAACAACATCCGACCGGTCAAACGACAGTTCGGTAATTCCGAATTCCTGGTGAAGGTCGCTGATGATCTGTATTTTCATCCCGCTAAAATAACAAAAGAACCGGTACATTTCACCGGTCCTTTATCAATATAATTCAGTTAAAGGAAAATTCGTCTGAGATCCTTTTTAAAATTTGGAGTTTGTTTTTAATATGAATAAATTAATTCATTTAGTTAAAAATCAATATATTGTACCTTCAATACTATTCACTTAAATCATTGGGATCATCATACTGAGCGAAGAATTAACAAAGTTTATTTTAAGTCATAAAATTAAGAGGTATAAAGGAAATTTCTGACTTAAAAATTTAAACATCCTCTAAGAAACAGCAACTTCCCGCGGTTCATTTCTAAGGCTTCTGATCATGAAGTAAAACAGCATGCTCAACGCAAAAACCGCATAGCCAATTAATATCGTGATGCTTAAATCGCCTACAGCCAACACCGAAGGGAAAACCTGGCTCATCAGCGTCATGAAAGACAATCCGAGGCCCGCCCCCAGAAAATAACTGGTAGAACCCAGACTGGAAGCTACTCCATAATCTGCAGCAGCCACCTCATGAATTCCCAGCACGGATAATGCCGTAAAACAGAAGGTCATTCCGATTCCTGAAATGCAGGCCGCTCCCATTAAAACCAGTAGCAGCGGATGCCCGGAATGTATGGAGATCATCAATACAATTCCTCCAATCAGCATAAAGGTCCATCCGAAAATACCCATCTGTGCAGAACTCAGCCTTTTGGCCACATGAGGCAATATGAATTTCGCCACCAGTGCCGACATGATGCTGAAAGGAACCAGCATCAAACCTGCCGAAGCCGCACTGTGGCTCATATCTTTCTGCAGCATCAGAGAAATCAGGAATAAGAATCCGATAAAAAAGGCACCCAATGCGACAAATGCAAAATTGGAAACCATGAGTGAACGGTGCCTGAATATTTTAACGTCGATCAGGGGTTGCGCTGTCGATTTCAGACGGTACATGACCAGCACCAGCAACACGGCAGCCAGGAATAAAGCACCCGCCACCCTAAAGGGATATTCTTTGATATGAATCAGCTCATGGGTCCCATAAGTAAGTCCCAACAGTCCCAGCACCAACAATACGCCTGAAAGCAGGTCCGTTTTTTGGGTTACCTCCTTTTTATCTTTGGGAAGATACCGGTAGGCAAAAATCAAAGTGATCAGTAAAACAGGAACATTGATCAAGAATACCCAATGCCAGCTCAGATACGTGCTGATGATTCCTCCCAATGACAGTCCGCTTCCGGAACCGATTGCCGCAAAAGAACTGAAAATCCCGACGGCACGGCTCCGCTCCCGCTCTTCCCTAAACGTATGGGTAACGATCGACATAGCCGAAGGCATGATGAAAGCCGCTCCCAATCCCTGCAATGCCCTGAAAACCGCCAGTGTCCCGAAACTTGTGGACAGTCCGGCTCCTAAAGATGTCAGCATAAAGATCAGGGAGCCACAAAGAAAAACCCTCCTGCTTCCGACCTGGTCGGATAACTTTCCGCCGATAATCAGGAATCCTCCGAAAAACAATACGTAAAGGGTTTGCAGCCACTGAACGGTTTCGGTGGTGATCCCAAACTGCTCCTGGATGGAAGGAATCGTTAAGTTAATAATGGCAATATCCAATGCTTCCACAAATGTGCCTGCCGATGCGATCATCAATAATAAATTCTTCCTGTCCATACTATTTAATTATGCTGCAAAATTAAAAATAACAGGACGTATGTAAAAATTATATATTAAATTTGGAACAAATTTAAATTTAAAATCAAATCAAAAGAACAAATACTCTTTTATCGATCTTTTAACCTTTATAAACAGAACAAATGGCCGCAGAACAATATACCGTCGATGAAAAAGACCTTTCCATACTCCGGATTTTACAGAAAGATGCAAAGCTGAGCGTCCGTGATATTGCCGTAAGGATTAACCTCAGCCCTACTCCAACCCATGAACGGATCAAGAGAATGGAAAAGCTGGGCATCATCAGGGAATACACCGCGGTAGTCGACCGGAAGAAGGTAAATAAAGGAATGATGGTGATCTGCATGATCGCCCTGAATGTTCATAACAAAAAAACCGCAGGACATTTCATCGCAGAAGTAAGTAAACTGAAAGAAGTGGTGGAATTTTACAATATCAGCGGAGATTTTGATTTCATGCTGAAAATACTGGCCCCGAATATGGATAAATTCCACGAATTTTTCGTCAATACTTTATCGGAAATCGAAGGCATCGGCCAGACGAAAAGTATTTTTGTGATGAACAGCATTAAGGAAAGTTCGCAGATTTTGTAAAGGCATTTTTAATATACTTAAACATTATAAATTAACGTGAACCCGGCGTAAAAACAAGGTTTAAAAGGCTGGAAGAAGGGAAGCTGGATGATGGAAGTTTCTCTTTAAGTCAATCTCATTTAAAATTCCTGTTATTCTTTAATTTTTTTAATTACTAGAAACAAATTACATATTATCAAATTCACGTTAAACTAATTAAATTATTAATCAGGAAACATTCCGGACTTTTTATTCCATTTAAATCCGTACCTTAATTCAGCCAAAATAATTCAGCCATGCCGTGGAATCCCGAGATTTACAACCAGTTTAAAAATATCCGTTTTCAGCCGTTCTTTGATCTTGCAGATCTCATTGCGGATGACCAATCGATGAAAGCGATCGACCTGGGATGCGGGACGGGTGAACAAACGGCCATTCTTGCCGAAAAATTTCCGGAATCAAATTTCACCGGAATCGATTCTTCGCCGGAGATGCTCGAAAAAGCAGGGAATTTTCAGCATGAAAGGCTTCACTTTAAACAAATGACTACGGAAGAAATTCTGGAAAGTGACGAACGCTGGGACCTCATCTTCAGCAATGCCGCATTGCAGTGGTCTGACCGTCATGAAGAATTATTCCCGAAACTGATTTCAAAATTAAATCCGGGAGGTCAGCTGGCGGTGCAAATGCCCTATCAGCCAGGGAATGTCCTGAATCAGATTTTATCCGGTCTCGCATCGGAAGAGCCTTTCAGCAGCCAATTGAATGGCTGGAACCTCCATTCTCCGGTTTTAACCCTGGATGAATACGCCCGGATCCTTTTTGATAACGGCATCGGAGAACTCAATTTATTTCAGAAAGTATATCCCCTCATCGCAGAGGAGCACAAAACCCTGTTTAATTTTATTTCAGGATCGGCATTAATTCCTTACCTGGAAAGGCTTACCGAAGATCAGAAAACCATTTTCACCACCGAATTCAACAGGAGGATTGCAAAAGCGTTTCCGAAGCTCCCGGCGATTTATTCTTTTAAAAGAATTTTAATATATGGACGAAAGATGTAGGTGAAAAGCGATTCAGGACTTGTGAAATCGATCTTTACCATAAGTCATTGTGATTAATTAAATAAAGTGGACATTGCATCATATCTTATAAAAAATAAGCAATGTATCGTGTTGCGCAATCCTTTGACAGGCTCAGGATGACATTGCTCATACTAATGGTTTTAATTTTAATAAATTGTTAATTTGAAATAGATTTTGAAAAACTTTGACAAAGTTGAAATGCAATATGTTGTTTTAATTTTTATAGAAATTAAAACGCATCGATTTTAGTTTAACCATTCCTTAATTTGCAAGCTGAGTTTGTCAAAGCAGTTAAGCTTAAAAAAACTTACGGTCTCCCGCTTTCTCCATCCAGCCCGTAACTTCCGTTTCAAACCAGCATATTCAGCACATCAGGGTTGTCGTTGAGGTAGGATTCGAAATAGCCCAGCTCTTGCATCCGGGTTCTGAGGCCGCTGAAGCCGGAAGGATCGGAAAGTTCGATACCGACAACGGCCAGGGCGGTTTCCCGCGAATTTTTTTTGGTATATTCAAAATGGGTAATGTCGTCATCGGAACCGAGGACGTTCAGCACAAAATCCTTGAGGGCACCGGGACGTTGCGGAAATTTAACCATAAAATAATGCTTCAGCCCTTTGTACAGCAACGCCCGTTCCTTGATCTCTTCCATCCGGGTAATATCATTGTTGCTGCCGCTTACGATGCAGACCACGTTTTTACCTTTGATCTGATCCCTGTACTGATCCAAGGCGGAAATCGACAGGGCACCGGCAGGTTCCAGCACAATGGCATCTTTGTTATACAGCTGGAGGATCGTATCACAAACCCGGCCTTCGTCCACCGCGATACAGTCATACAGTGCTTCTTTACAGATCTCAAAATTGAGGTCTCCTACTCTCTTTACGGCAGCTCCGTCCACGAATCCGTCGATTTCCTGAAGTTCCGTATTGGCGTTATTGAACAGGGAAGCCTTCATAGAAGCGGCTCCTTTCGGTTCGGTACCGACCAGGAGAGTTCCCGGGGAAAGAGTTTTAAATACCGTAGCAATCCCGGAAGCCAATCCACCGCCACCGATCGGAATAAATACAAAATCGATCTTCTCCTGCTGCTGTTCGAGGATTTCCAACGCCAGGGTCGCCTGCCCTTCAATAATACGGACATCATCGAAGGGATGAATAAAAGCCGCACCGGAAAGGGCTGCAAATTCAAGGGCTGCTGCTTTTGAAGCGTCGAAAGTGTCTCCGGTCAGCCTTACCTCCACGGCGTTTCCTCCGAACATTTCTACCTGCTCCAATTTCTGCCTCGGGGTAGTAACCGGCATAAAGATGGTTCCCCTGATACCGAGCTGGCGACAGGAAAAAGCAACCCCCTGAGCATGGTTCCCAGCGCTGGCACAGACGATACCATCTGAAGTTTTTCCTTCCAGAAACAGGCTGTTGATCTTATTGTAGGCGCCCCGCAGCTTGTACGACCGTACCGGCTGCAGGTCTTCCCTTTTCAGGAAAATACGGGCCCCGGATTTCTCCGACAGCCGCTGGCTGTATTGCAACGGCGTATAGCTGACAACGCTCTCTATGCTTTTCCGGGCTTTCTTTACTGCTTCCAACGTGGGAAATGTAGCCGTCTCACTCATTTTCTGTTATTTTAAACGGTTTTGATGGATTTCATGGCCGTCATAGCCTGGCGCAGTTTTCTGCCTACGACTTCTACCGGATGGTTTCTCAACACTTCGTTTACGTGTACCAACTGTGCGTTGTCTACCGCGCCATCCTTTCCTTCATTGAAATTTTTCCCCGCCACATCCGCATCGACTTTCTTCATAAAATCTGCGAGCAACGGTTTGCAGGCCTGGTCGAAAAGATAGCAGCCATATTCCGCCGTATCGGAAATTACCCGGTTCATTTCGAACAGCTTTTTCCGGGCAATGGTATTTGCGATCAGCGGCGCTTCATGCAGAGATTCGTAATAAGCGGATTCCGGTTTGATCCCCGCTTCCACCATGGTTTCAAAAGCCAGCTCCACTCCGGCTCGGATAAAGGCTGGCATCAGCAGGTAATGGTCGAAATATTCCTGTTCAGAGATTTTTATATCGCCAGCCGGTGTTCTTTCAAAAGCAGTTTCCCCGGTTTCCGCGCGCCATTTCAACAGGTTGGCATCATCATTCGCCCAATCTTCCATCATCGTTCCGGAGAACTCCCCTGACATAATATCATCCTGATGTTTCCTGAACAGCGGACGCATGATATCTTTCAGCTCTTCCGAAAGTTCAAAGGCTTTCAACTTGGCAGGATTGGACAGCCTGTCGAGCATTCCGCTGACACCACCGTGCTTCAGGGCTTCGGTAATTACCTCAACGCCGTACTGCACGAGTCTGGAAGCGTACCCTGCATCGATTCCCTTCTCCACCATTTTGTCGAAAGAAAGGATGGAGCCGGTTTGCAGGAGTCCGCACAGGATCGTCTGCTCTCCCATCAGATCGGATTTTACTTCTGCCACGAAAGAAGATTTCAAAACTCCCGCTTTATGGCCGCCGGTTGCGGCACAGTAAGCCTTGGCCTGTTCCCAGCCTTTTCCCTGCGGATCATTTTCCGGATGTACGGCAATGAGCGTCGGAACCCCGAAACCCCGCAGGTATTCGGCGCGGACTTCGGAACCGGGGCATTTTGGGGCCACCATAATGACCGTCAGGTCTTTGCGGATATGCATGCCTTCTTCCACGATATTGAAACCGTGGGAGTATGACAACGTGGCACCTTCTTTCATTAAAGGCTGAACGGCGTTGATTACGGCAGTATGCTGTTTATCCGGTGTAAGATTGATCACCAGGTCTGCCGTGGGAATCAGTTCTTCATACGCTCCCACCGGAAAACCGTTTTCGGTAGCGTTTTTCCAGGAATCCCTTTTCTGATCAATGGCTTCCTGCCGTAATGCGTAAGAAACATCCAGCCCGCTGTCCCTGAGGTTCAGCCCCTGATTGAGTCCCTGTGCGCCACAGCCTACAATGACGATTTTTTTTCCTTGTAACGCTGAAACGCCCTCGGAAAATTCCGAATTGTCCATAAATTCCGCCTGACCTAACTGGTGAAGCTGCTCTCTGAGTGATAAGGTATTGAAGTAATTTGACATATCTGATGATGATTGATAAATGATGATTGATGAAATAACTTTGTCAAAGATTTTAACTTTGACAAAGTTTGTGATCTTTTTTACATGGTAAAAACATTGTCCCGCTGATCGAGATATTGGTTTTCTACGATATGCGGAGAAGGTTCCCGGTTTTCAAACTGAAGCACCTTTTCATGGATCCCTGCACTGTTTTTAATGATGGCAATCCGGGCTCCGCGTACGAATTCGATAAGCCCGTATTTATTGAGTTCTTCGGTCAGCCGGTCGATTTCTTCCCGGTGTCCCGCGGTTTCAAAAACAATATAATCCTGGCGGATAACCACCGTAGAAGCCCCGTACTGCCGGAGCAGCCTTTCTACATAGACTTTTTCCGTGACAACATCTGCCGGAACTTTGTACAGGGCCTGTTCCTGCCATACGATCTCATCATCGGTATTGTAATAGGATTTCAGGACATCGATCTGCTTTTCCAGCTGACGGCAAAGTTTTCTGACGATGTCTTCATTTTCGGTAATGACCAAAGTAAACCGATGGATGCCTTCCACTTCGGAAGGTGAAGTATTCAGACTTTCAATGTTGATTTTCCTGCGCGAAAAAATTCCGGCGATCCGGCCGATCAGTCCGACGGAGTTTTCGGTATATAAGGTGATAGTAAATTCTTTCTTTTCCATGAATGATTGATTTAAGATGAGATTAAGGCTTAGGTTGAGATTCAGATATAAATTTTTTTTTTAAATGGATTACCTGAATGTTTCTCAATGCCTTAATGATTAATTACTTTCCTGGAAGCCTTACTTTAAGCGGATTTCTGACACGGATGAACCCTGCGTGACCATCGGGAATACATTATTCTCTTTTCCGACCATCACTTCCAGCAGGTAGGCTCCATCATGACTGAGCATGGTTTCCATAGCCGTTTTCAGATCTTTACGCTCCGATATTTTTTGTCCTTCGATATAATATCCTTTTGCTACGGCTACGAAATCGGGGCTGGTAATATTGACAAAGGAATACCGCCGGTCGTGGAACAGCTGCTGCCATTGCCGTACCATTCCTAGGAACTCATTGTTGAGGATCAGGATCTTTACTTTGGCACCGAACTGCATGATGGTTCCCAGTTCCTGAATCGTCATCTGGAAGCCGCCGTCACCGATAATGGCCACCACGGTTTTTTCCGGTGCACCATACCATGCCCCGATGGCAGCAGGCAGTCCGAATCCCATGGTTCCAAGACCGCCGGACGTCACACTGGACCGTGAATGGTTGAAATCTGCATAACGGCACGACACCATCTGGTGCTGACCGACGTCGGTGGCAATAATGGCATCACCATTGGTCAGCTCATTCAATACTTTAATCACTTCACCCATGGTCATCGTATCAGTAACAGGGTTCAGTTCATTCTGAATAACTTCCCTGATTTCTTCTTTTTCCAGTTCGCGGAATTGCTGCAGCCAGTCCGAGTGATCATTTTCCTGAAGAAGCGCTGTAAGTAACGGAAGTGTTTTTTTGCAATTGCCCCAGACCGGAACTGTGGTCTTCACATTTTTATCGATTTCAGCAGGATCAATATCCAGATGGATTACTTTCGCCTGTTTGGCGTATTTATCAAGCCTTCCCGTTACGCGATCATCGAAACGCATCCCCACCGCGATAAGCACATCGCATTCATTGGTCATGACATTCGGGGCATAATTCCCGTGCATTCCCAGCATCCCGACATGCAGTGGGTGATCGGTTGGCAAAGCACTCAGTCCCATGACCGTTGCCGCTGCCGGCAGATTAACTTTTTCAATAAATGCCTTGAATTCCTCTTCTGCATTTCCTAAAATGACCCCCTGACCGAATACCACAAAAGGTTTTTGGGCCTGGTTGATCAGTTCCGCTGCCCGTTCTACATATTCATTTCTGATTTCCGGTTCGGGACGGTAGCTCCGGATATGGCTGCATTTCTTGTATCCTGCGTATTCAAACAGCTGCAGTTGTGCGTTTTTGGTAATATCTATAAGAACCGGGCCGGGCCGCCCGGTAGCCGCAATATGGAAAGCTTTGGCAATGGCTTCCGGGATTTCCGTAGCATCGGTCACCTGGTAATTCCATTTGGTAACCGGTGTGGTGATGTTAATGACATCCGTTTCCTGAAAGGCATCCGTTCCTAAAAGCGAAGCAAATACCTGTCCTGTGATACAGACTATCGGGTTGCTGTCGATCATTGCATCTGCCAGTCCGGTCACAAGATTGGTAGCACCTGGACCGCTGGTTGCAAACACGACACCCGTTTTTCCGGAAGTGCGGGCAAATCCCTGGGCAGCATGTATCGCACCCTGCTCGTGACGGACCAGGATGTGCTTCAACTGTTCGGAATAATCATACAAAGCATCATAAATCGGCATGATCGCCCCGCCGGGATATCCGAAAACCGTGTTTACGCCTTCCGCCAGCAAAGCTTCCAAAAGGGCTTTGGAACCGGATATTTCTACCGTTTCCTGTTGCGTTACTTTATTGTTTTCTTTTTTTGATAGGATCGTATTCATTTTTGTTGTTTTTTATATCGTAAACCTGTATAAAATAAGTTTTGAATTTTTGCTTTATTAATTTAATCGCAACGACAGATAAAGGATTAGATGATCTGAGTGCATATTTTTAGGCAGGCAAAAGCATTCATTTAACAGGGTAAAACAATATTTCATTGTATTCTGAATATTATTTAACACAAATACATAACAGATCCGAGATTTACAGATCCGTGACACAGCCCTGGGAAGCATCTGCAACCGATTTGGCATATTTGTAGAGGATTCCCTTTTTCACTTTGTATTCCGGCTGTAAGAAAGCGGCTTTGCGCCGGGCAATTTCTTCATCGGATAATAAGGCATTGATGGTATTTTTTTCGGCATCCAGCTCGATGAGATCACCGTCTTCAATAAGTCCGATCAGCCCTCCGGAAAATGCTTCAGGCGTGATATGGCCTACAACAAAGCCGTGGGTTCCGCCTGAAAAACGTCCGTCGGTAATCAGTGCTACATTTTTACCTAAACCTGACCCCATTAGTGCGGAGGTCGGTTTTAGCATTTCGGGCATTCCCGGTGCACCTTTCGGGCCTTCGTTTTTAATCACGACTACATTTCCTTCGTTAATTTTACGGTCTTCGATGCCTTTGATAAATTCTTTCTCGCCGTCAAAAACAATGGCCGTTCCCTTAAAATAGTTGCCTTCTTTTCCGGTAATTTTAGCTACAGAACCTTTTTCCGCAAGATTCCCGTACATGATCCGGATATGACCGGTTTCCTTGATCGGATCTTTAATATCGCGAATGATGTTCTGCTCTCTGTCGATGATTGAGGTTACGTGTTCTAAATTTTCAGCTACCATTTTACCCGTAACCGTTAAGCAATCGCCATGAAGCAGTCCCAGATCCAGCAGGTATTTCATCACCGCAGGAACACCGCCTACTTTGTGCAGGTCTTCCATCAGGTATTTTCCGCTGGGCTTCAGATCGGCCAGCAATGGGGTTTCATCGCTGATCCTTTGAAAATCGTCTAGGGTCAGATCATAACCGATCGCTTTTGCAATGGCAATAAAATGGAGAACGGCATTGGTACTCCCACCCAGGATCATGATCAGCCTGAGAGCATTTTCAAAGGCTTTCGGCGTCATGATGTCTGAAGGCTTGATGTCTTTTTCCAGCAGGATTTTCATATAATGCCCGGCAAATCGACATTCCTCTTTCTTTTCTCGGCTGAGTGCGGGATAAGAGGACGAATACGGCAGGCTCATTCCCAATGCTTCGATGGCAGAAGCCATGGTATTTGCGGTGTACATTCCGCCACAGGCTCCTGCGCTCGGACATGAATTTTTTATCACCCCCTGAAAGTCCTCTTCGGAGATTTTGCCGGCAATTTTGTTTCCCAACGCTTCAAAAGCAGAAACAATATTGAGGTCTTCGCCTTTGTAATGTCCCGGGGCAATGCTTCCGCCGTAGACCATGATGGAAGGCCGGTCCAGCCTTGCCATGGCGATCAGGGAACCCGGCATATTTTTGTCGCAGCCCGGGACGGTAATGAGTCCGTCATAATACTGTCCCGCGCAGACGGTTTCAATGGAGTCGGCGATGATGTCGCGGCTAACCAGCGAATAGCGCATTCCGTCGGTACCGTTGGTCATGCCGTCACTGATCCCGATGGTATGGAACATTAATCCTACAAGATCTTGATCTTTTACCCCCTGTTTAACGGTTTCCGCCAGGCTGTTGAGGTGCATATTGCAGGTATTCCCGTCATAGCCCATGCTGGCGATGCCCACTTGTGCTTTATTGAAGTCTTCCTCCTGAAATCCGATCCCGTAGAACATAGCCTGGGTTGCCGGCTGGGTAGGATCTTTTGTCAGGGTTTTTGAATATTTATTTAACGTATTACACATATAGGGCTTGGTTTTTCAGGTAAGCATAATCCTCTTCCAGCACGAGATGGCGATAGGCCTGCTGTACTTTGGCGGAAAGGCTGTTTTCCCAATCCAGTTTAAAAGGGATATTGTCTAAAGAATCCAAGGCGACAATTTCAGCTGCCGTCCCACAGAAGAATCCGGCATCCGCACCCTGCATTTCTTCCGGTTTGAAGAATTTTTCCTCTGCCGGTATTCCCAGGTTATCACAGATCTGAAAGACCGTAGCCCGTGTGATTCCCGGAAGGATATTGCCTTTGGCCGGCGTGAACAGTTTTCCGTCTTTTTCGTAAAATACATTGGCTCCGGAGCTTTCCGCCACATTCCCGTTTTCGTCCAGCACCAGCGCTTCATCAAAGCCTTTGTCCTTGGCTTCCTGGCAGGCCAGAATGGAGTTTACATAATGGCCGCTCACCTTTGCTTCCACTTTGAAAGCCTTTGGATTCGGACGTTGGAAAGAAGAGGTCATGATCCTCATTTTGTTGGCGAGATAGCCGTTGTCCCAATTCCAGACTTCGATTACAAGATAGCTTTTCTGCCCTTTGGATAATGCCATATTCGGCGAGCAGATCACGATCGGACGGATGTAAGCATTTTCCAGTTTGTTCATTTCCAGCAGTCTGTACGTCGCTTCTACCATTTCTTCCGTGGAATAATTGAAAGGCATCATCATCGCTTCGGCTGATTTCCTGAGCCTGTCGTAATGTTCTTCTGCTTTGAAAATCCGGGTACCGTTTGCGGTTTTATAAGATTTGATCCCCTCAAACACGGCATAGCCATAATGTAAGGATTGCCCGTATAAGTCGGTTTTTGCATCTTTTGCTTTTACATACTCTCCATCGAAAAAGAGAACACTGTCATCATTGTAATACATGTTGTACTGGTTTTTTTATTTTATTTATTCTTTACATTCAGGAAATAAAAAAAACCATTCCCGTGATGAGAATGGTTTGTGTTATTTTTTCAACAATTATCACGAGCCATTACTCATCACCGGCAGTCCGATAATGATAAAAATGACAATAATGATAATCGTGTGGTTCATTTTTTATATTTATGGTACAAATGTATAATTAATTTTCAAAAATTTTAAATTTTCATCAAAAATTATTCGTTTAAGCTACAGAATATTGTAAAAAACCAATATATTTTACGATACTCATCAATTTAATTATTGTATATAAAATATTGATTTTCAACAGATGGAACTTACAAAAACTACGATGTCTGAATTTTGATGACTATCTTTTCGTTATAGAACCTTAATAATAAATTTTCGTGTTATCAATCCTGACAATGTTCAGTTTTTCCATTTTTTTTACGGTTCGGATGAGGGTTTCTACGCGCATTCCGGTAAGGGATGCCAGCTGGTATCTTGTGAAGGGAACGAGAAAGCTGTACTTTTCCTGATATCCGAAATAACTTTTGAGATGGTCAAGAAGCTTCTGGATCTTGATCTGGGGATCGAGAATGGCCAAGAAAGAGGAAACCAGATACCGGAAATGCAGCCTTTCCGCAGTATAACGGTTGATTTTGAAAAAAAGCTGTGGATTTTCATGAACCATTTTCAGATATGCTGTTTTATTCAGTTTGATTATGGTACAGCCTGTTACGGCAATGGCGTTCATGGCATACTGCTTTTCCGTCAGCAGATAGATTTCACCAAAGCAATGCCCATCGTACGGAAAACCGTGTACGAATTCTTTACCGTCCTCAAAAAAATTATTGAGCTTTACCACGCCTGTCCTTATCTGAAAATAAAATTGAGACTGCCCTCCTTCCCTGAAGATATATTCATCCTGCATAAAATCCTGCAGTACGGCTCCGTATTCAAATAAAATCTCTTCTGATATAATCATATAGTGATTATTGCTGTATTTTTTAGGTAAAATTAAAAAAATTACCTGATATTATCAATCTAAAGCAATAAAATTAACGATATTAAGAATAATCAGCTAACCATAATCGGTATATTTTACATGAAATGAAGCAAAAAACTGATCAGAAAATGTATACTTTTTGGTTTCTTATCAACCTCATGATTTAAAAAAGGAGACGGATTGGTGCTACCTTGCTCCTGGATATTTTTGATGATCCATGCTGATTATTTTCAATAAACAAATCGTGTCTTCGCCCAGCCCGATTGCTTTTATCCTTCTTCCAAAAGAATTCCGTATATTTATAATTCATGAACAGAAACGCTTCCTTATATTGATATGATTTCCCACAATATTTATCTCGATCATAACGCGACCACGAAACTTGACGGAAACGTATTGGAAGCCATGATTCCTTTCTTCACGGAACATTACGAAAATCCCGGTAGCAGCCATCTCGCGGGACTTACCGTTGATGAATATATTGAAGAGGCCTTCAGACAAGTAGCCGATCTTATCGGATGCCGTACGAATGAGATTATATTTACTTCCGGAGCAACGGAATCTATCAATCTTGCCATTCGGGGGATTTCTCATGGCGAAAGAAATCATCTGGTGACTTTGTGTACGGAACACAAAGCGGTTCTGGATACGGTGAAAGATCATGCGGAAAAAAGTCATTTAAACTGCTCCATTCTTCCGGTTCAAAACGATGGGCTGGCTGATCTTGACCTTCTTGAACAGGCCATTACAGGTAAAACCCTTCTTGTCAGCGTCATGTTGGTGAATAATGAAACGGGAACCATTCAGTATATTAAAGAAATCAGCGAACTCGTACACGCTAAAGGTGCTTTTTTATTGTGTGATGCCACTCAGGCTGTAGGAAAAATCCCGGTAAATGTCCAGGAGTTGGGAATCGATCTGATGGCTTTTTCCGCTCATAAGTTTTACGGACCGAAAGGCATCGGTGCCCTGTATGTTTCGAAAGACGTAAAAAAGTATTTGAGTTCCCAGATCACCGGCGGCGGACAGCAGAAAAACAGGCGAAGCGGCACTTTGAATGTGCCGGGAATTATCGGGATGGCGAAAGCATGTGAAATAGCCAAAGAAAGCATGGATCACCATGCCGCTTATGTAAAAAACCTCCGTGACAGACTGGAAAACAGACTGCTGGCTATTGACGGGACCTCAGTAAATGGCTCCCTCAGGCACCGGATTTTCAATACCACGAACGTGGTATTTAAAAATGTATTCTCAGAACAGCTGATTATGGCTTTACAGCATATTTCAGTATCCAGCGGATCGGCCTGTTCTTCGGTAACTACCGAACCGTCGCATGTGCTTAAAGGTTTGGGATTAAATGACGAGGATGCTTTGTGCTCCATCAGGTTCAGCCTGGGAAAAGATAATACAAAAGAGGAAATTGATGTTGTGGTCAGGAGAATTTCGGAATTGGTGGCGCAGTTCAGGTAAAATGACCGGAAAAATTTTACCACAAAAGATTTAAAAAGACATACATTCTGTTTAGTAAAGCTGAATATTACACTCCAGATAAGTTCGCAAAAGCTTATTTAATCTTTTTTCTAAGATATACGCAATGCATCAAAGTCTTTTTCTGTGACCTATGTGTTAAATTAAAGCAGTATAATGCACAAAATCTACAAGTTTCTTTCAATTTAAATATCGTACATAAAAAAAGGGCCGAAGCCCGTTTCTGTTGATTATCGAAATTATTACTCCAGCAGGTAATCAAAATGGATCGGCAGGTCGTAAATTCTTTTGCCGGTGGCATGATAAACTGCATTGGTAATTGCCGGCGGCATGCCGACCCCACCTATTTCTCCGACCCCTTTTATACCGAGATCATTTACGAAATTATCCTCTTCCTTGATAAATAACACCTGCAAATCATGAATATCCGCATGAACAGGAATATGGTATTCCGCCAGGTCATCATTCATGTATTTACCAAGTGTATGATCGGTAATCGTCTCTTCGTGGAGCGCTTTGCTGATTCCCCAGATCATCCCTCCCAGCAGCTGGCTTTCGGCCGTTTTAGGGTTGATAATCCTTCCGGCAGCTACTGCCGTTAAGGCTCTTTTCACTTCGATCACGCCCAGTTCTTCATCCACTTCCACTTCTACAAAGACCGCACTGTGAACGGCCCTCGCCTTTTTTCCGGACGTCAGGGGATTAGGCATGGCCGAATTTTTCGTGCGGATTTCCTTTCCGTCGTTGTGCTTCATAATTTCATCATAACTGATTTTCTTTTCAGGATCACTTTTAAGCATAATATAACGGTTCATGAATGCCACCTCTTCCAGTTTTGTGTCGGCAAACACCGATTTTTCCATCGATTTTGCTATTTTCAGCAGTTTTTTATTTAAAGCTTCGCAGGCGGCCTTCACAGCAGGACCCACCGTAGCTGTGGTAAAAGATCCTCCCTGGATCGGAGCAAATGGCATTTTGCTGTCAGCATAAGAAAAGGTAACTTCTTCCACCGGCAATCCCAGCTGATCGGCCGCGATCTGCGTCATTACGGTTAATGTTCCCGTTCCGATATCGGTAACGGCACTTTTAACCTCTACTTTTCCATCTGCAGTAAGGATGGCTTCAGCTCTGCCAAGAATACGGTTGGCATCCCAGATCCCGGTGGCCATTCCATACCCTATCAGCTTATTGCCACGCTTCATGCTTCGCGGAACCGGATTGCGCTGATCCCAGCCGAACTGCTTTGCACCCTGCAGATAACATTCTTTCAGTTCCTTGCTGGAATATTCCTTTTCGCTGCTTTGGTCGACCATCGAATAATTGATGAGCCTCAGCTCTACAGGATCAATATTCAGCTGATAAGCAATTTCATCCATGGTAACTTCAATGGCATGCATTCCGGTACTTCCTCCAGGTGCGCGCATGTCCAGAGGACTGTATACGTCCAATGGAATTACTTTGTGTTTTAATAGTGTATTTTTTGCGGGATACAGCATATTGGCCCAGTTGACGACAATTTCCACATAATCTTCAAACTGTGAGGTTTCACCGGTTGCTTCGTGAAATATGGCATTTACCTTTCCATTTTCATCCGCTCCGAATTTGGTATGCTGCATCGTGGGCGGACGGTGGCCGATCATGTACATCTGCGCACGGTCCAGCGTTACCCTAACATTCCTTTTTAAATACAGGGAAGCCATCACCGCCATAAACAGCTGGTGCTGCGGCCGGAGTCCGGATCCGAACCCTCCGCCGACAAAGGGCGAAATCACCTGTACATTTTTCATTTTAAGCCCGAAAACATTCGCTACGTACATCTGGGAATTAATGGTCCCCTGGGTTTTATCGTAAATTTTTAATTTGCCTTCGCCTTCGTAAATCACCGTAGATGCAAAAAGTTCCATCGGGTTATGATGTTCTGTACCATGACTGAACCGGCTGTCTGTTTTTGCAAAAGATTCTTTGTAGGCTTTATCAAAATCGCCTTTCGGTTTTGGCGGAGGCGGTTTAAGCAGAGAAGCGAGTCCTTTTTTAGGATCGCGGGCTTTTTCAAGATTGGCAGCCATTTCTGTACTAAATCCTTCGGTTTCATATTCAACAGTGATTTTAGCTGCCGCATATCTGGCCATTTCAAATGTTTCGGCAATTACCAGGGCAATCGGCTGCCCATTATAGCGGATAATATTATCTTTCAGGGGTTTGAAAACCGTTCCCGGAGGAGCATCCATATCCGCATACTGGAAATCGAACCAGGCAGTAGAGGGTCTGTTCTCATGCGTTAATATTTCAATGACCCCGTCCAGTTTTTTAACTTCCGAAGTGTCGATGTTTTTAATTTTCCCTTTGGTTATGGTGCTGTTGACCACATAGCCGTATAAAAGACCGTCCGTATTGTAATCGCCGGCATATTTTGCGCTGCCGGTAACTTTAAGAGCGCCTTCCAGGCGGTTATGCGGCTGTCCTATCGATGGTAAATTTTTCATAAATGATTTCTGGTTTGGTGTTGGAATAACTACAGGGATGGTTTTGCGCCCGGCCTCTGAGAATCAGGTTCCAGGGCCATCATACAGTTCCGGATGATGGCTTTTCTGGCAAGCTTAATTTTGAAACGGTTATGTTTAAATCCTTTGGCATCTGCAAGAATAATCTCCGCTGCCTGGGCAAAATGTTCCCTGTCCGGCGATTTTCCTTTAAGATACTCTTCAGCTTCATACGAACGCCACGGCTTATGTGCCACGCCACCTAACGCAATCCTTGCTTCAGTAATCCTATTATTTTCAATCTTGAATGCAGTTGCTACGGAGACCAGTGCAAAAGCATAGGAGCTTCTGTCCCTTAGTTTCAGATAGGAATAATTTTGTGAGAAGTCCTCATTGGGGAGTTCGATAGCGGTGATAATTTCTCCTTCTTTCAGATTATTATCGGTTTCCGGACTGTTTCCCGGCAGCCGGTGAAAGTCTTCAAAATCGATCTGTCGCTTTCCTTCTGCGCTCTTCACATGCACGGTTGCGTTCAATGCCGCCAACGCCACGCACATATCGGAAGGAAATACGGCAATACAATCCTGAGAATGTCCCAGAATCGCATGAATACGGTTATATCCTTTAACAGCAGGACATCCGGAGCCCGGTTCTCTTTTGTTGCAGGGCACATGTGGATCGTAAAAATAATAACACCTTGTTTTCTGCAGTAAATTCCCACCGTTGGTCGCCATATTCCGGATCTGTCCGGAAGCACCCGCCAAAATTGTTCTGGAAAGCAAAGGGTATTTTTCTTCGATCACAGGATGATAGGCCGTTGCAGCATTGGTCATTAAAGCACCAAGAAGTACACTGCCCGTCTGCGTTTCCGTAAGTGCATCCATTCCTGAAATTCCGTTGAGATCTACCAGGGTATTTGCTTCTACAACGAAATATTTCATCAGATCGACGATATTGGTACCGCCGGCAATGGCTTTGTTGCCCTTATGGTCTTTCAGCAATACCGATGCATCGGAAAGTTCTTTTATTTTAGTGTAGGAAAAGTTGTTCATTCTGTTTCGTTTTTTACCGACATGATCGCATTGATAATGCCTCTGTTAGCTCCGCAGCGGCAAAGGTTTCCGCTCATCAGGTCCTGCACATCTTCCCTGGTTTTGGCCTTGCCTTCTTCGAGCATACCTACTGCACTGCAAATCTGCCCGGGTGTGCAATAACCGCACTGGAAAGCATCATGCTCTATAAATGCTTTCTGTACCGGGTGTAAATTGTCCGGACTGCCAATGCCTTCAATGGTCGTTATTTCAGAACCATCTTTCATCACCGCCAAAGTAAGACAGCTTAATACTCTTTTGCCATCTACCAATACCGTACACGCCCCGCATTGTCCGTGGTCGCATCCTTTTTTGGTTCCGGTAAGATTGAGGGTGTGTCTGAGGGTATCCAGAAGAGAAACCCAGGGCCTGAGCTCAAGCCGGTGCAGGTGTCCGTTTACCGTTAAGGCAACCGACTGATTATTCTGATCAAGCATAATGTTGAGTTTTGATGTTGTATTGGGTATGCAAAAAAAGAACCGTAATCGGGGATTACGGTAAAGTGAGGTATGTAAAAACGGACAGCTTATAACGCAGTGTTCCGTTACACTTAAAATCTTTTCATATGCCTTACGGTTACGGCTGTGACAGAGGGATTTTAGCTTATTTAAAAATATGCATTCCGGTTATTAAGAATGTATCTAAATTTAGTTTAAAACAATCTGGCACAGATTCTACAGATTTTTCCGGGTGAAATCAAATGGTTCAGCAGTATCAACAATAACACTATCACTCATGGCGTTTTCCCTTTTTCACTTCAAAAACGTGGAGCACCTGCGGAAATAGAGATTGCATATATTCGGTGGCGCCTTTCTCGGAGCCAGGGAATGTAAGGACGAAAGTATCTCCGCTGAAACCTGCAATTCCTCTGGAAAGCATGGACGTTTTGATACGTTCCTGCCCGTAGGCCCTCGCCGTTTCCATGATCCCGGGCATTTGCCTGTCGATCATAGGCAATAAAGCATCAGGAGTTACATCCCGCGGTGAAATGCCGGTCCCACCGGTGAAAATCACCAGATTGATCCCATCATTTTTATAAGTGGAAAGTGCCTGCTGAATTTCTTTTACCTCATCCGGAACCACAAGATAATCAATATTACCCAATTCAAGTTCCTGTAGTTTCTGAACAATTATTTTTCCCGAAGTATCCTCATTCTCTCCATTGTAAATACTGTCTGAACAGACCACCACAGCCGCTTTCAAAGTTTCGGTACTGTATTTTTTATTACCGGATTTACCCCCTTTTTTTTCCAGCAGCCTGATGTTATGGATTTCCACATTTTTATCGATCGGCTTCAGCATGTCATACATCACGAGTGCGGCTACCGATGCGCCGTGCATGGCTTCCACCTCCACCCCGGTTTTATAAATCGTATGGACTTCTACCGAAATGATAACCGACAAATCCTCAATCTGATAAGTAATGGCCGTATATTCTACCGGCAGCGGATGGCAGTCGGGGATGACGTCACTTGTTTTCTTTACGGCAAATAATGCGGCGGCCCTGGAAAATTCAAATATATCCCCTTTCGGAACCTTCCGCTGCCGGATGGCTTGGATGGTGGCTTCGGATGAGGTTTTTACGGTGGCAGTAGCAATTGCTTTTCGCAATGTTGATGATTTATGGGTAATGTTGACCATTTTAGAAGTTTAAAAGTTTTTGGTTCAAAGTTCAGAGGCTAATCCGTAAATGTCGGAGATTAATTCTCCATGCAATCATTTGCAATTGATGTTGTTTGGTAATCTGATCCTGTTTTAATGTTGACTCTATAATAAGCCACAGAGATTTATTCTTTTTTAAAGACGGGCTAAAGCCCATCCCTATTGACATTCATAATACTTTTTATCAAACTGACATGAATTCATTCAACTATTTATCGATTGATTTTCCATTGATGGGAATCGTCTCCAAAAATTTCCCGGCCCCAGATCGGAAGCTCTTTTTTGATGCGCTCCACGAGTTCATTGCAGCTTTCCATGGCAGCAACTCTGTGCTTTGACGATGTGAATACGAACAGGCAAATCTCTCCTGTCTGTATCATACCCAGGCTGTGGTAGATATGCATGCAGGTAAGATTATATTTGGTGAAAATCTCCTCACGTATCTGGTGCATCTTTTCCAGTGCCATTTCTTCATAGGCCGTATATTCAATCGCTGCTACGGGTTTTCCGCCGACCACATCTTCCCGGATCTGGCCCAGAAAAATGCTGTGCGCACCGATCTCTTTTTTCGCGGAGTGTTTTGCTATGCTTTCAGAAATGAATAATGGGTCAATAGCTCCTTGTCTAAATATGTTTTTAATCTCTCCGTTCATTTTTTTTCTGTATTAAAGCCAGTATTCCGCCTTTAAGATGACTGGGTTTCGGTGATGCCTTTCTAAGGCGAATAAAAATTTCCGCAGCTTTAAGGCTCCGATTTCCGCCCTGACAGAAAAAGGCTATTTCCGTTTCCGGGATTTCGTTAATGGATTCTTCCAGCCGCGATAAAGGAATATAGAGATGGGTAAAAGCAGCTACAGGGAGCTCCTCTTTTTCCCTTACATCGATGGCAGTAATTTTACCATTCTTTATTTTGTTTAAAAAATCTTCAGGATCTAAAGCCTGGATTTCAGGATGAGACCATCCGCAAAGCCATTGGTAATCTGTTTTTTCAAGTTCTTCCCTGTTTTTCGGCATCAGCTTTTCGGAATCTTTAGTTTTGGATAGTTCAAGAATCATTGTTTCATACGTGAGCATGCTGAACATCAGGAGACGACCAGTTAAACTTTCGCCAATTCCGGTAATCAGCTTGATGACTTCATTGGCCTGCATCATCCCGATCATCCCAGGAAGTACACCCAATACGCCCGCGACATTACAGTCCGGGACTTCACCGGGAGACGGAGGTTCAGGAAAGAGATCGCGGTAACTGATATACTGTCCCCGGTCATTAAGTCCGAACACCGCCACCTGTCCTTCATACTGAGAGACCGCTCCGAAAACCAAGGGCTTTCGCAAGAGATAGCAGGCATCACCGATCAGATATCTCGTGGCAAAATTATCCGTAGCATCCACCACCAGGTCATATCCTGAAATCAGATGCCAGACATTTGAGGTGGTAACTTCTTCGGTATACGCCGTAATGGTAATTTCGGGATTTAAAGCGGCAAGTTTTGCTGCTGCCGTTATCGCTTTCGGTTTTGCTGTTTCGGCTGTTGTATAGAGGGTCTGTCTTTGCAGGTTGCTCAGCGAAATCCTGTCATGATCCGCAATCCCGATGGTTCCTACACCTGCTGCTGCAAGATACTGCAGAACAGGGCAGCCCAATCCGCCGGCACCGATCACGAGGACCTTTGCCTTCAAAAGTTTTTCCTGTCCCGCTTTTCCGAACCCCGAAAGGCTGAAATGCCGGGAATACCTGTCGTTCGGCTGCTCCATATTACCCTCCGGAATAAGGCGGCATCAGGGCCACCGTATCATTATTGTTAAGTACCGTATTTTCTTCAGTTATTTTTTTATTGACTGCAACGGCATATTTCATATCAGCAAGCTGCGGAAAAAGCCCAGACAGCTGTTTTTTTAATGCTTCGGTATTGGATGCGGAGACAGAAAACTCTTTCCCTGTAATCTCGGCGATCTTCCCGAAGGATATTACTTTTACTTCCATATCAATCCACTTTTTTTATAGTAATTTCGGAAATATTTTTAACATACCTTCTTCCTGTAGCGCGGTCTCCCGGTGTAATTAAAGTAATCCCGTCTCTTGTACCGGAAGTCGGGATTCCGTTCTCGCCTGTTACCAGCATAATGCGATCACCGGCTTCCGTGTTGAAGACCTCGTTCCAGGAATAGACCACTTTGTAACCGTCATCTGCCGTACACACCATATAGAAAGTGCTGAGCTCCTTTGGTGAAGGGGAATTGAAGGTCACTTGACTTAAAACATCCTTTAGCAAAACGCCTTTCAGATTTTTAAGGTTTTTCTTAAATTCCATTTTATGGTTCAGGATATCGATGCTTTTTACTTCATGCTCCGTATATTTTTTCAGATCTTCGTAGGTAACGGTTACCGGATTGCTGATCGCCCCTTTAATTCTAACAGAGCTTTTCTGTGCCTGCAGGAATACGGTGAAAAATACGAATATAGTTGCGAAATATTTCATGTTTAAGCTTTTGTAAATAAGAGTTTATAAGAGGCCATCAGTAAAACGGTTGCCAGCACATATTTTAAGACATTCTGATTGAATTTTTTCGATCCCAGGTAAGCACCTAAAAGTCCTCCTGTAAAGGCAACAATCACATACATGACCATATTGTCGGTAAATTTGATCCCCTGTGTGAGCATTCCACCCAGTCCGGAAAGCGAGTTCACGAATATAAATGCCGCGCTGATGGCTGCCGTCTGTTTCTGGTTGGTCCATTTAAGCAACAGCAAAATCGGGGAAAGAATGATTCCGCCCCCAATACCGATCATCCCGGATAATAACCCGACAATACCTCCGGTAACTACTGCTACTGCAATATCCTGATCCTTCAGTTCATGATCCTCCGTATTCCTGAAAAAGAAAAACCGGATGACCGGGAACAGCAGAAGAACGCCCAGAATACGTTTATAAATATTTTCTTCCACCGTCATCATTCCGCCGATAAAAGCAAGCGGTATGGAAGCAGCGGCAATGGGTATAAACAATTTTTTCGAAAAATATCCGCCCCGGTAATATTGGATGAACGACGTAAGTGATACAAACAGGTTCAGGACCAGAGCCGTGGGTTTCATTTCTTCGGGGGCCACCCCATACAGCGCCATGAGCGCGAGATAACCGCTTGCTCCGCCGTGGCCGACCGCTGCGTAGAAAAATGCGACGATAAAAAGGATTGCATAAAACAGTTCTATACTCATTAATTCTTTTTTAAATGTAAATTATACGGGCAACAAACGGATTTCTACGGAATCATCTTTCTTACATCCTGTTGATTCTTCAGGCAGTACCAGAAAACAATTGGCATGGGCGAAAGAATGCAGCCTGTACGATTCCTGGGCGTGAAGCGGCGTTACTTTGCCTTCTTCATAAAAAGCCTTGAGAAAATGCGTCAGTCCGGTAGGTTTTGTGTAATCATGGGTTGCCACTGCACGGAGTTGCTGTATTGAATTTTTTAATCCTGAAAGCTGCTCAACGGCCGGCAGAACATATTCGTAAAAACAGGTCAGTGACGAAGAGGGATTTCCCGGCAGTCCGAACACAAGCTTTTCTCCTTTGTTTCCGAAGAACAAGGGTTTTCCGGGCTTCTGTTTTATTTTATGGAATTTTTCTTCGATTCCGCATTGTTCTGCAGCACGGGTTACGAAATCGTAATCGCCGACGCTCACGCCTCCGTTAAGCAGAACCACATCACTTATTGCCAAAGCCTGTTCCAGAATCTGCTGTAGCATTTCGGGATCATCTTCAGCCCTGAAAATATGAATTTCTTTAACCCCCGTTTTTTCCAGTGCTGCTCTAAGCTGATAGGAATTTGCTTCATAAACCTGTCCGAAAGCCAGTTCGTTCCCCGGATTCTGAAGTTCGTTTCCTGTTAAGATGATCGCGACTACCGGTGGACGATACACCTCAACCTGATCCTTCCCTATTCCGGCCAGAAATCCGATGGCTGCCGGAGTGAGTAAAGTATCCTTACCCATGGCAACCTCGCCTTTTTTAACTTCCGATCCTTTTGGACGTACATTGAGCCCGCGGATCAGATTTTCATCACTGATATTCAATTGATTACTATTTACCGTTACTTTTTCCTGCATGACTACAGTATCGGCACCTTCCGGTAACGGTGCTCCGG
The DNA here is from genome assembly GCA_913774355.1 of uncultured Chryseobacterium sp. Taxonomy (GTDB): domain Bacteria; phylum Bacteroidota; class Bacteroidia; order Flavobacteriales; family Weeksellaceae; genus Chryseobacterium. The sequence goes on along the minus strand of CAJYGB010000013.1, from coordinate 33,543 downwards.
TAAAAATCCGGGAAACCTGTCCATTTTTTATATATAAAGACGCCGTTGTTCCGGCAGCCATTTCACCGCTGATCTCTAAAGATTGGTCCTTATCTTCAAATCTTAAAGCATATCCGTCCATAGAAGACTGTGAAAAACCGGGAATATCGGTACTAGCAATTACCTCGGAAGAAGCAACCAGGCCTGCTGCTTGATAAAGTGGCAATACTGTTGTTGTCCGTTCCGGTAGATTATTAAGAATGATATTTTTTGCTTCTGTAACTGAAATCATGAGTTGATTAATTTTTTATAGTCTTCCGGGGTATCAATATCCCACCGGCCCTGCTCAAAAGGTATGGAATCCGTATCATCTAGGTAGTGCAGAATCAGCTTCCGGGCTCCTTCCTGGCCTTTCAGGGTTAATAATTCCTGTATATACGAACTGCTGAAAAGCACCGGAACGCCTAACGTTTCTGCATAAGCCGATGCTATAATTCCTTTCGGTGAAGTATTTTTTTTCTCAATTAAAGCTTTAAAAACAGAAGAGGTGATAAAAGGCTGATCACAGACAGTAAAAATAAGCTGTTCCGTTTCCGGAAAACGTTGTAAAGTTTCCTTTAAGCCCACTTTGAGGGAAGACGCCATGCCTTCTGACCAGTTTTCATTTCTAACGTGATGAAGACCGGTGATCTGTTCCGTAATCTGCGGATTTTCTTCTCCTGTTACCACTACTACTTTTTCAGTGATAAGTAATGCTTCGTCTGCGGTATGCCTTAACAGGGTTTTGCCTTTATAATTCAATACTTGTTTGGGTTCGCCCAATCTGGATGAGCTTCCTGCTGCGAGAATGATGACTGCTGTTGTATTTTCCATTATCCTCCGATGGTTATCATACTGCGGTTTTCGATTTTGGCAGCATCAATGTTCTGAAATATTCCCTCAAACTGTCCGCCTAAGGCTTTTGCTTTGGACAGAATGGTGGCTTCAATTAAAGGAATAATATTTTCTCCGTTTCGTAAAGCTGTCAGGAGATCGGTTTCCCCTTTGGAAAACAGGCAGTTTTTAAGCTTGCCGTCTGCCGTTAACCGGATCCTGTTGCAGGATGAACAAAAAGGTGCACTCATCGTACTGATCACCGCAAAATTGCCTGTAAATCCCGGAATTTTAAATCTTTTGGCCGTATCGTGTGGTTCATGGGGTAATGTGATAAGATCGTACCTGGTTTGTATTTCACGAAGAATTTCCTCCAGCGTCACGACCTGGTTGCTCGTCCAACGGTTACCGCTGAACGGCATAAATTCAATAAACCGTACTTCTACATTATGATGTCTGGTCATTTCAACAAAATCGTTGATTTCATCGTCGTTGAGGTCTTTCATCAGAACCACATTGATTTTCACCCTGAAATTATTTTCCAGTACAACCGCAATACTGTCCTTTACTTTATTAAAAAGATCCCGTCTTGTAATCTTCTGAAATTTAGCGGCGTCCAAAGTATCCAGGCTGATGTTTACGGTGCTGACATTCGCTGCCAAAAGCTGCGGCAGTAATTCTTTCACCCGTATCCCATTGGTGGTAATGGCAAGTTCGATGCCCAGTTTCCCTAATTTTTCCAGAATCAGTGGTGCATCCTTCCGTACCAACGGCTCTCCACCGGTCAGGCGGATTTTTTTAACTCCTGCAGCCACAAAAATCTTGGCAATTGCTTCGATTTCACCGGGCTGCATCAGCTTTGCCGCAGGAGCAAAGGCATACTTCTCATCGGGCATGCAGTAGAAGCACCGAAGATTGCAGTTGTCGGTGAGAGAAATCCTGAGATAGTCGTGTATGCGTCCGAAGGTGTCCGTTATCATATTTTATTGGGCATCACCATTGATAGCTTGGTGAATTTTATTTTTTTTATACCGTAATGAGTTTCCTTGTTTATTTTCGAGCACCGCTTTTATTTCAGCAACGATGGAAAGGGCAATCTCTTCTGAAGTTTCCGCTCCGATATCGAGTCCGACAGGACCGTAGATCCTCTGCATCTGTTCTTCAGAAACCTCAACACTTTCTTCTGTAAGATCACTGAGCATTCGGTTGAGCTTTGATTTCGGTCCAAGGATACCGATGTAGCGGTTGTTACGGTTCAGCATATTTTTTAAGACTGTAAGGTCGTACCGGTAATTGTGTGTCATTAATACCACAAAGGTATGTTCGTCCACAACGATTTCGTTTAAAAAATCTTCGGCACTGACCACTTTTACCGTTTTCGCTAAAGGAAATCTTTTTTCCGTGGCGTGGCTTACCCGGCCTTCTGCCACCGTCATTTCCCAGCCCATGACAGATGCGATTTCAACCAATGGCTTCACATCATTTCCAGCCCCTGCAATCACCAGGGATACGGCAGGCGGAAGATATTCGATTAACGCCTCAAAGGGAATATTATCATGAACAATGCTTTTAACAGCAGACAGACGATTTTCCAAAACTTTTTCTACATCCTGAATTAAGTGGTCAAAATGATGGCTTTCCGGAAAGGCGGCATACTGACTGTAAAAAAGAACCGTGCCGATCTGAGGGGTTCCTCTTTCTAATGAGAAAATACAGGTAAGTACTGAATCCCGGCGTTCTTCCGCCGCTTTTATCAAAAGATCTACCGGGTGGCCCTGATCGTAATTGATATATTCGAATAAAATATGCACAATCCCGTTGCAGCCTAACTGTACGCCGAAATCCGAATCTTCATCATTGCTGGTATCATAAGTAATCAGCTTATTCTGCTCCTGATGAATGGCAAGCAGCGCTTTTTTCAGGGCATCTCCTTCCAGGCACCCTCCGCTGATGGCCCCGGTAAGCTCCCCGTCTTCGGTGATGAGCATCCGGGCTCCTGGTTGCCTGTATGAGGAACCTTCCACCTTCACGACTGTCGCTAAAGCCGTTTTCTTACCTGCGGCTTTCGCTTTTCGGTAAGCTTTTATGATATCATTGATTTCCTTCATACCTCATCCGGCATTATCCTGTTTATTTTTTCTCCATTTTTCCGGATTATCTCAAAGTATCAAAAATTAAGCTAATCATTCATATTCTCTGAAAAAAGCGTAAAATTTAAATCAGAAAAATTTAATATGTACCACGCTAAATCAGCATTCCGCTGATCCTTACCGGCTTTTATGTAAGCTTAAAGATTCACCCTTGTATCCACCCTTTACATATTTTACAGTTTCGCCAGATCAAACGGCAGGGTTCTGATGCGTTTTCCGGTAAGGTCGAAGATGGCATTGGCCAGCGCCGGGGCAAATGGCGGAAGTCCCGGTTCTCCTACTCCTCCCGCATCTTCCTTATTTTCCATGATATGTATTTCAACCGGCGGGATATCGTAAATTCTTGGCAACGGATACGTATTGTAGTTTGCAAAATCCGCCTTTCCGTCGGTAAAGGTCTGTTCATGCATGGTAGCCCCCAACGCCATGACGATGGATCCTTCTACCTGCGCTTCGATGATATCAGGATTGACGTACCACCCGCAGTCGATTACTGCCCAGACCTTATCAATTTTGATTCCTCCGCCTTTGCGTTTGGATACTTTTACGACCTGTCCGACCGTGCTTTTGAAACATTCGGTGATGGCCACTCCGTATCCTGAATGTTCCGAACCGATTTTCCATTGGCTGAGTTCTGCCAGCTTGTCAATAAGCACATGAGTCCTTTCATCCTCCATATATTTTCTTCTGAATTCCAAGGAATCCATGCCCATGCTGCGGGCCATTTCATCCATAAAACTTTCATAGGCAAATCCGTTGGTAGAAGCATAAACAGACCTCCACCACAATACGGGAACAGGCGTCTCAAAAGGAATGTCTGAAAATTTAATGTTTTTGATGGTCTTAAAATACGGTTCCATAAAGCCTTCCGTTGTACTCGGATTGGCAGTTCCTTTTTTACCGCTCTGCCAGTGGTTGATATTCTGCCCCACCATCCTGAACTTAAGATCGGTAATTTTTCCGTTTTCGATAATTCCTTCTCCGCGATAAGAAACACCCGGCCTGAAAGGTCCCTGTGTCGCATCGTCTTCCCGTGACCAGACCACCTGTACCGGAGCGTTGATCCTTTTGGAGATGGCTACCGCTTCATTGGGATAATCGGTAAATGCCTTTCTTCCGAATCCGCCGCCCAGAAACGTCATGTTGACGGTTACATTTTTAGGATCCATCTCAAATGCTTTGGCCACATCTTTCTGAATCCAGTCGGGTGCCTGGATAGGTCCCCAGATTTCAATTTTGTCTTTTTGATAATATGCGATACAGTTGATCGGCTCAAGAGCTACATGCGACTGGTAAGGCGTCATGTAAACCGCTTCAATTTTCTTCCGGTTACCACTTGCCGTCGTACTAACGGTTCCCTGTTCTTTAGCGGTTAATCCTTCTTCCGTAAGAAGCAACTCCTGATGTTTTTTATAAATATCCGGAGTGTTTACATGCTCAAAACCGCTATCATCCCAGACGACTTGAAGAGCTTTCCGACCCTCTAAGGCTGCCCAGCTGTTGTCTGCAATTACGGCAACGCCTTCACGGTCGGTATCCCATACTTTCATTGTGATTTTAATGACATCTTTTACACCTTTTACTTTCCGCGCCTGAGAATCGTCAAAACTCGCCACCTTTCCCCTGAGCCTGGGATTCCGTTCTACAGAAGCGAAGAGCATTCCCGGAAGTCTTTTATCCAGTCCGAATACGGCAGCACCGTTTGTCTTTAATGGGGTATCGATTCTTTTGATGGGTTTTCCGATGATCTTATATTCCGAGCGTGGCTTCAGGTCTACTTTTTCAGGAGGCGTAAGTTTGGATGCTTCCGCTACCAGCTCACCGTAGTGGAATTTACGGGAAGTTTTCTGATGAATAATGTTACCACTGCGGGCCACACATTCCGCCAGCGGAACATTCCAACGCCTGGCTGCTGTCTGGCGCAGCATTTCGCGGGCTGTGGCACTAAGTTTTAAAAGGTTTTTATAGGAAGTCCTGATCGTAGAACTTCCCCCGGTAATCTGGCTTCCATACTTCGTGCTTCCCTGTGCGAAAATAACTTCGATCTGCCCGAGATCCACTTCCAGCTCTTCTGCAATGATCTGCGGCACGGAATGATAAGAGCCCTGCCCCATTTCCGCCCGGTGATCGACCAGCGTAATTTTACCTGCAGTATTGATCATGATCCACGCATTCATTTCGACGTTTTCCGCCAGAGCTGCTCCTTCCGTAATAACCGATGCTTTTGAAATACCCGGAAATATCCCCAGACACAAAGCCGCTCCGCCTAATCCTGCCAGCTGCAGGAATTTTCTTCTTGAAAAATCTGTTTCTTTAGCCATATTCCTGTTTTATTTAGCGGGAGCATAGGCTCCGGTGGTTAACCATGTGATCCAGGCTTTTTTAAATTCCGCATGGGTCAAAGGCGGTTTCTTCAGTCCGTCTGCCGGATTAAAACCTGCCAGTACCAGACCGTCGTCAGCATGCTTGATGAGATCTTCCATGTTTTTGTTTCCGTTTTCTTTTTTATTAAGCAGCTGTTTGGCCAGCTCATGAGCTGTTTTGCCTTCGAAGACCATTTTCATATTGGCTGGCGGAAGGTGCCATTTCGGGTTTCCGGGCGGCATATGAAGCCCCGGCGTATTTTCGTCCTGGTGGCAGTTGGCACATTTCATGGCATACAGTCCCTTGCCGTCCGGCCCGCGCTGGGGATACATCTGGTGAACATGGCTGTCGTCGCCCTGTAACGGAATATCTCCGGCCGGATGGCAGTTGAGGCATCTCGGGCTCATCAGAACTTTATATACCTCGCCGAATGCTTTCACTGAGGCGATGCTGTCTTTTTTCACCACAGAAATTGGAGAATAGGTCTTGCTTATATTTCGGTTTACCATCCCGAAGGCACTGGCTGAAATGGCCACTACAAAGAATCCCTGGAATAGATGCGCGGGCCTTAATTTTATATTTTTGAAAAATGTTATCATAATCTTCCGTTTCAAATTAAACCGTTCCTTTTTTCTGTAACTCTGCAGCGATCTTTATGGCTTTCCTTACACGGGAATAGGTACCGCAACGGCATAAGTTCCCGGCCATGGCCAGATCGATATCCTCATCCGTCGGCGAAGGATTTTCCCTTAAAAGCACCGCTGCCGCCATAATCTGACCGGAATGGCAATAGCCGCACTGTGGTACATCGATTTCCTGCCAGGCTTTCTGAACGGGATGGTCATTGTGCTGTGATAAGCCTTCAATGGTTACTATTTTCTTTCCGACGGCTCTTTTTACTTTGGTAATGCAGGATCTTACCGCCTCCCCGTCCAGATGCACCATGCAGGCACCACATTGGGCGACACCGCATCCGAACTTGGTTCCGGTAAGGCCTATGATGTCCCTGATTACCCACAGGATTGGCATATCTTCGCTGACATCCAGGGTATGGGTTTTTCCGTTAATATTCAATGATATCATATCAGTATTTTATTTGTAATTTATCTGGTTAATAAAAGGTGTTTGATGTAATAATTAATTTCATGATGCTTAACCTTCAAATCAACGATATATTATTCATCTAAATATAGGTATTTTTTAAAAATTATTAACCATAAAATATTTTAATTGGAATAATATAAACATAAACCGCAAGTATTAACGAGGCTAATGAGATGGATGCAGGAATTTTTTCTTGTTAAGGGTACAGCTAAAGGTACTGATTATCAAATGGCACTTTACTATTATGTTAAATTAACTTTTAAATTCAAGTTTATCTTTTATATTCTATTGGTTTCTAATCCTTTAAGTGATTAAAAACAAATCAAATGTGACTAAAATTCAAATTATTATTAATAAAATAAATTGCTTGTATCGTAAGATCAGCTACGCCGACTGCCGGTAAAAAATACCACACTCGATAAGTTCATGCCTGTTTTCTTTAAAATTATCTGTAACTTGGGTTAACCACCCAGATTATTATGAAAGATTTTATCAGCATAAAAACCATCCTGGTCGCTACGGATTTTACTACAAGATCCGAACAGGCAGTAAAAGTAGCCGTTCATATGGCCCAACGCCATAATGCCCGGATCATCCTTTTTTATAACTTCAGCAGTTTTTATATTATCGACAGGACCGGCAGGCAAATGGTGGGTCAGGAAAGCATCGATGAGAATTTCAAACAGATAGAACACCGCCTGAATCTTATTAAGGATCATCTGCGGCAACAGTATAATTTCACAAACTGCAGTACGGTAATCGGAAACAACACACTCATTTACAGCCTCAATAAAACGATAGATGAAGAATCCGCAGACCTCGTTATTACAGGAGCATCCGGAAGGCAGGGAATTAAAGAACTGATTCTGGGATCTTCTTCCTATCAGATTCTTACGGCTGCCAACTGTTCGGTACTGCTGGTTCCGGAGGACTCGCACCAGCTGAATTTCAAAAAGATCCTTGTTCCGATAAGGGTGCTTGACAAGCTGCACGAAAAGTTCGACCTCTCCAAGCTGATTGCTGAAAAAAACAAAGGAACCATCAGCCTTCTGGGGATTTCACCCGAACAGCAGTTTGCAGACATCCGGAAAGCTTATATCAGTCTAAGGAAAGAATTGAGAAGGAGCCATATCGAATACGATTCTTCCTTTATCGTAAGCAACGATAAAGCCCTGGAGATTTCAAAAGTTTCCAACGATTCCGAATTCGATCTGATTATACTGAATTACCAGGATGAAGAAAACTGGAAATCATTTTTCTCAGAAAATTTCCTTAAGCGGATCATCAACCGAACTTCTGTTCCTCTATTGTTCTTTAAAGATTCCAATCAAAACAATATAAAGAAAGATCCTGAAGAAGACACGGGTTACGATATTACCCTGCCATTCCCGGGATAATCTTCTGTAAAAACCAGGCATCATTAAATTAGGTGACCAAAAGAAATTTATTAACATCAAATTCATCATTGCCAATTGTAATCCTATAAGTTCCTTCCATTACAAACAACAGCATATGATCTTCCAAAAACATCATCTTCTTCGTATCATGTGCAAATGTACATGATTCAACAACAGAGACATCCTTCATTTCTAAAATATTGTGGTAATGAGGAGCATGAGGTAAATCAGCAGGAACCTTTATAACTTTCATAGTCACTAAAATAAATAATTGCAGTAACGAAAATAGAATTTTATCATAAAATGAATTTTGTTATTTATTTCAAAAAAAATTGACTTATAATTTCTTTTCGCTTGCATATAATTCATCCTACCTGGAACAAATGATCAAATTATCTGAACTTTAAAACAAATTCTTTTCACTTCAGCTCATATAATTTTGCTGCATAAAAATTACATTATACAATAATATTTATGAAAACATTATCAGGAAGAAATGCATCCTTAATTACAGGGAGCGGCAACAGCGGTATAGGCCATGCAATCTCTAAGGAAATTTCTGCTCAGGGAGCTAAAGTGATTACTGCCGGACATAATGAAGAAAAACTCAAAAAATCAGCATCCCAGCTAAATATCTTGGGCTTGGTCCCTGATCAGAGTCAGCTAAAGTCAATGAATAAGCTTGTAGAAAATGTTAATAAAGAATTCCAAAAGATAGATATTTTACTTATTATTGGAAGTCCATTTTTGAAAATTTAACTGAAGAAGAATGCGACAGTGTCATGAACTTAAATTTTAAGGTATATATATATATTTTACTTTAAGTAAATTTATTTCATATATTAATGATGTTGCATCTGTAATTTTTAATTCATCTGACCAGTACTACCAATCACTGGCCAGATGGCGGCTTAAGTTTATATCGGAAGAAAAGCTGCAGTAAATAGATTGATGTGGTAGCTGCAACAGAACTGGCTCCAAGACAAATTAGGGTAAACTCAGTAAGTCTCGGATGATCAATAGGAAACAAGTCTGTGTACAGATATTGGAATAATTGTAAAATCATAATTATAAAATTTTGAGCTAAACAAATATTAAAAAATCAGAGAATAATGAATTATAGAAAATTTAAAGGTGAATTAATTTCAGAAGTAGGCTTAGGAACCTGGCAGTTAGGGAGTTCCGACTGGGGAAATATTGATGAAGATAAAGCATTTGAGATTTTGGAAACGTACGTCAATGCTGGTGGAAATTTTATCGATACAGCGGATGTATATGGAATGGGAATAAGCGAAAAGACAATTGGTAAATTTCTAAAATCGACGAACAAGAAAATCTTTGTAGCAACAAAGTTGGGGCGTCGCAACGATGCTCCTAATGGTTGGCCGCAAAATTTTACCTACGATGCTATCAGAAGCCATGTAGAAAGTTCTCTCACCCATCTCGGTTTGCAACAACTTTTTTTGGAGCAGCTTCACTGCATTCCAACAGAAGAATTGAAAAAAGGAAATGTTTTTGACCATCTGCAAAAATTGAAAGATGAGGGTTTGATAATGCACTTCGGAGCAAGTGTTGAGACCACAGAAGAAGCAGAAATCTGTTTAGAAAGGTCGGAGGTAGCCTCACTTCAGATTATATTTAATTTGTTTCGACAACATCTTGCGGATAATTTTTTTGACCGTGCACAAAAGCAAGAAGTTGGCTTGATTGCGAGGGTACCACTTGCCAGTGGTTTATTAACAGGAAAATTTACAGCCCAGACTGTTTTTTCTCAAAACGATCATCGTAACTACAATGCTGATGGAAGTGCTTTTAATGTTGGAGAAACATTTTCTGGTATCCCATTTACCAAAGGTGTAGATTTAGTTGAAAAGATAAAGGATATCATGCCTGAAGGTAATCTTGCAGAACAATCTATCCGATGGATTTTAGATCATCCAGCCATTACAACGGTAATACCTGGCGCTAGCAAAGTTGCTCAGGTAACAACCAATGTAGCAGCATCAAGCCTTAAATCATTCGACATTGAAACGATGAATTCACTAAAATCCCTGTATAATGATGAGATTAAACCTCAAGTTAGAGGAATGATGTAAAACTTAGTTTTTTTGCACAGCTTCATATTAAATAACCTGAGTTCGGTCTAAGCGAAGTTAAAGACCGTCACTTACTTTTTTCAAGCTTAGTGACGGTTTTTTTGGAAAGAAGCAATAAGCAGTTAATCCTCCCAAAATATTCATCATAAAATTGTTCACGCTTCGATGTCTGGTGTGTTTCACTTGACAATGTTTTTTTAATTCATCATTTATGGTCTCAATAATGCTCTTTTTCTCAGCAAAATCTTCTCTTCCATTTTCATAATATGATTTTTCATATTCTTAAGAAGTTCGGTGAAAAGCTGGATCCCATCAGCAAAAAAGCATTTTCCACACAGCCTTGGAGAGGTATTCTGTGTCTGCAAATAGTTTTCCAAAGAGTTGCTCTGTCATTTTTTTAATATGCTTCGGGTTTTGGTCACCAACATTACCTTTCGGTAAGTAAAAGGATAAAGTTCTCCTTTTTCATTGCAGATCAGATGCAGTGTAAACCCATAAAACCAACCCATTGAAGATTTTCCGTGCTCTGCCAGACCTTTGAAAACTTTGTGATTGTGTATTCTTTGGTTTCTGCAAACTTTCAAGGCTGTACTGGCCATAAAACTGATCCCTGTTGCATTTCCCCAAGCATTTCTCTTTCACAAAAAAGGCAAAAACCACAAAGCTTCTTTCTGAAATTCGATAAATCTATTGTAGGAGAGGCTTTTTAATTCAAACAAAAAACAGCCTCCAGAATAGAGGCCGTTTACAGATTTATATTAAAAAAATTAAAGGTAATTATACTGCTTTTTGTCTTATAATTTTGTAACCAATGGGTTTGAAGGAATAGTTGTTCGACATTTCTGCAGAACAGGCTGTCATCCCGACGATCAGGTCCATAGCCGCTTCGATGATGATGTAATCGCCTTCCCTGCTCTTTGGCGGAAGCACGCTTATTTTCCCGGTTTCTCCATCTACCGCTACATGCATAAATACGTTAAAGCAAATCGGAATCGTATCCGGATCAATGCCAAAAGGTTCCAATGCTTCACAGAGATTTCCGAAACATCCCCGGTGAGGATTTTCATCCCCGTAAATAATCCGGAACGTATCGGCACTGCAAGGCGTAAGCAAAAAATCGTGACGGCCTACCGTATCTTCAATAATATTAAACATAATATTGCTTCGGTTAGAATAGAAAGGATGGCCTGTGGTTAGGAAAATCGTTTCGGCATAATCGATGGTGCGCCCTGAGGACAGATATTCTTTAGGGTCATCCAGGCTGAAACATGTAAAATCAGAAACCTGTTCGCCTTTGATATCGGTAATCTGTAACCTTTCGCCTTTTCTCAGTATGAAGGCCGTTCCGCTACGCGGGAGAATTGTATTCATTTATTTATGATTGTATTTGTAAGGACATTCCCAGTTTTTATTATATCTCATTCCGCTGTACTGATAAACTTCCGAATCGTCCCCGAAATCCTGAAGCATCGGGTTGATCGAACCGCTCAGGGCCACATCCCGCTTACGCACGATGTTTTTCATTTTATCATATCTCTTCAAAGACCTCAGCTCTTCAAACTGCGCATGCGGATTGAAAACAATGGCCGGATACTTAAACCTTCTCGCATCCCTGCTGCTGACCGGAGAAAGTCCGATTATAAAGAATGCTTCTTGTTTGAGGCTGAAGCTAAAATTTGGTGACGAAGGATTTGAATCGACACGGTTGTCATAAGGATATTCAAGTGCATCCAGATCGGATAATGCCTGAAGCCTCTGCCAAAGCAGCTGGTCGAAAACTTCTTCTGAAATCCCGTAGGTTTCCGGGAAAATGACGCAGGCCGTATGGAAATGATTTTCAGCTTTTCGGTATTGATCTATAAATTGATAGATAAAATCTAAAATAGCCCGGTCATCTTTCGGACAGGCCAAATGACCGGCTACAAACAGCTGCATCTGATCTTTGGTAAGGGCTGCTTTTGCTGCGACACAGGGAAAAAGCTTATCATCAACAAATGACTTAAATGCATGTTTTACCTGCAGCGCATCGGCTGTATTTTGTGATTGGTGAAGTGGTGTCATGCCCAATACTACACAAAGGATATGCCACCGGACGGTTTAAAACAACAATACTGACATAACGTGGTATCATAAAAATATTTTATTAAAAACGTGGTACGAATGAAAAGTATCCCTATCTCTACAGGAAAAATAAATTCAGTTTGGAACTATTGCTGCACCTGAAATGATAAGATGTTCAGTTCTTCCTATTTTGGAATAAATTAATTTAAAGCAAAAACTCAGGATTATTCTGCATATTTTTAATTCAGCTGTTTGATGTTTTCCTTTCCTTCTTCCGATTTTGTTGCTGATAACTGCTCAACCAGGCCTTATCCGGCAGATCTTATTTTAATGATCGATAAATTAGATTTGCATGCAATCCTGTTGTAAGCCATCCCTTTGGGTTCTTTTGTCTTATTACTGAATTAAGCAGATCACATGTAATTCTTCGTTTAAAAGAAAAACCATGACAAACCGAAGATATCAGACGTACGCTTCATCAGATCAGATCAGCTTGCTTATTCATCCTTTCTTCACTTGAGATATGCATATCAAGAATAAAATCTTTGCGTTAAAAAATAATCACGCAGATTTTACAGATGGTGCAGATTTTTCCTTGTGGAAAGTTTTTCAACGCAAAGATGAATGTTTAACTGCTGGTTTTTAGGAAGCAAAGACAAATAAATTTACTGCGCGCAGCTTGGACGTACACTTCATCAAATCAGCCTGCTGATTCATCTTTGCTCACCTGAAGTATGAAGGTCGGAATAAAAATCTTTGCGTCAAAAAATAATCACGCAGATTTTGCTGATAACGCAGATTTGGAAAACATAGATATGATTAATTCAGAAAATCAGCTTGTAACCTGCACCGCGGATGCTCATCAGCTCAACATCAGGATCGTCCTTCAGCATTTTCCGGAGGTGCGACATGAACACATCCATGCTCCGGGCATTGTAATAGCTGTCGTCGCCCCAGATTTTCAATAGGGCGGTCTGGCGGGGCAGCAGGTCGTTTCGGTATTGCAGCAGCAGTTCGAGGATGGCGGTTTCCTTATAGGAAATACGGTATTTCGCAATTGGCGTGATAAGTTCCTGGCTTACGGTATTCAATATACAATTCCCGAACGTTTTACGGTTGGAAGACGGAGTTTCCTGCGACACTGCATCTCCGAAACGGGTAAGCAGGGCTTCCATACGCACCAGCAGCTCACCCATTGTGAAAGGCTTTTTGAGGTAATCATTGCCGCCGCTTTTGAATCCTTTCACCACATCATCACCTAAAGATTTCGCGCTCAGGAAAATAATCGGCACTGCGCTGTTGAGCCTCCGGATGTCCTCTGCAAGGGTATAGCCATCTTTTACAGGCATCATGATATCCAGAACACAGATATCCGGCTGCCCGGAACGGAAAAGTTCCAGAGCCTGCTGCCCGTCCGGAGCAAACTGCACCTCATAGCCGCTGTTGCGTAGCCCGTCGGTAATGATTTCTGCGAGGGTGGCTTCATCCTCGGCGTAAAGTACTTTATATTTCATAGTAAGCAGGTAAATAAATGGTAAAAACAGCGCCTTTTTTAGCACCCTCCGATACTTCGATCTTTCCGCCGTGCCGGGTAATAATTTCTTTGACGTAATGAAGACCAAGGCCGGTTCCTTTTACGGTATGAATATCGGGATTTTCAGGGATCCTGAAAAACCGCTCGAAAATCCGTTCCTGATAGATCTTCGCAATCCCGGGACCGTTGTCCTCGATCTTTACGGCCACCTGATCCTTTAAGGACGTACAGCTGACGGTAATTGCCGCTTGAGGACCGCTGTATTTAATGGCGTTATCCATTAAATTATAGAAAACATTCGTGAGATGTACCGGATCTCCGTCGACAAAGCAGGGTTCTTGGGACGGAATATAATCGATGGTTACCGAACCGTTATTGTTCCTGAGCTTCATGGAAGACACCACACTTTTAAGGCCCTGCTGCACATCGTAGAGTTCCGGATGGAGATCGATGCCGCCGTTGTCCAGCTGTTCGAGGTTCAGGACTTTATCGATCATTTGGTTGAGTCGGTTGATTTCATTTTTGCTGATATTTAAATAGTTCTCCAGCTTAGCCGGATCATTCATCAACTGATATCTTGTTATCGAATCCAAAGCGGCTTCGATAACAGCTATCGGGGTCTTCAGCTCGTGGGTCATGTTTCCGGTAAAAGCCAGGCGGGCACTGGTGTATAAGCGTTCGCTGCGTATGACTTTAAATAAGAACCAAAAAGCCAGCCCGGTCAGCAGGATCATCAGCAGGGAAGACACCAGATAATAGCGCATCCTGTACAGAACCGTTTTGGTGACCGACGGTACGACCAACTGATAGGTATGGATGAAAAAGTGCAGATTATACCCGATACGGGCACTTTTATAGTCTGCCCGCTGCGCTCTTTCGCCGTCTTTTGCAGATTCCGGTTTGCCGGATCTGTAATCATACAGCACATAAAAGCTTTCTTCGCTGATTCCAAGCCGGCGGCTTTCCAATTGTACCAGGCTGTCCATCCGCTTCAGGTCCTTTTTATCCGACTTCATCACCGATTCCAGGGTTTCCCCTTCATCAAAGATGGAAATCACTTTTGTCTTTTTGGGCTTGTATTTATCGTTAGCGATGCGAAGGCCGATGGTAATCCGCGTGCTGTCGTTCTTAATATCCGTTTCAAAACGGCTTTTAATTCCCATACGGCGCATGTGAGTATAAGCCTGCTTCAGCTGCAGCCATTCGGGAGAGAGGAAGAAATTCCGAAAGTTTTCTTTGTTTTCATTTCCGGAAACCACGCTGAGGTACTCGCTCATACGGGCAGCGTTGTCAACAGCCTGGTCGAGATCCCTTTTCACCTGCACCTGCTGGGCATGGAACAGTTGGACCAGCCAGGCCGACTGAAGGCCGATGCTGGCGATCATGGCAAGGATGACGAGCGGATATGCATATCGGTTGGAGAGCCATTTCATACCGCTAATTTGATGATAATTATGGAATATTAAAAAGCTGATGGTAAAGATTTAACCTTAATTAACCGTACGTGATGTTGTTTAACCTTGCTTAACGGGCCTTAACACAGAACCGGCGTAGGTTTGCGGTATGAAAAATACGATTTTATTTCTCCTGATCTGTATTTCAGGAATAATGCACTCCCAGACCGTCGTGAAAGGCACGGTAAAAGATACCGACGGCCAGTCCCTGGATGCCGTGACAGTCACTTTATTAAGAGACAACAAACAGGTGGCCTCCGCTTTTTCCGATCTCGGGAATTTCAGCGTGAGGTATCCGGAAGCCGGAAGCTACAGGGTGACCGCTACCCTCTCAGGCTATCAGCCGCTGGAAATGACGGTACAGCTTCCCCAGGAAAATCTGGTGCTTACCCTTAAAAAAAGCGAGCATCTGATCCAGGAAGTGACCGTTACCAGGAAAAAGCCGCTTATTGAACGGAAGATCGACCGCGTAAGCTTTAATGTCGAAAACAGCATTATCGCTTCGGGCGGAAGTGCCTGGGAAGCCCTTACGAAAGCACCCGGTGTACAGGTAAGCTCCAATAATGCGGTTTCCGCCAACCGAAAGAATGTACGGATCTATATGGATGGAAAACCCCTGCAGCTCTCGGGTGATGATCTGGCAGCTTATCTTCAGGGCATGCCTTCCGACCAGGTGGCGCAGATCGAGATTTTCTCCAATCCGCCTGCCAGGTTTGATGCGGAGGGTGCTTCGGTCATCAATATCATTACTAAAAAAGCAAAGAAGCAGGGATTTAATGTAAGCCTGAACGGCGGGGTAACGCAGGGCACCTACACCGGATATACGGGCAATACGACATTTAATTACCGGAAAAACCGGTGGAACCTTTACGGCAATTACGGATTTACGCACCGCAAGACCATTCAGGACCATAATACTTTCATCAACTACGGAAGTTCTTTGTGGGCCGGGAATAACCGTTCAGGATCCAATTCAGATACGCATGCCTACCGTGTGGGTGTGGATTACCAGGTTTCCGACCATCAGGTATTGGGATTCCTGATGACGGGCAGCAACCGGAAAAGCAGATCGGAAGGACATACCATTACGCGGATCACTTCCCCGGCGATGAAGCTGGATTCGCTGCTGAATACGGATAATTACGGTTCCACTTTCGGCAACCAGTACGCTTATAATCTGAATTATAACCTGAAGCTGGACTCTTCCCGGAGCAGTCTGAATATCGACCTCGATTATTCCCCTTTCCGGAATGCAAACCGGTCTTTCACAGATAATATTTCATTGCTTCCTGATGGCAGCCAGGCGTCCGATTTCTTCCATATTTACACACCGAGCTCGCAGGACATCAGCATTGTTTCGGGAAAAGCCGATTATAATTTTAAAGTCGGGAAAAACCTGGAAGTTTCTTCAGGCATCAAATACAGTAGCACCAGGAGCATCAATATATTCAATTATTTCAACCGTGACGGTTCCGTACTGACGGCTGTGGAAGAGAACAGGAATCACTTTACTTATCGGGAAAATGTGGCTTCGGCCTACGCCAGCGTATCGGGAAGCCTGGGTTCCTGGACGTTCCAGGGCGGACTGCGCGGTGAATATACGCGTACCAGCGGCTATCAGCAGACCCTGAACCTGCTGAACGAAAGGAATTATTTTAAGCTCTTCCCAACGGTATTTCTTCAGTACAAGCCTAATGGCCGGCACGAATTCCAGCTGAATTACGCCTACCGCATCCAACGCCCGGAATACAACCGGCTGAATCCTGCCAAACGTTTCTCGTCGCCCTACAGTGTGTATGTGGGAAACCCGGCTTTGCAACCTGCCTTTGTTCGCAGCGTGGAAGCCGGCTATACCTATAAACAGAAGTATAACCTAACGGCCTATTATACTTCCACCCGCGATGTGTTTACGAATATCGATGTTCAGGATAATGAGACGAAACGGTATTACGGCACCCAGGCCAACCTCGGGCTCAGTACGATGGCAGGACTCCGTCTTTCTGCGCAGGTGAAGCCGGCTTCGTGGTGGGAGGTAAACATTATTGCAGACGGTTACCGTCAGCGCGAGAAATCAGCGTATTTATCCGGCAGCTACGACTATCATATGATTTCTTTTTCAGGCTCGGTGAACCAGTCGTTTTCCCTGGATAAGGCCTCCGGGCTGAAAGCGGAAATCAACGGTACCTATAACAGTGCCGGGATCCAGGGGGTCTACCGGGCACGCGCCAATTCTTTCATAGACCTCGGCGTAAAAATGAACGTCCTGAAAAAAGCCGGTACCCTTAGCCTGAGTGTTACCGATGTTTTCAATAAGAACAACAATCAGGTCAGCATCAATTTTCAGGATCAGCAGAGCCGCTTTTTCTACCAACGCGAAAGCCGGTTCGTGACCCTGAGCCTGCTGTACCGATTGGGTAAAAACGTAGCGGCCTCCCGCAGCCGTACGACGGCCAGTGATGAGGAAAGGAAAAGGGCGCAGTAGTTCTGTTCTACCGATAAAATGAAGAGCTCCGGATGTTGAGGCATTCGGAGCTTTTGCTGTTTGGAATCTCCAAAGGATACCAAAGATTTTCGTGGGTGATGCTGCTTTACTTTTGTGTGATTACGTTTTGATTTGAACCCCAGATTTGCGCAGATTTTCACAGATGATTGTGCTTGATTTTAAAATTTAACGTCCTGTTTGTCATTCCCGAAAGGAATCTCAGCATTGTATTACCGAACAGTATGGAAAGATTCGTGTTTGGATTCCTACGGAATGACAAAAGGAGTGCATTATTATGGAATAAAATAATGATGACGTGGCTTCGAGTCGCCTCAGCCACCGAAAGTTGCCGTTCTTTTTAATGCTCAATGAAGAAATGTAAAAATCTTCGATTTGCCTCATTTTATGTTCATTCTATTAGAGGAATTCAATTCGCGAACCTTTTCAAGGTTTTTGTAAAGTTTTTGTGCGCTTTATTCAACATCAGGGATTCAGCTTTATTTTGTACTTTCATATCTTTTGTGACTTTTGTTGTTAAAAACATCTCCCACAGATTCGCACAGATTTTCACAGATGTTTGCGTTTATTTTAAATCGTTACATTCTATTAGTCATCCCATGGAATCCCAACATCGTATTAGCAAACAGTACGGAAAGATTCGCGTCTGGATTTCTTCGAAATGACAAAAGGAGTGGACTATGGGAATAAAGTAATGATGACGTGGCTTCGAGTCACCTCAGCCACCGAAAGTTGCCGTTCTTTTCAATGCTCAATGAAAAAATATAAAAATCTTCGATTCTTTAAGCTTTTGTACGCTTATTCAGCAATCGGCATTTAGCTTTATTATACAGCATAATAATCTTTTGTGACTTTTGTGGTTAAAAATATCTCCAGCAGATCCGTACAGATTTTCACGAATGTTTATATTTATGGAAAGTTTCACTTTTGAATTCTGCCGTTTGTCATAAGTTTTTCAGGTGTTTTTATTATATGTTATTTCTTAACATTCTAAATATAAAACCTCCGCATGCTAAGACATCCGGAGGTTTTATTTTGTTACTGTTGATAAAATTTACGCGTTGAAATGTTCCTTTACTTTTTCCAGGACCTGCTCATCGCTCATCTGCTGGGCGGTATCCAGTTGGATCTTGAGGTTTTTGAACTGTGGGGTTTCTTCCAGGTAATGCTTGAATTCTTCCTGTACGGTTCCCGGCCCGATGATCAATACTTCCTGGGAGTTGATCAGCAGGTGCTCGATTTCCTTGAAGTATTTGACGCGATTGGTCTGTTCGGCGTTGTTGCCGGCATTTTCGCTGGAGTTTCCATGCTGGATCTCGGCTTTTACCGGGCTGCACAGGAAAAACTTAAAGGCATTCTGCGCATCATGGTTTTTAACGACGATGGCTTTCTCTTTGTCCATCCAGATCCCGGCTAATTTTTTTTCTGACATAATATTCTATTTTGGTGATGGGTGTGATCTTACAAGAATGGTGCAAACTTAGGTTAAAAGCTGTTAAAAATGGGAGATGTCCAGATGATCGTGTTTTGTTTTGATTTCGGTGGGATTTTATACCATGGATTTTCACAGATGAAAGCACTTTATTTTAACACATAAGTTACAAAGAAAGATCTAAAATTTTGCGCATATTTTTAGAACACATGAGATTAAAAATCAAAGATTTTTAAAACTTTAGCGGACGAAAATCTCCCACAGATCTGCACGGATTTCCACGGATGATTGCGCTCATTTTTAGTACATGAGTCATATCAGATTTAATTTCCTGGTGGCTAAGCGCAGTCGAAGCCCGTGTATTTTAGGACACATAAGATTAAAATCAAAGATTTTTTAAACTTTAGCGGATGAAAATCTTCCACAGATCTGCACGGATTTTCACAAATGAAAGCGCTTTGTTTTAACACATAAGTCACAAAGAAAGATTTAAAATTTTGCGCATATTTTTAGAACACATGAGATTAAAAGTCGAAGATTTTTAAAAATGTTCACGGAAATTCAACACTCTGTCTGTCACTGACTGCATCGAATCTTCGAATTCCACAGGAATCCCGACATCGTATATGCGAACAGCAAGGAAAGATTCGCTTTTAGATTTTTAGCAGAAATCGGAGAGTCGACACAACAACCATAATGAAGTAGCCTAAGTGTTTTGTTTACAGGATTCTGCTTTAAACCACCCCGTCAAAAATTCCTTTGGAATTTTCGCCACCCCTCCAAAGGAGGGGAATTTTTATTGGCGGGTATTTTTGGATTGAAGTTATTTGATTTAGTTTCAGGCGGTATTCCTAATGCGGATAATCCTCAGCTTATGAAGCATCCGCATGGTCTGGAAACCCATGTCCCACTCGAACCAGCGGGACGCATTGTTCGGTCTCTGGGGATGCTTATGATGGTTATTGTGGTAGGCTTCGCCCCAAAACAAAAAATCAACCGGAAGAATGTTTTTGGAGGTGTTGGCCATGCTGTAGTTTTCGTAGCCGAATTTGTGGGCCCACCAGTTGACGGCCATTCCCTGAAGCGATCCCATGATTACCGTTGCCGGCAGGAACAGCCACTGCCACCACGCCGTCGCCAGCAGGGCATAAATGGCGATGTAGATGCCAATCCATATAATCCGGGTGATGTAATTGTGGGCGAAGTTATCAAAACTTTCCCAATCCGGAAGGTTCTTTTTGTACTTTTCAGGCGCATCGGTTTTCCCGATATAGAGGTGGAAATAGTTGGTCCGCGTCGTCCACATCATGAGAAAAGGATTCGGATCGTTGTGGGGCGAATGGGGATCTTCTGGTTTATCGGTATGGGCGTGGTGCAAACGGTGCATCAGGCCATAGGTATAAGCGCTGATATATGAAGAACCTTGGGTGATAAAGCATCCGAGGTAGAAGACCCGTTCCCAGAATTTCGACATGGTAAAGAGGTTATGCGCCGCGTAGCGGTGATGAAACACCGACTGGAAAAAAAGCGAGGTATACCAGTGTATGATGATGAAAATGAATAAAGCCATAAGATAGGGATTAAAAAATTGAACAAATGATTTCTAAAGCAGCGCCAATGAAAGTGAGGAAGATAAGCGGGCTACTTATTTGTATATACGACTTATCGGGGCCCGCAGTTTTCCTGCTCCTGATTTGTGCTACCGGTTGTCCGGTTAAGTTCCTTCAAACCAGTCGATGGGAATGCCCATTTTTTTTTATCTTTGATAATCTTACCGATGAAATTCCGAAAATTAAAAGTTAATGCCGTTACGGTGAATGCTTAACGATAATGGCGGAGGATGTGCATGTAAGAAAAGTAAATGAAACCCGATCCAATGATTTTCCCCAACGCTCCTACTCCATTTTTACTCAACGGTCTTGTACTGGCCGGCGGCAAAAGCTCCCGGATGGGGGTCGCCAAAGAAAAGATCCAATGGCACGGAAAAGAACAGCAATATGCCATGGCCGACCTGCTGGCTCCATTTTGCGACGGAGTGTTTATTTCCTGCCGCCAAGATCAGCTAAAAAACATAGATGGAAGCTATTTAGCTCTTCCCGATGGATTTACGGAATTCGGCCCGCTTGGCGGGATTTTATCGGCACTGGATTTCAACAGAGATACAGCGTGGATGGTGGTGGCCTGCGATTTACCGCTGCTTGATAAAAAGGCACTGGATTTCCTGGTTCAGCAAAGAAATCCTGAGAAGGTGGCTACAACTTACGAAAGTCCGGCGGACGGAGGTCCGGAGCCGTTGGCGGCCATTTGGGAGCCGAAGAGTTTTCCGCTGCTGATGGATTTTATTAAAACCGGGAGCCTTTCGCCAAGGAAATTTTTGATGGACAATGATATTCTAATGTTGAAGCCAGAAGATCCAAATGTTTTGAAGAATGTGAATACGCCGGAAGAGAGGGTGGAAATTCAGCAGATGATAGAGAATTCCCGGTGAATTTAGTGTTATCACACACAGATTTTGCAGATTACGCAGATTTCTTTTAACGCAAAGATTTTATTCTCTATGTGGATATTTTTAAGGGAGCAAAGAAGGAATCAGCAAGCTGATTTGATGAAGAAAACGCTTATTTTTTTGATTATTAATTTAGAATCGTGTTTAATGTCTGTGTAGCTTACAATAATCAGAATTGCAGTAGAATTCCAAAGGAGTTCTATCTTCTTTAAATAGATTCTGCATCATTTATGTTGAAAATCAGATAGCACACCTATGGCGTGCTTTTTCGATGATTTAAATTTATCCTACACAGATTTTAATCCTACGGAATATGGCTTTATTGTTTTAAAATCTTTTATTTCAAATCCAGATATGTTCCCTTTAAAAGGCAGGATAGCGCATGTAGATTATGCAGATTATGCAGATTTTTTTAACGCAAAGATTTTGCTTCTCTGTGGATAGTTTTTAGGGAGCAAAGAAGGAATCAGCAAGCTGATTGATGAAGCAGACGTTTTATTTCACGCTGCTCAGCTGCTTTTGCTATCGAAGGATTTTTCTAATTTATTTACAAAACTCAATGCACGAAATTATCCGTGCATTGAAGAATATTTTATCCCGGGTTGGTTCCGGTAGCGGCGATGATATGATCGTCGACTTTCCGGTAAATGTCAGGGTTGTGCTTTTTGATTTTGATGCGGACATATTTTGAGGCAGGCATGTTGGCCCCATCGACAACGTTATTAATGGAGACCAAAACGTTTGTTTCCGGAAAATAGGTCATGGTGCTTTTCTGCGGAATTTTATATGTAACTACGATAAACAAAGGCGCAATCCGTTCGATACCGTCGTCGTAATTGAACAGGTCTACCTTATCCCCTTCTTTGAGTCCTGCTTTTTCGATATCTTTTTCGTTCATCATGACGATCCTTCTTTCATTGAAAATCCCACGGTAACGGTCGTCCAGTCCGTAGACCACGGTATTGAACTGGTCGTGGGTACGGGTGGTGGCCATCAGGTACTCGTCATCCGCCAGGGAATTGTCGGGAACCGGAGTAACGTTAAATGCTGCCTTTCCCGGAACATGTTCACTGCTGAATTTTCCGTCACGGGGTCCATTTGGAAGGTAAAACCCTCCTTTTTGGACTACCCTTTTGTTATAATTTTCAAATCCGGGAATGCATTGGGAGACATCGTCTCGGATCGCATCATAGCTGTTCATGAAGCGATTCCAATCGATAACGGAACGATCACCCAGGACGGCTTTTGCCATTCTGCATACGACATGGGTTTCATTGATCAGGTGTTCTGAGATCGGTCCCAATACTCCCCTGGACCACTCTACCACGCCCATGGAATTTTCCGTGCTGATGTGCTGCAATTCCCCATTGACAATATCTTTTTCACTCCGCGAAATCACCGGTAAAATAAGGGCTTCTTCTCCATGGATAAGGTGACCGCGGTTCAGCTTTATGGAAACCATGACCGACATTTCAAGCTTTCGCATCGCTTCTGCAGTATACGTTGTATCCGGAGCAGCCGAAAGCAGGTTTCCACCCATGCAGAACATGAATTTTATCTTCCCGTCATGCATGGCTTTAATGGCTTTTACGACATCATACCCTCCTTCTCTCGGCGGTTTGAATCCGTAAAATTTTTCCAGGGCATCCAATTGTTCGTCGGTGGGCTTATGATTTATCAGTAAGGTCCTATTTCCCTGCACGTTGCTGTGTCCGCGGACCGGACACACACCGCCGCCTTTGATTCCGATGCTTCCTTTCATCAGCAAAAGGTTGACGATATTGTAGATCATATCGACGCCATTGTGCTGCTGCGTAATGCCCATTCCCCAGCAGATGATAATCCGTTTCTTAGTGGCGATCATCTGTGCGGCTTCTTTTAGTTGTTCAACCGGGATTCCAGATTCTTCCGCCAGGAATTGGAGGTCATACCGTTTCAGTTCTTCCGTTAAAGCTTCAAAGCCGGCTGTTTTTTCGGCAATGAAATTATAATCAAGAACTTTCCCAGGATTTTTTTCTTCCTCTTCCAGAAGCAGGAGCTGCAAAGCCTTTAATAAGGCCATATCGCCGTTGATTTTAACCGGCAGATAAAGATCGGACAGTTCAAAAGGTTTGCTGATGAGTGCCAGAGGCTTCTGAGGGTCCCTGAATCCCATAAGTCCGGCTTCCGGAAGCGGATTAACGGCCATGATCTTTGCGCCGTTTTTCTTTCCTTTCGTTAATGCAGAAAGCATTCTCGGGGAATTGGTCCCGGGATTCTGGCCCATGATGATGATGAGATCGGACTCATAAAAATCTTCCAGCTTTACCGAGCCTTTTCCGAATCCGATACAGCGGGTCAATGCGTAACCGGAAGTTTCATGGCACATATTTGAACAGTCGGGGAAATTATTGGTCCCAAATTCCCGCCCGAAGAGCTGGTACACCCAGGTAGCCTCATTGCTGGTGCGTCCGGAAGTGTAAAACATGGCTTCATCCGGGGAATGCAGCCCGTTGAGCTTTTCAGCAATTTTAGTGAAAGCATCATCCCAACTGATCGGCTGATAATGGGTTCCGCCTTTCGGAAGGTAAATCGGTTCGGTAATCCTTCCTAACTGGCTGATCTGGTAATCTGTCATTTTCGACAAATCGTATACCGAATTTTTCCTGAAGAAATCCGCAGCGATCTTTTTGGAAGTGGCTTCCTCCGCAAGGGCTTTGGCTCCGTTTTCGCAATATTCGGCAATTCTGGAACGGTCGTCATCGGGATCCGGCCAGGCACAGCTCGGACAGTCGAAACCGTCAAACTGGTTCATGCTGAATAATGCTCTTCCACCCCTCAGGACCGACGCATCACGCACCAGCTGTTCTATGGAATGCATGACCGCCGGAACGCCCGCCGCCCATTTTTCGGGCGATCTCAGTTTCAGGTTCCTCAAGGTAAAGGGAGTTTCCGCTATGGGTGATTTTCCGTTTTTGAGATCTGTATTGGTATTGATTCGTTTATTCTCCATATGGTTGTGATTGAAGGTAATATCAGCATTTGGCGTTGGGATTGGGGTAATTGTCACTTTGGTCTTCCAGGGTGTTGTCCAGGCATACAAAGTCTTTTTCGACCAGTATTTTAATTTTTCCGGACTGCCCGTCGAATCCTACCCGGCCGGTTGAAACCCACTCGCTGACCATAGCTGCCGGCATCATAAGGACCATTCTATTTTCAGCAAATGCTGCCGAGAGAGGACCGTCTTCTGTTCTTTCGATGGCATAGGTAAATGTTTGACCTGGGAATTCAGTTTGTCCGGAGATGATTCCTGTTTTGCCAAGTTCCGCTACTTCGGATTGGGTGAGGCGAAAGCGTATGCTGTTGTCTTTTATTCTGATTTTCATTGATTTAATTCAATTTTATATTTTCTAAGGCAAGTTCACTTTAATTTTAAACTCCGGCTTTGTTACTGCTGCTTTTCATTGACGCAAAGACTTATTTAAATGGTTATATGTTATAGCTAGCAAAGAGGGAAGCAAACTGATTTGGAGAAGCGGACATTTGATGTATAATATTTTAAATGCTTTTATCATTATTTTATTCCTTTTCTTAAATATGAAAGTGATATCTTACATTTAATTTATTGCATTAAAATTTGAATTTGACTGCTTGTATGGTAGATATTAAACCGGTTGTCCCGGAGAAATCCTAATAGCGTTATATCAAATTCTTTTGCCAAATCTACGGCTAAGCTTGAAGGTGCCCCAATCGCAGCTACCACATCAATTCCCGCCATGGCCGCCTTTTGGATCAGCTCAAAGCTGGCTCTGCCGCTCAGAACCAAAATATGTTCCCGCAGTGGCAGCTGTCCTGAAAGCAGGGTATTTCCTATCAGTTTATCCAGAGCATTGTGCCTGCCTACGTCTTCCCGTAAAGCCAAAAGATTACCTTTCCCATCAAAAAGCCCGGAAGCATGGATGCCGCCGGTCGCGCTGAAATTATTCTGAAAAGTCCGCAGTTTTTCCGCTAACTGATAAATTGTCTCCACGGAAATACTTTGTGGTGGTCTTTCATCATTCCGAAAAGTGCTCACGGTTTTTATCGATTCAATGGAACCTTTTCCGCATACGCCACAGCTGGAGGTAGTGTAAAAATTACGGCCAGCATTCATCAGCTGAGGAATATAACCTTCGGCAAGTTCAACTGTGATGATATTTCCACTGTTCCGGGAACAGACTTCCTTCTGATAGTATATCTGTTTTATTTGACTTTGCTCTGAAATGATTCCTTCCGTGAATAAGAATCCTGCTGCCAGCTCGGCATCATTTCCCGGCGTACGCATCGTCACGGATATATTTTTCTTTAGTTTCTGTCCATCCTCCAAATAAGAAACCCGGATTTCCAACGGTTCCTCCACCGAAACCTCATCCGTACAGGAAAAGCTTTGATGGTCTTTTGCCCTGACGATTTCTATTTTCTTTACAGGATTATGTTCGAGAATGCCGGCTTTCATATTTTTTAGGATTTCGGATGGTATTTTATCATCAATCTTAATACCACAGACGTAAATGTACGATTTTTATGACTGAAATCATAGCTGTGGTAAAAGATGCGGATTTTCATTGAAGGATGACGGGCCCGGTTTATTGTGTTTTTTGTTATGGTTTTTCTGGGTTTTGCCTGTTCTCTTTTCAATTTATCTCTCAACCTTTTTGTGTCTGATGTATCGGGCTATGCCCGATTCTATGGTAAGTTGCCTCGTTGGCGCTTGTATTCTTACGTTTTATAATCTCATGTGAATTCATCAGATTGCATCCGATTCTATGGTAAGTCGTCCCTTTGGAGCTTGATGGGGTGTTTTTAATTCATAGATTTATCCTGTTGATTACGATGGTGATGATGCTGTTATTTTAAATGATGGATAACCACCTGTTGTTTATTATCTTTGCGGATAATTTTGAATCATGAAGTCATTTTCCGAAAATTTATTTTCCGATAATTCGCAGGTGGGTGTGGTTTCCGGATTTTCCGAACTGGTGGGTACGGAATTCCAGGGAAGGGTGAATGCGCTTTGCTGGCAAAGGGATCTTGAAGGTGATTTTAAGGAAATTGTATCCAAGCTTCCGTTAAAAGAGAACATCACTGAAGTTTCCATCAATGATCTTCTGGCATTGTCGCTTTCAGAACAAGGCAATACTGCGAGGGAAATTATTCTGAGCGACCTTCAGCTGTTGACGGATTTTGGAGCTCTGCCCACTCTTAATCTGTTAAAGTGTTATGAACGGGATGAAGAACTAGATTTTTTTTCTACTGATGTATATTCTTATCACGTAGACCGTTCGTCCATCGGAACCGATACGTTTTTATGCACGTATGACGGCGCGTCCAGTGATATTATTCCGAATGCGAAGGTAACGCAGAAAATCCTGATTCCGGAGATCCGCGAAAAGCTGAAAGAGCTGCACGACGGTCCGGAAAGCGAGTTTGAAGATTTTCTAAAGGAATGCTTTTTCGACCTTCATTATCAACCGAACCCCGGCGCTCAACCTACCAACCTGGGAACCGGCCATCTTTGGCGGCTGGCGGTAGATCATCCGCAGCAGCAGGTTTTACCGTGTGTTCACAGGGCTCCGGTTGAAAATGACGGAGAGTACAGATTACTGTTGATCTGCTGATTGAGAGACTGGAAAAGGA
Organism: uncultured Chryseobacterium sp.; assembly: GCA_913774355.1. Classification (GTDB taxonomy): domain Bacteria; phylum Bacteroidota; class Bacteroidia; order Flavobacteriales; family Weeksellaceae; genus Chryseobacterium. The sequence continues at coordinate 6,438 of CAJYGB010000013.1, read as the reverse complement.
AAGCCGGATGCCGGAAGTTTTTTTGTCAACAGTAGTGGTAATCTTTAATATGAAATGATATTATTTGTTATTCAGTTAAAGGAAATTCTTTAAAACCTTTATTATCTCTTGAATCTTTACTTTCATTTCACTAATCCGGAGAATAAATTCAATAATATTGTTTTTCTCAATATTCCATAAAAAAACAGCATTGAAATGATGCTGTTAAAGTCTGGTATTGGTTAATGATTGGGTATCAGGGAATATTGAATTTATGTCAATATTTTGTCTTCTTTTATATACTCTTTTTTGATGCTTTCGAGCAACATGTCGATATTAACTTTGTAATCCTGTTTTTCAGATGAGATGGCTTTTAAGCTGACATCCTGTATTACATTCATAATGTTTGAACCGGTAAGTTCGTATCTTTTAGCGATCTGTTCCAGATTGATATCTTCCAGATGCAACTGCACAGGCAGATTCTGCTGCCAGATACGCAGCCGCTCCTCATGTTTCGGATTGCTGAATTTGATACAACTGTGAAAGCGCCTGCTGAAGGCCTGGTCCATATTGTTTTTAAAGTTGGAGGCGAGAATAATCAGTCCGGAAAAAGTTTCGATCCGCTGCAGCAAATAAGATACCTCCTGATTGGCATATTTATCATGAGCATCCCGTACATTGGTACGTTTCCCAAAGATAGCATCTGCCTCATCAAAGAAGAGGATCCAGTTTTTATTTTCAGCTTTATCGAATAATTTAGAAAGTTGCTTTTCCGTTTCACCGATATACTTGGAAACCAGCATCGAAACATCGACCCTGAATACCGGACGCCCGGTATATTTCCCTAAAAGACTGGCTGCAAGGGTTTTTCCGGTGCCGGGATCTCCATAAAACAATACCCGGAAGCCTGGCTTAAGTTTTTTCTGCATATCCCAATCTTCCATAAGGATCCGGCTGCTCGTATACCAGGATTCGATAGCCTGAAGTTCTTCCAAAGTATCCTGAGGCAATATGAGATCATTCCAGGAACGGCCGGTATGCAGCTGTTCTGCCGGAAAGTCGCCACTCATCTTCGGCAGCAGCTCCCATCCTAAAATGACAGTGTTGAAAAATTCCTGATGAACGCTGATGAGGCTGTTGGTTGGGAGGTATTCGTGGCCTGAGCCTGAAAAAACAACCACTTCCCGTTTGATCAATGTGGAATCCGGATTGAAATAGTCCAGTGCTTTTAAACGCTCCGATATGCTTTCACCACCTAAAATATACTGAACTGCCTGAATGGTCGGGTAAAAAAGCCTTCCGTTATCATTGAGGGAACAGAAATCAAACAGCGGACTGTCGGAATATTCCTTATAAATACGTTTTAATAACGACGGATCCAGCCGTGGCAACAAAGCAGCGAGGAGAATGATGACTTCCTGATGGGTAAGTTTTTTTTCTGAAATGTAATTTCCCAAAGGAAAACCTTCGTAATAGCTGATGCTGAATGCAGGCATTCCGGTAAAATCTTCCGAAGGGTTACCTATACGCCATATAATGACATCTTCCAGATGGGTAAAGAGTTTTTGTAATTGTTCTGAGGCCATTGTTTTGCTTATTTTTATGTAATCTGGTAAAGAAGCGAATCTTTCATGGTTTCTCCATTCGGTAATGTATGATTAAGGATCTGCAATACTTCCGGATTGTCTTCACTGATCACTGCCTGCTGCAGTTCGGCTGAACCGTTTTCAATAAAGCTGTTGACAAGATTTTTGATCACTCCTGATTTCTGATAGCCAGAATAGTAATTGAAGAGAAAATCGATGTACTGCTTTACGCCGAACCTTATACCTGCTTCCTGCAGATAATTAATTACCCGTTTCCGTCTTTTGGTGATCATTTCGGCACTTTCTGCAATGGAGAACGGCACAAAAACGGGCTTGGTCAATACGGGATTTCCATGGACATCAAACCATTTGATAAGTATGTTCGAGCCGGTTAAATAACCATTTTCATCCAATTCATCAGAAAAGGTTTTCTCGATAGCAAGTATGGTCTGTTTTTTATCCAGAAAATAGCCTGCACTTATTTTCTTCCCTTTTTTATAAACGGGTTCGCCTTTTACGATTCCGTTGAGAATGGTGATATCGGTCGCCATTACTTCAAGAGGAGTAAGCGTCCTGAGATGTTGATTCAATTCAAATATTTTTAGTTGCATTGTTCTTCTTTTTAAAAATAATTACATTCGATTCTTAAATTTCTTATTCCATACGTTTGGTTACCCCAAGTTTCACTATTCTGTCCGGCGTACATATAACTGGTCGTTAAAAGACTATTATTTTCCGCATTATAAATGCTACACTGTACATTTTTATTACTTTTTCTAAGGTCTGCCTTATAATAAAAGTTTAAATAATCCCATACATCATAAAGATTAACATCCAAATCTTTTGCTGTGTATTGGTAAAAAATATAACTTCCGTCGGCCTTATATTGAATATTTTCCCCGGTATTATTAATAAACTTAATATTTGTTTTTATAATATTTATCGTTCGTCCTATATATTGTCGGTTTATCTGAAGAGAAAACCATTTGGCATCAGAGTTTGCCAACTCAAAATCAGCAGGAATTACCGGAAGATTGTTTCCAAATAACTTATTCACGACGGTCTTCTGGTCAACAGCAAAAGTCAGATAATAGTATTCTCCTTCTGCCAATCCGTCATTTGGAAAATCTATGACTTTAACCGTATACGGAGCACTGCCTAAAAAATATTTTTTTTGTTGAGATCCATTATAATTTTCTACATTAACTATTTCTTCCTTTTCACCTTTTGATCCTAATGAAATCAAGAATTTTCTATCGAGATTATATCCATTATAATTAATGTATGTATTATTGATTGATGCCAAGCTGTTGGCTAGAATTGCGACTTCTCTATTGGTCGGGATATCGTCTTTATGTTTTAAGGCATCGATAACTGCCGCAAACTGATTCTGGGTAGGGACTTTATCGGTTTCGAAATAGGTTTTCAGTTCCTCCCGTGTGGGTAATTTGTTGTTTTCCATAGAGGTTATATTTTTGTTTTAATTTTTACAATTTTAATAGTATGTTTTAAGGCTCAATCCAATATTTTCCGAAATCTGTTATACAATTATTATGGTTATTGTTGTAAAGACTTCTAATCAGCGAACATAAAGGTTTGAATGAGTTTACTCCTGTTACATCTGTATTGAATGTCTTACATTCATTTCCTGCCCTTACGGTAATATTTAATATACTTCCTACCTTTGTAAAAATACATTGAGCAGATGCAGATGTATTAATTCTTTGATTTCCCGGAGTAGAATCCATATATAAAGGAATAAAATTAACACTGTTGTAGCCCCACCCACTTGAATAGGAAGACATAAAGCCATTTAAAACTCCTACATTGGATTTAGCAGAGCTTTCAGTAATACCTATTGCACCTACATTCTGATAAGAAACATCCGCTCCGACTGATCCTCCAATTATAAATACCCAATTTTTATTTCCCGGAAGTACTAAATTGGGATAGGCGCAAGCCATAACTTCTCCATTATCAAAAGCAGTAACATCGCTACATTTTAAAGATACTCCTCCACCGGCCGTTAAGGTAGCTGCCGTATTTTTAGATGCATTTACTAAATTCCAATCTTTTACGGTTAAACTCGTAAATTCTAAATTTCCAATATTCATAATAAATCTGTTTAAATCCTCCACATTGGTATCCAATGCCGTCGGACTGTTTGTGTAAGTGTGAACGATATTTAAGGTTTGTGACGTAGGGGTAGCGGGATTCGGTAAGGTATCCGGGATTGAGACTACTAAAGCATCCCCTTCTACGACCTGTTTTGTGTTGGGATCTACCCTGAGTACTTTAGGATAATTGGTAAAATCGCTTCCTGTATCCTTTAAACCTTTTAAATAATAGGGGTTTCCAGAGGTATCCCAGGTAAAATTCGCATTCTGGGTAAAAGCCCTTGCCTGGATATTCGTTAAGTCTGCCGTAGCGATATTGGCTCCGCCTAAAGACTGCCATGAACTTCCGTTCCATAAATAATATCCCGCAGAACCGTCCGTCTGATAGACCATCGCACCGGTCTGTGCCGTCCCCAATATGATAGAAAGTCGCTGTGCCTGGGTCATTCTCGGTGCAATAAGAGCTGCTTTACTGGTAGAATCTACAGACCATACAATATTGCTGTAATTATTGCTTCCAATTCCCAAGCTTGTACCGTTATCCTGAAGGATGCTGTTGGTAAATGCGGAGCCGCTCCATCTTCCAAGATAGTTGGCTGTGAGGGCGGGTTTATCAAACTTGTTGTTAAATGTATTCCAGTCTGTATTGCTGAGATATCCGGAGGTATTTGTATTGGCCTGTAAAATACTCAATGATTTATCAGACTGCAAATTGCCTCCGCCCTGCAGGGGATAAGCCGTATTGAGGGTTACTGTTTTATCCACTTTATTATCCAGCAATGCCTGCAGACCGCCAATGTTGGACACGGTAAAGGCAATACCCGATAGTACGCTACCCCGGCTGTCCTTTAACTGTAAGCTATTAGCATTCAGTGATAACTGTACACCCACATTTTTCACGAAGTCTGCTACCGGAATACTGTCCAGCAGCTTATTATCGACATTAAAAAGTTCTAATGAAGCGGTTTCCGTGTTGTACCTCAAATCCGTACCTTCATCATCTAACGTCTGTAAGGAAATCTCCGAAACCAGCTTACCTTTGGAGTCTGACAATGAAAGTTTACGGTCGGTGGGAGACCATTTCAGATCATATTTTAATGATAAGCCTTCCAGATCTTCGATTTTTTCTCTTGGAATATTATCCTGTTTATGCCAATAGGAATCTATCAGCTCCCCAAACTGGCCCTGCGTAGGATGTTTGTCTGTTTCAAAATAGGTTTTCAGCTCCTCTCTTGTTGATAATTTGTTGTTTTCCATATACCTTTATATTTTAAATCTTTATGTTTACGCATGCTTATTCTGAAACCCTTTTTCTGCGCACGCAATAGTTTTAAATCATTTACTCGAATTCTGTAAAAGTTTCCAAAATTTTTTCAGTAGCTTCAGCAATTCTTACGGTTTCATAATCAGATGACTAAACACTTAATTTCAGCGTTCAAAATTCATCTTTTTTCCGTTCTTACCCAAGCTTTTTGCCTGCTGCATTCAGTAGTTGCAGCAGCTTATGGAAACCTGTCCGGATGCGTAGCTAGATTTTTGCCCAACAGAATATTTACTGTGTCCTGTAATGAAAAATATCAAAATTGTAAAAAGCCTGATTGTATGTTTACCTGAACAAAGAAACCCGGACTATAACTCCAGTTTTTTTTAAGTATGTTAATTTTTCTAGTCCTAAATTAAAAAAGCCATCTAATTATCTGAGATAGCCTTTTATAATTTTTTCAAAGGGTTATTTTTTAAGAGGAAATAAATGTCTTACTGATTCATTCTTTGGCATTTCTAATAATTTATTAACAGAAATTCAATAATTATTTTTATGGTATAGATCAGCTCCATATTCTCATAGTATTTTATTTTACTGTCATCAATAAACATTGAAGTTAAATTTTCCCCAAAGTTCTATAAACCGGCCACTGTAATCTTCCCAAGCAATCCTTTCGCCTTCCCTTCACAAAATTCCAGAACTTCACAATGGCATTCTCAATACGCTGCCTGATTTTCCGGATTACTCCCAAAAACTTATCCGTCAGTTCACCAAGATTCAGCAATGCAGCTAAAAAGCCAATCAGCACAGGAACAGCTCTTCCCAAGGCATTTTCAATCGCTTTGGCTACTACATCTACATTTCCGCTGGCAATGTTTTATTTTTACAATATATCATATTCAAAAACAAACATTTTCTCTGGATCATCGGGATCTAGTTCAGCTATAAGGACTTGGTTTTCGTTTAGTTTTTCCAATCCCCAATATCTGCTGTTCTCTTTAGCTGGCCTTGTTCTTAGTACCTTACCTTCGTAATCAAATACATACAGCATATGCTGATAACACAACACAATTTTATCTGCTATCAGACAACCTTTTATGTTACTGTATGCTCCTGTGTTATAAGTGTCTATTAAATTAGTATAAAAATTAACACGATCTATGGGTTCCGGCGCATCAAAGTGACTAATCACTTTTTCTTCTTCAGAAAGATAAATGCCTATTTCACTCTTTGTTTCATCATAGTTAAATTGATGATACAATACCATTTCACTATCATTAGTTATGAATAAAGTATTATAATATCCTATAAGAAAACTATAAATTCTACTAAAAGAAAGCATATTATTTTTTAAAACCAAAATAGTGGATGTACTAATTTAGCTTCCAGTTAAAGTTAAGCATAAAACCTTAATTTTAACCTATGAAACGTGAGCGAAAAATCTACGATCCTGCTTTTAAAACCAAAGCTGTTGAGCTAAGCAAAGAACGAA